>NZ_CP018760.1:2847438-4271158 GCF_001913155.1 Maribacter hydrothermalis
ACCTATAAAAATTGCATTAACAGCTATTAAAAGGACGGATATAGATTTTTGGATTTATATTCCTAGAAGTATATTGGCAGTCGTACTAGGTTATATATTAGTGGAACGTTATGGTTTATTCGGGGTGTTTTATACTATGATTATAGAGAATATTTGTTATTATAGCGTACAATATTTTATTTATCGAAAAATCATTTCAGACTTAAAATATGTGGACAAAATATAGATTTAAAAGATCTTTACTAAATATTTCATTATTTGTTTACATAACATTAATAGTTATGAATTCAATAAAATTTAATGAAACTATAGCTGAGATTGGAAGTATTGGGAAGTTGGTTTTTTGTATACTTTTTATATCTACAAGTTTGTTTTTGAATTTAAATTCAGTGTTAAAAATTAAGCTTAAAAATTATGCTTTATTTATTTTAATTGCTGTTATATTAGTTTTTAATTCTTTTTATTATATTTCATCCACGAATAATAACTTCTTAGCTAATATAGCTTTTCCAATTTATTTTGTTTTCTATTTTTTATTTATCAAGAATTATATTTCAATTATCGCATTAAAAAATAGAACAAATATTTTAGAATTAACCAAGATTAAAATACTAAGTCTATTCCGAGTTATTCTGTTTTCAAATTTTGTTTTTTGGTTTATTCTGGCTTATGGTACAGGCGTTAATATGATAAATTTTGACGAAAATTTTGGGGGTTTTTTTCAGGATGAAATTCATTTTGGGTTATTTGCGGCAACTGGATTTATTATTTCATTTTATTTAAGATTTAATAATTTACAAAAAGATGTTTCGATATTTAATTATGTACTTCTTCTTGTTTATTTTATTATAGTGCTGTTTACGTCAAGGAATGCTTTAATGATTACTCTGATAATTCCTTTTTATGTTTTAGTGTTTTCAAGAATAAAAGGATTTGTTGCTATATTCTTTTACACTTTCATTTCAATAATGATAATTGAATTTTACCATTACTTGAATTTAATAACTGTTGAAAATATAAATACAATTACGTCTGGACGGTTAACAATTTGGATGTTGGCAATAGAGGAAATCAATCAAAATGGTTGGTTTGGGGGATTTGGTCTTTTAAATTTAAATGATATTATTTTAGCGCGAAATCAAGGTATAGGATTGTTTTATTTGGATAGATTAGAATATCTATCATTACATTCCTCATTTGTTGAACTTTTAGCGGGTGGTGGTGTATTAGCGATTTTGTTTTTTGCTTATTTAATTATAAAATCAGTAATAAAAGTTGATAATTTGAATAGAGGGATATTACTTGGAATTTTAATCGGTGCTTTTTTTGAAAGTTATCTAATGCAACCTTTTATGTTAATTTCTATCCTATTTTATTTTATATTTTTTATTAATAACATAAGTGTGAAAACTGGCTATTAATATGTTGTAATAATAAATTTACACTACCAATTTGACAATTATTTTTTACCCTATTAAATAGAATTTTTTTTGCTTACATAAACCAGTTATCATGATAAAAATTGCAATAGTTTGTAAAATAATGCCAATTTATCGAGTTGGTCTTTTTAAGAAATTATCGAAAAGTACTGGCAATTTTAGGTTTAACATTTTTGGGGATATAAAAAGTCAAAAGGGCATTCAGACAATTAGCCAAGCTACAGTGTCCGAAAGTGATTTGAATCAAATAAATTGGACTAGAACTAAAAATTATTTTTATAAACCAGATTTGCTTTTATGGCAAACTGGAATATCAAGGTCTATTTTTAAGGGAGAATATAAAGTATATGTTTTTGAAGGTGCTATCTCTCATATAGGAGTATGGTTCCAATCAATACTTTGTAAAATATTTAGAAGGAAAGTGATTTTTTGGTCCCATGGGGATAGGGGCCTTGATAAAGGTTTTAAAGCTTTTTTAAGGTTAGTGTTATTCAGATTTATAGGTGATGGTATGTTTTTATATGGTAAAACGCAAAAAGATGTAATGGTTAAAAAAGGCTATGACCCTAATAAATTATTTGTAATTAATAATTCATTAGATTTTGAAAAACAACAATTAGAATATGAAAATTTTGATGTAGAGTTATTTAATGAAATCACCAACAAGCTTTCCTTTTTAAATAAAGCATTTACCATTCTTTTTATGGGTAGGTTGGTAGAAAATAAAAAAGTACACGAAATTGTTAAAGCGGTAGGTAAGTTAAGAAACAGTGGAATCCTTATAAATTGCATAATTATTGGAGAAGGTCCAGAAAAACTAAAACTACAAGACCTTGTAAGTAATTTAAATTTAGGAGAGCAATTTAGGTTTGTGGGGGGTATTTATGATGAAAAATATGTTCATCAATATTTTAAAATAGCAGACTTATTGGTATCACCCGGAAATGTTGGATTAAATTGCATTCATTCTATGGCATATGGAGTTCCTGTTTTGACTCATGATAATTTTATTTTTCAAAATCCTGAGGTTGAGGTGATAAATGACGGTGTCAATGGTATATTATATGCATATAACAACTTTTCTGATTTGGTCAATAAATTGGAATATTGGATAAAAAATAGAAAAAAAAGTAGAGAACTCAGTCAAATTTGTATAAGTAGCATAAAAGAAAATTACACTCCAACCTATCAAGCTAATGCAATGATTGAAGGTGTTAAAAAAATTTTATAAAGATTGAAAAAAACTAGGTTATTAATTTCGGCGTTCGCTTGTGGGCCTCATAGGGGTTCAGAACCTGGAATGGGTTGGAATTTTGTAACAGGCCTTTCTGAATATTTTGAAGTTCATGTAATTACCGAAAAAATTGAGTTTGAAGACTCAGTTCAAGAATATTTATACCTTAATAAATCCCTTAATGTTAGCTTTTATTTTATTCCAATAGTAAAAAATGACAAATTAAGGAAGTTGTGGCCACCAAGTTATTATTGGTATTATAAAGATTGGCAGTACAAAGCTTATAATCTTGCATTGAAGTTAGATAAAGAATATGATTTTGATGTTATTCATCAATTAAATATGGTAGGCTATCGTGAGCCCGGCTATCTTTGGAAAATTAATAAGCCCTTTGTATGGGGGCCAATTGGTGGTTTAGAAAATTCACCATGGTCTTTTCTTCCAACTTTAGGTTTTAAAGGATTTGTATTTTATTCATTTCGTAATATTATAAATTTATATCAGAGAAATTTTTATTTAAGACCAAAACTTGCTACAAGACGTGATAATATGGTTTTAATATCTGCAACTGAAAAGGTTGGAATTATTGCAAAAAAAGTATGGTCAAAAGAATCTGTAATACTCAGTGAAGTAGGACAGCTAAATAATAATATCTTAGCTGTTAATCAGCGAAAAGAAAACGAGCCATTAAATATTGTATGGAGTGGTTTACATACTCCGGGTAAGAATCTTAAATTATTATTAAGAGCATTAAAAGAGATTAATGTAAGTTATAAGCTAAATGTTTTAGGCCAAGGAGAGATGACTGAAAAGTGGATGAAAATTGCTGAAAAATATAATATATCTCAGAATATAGTTTGGCATGGATGGGTAAAACAATCGCAGGCTGTAACAATTATGCGAAAAGGTCATGTCTTTATAATTACTAGTATAAGTGATTTAACTTCAACCGTAACATTAGAAGCATTGTCTAGTGGATTGCCTATAATATGTCTAAATCATTGTGGTTTTGCTGATGTTGTAACAGAAGATTGCGGTTTTCGAATAAGCATTTCAAGTCCTAAAATTGCAACTTTGGAAATTAAAGATGCAATTTTAAAATTATTTTGGGATGAAAAATTACGATTAAAGTTAAGTCAAGGAGCGCTTAATAGAGCAAAATGTTATAGCTGGAAGGATAAAATTACAACTTTGGATAATGTATATAAATTACTTTTAGAAAATAATAATATAAGGTGAAAAAGAGGATATTAATATTGCATCCGGCATTGGCTCCATATCGCGTAGATTTATTTAACAATTTGGCCAAAAAATTTACGGCAATATTTTATTTTTATTATCCGGATCAAGCTTATCATTCATTTGAATCAGGGTATTTGCAATCAAAATGTTCATTTGAAATTAATTATATCAAAAGTGGATTTACATTAAAGAAACGCTTTTTTGCATTTGGTATTTGGAAAATTTTAAAGAAAGAGAAGCCTGAAATAGTTTTATGTTGTGAATTTAATCAAGTTACAATACTAACTTTAATTTACTATTATTTATCGGCGAAGAAATTCCGTATGTATACGTTTTGTGATGATAGTATGGAAATAGCTAAAAAAAGAAAAGGATTTAGACTATTACTAAGGAGATTTATAGCAAAAAGAATTGATGGCGTAATTTTTCCAAGTTCTATAGTAGGCGATTGGTATAATAATAATGTTTCTTCTAAAATAAAAGCTTTTGAGTTACCTATTATACATGACGATTTTAATTTCAGGAATCAGCTAAATAAAAGTATTATTGAATCAAATAGGCTAATTGAAAAATTTAAATTGAATGGTGTTAAAATCATTCTTTTTGTTGGTCGTTTAGCCGAGGTGAAAAACGTGTCAATGTTGTTGAAATCTTGCGGGAGAATAAAAAGTAAAGATTGGAAACTAGTTGTTATTGGAGAAGGGCCTCTAGAATTAGAATTAAAAAATGAGGGTAATATGCTTAATGTCTCAAAAAATATTCTTTTTTTAGGACAAAGACAAGGAATTGGTTTATATGCGTGGTTTAATATTTCTCAAATTTTTGTACTACCAAGTATTTATGAGCCATTTGGTGCTGTAGTTAACGAAGCCCTCCTTGGAGGGTGTAAAGTGCTTTGTTCAAAAGTTGCGGGTGCATCCACTCTAATCAATGAGAAAAATGGAATTTTATTTGACCCAACAAATGCAAAAGAATTTGAAGAGAAGTTGGACCAATTACTGAAGAGTATCGATGGGAATCCTCATACTATTCATTCTATAAGAGAAAGTACAATGCCATTTAGTTTTCAGGATAAAATAGACATCTTAATCCCTGTATTATAGATATTGTTCAATGAATACTAATGAAAGAAAATATAAAACTAATTTTAAAAGGTTTTTGCTTAAATGTTTGCGAAAATGTACTACCGATAAATTATATTATCAAATACGCTATTATTATACGTTTAAGCGCCCGCTCAATTTAAAAAAGCCGGATACCCTAATGGCCACTATTATTTGGCAAAATTTGTATGACCGTGCACCTATTTATACGGAACTAGTAGATAAATATGCGGTAAGGGTCTATGTAGAAGAAAAAATTGGAGCTCAATATTTAAATGACTTATATGGGGTTTATGACACTGTAACTGAGGTTGATTTTGAAACTTTACCTCAACAATTTGTATTAAAAGGCACCCATGGGGCAGATATGATTTTAATATGTAAAAACAAAGCGGACTTTGACATTGACGGTGCAAAGCGTAAAATGGATACATGGTTAAAAACCAATTTTTACCAGCTTTGGGGAGAGCATGCATATAACCATGTGCCACCGCGTATTATTTGCGAACAGTTCTTGGCCAATGAAAACGAGAATGCGCTAGTCGATTATAAATTTCACTGCTTTCATGGAGAGCCTAAACATATACAAATAGATAGGAATCGGTTTATAGATCACACCCTAAATTTTTATGACTTAGAGTGGAATCGTCTTCCATTTGGATTATGGTACCCACAATCTGAAAAAGATTTGCCGAGGCCAAAAAATTTAAATGTTATGGTTGATTTAGCACGTAAATTGGCTAGAAATTTTAAATTTGTACGTGTAGACTTTTATAATATAGAAGGTAGAATCTATTTCGGAGAAATGACCTTTTACCCTTGTAATGGTTTTGGTGTTTTTACTCCCCCCGAAAAAGATTTTGAGTTTGGTTCTTGGCTAAATTCAAGGGAATAAATAACTAGAACAAATAAGGCTTTTGAAAATACTCTTTATTCATAACAATTACGCAAGTAACACTACAGGTGAGGAATACGCCGCAGAATCCTTAAAAGAAATTTTAGAGCAGAATGGCCATGAAGTAAAATGGTTTAGGCGTTTTTCTGATGTGATTAATGATTCTTTTCTTAGAAAGGTGCAAGCTTTTTTTTCGGGTGTGTATAATCCTAGGGCAGTACATGAACTTAAAGTCTTGTTAGATGAATTTCAACCCGATGTAATTCAAGTTCAAAACTTATATCCTTTTATATCCCCTGGTATTGTAAAGACCATAAAACGTAGAGGTATACCCTTGGTAATGCGTTGCCCTAACTATCGTATTTTTTGCCCTACTGGCTTGCATTTAGACGGCCAAGGTGCTATTTGCGAAAAATGCCTAAGCGGAACACGGGAACTTAATTGTATTCTTAAGAATTGTGAAAATGATGTGCCCAAGAGTGTAGGCTATGCACTCCGTAATTTCTTGGCACGTACTTTTTGGCATGTTACTAGCGCTATGGACGCTTACATTGTACAATCGGCTTTTCAGAAACAAAAATTTATAGATAATGGTATACCTGCAAACAAACTGTTTGTGTTACCAGGCTTAAGTTCAAAGAATAGTATTTCGAAATCTAATTTAATACCAGAATATGTAACGTTTATTGGTAGGGTAAGTGAAGAAAAAGGAATTAAAGAGTTTATTAAGGCAGCATCTTTTTTGCCGAATGTTCCATTCGTAATAGCCGGCAGTATACCAAAAAATTTATCGTATTTAATTGAGGAATTTCCAATTAATTTAGAATGGCGCGGTTTTATTGCAGGTAAACAATTAGATGATTTGTATGCATCCTCAAAAATCATTGTAGTACCAAGTAAGTGGTACGAAGGTTTTCCTAATGTGCTAACCAGTGCTATGAAACATGGTAAGGCTATCATAACGAGTAACCTTGGGGCAATGGCGAATATTATTGAGCATAATGAAACAGGGATACTGGTGCAACCGGGTGATGTAATTGGATTAACAGGAGCTATTAAAGAGTTGTTTACCGACGATGAAAAAAGAAGCTTACTGGGGAATAACGCTCGGAAAAAGGCGGCTTTAAGATATAATAGTACAAAGGTTTATGATCAGTTGCTTTATTTGTATGACTCATTATTATCTGAAAAAGACCGGAAATCGAAGAATATACTGGCCGTTTTACACTACCCGCCACCTGTTCATGGTGCGGCAATGGTAGGTAAATTTATAATGGAAAGTAATTTGATTAATAATAAATTCAAAATAAATTATATTAATCTAGGAACATCAACAAAAGTAAATGAAATTGGATATGGAAGTTTTCTGAAAATTAAAAGATATATTAAGATATTATATAATACACTAAAACACTTATACAAGGATAAACCCAAACTTGTTTATATTACTTTAACCTCGTCTGGTGCAGGTTTTTTTAAAGATGCTATTGTCGTGTTTTTAAGTCAAATATTTAGTAAAAAAATTGTGCTACATTTTCATAACAAAGGGGTGAAAACAAAACAGCATCAATGGTTAGACAATTTATTTTATAGGCAGGTTTTTAAAGGGTCAGAAGTGATATTATTATCAAATTATTTGTATGAAGATGTCAAAAAATATGTGTCAGTAGAAAATGTTCATATTTGTCCAAATGGAATTCCATTAACAAATAGTTCATTGAAGTCAAGTCTTGTGAAGAATGAAGTAGTACAGCTCTTATTTTTATCTAATCTTATAGCTTCCAAAGGCGTATTTGATTTGCTTATGGCTTGTCAAATCCTAAAGAATAAAAGAGTACCTTTTTTTTGCAGATTCATTGGTAATATTGGGGATATAAGTCTTGCGGAATTTATTGCAAAAGTAAATGAATTAGGCCTTTCTGATTGTGTCTGTTATGATGGTCCAAAGTATGGTTTAGAAAAAGAGATTGCTTTCGAAAATAGCGATATATTTGTTTTTCCCACAAAAAATGAATGCTTTCCATTGGTTTTATTGGAAGCTTCGCAGCTCTCCTTGCCAATTATCTCAACCAATGAAGGGGGTATACCAGATATTGTAAAGAATAACCAATCAGGATTTTTAGTTGAAAGACAGGATTCCTTAGAACTTGCTAAAAAAATTGAACTCCTTATAACAAATTCGGAATTACGTGTTAAAATGGGAGAAATTGGGAAAGAAAATTTTAATGAATTCTTTACTTTAGATAAGTTTGAAGAAAGATTCTCACAAATTTTGGAAGAAATAGTTTAATGTAACTTTTAAATTAAAAGTAAGAGAATCGATGCTAGTAAAAAAGGCATTAACAAAATTTAATATGTAAACCCAACTTTAAAATGTATGTTAACTGTGTTTTTAATAAGAATAAAATTTACGGTTGCGGGTCAATATTAACTTGATTGAGCTCATTTTTTTTTGTAAGAAAATGTAAATTTATATATTCATAATGCCATTCCCCCAAGTTTAAAATTTTACTCAAGAGTCCACTTATGCAGATATTTGATTATAACGTTATTACAAAGCTTCCTGAATTACCGGTTAAATCGAAAACCTTCATTAATACCATAAATCCACATAGTTATTGTATGGCGGAAAAAGACGCGGAATTTAAAAATGCACTTTTAAGTTCAGATGTTTTATTACCGGATGGAATAGGGATTGTATGGGCTGGCAAAGTTTTAAAAGACAGAAAAATAAGTAAGATTGCCGGCTTTGATATTTTTGTTTACTTATTGGACTATTTAGAAGAGAATAAAGGCAGTTGTTTTTTTCTTGGTGCTTCGCAAAATGAATTGGATTTAATTCGTTCAAAAGCAGCGGTAGAATACCCTAATATTACTATTGGTATGTATTCTCCACCTTTTAAAAGTGAATTTTCTGCGGAGGACAGTAAAGAAATGTGCGACCAAGTAAATGCATTTAAACCAGATGTGTTGTTTGTGGGTATGACAGCCCCCAAACAAGAAAAATGGGTTCATGCACATAAAGACGCCCTAAATGTAGAAATCACCTGTTGCATAGGTGCCGTTTTTGATTTTTATGCGGGTACTGTAAAACGTTCGCATCCTTTTTGGATAAAACATGGTTTAGAGTGGTTACCACGATTCTTTAAAGAACCAAAAAGATTGGCTGAACGCAATTTAGTTTCTACACCTAAATTTATTTTAGAAGTATTCAAACATAAAATAGCACCTAAAAAAGGATAATATTTGTGTTTAGTTTTACTCTTCCAAAATGCCGTATTCATTGAGCACACTTACATCCCTTAAAAAATTATTTCAACTCATAGAAAATAAGCGGTTTCATTATTTACATAAAAAGGAGGCTTTAACTATATATAATGAGTTTTCTAAAGTGAAAAATGCAATTTCTAAGTTAGATAGAAAGAAAGCAGATGACTATGCCATAGAAGTTTTAGGGTCTAAACGATTTGCGCCGTGGCTATATGTATATACCATTAATGCTGGTGTATTTAAAGAAGGTTGGATTCCTGATAATTATTATAGAGAAATTGTCGTTCCTAAAGTACAAGGGGCACATGGCCAATTGTCCTTTAGTAATATGATAACCAATTCTTTCTTTGAAACCACCTTATTTCCCGATCAGGCCTATAGTGCAAATGGCAAATGGATCTCAAAAGATAAAAAGCTATTAAAACATGCTGACTTGGCTGACGTATTTTTTGAACAAAGTGATAAGATAGTTTTTAAAAAAGATAACTCGCTAAAAGGAAAAGGAGTGTATTGTTTTTCTAAGATAAATTTTAATAGTGATGAAATAAATGAATTGGGTAACGGTGTAGTTCAAAATTTTATTCATCAACATGCTTTTTTTAAACAATTTTGTGCTAGTGCTTTAACAACTTTAAGAATAACCACTGTCGTTAATGCAACGAATACGATAGAAGTTAGGGCTTCCTATATAAAATTTGGCAGAGCGGGTGAAACACATGTAAATGGGAAAGCCCAAATTGCAGTTGCTGTCGATTGTAATACAGGTGAGTTGGCAGAATTTGGACATTTGTCTAATTGGAGTTCAACCAATGTTCACCCAGATAGTAAAGAACGTTTTAAAAATAAAATCATTCCTAAGTATAGAGAGGCAATTGAGCTATGTAAAGAACTTCACGAGAACGTCCCATATATTGGATGTATAGGCTGGGATGTAGCAATTGATGAAGAAGAAAAAATACATATTATAGAATGGAACGGATTTCATAACGATATAAAATATAGCGAAATGACCCAAGGCCCTTGTTTTTTAAATTTAGGATGGGAAAACTTGTGGAAGACCCATTAAACATCAATGAATTATGTTCCCAATTGGTAATGATTCTTTAAATTTGTCCACTTATGCATAATCTTGATTTATATTCATGAAAGACGCTCCGTTTAGTTTAGATCTTGAGGAAAACGACCAGCCTTTAAACTTAAAAGCAATTGTTCAGAAATACCTTAGATATTGGCCTTGGTTTATAGGGGCACTTGTTTTGTGCTTGGCTTTGGCCGTTATGTATTTGCGCTATGCGCCAATCATATACCAGTCTACTTCAAAAATTAAAATTGTAGACGAAACCAAAGAAATAGATGTCGCTACAAATCCTTTATCCGTTTTAGGAAATACTTCTAAAATTAATATGGATAATGAAACCGAGATTTTAAAATCGTACAGAATACTTAATCAAGTAGTAGAAGATTTAAACTTGGGCGTGTCCTATTTTAAAAAAGGGAGTATTAAGACCACACCCGTTTGGAATCCCCAGTTTAAGGTACTAAAAGACATTGCGGAAGATAGTTTGGTAGAACCAAGAACATTTACCTTCACGATAAATGAAAATGAAATTTATGTAGTTGACGAACAAGAACATGCTAAAACAATTTCATTTTCGCAATTGGATTCTTCTTTAACAGGCCTGCCTTTTATAGTACAATTACAGCCAGGTGCCGATTTTCAATCGTTTCAAAATGTAAGTTATGAGGTGGTGTTAACTTCTAATAAGGAGGTAAACTTGCAATTGGCGAGAGACTTACAAGTACAGCCTACCTCAAAAAGCAGTGATATAATTTCGCTTTCCTTACAAGGAGAAAGTGTAGAAAAATCGGAGGCGATATTAAATACCTTGGTTAAGAAATTTAACCAAGATGGTATTTTAGACCGACAACAAGTATCGCGTAGAACGATTGATTTTATTGATGAACGTTTTTTATACCTATCTACGGAGCTAGATTCTATTGAAGGCGGAAAGGAAGATTTTAAAAAGGAAAACAATCTTTCGTACATAGAAGCCGATGCCGGAATTTCCTTAGAGCGGAAATCCAATACGGAAAGTGAAGTAGCTACTTTAGAAACTCAAATTTCACTATCGGACTTGTTGAAAAAATCGGTAATTGGTCAGGCGGCTTTTGAACTGCTTCCTGTTGATGTTGGTTTAGAGAATACAGGTTTAAACAATTTGGTGGACCGGTACAACGACTTGGTGCTACAACGAAATAAGTTATTGCAAACCGTGGGTGCCCAACACCCAAGTTTGGTAGCGCTATCCACCCAGTTAGAAGGGGCAAAGGTAAATATCATTAAAACCATTAACATTTACCAAACGCAATTACGTACCTCATTACGGCAGTTAAACCAAGAGCAGTCCAAGGTAAATAGTGTGTTTTCGAGACTACCGGAAAAAGAGAAACGGTTACGTTCTATAGAGCGTCAGCAGAGTATTAAAGAAAACTTGTTCTTGTTATTATTACAAAAAAGAGAAGAGGCGGCCATTAATTTTGCGGTGACGGCACCCTCGGTAAAAATTGTTGATTATGGGTTAACCAACACCATACCCGTAGCACCAAAGAAAATAGTGGTTTTGGGTATTGCCGGACTGCTTGGCTTATTTCTTCCGTTTGCATTTTTGTACATTAAATTTGCATTGAACGATAAAGTAGAAGAGCGGGCTGATGTGGAGAGTGTTTCTAGCGCAATTCCATTTTTAGCGGAAATACCGCACTTTAAAAACGATAAGATTTTTACTGATTTTAATGACCGTTCTATATTGGCAGAGTCGTTCCGCATTTTGGCGACCAATATCAACTATATGCTGCCCAAAGGGAAGAAAAAAGAAGGAAGTACCATTTTTGTAACTTCGGGCAACATGAACGAAGGCAAGAGTTTGATTGCCTATAATTTATCGGTTGCCTATGCCAGTATTAATAAAAAGGTGTTGTTAGTAGGTGCAGACCTAAGAAGTCCGGAGCAGCACAATTATTTTAAAATGGGCATCAATACAAAAGGCCTAACGGACTACTTACAGCACCCGGAAACCAACTGGCAAGATTATGTGTACCCAGGTTTGGAAAGCAGTAAACAACACCATGTATGCCTTAGTGGTGCCATACCGCCAAATGCGCCGCAGCTACTTTCTAGCGATGCCTTTGAAGATTTTATTGCTCAGGCCAAAGAATTCTACGACTTAATTATTGTGGACACCGCACCGACCATTCCGGTAACGGATACCCTATTAATTTCCGAACATGCCGATGTAACTTTATTTGTAGCACGAGCGGGAGTAACGGACAAATCGGTACTACAAGAAGCCAACGACCTTAACCGTAGGGATAAGTTAAAGAACATGGCTTTTGTACTGAACGACACACAAATGAATGCTAAAAACACCTATTCGTATTCCTATAAAAAGAAATAAATACTGCGGAAGAAGCATATACAGTGGCGCCCGCAATTATAGTTGTTGGGCGCTATTTTTTGTTATGGTGTTAGTGAGTATGAAGTACAAAGTACAAAGTACAAAGTATTAAGTATAAAGTATTAAGTACAGAGTACAAAGTAGAAAGTACAAAGTATTTAGTAAAGCGTTAAAATCACGAACAACGAATAACGAAGTATTAAGTATAAAGTACAAAGTATTTAGTAAAGCGTTAATTTTAACAGCCATCAACGAACAACAAACAACCATCAATGAACAATCATACGCACTTTTGAATTGAACTTGAGTTTTGAGCTTGAACTTGTATTTGAATTTGTTTTTTTTTCATCAACGAACACTTGTGCTGAGCGTAGCCGAAGTGACATGGTGTGTTCCAAAGTTCTCGACTGCGCTCGAAATGACATTTAGAAAGTATCGGTCATTGAGCGTAGCCGAAGTGAAATTGTGTGTTCCAAAGTTCTCGACTGCGCTCGAAATGACATTTTGAAAGTATCGGTCGCTGAGCGTAGCCAAAGTGACATCGTGTGTTCCAAAGTTCTCGACTGCGCTCGAAATGACATTTTGAAGGTATCGGTCACTGAGCGTAGCCGAAGCAACCGACAACCATCAACGAACAACGAACAACAAAGTATTACGTACAAAGTACAAAGTATTAAGTATATTGTATTTAGTAAAGCGTACTAAGTACTTAATACTTTGTACTTTGTACTTACAACGCGAAGCGTTAAAACCATCAACGAACAACCATCAACGAACAACCATCAACGAACAACCATCAACGAACAACCATCAACGAACAACCATCAACGAATAACCAACAACGAACAAGGAACCACATGCAAATGAAAACACTACATAAATTAGTACTAGCAACGTTAATTCTTACTTCGTTGACCAGTAAAGGGCAGCAAGAAAAGAATCCGAATGTATTTTTAATCACCCTGGATGGGGTGCGTTGGCAAGATGTTTTTACAGGTATCGATACCAATTTACTCAATAGCAACTATACCCATAATAAAGAATTGTTAATCAGTAAATATGTAGGGAAATCTGAAGAAGAAAATAGAAAAATGCTCATGCCCTTTTTCTGGAATACCATTGCAAAAGAAGGTCAATTACATGGGAACAGAACAAAAGGTAGCACGGTAGACCTTACCAATAAAATGTTGTTTTCCTACCCTGGGTATAATGAAATTTTAACCGGTAAGGCAGATGATGAGCATATTAACAGTAACGATAAAAACTATAACAAGAATGTGACCCTATTGGAAACAGCCAATGCTTCAGAACTATATAGGGGTAAAGTTGCGGCTTTTGCGAGCTGGGATGTATTTCCGTTTATCATCAATGATAAAAGAAGTGGTGTGCCGGTAAATGCAGGGTACATGGATGCTGTTGGGGCGTTGAATGAAAAGGAGAAATTTTTAAATGAAATACAACGTCAGGCACCTATAATCTGGGAGAGTGTACGGTTAGATGTATTTACCCATCACTTTGCAAAGGAATATATACAAAAAGAGCATCCAAAATTAGTCTATATCGCTTATGGTGAAACGGATGATTTTGCACATGAGGGCGCGTTCGATTTTTATATGAAGTCGTTACAAAATACCGATGCCTTAATTGCCGATTTATGGGAGTATGTACAAAACGATACCTTTTATAAAGACAATACCTATTTTATCATCACTACGGATCACGGTAGAGGCGATGGCGTAGCGGAAAGTTCTAAATGGACGAGCCATGGTGCGGATGTGCAAGGTGCGGAACACACGTGGTTGGCCATTATAGGTCCTGGCATTTCTAAAAAAGGAGAAGTCAGCAACGAACAACTGTTCACTAATCAAGTGGCGCCTACAGTAGCTGAAATTTTAAAATTGGAAACCAATGCTACCAATACGCCGGCGAAACCACTGGAGCTAAACTAAGCGCTTTTATTGGTACCGCCAAAGGGTATAATACCCCGAGGCTTGCCTCGAAATTAAAAGTTCGTTTCGGGCGAATGCCTCTTGGGCTTGCCCCGAGGTAGTTTACACTCGTGCTATTTTTGAATATATAAAAAGTGGCTGCTTATGAATTAAACAGCCACTTTTTATTGTTTTGTAAAGTATTGGTGTACCTTTTATTTCATTTGGTAAACAACGCTTACCGTAAATTGTTCTTGGTAATCGGTGTAGTAACTTACCCAGTCTTCATTTTTATACTGGTTGCTACTAATAGAAATGATATCGCCAACAGTAGTATTTATAGCCTTGCAAAGTAGTGTGGCATTGGCCATGGCATCTTTTAAGGCAATTTCAAGCGCTTCCTTATTTTTTTCCGGAGCTACAGATTGCTTTACTTGAAATTGTAATGAAACCCCTTGTAAATTGGTCTTTACTAATTTCATCGCTATTTCTTTAGAATTGGTTTCGTAGTAAAGAACAGTACCATCACGTTGGTATCCTAAAGAAAAATATTCCATTTCTTTTTCTTCGAATTTAGAAATATCGATTCCTTGTTCTTTAAGCGCATTAAAATATTGTTTTTTTAACTGATCTAGATTTTCTAAGCGGGTATCGGCATAGTACACCTGGTCCATGCTAAGGGTGGCTTTTATTCTGTAGTTGTCGATTATTTTTTCTAACGGCGCCATGCCTGTTACGGAGACGGTGCGTTCTTTTAAATTTGTTTGTGCTTCAATTGAAGACATACATAAGAACACAAGAAGAATAAATGATGCTAATTTTTTCATTGATACGTATAGTTTATGATTCATCAAATTTAGGCTATTATTTCTATGGAATAGAGTTGATTTTATGAATATTAAATTGAGTTCAATACATAGTAGCGGCTTCTTTGTTCGATAATAAAGATATAAATGATGGGACGCCTGACTACCGTTTGGGCAAGCTAGTATGGTAATTTACTTTTAAATTTCTTTTTAATGTCCCGGCGGACTTGCTTCGGGATAATTATTCGATAATTGAGATTTAAATGTTAAGAGGCTTGCCTGGAAATAATAATAGAGCTTCCTAGAAATGCCTATTGGACTTGCCCTGAGGTTGTTTACGTAAAAAATTAGTTTTTGGAAAATTGTAAAATATGCAAATAAAAATCCTCATAAATTGCGGGAGCATCGACCGATTCATAAAAATTAATTTCCCTGTTACCACTATCTCTAGAAGTTTTAACAGTTGTTAGTTTTCCCATTTCTGGATAAATAAAGGTGGTAATTAACGCTAAATCCCAAAGCACTCTATTTCTTCTACCCGAATCAATATGATCATACCAGCGCTTGTTTAAGAACTTGCCCAAACTCGTATGCTCAATTTTGGTCTTCATAAGCTCAAAATCTATGTGCATGGCCGATGCAACACTTACCGGCATAATGGTCATTTCTACTGATGATTCAAGTAAATAGTCGAGTGCAAATTGATCCATTGCACAGTTAAAATCATTTCGCTTTAGAATTTTATGTTCAAAATCCATCGTGGTACCCAACCAATGCACCTTAATTTTAGAAGCTATGCTTGGGTCTATAAATAGGGCGGAGGCAACGTTTGTTAACGCGCCTAATACCAGTATCGGTAATTTACGTTCTTCGGAATGCTGCTTGGCCTGTTTAATTATTTCGTACGCAGCTGCCGAATGTTGTGCTTGATCGCCCCAATCGTACATACGAGCTATGGCTCCCCTATTGGTTTTAACGGACAGTCCCATTTCACCAAGAAGCTGCTGGTTTAAACGGTGACTATTTTCCATAGAATTCTCAACGGCCCAATGACTCGTTTGCCAATGCGCGGCATTTAAAGCAATTACGTTGACCGTGGGTTCTATAAGTATACGGGCCAAGGCATAGAGGTCATCAACTTCGTTTCCCGTATCTGCATCCACGATAATATCTTTCTGACCATGTGCAATTCCAAAAATTAACAAGCTCAACAGTACGAGATAACTAGAAAAAATTCTTGATTTCATAAATAGATACGTATAATTTTTAACAAGATAGAGGAAAACCGAAAATGACCAAAACTTGACAACTATAAACTGCAGGCACAACTGCCATTTATACTAGTATTAGGTTTTGATAAAAAGGGCAATTAAAAGTAGATGTTACAATTTACGACTTCCATCGATAAAAATGGCTAAGTGAACTACACCGTTACCGGGATCAGTTCTTGAAAATAACTTTACACCAAATTAAGCCATATGCCTATGTGTAAATACGTATACCTTGATAATCAATATAATAAGTGAATAGCCGACATCTAAAAAATAAAAACCGACAACTTTTATAAAAAGTTAACAACCGCTAGGCAAGACCACGAAATATTCAATTTCAAATTTAAATCTGCATTGTAGGGTAGAATGAACAAAAGGTCAACCGAATTAAAACCACAGCTTACAGTAGTTCACCATAAAGTATCGATAGTTTAAGGGAATTGTAAGTAAATTACTTCAATATAGGAAAGAAAAAAAGAACACACTTACAATTTGAAGGATTACACCTACAATAAAGTAATGATACACAACAAAGGTAGGAAAAATAGTACTTAATCGGATATTTTTGCTGTTCATCTATAAAACATACAAAATCATCTAATTACTATTTTATGAAAACAAGTGTACAAATTGTAAGCAAATTAATAACAATCCTCCTTCTTTTTTATTCCTGTTTTAGTACCGTAAGGGCTCAGGAAAATAATGGACATGAATATGTAGGTCAACTACCTGAAGCGATTATTTCGCAGAGTTTAAATAATGCCAAATTATGGGAAGAATCTACGGTAAGTTTTACTGACGTTCCTACCTTATATGTCTTAAACCATGGAGTAGAATTGGACCTACCTTCAAATTTGGTTGTAAGTGGTAAGCCAGTTGTACTTATAAATAAAGGAGATATAAATGCTTTGGGGAATCCTCCATATTTCCTATTTCACACATTAAAAATAGATGAGGTAAAGGCTTTTGTACGCATCTATCTATCCTATGATGTAAATGGTGAACGAACAACCAAGAATGAAGAACTATACTTTGTGAAAACCCAAAATGGTTGGGAAGTATCCAATAATCAATTATAACCTCCAAAATAAGTTTAAATATGAAATTCAATACACTAAAACTAGTATTGGTCTTTTTGTTTTTGGCCAATATGTATACCATACACTCGCAAACCAATCGGGTATTAAATAACACTCGACTACGAATTGGTAGTGGAATAGAAAACTCTATAAACAGTGCGGGCAATATGCAGCAACCATTTTATTATAATGGTTCTACGTATCGACAACTAACGTATAGTAATTACCCATTAGACATTCGTTGGGGTGTAGGTGGTGACGGGTCCGCTAGCTGGAATATTAACGGAAATTTTAATGAAAACCCTGTTTTAACCAATCAAGTATACGATTATTCAGGTTTTACCATTACCAATAATACTACAGGAGAAGGTTACGGACAAATAAAAACTACGGGTGAAATAACGGTTAATAGTCAGCTGTTCAGGGTAGAAAATATTTTTGAACTACTACAGCCCGAAGGTTACATTGCCATTAAGGTAAAAATAACCAATATTAGTGCTTCACCAGCAACGAACGTTCGTTTATGGGTAGGTACCAGAGATGATTATGTAGGTGGTACTGACGTACCAACAAAACAAAGAGGTAATTTGGTGGATGAAGAATTTGTCCAAATAGCAAATCAAGCAGACCAAGCGAAAGCAATTAAGATCTCTACCGCGCAAGAAGCAATTCTATTTTTTAGTAATTCGGACAGAGCGTATTCTACAATTAGTAGTTGCTGTTCGTTTACCAATGCTACCAACCAGGACCCGGCAACAAATGCTATAACCCAAACAGGAGATGGTTCTTATGCACTTTATGTTCGCTTTGATGATTTAGCTGTAAACGAAAGCGATGAGCTTATTTGGTATTATGGTGCTGGTACATTACCGGAAATTGATGAAATTATTAGTAGAGTTGCAAGTGCAGCTATAGGTGCATTTGACAATATCACTTACAATTCTGCCGATTATGCCGCAACAACGGTATCGGACGGCACAGGATATTATGTTTTGGTACCTAGTGGCTCAACACCACCTACCGAGGCTCAAATAGAAGCCGGTGTTGATTATAACGGGGTATCGGTTGTTTTGGCCGATAATGCGGCAATGCTTGCCGACCAGGAGCAAGTTTTTAATTTAACAGGTTTGTCAGCGTTAACGGCGTATGATTTCTATTTTGTTTCTAAATATTTTGATGGCGTTTCGGATGCTTATACTGAAATTATAGATGAAGAATTAAATACGAAAGAGGCTCCGCCGACATTGACCCAAATTAACCCCTCTACAGCGGCATTTGGAGAAACCATAACATTGACCGGGACAAATTTCTTAACAGCCGATGAAGTTCTAATAGGTGGTCTTAATGCTACATTTACCGTAATTGATGCCCAAACTATTGAGGCAGTTGTTCCAAACAACGTACAAGATTTTACCATTACCGTGACGAATGAGAGCGGTACGGCATCAAATAACTCTGAAGGAGAAGGCAATAGTGATGCAGCTTGTAGTACAGGTTGGTCAGCTGCTTGGCAAGAATTGACTACGCCAGTTGCAGGAACATTAAAAACGGTTACATTAAAATTAGCAAATACCCATTCAACGAATTCGTATGATTTGTATTTAGAGTTATATGATGTCGATAATGCGCCGGGTTCTTCGGACACAGGATTAAAATTCAGTAATTCAATTGAGACTTCACAGGTAACTACAGTTGCGAACAATACTGCTGCTTCCGAAATTACGTTCACTTTTGATAGTAGTGTAAATTTATTGGAGAATACAAATTACTATGTGGTACTTGTCGGTTCTGGGACCAATCCTCCAATTACCGGGAATCAAGGAATTTTTAAAAATTGCACGAGTTCTCCAGATGGCGGAGCTGCAGGGAATTTAGGAACTTTATACCATAGCTTTACTATGGGCCCTGTATTTGATATTAGTAATCCGCCTACAGCAATAAATAGTACGCCTTCTAGTATTGAAGAGAATAATGAAGTAAATGATGTTGTTGGTAGCTTAACCGCTACGGATGCAGATGTTAGTGATTCCCATACGTTTCAATTAATTGCAGGTGCTGGCGATACGGATAATGCTAGTTTTAGTATTTCTGGAGCAAACTTGGTAGCGAGCGAAATATTCGATTTTGAAACTAAATCCACTTACAGCATCCGCATTTTAACAACAGATGAAGATGGTAATACCTATGAAGGTACTTTAACAATAACCATAACCGATGAAGTAGATGAAGATGCGGATAGTGACGGAATTAAAGATTCTATAGATAATTGTCCTGCAATTGCAAATGCGGATCAATTGGACACGGATAGTGATGGAGCGGGTAATGTATGTGATACCGATGATGACAATGACGGAACGTTAGATGCGGAAGATGATTTCCCATTAGATGATTCGGAAGATACCGATACGGATGGTGATGGAACAGGCGACAATGCCGATACCGATGATGACAATGACGGAACGTTAGATGCAGAGGATGACTTCCCATTAGATGATTCGGAAGATACCGATACCGATGGTGACGGAACAGGCGACAATGCCGATACCGATGATGACAATGACGGAACGTTAGATGCGGAAGATGATTTCCCATTGGATGATTCGGAAGATACCGATACGGATGGTGACGGAACAGGCGACAATGCCGATACCGATGATGACAATGACGGAACGTTAGATGCGGAAGATGACTTCCCGTTGGATGATTCGGAAGATACGGATACCGATGGAGACGGAACAGGCGACAATGCCGATACCGATGATGACAATGACGGAACGTTAGATGCAGAAGATGACTTCCCGTTAGATGATTCGGAAGATACCGATACCGATGGTGACGGAACAGGCGACAACGCCGATACGGATGATGACAATGACGGCACTTTAGATGCGGAAGATGACTTCCCATTAGATGATTCGGAAGATACGGATACCGATGGAGACGGAACAGGCGACAATGCCGATACCGATGATGACAATGACGGAACGTTAGATGCGGAAGATGACTTCCCATTAGATGATTCGGAAGATACGGATACCGATGGAGACGGAACAGGCGACAATGCCGATACCGATGATGACAATGACGGAACGTTAGATGCAGAGGATGACTTCCCGTTGGATGATTCGGAAGATACGGATACCGATGGAGACGGAACAGGCGACAATGCCGATACCGATGATGACAATGACGGCACTTTAGATGCGGAAGATGATTTCCCGTTAGATGATTCGGAAGATACCGATACCGATGGTGACGGAACAGGCGATAATGCCGATACCGATGATGACAATGACGGAACGTTAGATGCAGAGGATGACTTCCCGTTAGATGATTCGGAAGATACCGATACCGATGGTGACGGAACAGGCGACAATGCCGATACCGATGATGACAATGACGGTACGTTAGATGCAGAGGATGATTTCCCGTTAGATGATTCGGAAGATACCGATACCGATGGTGACGGAACAGGCGACAATGCCGATACCGATGATGACAATGACGGCACTTTAGATGCGGAAGATGACTTCCCATTAGATGATTCGGAAGATACGGATACCGATGGAGACGGAACAGGCGACAATGCCGATACCGATGATGACAATGACGGAACGTTAGATGCGGAAGATGATTTCCCATTAGATGATTCGGAAGATACCGATACCGATGGAGACGGAACTGGCGACAATGCCGATACGGATGCTGACAATGATGGTACGCTAGATGCCGAAGATGCTTTTCCGTTAGATGATTCGGAAGATACCGATACGGATGGTGATGGAACGGGCGACAATGCCGATACCGATGCTGACAATGACGGTACGTTAAATGCGGAAGATGACTTCCCGTTAGATGATTCGGAAGATACCGATACCGATGGTGACGGAACAGGCGACAATACTGATGATTTGCCAAATAATCCTAATGAAATTAAGGATACCGATGGTGATGGTACAGGAGATAATTCAGATGCCTTCCCTAATGATCCAAATGAAGATACGGATTCAGATGGCGATAATGTTGGTGATAATACAGATGTTTTTCCTAATGATCCTAGTGAAACAATCGATACAGATAACGACGGAATTGGCAATAATGCCGATACCGATGATGATAATGATGGGTATTCTGATGCGGTTGAAGCAGAAGAGGGAACAGATGCGAACAACTTAAATGATATCCCTAATGATAATGACAACGATGGTATTCCGGATAGTACGGACTTAGATGATGATAATGACGGGGTAAATGATGATAATGATAGCTTCCCAACAACAGAAGAACCTTTATTAATACCGGCCCAGGCTTTTACGCCTAACGGCGATGGTATTAACGATACTTGGATTGTTCCAGGGATAAACAATTATCCAAATAATCTGGTGCAAGTATATAATCGCTGGGGACACGAAGTATTTATTGCAAGTAAATATCAGAACGATTGGAGTGGTAGACATAAATCAAATTCAGATATGTTGCCATCAGGTTCTTACTTATATGTAATAGATCTAGGGAATGGTACGCCTCCTATAAAAGGCTGGATATTTATCAATTATTAATCATAATACAGTTATAAAATGAAGTATATATATAAAATCATAGTTATTCTTGTCTTTTTAATGGCGATAAAAGTATCGGCTCAACAAGACCCAAATTACACCTTGTACGTGTATAATATGAACCTAATAAATCCCGCGTATGCCGGTGCAAATAATACCACTGACTTGGGTGTTAATATTCGTAGTCAATGGTCTAATGTAAAAGGCGCACCAGAAACGCAAAGCTTTATTTTTGGTACTCCTGTAGGTAGTAATCTAGGTGTAGGTTTATCCATTATTAGTGATAAAACTTTTATAGAAAAACAAACCTCTATTGCTGCGGATTTTTCCTATCATTTACAACTTTCAGAAAATCATGATCTGTACTTAGGTTTAAAAGCAGGGTTTAATTCTTATAATGCCAATACAGAGGGGTTAGTGACGTATGGGATTCAACAAGACCCTAATTTAATGAACCTTAGCGGTCGGTTTAATCCCAATTTTGGAGCAGGTGCATATTTTAGCCATGAAAAATATTTTTTATCACTTTCTATGCCTAAAATTTTAACTAATGACCGATTAGAAGAGGAGAATGGTACGGCTAGGGCCGGTTCAGATAAACAACACATTTATCTGGGTGGAGGCTACAATATTTCTTTAAGCGGAAATATGGTTTTAAAACCTAGTGTTTTACTGCGATATGTTAATGCTTCCCCTTTATCTGTTGATATTACTGCCATGTTAGAATTCAGTGAGTATTTTAATTTGGGAGCAGCTTATAGGGTAGATGAAAGCGTTAGTGGTTTAGCTATTTTTAAAGTTTCTAACTCCTTAAGAATAGGGTATGCTTATGAAGTTTCTACCCAAAGTGCAGTGAGGTATATGGATAATGGTACGCATGAAATTATGTTAAATTTAAAATTATAAGATTTAGTTAGTAGTGTTGTTTTAAGGTAAAAACCTGTAAATCATTGATTTACAGGTTTTTTAATTATGTGTTATACTAATTTTTAGCAGGGTTATTGGCGTGAGACCATTTTATTTAATTTCTAAAAGATGAAATTTTGAATTTGGTCAAGTGAAAAGTTCGGCACTTTATAGGCGAACAACGAGTAACGAAAAAAATCACCTTAAGGGTGGTTTTTTGAAGTGGAGCCGGAGGGGGTACCTTACGGTTTTCCCAAAAGCTTCTGTTCTGCAAATACAACTGTTAAGGCTAAAAAAAAAGCCTTGGTGTATAAAAACAAAAATCCCAAACAAGTGAACTTGATGGGATTTTTTATTTTCATCCACAATACAGTTGTGGGTGATCGTGGAGCCGGAGGGAGTCGAACCCTCGTCCAAACAAGCAATTAAAGTGCTTTCTACATGTTTAGAATCTGATTGGTTTTCGATGTGTACCTGACCAGAAACCGCCTAATACACACTTATCTTCTTAAGATTTTGGTGGTGTCGCCAAAGTGAGCGGACACCCTTATGTTGACTTTTCTGGTGCTCCTATAAGAATCGCCATCAACAAGGGCTATTCAGGAACATCTCGCTTCCCTACCTTGTAGGGACGAGGCTAAATCCTACTATAATTCGGATTAAGCGGCAAGAGCGTAATTATTTTCGCCAATTAAAAGTGTGAAAAATGAGATTAACGAGCTGTTTCCCAGCGCTCGACATGCTTACAATTCAACTGGTCTCGCTGTCAAAACCGGTCGGCCCCAATATGTAAATGAACTTAATGCGCTCTATTTGTGCGTTTCCTTTTCTGCAAAAAGGTCGGGCTTTCGGCAGTACACGGTACTTGCCTCTATCCCTAACGCGGGCAGCAAAGCTAATAAATCTTTATGAACCACTATAATTTTTATGGCGACTAAAGCACAAGTGTTTCTAATTGCATAATTTAGTACAATATTTATACCAAACCAGATATGAAGTTCGGAATCATTAGAGAACGTAAGAATCCGCCAGATAAGCGGGTAGTATTATCCCCAAAAGCCTGTCAAAAGGTCTTGAATACGCATAAAAAGGCAGAAATTATTGTTGAACCTTCTCCTATTAGGACTTATTCAGATGATATGTATCGGCAATTAGGGCTTACCGTAGCTGATGAAATGAAGAACTGCGATGTGCTGTTAGGCGTAAAAGAAGTACCTATTGAATCGCTTATTCCCAATAAAAAATATTTTTTCTTTTCGCATACCATAAAGAAACAACCGTATAATAGAAAATTACTAAAAGCCATACTTGAGAAAAATATAGAAATGTACGACCATGAGGTCATTACCAATGCACAAGAACAGCGTGTTGTTGCTTTTGGTAGGTATGCGGGGATAGTAGGTGCGTATAATGGTTTTAGGGCGTACGGTTTAAAATTTGGATTGTATCAATTGCCAAAAGCAAGTGAGTTAATAGACCAAGCAGCGCTTATTGATGAGCTGAAAAAACTTCGCCTGCCTAGTATACAAGTATTGCTTACGGGAAGAGGAAGGGTAGGTAATGGGGCAAGAGAAATGCTTGATGGTATGGGTATGCGAAGAGTTACCGTGACAGAATATTTAGAAGAAACTTTTCATGAACCCGTCTATTGCCAAATAGATGCAGGTGAATACAATAAAAGAAAAGATGGTGTTCGGGGTAATAAAGCTAACTTTTTTGCCCACCCAGAGGAGTATAAATCTAACTTTTTTCGTTTTGCTAAGGTGACCGATTTATACATTGCCGGTCATTTCTATGGTCAAGGCTCCCCATATCTTTTTACCAGAGAAGATGCCAAAAATAAAGATTTTAAAATTCGTGTGGTAGCTGATATAAGTTGTGATATTGATGGGCCAGTGGCCACAACGATAAAACCTTCTACAATTGCAGATCCTATTTATGGGTACGACCCAGAATCTGAATCGGAGACCGATTTTAAGAATAATGATGCCATTGCAGTGATGGCCGTTGATAATTTACCTTGTGAACTACCTAGAGATGCTAGTGAAGGTTTTGGCGAAGCATTTATAAAAAATGTAATTCCGGCTTTCTTTAATGAGGATAAAGATGGCGTACTGCAAAGAGCACGTATGACACAGAATGGTAAACTTACAGCGCGCTATGCCTATCTACAAGATTATGTAGATGGTAAAGAGTAAGGTGTTTTAAGCCTGGTTGTTTGATTTTTTTAATTAATTAGTAGAAACTGTTTTCGTATTTCTAAATACGTTACCGTGAGTATACCTAAGGTGTAGGCAATTAAATCTTGAATGCTAAAGACGTTACCGAAAATTAAGTTGGCCCATTTGTTTTGTTGAAGTCCCAAATATTCTAAAAAAGGAGTAAGCTGTAAAAACTCTATGACAAAAGCTATGCTTAATGTTGCCATTCCTACAACTAAATCATTGGCCCTCAAGAACGATTTAAAGAAGCAAAACAAGAGAATAACTACTAAGTAATCTCCAAAAGTGTGCCTTATAAATCCTGATTCTAAAAACACGGCTATTGAAACTTCTATGGCGAACAGGAGTATAAAAGCCGTGAAATAAGTTTTATGGAATTTAAACTTCATGTGAGTTGTAATTATAGGGTTAAGGGTTCAATATATAGATATATAAAAAACTAATAGGGTAATTTAAAAGAACCAAGATTAACGTCATCGTATGCTCTAAAATATCTTTAGTGTTTTTCAATACATGTATGAATTTTATAATCAATAGTAAACCGGATATGGGGATATAACTTATTAAGACTATGATTCCTATTATTGGAACCAAATGATGTGTTGTCGCTAAAGCAATGAGCATTAGCAAAGTGGCTACGAGCCCATATATTGTTGCTATCCTAACAATTCTTCGGTTCCATTTATGTTTAACGAGAACTATCATTTTGTATCTGTACTAACCAATTGCGTAAGGGTGTATTCTTGCCAAGTTTTAGTAGCTTGTACAGTTAAGTAATCCGTATATTTTTCCTGAATACGATTTCGTAAATTTTCATCCATCTCATTCAAATCGGCATATTCATATAATTGTCGACTATTAGTATTTCCCAAGCTAATGAGGTAATTTATATCAGGGTTATGAAGTGTGCTTATGTTAAACCATGTAATGGTATTATCCCAAGGAATAGCGGCACTAAGTATTAAGAATGCAAATACGGTTGCTAAATTGGTCCGCACCAAATACACAAAACTCTTTACCCGAGCCACTTTTATATACGCTGTAATCAACCCTGTTAAATTTAGCATTAGGTATACAAAAACACCAATACGTTTGTACGTAAGGCCTAAGACCTCTACGTAAGTAAAATTTTTATAGCCGGTAAAAATAAGTAGTAGAAGATTAAGGCAGATCCATACATAGGTAAGTGATTTAATATGCTGGTTTTTCTTGTAAAAATTAAGATTCCCCCTAAAGAAATAGAGTATAAGAACTATGGCAATAACTACAGAAAATAGTAACGCATAGACCCCTTGGTGCACGGACTCGGAATATGCCGCGTTAGTCATTTCTGTTTTTTGTACTATATAAATGATATCTGTCGCTAAAAAGAAAAGAAGCAAAAGGTTTAGTGCAGTAAATATGATGGTACCTAGGGTATGCTCACTTTCTAATTTCTGTTTTTCAGTAATGATAACTTCTTCAGTAGGCTTCTCTAAATGGTTTTTTTGTGCTAAATCGAAGGCCACTAATTCCCTTGCATCTAATGGCTTAAGTATGTTTAGGAAAAGGATGTACCCTAAAAAGGTGAAGACAAGCCAAGGAATACTAACAAAATTAAAATTGATTTGAACTATAAGATTATCAAAAACCGGATTAGCATTTTTATATAATACGCCAAAGAGTACCAAAAGCAATACAGCAAAACAAGCACCTTTTAAACGGTTAATAACCTGTGGCGAAAAAGTATGTTTTGGACGTTCTTCTGTTTCTTTGTTTTGTTTTTGCGTGTAGTTTGCCACAAAGGCAATAAGCAGATTAGACAAGCCTAATAACCATGATAAATAAAGAGAGGTAGTGTTAGAAATAGATTTGCCAATAAACACAATGAGCGCCAAAAAATGGACAAAAATTGAAAAACCAGAAGGATTTAAGAATACAAGAATAGCTGTAACGCTATATATTAAAGCATATTTCCAAGCGGTTGTTCGTTCTTTATTGATGGTGGCGGTAAGAACAATGACCAAGATGGATATTAAGAATAGATTTAAGCCAAAACTCTTACTATAAAATAATAAGCTAAAGGCTATGGCAGACAGAATTGATTTAATGTGAATATTCATAATTATAATTATTTAGCGGTTAGAAGGGATTTTATTCTTACCATGATTAGTAAAGGATAATAGGCTGTAAACAAAAGTGTTGTATGACACAAAAGTTGAAATTTTGAGATTTTATTTTTCATGATGTTATGGAATTAAAAATGTGGACTTAATACGATTAAGAGGTTGATTTAAAAGCTTTTGAAAATTAATTTGATGAAAGGGTAGTGCTGATTTTCCCAGCTTATATTTAGAAATAAAAAAGTTCCAGTACTCTGGGAAAAGCACCGTACCTAGAAATAATACGGCGAACAAATAGATGCTTCGTTTACCATTACCAAACAAATAGTATTGCATACTAATTTCATCGGTTACGGTAATTCCTGTATTGGTTAGCACATGAAATACATCATGGTTTTCTAGTTTCTCTTGAAGTTGAAACATGTTATCTTTTAAAAAAAGCCCCATGTGGGAACCTAGCGTGTTTGCCGGGTAAGCCAGTAAATCTTGCGTTTCAAGATTCCATGCCTGGTTCGCTTTAAAGAACTGATATGGTGAAACACTCCAATCGTATAATTTTTTTAAAATGGTTGCTCTCATTTCATTATTTATAAAGTACTTTGAAATTCAAAGTAAAATGATAAAAAAATAGTTCAATTTCCAATTAGCTTTTCTAGCGCACTGATATGCTTCTTAAATTCTAATTTGCCCAGTTTGGTAGCAGAATACCGTGTATTGGGCTTTCTTCCAATAAACTGTTTTTCAACTTTTATGTACGCTTCTTTTTCAAGCGCTTTGGTATGGCTAGCCAAATTACCGTCAGTAGCTCCAAGAAGTTCTTTCAACATATTAAAATCCGCGTAATCATTCACCATTAAAATGGACATGATGCCCAATCGTATGCGGTGGTCAAAAGCTTTATTTATGTTATCAATTAAACTCATAAATGGCGTTTTGCTAGGGCTAAATTAATCTCTATCGTATTTATAATACATTAATGCACCGTAAAGAATATGGCAAACACCAAACCCTAAAGCCCAAAAATACAATCCATAGCCTATAAACTGCGTACTAATTAATCCGATTAGTATAAAAGCCAATCCCATATAACGGACATCGCCCATGGTATATTTGCTTGCATTAACACAGGCAAGACCATAAAAAATAAGTGTTGCCGGCGCTACTAAACCTGCCGCGCCATGTTGCATAAGTACTAAGCAGAAAAGGCCACCAACGACTAGGGGAATTAGGAAATTATACACTAGGCGCTTACTGGTGCTATCCCAAATTTTTTCACCACTTTTTTTAGATTTCTTTAGAGTCATTACAAATCCTGTAATAGCTGCCATTACAAGAACTGCTAAAGCAATTAGGGTTAAATCTTTTGAAAGGGCGGTATCCCAAAGAGCTGAATTTCTACCAGCGAAGCCGTCGTAATTAGTTGGCGAAAAATCTTTTAATCTTACGTAGGCTAATGACGCTCCTATTAATGCATATATGCCTGCCAGTATTCCAGAAAGTCCGCTTAGGGATATAAACCGTGAAGACCGGTTCATTATATTTTTAATTTCGGTTATGTCGTTTAGATACTTATTTGCCTCCATAATTAAAGTACTTTGAAATACAAAGTTAAATTAAATATCATTTACTTTTACAAAACTGGGTAAAAAATAGTTGAAAATTAATTCTCTGGAGAAATAGTCCAAGAGATAGTAGGCGATACTTTTGGCGCGGTAAAACAGCCTAATGCTTTTAGTTTTAACGTAATTTCGTTTTTCTTTTCTAGTGTTTTTAGCGCTACTTTTTTTGTTTCTCCGGCCTTAAATTCAAATACCGGAGAGCTGTCATAAAAGGTGTAGTCAGATACGTTTTCGAAAAGTAAGTTACTACTGGTACTATTTTTAAGTTCTATTTCAAGTACTTGGGTATTTCGTAAATAGGTTGCTTTCTCAACAACGATACTTGCTTTTAAAAGTGGTACTAGAAATTCTTCTTTGCCCACTATCAACTCGTTATACACAGCAACGGTTCTACCGGCAAAAAGGGCTTCTTGTATACTTTCTATACTTCTTTCTTTTGCAAATACCAAGGTAATAGGTCTTTGATTTCCTTTTTCGGTATAATCCCAATCTATGAGCCCGTGAATATCGCTGGTGCCCATTATGGTTAAATTATGTTCTAAAGCTAGTGCCAAAGATTCTTGGGCGTAGTCAACTGAATTAATGACCTCAATACCGTGTAGTTCATCATTTTTAATTCGGTCTTTTTGAAAATCACTTAAAATAGGATTCCCAGTGGGCGATTGGTTATGCCAAGCAGGGTGATTCCAAAAAACAAACGCATTTTGCTTTTTGGCTTCTGCAAATGCCTTTTCAGCCTTGTCTTGTAAAATAGGATTGGCATCTTTTATAAATACCGCATTGTTATGCCCAATTGGAGCGCTACGGGTTATCTCAGAACCGTGAACAATCATTAAATCGTGTTCTTTTGCTTCTTCTAATGCTATGGCATACGACCTATTCCTGTCCGGGTGGGGAATATCTTCCAAATGGGGTTGGTACTCTAAATGTTCCGTTAATGAAATAGCATCTAAATTATCCCGTAACGCTTCCATTACACGAATATTTGGCCAAACATATCCGTCAGAAAAAACAGTGTGTATATGTAGATCGGTCTTTAAACTTTTATACCCTGGAATATCGGGAAATGACAATGGTCTTGAACTTTGATGTTCGTGTTGTTGTGATGTTACGATCAACGAAGCCATTAATGAACATAAAAAGAGCAGTTTGGTTTTCATATAAATGTGGTTTATTCAAATGTATGAAAATCAACCTAGATCTAGAACATTGTCATTAGCTCTCAAGATTAAATAATGATTAATTTATCAATGATACGCCGATACCTAAAGTTGTTTGTCGGTGGTTGTAATCGATAAGTGTTTCGCCGTAACCATCAAAAAATTGAAGATGACCATTAAAGTTTTCAAGTATAGGAAATGACCAATTTAACTGTAGGCTACCTCTACTTTTATTACCATAATTTAAAGAATGTCTTGCAATGGCACGAAAACGTTGCCTACCCCAGTCATACGTTATATCGGCTTCGCCACGGCCTATATAATCCGAAATATTTTCGTTGTCATCTATTTTACTTCCTATTTTAAACCATGGTTTTAGCATTACTTGCCAGTTGCCACGTTCAAAACCTGCATGAAAAGCAATACGGTTCCAGCTTCTTGAAATGGGGTCCGACTGACCGTTGGACTCATGAATTAAAGAGGATCCTATCATTTTTGCATCAAAACCAAGGAGTTTAAACTTAATTGGGAAATTGGCTATAATTTCTGGTTTATAATTTAATTCTCTAAAGGGTCGTGAGCGTTCGGTATTATAAATTTGCCAGTAGGCGGTTTGCGAATATCCCATCCATAAGTCCATACGACCATCAAACATATTATGAAAAATTTTTGTTTTGAGGCTTACTTGGAACTTAGCTTCCACATCGTTTAAGCTAACGGGCGCATCTAAAACTTTAGAAGAATTTTCTGCTTGTGGAAATTCATTAGGGTTGGTAGAATATTTGGCAACACTTAGGTATATAGGCTTGTAAGAGGTTATTAAAAAAGTACCTCGGTGGTGGTCATCAAGTTCCCATAATTCAGAAAGACTTTTACTGTTTTTAAAAATCCAATCATCATCAATATTGTCTTGACTATAGCTGTGCATATGAAGTAAAATAAATAAGGTAGTGTATAGTAGTGTAAAGGCTATTCTATTATTTTTCATGCACATTTTTTAAAGTGCAAAATTAGTCATTATGTATTTAGTGACTTCCTATAAAATATGGTTTTAGCGTCCAGAAAGAAATCCAAATGAATGCGCCAAAACCTAAAATCCACAACCAAGCTTTTTATATCACTAAAGATTTAAAAGTGTAGGCTATTAAAAGCTGAGGTCTTGCAATAAGATGCCAAGAATTGAATCGAATAGATTTACCTAAAAAAAATCCAAATCCACTTATTAGTGACACGCTCAGAATAATAAGATTTGCATTGATAGGATAATTGTGTTTTTGTAAATTAGAGAATGCATCCATCATGGATAATATTCCGCGTAATAAGTCACTAATCGCAAAAATAATAAGTATTAAAATGTTTATCCAAACGATAGCAATAGGATTGACTATTTGAATGAGGTCTGTAATAACATAAGGGCTATGTGGTGAAAAAAATATCGATAAAAATAGAATTCCCCATACCTGTAAAGAAAAAGTAAATATGAGTTCGTTTTAAGAAAAATCTTTTAATTTTAGTTCTGCTTACATTGCTCTAAAGAGCTGTTATTGTTCTTGAAATAGGTATATTTAGAACTATGAAACCAGCAGAGAATTATATTTATAATCAACCGGAACCGTTTAGGGGTATTTTAATGCATTTGCAAGTGATGATTGAAACTACTTTACCAGATGTGGAACTGAAGTATAAATGGAATATTCCTTGCTTTTATATTGGTAAATCGCCCATCTGCTATTTAAACGCATCACATAAAAAAAAGTTTGTAGATATTGCATTTTGGAATTCCGCACACCTTACAAAACATTTAAACGTACTAATTTCTGAAAACAGAAAAGTAGTACGTTCATTGCGATATAGTACTCTTGAAGATATTGATAACAATATATTAATTGATGTTTTAAAAGATGCTTATTCCGTCCGCCAGAACGGATTTTATAAAAAAGAAGACATCAATTAAAACTCATTAACAACAGCTCTCAACGCCACTAAGTCTGTCAATAACTTTTTCATCAATCCTAAATCTAACATGTTTGCGCCATCACTTTTTGCATTGGCACAATCGAAATGGGTTTCTATGAAAAGTCCGTCTACTCCGGCAGCGATTCCTGCACGTGCCATTGTTCCAATTAATGCTGGTCTACCACCTGTAACACCCGATGATTGATTGGGTTGTTGTAAGGAATGTGTTACATCTAAAACTACAGGTGCATATTGTTTCATGGTAGGTACACCTCTAAAATCGACAATCATATCTTGGTAGCCGAACATGGTGCCACGATCGGTAATGATAGCTTGCTGGTTTCCAGTTTCGGTAACTTTATTTACCGCATGCTTCATACTTTCCGGACTCATAAATTGTCCTTTTTTAATGTTTACCGTTTTGCCTGTCTCTGCAGCGGCAACCACTAAATCGGTTTGGCGTGCTAAAAAAGCAGGAATTTGTAATACATCTACATACTCCGCAGCCATAGCAGCATCTTGCTCTGTATGTATGTCCGTTACCGTTGGTATTTTAAAAGTTTCAGAAACTTTTCTTAATATTTTCAACGCCTTTTCATCACCAATACCCGTAAAAGAATCTAACCTGCTACGGTTCGCCTTTTTAAAACTTCCTTTAAAAACATAAGGTATTTTAAGCTCGTCGGTTAAGGTTACAATATGTTCTGCAATACGCAACGCCATATCTTCACCTTCAATGGCACATGGACCAGAGAGAAGAAAAAAGTTATTGCTATCTGTATGTTTTATCTGTGGTAGTAAGGATAGGTTCATTCGTCGAATATTTTTAAACAAAGATACTATTTTAAGAAGCGTACTGTTCTATTAAGATAAGATTGTCGAAAACCCAAATCGAAAATGTATTTTAAGCGCTACTTCCCTTTATTTCTGTTTTTTGTTCTTGTGAATCAAGTAAATGCCCAGTTTGGGAAAAATTGCGAATTAAGACAGATGAAAATAAATATTCTAAATCCTGGGTTTGAATATGAAATGGCGCTAGGGACCAATACTACTTTTGATATTAAAGCCGGATTACAATTTGCTTTAGATCCACTTTTACCTGATGTATATGAAGAGCTGGCTTTTATGCCGGCCATTGCCGGACAGTATCGCTATTACTATAACTTCGAAAATCGTCAACGCAACAGAAGACAAATTTATGGTAACTCGGCAAACTATATAGCTCCGGCTGCCGCTGTGTTTTTTCCAGGTACCCGTACTATTGAAAATAATATCGTAAAAGGTGCTTTTGGTTATGCAGGTGTGGTCACTGGGTTACAGCGCAGTTTTAACTCAGGCTTCAATTTTTCTGTTGATGTAGGCGCTGCTTATTATACAGGGCAGTTTAATGGCGCTATTTATCCCGTTGCTAATTTAAGTATTGGTTGGATCGTTAGTGAAAAACGATGGTGCGTAGGCAGGTAAAGCCGTAAGTAATTTCATAATATTTCTTTAAAAGAAGTTGTAACATGTGTATAAACCAGTAGTTTTAAATGCAACTTTAAACGAACCACATGAATAAAATTACCCTCATTGCCTTTTTATTGGCAGCACAGTTTGGATTTTCTCAAATAAATGGAATAACCGAAAAAGGTTCTGGTATTGTTAATTTAGAAAAACACCAATTTAAGTTTAATTTTTTTAATCCGGGTATTAGCTACGAATTTGGCATTTTTAGAAATCAAACGGTTTCTACAGATGTGGGGTTAGGTGCTGCTACCTATGAAGAAGGGTACGCCTATGGTTTGGCCATGAATAATAGATATCGGTATTATCATAATTTTCAAAGACGCTTAGATCGCGATAAAAATGTTTCTGGTAATTCTGGAAATTATATTGCAGCGGCACAAGCTATTTTCTTTTCTCAATTACGCCTTTCTACCAATATTCAAGGACCCAGTGATTTTAATTTAGGGTTTTATGGAATGGTATACGGTGTTCAACGTACCTACCCTAAAGGGTTTAATTTTAATGCCGAACTAGGGGCAGGATTTTATAAAGGGGACGGTGTTCCAGATGGTTACGGGCCACTTGTAAGTTTTAAATTTGGTTGGGTTGCTACTAAACGGAAATCTAGAAAACCAACCTTTGATTAAACTGGCCTAATAGTTGATAATGAACTCATCTTGACTTTTTCTTTTACCTACGAATTATACATTTTGCACCCTAATTTTGTCATTGTTGAGTTCCGTAGCTATGGCTATGTAAATAAAAAATGACTTCATTACGGCACAAAAGCCATAATTCTCGGTTCCAAATAAAAAGTTAAGATGAGTTCAATAACCTACAAGACAAAAACCAATCTAAAACATGAAAAAAATCATCTTCGTCGCAGCTATTTTTATGATTACTTTTTACAGTAATGCCCAGTCTGGTCAATTTGTTGAAGACGGACTGTTAAAAGCAAATCTTTTATTACCTGGGGTCTCTTATGAGTTTGGAGTAGGTAAGAGGACAACCATAAATACAGAAGCTATTATTGGTTTTGCACTTAGGGGGGCATCTAATGTAGAAACACAATTTGGTTTATATCCTGGTTTTGCGGCCGATTTTAGATACTATAACAACTTTAATAGAAGAATTTCCAAAGGAAAAAATAGTACTGGGAATACAGGTAATTATTTCGGTTTTTTAAATCAATTTCAATTTGGCACACCTATAATTGGCGATTTGGAATATGCTTCGGACTATTATTATAATGTTGCTTTGGTATATGGTTTACAGCGTACGTACAAGAAAGGATTCTATTTTAGCCTTGCTTTTGGACCAGGAGTTTTTGTAAATGAGTTTAATACGGATGCGGGTGTTTTAATAGATGCTAGACTTGGTTGGGTAATAGGTGGTAGAAAAAAGCAGTAATTTTATTAGCGAACTCGCTCAAAATCAATAAGATAAAAATAACATAAGTTTAAGTGTAGCTATTAATATTTAAAGTATCTTTGCACGCTTAAAATAGACCTTATGTCCACTACAAAGAATATTGCGATCATTGCGCACGTTGACCACGGTAAAACCACCTTGGTCGACAAAATAATGTACCACTGTAGCTTGTTTCGTGAAAACGAAAATACAGGCGATTTAATTTTGGATAATAACGATTTGGAAAGAGAACGTGGTATTACCATTACTTCCAAGAACGTTTCCGTTATATATAAGGATACTAAAATAAATATTATCGATACGCCTGGTCACGCCGATTTTGGTGGTGAAGTTGAACGTGTATTGAACATGGCAGATGGTGTTTTGTTATTGGTAGATGCTTTTGAAGGACCAATGCCACAAACTCGTTTTGTATTGCAAAAGGCAATTGATTTAGGTTTAAAACCTTGTGTTGTTATTAATAAAGTAGATAAAGAAAACTGTACTCCAGAAGAAGTTCATGAGAAAGTGTTCGATTTAATGTTCGAATTGGGTGCCGAAGAATGGCAGTTAGACTTCCCTACCGTTTATGGTTCTGCGAAGAATAATTGGATGAGTGACGATTGGAAGAATGTTACAACCAATATAGAGCCTCTTTTAGACATGGTTATTGAGCATGTTCCTACTTTTGAGCCAAAAGAAGGGAATACGCAAATGTTGATTACTTCTTTAGATTTCTCATCTTTTACGGGTAGAATTGCAATTGGGAGATTACAAAGAGGAACGTTAAAAGAAAATCAGCAAATATCTTTAGTTAAACGCGATGGTTCTATCGTAAAATCTAAGATTAAAGAACTTTATGTATTTGAAGGCCTTGGACGTAAGAAGGTACAGGAAGTAGAAACTGGCGATATTTGTGCATTAGTTGGTGTTGAAGGTTTTGAAATTGGTGATACGGTTGCCGATATTGAAAATCCAGAGGCATTAAAGACTATTGCTATAGATGAGCCTACTATGAGTATGCTGTTTACCATTAATGATAGCCCGTTCTTTGGTCAAGATGGTAAATTTGTAACCTCTAGACATATTAAAGATCGTTTGGCGAAAGAATTAGAAAAAAATCTTGCGCTACGTGTAAATCCAACTGACAGTGCCGATAAATTTTTAGTTTTCGGTCGTGGGGTATTACACCTTTCTGTTCTTATTGAAACCATGAGACGTGAGGGTTATGAATTACAAATTGGTCAGCCACAAGTAATTATAAAAGAAATTGATGGTGTTAAATGTGAGCCTATTGAGCATTTAACGATTGATTTACCAGAAGAAGTTTCTGGTAGAGCTGTTGAAATGGTATCTATCCGTAAAGGAGAAATGACCAAAATGGAAGCAAAAGGCGACCGTATGTTATGTGAATTCCAAATTCCATCTCGTGGTATTATAGGTCTTCGTAACCAATTATTGACGGCAACTGCAGGTGAGGCTATTATGGCACATCGTTTCTTGGAGTACCAACCTATGAAAGGAGATATTCCTCAAAGACAAAATGGTTCTTTAGTGTCCATGGAAAAAGGTAAAGCAATTCCTTATTCTATTGATAAATTACAGGATCGTGGTAAATTCTTTGTTGATCCAGGTGAAGATATTTACGAAGGTCAGGTTATTGGTGAAAACTCTCGTGGAGATGATATGACCGTAAACATTACTAAAACTAAAAAACTATCTAACGTTCGTTCTTCTGGTGCAGATGATAAAGCTAAAATTGTTCCTGCAATTAAGTTTTCTCTAGAAGAAGCTTTAGAATATATTCAAAAAGATGAGTATGTTGAGGTTACTCCAAAACATTTACGTCTTCGTAAAATCTATTTAACGGAAAACGATCGTAAGCGTAATAAAATAGCTTAATTATTAAAGCCTCTTTTTAAGAGGCTTTTTTTATAATTTTTAGCCACCTTTTTTGGTGGCTTTTTAGTTTTATGGAATGGTTTTAAGAATATGGTGCTCTAAATTTTATAAATTATCTGTTTGCTATTTTGCCAATTACAGCCAAATGATTGAGGAATATGTAAAATAATTAGCTTCATATTCTTACATCCTTAATAATGTCTTCCGGACTAATTTTTCTTCGTTTTGATATAAAATTTTATCTAATTTAAAGTTCAAATTAAACTCAACTCAAACGAAAATCAGTATGCAACTAGAAGGAAAATATGTGCTCATAACAGGAGGCACTCGTGGCATTGGAAAATGTATGATACAAGAACTTGTAAAAGGCGGTGTTAGCAAAATTGCAGTCATTGCACGTGACAAGCAAAATCTAAAACAATTGGCTCAAGAATTTGAAGGCGTAAAATTTATAAAAATTGCCGGGGATGTTGCCAATATTGAAGTTTTACGAGATGCAGTAGCTCTTATTGAAGATAAATGGGGCCATTTAGATATTCTAATTAATAATGCAGGAATTGTTTCTGCAGGTCCGTTAGAAGATATTCAAGATGAGGATTTATATGATCAGGTAGCAATTAATCTTACCGCTGTACTTTTGCTAACTAAATATTGCATACCTCTTTTAAAGGCTTCTAAAGAGGCGGCTATTTTAAATATATCTTCTGGTTTGGGTTTAATAGGAAAGCCATTTTATGCCGTCTATGGAAGCACAAAAGCGGGCATTAGGCAATTTTCTGATTCTATGCGAAGAGAATTAGCGCCTTTTAATATTTCTGTAACCTGTGCTTTTCCTACCGCTACAGATACTGATATGATGCAAAAATTTAAAGGACGCGAAATGGATTCGCCAGAGTTTGTTGCAGAACGATCTATAGCTGGATTATTAAATAAAGAAAGCCAAGTTATTTTTGGAGGTGAAGAACGACTGAATGAAAATGCTATGAATTTTAATGCCCCTGATGAGCTCGATAAAATTATAGCAGAAAGTTATGAAGAACGTAAAACGGCCAGTATAGATCATAAAGCCGTGTGATTTAATTGGCAAACCAACTAAACGGCAAACAACTATGAGATTACATTACAAAGTATCACTTTTAGTAATAGTAACATTTTTTATTTCCTGTAAAGAAACTCCTAAGCCAGATAATGACGTTTCGAAAGAAATAGCACCCGAAACCGACGTTATTTCCATCCCAGATTCGTGGGTAACTTCTAGGGTTGCAAAAGCAAAAGAAAGATTAAACGCTACGGAAGCAGGAAAAATAATATGGAATGCTATGGAAGCACATGGTGGGTTGGCAAAGTGGTATGCAAACGGACCTATTTCTTTTCGTTTTAATTACCAGCCTTTAGATGACAAAACGACAAGAGATAGTTACCAAACAGTTGATACGTGGAGCAATAGAGCAGTACATACTAGTGCTACGGATAGCACCGATAAATTTGGTTGGACAGGCGAAAAAGCTTGGGTAAAAGCGAACGACAGTACTGCTTTTGCCTATGATACAAAGTTCTGGGCGCTAACGCCATTGTGGTTTGTTGGTCATCCCTTTATTTTAAATGGGGAAGGTGTAAACTTAGAATTGTTAGATTCAGAAATATATAAAGAGAAAGAGTACCATGTAGTAAAAGTAACTTTTGATGCTGAAACAGGTGATGCCCCGGATGACTACTATATTCTTTACGTAAATAAGGAAACTAATAAATTAGCGGTTATGAGATACATTGTTTCGTACCCGGAGTATTTTAAAGATGGTGAGCATGCTCCAGAAAAATTTACTGAATTTATAGGTGAACAAGTGGTGGACGGTATAACTATGCCAGGAGGATTTAAAACGTATTGGACGGTTAAAGAAAATCAACCTGGTGAATACATAACTAAAATTGATTTCACCAATGTGGCTTTTAAGACAGATTTACCGAAAGACTTTTTCGATGCTCCGGCCAATGCTAAGATTTTAAATTAATTCGTGTCATAAATAATGACCATAAAAAATCCCAAAGATAACTTTGGGATTTTTTTGTTTTCTATTGTAAGCGTATTGTTATTTTATTGGCACCGCCAAAGGGTATAATACCCCGAGGCTTGCCTCGAAATTAAAAGTTCGTTTCGGGCGAATGCCTCGTGGGCTTGCCCCGAGGTAGTTTACTTTTTGACTTTGTATTGAGAGGCTACTGCGGCACCAATAATACCGGCATGGTTTTGTAATTCTGCAGCAATTACTTTAGTGTCAATTTTTATCTGTGATTTAAACGAATCAAAATCTTTTGATGCTCCGCCCCCTAAAACAATTAAGTCCGGAGATACGATCAATTCAACATATTCTAAAAAGGTATTAAAACGTTTTCCCCATTTTTTATATGAAAGTCCTTCACGGTCTTTTGCTGAACCTGCAGCCCATTTTTCAATTTTAGAGTATTTTTTATAAGGAATTTGCCCTAATTCAAAATTAGGAATTAGTCTGCCATCTAAAAAAGCACCACTACCTAAGCCGGTGCCTATGGTGATCATAACAACAAATCCTTTTTCACCTTTTCCTATGCCATAGTTCATAGTAGCATAGCCTGCTGCATCTGCATCGTTGATTACCGTAAAATCTAGTCCGGTTTTCTTTTCTAAAATTTCTTCAACATTAACGCCAAGCCAACTTTTATCGAGATTTCCTGTTGCTTTACAAACTCCGTTTTTAATAATGGTAGGGAATCCACAGCCAACTTTTCCTTTGTAATCAAAATGCGCAACAATTTCAGCGATTACATCGGTCATTGCTTCAGGTGTTCTGGGTATAGGTGTCGGAATTCTAAAACGTTCAGTGAGCATTTCACCTGTTTCTGAATCAACTAAAGCTCCTTTTATTCCAGAGCCACCTACATCAATACCTAGTAAAGTCATTTTGTTTTTTATTATGAATTACAAAGAAACGAAAAAGATTCGGCTCTTCGAAGTGGGTTTTTATTGGGTTTTATAATACGTAAAATCAATCTAATAAGGGCATAAAAAAAGGACCTTATGGTCCTTTTCTCTTTTTATTCTGGCATTTCCAGATTTACGATAGTACTAATTTGTATCTCTTCCTCATCTTCATCTAACTCCGTATCTACAGTAAAAGTGATCATAAACTGCCTGCCTACATAAGTATCGCTGGTTAGTTCAAATTTTGTACTAATTTCGTTAGATACATTCGTAAATTCTGCCCTATAACCATCAGAATCGGTAAAAACATACATCTCGTCAATATAGCCTTCATAGGTACCGTTCATAGTTTCGGTATTTTGGCCGTAAGTAGTTGTAAATGAAGTAATAGCTACGAATAATACAATTAAAATTGATTTCATTGTTTTTTGTTTATTAGTTATCTTTTTGATTTTGTTTTGTCGACTTTACTAGTTGTTTTATTCAACTAAAAAGTTGATACAAATGAAATCTAATTATTTGAATAACGAGTATTTTTATCATTTTATTATAAAAGATTTTTTAAATCTTAATGTGCTGTAAGTCAGTTAGGTATTTTTACTTTATTGTGTTAAAATAATTTTCCAGTCTATTGCAAAAGAGCACGTTTAGATAGTACCTTTGAGTAATAATTTAATACCATAAAATTGAAAAATTATAACTTAAATTCCATTTACAGTATTTTAATTATTGCCCTTTTTACTTCCGTTACTATTGCATATTCACAAACATCAGTACCTGCTGATAATATCAAAACTTTAGTTGAAAAGTATAAGAGTGACATTCGAGGTCCGTATAGAGATATTCGGTGGTTTTGTACCGATGGTAGTATACGCCAACCTAAAGACCCATGTCCCGATGATATAGGTCCTGGAGTGCAGCATGCACGGTATAAAGATGAGGTTGTTGCATTAGGGAAAAGCAATCATATCTTTTTTGGTCAAATATTGGCATTTTCTAATAATGAAGAGATTTGGGATTCTAATAACAACCATTCTCGATTAAAACAATACCAATTAGATAAATACTTACGCCTTATTGATGATGGTTGGATAAATAAGAAAAGCCAGTATTATAGAGGTTCGGTACAGGTAGAAGATGAGGAAGCTTGGGGAATTGCTTTTTATAAGTGGATCTTGGCCAAAGATAGTGTGGTTGCAGATAATTTTTATTTCCTAAGACAATCTTTAAAAGATATACCACATAGTGGTGATGACAATGTTGCACAGTTAATGCGAAGCGAATCGAAAGTTATTTCTGATCTATATACTCCGTTTATGGATTTAAGAACTAAAATTCATAGCCAGCCCGAGAAATCTGATATTCAGAAAGTACTTGATTTTAAAACTAAGAATCAAAAATCATTAACTACTGATTTAAATAAGAAACTAGATGGCTTGGTAACTACCATGCAGACTTTTTTTAAGCCGGTAGATGTTCAGGCATTATTGAATAAATCTAAATTGGTAAAAGGGACAACTTTAGGGGATAAAGTACAAACATTTGTTCAGGGATTATCAAGCAATGAAAAACCGGCTTATTTGGTAAATGAAACAGCACAATTACTTTTAGATATAAGAGAAGGATTACTAGAAGAAAAACGACCATTGGCACGTTTACAATTATTGGATATTTCATTAAAGTTAGAAGAACTTTTATTTCAAAATGCACCAAATTGGGAACCTACTACTGTTAGCGAACAATTAGAGAAAATATGTGCCTTGACCACGGCCTCGGTAGGTGCAGGATATTTAGAATTATGGGAATGGGAACAAGTTTCTGGGACCTTAAGCAAGTTTGGTCAAGAGCAATTAAGTTTGGCAGAGTTGACTCAAGTGTTAGAAACAGCAAGAGCCGCAGTAGAGTGGAGTGCTGCCATGGTTAAAGCAAATTATCAGGAAGTGGTAGATGTATACACCACTTTTGAACCAAAATCATATGCCTTTATAGATGATAGAATAAGAGGTTCCATGGCTTTGCACTTAGGAAAAAGTGTTGGTGAATTAGGCGATTTTATCGCCAAAGAATCTGCACTAACAAATATGGTGATGGATATACCTAACCAAAGTACGTTTAGAGGGCTAAATCCTGGGTATGCTTTTGGTGAACTGGTTGTCGTAGATGGGTCATCGGAAGATATAGAAGTGTCTTCGGATAAAATTTATATTTTTCAACGTTCTCCGTCAGATCTAAAACCTGTTGCCGGTATTGCCACTGTGGCCGAGGGTAATATGGTTTCTCACGTGCAATTACTAGCACGTAATTTAGGAATACCAAATGCAGCCTTATCCGATGCTAATCTTCAAAGTTTAAAAAAGTATGATGGCGACCGTGTGTTCTATGCGGTTTCTAATAAGGGTAACGTCATAATTAAGCCCGAAGCAAAAATGACCGAGCAAGAACGAGAGCTTTTTGTGAAGAAGGAAAGAAACACCGATAAAATTGAAGTACCTGTTGAAAAAATTCAATTGGGAAATACCGATGTGCTGAATATGCGAAATGTAGATGCCAGTGATTCAGGCGCTTTATGCGGACCAAAGGCAGCTAATCTTGGCCAATTGAAAAAAATGTTCCCTGAGCAAGTGGTTGAAGGATTGGTAATTCCGTTCGGGATTTTTAGAGATCACATGGATCAGCAAATGCCAGGCGAGAATAGCTCGTATTGGGAATATTTAAATGCTATGTTTACAGAAGCCGAGCGTATGCGAAATGCAGATGTGCCGGAGCCAGAAGTTGAGAATTATCAATTACGTCAATTAGAGACTTTAAGAGAAGCTATTAAAAAAATGCCGTTGAAGGCTGATTTTATGAATCAGTTAGAAGCTAAGTTCAAATCGGTCCTGGGTTCGGACCTAGGTGCAATACCTGTATTTTTACGTAGCGATACCAACATGGAGGATTTAAAGGATTTTACCGGGGCAGGTCTTAACCTTACCTTGTTTAATGTTTTGGATAAGGAGAAGATTTTAAATGGCGTAAAAGAAGTTTGGGCATCGCCATATACGGAGCGTAGTTTTAAATGGCGCCAGAAGTATTTATTGAATCCAGAAAATGTATTTCCGTCTATTTTGGTGATCCCAAGTGTAGATGTAGATTACTCCGGAGTTTTAATTACAAAGGGAATCAACTCTGGTAATGACCAAGATTTAACGATTGCTTTCAGTAGAGGTGCCGGTGGTGCGGTTGATGGGCAATCGGCAGAAACCTATACTATTTATGATACAGGTGGATATAGATTATTAGCTCCAGCTCGTGAACCTAAGTATAATTCGTTACCTGCTACAGGCGGTACTGGCAAGAAGGTTGCTACATTTCAAAAAAGAGTGGTGAACGAGAATAATTTAAATGAAATAAAGCAATTGGCAAAAACCATTCGAGAAACATTACCAAAAGAAACAAATTCCGATTACGAAGGTGCTTATGATGTAGAGCTTGGTTTTAAAGAAGATAAACCATGGTTGTTTCAAATTCGCCCTTTTGTTGAGAATAAAAAGGCATTAAGTTCAGGATATTTAGAGTCTATTACCCCGAAAATTAATACACAGAAAGAGATTTCATTAAGTACAAAATTATAATATGAAAAGTATCTGGCTGTTATTAATTGCTACGCTATTTTTTGTTTTTATTGGGTGCGATTTAGATGATGACGATGGGGTTGATGAAGAACTGCCAGCGATAACCACTGCAGGATTAAATACATTTGGATGTCTTATTAATGGACAAGTGTATGTGCCTAAAAAAGGAAGCTTTTGTTTAGACTGTGCGAATACCCCAAAATTGCAATTGACTTATGGCGAAATTTTTGAAGGGTATCGATTTGCTTTAGGGACTCATAATGATATAGATGGAGATGTTGCCATGACATTGGAACTATTTAATGGTGTAGCGCCTTTAACCGAAGGGTTATATTCCCTTTCACAAACAATATTAGAGGGCAATGATATTCCTATTTCCAATGCCTCTTGCTGGATTAGGAAAAAAATTAGTGGGCAAAAAATTGAATCAGAATTTTACTCAAATGAAAACATTGGTGGAGTTCTGGAAATCATTAAAATTGATGAAGAAAATAAGTATATATCTGGGACTTTTTATTTTTCGGCAGTAGATGGTAATGGTCAATTCGTTACTATAACCGATGGTCGTTTTGATGTTACGTATAAGAGTTTTTAAAAATTACTATTAATACAAGTATGAAGAAAATTATAGTATTACTAATTGTTGTTTTAATTGCATCAGCATTTACCACATATACCTACTACCCAATTGACGGTTACGAACGTACAGGTATAAAACGATTAAAACGTTTAGAATTAATTAAAAGTGGGGAAATTAAAAATGTCCCGGCGTTACCTGCAGGTGCTTTAAAGTCTTATAACGAAATTCAATTAAACTTACTATCAAGAAAGAATGATAGTGCCATGGGTTTAATGCAGGTTAACGAGGCTTTTCAGAAAGAAATCAGTGCACTGTTCCGAGGTTTGGATAAAAGTTATTCATTGACCGTTTTAGATATCTCCGACCCAGAAAATGTACGTTACGCAGAACGAAATGAAACATCGGGCTATCAACCCGGTAGTGTAGGTAAATTGGCTGTTTTAGTCGGATTGTTTACCCAGTTAGAAAAAATTTATCCGGATTCATTCGAAAAAAGAACGGAGCTGTTAAAGAACAAATCGGTAAAAGCAGGCGTGTGGGGCTTAACTGATGAGCACACCATTCCTATCTATAATATCGAAAAAAACACCTTGGTAAAACGACAGGTGATTGCTAGTGATGTATTTACTTTATATGAATGGGCAGACCATATGCTTTCTGTCAGTAACAATGGCGCAGCAAGTATTGTGTGGAGAGAAACACTCTTAATGGCGGCATTTGGAGAGAAATATCCAGAGTTGACCCAAGAAGAAGCAGATACTTATTTTAAGGAAACACCAAAGAAGGAATTGACGGATTTAAGCAATGATGTAGTCAACTTGCCGTTGCGAGATTTAGGTATTACATCAGATGAATGGCGATTAGGTAGTTTCTTCACTAGAGGAGCAAATACGTATGTCGGTGATAAAGGTGGGAGTATCGGCTCTCCACAAGGTCTAATGAAATTTTTGGTTCAGTTAGAGCAAGGTAACGTAGTCGATGAAGCTTCTAGTTTAGAAATGAAACGATTAATGTATATGACGGATCGCAGAATTAGATATGCACAATCGCCAGCATTGAAAGAAGCTGCTGTGTACTTTAAATCGGGCTCCTTATACAAATGTGACCGAAGCAAAGACGAAGAATGTGGGAAATATATGGGGAACGTCACTAATTTTATGAACTCGGTCATCATAGTTGAACACCCAGATAATTGTAGGTATATGGTGGTGTTAATGACCAATGTTCTCCGTAAAAACTCCGCCAGCGACCACATGTATTTGGCAGGAAATATTGATAAGATTATACGAAAAGGATAATTTTTTTTTGCTTACGGCATAATTTAACAGCCTAATGTACTATTTGTCGGTAGGTTTTTTTTCTTTTAAGTCTTTTTTATATTAAACTACCAAGGGGCAAGACCATTAGGTTGTTATTACAATATTGGGATATAACGCTTTTTTCGTTGGCGTTACGTTAGGCTTTTTGCACATATTTTAGTTAATGATGGAGAACAATATGCAGCTTTATTAGCCATGATTGCCTTGGTAATATCTTAGTTACAAAGTATAAGGGCATAAATTAAATATGGACTATGCTTCTTTAAGAACGAATATTTTTTGAAAATTACATAGAAGAAGGGTGTTGGGTTAAAATTTGGGATAACCCATTTTTATTTAGAAAGCATGATAGAATATGTATCTTTGGCGCACCATTAACTAAAGAAAATATTACATGTTAAAAAGAACACTATTTGTTGTCTTAGCTGCGCTTACGCTAATTTCTTGCTGGAAAGATAAAAGCCCTGAAGACCTTATTCGTTTAAAGGACAAATTCAAATCTCAGGTAAATTCATTTGAGAATAAAAAGGAGACCGCCAATAAAAATGTAAATCAAGGTTTGGAATCTTTAAATGCCTTAAAAAGTGCACTAGAAGATACCAAAAATGAGGATAAAGAATTTGCAAAGGTATATGGTGATTGGGAAAAAGTAGATCGTCGTGTTCAAAATTTGAATAAGGAGTACGGAGATTTAAAAGAGAAAGCTTCTAACCTGTTTACAGCAATGGAAACACAAACCAATAGCCTTAGTGATGAAACTAGTAAAAAAACGCTTTTAGGAGCTATTGAGAAAGCTCGTACCAAGTATAATGGAACTTTAGCCAATACTTCGCAAGCAATAGACAAATTAAGACTTCTGCATGGTGATGCTGTTGAGGTTGTAAAAGCCTTAGAAGTAGCTGCAGCGTTAAATTCATTTGATAATATTAATGACCAAATGAAAAGTATAGAAGGTCGTGTAGACGGTATTATGCAAGAATTGAATGTTGCCGTAGTAGAAAGTAAAAAACTATACGAAAAGAAAATTACCGAGTTAGGGGAGGAGTAGAATACCTACTATACCTATTTAATAAAAAAGCAGCCCGTATTTTAAAATACGGGCTGCTTTTTTTGTGGTTATTTAAGTGTTTAGTTGTCAATAGGTTGTGTAAGTGATGAATGAATTAATACGTTTTTAAACGCCTGTGAATAATACTATTGCAACATCATCGCAGCGCTATGACAGATTACATAGAACCGTAGGATAAGGGGTCTTTTGCCAAATACGACGCTTAACGGAAGAAAACAACCCAACATATCAAGTCACTATATGTAATTTATTCATAAAAATGTTTATTTTCTTAATGGTATTCATGTGTTCGCTACGCTCGGAAGGACCGCGCCATTTTATTCCCAATACCGTCGAAAACCAAAAAAGGTTTTCACTATATTTCCATAAAATAACGCGGACTACACATAGCGCTGCGTTGTGCGCAAGCCGAAAAAATAGACAGAGTTATGAAACATCTAATTGCTATTGCCCTATTCTTGTTCTCTTTCTCGGTAATGGGGCAAAAGTTTCATACTGAATTTAAGTATACTGATTCTATTAATAAAGGCATATCGATTCAGAATAGTTATCCAAAAGCTGGACAAAAATACACAGACCCTAATGGTAAGGAATATCGTTATGTTATATTTTGGACTTGTATAACTAATGAAACTAATTCTGACTTGGAAATAACTATTAATTTTCCTATTGATTCAATCACAGTTCCTTCTTCACCAGACGTAAATTTTAATTTATATTTTCCAATGCAAGAAATGACCATTGAAAAAGAACCCTTGTTCAATTACGGTTTAGATTTAAAATCATTTTTCGATGAAAACATTGATAAATCGTCCGAATTAGTAAAAACCATTAGCCCAAATGAATCGCATCTTTTTTATGTTATTGCACTTTCCAATAAAGGAGTAAATGGCGTGGTGCGAGCTGGATTTGAATTAAAAAAACGAGACCTAATCTATAAAATTAATGACTATGAATTCACTTGTGGAAAAATAACAAACAAAAAATAAACGAATTTGAACGGAAAGAGCGCGCAAAGGCCAGCGCACAACAAAGAACTGAGGTAAAATACAAACTATTTTTTCTTTAATTTTAGACACTTGTTTTCTAGGCTCATAAATTCTAAAATCAGATTCTTTGAGCTTTTTCTATTTGATTTATCTGCTGTTTAACAAGGCATTATTGAAACGTAAGTATAATTATATGGCTTTCTAGATTTTGCAATAGCAAAACGCAGTTTAAGTAATTTGCTAGTCACTGCTATAATTATTAGGACTTACTCATTCCTTAGTTCACGATTCGCTCATAAACTAATTTGCATATCTTGTTGTGTTTAAAGGGATTACTAAAACACATAAAAATAAATTTCAAAACTTTCAATTTCCCACTTTATGTAGTCGCATACGCCCTTATAGTGTTAAGGATAGAAAGGTCAATGATCAAATAATATGATAACAAATATATTAGATGTATTAGATTTAAACGGCAAACTAACTGATGAGCAAATTAATTTTGTACAGTCTAAAATTGAAGTTTTAGAATTAGAAAAGAACGAATATGTATTGAAAATAGGTCAAGTTTGTTCCTTCATTGGTTTTGTGTCCAAAGGTTTAGTAATGTTCTATAATATTGCAGATAATGGTGAAGAAAAAGTTTGCGAGTTTATTAAAGAAAACGATTGGGTATCGCAATACCAAAGTATGATTACTGAGACCAAATCTAGTATTGAAATTAAAACGCTTGAACCAACCACATTACTTAAAATTTCGTTTTTAAACCTAAAACTTATTTTAGATGAAATTCCATTGGTAGAGAAATCATTTAAACAGGTAATTGATAAGTTTTTACTAAAAATGTTGGAGCGGTCGCATAGTTTTCAAAATCTTAAAGCTGAAGAACGCTATGCAATTTTTGTAAAAGAGAATTCAGAACTTATACAAAGAGTTCCTCAATACTATATAGCAAGTTTTTTAGGCATTGCCCCACAATCTTTAAGTAGAATTAGGAAAAATAGTTAGTAGAAATTCATTTCTTAACAAATGTGAATGCAATTAAAAGAATGATGGTTCAATTTTACAGCATCAGTTTAATTAGCATTTAAAATACTTAGATATGAAAATAGTGATACTAAATGGGCACCCAGATAATGAAAGCTTTGGTTTTGCTTTGGCAGAAGCATATAAAAAAGGAGTAATTACTTCTGGAGCAGAATTTAAAGAGATTGTAATACGAGATTTAGACTTTAATGTAAACTTGCAATTTGGATATCGAAAACGTACGGAGCTGGAGGCAGATTTGTTAGTAGCGCAAGAAAAAATAAAATGGGCAGACCATTTAGTTTGGATTTATCCGATTTGGTGGGGCTCATTTCCAGCTATTTTAAAAGGGTTTATAGACAGAGTTTTTTTACCGGGTTTTGCTTTTAAAAAAGTTGAAAACTCTAAAATAAAATGGGAAAAGTTATTAAAAGGGAAAACAGCAAGAATTATATCTACTTTAGATCAACCTGCTTGGTATTATAGGCTTGTAAATAAGGAGCCAAGTACAAATGCTATGAAGAAATTGGTGTGCGATTTTTGCGGAATATCCCCGGTAAAAGTGACAACCATTGGATCATTACGACTTTCTGAAGATAGATACAGGCGTAAATGGCTAACAAAAATTGAAAAACTTGGACAACAGAATAAATAAAATGTTAACTGTAATATTATTACTATTATGTTTCTCTTGCAAAGAGCATAACTCAAAAGCTACCCAACAGGTATTTGAAAGAGATTGTACAGTAGTGAAATCAGAATTTCAATCCATTATAGATAGTTCAGATGTTATCGGGTCTATTTTAATTTTTGATTTAAATAAATCCGTGTATTATTCTAATGATTTTAAATGGGCAAAAACAGGAAAATTACCCGCATCAACCTTTAAAATACCGAATACTATAGTAGGTCTTGAAACTGGTGTAATTAGAAGTGACAGCACAATTTTTAAGTGGGATGGAGAAGAAAAATGGCTAAAAGCGTGGGAACAAGATTTAGTTTTGAAAGACGCGTTTCAGTTTTCTTGTGTTCCCTGTTACCAAGAAGTAGCTAGGGAAATTGGTGTTGATAGAATGAATGATTACATTAAAATTTTAAAGTATGGAACTTTGGATATTGATTCAGTTAATATTGATAATTTTTGGCTAGAAGGCAAATCTAGAATTACCCAGTTTCAGCAAATTGATTTTTTAAAGCGGTTTTATAAAAATGAACTTCCAATCTCTAGAAGAACATCTGAAATAGTAAAAAGTATACTGCTGATTAAAAATACTGACCATTATAGGTTAAGTGGAAAAACGGGTTTGTCTAATGTAAATGAGGATTATAATGGTTGGTTTGTAGGCTATTTAGAACAAGATAATAACACGTATTTTTTTGCCACAAATTTGGAGCCTAAAGGAAAAATTAATCTAGATTCGTTTATTAAAAAAAGGTTAGATGTAACAACTTTAGCTTTTGAAATACTTAATATAATTGACTGAGATATTTTAGTTAAGATTACAATTATAAAATGGTTTTTAAATAAGAAGTTCAATCTTCTGAATTAATGTTCAAAATATCAAGTCCTGTACACAGAAAGTTCGTAGAAAGCTACTTGTATTTAAACCGACTTCAAAACTGGAAGAAATAGGATTTATAAGTAATTATTTAGTGGTTGTAAACTTAGCTGATTTTATTTTCTGAATTTATATATTTAATTTTCGATACTCACAATAGCTTGCTTAAAGAAGACATTATTTAAAAACGAGCAAATGAAGCATCGTATTTTTGAACCACATAAAGATTTAGCATCATTTGTTAAATGCTATTGGACTTTAGAAATTCCTAAGGCAGAGACTCCCACGAAAAATACAATTGTTCCCGATGGCTGTATAAAAATGATTTTTCATTATGGGGATAACTACAAGCACCATACGTTAAATGGAGATAGTTTTATTCTTCCTAAAAGTTTTGTTATAGGTCAACTTACGGAACCCTATGTGGTGGAGCCAATGGGCGAAACTGCAACCTTTTTCGTTTGTTTTCATCCTAATGGTTTTTTGCCTTTTACAACGTTGTCCATTAAAGAGTTTGAAAATTGTGCAGTTGCTTTTAAAGATATGTTTGGCGAAGATGGGCATTTGGTATCGGAGCAAGTTTTAAAGGCAAATTCAACTTTAGAAAGAATTAGTTTTATTGAATCTTTTTTATTTAAAAAAATAGCTAGTAAGCATAGTATTGACCAAATCGTTAAATCTACGGTGGAAACAATTTTAACCGCAAATGGTCAATTTTCGGTAGATGTTCTTTCAAAGAAACATCAAATTCATCGAAGACAATTGGCGCGTAAATTTTCACTGAGCATTGGTTTAAGTCCAAAGCAACTATCGAAAACCATTCGCTTGCAAGCAGCTTTGAAAATGTTGTTAATAGAAGATGTTACTAGTTTAACTGGTTTGGCTTATGAAAATGAGTATTATGACCAGGCTCATTTTATAAAAGAATTCAAAGAGTTTACAGGATTAACTCCAAAAGAATTTTATGGAGATGATTTAAAAATGTCTTTAATTTTTGAAAGTTAAATTTAGCATTGTCCCATTTTTACAATTTTAAGGTTTCTAATCATTGCAATTTTGTAAAGCAATAAAGCAACGGAACTTAAATAAAGTAAAAGATGAGAAATGTAAATCCTGTTAACTGGTTTGATATAAATGTAGCGAACCTAGATAGAGCAAAAAGTTTTTACGAAACAGTTTTTGATATTAAACTTGTAGATTTTCCTATTGAATGGGGAAAACAATCTGGCTTTCCTTTCGACCCCAAAGGTTTAAATGTTACAGGTGCATTGGTTGAGAAAGATAATTTTACTAGAAGTGGAAATAATACTGTGGTTTATTTTGAGTCCAAAGATTGTATTACTGAATTAGAAAGAGTCGAGCAAGCCGGAGGTGAAATCATCAAATCAAAAATGTCTATTGGAGAATTTGGTTTTGTAGCCATATTTATGGATACTGAAGGCAATAGTATTGGTTTACATTCTATAAAATAATTTCTACAATTTTACGGATTCAATATCAATTTTAAAGGTTTAGATAAAGAACTTTTTAGTTTTCTTTTCTTCATAAAAAAAGCAATCTTTATACTAATGAACTAGTATAAAGATTGCTAAAATTTAAAAATAAGTACTCCTCGTATATTTTGTCCGTTTAATAATTCTTAATTCAAAACATCAGTAACACCAGGAGTAGGAATAGAATAGTTACCGTTAGCATCTGGTATGCTAGGCGGAGTAGAATCCCATGTAAGTTCACTTGGCATTAATAATTTTTCTGAAGCCATTGCATCTTCCCACGTAATTACTTTCCCAGAATAGGTTGCCATACGCCCCATAATTGCTGTCATTGTACTCATTGCTCCGTTTTCAGTATCACTTATAACTTCATTATTACGGATAGATGCAAATAACCTATCGTGCTCCACTTGGTATGGGTTAGGGTCATTTCTATTGCGGTAATCGAACAATTTTTCACCGTCAAAGCCAGTAATACTTGCAGCACCAGCATCGTTCATATCTATACTGCCTTTTGTTCCTTGAAAATTTTCACCAACTTTAGACCACGTGCCTGGTTGGTGGCGACATTGGCTTGCTATCACCGCGCCACTTGGGTAGGTGAATTCTACAAAGTGGTGGTCAAAAATTTCACCATGGTCTTTTCCAGTACGTACCAATCTGCCGCCCATTCCTTGTGCAGAAATTGGGTATTCCCCAATAAACCAGTTAGCAACATCTATATTATGAATGTGTTGTTCTAAAATGTGATCTCCACACAACCAATTAAAGTAGTACCAATTGCGCATTTGGTATTCCAATTCCGACTGGCCTGCCTGTCGTGGTCGTACCCAAACTCCACCGCTGTTCCAATACACTTGTCCTGATACAATTTTACCAACATCACCTTGCTTTATTTTATCTGCAATGGCTATGTAATTATTTTGATAGTGGCGTTGCAGTCCTACAACTACATTTAGTTTTTTCTCTTTGGCAATTTTTGCCATTTCTAATACTTTACGAATCCCAGGCGCATCTGTAGCAACTGGTTTTTCCATAAATACATGCTTTCCGGCATAAATTGCATACTCAAAATGATAAGGTCTAAAACCTGGAGGAGTAGCTAAAATAACAACATCGGCCTGATCTATTGCTTTTTTATAGGCATCAAAGCCTACATACTTATGGGCATCTTTAACATTTACTTTTTTAGTCCCTTCAAATTCTTTTTGCAAATTGAGAAGACTATTATCAAGTTGGTCTTGAAAGGCATCGGCCATGGCCACCAATTCTACATTTTCATCAGCTTTTAGCGCTTGATTGGCAGCACCGGTACCACGACCACCACAACCCACAACTGCGATTTTCAATTTTTTGTCATTAAAAACGTTGGCCATTGCGCTCATTTCTAATCCTGGTAAAAATAGTCCAGCACCCACGAGGGCAGTACTTTTACAAAAGCCGCGGCGCGAGTTTTCCGATTTCATTTTGGTTTTGTTGTTTAAATTGTTCATGTTGTTTGGTTTTAATATTTACGGGACTATTTGCCCCAATAATTGTTGATTTCTGTTTCTTTAGGAATAGTAGGGTCTCTTACAATGCGGAAACCTACAAATGGGGCATCGGTATTCCACCATTTGCTTTTTGGGAATTGAGGGTCCCTCATTTTCCAGTTTTCGTTAGAGCCTAAGCGTGCTGCACTTCGTAAATATTCAGCATCATCATAATAAGAGCCTCCACGTACAGATCGTGAGTATTCTTTCGTAGTACTATGTAATGGCGATTGCGTTATGCCATCTCTTGTCGTGTAAATTTTAGGCAAATATTCATCTAATGTCCATTCCGCTACATTACCATGCATATCATACAAACCCCAGGCATTAGGTTTTTTTTGCCCCACTGGGTGGTAGGTGTCTTGGCTATTCTCATAAGACCACCCAAATTCACCAAGTAGTTTAGGGTCATCTCCAAAATGGTAGGCGGTGTTAGTGCCCGCCCGAGCACTATATTCCCATTCTGCCTCTGTAGGTAGTCTGTAAAAATTTCCGGTTTTAGCGGACAACCATTTGCAAAATTGAGATGCTGCATATTGCGTAACATTGCCAACAGGTAGCCCTTCTCTAGTACCCATACCAAGACTCATATCAACATAAGGTATGGTTGCGCCAGAAATAGCATCCACTTCAATATTTATATCTGTGGATTTATTACTTGTATCAATGTCATCTATTGCTCTATTTACGAATAGATTGTAGAGTTCCCAGGTTATTTCATATTTAGAAATCCAAAATTCTTGTAATTCTACGGTGTGTTTTGGCCCTTCATCTTCCTTTCTTTTTTCTTCGGATGGAGCACTGCCCATAGAAAAGCTACCGCTTGGAATTCCCACCATTTCTATGGTTAAATTTGTACCTCCAATTCTTTGCGTAAAATTTTTAGGTTTTTCTTCTTGTGAATATGAATGTGTTATCATACAAATACAGAGAAGAACGTAAAGTTTTTTTAATAAAATCATATTTTAAATATAAGATTTTATCATGTAAAATTTAGGATAGGTAACATACTTATATCTATTTGGACAATAGTAGTTTTGAAAAATGTTTTTATAGAAATAAACTCAATTAGAAATTACTTCACTGCCGAACAAAAATGAGTTAAGGTTAATTTTATAACAAACCGTTATTGTATAAAAGTCACTGTCGTTGTATACTGCTACCAGTTTGATAGAATTATCTAAATTTTATGAAAATTTCATAAGCGAGCAACCCTAATTCTATGTAATAGGTAATACTATTCAATTGTATTGCACGTTAAACGATGAAATATTTTAACTTATAGTACTTTTGCTGCTATTTCGTTAACTAATATTATTTTGTTCAGCTTTTAAAAAATTAGAATAAAATAATTTAGGGTTTAATTCTTAAAGAATAATAAGTCATAATTTACTGCATACCGTATGATTCATAAAAATGCTGAGGAAGAAAGATTAGCAACAGAGGATAATTATAAAAATTGGAAAAGATGGGGTCCGTATTTAGCGGAACGGCAATGGGGTACTGTAAGGGAAGATTACAGTGAAAATGGATATGCATGGAGTTTTGTTAACCATGATAAAGCACGAAGTAATGCCTATAGATGGGGCGAAGAAGGTATTGGTGGTTTTTGTGATTCACGAGAAATACTTTGCTTGGCACCGGCTTTTTGGAATGGTAAAGACCCTATTTTAAAAGAGCGTTTATTTGGATTAACTAATGATGAAGGTAACCATGGAGAGGATGTTAAAGAACTTTATTTTCACCAAGTATCGACACCTACACATTCCTATGCAAAGTATTTATATAAGTATCCGCAGAAAAAATTTCCTTACGCCGAGTTGTTAAAAAAGAATGGGGAGAGGAGTAGAGAAGAGGCTGAATTTGAGTTGCTTGACACCAAGGCTTTTACAAAAAACACTTATTTCGATTGCTTTATAGAATATGCTAAAGAAGATGTGGGCGATATTTTAATGAAAGTAACGGTGATAAATAGGGGGGCTAAGACGGCTAAAATCCATGTTTTGCCACATCTTTGGTTTCGTAATTTCTGGAAACATAATGATCGTTTTGAACGACCACAAATGAAATCCATCTCAGATGCTTCGGTACAGAGCAGAAGTACACGAAATGGACGTTATTATTTTTATCATGAAGATGGTGAGCAACTGTTTTGCGAAAATGAAACGAACAACAAACGCATCTATAACGTACCTAATGAAGTAGATTATGTAAAAGATGGTATTAATGACCACGTTGTAAATGGTTTAGATACCGTTAACCCGGCTAAGAAAGGTTCTAAGCTTGCTGTTTGGCATAAATTAAGTCTAAAAGCTGGCGAAGAAAAGGTTATAAGAGTACGATTAAGTAAAAAGAAATTAGCAAACCCGTGGGGTAAATTCGACACAATTTTTGAGAATAGAATTAAGGAATGTGAGGAATTTTATGGTGATATTTTAAAGAAAGATTTGCCAGCAGACCAACAAGAAATTGCTAGAAAAGCCTTTTCTGGTTTGTTATGGACAAAGCAATTCTATTACTACGATGTGTATAAATGGCTTTTTGGAGGCCCAGGAGAAGCTAAACCGCATCGAAATGATTCTCGTAACGCAAAATGGCAACATCTTACGAACAGACATATAATTTCTATGCCAGATAAGTGGGAGTATCCTTGGTACGCTGCATGGGACCTTGCTTTTCATATGGCTTCTTTTGTAGAAATTGACCCTTACTTCGCAAAAGAACAATTACTACTTGTATTAAAAGAAGGGTATATGCACCCCAACGGACAAATACCTGCGTACGAATGGAATTTTAGTGATGTAAATCCGCCGGTACATTCTTGGGCAGTTTGGAATGTTTATGAAAAAGATAAAAAACGAAAAGGAAAAGGAGATACTAAGTTTCTAGAAAAAGCATATCAAAAATTATTGGTAAACTTTACATGGTGGGTGAACCAAAAAGACACCAGTGGAACTAACCTTTTTGATGGTGGGTTTTTAGGACTGGATAATATTGGGGTGTTTGACCGGAACCATATGCCCCAAGGTATAAAACGTATGCAACAAGCAGATGCTACCAGTTGGATGGCCATGTTTACCTTGAATATGTTTCGTATGACCATAGAGTTGGCAAAAGCTAATCCTATTTATGAAGATAGTGTTGCCAAGTTTTTTAAGCATTTCTTGAATATAGCTTGGGCCATGCACCATATTGGTCAAAAAGAAATTTCACTTTGGGATGATGAGGATAATTTCTATTATGATGTAGTAGAAATGCATAATGGTTCAACAGACCGTTTAAAAGTACGATCATTAGTTGGTATTATTCCATTATTTGCTGTTGAAATTATTCATAAAGATTTGTTCGAGGAATTAAAACATTTTAAGGTAAGAGCTGCCGAAATTGTAAGAACAAGACCAGACTTGGCATCATTGGTTTCTAATATTGAGGAGTTTAATGTGGACGGTAATTATCTGTTCTCTATTATGCGAGGGTTTAGATTAGAAAAATTACTTTATCGTTTGTTAGATGAAAAAGAGTTTTTGTCTGATTATGGCATACGCTCACTTTCTAAATATCATGAAGAACATCCATATGTTTTTAAGCATAATGGCCATCATCAAATTCAATATGAATCTGGTGAAAGTCGCTCCAATATGTTCGGTGGAAACTCTAACTGGCGCGGACCTATTTGGATGCCCTTAAATTATATGATTATTCAATCATTAAGGAAATATTATTCATTTTACGGTAAGGAGTATGTTTATGAGTTTCCAACTGGTTCGGGTATTAAACTGAATTTGAACGAGATTGCGAACGAACTTTCTAAACGACTAATAAAACTTTTTCAAGCAAATGGGGATGGTAAATTTCAGTACCATTCTGAGGACGTCAATAAGGTATTTACTAAAGACGAACATTTTAAAAATGAACATTTCTTCTATGAATTTTTTGACGGAGATTCTGGTAAGGGATTAGGAGCTGCCCACCAAACAGGGTGGACAGCCTTAGTTGCCAATTTAATTATGGAGTTGGAGCAGCATTCCTAAGGAAGAGATTTAAAAAGTTGTATATTGAATCTATTAAGGCTATTTGTGATTAAATAGCCTTTTGTTCAATGGATATTTAGGGATGAAAAACGATACTATAAATATATCGCAGATAGTCAAAAATGTATACCACTCTTCTAAGGATTTTAAATATGCGGTCTGCTGGATTAAGGACGAAATTAAAGGAATAGAGGTAAATAATGTTTTATACAAGAATATTTCTAATTCAATTTTTTTCCTCGATAATAAAGTAGATTGGAAACTTTATGCCGGGAAAAAAGGTATAAATTCGGGTTATTTATTGGAACTATCACCGCAAGTGCTAAGTAATCCCTTGTTAAGTAAGCTTCATATAAATAAGGTTAGACTATTTAATTCTGAAACAATTCCTTTGTTTAAATTGAGCCCCGGTATAGAAATTCGTACCCAAGCGATATTAGAAATGATTGATGAGCTTTTAGGTTCTCATTTAAATAATAAAGAAGATGCCTTGATATCGCTTTTAAACACCTTCTTTGTATACTGCGATGGCCAATGTAATATAAAATCCATTATAGAAAAGAATCATACGAAGGCAAACATAGTATATGATTATAAGCAATTAGTAGATAAGAATATTGTAAGATCACATGAAGTTGCATTCTATGCTTCTCATTTAAATATTTCCTCAAAATACTTGAATGAATGTGTTCAAGAAGTACTTCGTGTAAGTTCAAAATCTATCATAATTGAACAATTGTTGATCCGTTCACGACACGCTTTAAAATTCACCAATAAAACTATCAAGGAAATTAGTTATGATCTTGGTTTTTCTACGCCAGATTATTTTAGTTATTTTTTTAAGACAAATACAGGCGTCAACCCCTCTGAGATGAGGAAAAGTAGTAGTTCTTAATTTCAAAGGTAATACCGTGATTTTCACATTTTAGACAACTGATAATTTATCTAATTTTCAGAAAAATAAAAGATCATGGATAGAAAAAATTTTATTAAAAAATCGGGAGCTGGTGTCAGTTTCGCATTGTTTTCGGGTTTAATTTTCTGTAAAAGGGAAGATCAGGACACCTACAGGGTTATAAGTAATGACCCAAAAGTAATACGTGATACGGACGGTGATGTTTTAAATGTTATCGGAGATATACAGACCCACAAATTATTAGGTACCGAAACAAATAATCAAATTTTTGAATGGGTTGATAATGTTGAGCCCGGTGTTGGCATTCCACTACACGTGCACACCAAAGAAGATGAAATTTTTAGGGTAGTAAAAGGAGAAGTTGAATTAGTCATTGATGGTAAAAGTACTATTCTGAAAGAAGGAGATATTGCTTATGCACCTAAGGGCGTTCCGCATACATGGAAAGTGGTAGGTTCAGAAAAAGCCAAAATGATAACCTCTGCAATACCTGCGGGAATTGAATTTATGTTTAAAGAATTAGCACAATTGCCCCCTGGACCACCAGATTTTGAAAAGGTTGCTGAAATATGTGGTAAACAGGGTATTACTTTCATTTAGTTGAAAGATTAAACCACCTATTTTTTCTTATAATAAAAATTTGGTCAAAATCAAGCTTAAAGCATAAACTGTTAACGTTACTGTATTCTAATTAAGCTGTAGTACTCTTATTCATGGAAATATACTAAGCAGAATTACCGCGAATCGCTTATGGCGGTGAAAGCATCCAAAGCAAAACTTCTAACTTTTGGGTCAGTATCATTAAGATGAGATTCTACTATACCTAAATAACGCGGTTCTTTTTGTTGTGCAATAAGAAACAATACAGCTAGTTTAATTTTTAAATCATTGCCTAGTAAAAGCAGTCTAAAACATTCTAGCTCTGTAGGTATTTTATGTTTTATTTTTTGAAGCTCTTCTTCTGAAGATATATCTAAAGCGGTTTCTTCAATTATGGGTAGCAGTTTACGCTTTAATTCGCCCGTAAGCAGGTTATCTAAAAATTCAATGGCATTATGTTGTGCTTCCTGTTTCTGACTTAAAAGACCTTCATAAGCAATGGCAACATCATTTTGCTGGTATCGTAAGCCTAAAAGTTTAAAAATACGCTCTAAACCAGAATCTAAACGGCGTTCTAAAAGTTCTAAAAGGCTTGTGCGTGCGTTACGTTCTGCATCACCAATTTCTTTTTTAGATTTTGTTCTGTTTCTATAAGAGATAATTATTTGGGTATGCATAGATGATAATGTTTGATGATGCAACTTACACTCATCAAAAATTACAGATACCACCTTATAACGATTAAATTTTAACTGAGGATGTGATGCTCTAATAGCGCTTAATGCTCTTACCACTTCTAAACGAACGGTTAGGTCATTATCTTTTAAAATAGCTAATAAGTGATGTACCGCTTCTTTTGAGTAAAACGATTGCATCGCCATAGGTATAAAACGAATCACCGATAATGACTGTAACCTTTCTTGTACATTTTTGCGTAACAACGGTAATATATGTGGGCCATACTGCTTAAAAGCTTCAATTACAGCTGGTCTATATCTTTTTTGTTCTAAATAAGGAATAATATGTTGACCTAAAGATGGGTCCATAGTAGTCCCTATAGATTTAATAGTGGTCTTTACAATTTCCTCATTTTTGTTTTTTAAAAATTCTAACAAGGTATTGTGGTAAATAGGCATATTGGCAACGCCTAATATTTCAATAACGGTTTCGGTATAAGGTATATCCTCAATATTTTTTTTACTGTTGTCAAGCGCTTTTGAAATTCGGTCTAATAAAGAATAACGTTGCTTTAATGAGTGGTTGTTTTTAGCTTCCCGAGCTAAACAATATAATGCAGCCGATGATATTCGTTTATTGGAATCTTCTAAATACGCATCAAATACAAAAGATTTGTCCTTATGACTAAAACTTAAAATGTATGCTAGGGTAGCAATGGTTAAATCGTGGTCATCAATTTTTAATAGCTCAGACACTTCTGCCGTCATACTTTTAAAGTTCAAATAGTATAAGTTTTGAATAGCCGATAATTTTACTTTGTTACTTGGGTGGTCTAATAACAATTCTACATCTTCTGCAAAACGCCTATCGTTTATTTCCATCAGCTTGTCAAGCATAAAAAGTATTTGTTCTTCGCTACCTTTTTTAAAAACAGAACGCATACCTGCCACTACAGATTCCTTTGTTGTAGCTATTTTTTTTGTCTTTTTAAAAGAATTGGTGAGTAACTCTAAATTGGTTCTAAACGTTTTATAATACTCTATGCGCACTTTGTAGATAAAATACAACCAAAGACAAACAAGCACTATAATTAATATTCCAATATAAAACGAAGGGAGGTCTAGTCCGCGAACAACAAATATTAAAAGGCACCCTGCAATACCTGTGGCTAAACTATCTACAACGACATCTATAAACGATTTTGTTCTGTTTTTTAAATCGAAAGGTAATGGCAGTGTTAAAAGCTCTGAGGCACTTTTGTGAATAGATTGTTTTAGTATACCATCCATCGCTTTAATTACAACAACAGCAGACAACTCAGGTAACATTAGAAATAAAATACTTCCTCCAAAAATTCCCATAGGTAATAATAAAAGCGAAAAACCAACACCCCAAATACCTACAATTCTATGCGTAAAAAACAGCTGAATTACTAGTGATAATAGATTGAAAGTTGAAAACCAAAATGCGAAAAAAGAGGTGAGCTCATCAGCATCCGTTATGGCAGAAGATGCAAATTCACTAAACAGATAATCTACTAATTTAGCAACAACCACACTTACGGCAACAATGCTAGCAATGTAAGTAAGGTGTTTAGATTTTAAAATAAGCTTTAAAGGAGGCTCGGTATTGCTGGCCAAATTTTTATGCTTTTTTATGGAGCCATTCTTCTTGACTCTAATATGCCAAATTTTACGAAGCAGTGGGATACAAAAGAAAAGAAGTAAGGCGGCAACGAACATCAAGTTTTCATTACCAATAAGTGGTGCAAGAATAGAGGTAAGGTAACCTCCAAAAATTCCACCAATAATAGCGCCAGAGCCAATGAAACCAAATAGTCTTTTTGCCTCTCTAATATTAAAAACTAAATTCGCTAATACCCAAAACTGCGAGGCGGATAGCACCGCATAAATGGCAACCCAGATGTAGAAAAAGTATAATAATACGCCACTAACTACATGTAGCGACAAGAGTATTCCTAAACCAATTAAAATGAGTATTGAACTTACTATGGTTATTTCAATTACCTTTTTAAGAGGGAATCTAGATACTGCTTTTGAATAGAAATAGGAGGTGGTAACCGCTGTAATAGCAACTAATAAAAAGGCAAATGGTAATTGCTCAATGCCTAATTCTGATAGAAACAGCGCATTTACCGTAGGCTTAATAATAAGTAATACCGCAATGACCAAAAAAATGTAGGCGAGCATCCACAGAGATACTTTGAACTCGCCTTCACGAACATCGAATATTTTTTTTATGAGTTTTTCTACCATCAAGAAATGGAAATCGCTATTCCAAGACCTAAAGTACTGGCTTTTTTAACACTTTCTCAATAGGTTTTACTAAATCTCGTATAATTTGTTCGCCATTTGCATCATCTATCAAAGCAACTAAAATGTATCTTCTATTGTCATCTTCGCCCCAAACTAAAATAGAATCGGAGTGATACGTACGCCAAGAACCCGATTTTCTGAATAGTCTAGCATTCGGAGCAATCTGATCTAAAGTGTTAACAAATTTATGGTGCAACTCTGGATCTTCCATAATAGCCAACATTTGCTTAGACCTTTTCTGATTTACTAATTTACCGTTTGCCAATAAATAATAGTACCTACATACTTGAGTTACCGATGCAGCATGACTCAAATTTTTTAATGGTTCGCGATTGGTGTCTCCGCCGCTTCCGTAACGCTTACCTACCCATAATCCCCCACCTTTCTGCTCATCGTAGAAAGCATATTTAGGATCTGTCATAACCGCTTCTAACTTTTCATAACCAACACGGTCAATCATTCTAGTAGAAGCTGCATTGTCAGATTTACTAATCATAAGACGCATATCTTTTTTCACTTCAGAAGTTTCTTTCAATTCACCTTTTTCTATAGCATCCATTGCAGCTAATAGAATGGCAATTTTTGGTAAACTGGCAGCATACATCATATGGTTGCCATTTACACGAGCAAAACGAACATTTTCTGGGTTACTTAGGTCAACCAGACCCACAGCCATTTTCTTTTGTACGATAAGGTCGTTCCATTCTGGGTGTGATGTTAACTCATCTCTTAAACTGGTTTGTAACGAACTGTCAAGTAGTTTTTGTAGCGGTTTTATCTTCGAATTATCAATATGAAGTGGCAGCTCGTCTTGTGCATTTATTGTCATGCACAGTAGAAATGAAAAAAGGAAAAAGACTTGGGTAGATCTCATTGATTTTTGCTTATTTTAAAATGTATTCAAAATTAGGTAATGTACTGATTAGGCATATGTTAATTTTTGTTTTCTTTGAACAATGGGTAATTTCAACAAAAACGCCATTTCGATATAAAAGTTGTAAAATGAAGTGTTAAAATTTTAATTATTTTCAGATTAAATACTACCTATGTATCCCTTTTTTTAAGGTTTGGTTTACAATAGTATAAAAGAGAATATTAAATTAATAGTTGTATCTTAAAAAATGGATTATAAAGTTACTTATGAATCTTAAAGATGGTGTAAAAACTGCTGAGAATAAAGTGTCTGCTGAGGCACGTAGACTTAGTGATATGGTTAAAGATACTAGTAAATCTTTAGTAGACCGACTAGAATGTTTTGAAGACATTATAAGTTTAGAAGTAGGGGACACTGGTTTAAGCCGTGCAAAGACTTTAGAGCGGGAATTTGACCTTAGACAATTATATATTAAATATGAAGGTGATAACCCAACAGGCACCCAAAAAGACCGAATTGCATTTGCTCAGTTATATGATGCCTTAAGAAGAGAATTTACAATTGTTAGTCTAGCCACTTGTGGTAATTATGGTGTGGCTATGGCATTAGCCGCAGATTTAGCAGGTATGGCTTGTAAAATTTATATACCAGAAACTTACCATACGGATCGCATCGTTGAAATGGAAAGCTTAAATGCTGAAATTATCCGTATACCGGGTAGCTATGAAGATGTTGTTATGGAAAGTTCAAAATTAGCAACTGAAAATGGTTGGTACGACGCCAACCCTGGGGGTGCAAATACACCGTTACAAATATCTGCCTACGCATTAATTGCGCAAGAGATTTTTGAAGATTTGGGGGATGCTCCTAAATACTGCGCAGTACCAGTTTCTAACGGAACTTTATTTGCTGGTATTTACAGGGGCTTTGTAAATTTATATAAAAGAGGAAAAACTTCTCGTATTCCAAAAATGATTGCGGCATCTTCCTCACATAAAAACCCCATTGTTGAATCGTTCTTACAGGGTCTTGATTATTGTAAAGATTTAGATCCGGCGGCAATAAAAGAAACAAAATATAATGAACCATTAATTAATTGGCACAGCTTTGATGGGGAGGAAGCCTTATACGCTTTAAAAGAATCTGAAGGAGAGGCATTTAATATTAGTGATAAGAAACTGAAAGAGATGACCTCGCTTCTATATAAGAAGGAAGGGTTTCGAATTTTACCTGCATCGACAGCAGGTTTAATAGGACTTCTTGAATTAGATGAAAAAATGAATTTTGAGCCAGACCGTTTTGTGGCTGTACTCACTGCAAAAAATTAAATAAAATAGATGAAAAAAGTTATTGACGGTAAAGCACTTGTATATTGTGAAGGGGCGTTTAATACGCCTTATGGAAAAACTGCTCACGGCCTAGTTCGTTTTACCGAACGCTATGAGGTTGTCGGAGTTTTAGATGAAAAATATGCGGGTAGAGATGCTGGTGATGTATTAGATGGTAGACCAAACGGAATTCCGGTTTTTAAAGATTTAGAAGCTGCAATTATTGCGCTTAAAACTACTAATAATTTACCAAGCTATTTAGTAATTGGTCTTGCTCCAGATGGCGGGAGATTGCCACAAGTAGCAAAAGCAACTATTAAAGCGGCTTTGCAACAAGGTTGGAATGTTGATAGTGGACTGCACGATTTTTTAACTAATGACCCAGAATTGGTAGCATTAGCAAAAGACAAAAATGTAAAAATTAGGGATATAAGAAAAACTCCTGACCGTGACCAGTTGCATTTTTTTACGGGTGATATTGAAAAGGTAGATTGTTTAAAATTGGCTGTTTTAGGTACCGATTCTGCTTTAGGTAAACGTACCACAGCTTGGATTTTGGTCCATGCGTTCCGCGCGGCTGGTAAAAAGGCCGAAATGATTGGAACCGGACAAACAGGATGGATGCAAGGTGCCAAATATAGTATGGTAATGGATAGTTGTATTAATGACTTCGTTTCTGGAGAAATAGAGCATGCAGTTGTCAGTGCATACAATAATGAGAATCCAGATGTAATCGTTATTGAAGGCCAAGGTAGTTTAATGAACCCTGCCTATCCTGGCGGATTTGAAATACTAGCAGCTGGTAGACCAGATTATGTAATTCTACAACATGCGCCAAAGCGTTTAGAGTATGATGGTTTCCCTGGTTATAAAATGCATTCGTTAGCGGAACAAATTAATGCTATTCAGGTGATTTCTGGGAAAGAGGTAATCGCAATTACCGTAAATCATGAAGATATGCAGAAAGATGAAATTCTTGATGTATGCAAATCTATTACACTAGAAACAAAACTTCCTGCTTTTGATGTATTGGAGTATGGTGCAGAAGATTTAATTACCCTTTTGATGTCTAAACTTAAATGAGAATAACCAATATTTCTTTTGAGCGTTTAGATTTAAAATTATCTGACCCATATACCATCGCTTACGAGACCATAGACCGCACCAGTAATTTTATTTTAAAAATTGAAACGGATGGTAAATTTGTTGGCTATGGTTGTGCAGCGCCAGACCCTGTGGTTACCAATGAGTCTCCGGGTGATGTTACTGATGCTATTAAAAATATCATTATTCCGTATTTAAAAGGTAAGGACCCTTTTACCTATGCACTATTGTTGTTAGAACTAAAAGAACTTTTACGAAGAAGGTCTTCTGCATTGGCAATGGTAGATATGGCTTTGTTTGATATTATGTCGAAAAAAGCCGAGGTCCCTTTATATAAATTTTTAGGAGGATTTCGTACACATATGGCTACCAGTATCACTATTGGTATTATGGGCGTTGAAGAAACATTGGCCAATGCCAACGAATATGTAAAACAAGGGTTTACCATTTTAAAAATAAAAGGAGGTGCTAACCTAGAGGAGGATATTACCAAAATGAGGATGATTCATGAAAAACATCCAAATATAGAGTTGCGGTTCGATGGTAATCAAGGGTATTCCGTCAAAGAATCCGTGGCTTTTGTTAAAGCTACAGCTGCCATCGGTATTGAAATTTTTGAACAACCTACTAAAATTGAATCGGAAGAACGATTAGGCCAAGTTACGGGGCAAGTAAGTATTCCTGTAATGGCCGATGAAAGTCTAAAAACATTGACCGATGCTTTTCGTTTGGCACAGAATGAGCGGGTAGATATGGTGAATATTAAATTACAAAAGGTTGGTGGAATTTGGGTAGGAATGCATATTAACTCCGTCGCAAAAGCAGCTAAATTAGATGCAATGGTTGGTTGTATAGATGAATGTGGATTAGGTATAGCCGCCGGATTACATTTTGCGCTGTCGAGACCAAATATTGTTTATGCAGACTTAGATGGTCATTTAGATATTATTGACGATCCATATCATTCAGTTTTTAAACTAGAAAAAGGAATATTATACCCTACCGAAAAACACGGATTAGGGTTCTCTGAAACTAACTTTTAACTCACTTAATCATGTATTTAACTTTACTTGCTGTTTTTATTGTTGGATATCTATTTATTGCGCTTGAGCATTCTGTAAAAATTGATAAGGCTGCGACGGCCTTACTCACGGGTACATTGTGTTGGGTAGTTTTTATATTTGGGCGAGATGCTTTTTTAGCTAACATTCCTGGAGAAGAATCTATTCATTTTGTAACCGAAAGTCTGCGAGAAAATTTAGGAGAAATATCTGAAATTTTATTTTTCCTTTTAGGGGCCATGACTATTGTTGAAATTATTGATGCTCACGAAGGGTTTTCGGTAATCACCAATAAAATCACGACTACTAACCGTGTAAAATTATTGTGGATATTATGTTTGCTGACCTTCTTTTTATCGGCAGCATTAGATAACTTAACTACGGCAATTGTTATGTCTGCTTTATTACGCAAACTTATTCATGAGAGGAAAGACCTCTGGATGTTTGCCGGACTATTAATTATTGCAGCCAACGCGGGTGGCGCATGGTCACCAATTGGTGATGTTACCACTATTATGTTGTGGATTGGAGGTCAAGTAACCGCAATGCATATTATTAAAGAAATATTCTTACCTAGTTTGGTATGTATGTTAGTGCCTTTGGCCATTGTTTCTTTTCGTTTTAAAGGGCATATAGCCAAATCTACAGAGCAGAACACTGTTGATTCCCATGGGTATGAAGTAAGTAATTTCGATAAAAATCTCGTGTTTGCTATAGGTATAGGGGCCTTGTTATTTGTGCCCATATTTAAAACAATTACTCATTTACCACCTTTTATGGGCGTGCTTTTAGGGTTGAGTGTTGTATGGATTACCACAGAAATTTTACATAGAAACAAAACTATTGAAGAAAAGAAAACATTGGCTATTTCCAGTGTATTAAGAAGAATTGATACCCCTAGTATTTTATTCTTTCTTGGTATTTTAGTTGCTGTGGGTGCATTGCAATCTGCAGGACATTTAGGGGATATGTCTCGTTTGTTAGATGCTAATTTCGATAGTATTTATGCGGTCAATTCCATTATTGGAGTATTATCTGCTATTGTGGATAACGTGCCCTTAGTTGCTGGCACCATGGGAATGTACAGTTTAGAAGTATACCCGCCGGATTCTGATTTTTGGGAGCTACTAGCTTATTGTGCTGGTACTGGTGGTAGCATATTAATCATTGGCTCTGCAGCGGGTGTGGCGATAATGGGTATTTTAAAAATAGACTTTATGTGGTATGTAAAGAACATATCATTATTAGCTATTATAGGATATGTTGCCGGTATTCTAACCTTTATGTTAGTGAATTAATTTTCTAATTGTTCTATAAGGTTTGCAATCAAAGCGGTCCACCCTGTTTGGTGAGCCGCTCCTAAACCTCGTCCGTTTTCTCCATGAAAATATTCGTAGAAAAGTATCAAATCTTTAAAGTTAGAATCTTGATAATACTTCTCGTAGTTTTTGTTAATAGGTCGGTTGCCAGAACTATCCTTTTCAAACATTTTAATTAAGCGCTTACTTAGCTCATCACTAACTTGTTTTAGATTCAGTAATTTGGTGCTTCCTGTTGGGTATTCAAAAAGGAAGTCGTTACCACTATAGGTTTGGTATTCACGTAATGTTTGTATAAATAGATAATTCATAGGCATCCAAATAGGTCCACGCCAGTTAGAGTTTCCTCCAAACAGGGAAACTGTAGATTCTGCTGGTTCGTAGTCAATAGAATATTCAATACCGTCTATTTGTATTTTATAAGGTTTTTCGTGAATTTTAGAAAGGGACCGAATTCCATAATCACTCAAGAATTCCTTTTCATCTAAAAGGGTCGTTACCAATTTTTGCATCCTATCTTTAGGAACTAACGATAGTAGTAAATCGTCGCCATCTTCAAACTCTTGTATTACTTCGTACTTTAAATTCTCAGCGCGGTATTTTTTAAACCATAGAATACTTGCCTTAAATTTTGGAAATTTATCGAGCACATTTTTCTTAATAGTAAGTACAGCTGCTAAAGAAAGCATACCGGCTATAGAGCGTACTTTTATAGTTGTTGACCTACCGTCTGGTAAAATTAGGCGGTCGTAAAAGAAGCCCTCAATATCATCCCAGGTATTGGCCTTGTCAGTATCCATTTTATTTAATGCTTCTGCAATAAATACAAAATGCCCAAAATACTTGGTAGCCATATCCTCATAAGAGTCGTCATGCTCGGCAATTCGCAAACTTATTTCTAACATATTTAGACTGTACATGGCCATCCATGCAGTACCATCTACTTGGTCTAGTAGTCCGCCACCGGGTACACCATGACTACGGTCAAATACTCCAATATTATCTAATCCTAAAAATCCCCCTTGAAAAACATTGTTATCATTTCTATCCAACCGGTTTACCCACCAGTTAAAGTTTAAATTTAGTTTGTTGAAAATTCGTTTCAGGAATTTAATATCTCCTTCACCTGTTTTTGCTTTGTCAATAGCGTAAATCTGCAATGCCGACCATGCCTGTACTGGCGGATTCACATCACTAAAATTCCATTCATAGGCTGGTATTTGCCCGTTTGGCGACATGTACCATTCTTTCGTAAACAATAGTAATTGCTCTTTGGCAAAATTAGCGTCAATGGATGCAAACGACACACAGTGAAAGGCAGAATCCCAAGCGGCATACCAAGGATATTCCCAAGCATCGGGCATGGAGAGGACATCATGGTTTCGTAAAGTTTTCCATTGATTGTTTCTGCCTGTTAACCTTTCTTTTGGTGGTGGTGTAGTTTTATAATCTCCTTCTAGCCATTTTTCTACTTCGTAATTGTAATATTGCTTTGTCCAAAGTAAGCCTGCAAAAGCTTGTTTTAAAATAGCTTTATGTTCTTCGGAAGCTTTTGGAGCAATGTCATTATAAAATTGTGCGCACTCTTCTTGTCTTGCTTTAAAAATGGAATCAAAATCTGCAAAAGGTTCTTTAAGTGTAGCAGTTGTTAAACGTAATTGTACCGTTTTAGATTCGCCTCCTCCCAATATTTGTTGATATTGTGGAGCAAACTTGGTGCCCGAGTTATTTTTGGTTGCCAAATCATAATCGTTGTTACATACTGCTGTATGGAATAAATCTTTCTTAAACGGATGCTGATTTTCTTCGTTATAAACAACTTCCCTGTTGGTTTCATTTTCGGTAAACAATAACCTATCTGCTGCTTGAAAATAAAGATTGTATTTGCCAACATAAGGGTGGTCAATACATACGGAGGTGTCCTTACCATTTTTTACCGTTGCCATAACTGGCTTTCTAGACATTTCTTTAAATGACCAATGGTTACGTATAACCATTTGTGGAAGTAAAGTAATTGGGGCAGGTTGATTATTTCTGTTGGTTATGGTGATTTGAATTAATATATCAGTCTCATCACCTTTAGCATATTCCGTGCAAACATCGAAATAGGTATTGTCATCGAAAATACCCGTATCTAAAATTTCATATTCTAATTCTTCACGAGAGCGTTTTTGATTTTCTTCAATTAATTGTTCGTACGGATATGCCTTTTGAGAATACTTGTACAAATATTTCATGTACGAGTGGCTAGGCGTATTTTCTAAATAGTAATACAGCTCTTTTACATCTTCCCCATGATTTCCCTGCGGACCGGTTAATCCGTAAAGTCGCTCTTTTAAAATAGGGTCTTTTCCGTTCCACAAGGCAATGCTAAAACACATATTGCAATACCGGTCGCTAATACCGGCGATACCATCTTCTCCCCAACGAAAAGTTCTGCTTCTGGCGTGATCATGCGGAAAATAGTTCCAAGCATCGCCACCAGCGCTATAATCTTCACGTACCGTTCCCCATTGGCGCTCACTTAAATAAGGCCCCCATTTTAACCAATCTTTCTCATCTTTTTGATGTTGGGCTAAACGCTCTTGTTCAGGATTCTTCATAGCAGTTTTTATTGCAAAGCGCCATGCGCTAAACGCAAAACGCTATATTTTTTAGTTTAAAATTATCCTTTTCAGTATTGTTTTTTATAATTAAACGGACAACGGACAACGGACAACGGACAACGGACAACGGACAACGGACAACGGACAACGGACAACGGACAACGGACAACGGACAACGGACAACGGACAACTATTGAAGCTTACTCACATCAATCTTAAAAAGTTCAGCGGCATTTTTCCAAAGAATTAATTCTTTCTTTTCGTCAGATAAATCTAATTGGTCCATAAATTTCAAGTACGATTTCATGTTAGAAATTGGCCAGTCTGTTCCATATAAAAGATATCTTGGGTCGCCGGCATAGGTAATCATTTCTTCGATTTCCTTTTTCATGTAACGCTCAAACTTATCGGAGAAGTCACCTAAAACTAGTCCAGATATATCGGCATAAACGTTTTTGTTTTTGTAAACAACTTCCATACAATCTTTAATCCACGGATTACCCACATGGCAAATCACAATTTTTAAGTCAGGATAATCAACCGCCAAATCATCAATATGCAGCGGGTGGGAGTATTTTATTTTTCCGGTAGGCGCATAGGTGTCACCAGAGTGGAACATTACAGGCACATCATACTCAATTGCCATTTCGTACATTAACTTAAACCGAATATCATTAGGATAAAATGGCTCGTAACCTGGGTAGAATTTTAGTCCTTTTATAAACCCTTTTTCAAGGTATTCACTAATTTCCCGAACATCGTGGTGGTTATAATGTAAATAACTAATTCCAGATACCACACCTAAATTGTCGTAACCTTTTACAGCTTCTACCACTTGTTTGGTACTTGGTCTGTGTTCATTTACTTTGTAAGAGGTAAGCACCAAAGAATAATCAATATTATTCGCTGCCATGTTTTCAGATAGCTTGTCTAAACTTTCATTTAAAGAAACTACTCGGTCTTCATGGTAATTGTTAATGTGGGTATGTACGTCTATGATCATGTGTAATTAGTTTGTTTTTAATTTATTGAGTCAAGATTATTGGTAAAAATTAGATACTTATTTTTTATATCGTAGATGCCATAAATACTATCGGTAGAATTTTGTGTTTTGTAATATTCAAAAATTAGACATCCTGTATCATATTGAAGTGATTCTATTGGTTTATCTGTGATTTTTGATAAATTTTCACCATTTATATCTGAGATATAAATAGCGTATCTATCGTTAGTGTTAATAATTTCATCCTCATTAGAATCTTTTTCAAATATGATATAAAGAATATTTTCAGCTAAATTGTTGTTTATTGATGGTATAACTTCCATTTGATATATTAAGCCATCTTGATTTAGTAATTTTCCAATAACAGCACATTCTTTATCCATAAATAAAATGTTGCGAGTTCGTTCACCTACCATATTATTATGTTTTAAATTATAAAACCCATGTTCATCTAACTCGCCTGAAATTCCATGTAGTATAGGTATATAATAGTAGTCTGTATTTTTAATATGCAATGGTTCAGAGATATTTCCATTCCATTTTGTATTTTCTTGCTCAATTGGCCTAGAACTATATTTATTGTCGAAGCTACTGTTTTGAGTATTTTTATTTGGGAGATTTAATACAATTATCACAGTGATAAAAATCAAAGAAAAAATTGCTGTGTAAATTATATCTCTTTTTCTTTTTAATTTAAAATCCTGTCTAATTTTTTTAATAACAGCCTGAGCTTTTTCTTTGGGAACTTTTTTGAATACCACCTTTTGAGTTTGGTCTGCTCCTGAATAAATAGATTCTCTATTGCTTCCCTTAAATTTTTGACGCTTAGATGCTCTTAAAGCTCTATTTTGCTTTATACGATTTATTGCATCAAGAATGTGTCCGGCAGAACTCAATTATATTTTTTGATGTGAAGTTTAAACTAACTACTGTAATATACACAAAGCTAACTAAACCGCCCTTTGCACCACCTCAAACACTTTATTTGCATCACATTTAATGGTTTTTGCTGGGTATTTTAATATTAATGCATAATCGTGGGTGGCCATTAAAATGGTACGGCCAGCTTTATTAATTTCTTGCAATACCTTCATGACTTCTACACTGGTTTGTGGATCAAGGTTTCCGGTAGGTTCGTCGGCAATAATTAATTCTGGGTCGTTTAATAAGGCACGTGCAATAGCAACACGTTGTTGCTCTCCGCCAGAAAGTTCATGTGGAAATTTAAAGCCCTTGGTTTTCATACCCACTTTTTCAAGTACGTTTAATACTTGTGTGTCCATTTTAATCTTATCTGTCCAGCCAGTTGCCTTTAAAACAAACAACATATTTTGGTTGATGTTTCGGTCTGGTAGCAACTTAAAATCTTGAAAAACAATCCCTAGTTTTCTACGTAAAAAAGGAATATCGTTCTCTTTTAAGGTCTTTAAATTGAATTCAACTATATGACCTTCACCTTTTTGTAGTGGTAAGTCGCCATAAAGGGTTTTCATGAAGCTACTTTTACCACTTCCTGTTTTACCAATGAGGTATACAAATTCTCCTTTTTCAATTTTTAAACTCACTTCGCTTAATACCAAACTTTCTTTTTGAAAGATGGAGGCATCCTTAAGTTCTAGAACAATCTCTTTCATATCGCAAATGTTGATATAAAAGTAATAAGTTCCTTTTGATAATAGAGAACCCTTTCTCAAATTCTTTTCTTTTGTAGTGGTATTACACATACTTAGGTACAATTTTTGCCGTTACACATGTTATAACGGTATTTCTAAATAGTTACAGAACACTATGCTTAAAAAAATCACCGCTTTTATTCCATTGGTATTCGGTATGGTTATATTGACCAGTGCCCAAGAAACTAAGATTTATACCCACGAACAAAAAGCATATCAAGACGCGCTAGCGCTTTACAACAACGAACAGTACCAAGCGGCACAGACCATTTTTGACAAGGTCAAAGTGTCAACAAAAGACGAGGAGACCGCTGCCAATAGTGCCTATTATTCCGCCAATGCGGCAGTGCGCTTAAATCAAATTGGTGCAGATCGATTAATGGAAGATTTTGTAGAAAAATATCCTACCTCTACCAAACGTAATTCTGCCTTTGCCGATGTGGCAGAATATTATTTTCAAACAGGTAAATATCCCTATGCCTTAAAATGGTATAACAAGGTTGACCAAAGTTCACTATCTCGTGGTGAGATGGATAAGTTTAACTTCAACTATGGGTATTCTTTATTTTCGTCACGTAAAACAAAAGAAGCTGAGCAGTACCTGGAAAAGGTAACAACCTCTCAGGTTTATGGTTCTCAGGCTAAATATTATTTGGGCTACATATCGTACCAAGAAGATGATTACGAAACTGCCAATCAGCGTTTTGACCAAATTACCGACCAAGATGTGTTGGAAGAGAAACTGAGCTATTACCAGGCGGATATGAATTTTAAGCTAGGTAAATTTGAGGAAGCCATTGCTTTGGCCAAAAAACAGTTGGCAAAATCTGACCGTAGAGAGGTATCCGAATTAAATAAGATTATTGGCGAGAGTTATTTTAACTTGAACCAATATGAAAATTCTATTCCGTATTTAACTGCGTACAACGGTAAAGGTGGAAAGTGGAGTAATACAGATTACTATTACCTTGGATACGCCTATTATAAAGGAGGCGATTATTCCAATGCCATTTCACAGTTCAATAAAATTATTGGAGGTACAAACAGCGTAGCACAAAATGCATACTACCATTTGGCAGAGTGTTATCTGAAGCTTGATAAAAAGCAGGAAGCATTGAACGCCTTCCGCAATGCTTCACAAATGGATTATAGTGCCGAAATTCAAAAAGATGCGTTCTTAAATTATGCGCGTTTAAGTTATGAAGTAGGTAATGCATACGAACCCGTACCACAAGTAATAACCAATTATTTAAAAACCTACCCTAAAGACCAACATCAAGAAGAAATGCAAACCTTATTGGTAGATTCTTATATAACCTCTAAAAACTTCGCAGGGGCAATGCAGTTGCTTGAAGAGAATAAAAACTATGCAAGTAAAGAGGTTTACCAAAAAGTAGCGTATTATAGAGGTATTGAACTTTTTATGGAAGGTGATTACACTGCTGCTGCTGAGAATTTGGGTAAATCCCTAAACAGTGCGGAAGATATGTTATTTAAGTCACGGGCAAATTATTGGAAAGCAGAGGCGGACTATTTATCGAATAGGTTCGATGAGGCTGTAAAGGGGTATACGGCATTCAAAAATAATCCTTCAGCTAAAAATACAGAAATGTATGCCGATGTGGATTATAACTTGGCGTATGCCTATTTTAAGCAAAAAGATTATAATGATGCCATTACCTATTTTAATTCTTTTACAGGTTCAGGAAATGCCGAAGTTCAAAAATTACATGATGGTTACCTAAGATTAGGTGATAGCTATTACGCTACCAGTAAGTATTGGCCGGCTATAGAAACCTATAACAAAGCTTTAGAATTAACAGGTCCTGAGAAAGATTATGCCTTTTACCAAAAAGCAATGAGCTATGGTTATGTCGATAGAAATGCCAGTAAAATTGAGAACTTAGAAGAATTTGTAAATCAATACCCAAGATCTAGCTTTAAAGATGATGCCTTATTTGAATTAGGGAATACCTATGTATCTCAAGGAAATGAGAACAAAGGATTGGAAGCTTATGACCGTTTAATTAGTGAATACAAGGGGAGTTCTTTGGTTCCACAGGCATTAATGCGACAAGGTCTAGTGAATTATAATGCTGCTAGAAATGAAGCTGCTTTGGCTAAATTTAAAACCGTTGTTCGCGATTTTCCAAAAACGCAAGAAGCTATACAGGCAGTGGCTACGGCTAAATTGGTTTATGTAGATATGGGTAAAGTAAACGAATATGCAGCGTGGGTACGTGGTCTAGATTTTGTTGAGGTTACTGATGCAGAATTGGATAACGCTACTTTCGATGCCGCACAAAAACAAAATTTAGAAGGCAATGTGGATTCGGCAATTAAATCTTACAAGAACTACATTCAACAATTCCCAACTGGTCTGCATGCCGTTGATGCTAATTTTAGTTTAGCACAATTGTATTTTGGAAAAGGGGAAAAAGAATCGGCCTTGCCCTATTACAAGTATGTTGCAGATAGAAGCACTAGTGAATATGCTGAGCAAGCATTGACAAGGGTTTGTGAAGTGTATATTGGTAAAGATGATTACGAAACTGCTTTGCCTTACCTATTAAAATTAGAAAATCAGGCAAATATTCAACAGAATAGAACTTTTGCACGATCAAACTTAATGAAGGGGTATTACGGTCAAAAAAATTATACCAAGACCTTAGAATATGCGGAAAAAGTATTAGCTACTTCAAATATTGATGATAGAATTAAGAGTGATGCGCATATCATGATTGCACGTTCTGCAATTGCAACAAATGATGAAGTAAAAGCGAAATCTGCTTATGCTGAAGTATTAAAAATTGCATCGGGTGCAACCGCTGCAGAAGCATTATACTACGACGCATATTTTGAAAATAAGGATGGCTCTTTTGAGAATTCGAATATTGCCGTTCAAAAATTGGCGAAAGATTATGCGGCATATAAAGAATGGGGAGGTAAAGGCTTGGTGCTTATGGCAAAGAATTATTACGCTCTAAAAGATGCCTACCAAGCAACCTACATTCTAGAAAGTGTTACTACTAATTTTAGTCAGTACCCAGAAATAGTAGCAGAGGCTAGGGCGGAGCTTGCCATTATCAAATCTAAAGAAGCTCAAAGTAACTCATCGGTTAATCCTAATTAAAAATCATGTACACCAGTAAAAGAACACCTATGTACAATAAACATATATTTACGCTTATTTTTTTAGCTCTTGGCTTTCAAAATAGTTTTGCTCAAGATGACGAAAAAGATTTAGGTACTGAGACGGTAACGGTGACAAAGGCGTATACCCCAACAGTTTCAGATGCCTTTAAAATTAAGTCGGTCCCTAACTTAAACGATTCTATCGTACTTCAGAAAAAACCAATTACCTATAGTATTTTTTCTGTACCCGTTGCTTCTACCTTTACACCTTCTAAAGGAACGGCATCTACCGTAGAAAAATTACCGCCTCCTGTGTTGTTTAATTCGTACGCTTCATTAGGAGCCGGACTTTATGGTAATGTATTAGGGGAATTTTATACAAGCAGAACCATCAATAGAGATGAAAATTTCGATATCGGTTTTAATCATTTATCCTCTAGAGGCGGAATTGATGGTGTAGAATTGAACGATACTTTTTACGATACCAAGTTAGATGCATCGTATGCAAAACGTGATCGCGATTTAGATTGGGGTGCCACTATCGGCCTTCAGCATCAATTATATAACTGGTACGGAATTGAACCGGGATTGTATACCGAAGCTGTAATTAATTCTATTGATGAACGCCAAAATTATTATATGGGTGAAGTTGGGGGACATATAAATGTCGAAGACGCCTATTTCAAAAGAGCCGATTTAAAATACCGTAGATTTTTTGATGCAGTAAGTTCAGGTGAAAACAGAGCTATATTTAATACAGGTTTTGAGTTCCCTGTAAACGACGAGGCTTTTGGAGTAAAGGTGAAAGTTGATTATGTTGGTGGTACTTTTGAGAATGCAAGTGTAAGTAATAGCGCCAACGAAGGTGGTATTTCTTATGGCAATTTACAAGCAGGTATTAATCCGTCTTTAAAAATGCTACGTGATGACCTTTCATTGAATTTGGGCGTGAACCTAGTGTACGGAATGGATTTAGAAAACAGTGAAAGCAACTTCTATATCTATCCGGCAGTGACAGCGTCGTATAGGTTGCTAGATGAGTCTGTTATAGCCTATGGTGGTGTAACGGGTGAATTAAAGCAAAATTCGTATTATGATTATGTAGAGGGGAATCCGTTTGTTTCTCCAACTTTGAACATTGCTCCTACAGATAGTCAGTATAATGCCTATGTTGGATTTAAAGGACAATTGTTACCTAATTTAAGCTATAATATTAAGGGCTCGTACACCGCCGAAAATAATAAACCTTTATATAGGTTAAATCCTAGAAACGATTTTAGAGCAGATGAAAAAGGATACTACCACGGTAATTCTTTTGATGTATTTTATGATGACATAAAAACATTGGGCATTTTCGGGGAATTAAATGTAGATGTAAATCGTAATTTCACTTTAGGCGTTAATGCAGAAGTATATGATTATAGCACAGAAACAGGAAACCCTGCTTGGAACTTACCTAATTTAAAAGCATCGCTTTTTATGGACTATCAAATTGGGGAAAAGTGGTATGCAGGAGCTAATTTATTTTATGTGGGCGAGCGCGAAGATTTTTCATCTACCGTGGTGCAAAATGTAGTTCCAGGAGAATTTCCTGCAACGCTAATTACCTTAGATGGTTATTTTGATGCAAACGCTCATGTAGGGTATCGTTATAGTGAGCAACTTTCTTTCTTTATAAAAGGAGCCAACCTTTCTAATAATGATTACCAACGTTGGGCTAATTTTCAAGTACAAGGTATTCAGGTTTTGGGCGGTGCTACTTATAAATTCGATTTTTAGTTTTTTTTCCCTGATTATATATATTTAAAAATCCGTTCTCCGATAAGAGAACGGATTTTTGACTTTTACCCAATTACATAATTCTATAAGATTTCTGTACTTTAGGGAATCTGTACAAAGCAAATGTTTATTAGAACTTCACATTTCGGAATTATAATTATGACATTATTGGGCATGTTTAGTTCTAGTTTTGGGCAGAACTTGGTGCTTAACCCTAGTTTTGAAAAGTATCATAATTGTCCTGTGAAATTGGGTAATCTAGAAAAGGATGTACTAGATTGGAATATGCCCACTTTAGGATCTACTGATTATTTTAATGGTTGCAGCACCGTAATGGGTACGCCCGAAAATTTTAATGGAAAGCAACCTGCTAATTTTGGAGTGGGGTATGTGGGATTCTACATGTACGCCCCTAACGATTATCGCGAATATATTCAGGCAAAACTAAGTTCTACATTGAAGAAAGGTGAACAATATAGAATTTCATTCTATGTAAGTTTGGCTGAGCGGTCAGATTTTGCCGTGAAGGAATTTGGCATCCGGTTTACCGAATTTCCTGTTGATGTTGAGACTAGTAAAGTGCTGTCTGGATTACACTTTTCTAGATTAAAAGGAGATACATCCAAAGCAGTAGAAATATCTTATTCTAAATATTATTCCGATGAAATTAAGTGGGTGAAACTGACAACGGAATTTATAGCTTCTGGAACCGAAAACTATATGATTATTGGGAATTTTAAGAACAATAAACGCACACAGAAATATCAGACCAAAAGAAAAATCACCAAAGGTTCTTACTATTATTTAGATATGGTTTCGGTATCGAATGTGAATTCCAAACCTTTGAATTATAATGATATTTCACTTAAAGAATACGAGTTGGATAGTGTGCACATTTTTAAAGATGTCTATTTTAATTCCAATAAATCTAAAATAAGAGGAAAATATCAACAAGAAATGGAAGCGTTACTTTTTTATTTAAAAACTAATACAGCTATTGATATTGAGATTTTTGGACATACAGATTCTATTGGAACAGATTCTTTTAATAAAAAATTATCCTTAAAGCGTGCTGATGAGGTAGTTGCATATCTTACTAAAAATGGTATTCAGAAAAATAGAATAACGTTTCAAGGTTTTGGAAGTTTAAAACCTATTGCAACAAACAAAACAGAAGCCGGAAGATTTCTCAACCGACGTGTAGAATTCGTTTTAACAAAAACAGATTAGTAATCAGAATACGCTGTTGGATACAGTAAATGAATATCCGCATGGCTCACAGTATTAAGGTATTTATCCATTACGGAGATTTCTTTCCATTTATCGGAATCAACAAAATCTTTCCAGAGCGCATTCCTTTTTTCCATATTGGTAAAGGTTGTCATGTACATTAGGTTGGGCATTTTATCACCAGAAATAACATCGGCATAGAAAACAGCATTAAATCCAAGGCTATCAAAAAGCTCCACTTCACCACCTTCATTAAACATATCTACTTTTCTACGGTACATGGCTTCCGTTGGACCTTCATAACTTCTTAGCTCATATACTCTATCTGTACGAGAACCTTCTACTTTACTTGGTTTCATTTTAGGCATATCTGGAAATGCACGTAACAATACAGAACTAATTCTTTCAAATGGCTTTTTGTCATGAGTGGCATGTATATATTCTGCTCCAGCCGAAAGATGGGTTTTATCTACCGCCAACATTGCTTCCAACTTATCAAATTCTACTAATGATTGAAATGGGATCAATACATAAATTTTGTCGCTGACTTTAAATTTATCTGGTCGTACCTTAAAAACGCCTATATTTTCGATGCCCATCCTTTTTAATGCAGGTAAATATGCGTTTTTTAAATAATCATCGACCATATGCTCTTGAGCTTCATTTTTAATAGTGTATGTTTTTAGTTCATAGTATTCTTTTTCTTGTGCAAAGCTTGAAAAATTAGTGATTAATGCGATTAAAAGTACCAGCATTGGTAAGGGGGTTTTATTCTTCATGAGTACTGAATTTGTTTTTAGCTTAACAAGTTAATGATAAAATGATTGAAGGCTATAGTGTACTTTTGTATTAGTACAATTTCTATGGCAAATTTTCTTCAAAAACCTCTTATTGATCCTGCCAAGAGCCCCATTTTTTATGGCTATGTAATTCTCTTTATCGGTACCATTGGCATCTATTGTAGTATTCCGGGTCAGACGATTGGGGTTTCTGTATTTACGGATCCAGTAAAAGATGCATTGGGACTTTCACGAAACCAATTTAGCAATGCTTATATGATTGGGACAATAGTAAGTTCTTTGGTAATAGGTAGGGCAGGGGTTTGGTTCGATGTTTATGGAGCGCGTTATGTAGCGTTTTTTGCAGCCATAACTTTAGGGGTGACTTTGTTTTTGTGTTCTTGGTCTGCTATAATGAGTTCATATATAAAAGAGCTATTATCAATAGATACATGGATGATACCTTTTGGATTAATGACGGTATTGTTTTTTATGTTGCTTTTTGCAGGGCAAGGGGTATTGACCATGGCGTCCAGAAATGTTATTATGATTTGGTTTGATAAGAATAGGGGTAAAGTCAACTCATTTAGTAGTGTTGCCCTTTCTTTCGGATTCTCATCATCACCACTTTGGGTCAATGCACTTATTGAAGGATATGGGTGGGAAAGTACATGGCAGTTTTTGGCAATAGGGCTACTTGTGTTCAGTGTGTTTATTTACACTTTTTATAAAATTTCTCCTGAAAAACATGGTTTATTGCCTGATGGTGCAAAATCACTATCCTCAGATGAGAAAGAGAAAAAAGTTTTGCCAAAGCAGTTTACTCTAGAAGAAGCAAAGAAAGAAAGAGCTTTTTGGATGTATGGACTTACACTTGCCTTCAACAGTTTTTTTATTACAGGACTTACCTTTCATGTAGTATCTATTTTTACACATGAAGGTTTCGTAAAAGAAGATGCCATCGCCATTTTTTTACCTGGATCTATGGTTGCCGTTACGGTATCTACTATCTTCAATTTTCTAAGTGACTACCTTCCATTAAAGCTATATTTGTTTTTAATGTTGTTAGGCGGGTTTTTAGCTTCATTGGGATTTTTATTCTTGTCTACCGCAGTTGGCGTACCTATGTTAATTGCCGGTTTTGGTATTTTAGGAGGATTCTTTGCTGTTCTAAATGCTGTGGCATGGCCAAGATTTTTTGGGAGAGCTCATTTAGGGAGTATAACGGGCAAAATCATGAGTTTTTTAATTCTGGCCAGTGCGCTTGCACCAAGTATTTTCAGTCTTTGCCTTTCTACTTTTGGGTCATACCAAATGGTAGGATATCTAGGATTGGCATTTTTAGTTTTTCTGGTAATTGGTTCCATTAAGGCTAATAATCCGCAGAAAAAAAATGATTTTTAACTTTATCGCTTAACATCTTGCTCTTCAAGTAGAAATCAATTTATCTTTACATAAAACACTACAAATGGATTTAAATTTAGCAGTATTGATAGATGGCGATAATATTCCGTCAGCCTATGTAAAAGAAATGATGGAGGAAATTGCTAAGTACGGTAACCCTACTATAAAACGTATTTATGGTGATTGGACCAATCCGCGTTTAGGAAAATGGAAAAATGTATTGCTAGAAAATGCCATTACACCAATTCAACAATACGGATATACACAGGGTAAAAATGCTACCGATTCTGCCATGATCATCGATGCTATGGATATTCTATATTCTGGCAAGGTCAATGGTTTCTGTATTGTTAGTAGTGACAGTGATTTTACACGTTTGGCTACAAGATTAAGAGAAGCAGGTATGCAAGTATTTGGTATTGGGGAACGAAAAACACCTAATCCGTTTATTGTAGCATGTGATAAGTTTATTTATATTGAAATTCTTAAAAGTAGATCAGAAGAAGAATCTTCTGATACGCCTAATAAAACTAGTTCTGAGAAAAATACGGTCGATAAGATTACCCCTAAAGCATTACGTTTTATTGCTACAACAATAGATGATGTTGCTGATGACGATGGCTGGGCGTTTTTAGGTGATGTTGGTAGTCTGTTGCAGAAGAAGCAACCAAATTTTGATTCACGGAACTACGGATTTCAAAAATTGACACCGCTAATTAATTCTATTCCCCATTTCGAAATTGAACGTAGAGAAGATTCTAAAGGAAGAAAAAAGCTGATTTACGTAAAGATTAAAGAGAAAAGTACTTCTAAATCTAAAAAGTAATTCTTTTTTATTATTCAGTAAATTAGACTTCTTTCAACCGCATTAGTTTTTGTATTTTTCCATACAAATTCTACTACTATGATTCGTTCGCTTTGGCTATTGTTATGCATTGCTGTTATTAGCTCATGTAAAGAAACTACTAAAAAAGAGCAGCTTAATAATACCAAACCAATTGCTGAGGTTTTTACCGAGTTTTACGAGTTTAAGAAAAACATCAACCCCATAGAGGCTACAAAAGCAGGTTATTCTGCCTATAATGATACCATTGCCAACTATATTTCCGATGATTACATTTTACATTTAAAAGATCGCTATACCTATTTTTTAGAACAGTTGGGAACATACGATTCTACGACTGTAAGCGCCACTGATTATATGAGCATGCGCGTTATGGAGTGGGATTGTAATGTAAAATTAGAAGGGGTAATGAATCCTATAGTAACAGTTGCTTCCCCAATTTACGACTTACCTAGTTTTGAACTTATGCCGCTTTTTCAAATACAGTCATTGCATTTATATGTGGCGCAGTTAGCTGGTGGTACAAGTGTACAGCCTTTTAAAAATATAGATGATTATAATAACTGGTTAAAAAGATTAGAAGATTATCTATTGTTTTTAGATACCGCTATTGAAAAAATGAAAGTGGGAATGGACAAAGGCGTAGTGCTGCCAAAAGTATTAACACAAAAAATGCTTCCACAAGTACGGTCGTTTATTGATATTCCATTAGAAGAGAATCTGTTCTATCAGCCCATATTGAATTTTCCCGACGGATTGTCTGATGTTGATATGGATATTATACAAAGTAATTATGAAGATTTTATTCAAAAAAAACTGACCCCTAAATATGTGGAGTTAAATCGGTTTTTAACCGAGGAGTACTTGCCTGCTTGTAGAGATACGGATGGATTGTTAGACCTGCCTAACGGAAAAGCTACGTATCAATATTTAATAAAATTGCATACGACCACAAACATGACTGCGGATGCCATTCATGAATTAGGATTGTCTGAAGTAGCTCGTATTTCTAAGGAAATGGAAGCGGTAAAGGATGAAATTGGATTTCAGGGAGATTTAAAATCCTTTTTCAATTCACTTCGTAACAAAGAAGAACTAATGCCTTTTTCAAAACCAGAAGAAGTAATTGAAAGTTTTAATGCTATAAACAATCGCATTGCGTTACATATAGATTCGTTATTTACCTTGACCCCAAAAGCTGGTTTCAATGTCCGTAGAACGGAAGCTTTTAGAGAAGCATCGGCAAGTGCGGAATATGTGCCAGGGTCAAAAGATGGGTCAAGAGCTGGAATTTTCTATGTGCCTATACCCGATGTAAAAGCATATAATATGGTTCATGATGAAGCCTTGTTTTTACATGAAGCCATACCGGGTCACCATTTTCAATTAAGTTTACAGCAAGAAAATAACAACCTACCAGAGTTTTTACACCCTGAAAGTATGGGAGTATTTGTTGAAGGTTGGGCATTGTATGCAGAATCGTTAGGTAAGGAGTTGGGTGTTTATACAGATCCATATCAGTATTTTGGTATGTTAAGCATGGAAATGCATAGGGCAATTCGATTAGTGGTTGACACGGGTATTCATGCAAAGGGATGGACTAGGGAAGAAGCTATTCAATATTCGCTAGAAAATGAAGCAGAATCTGAAGAAAGTATCATAGCTGAGGTAGAAAGATACATGGCTACACCAGGACAGGCACTTTCCTATAAAATTGGTCAGTTGAAAATTAGGGAACTACGTACAAAGGCAGAAAAAGCTTTGGGGAATAATTTTAATATCAGGGAATTTCATAGTCAAATATTAGATTCGGGTAGTTTACCTTTAGTATTACTGGAAGAAAAAATAAATAATTGGATAGTAAGTCAAAATAATTTAAGTAGTAAAAAGCCTACAAGTAAATAAAATATTAAAGGGATATACACGTTTGAGTTTTATAGACAATTACTGTAGCGAATGAACATTACTCATATTTTTGTAAAAGGTATTTTTTTGACTCATTTATTAGTATCATTTTCATTAGTTGAAATTAATAATCCAGACCTTAAAATAAGTATTTTTCAAGAAGGTTTGCTTTCAAAAGAACCTGCCTTAGGAGTGTGGAATTATACAATGACTAATGTTGATTCGGTATATGATCATGGCGTGTTATTTGTAACTAAAAATGAAAACACGTATGATATTGCGGTTAAATTCTCTAACGGCATTTTAAATGGTCAAGATGTAGTTGTCAAAAATAATAAAGTTAATTTCAATATAAATATTGCTGGTCTAGAACGCGTGTCTTTTGTTTTAATGATTGAAGGCGACAAAATCATGGGAGAAAGTTACTCGGAAAAGGGTTCTAGTGCAATTTTAGGAGAGCGTCAACATCCTGAACGTTAAAGATTTAAATCTTTCCAAAAAAATACTTAGTTTTCAATAAATATTTAAACAAGGCTATCCTTGTCTTGTTTTGGTATATATTGCTAAACTAATTTTTTACATTTTGAAAAAACTACTTCCTATTTTACTTGTTCTTTTAACTGGTTGCGAACTCATGAAAGAGAAAGTTGACCTAATCATAGTAAATGCTACTATATATACAGTAAATGATGAATTTGCCAAGGCAGAGGCTTTTGCAGTACATAATGGTAAGTTCATTGCTGTTGGTAGTACAGATGAAATTAGAGAAATATATACCTCCGACCAATTAATAGATGCCGATGGCAGGGCAATAACGCCTGGCTTAATAGATGCGCACTGTCACTTCTATGGTTTAGGACTTAACCAACAATTAGTAAATTTAGTAGGAACTACAAGCTTTAAAGAAGTGTTAGAGCGTGTAAATGAGTTTCATACCCTTAACCCTAAAACGTTTATAAGAGGTCGTGGCTGGGACCAAAATGACTGGGAAGTCAAAGAATTTCCAACAAAAATAGAATTAGATACCTTGTTTCCAGATATTCCTGTGGCATTAGAACGTGTTGATGGTCATGCTTATTTGGTGAATCAGAAAGCTTTAGACATGGCCGGCATAGATTGGAGTACAAAAGTGGAAGGTGGGGAAATTGTGAAGAAATGGGAAAATGGCTATTCTGGTATTACAGGGGTTTTAATCGATAACCCAATGGCACTTATAGATAAAATAATGCCATCGCCTACATTGGAAGATAAAATAAAAGCTTTAAAAGACGCAGAACGTATATGTTTGAACCACGGACTTACCACTGTTAACGATGCGGGCATCGATAGGAATACCATAGAACTTATTGATAGTTTACAGCAAGTAGGGGAATTATCTATTAGAGTTTACGCTATGGTAAGTAATAACAAAGAAGATGTAGATCATTTTATTTACAAAGGCCCCGTAAAAACAGAACGACTAAATGTAAGATCTGTAAAGGTATATGGAGATGGTGCTCTTGGTTCTAGAGGTGCCGCTTTAAAAGAACCTTATAGTGATTTACCTGGACATTTTGGTGCAATGGTAACACCAGTTGATGAAATTGAGAAACTTGCTAATCGCTTAGCGCTTTCGGAATATCAAATGAATACGCATGCTATTGGCGATTCTGCAAATATTGCGGTATTACGTGCTTATAAAAAAGTCTTAAATGGTCAAGAAGATAGGCGTTGGAAAATAGAGCATGCGCAAATTTTAACCGAGGCTGATTTCGATTATTTTGAAGATGGTATTATTCCTTCCGTACAGCCAACTCATGCAACGAGCGATATGTATTGGGCGGAAGATAGATTAGGTGATCGTGTTACAGGCGCGTATGCGTATAAAACACTTTTAGAAAAAGCAGGTATAGTGGCTTTAGGTACAGATTTTCCTGTAGAAGATGTGAGTCCGTTTTTAACATTCTATGCTGCTGTAGCTAGACAAGATACCAAGGGATATCCTCAAGGAGGATTTCAAATGGACCAAGCCTTAACAAGGGAAGAAACCCTTAAGGGAATGACCATTTGGGCAGCATATTCAAATTTTGAAGAAGATGAAAAAGGAAGTATTGAACCAGGAAAGTTTGCAGATTTTGTTATCTATGATAAAGATATGATGACGGTACCAGTAGAAGAGATTCCTACGATACGAGCTGAGCAAACATTTGTAAACGGAGTGGTTCGTTAAAATAAATTACATTGTAAGTAAAAAGCCCCGGTCATGACCGGGGCTTTTTTTAATATATCGAATTTTAAATTACATTGTTATTGGAACCGCAACTCTTGTTTTGTCCCAACCCATTACTAAATGTGCTCCACCATCAACATCTTTAAAAGCAATAGAAAACTCTTCAAGCGATGCAGCATCGGAACCATTAGGTACGGTTACACGAGCAACATCAGAAGTTTCATCGTAGAAGTAAGAACCCCATTGGTTAAGATTTTTGTTCAAAATTATAGTCCATTCCTCTTCTCCAGGAATAGTAAATAAAGCATATGTGCCTGCTTTTATATCCTTTCCGCCAAAATTAGCATCTTTGTAAAAAGTAATTTCAGGAGCTTCGTTAGCGCCAGTTCTCCATACTTTACCAGTTGGTGCCAGTTCGTCCATAGAACGACCTTTTAATTGCGGTCTTCCGTAAATAATACGTACCGCCTTTTCAGAAACTTTATAATCTGTTGGGTAGGCAGCCATATCCATTGGGCTTTTGTCAATACCAGAAAACTCTTGTGCCGATACCGCAGAAGTTAAAATTAAGGCTAACATTAATGTAGCAACTCTAAAAATTCTTTTCATAATAATTGTTTTGGTTAATTAAGTCATAAAACTAAGAAGTTCCTTACAGTCATGTTAATAAAAAGAAGTTAATTTTTAATTCATTACATAATTCAAAGTTGTTGAGACGATTTCTGCTAAAATTATTTTAATTTGAATCAATAATTAATTTTTTAGTTTAAATATGTAAGTATAATTAAGATATATGTTTGTTAATTGAAACAATATTTTAATATTTGTGTTCGAATTGATATAATTAATTAGATTATGTGTGGAATTGTATGTGCATTTGATGTTAAGGAAAGTACCGAAGTACTTAGGCCTCAACTTCTAGAAATGTCAAAGAAAATAAGACATAGAGGCCCAGATTGGAGTGGTATCTATGCAGACGAAAAAGCCATCTTAGCGCATGAGCGTTTGGCTATTGTAGATCCAGCTTCTGGTAAACAACCATTATTGAGTCCTAATGGAAAATTAGTATTAGCGGCCAATGGCGAAATATATAATCATAGAGAATTACGTAAGCAATTTGAAGGAAAGTATGAGTTTAAGACAGAGTCGGACTGTGAAGTAATATTAGCGTTGTATCAAGAAAAAGGGGTTGATTTTTTAGATGAGATGAACGGTATTTTTGGTTTTACTATTTATGATGCTGAAAAAGATGAATATTTTGTAGCGCGTGACCATATGGGGATTATTCCTTTATATATGGGCTGGGATAAAAACGGAACATTCTATGTAGCTTCAGAATTAAAAGCTTTAGAAGGTACCTGTACTAAAATAGAGCTATTTCCTCCAGGGCATTATTTACATAGCTCAGACGGTGAATTGAAAAGATGGTACTCTAGAGATTGGATGGAATATGATGCGGTAAAGGACAACGAAACAAGCATACAAGAAATAAAAGAAGCTTTAGAAGCAGCAGTTCATAGACAACTAATGTCTGATGTACCTTATGGTGTGTTGTTATCGGGTGGTTTAGATTCTTCGGTAACTTCTGCCATTGCAAAGAAATATGCCCAAAAACGTATTGAAAGTAATGATACGGCAGATGCTTGGTATCCGCAGTTGCATTCATTTTCTGTGGGTCTGGATGGGTCTCCAGATTTAGCAGCCGCCCAAAAAGTAGCAAAACATATAGGAACAGTCCATCACGAAATAAAATTTACTATTCAAGAAGGTTTAGATGCAATTAAAGATGTGGTGTACAATCTAGAAACGTATGACATTACGACGATACGTGCTTCTACCCCTATGTATTTAATGGCTCGTGTAATAAAATCTATGGGTATAAAAATGGTGCTCTCCGGTGAGGGTGCAGATGAGTTATTTGGTGGTTATTTATATTTTCATAAAGCGCCAAATGCTAAAGAATTCCATGAAGAAACAGTACGTAAATTAAGCAAACTACATATGTACGATTGTTTAAGAGCAAACAAATCACTGGCATCTTGGGGTATTGAGGGTAGGGTGCCTTTCTTAGATAAGGAATTTATGGATGTTGCCATGCGTATTAACCCTCAAGATAAAATGATAAATGGAGAGCGTATGGAGAAATGGGTTGTTCGTAAAGCTTTCGAAGATATGTTACCAGAAAGTGTAGCATGGAGACAAAAAGAACAATTTTCTGATGGAGTAGGGTATAGCTGGATCGATACGTTGAAAATAGTAGTGAATGAAGAAGTAAGTGATGAGCAGTTGGCGAATGCTAAATTTAGATTCCCACTTCAAACCCCGACATCAAAAGAAGAATTTTACTATCGTTCTATATTCGAAGAGCATTTTCCGTCAGATGCGGCAGCTTTATGTGTACCACAAGAAGCTTCTGTTGCCTGTAGCACTCAAATTGCCTTAGAATGGGACGCGGCGTTTAAAAACATGAACGATCCTTCTGGTAGAGCGGTAGCGAATGTACATTCAGATGCATATGTTAAACAATAGGGTTTGAATTAGTCAGTATATCTATTGTAAAAACCCCGTCTATTCTGTAGACGGGGTTACTTTTTTTAATTTGTTATCAGACTACATGTCGTCAATCATTTGCTTTAACTTTTCTTTGGATTCTCCAGTTTTTTCTTGAATTCTTCCTAAAAGTTCATCAGATTTTCCTTCGGCGTACTTAAGGTCATCATCTGTTAAGTCACCGTACTTTTGCTTAAGTTTTCCTTTAGCTATATTCCATTTGCCTTTAAATTGTTCTTCATTCATGATATATTGTTTTAAAATTATATAGCTAATTTAACAACCGTATGTAAAGGAAATCTTAATATTCTAATAGTTTGATGGATAGCGCAAAAATTACTATTTATCCAGTTAATTTTGACACTAAAATGTTAATGACGCGCAATTATTTGGTTCGTGTAAATTACCATATCTAGCTATTTTTTAATCAAATACAAACTACTTTTAAATTTATTGAAGTTTGTAGGCTAAAATTTTAACCCTCGCATTCAAAAAAAATTGCTCATCAAGAGTTATGCCTATTCTCAGCTTTTAAATAAGAACCTCTAATTTTCCACAATAATTGTTGATAACTTACTGATGGCTAATTGCTATAAAGACCTTATTTCATGGGGTATTGCGTATATTTGTAAGATTGCAAAATTTGAAGTAAAACAACCATAATTTTATGAGCGAAGAAGCAAATAAGAAAAATTATTCGGCAGATAGTATTCAGGCCCTAGAGGGAATGGAGCATGTACGTATGCGTCCATCTATGTATATAGGTGATGTTGGGGTACGTGGTTTGCACCATTTGGTATATGAAGTGGTGGATAACTCTATCGATGAGGCCATGGGTGGTCATTGTGACACCATTAGCGTAGTCATAAATGAAGATAATTCCATAACCACTAAGGATAACGGTAGGGGTATTCCTGTGGATCTTCATAAAAAAGAAGGCGTATCTGCATTGCAGGTAGTAATGACCAAAATTGGTGCCGGTGGTAAATTTGATAAGGATTCATATAAAGTTTCTGGTGGTTTGCACGGTGTGGGTGTTTCTTGTGTAAATGCACTTTCCGATCATTTAACGGCTACTGTTTTTAGAGAAGGTGTTGTTTGGCAACAAGAATATTCTAGAGGTAAAGCCTTATATCCTGTAAAACGTATTGGCGAAACTACCGAGAGAGGTACAGAAGTAACATTTCACCCAGATGAAACCATCTTTACTCAAACCATTGAATATAGTTATGAGACTTTGGCAAATAGAATGCGTGAGCTTTCTTTTTTAAATAAAGGCGTAACCATAAGTATTACTGATAAACGTCAGAAAAATGAAAAAGGAGAATATGTTGGTGAAACATTTTTTTCTAACGAAGGACTCAAAGAGTTTGTTAAGTTTTTAGATGGTAATCGTGAATCTTTGATTCAAGGTGTAATAGCAATGGAAGGGGAGAAAAATGATATTCCTGTTGAGGTTGCCATGATTTATAATACAAGTTATACAGAGAATTTACATTCTTATGTTAACAATATCAACACACATGAAGGTGGTACGCATTTATCTGGTTTTAGAAGAGGTTTAACCTCTACTTTAAAAAAATACGCCGATTCTTCTGGAATGTTGGATAAGTTGAAGTTTGAGATTCAAGGAGATGATTTCCGTGAAGGTTTAACGGCAATTGTATCGGTAAAAGTTTCTGAACCTCAGTTTGAGGGTCAGACAAAAACTAAGCTAGGTAACCGTGAGGTTTCTGCAGCAGTAAGCCAAGCAGTTTCAGAAATGTTAACGGATTATTTGGAAGAGCATCCAGACGACGCCAAAATTATAGTTCAGAAAGTAATACTTGCAGCCCAGGCCAGACATGCAGCTTCTAAAGCGCGGGAAATGGTTCAGCGTAAAAACGTAATGAGCGGCGGAGGTTTGCCAGGTAAACTATCAGATTGTTCTGAACAAGATCCTGAAAAATGCGAAATATTCCTTGTCGAGGGAGATTCGGCAGGTGGTACCGCGAAAATGGGTCGTGATCGTAATTTCCAAGCTATACTTCCTTTACGAGGTAAGATCTTGAACGTTGAGAAAGCAATGCAGCATAAGGTTTTTGAAAACGAGGAAATAAAAAATATGTATACCGCATTGGGTGTTACCATTGGCACCGAAGAGGATAGTAAGGCACTGAATCTAGACAAATTGAGGTATCATAAAGTAGTTATAATGTGTGATGCCGATGTCGATGGTAGCCATATCGAGACCCTAATTTTAACATTCTTCTTCCGTTATATGCGAGAACTTATTGAAAGTGGGCATGTATATATTGCTACGCCACCTTTGTATTTAGTAAAAAAAGGACAGAAAAAACAATACGCTTGGAGTGATAAAGAACGTGATGCTATTGCTGATAGTTACAGTGGCGGCGTTAGTATTCAACGATACAAAGGTCTTGGTGAAATGAATGCTGAACAATTGTGGGACACTACAATGAACCCAGATTTTAGAACTTTAAGGCAAATTGTAATTGATAATGCCACAGAAACAGACCGTGTTTTCTCCATGCTTATGGGTGATGAAGTGCCGCCTAGAAGAGAATTTATTGAGAAAAATGCTGTTTATGCAAACATTGACACCTAGAAAACACCACTTACACAACAAAAACCTGCGCCTACAGCGCAGGTTTTTTAGTTTTAAACAAAATTACGATCATGAAAAATTTTCTTACTACTTTGTTTTTAGGTGCAAGTTTATTGGTAACAGCGCAAGCAGATTTTAATAATGTTCTTGCAGCTGGGGTAGAAGATGCTGAAAAATTTACTGCTTCTTACATGGAGCCTCTCTCAGAAAGTGTCATATATAATATTTCTACTGGCTGGTATAATACCGCAGATGCAAAACCATTGGGCGGATTCGAAATTTCTATTATCGGTAATATTACCGGATTTAAGAATAAGGACGATAAAAAGACTTTTATTCTAGATCCTAATGAATATGAGAACTTAGACTTTGTCCAAAATCCGGGTGTTGCTAGAGAAGTATCCACGGCACTAGGTGATATTTCTGGTACGGAGGTATATGTAGAGGGCGAGGTATTGGGGGTAACGGTTCGTGAAACTTTTGAACTGCCATCAGGATTAGCGGGTGAAGATCTAAATTTTGTACCCACTGGTTACGTACAGGCCAGTGTTGGTTTAATTAAAGGCACAGAGTTAAAGGCAAGATTTTTGCCGAAAATACAGTATGAAGACGCATCCATAGGGCTAATTGGCTTCGGTATTCAGCACGATTTTACGAAGTTACTGCCAGCTGATAAAATTTTACCTGTTGCAATTTCTGCTGTTATAGGGTATACGAATATTAATGGAGATTATGATTTAACCAATGCAAAACTAATCGATGGTGAAGATCAGCGAATAGAAGCTGAGGTTACTAGCTGGGCATTTGGTGCGGTTGTATCTACAAAATTACCGATAATTAATTTTTATGGAGGAGTTAATTACATAACAGGGAAATCGGTTACAGATGTTTTAGGAACCTACAGAGTAACTAGCGGGCCATTTGCATCTGATACTTATGTTGATCCTTTTTCCATTACTAAAAAGGTAAATGGCGTAACTGGAACTTTGGGAGCTAAACTTAAATTAGGGTTCTTTAGATTGAATGCAGAATATAATTTGGGAGAATTTAATACAGCCACAGTAGGCGTTAACTTTGGTTTTAGGTAAAAAAGGATAGTGTGGATATTACATAGTAAAGTAAGATGTTTAGAGAAACTACTTAATTTGTAAAATATATAAATTGCTAAACTGAGTTTTAACTTGATCTTGAGTTTGTTTTTTGGACTTATACTTGTTTCTAGAATTATATATTTTAACCAATAATCAACAGATAAATTGATATAAATAAAAAAGACTGCCCGGATTGCTCCGAACAGACTTTTTCCCATGGCCCTGTTAAAATCGTTTATTCCCTAGTGGCTAATGTAGCCCCGTCTTTATTCCTAAGAAAATAATGATCTTCTAGGCTTTGAATAGTAATGTAATTATTGGCTTTTCCCTCAACGCCTCTATACTCTATGGTATAAAGGTCACCTTGTTTAGACCAGTTGAAATCTGTCTTTAGGGTAATGGTGTTGCCTTCTATCTCATGATATCTACCTAAATAAACGTCATTGAAAATCCATTCTTTTCGAATCGATTGTTTAGCAGTATTTTCTGTAGTAATAATTTTTGATTGTGACCATATCCCAATTATGGGATCAGTATTCTGTTCTATTCTGGAACAGTTTGCAAGTAAAACTATGGCGCAAATAGCCACCAAAGAGAATAACTTTTTAGTCATAAGTAGGTTAATTTAATTTTGGATTTGGGATCCATAATAAATAACGTGACGACTTTTGTGTTATTATTTAAATTCGATGTATGGTAACTAATTTCCGATATCTTCGTTAAAGTGTCATTTTTTTTAACAGCCGATGCATTTAATCGATGTTTTTAAAGTTTGATCAGGGTAATAAAATAAGATGTTCTAGATGAATTTTCCTCAAGAAATTCCTATTTTTGAAATGAAAACTCAATAAATATAGAATGGGTAATTCCATTTTGTAAATAATAATTCGTTAAAACATAAATACATGAAAGTTACAGTAGTTGGTGCAGGAGCAGTAGGTGCTAGTTGTGCAGAGTACATTGCTATTAAAGATTTTGCATCTGAAGTAGTAATTTTAGATATTAAAGAAGGATATGCTGAAGGCAAAGCAATGGATTTGATGCAGACCGCATCATTAATGGGTTTTGATACTAAAATTACCGGTAGTACAAATGATTATGGAAAAACTGCTGATAGCCATATAGCCGTAATCACCTCTGGTATACCTAGAAAACCAGGGATGACTAGGGAAGAACTAATAGGTATTAATGCAGGTATCGTAAAAACAGTATCTAGTAACTTATTAAAACATTCGCCAAATGTTATCATCATAGTAGTTAGTAACCCAATGGACACCATGACTTATTTAGTACATAAAACTACGGGTATACCTAAAAATAGAATTATTGGTATGGGTGGTGCTTTGGATAGTGCAAGATTTAAATATCGTTTAGCTGAAGCTATGGAAGCTCCTATTTCCGATATTGATGGTATGGTAATTGGTGGACATAGTGATACCGGTATGGTGCCATTAACATCACATGCTACAAGAAATAGTATTCGTGTTTCAGAATTTTTATCTGAAAATAGATTACAACAAGTTGCAGAGGATACTAAGGTAGGCGGTGCAACTTTAACGAAATTGTTAGGAACTAGTGCATGGTATGCACCAGGTGCGGCAGTTTCTTCAATGGTACAGGCAATTGCATGTGACCAAAAGAAAATGTTTCCATGTTCTACAATGTTAGATGGTGAATACGGTTTAAAAGATATTTGCATTGGTGTTCCAGTACTATTAGGAAAAGATGGAATAGAGAAAATAATTGATATTCCATTAAGCGATGCTGAAAAAGCTAAAATGAAAGAAAGTGCTGAAGGCGTTTCTAAAACAAACGGACTTTTAGAGTTATAGTACTCTCAAATACACAATAAATAAAACCTTTATAGTTCAACTATAAAGGTTTTATTTATTTAAGAAGTTGAACTTAGGAAATATATAATGTAAAAAATAAACGAACTAGTATAATCTTTATTTTTATATTTGCCGCATGAATGCAAAATGGTGCGTAAGTACTTTATTTATTATTCTAGCCTTATTTGGGCTAAGTCAAGAGCAAAAGAAAGCCTCTAATCAACAAATTTTATTACAATTTGCAGATGTAGAGTTGGCTTCAAAAGCTGCCCATGATGAGGTTTTGGCAGTGATTACCAAGAAATTAGAAGTCTTAGGTGTTGATGCAATTGAAGTTATAGAAAATGACGGTGCACAATTAAGTATACGTTATTATAGTGATGTTGATGCTATTAGCGTAAAAGAATTCCTTTCTAAAGAAAATGCGCTGTCACTAACAATCGATGATGAATTTCCTGCAGATTCTCCAAAAGAACAACTTCCAGAAAAGTATAACTTAGTAGTATCTGACCTACTTCAGCAAATTGATAATTGCATTGCATTAAACGCAACTCTTGTTGTAGTTCAAAAGCAAGACGATAATACATTTGCTTATCCAGTATTACTACAGTTTAATAACACCCTAGTTTTTGAACAAGATGTTTTTTCAGATAAAGCTTATAAGATTTATAGCAATATTGCACTAGCAATAGATAATACTTCACAAATAATTCCGGAAGTAAGGGCTGGACCTTACACTTCTGGAAATAGCTAATTTCCAATAAAAATATATCTAAAGTATGTAAGCACTTTGATGATAACTCATGTGCCTTACATATCTAAAATTTCTAAAATAGTAATCAACATAAATTAAATAAATTATTAAAATGCAAAATAAAGGACTTATAAAGCTTTTTGCTTTATTATTTGGGTTAGTTAGTATTTACCAGCTATCCTATACTTTCATTACAAGTAAAGTAGAAAAGGAAGCGAACACCTTCGCAGCTAGCCGTGTAGCGGAAGCGGAAGAAGGCTATGTGGCAAAAAGAGAAGTTGTAGCTGCTAGCTACCTAGATTCTATCGGTAACAATGCTATTCTTGGTTATACCAATTATAATGAGGCTAAAAAGAAAGAACTAAATAAAGGTCTTGATCTTAAAGGTGGTATAAACGTAACACTTCAAATTTCTGTTAAGGATATTCTTAAGGGATTGGCGAACAATACTAAAAGCCCAGTTTTCAATAAAGCCTTGGCAGATGCTGACGCAGCTTCTAAAAATAGTGATGACACGTATATTGATTTATTTTTCCAAGCTTTCGATAACATAAAGGGAGATACAAAATTGGCTTCACCAGATATCTTTGCAAATAAAGGTTTAAGTGATGAAATCAATTTTCAAATGTCTGATGATGAGGTTAAGCCTATCATCCTTAGAAAAATAGATGAGTCTATCGTTTCTGCTTTTGAGGTTTTAAGGGAACGTATTGATGGTTTTGGTGTTACACAGCCAAACATTCAAAGAGAAGGTAACTCTGGCCGTATATTAGTTGAATTGCCTGGTGCTAGAGATATTGCTCGTGCGCAAGATTTATTATCAAGTACGGCTCAATTAGAGTTTTGGGAAACATATAAGCAAAGTAATACTAGCTTTAGCACATTCTTAATTCAAGCAAACGAGAAATTAAAGGAAATAGTTGATGTTGAAAGACCAGAGCAAATTAAAGAAGAGTCAGAATTAGATTCTTTACTTTCTGATGTTTCTGCTGATTCTTTAGATTTAGCGACTCAAGTTAATCCTTTATACGAATTGTTGATACCTGCTAATCCAGGTAGTCATGCAATGTTTCGCGCAGCCATTAAAGATACTGCGACTATTGGTTCTTACTTAAGAATGCCAGAAATTAGAAGATTATTGCCTGCAGATATTCAGTTTACTAAATTTGTATGGGAAAGACCTTCTACGGAAGAAACTGAAGTTATTGATTTGTATGCATTAAAATCTAACCGAGAAGGTACGCCTAGAATTAGTGGTGACGTAGTAAGTGATGCAAGAGCTGATTTTGACCAGTTCAGTAAGCCTGCTGTTTCTATGACTATGAACACGAAAGGTGCTAAAGAATGGGAGAAATTAACTGGTGATGCATATGCAAACCAAACTGGTATTGCAATTGTTTTAGATAACAAAGTATATACTGCACCTGGTGTTTCTTCAGGACCTATTTCCGGAGGTCGTTCAGAAATTACCGGTAATTTTACCGTAAACGAAACAAAAGATATTTCCAATGTACTTAGAGCGGGTAAACTACCTGCTTCGGCAGAAATTATTCAATCAGAAATTGTTGGTCCTTCATTAGGTCAAGAAGCTATTGATAGTGGTTTTATGTCATTCTTAATAGCAATGGCTATTGTTCTTTTATGGATGATTGCTTATTATGGTAAAGCTGGGGCATTTGCTGATGTGGCACTTTTGTTAAACATCTTATTAATTTTTGGGGTACTTACTAGTTTAAATGCTGTGTTGACCTTACCTGGTATTGCGGGTATTGTTTTAACTATTGGTATGTCTGTTGATGCTAACGTACTAATCTTTGAGCGTATTAAAGAAGAATTGGCAAAAGGCAAAGGTAAGAGCCAGGCAGTTGCGGACGGTTTTGGAAATGCATTGTCTTCTATCTTAGATGCAAACATTACAACTGGTTTAACTGCAATAATTTTATTTATTTTCGGTTCAGGGCCAATTAAAGGTTTCGCAACTACCTTATTAATAGGTATTATTACTTCTTTATTTACAGCAATTTTCATCACACGTTTATTGGTTGATTGGTATGTTGGCGGAAAAGGTAGAAGTTTAGATTTCTCAACGAGTTTAACTAAAAATCTTTTCAAGAGTGTAAACATCGATTTCTTAGTAAAGAGAAAGATTGCTTATGTTATTTCTGGAATTTTAGTAGCAGTAGGTTTATTTTCTTTATTCTTTGGTCCTGGACTGCAACAAGGTGTTGATTTCGTTGGTGGACGTTCATATACTGTTCGTTTTGAGCAGGCGGTAAATCCGTCTGAAATAGCATCTGAATTGAATACTGTTTTTGGTAGCGGAACTAATGTAAAAACATATGGGGAGTCTAATCAAGTTAAAATTACTACTCCATATAAAGTAGATGTAGAGGGTATAGAAGTTGATGCTGAAATTCAGGATAAACTATACACTTCTTTACAAAAATACTTGCCGGATGGTATTAGCAAAGATGCTTTTGTTCTAGGTGGTGTTGAAGATGAAGCTGTTGGTATTTTGCAATCTGTTAAGGTCGGACCTACGATTGCCGATGATATTAAGAACAATGCATTTTTGGCAATCTTAGGGTCTTTAGCAGTTGTATTCTTATATATTTTATTAAGATTTAGAAGATGGCAATTTTCATTAGGTGCTGTAGTAGCAGTTTTCCATGATGTTTTAATTGTACTGGGTGTTTTCTCTATTTTTGGTAAATTAATGCCATTTAATATGGAAATAGACCAAGCATTTATAGCTGCTATACTTACAGTAATTGGTTACTCGCTGAATGATACTGTGGTTGTGTTTGACCGTATTCGTGAAACTTTGGCAGAACGTGGCTGGAAAGGTGGCACAAATATTAATTACGCAATAAATAGTACATTAAGTAGAACATTGAATACGTCTTTAACTACATTGGTAGTATTATTATCAATTTTCATTTTTGGTGGTGAATCGTTAAGAGGATTCATGTTCGCAATGATCATTGGTGTCGTAGTAGGTACCTATTCATCTGTATTTATTGCAACTCCTGTAATGTTCGATGCATTGAGTAAGAAAATTACTTCTGGTGAAGAATCAAAACAATAGTAGATATTATAACTAACTCAAATAGAAAAAGCCGTTCAGAAATGAACGGCTTTTTCGTTTTAAAAAGTTGGACATTACTTAATAATTCCCGAAGAACCCCTTACGCTAGGCTTGAGTTCTAAGATTTGTTTGGCTTTTAAGCCTTTTTCTTTTCTATGGGAAACAAAAATGATAGCGGTGTTCGTTTCATTGGCAATCTTATTGACCAAAGCAACCAATAAACTGGCAGATTTATCATCCATACCTGCAGTTGGTTCATCTAAGATTAATAACGGGGGATTTTTAACCATTGCACGCGCGGTCATTACCAGTCGTTGTTGACCGGTAGATAAAGTTTTAAAGTATGTGTTTTTTAAATTTTGTAAATCTAAAAGGGTCAACCATTGGTTTACAATTCTTTTCTGAAGCTCCGTTGGTATGGTATAAAGACCTACGGAGTCGGTTAAACCGGAAATGAGCATGTGCTCTATAGAATATCTGCCATGAAATTTAAGTGTCATTGCAGGTGCGTAGTACCCAATTTTCTTTTTTATATCCCAAACACTTTCCCCGCTACCTTTTTTATTCCCAAATAAATAAATTTCTTGACCGTATGCTTTTGGGTTGTCTCCAAATATCATGGAAAGCATGGTAGATTTACCACTGCCATTAGCTCCTGCAAGTTGCCAGAAATCACCCTTCTTTACTCTCCAGTTAATATTGTTTAGTATTTGCTTCTCACCATATGAAATACTTACGTCTTTAAAATCGATTAAGGTGTCATCAAGGTTATCGTAATGGGTTGTTGATGCGGGTATATTTATGGAATTAAAAGTATGTGAGGTATAACTTTTATTAAATGATGATGTTTCAACTACCGAAAACTCATCATTTTTAATACTACCGAAATGTTCAATAAAAGAAAGGGTGTCTTCCTTTCTACTGGCCAATTGAATAAAAGTAATGTCTTTTGAATGTTCTTTAAGTATGGATTTAAGCGCTGTTTGAAAATCGATATCCAAATTGTCAAAAGGATTATCTAGAATAATATAATCCGGTTTTTGGTTTAGTAAGTAATGAAGAAGCGCTCTTTTTTGTTCTCCACTTGACATGGTTTCTAAGGCTTGTTTTTCAGAACTTATAATCTTATTATCGTGCTTATCTTCTTCATCAATTAATTTATCCAAGGTAAAAGCAGAAAATAATTTTCCAATTTTAGTATTGAATTCTTTTAGCTCTAATGGTATTCTACCGTGTTGAAAATCCTTAATAAAGCCTTTTTTATCAGAATTGTTGTCTAAATATATTGCCCAATGATTCATTTATGCGTTTATTCTAAAAATATGAACTTCGTTATTGTGGTAGGTGGTTGTAAAGTCTAAATACATACCATTTTTAATAGCTGTTTTTTGGGAAGGAATATTATCAACTTGTATAATTGAAATTAAACTATTTGCCCATTCTTTTTTGAAAGCTACTTGTTTGCATTTCTCGGCGGCTTCAAAAGCAAGACCTTGTCGCCAATATGTTGGTAATATAGAATAGCCTATTTCAAATTCTTCTTTCTTATTCACTTCTTGTATCAGTACTCCACAAAGACCTACTAAGGTCTTGTTGTCCTTTAAGAATAAAGCATTCATACCGCCTAAATCTTCCTTGTATCGTTCAAAAATTCTGGCAAATTGTTGTTGGCAGGCGACTTTTGGGTCTGTTGGTAAACCTGACCAATATTGACTACTTAAAGGTTCTTCATGAAAAGGTAGCCAATTTTCAAAATCTGATGGGCGCACTTCTTTAAAAAGTAAGCGTTCAGATTCCTCGTTGAATAATACGTACTTTGGCATTATGGGATAAATATATAGGGGTAATCTACTTTCTATTAAAATTAATGCTGTCACCAGTGGATAGCCCTAATTCTTGTACTAACCCAGCATTGACTTCCAGGACATATTTTATAGGTACTTGAGATGACAGACCAGCCTCGTTTAGTGGTTGCGCGTTTTCTTGAAAACTTGCTATTTTTAGATTTTCTTTAATGTATATAATATCTAAAGGAAACTCTGTATTCTTCATATAAAAAGAATGCATTCTTTCATTAGGAAAAATGAATAACATCCCTTGATTATTATCCATTCCCTTGCGGTACATAAGTCCGGTTTGGGTTTCATAATCAGATTCTGCAAATTCAATATTGAATTTAGCCTTAATTATATCACTAGTACTTGAAAAGATAGTTAAGTCTCCCTCATGGGTAAAATCTATACTTTCTGTAGCAATGGTTTTTTTAGATTCTTCTTTGCACGAAAAAAGTAGTATTGCTATGAAAATTAATACAAACCAACTTTTGAGTGTTGCCTTTAACATTATGCAGTTTTAGTACTTCTGAACATGAAGTAGAGTCCAATTAAAATGAAAGGTATACTTAACCATTGACCGGTTGATAGCAAGCCCAAAGATTCTTCAAATCCACCTTGACTTTTCTTAACGAATTCAGCGAAGAAACGTACGGTCCATAGTAGCACAAAAAATAGCCCAAATAGGTAACCTGGCCTATTCTTTTTATCTGTTTTCCAGTATAGGAAATATAATAGAACGAAAATGAAAAGGTACCCTACACCTTCATACATTTGAGCTGGATGGCGGTATGGTATCTCCGCTAAATATTGAGAAAATTTTGGATTGTTTTCTATAGCTGCATAAGCGGCATTTACAGTTTTTTCTTGTGTAATACCTAATGCTTTAGAAGGGTGTAAATCGTCTGAATCCCGAATGAATTTTGTAGCGAATATGAAATTTTCATCAACGATTTTACCATTAATTTCAGAATTAAAAAAGTTACCTAAACGAACACAAAAGCAACCAATAGCTACTGGGATTACCATTCTGTCAAATATCCATAACATGCTAAATTCTGGGTACTTTCTTGTGTATAGGTAGGTGCCTACTATTATACCAAGAGTAGCTCCGTGACTTGCTAAACCAGTAAAACCTGTAAATTCATAGCCGTTAATTAATCCAAATAATAAACTACCTGTGTCACTTTCGCGAATGGGCAAAAGTATTTCTACTATGTGATTAGAATAATAGGCCCAGTCATAAAAGAAAACATGACCTAACCTAGCACCTAACATTGTGCCCAATACTGTATAAATAAAAAGAGAATCTAATTGTTCTACAGATTTTTTCTCGTTGAGGAAAATCTTTTTCATTAGAAACCATCCTAATGCAAAAGCGGTAATCCATAGTAAATTATAATACTTTATTTGTATAAACCCTATATTAAAAAGTGTTTCATTAGGGTTCCAAGTAATTCCTAAAAAATGCATGTATTGAATTTAGAAAGGCTAAGATAATAAAATAGAAAACTCCCTAGGCTTTAGAACTGGAAAATCGGTTTTGCATTTAGTTAAAAGAGAGCGTTGGGAAAAGAGAAGATAGAAAAGAGAGATGAGAAAATAGAGAAGAGAAAATAGATGTTATAAAATAGAAAAACTTGGTTATTTGACTATGTCAAAGTTATGACCAACTGAACTTTTAAATTTAGTTAGCTTTTTTTGACTTGAACTTGAATTTTGTATTTGAATTTGTGTTTGAAACTTAATTAAGGAACTGGGTCATAGCCTTTTCCACCCCATGGGTTGCAACTGAAAATACGTTTGGTTGCCATCCATCCGCCTTTAAACAATCCATGTTTTTTTAATGCTTCTAAAGTATATTGTGAGCAAGTAGGGGAATATCTACATGTTGCTGGAGTGTAAGGGGATATTGCTATTTGGTAAAAACGAACCAATACAACAAAAGGAGTAATAAGAATTTTTTTTAATGATATTTTCACAGTAAATAATTGACTTTACAAATTTACTACAAAACGACTAATTCTATGAAATAAGAAATCCGGATGCAATGCATCCAGATTTCTGAAAAAAAAGTATTGTTTAGACACCTATTCTTATAGGTTCTAGATTTTTAGACTCTTCTTCAGAATATAATCTAGATCGTATTAAAAATCGAAGTCCTAATGGAATTTCCAATGAAAAACTTGAACCAATGCCAGGGACCACATCAACCGTTAGTTGGGTGTGTTTCCAATATTCAAATTGGTCTCTAGACATATGAAAATTGCAGCCTTCTATGTTGCCTAGCCAAACATCGTTATCATCGAGCATTAAATCACCTTTTTCAAAACACATGGGGGATGAGCCATCACAACAGCCACCACTTTGGTGAAACATGAGTTCGCCATGCTTTTCTTTTAGCTGAGCAATTACTTCAGCCGCTTTTTCGGTTACCAATACTCTTTTTGTTTCCATAGTAATTCGTTTTTAAAAGAACCCCATTTTTTTCTTATCGTAAGAGATAAGCATGTTTTTTGTTTGACGGTAATGCGCCAACATCATTTTATGGTTTTCTCTACCAATACCAGATTTTTTGTAGCCGCCAAAGGGAGCATGTGCAGGGTATAGGTGATAACAATTTACCCAAACCCTGCCAGCTTTAATGGCTCTTGAAATTTGATAAGCTTGGTGTGTATCACGTGTCCAAACGCCAGCACCTAGACCATAAAGAGTATCGTTTGCAATTTCAATTGCTTCGGCTTCATCTTTAAAAGTGGTAACGCAAAGTACGGGTCCAAAAATCTCTTCCTGGAATACACGCATTTTATTATTTCCTTTTAAGATGGTTGGTTGTATATAATAACCACCCTCTAAACCTTCATTGTACGCTTGAGAACCACCAGTAAGTACCTCGCAGCCTTCTTCTTTCCCTATTTTTATGTAGCTAAGAATTTTCTCGAACTGATCGTTTGATGCTTGCGCCCCCATCATAGTATTCGGATCTAACGGGTGCCCCATTTTAATCGCCTTGGTACGTTCAATTACGCGTTCTATAAACTTGTTGTAAATGCTTTCTTGTACCAACATTCTAGACGGGCAGGTACATACCTCACCTTGGTTAAGTGCAAACATATTTGCTCCTTCTAAACACTTGTCGAAGAATTCATCGTCTGCATCCATAATACTCTCAAAAAATATATTTGGAGATTTACCGCCTAATTCTAAGGTAACCGGAGTAATGTTTTTAGATGCGTATTGCATAATTAATTGCCCGGTAGTTGTTTCTCCGGTAAAGGCAATTTTATCGATTCTTGGGCTAGACGCTAATGGTTTACCTGCTTCTGCACCAAATCCGTTTACAATATTTAGAACTCCGTCAGGTAAAATACCTTCAATGATTTCCATTAAAATTAAAATTCCTACGGGGGTTTGCTCAGCAGGTTTTAAAACTACACAGTTACCGGCTGCTAATGCTGGAGCTAATTTCCAAGTAGCCATTAATAACGGAAAATTCCATGGGATAATTTGTCCTACAACACCTAATGGTTCAGTGACATTTAAAGCCACCGTATTAGAATCTAATTCGCTGACAGAGCCTTCTTCAGCTCTTATGACACCCGCAAAATATCTAAAATGATCCACCGCCAATGGTAAATCTGCTGCACGGGTTTCACGAATTGCTTTACCATTGTCCCAAGTTTCTGCCCTTGCAAGAACTTCTAAATTTTGTTCAATTTTATCGGCAATCTTTAAAAGCATATTGCTTCTTTCGGTTGCTGAAGTAGCATTCCATGTTTTGGCTGCTACCCAAGCGGCATCAATGGCTTTATCAATATCCTCGGCTGTGGATCTAGGTATTTTTGTGAATGATTTTCCGTCTACTGGAGAAATATTGTCAAAGTACTCTCCTTTACTTGGCGCTACCCACTTTCCGCCAATAAAATTTTCATACTGATTTTTAAACTTGGGTTTCTGAAGAACATCTTTTTCTACTGTTGCTGTTGTGCTCATAATATATGATTTAAGTTAATAATAGAAGTCTTATCGTTTTAGGTATGCCAATACGATATTCTAAAATTACTTCTCTTGTACTCAATTCATCTGACGCATTCTACGAATAATGTGAACTATTCTATCATATATTGATTTTATGATTTTTTTAAGTATATAATTTTGTAAATTCCTTAAAATTAAATCAAAATTAATGTGATTCAGTTATCTGACAATTTCTTTAATGGAAGACGATTAGAGACTTTGGTCGAGAACCAAACCTCTTATACCATGAACAATGCTGCCATGCATGTTTTTGAAACACATGAGCAAGCAGCAAGTATATTATTGAAATTTGAACAACCTGTTTTGGCGAGTATGATACAGGGAAAGAAGATTATGCACCTACGAGATTATGAGTCATTTGATTTTCTACCGGGTGAGTCGTTAGTATTGCCGGCAAATGAGGGAATGTGTATTGATTTTCCCGAAGCCATGGCAAAGAACCCCACTAGATGTTTGGCAATGGCTATTTCTGAGGATAAGATAAATAAGGTATTGCAGTTCATGAATGAGAATATGCCCAAGAGCACCAAAGAAGCTTGGGGATTAATGGACTATAATTTTCATTTTGTAAATGACAGGGGCATATTTCAAATTATTCAACGTCTCTTGTTTCTGTTTTCTGAAGATCACCCCTCTAAAGACTTATTTGTAGATAATATGTTGCGTGAACTTATAATACGCATTTTGCAGACCAACGAGCGTAAAATATATAGTAATGCCACATTATCCATTAAAAAGGAAAGCAGGCTTACCGAAGTTATACGTTACATAAGAGATAATGTACATAAATCATTAAACGTAGATAGCTTAAGTAAGATAGCTTGTATGAGTCCGTCACATTTTTATAGAACCTTTAAATTAGAGCTTGGTATTTCTCCGGTAGAGTTTATAAATAACGAGCGTATAAAATTAGCTGTAGGTCTATTGCAAGACCCTAAACGTAGCATTAAGGATGTATATCTCGATTGCGGATTTGAAAGCAGGTCTTACTTCAACAGGGTCTTTAAAACAAGGCAACATTTAGCACCTGGTGAATACCAGTCTAAAATTCACAACTCTAAATTTTTAGATTAAAGGCTGTACGTAGTCCCTTCTTTACCGTCTTTTAATTGAATACCTAACGCTGCTAATTGATCACGTATTTGGTCAGATGTGGCAAAATCTTTGTTTTCCCTAGCTGCTTTTCGCAATTCAATCAATAATTCTACAACTCCACCTAATTTTTCGGTATGGGCATCAGAACTACTTTTGTTCTCTAAACCTAAAACATCAAAGACCAAACCGTGTAAAGTGTTTTCTAACTCTAGTTTATCTTCTAGGGTAATAGATTCCGAACCTTCTTTTATAAGGTTGATGTGTTTAACGGCATCAAACAATTTTGCAATTAAGATGGGCGAATTAAAATCATCGTTCATAGCTGCATAACAAGATGTCTTCCAGTCTGCAATATCAAAATCGGTGGTCTTTCCGGTATTTAATGATTTTAGGCTGTTAATGGCCTCCATTAATTTATTGAACCCTTTTTCAGAAGCTAATAATGCATCGTTACTCATATCTAAAATACTGGTGTAATGTGCCTGCATCATAAAGAAACGAACCATAGATGGAGAGAAAGGTTTACTTAAAATCTCATTTTCACCTGAAAATATTTCTCCTGGAAGAATGCTGTTTCCGGTAGATTTAGCCATTTTTCTTCCGTTCAAGGTCAACATGTTGGCATGTAACCAATAGTTAACAGGACTTTTGCCGTTACAAGCTTCAGCCTGTGCTATTTCACATTCGTGGTGTGGAAATTTAAGGTCCATTCCGCCGCCGTGAATATCAAATGTTTCGCCCAAGTATTTTGTACTCATAGCGGTACACTCTAAATGCCACCCAGGGAAACCATCGCCCCACGGTGAAGGCCAGCGCATAATATGTTGTGGTTCTGCTTTCTTCCATAAAGCAAAATCTTGTGGGTTATGTTTGTCGTCTTGCGCGGCTAGATCACGCGTATTGGCAATCATGTCTTCAAGTTTGCGTCCGCTAAGTTTACCGTATTCGTGTTCTTGGTTGAATTTAGCAACATCAAAATATACAGAACCATTGGTTTCATAAGCAAATCCTTTTTCAAGAATATCCTTAATAATTTCTATCTGCTCAATAATATGACCAGTTGCCGTAGGCTCAATACTCGGAGGTAAGAAATTGAATTTCTCTAAAATATTATGGAAATCTACAGTATAACGCTGTACCACTTCCATGGGTTCTAATTTTTCTAATCGTGCCTTTTTTGCAATTTTATCTTCTCCGTCTTCGGCATCATCAACTAAATGACCGGCATCCGTAATGTTGCGAACATAGCGTACTTTGTAACCAAGATGTCTAAAGTATCTGAAAATCATATCAAAAGACATGAAAGTTCTGCAGTTTCCTAAATGTACATTGCTATAAACGGTTGGTCCACAAACATACATCCCAATATGGCCTTCGTTTATGGGTTTGAAAACTTCTTTCTTTCCCGTAAGGGAATTATATACTTTTATTTCTTGACTTTCGTACAGTTGCATAAAGCTATATGCTATTAAAAATGGGTATCTAAATTAAGGTAGTTCAAAAACTCTCGACGTACCAATTCTTCTTTGAATTTACCGCCATACTCAGCAGTTACGGTACTACTATCAATATCGCGAATTCCTCTAGAATTTACACAAAGATGTTTTGCATCAATAACACAGGCAACATCTTCGGTACCCAAAGATTTTTGTAATTCTCTTACGATTTGAATATTTAAGCGTTCTTGAACTTGAGGTCTTTTAGCATAATAATCAACAATGCGGTTCATTTTAGAAAGACCTACAACGGTACCGTTAGAGATGTAAGCAACATGTGCGCGACCTACAATGGGCAGTAAATGATGTTCACAAGTTGAATATAATGTTATGTTCTTTTCAACCAACATTTCACCATACTTATACTTATTGTCAAAAGTGGAGGCCTTAGGTTTTCTACTAGGATTTAAACCACCGAATATTTCGTTAACATACATTTTGGCAACTCGGTTAGGCGTTCCTTTTAAACTATCGTCGGACAAATCCAAACCTAACGTTAGCATAATTTCACGTACATTTTCACGAATACGTTCAATTTTTTCCGCATCGTCCAATTCAAAAGCGTCAGAACGTAATGGAGTATCTTCTGACGAAGAAATGTGGTCGTTCCCTATTTCGTCAAATTGATTTTCCAGTGTATCCTCAATTTTCATTTTATCTATCTTTTAGAAGGCGCAAAGATATACAATATGTGCCACTTTATAACTTATTACAGGCATTACACAACATAAATTAGCCATAACGTTAAGGTCTAGTTAAATTTAAAATTCCAAATTTTATGTCACCTATGGGTAAGTATGGTATAACCATCCTTTTTTTAAATTTATTTTGCGCCTTAGTTAGTTATTCTCAAGTTGCACCAGATTGTATAAATGCAATTCCGATTTGTAATAATACGCCAATAAACGCAGGGACTAATGGCTTTGGCGTTGATGACTTTAATGGAGCATCTATTTCTGGTTGTATTACCCAAGCGACAGGTACTATAGAAACCAATTCGGCATGGTATCGATTTAGAAGTGGGGAAACTGGGCAATTAGGTTTTAATATTGGTTTTGATTCTAATGAAGATTGGGATTTTGCATTATATAAAACGGATGATTGTAGTGCGCTAGGTGAGCCTGTAAGATGTAATTACTTTGATAATTCTGATGACAGTAGCTACATTGGTGTAGGTGAAGATCCCACTGGGATTGATAATATTCAATATGACGATTGGTTAAATGTTACTCCAGGTGAAGACTATCTTTTATTAATAAATAACTATAGTAATAACAATTCAGGCTTTTCCATTCAATTCTCTGGTAACATATTTATAGCGTATCCAAATTCGGCATTAGATTGTAATATAATTGATAATTTATTAGGACCGCCAATTATTGCATGTGAGAATCAAACTGTGGTTTTGGATGCCACTACGGTAGACGCTCTAGACTATGAGTGGTACTTAGATGCTGGTACAGGTTACCAACGTATACCGGGAGAAAGTGACCCTGAACTTTCTATAGCGGTTTCAGGTATGTATCGTGTTTTGGTGGTAAGACCATTAGGAAATAATTTAATTAGCGAAACTCAAGTTGCATATGCACCTTCTCCTGAAACATTTGAATTAGAAGATGAAACTGCTTGTTTAGATGGTACGGCAATTGATTTTAATGCAAAAGATGTTGAAGCATTGGGAGGACAAAGTTCAATAGAGTTTCGTGTATCTTATCATGAAAGCTTTGAAGATGCATTCGATGGTGCTAACGCACTTTCAAAAGAATTTATACCAACAGAGGTTTTGCAAACCATATATGTTAGAACGACGTCTATAGAAAACTCAATGTGTTTTGATGCTTCCGAAACTTTTGAAATTAACGGAATTGAATTGCCAGATTTGAACTTTGATACTAACGTTTTTGTTTGTGGAGATGCACCAATAGCTACAATTGGGCAAGAAAATCCAGATTCAAATTTTACCTATGAATGGAGTTCGGGTCAAACTTCATCATTAATTACTGTTGCAGAAGCAGGTATTTATACCTTGTCAGTTACTAATACGCAAGGTTTAATACAATGTGTTACAATCCGTTCGGTAACAGTTGTGTTTTCCAGTCCGCCGATTATTTCAGATATTACTATAGAATATGAAGATGATGCATCCAATATAGTACGTGTTTTCTTAGAAGAAGATGGCGATTTTGAATTTCAAGTGGATAATGATACGCCACAGAATAGCGGAGTATTCAATAATTTATTCCCCGGTGAGCACACAATTACCGTGCGCGATGCAAATGGGTGCGGATTAGACACCCGAGATATTGTCGTAGTAGGATTTCCAAAATTCTTTACACCTAATGGAGATAATGTTAATGATACCTGGAAAGTAGACGGATTGTCGGCTTTAGATAATCCTGTAATAACTATTTATGATAGATTTGGTAAACTATTGCATCAATTAAATGAAAATTCTAGTGGGTGGAACGGTGCATTCAATGGATTGTTATTGCCTGAATCTGATTATTGGTTCAAGCTATCGTATACCAATTCATTAGGCCAAAAAACAAACGCATCTTATATAAATAATCACTTTACTTTAAAGCGTTAATCGTTTTAGTTACAAAAATTGTAGTGTATTTTATCGATTAAATACCATAATATTCGATGTAAGATACTAAACCTTGGCATGTGTAGTTATTATATACGTTACGTATACTAATAGCCACACTTTCTATGAGGACACTTATTTGTTCTATATGTTGTTTGTTTCTTTTCTATTGGAATATAACTGCCCAAAATTCAGCCGATTGTAGAACGGCAATCCCAGTTTGTGCAGACCAGCCTATTATGGGTATTGCTGGTGGTACAGGTGATGTTGATGATTTTGATCCAGATGTTATATTGCAAACAGGTTGTTTGGAAAAAGGGAGTCTTGTTTCGGCCAATATTGAGTATAATACATCCTGGTTTGTTTTTAGAGCAGGTACTGGAGGTCAAGTTGGTTTTGATATTGAAGCTTTAGTTTCTTCTGGTTCAACACCCACTGCAGAATGGGATTTTGCCGTATACGGGCCAGATGTAGATTGTACAAGTATTAGTAACGGTACAGCGCAACCTATACGATGTAACTATGAAGTAAATGACACCAATTTTACTGGATTGGGCATAAACCCGGAAAGTGGTCAAGAAGGTGCCGCCTCTTTAACAGGTAGCCAAAATACCTATGATGAATATCTAGATGTACTGCCAGGTGAGATATATTATATACTTATAAATAATTTTGCCGATAACTTTACTGGCGACCCAGAGCCTTTTATGTTAACTTTTACAGGTAATTCGGTTAGGGATGATCAAAATACCGCTTTAGACTGTACGTTACGTGATGAGTTCTTAGGTCTGGATATTATTGCGTGTGAAGGAGATGATGATATTACTATAAGTGCATTGAATTCACCAGCAGGGGCTGATATAGCAAATGTAGAATGGACGGTTGACTATGAAGATGACGGAGTTGTAGATGATACACTTACCGGTTCTGGCGATTATGGCGCAGAATTAGTTGTTGTGAGTCCTAATTCCGGACGCTATTTTGCTTCCATTACCACTATAACTGGAACACCACCTACTGTAAGCGATGATAGTGGTGTATTAATAACCTTTTTTGGGACCCCTATTCTAGATTATGTAGAAACCTTAGATACGAACCTTTCTATTGATCCAGATCAAAATAATGTTGAATTTTTTGTTGAAGGAAACGGAGATTACGAATACGCTATTAACAACGGCCCATTTCAAGATGAGTCTGTTTTTATGAATGTTCCTCCTGGTATTAATACGGTAATAATTAATGATAAGAACGGATGTGGTATAACCGAACCTTTAGAATTTTTAGTTGTAGGGTATCCCAAGTTTTTTACACCTAATGGGGATGGTATTAATGATGGGTGGAATATTTTAGGAATTGAAACCTTAACAAATCCTGTCGTTTTTATTTTTGATAGATATGGTAAACTATTAAAGCAGCTAGCTCCTAATAGTACTTGGGATGGTACTTTTAATGGACAGCAAATGCCTTCTACTGATTATTGGTTTCGTTTTGAATATGGTGAAATAGAGGAGGGGCTACTTGTGGCTAAAACTAGGAAGACACATTTTACTTTAAAGAGATAAAAAAAGGCGCAAAATTTGCGCCTTTTTTATGTTGTCAACCTTAGTTAAAAGTTTATGGTATAACTTAAAGTTGCATTTGTATTTTTTCTGTTAACAAAGGCTGGTGTGGTAAAGCCTGCATCAAATAGTTGTTCACTTATGTCTTGTTGTGAATGACTTAAGGCAAAATCTAATCTGCTACCACCGAAATTATACCCAATTCCTCCAGATAAAGCATTTAAATCTCCAATAGTATTTCCATTAGTGTAGGGGCTTTGTTCAAATCGGTATCCAGCTCTTAAGCTAATTTGTTTAATCCTGTATTCTCCACCCAATCTAAAAGTAGATACCGCTCCAAGAGTATTAGAAATTTGATTATTTACAGTTTGAAAACTTGGGTCACCGGTTGGGCGTAATTCTGCGTTCGAAAAATCTTGATAACCATAGTCAAAACTTAATAGTCCGTCTTTTGCAAAAATAACTGCAATACTACCTGTTAGTTTACCTGGTGTTTTTACAGTGTATCTTTCAAAAAGATTTACAATATTAAAATCTATGAAATTAATCTCATCATCGGCTAAATCAGAATTAATACGTTGAGAAAACTCATCCTCAAATCTGTACCATGTTGGCGATTGATAGCTACCACCAACTCGTACTATTTCATTTAACTTTGCTATAGCACCTAAGCTAAAAGAAAAGCCGTTACCATCTGTTCGTAAGTAATTATCGTAAGTAGATCGTTGTATTTCCGAAGTTGGATCATAGCCACTCTCCGTTAATTGGTCATATTTTGTATAAAGAACATTGTGAAAATTTAACGATGCACCCATATAGATATTCTCTTTAAATTGAGACCCCATATTCAGCGTAAATTTACTGTTATACCCTGTAGTTCTTCTTAGGAATTCTTGATTTACTGTGTTGTAAGTGGTATTGCTAGTATAATCGGTGTTATTATCATCTTGCGCAATTGGGTCTATAATGCCTCCGTAATAACCTAAAAATGTTTGTTGATCACTAAACCCTTGTGCAGAACCAATATCTAAATATGCTTCTTCGAGATATTCGCCATCTTGTAATAGAATAGAACCAAAGGGTGTCCCTTGTGCGTAGCTTAGAAAGTAGCCATCTACACCTTGAGTACTATTTCCTGAAATAGTGTACTTGTTATCAAAATTAGTTACAACATCATAATTAAAAGCTAAGGTAAATTTCTGCCAGTCGGAGTTTGAGTCGGTATTTTTAAAAACAAACGCACCGCCAATTTGATTTAGATCTACTGTGTTATTTTTGGTATCCCTGCTAGTGCCAAAATAACTAGATTGATTATTGGCATTAAACGTTGTGCCAGATACCGTAAATAAGCTATTGTTGAAAACAGCTGATCCTGCAGGATTTACATTTAATGATGACAAATCACCACCTAATGCCCCAAAAGCTCCACCCATAGCTTGAAAACGGGCTGTACCTTGAAGATTTTCTGAACTATAACGTAATACTTCATTAATATTCTGGGCGTTACCGACTGCACATACTGCTAGTACTATGAAAATTATATATCTTTTCATTGCAATAATTTAAAATTTGAAAATAATTGAACTTAGTTGTTTCCTCTGCTACTACTTCTGCCTGAAGAAGACGAACCCGATGATCTGGAAGAACCGCTACTGGAACTCCTTACGGAACCTGAACTTCTAGAACTGCTGCTGCCAGAGCTCCTGTATGAGCTACCACTAGAACTACTTCTTGAGTTACTACTAGAGCTTCTGTAAGATCCGGTATTAGAACTTCTAGAAGATCTACCGGTTGAATAACTATTTCCGCTTCTATAATTGCCACTTGTACTAGAATTTCTATAAGTAGAAGTTCTAGGTGTAACAGTTCTACTGCTCGATGTTCTAGTTCCGGTCGAATTCGGATTTGTATAATACCTATTGGAACTTCTTGCTGCTGAAGAGCTATATCTTGGTGTAGCTCTTGTGCTTCTACTAGTTCTATAGGCTCTATTTTGGTCCACGCCAACAGTTCTTCTGGTTGTTGAATTGCCAGTGTAAGTTCTTGAACTTCGAGTATTTGAAGTGCTACGTGCAGTAGCAGTACGTGAAGTAGTACTTCTGTAACGTGGAGAATCTCCACGTGTGTTTACATTTGACCTACCTCTTAATGCATTAGAAGTTATACCGCTATTGGTTGTTGTTCTAGTATAGTTGCCTCTTCTAGAGTTGTTGTATGCATAGCTTCTATTGTGGTAGCCATTATTTCTATTATAGTATCTATTGCCATAACCATAACCATAACCATAACCGTATCCATATCCATAATAAGGATAGTTCCATCCATAACCGAAACCTGCATATCCGTATCCGCCCCAGCCCCAATTGTTCCATCTATTAAATCTCCAAGGATTATTCCATCCATAACCGTACATGCCATAACCACCATATCCGCCATAACCCCAAGAATTCCAGCCGTAAACAGGATGGGCCCATCCGATAAGTCCGCCATATCCCCAGTTGTTCCATCCGTTATCATATATATTGATACTCACGTTAGCGTTGTTATCGCCCCATCCACCATAGCCTTGGTAATCATTTTCACTAGTATAATAATCTGTTAACTGTTCTTGTGGAATGCTATCATTTACCATGTTGCTTGAGTAAGAGTCAACATCTGTAAATATTTCACTATCTAATATTTCATCATATTGATTAGCTTTTTCTCCAAAATAGTCTGAATAGGTGTCTGATTCTGGATTATTTTTTCGTTGCTCTGGTCTTCTTTCTACTACGGTAACATTACTATCAGAATAGATTCCATCATTATCATAGTATGAAGATTGTTGATAAGAGCCGCATGATGCCACTAAAATTACTAGTGTCACCAACATTGCCATGTTGCGAAGTTTGTTGAGGGGTAAAGAATATATCATCGGATCAAAATTATATTGTTGAACATATTAAAAATAACTAGTTTTACCCAATTATTATATTGTAATATTCACAAAATTTGTGCCAAAGTCTAGATAATGAGTAAAAATTTGACCAAGAGAAGCGAGGATTATTCCAAATGGTATAATGAGTTAGTAGTGAAGGCAGATTTGGCCGAGAACTCAGGTGTTAGAGGTTGTATGGTTATAAAGCCATACGGTTACGGTATTTGGGAAAAAATGCAGGCAGGATTGGATAAAATGTTTAAAGAAACGGGCCATGAAAATGCATATTTTCCATTATTTATTCCAAAATCTTATTTAAGTAAAGAGGCTAGCCATGTTGAAGGTTTTGCAAAGGAATGTGCTGTAGTAACACATTATAGACTAAAGAATGCTGAGGATGGTAGCGGAATTATTGTGGATCCAGATGCTAAATTAGAAGAAGAATTAATTGTAAGGCCAACTTCTGAAACTATTATTTGGGATACGTATAGAAAATGGATACAATCGTATAGGGATTTGCCTTTGCTTATTAATCAATGGGCGAATGTAGTTCGATGGGAAATGCGCACAAGGTTGTTTTTAAGAACTGCGGAGTTTTTGTGGCAAGAAGGGCATACCGCTCATGCAACTGAACAGGAAGCAATTGCCGAGGCAGAGCAAATGATGAATGTATATGCTGACTTTGTTGAAAACCATATGGCCGTACCTGTTATAAAAGGTACAAAAACGGAAAGTGAAAGATTTGCTGGAGCAATAGAGACGTATTGCATTGAAGCATTAATGCAAGATGGAAAAGCACTACAAGCAGGAACTTCACATTTCTTAGGTCAGAATTTTGCAAAGGCCTTCGATGTTAAATTTGCGAATAAAGAAGGAGGTAAAGAGTATGTATGGGCTACTTCTTGGGGCGTTTCAACTAGATTAATGGGAGCATTGGTTATGACACATAGCGATGATAACGGCTTAGTAATTCCTCCAAAATTAGCACCAATACAAGTAGTAATTGTGCCAATTTATAAAGGGTTAGATCAGTTAGATGAAATTTCTGAAGCAGTTATGCCTTTGGTGAAAGAATTACGATCTAAAGATATTTCTGTGAAATTCGACAATAGAGATACGCACAAGCCAGGTTTTAAATTTAATGAGTATGAGCTTAGGGGGGTGCCAGTTAGGTTGGCTATAGGACCTAGAGATTTAAAGAATGGCACTTTTGAGGTGGCTAGACGAGATACATTGGAGAAAGCAGTAGTTAATGCAGAAGATATTGTTGCAAAAATTGAGTTTTTAATGGAAGATATTCAGAGAAATATGTACCAAAAAGCATTTGATTATAGAGCTTCCCATATTACAGAAGTTGATACTTACGATGAATTTAAAAAAGTTTTAGAAGAAAAAGGCGGATTTATTTCTGCTCATTGGGACGGAAGTAAAGAAACTGAAGAACGTATAAAAGAAGAAACAAAAGCTACGATAAGGTGTATTCCTATTGATGCTAAAGAAGAATTAGGTGTTTGTATGGTAACAGGTAAACCATCTAATAAAAGAGTATATTTTGCTAAAGCGTATTAATTTTTTTAAAAAATAATAAACAGGTGTTGCGATAGTAAAAAATATTTGTATTTTTGCATCCGCAATTGCGCAAAGTATGGTCCGTTCGTCTAGGGGTTAGGACGCCAGGTTTTCATCCTGGTAACAGGGGTTCGATTCCCCTACGGACTACAAATTTAATTTTGGATGTATTTCCAAAGCAGTGACATAATGGTCCGTTCGTCTAGGGGTTAGGACGCCAGGTTTTCATCCTGGTAACAGGGGTTCGATTCCCCTACGGACTACAAAAATAGAATGGATGAAAATCCGAAGAAATTATAATAAATTATAAAATGGCAAATCACAAGTCGGCATTAAAGAGAATTAGAAGAAACGAAGCAGTTCGTTTACGTAACAGATATCAGCATAAAACTACACGTAATGCTATCAAGAGATTGCGTGCAGAAGAATCTAAGAAAGATGCAGAGGCTCTTTTTCCAAGTGTTGTTAGTATGATCGATCGTTTAGCTAAACGTAATATTATACATGATAACAAAGCTGCCAACTTAAAAAGTAAATTGGCAAAGCACGTAGCTACATTGTAAATTTCTGCTATTATAATATTTTAAAGCCTTCCAATTTGGAAGGCTTTTTTTGTTGGGCTTTTAATTGTTGTGCTATTTCTTTTTAAAGTACTTTATTAGATATTGTTTTTCTTTTCATTGGTATTCGAAATCTTCTTATTATTAAATAAAAGCCAATAATAAAACACAGGTAAATTATTCCAATAGATGCATGATGGAAATAAATAATGTCATATTCCATAAAAACATCATATCTATAAGTCATACTAAATTTTTCCGCACGTTATTATTTTATAGTTGGTATTCTGTTTAAATTTTAATTATCTAAATGCCAGTTTGCGCCCTTTTAAGAACCCAATAATAAAAAGGCTGTACATTACTACTATTAAGATTCTTAAAACTGATTTTAAATCATACGCTATCCAGGTATCATAGTCAGTATAACCTATTACATAAATGATGGGAAAAATCGAATAAAATAGTACTAATGAAAAGCTTACCCAGAACATTAGATTATGTAATTGAAATAGGTCCTCTTTTTGTTGAACTTTATCTACAAAGTACAGTATAATAATACTTACTAATAACCATGCGCTTATGGCTAATGCATAAAATAAGTTTGTTTCAAGTGGATTTTGATATAGTGTACTAATGGAATATGATAAGAGACTAATTATGGTACTAATTATAATCCATTTTTTAAAGTTTTTATTTTCTATAAGCTTATAGTAGACATAGTAAAAGAAACAAAAGAAAATAATGGCATATATATTATATATAACATCATTGTAATTACTGTATTTTATATTACTAAAAAAAGAGATTTCATCAAAATTCCTCACTAAAAAACCCAACACCTCATTAAAAAAGGTGTATGCAATTATAATGGGAAAGTATTTTAGTGCTGTATCATAGTATTTTCTGTATGTTGCCAGAGATATAAATAAGGTTACGGCATAAACGAACATGTAATAATTTTCCTTTATAAAAGATATAGTAAGCATGTCGCTTTTATTTTAAAAATCAGTTTTTGGTGGAGGTCCGCCTTGACCAAAATTAAAAGCCAAACTTTTACTTCCCTGTAGACTTGTTTTTAAGGTAAAGTTTGGAGCAATACTGGCTTCAGATTTTTGAGTTTTCTCTATCGCTAATCCTAAACCGTCATTTGCAGTGGCTTTCCAATCTTTAATAAGTTCAGCTTTACCATCACTACCTATGAAGAAACCGTAGTTGATGCCTTTTTCATCTAAGGTTGGTACCATAAATATTGAATTCTGTCTTTTGTGAACAACTTTTTTTCCATTTGGAAACTTATCATCGTTGGCGTAGTTTGCAAAATACAATCGTAGTTTGGTAATTTTTTTAACTCCGCCGGCAGCTGCTTCTTGGTCTAAATAGGCCATGTACTGTTTCATTGTTTCATAGTCAAAATCAACAAAACGCGATGCTTCGAATTTTTCTTCGGGAAGCCGCTGTTGTGTTTCATAGGCTTCAATAATACCTACTCTGTGTTTTGAATAATTATTATATATATCGTTAGCCTCGTCTAACGATATAATATTTGCGGGTGTTTCAACAATCGGTGGATCTTTGTGGTCAGGTAAACTATCTTTCTGTTGTTGATTGCAGCCAAAAATTGTAACTAGTGCCAAAAAACATGCACTTTTAAAAATCATTGAGGATGGTTTTTTCATTTTCTGAGAATTAAGAAGATTACTAATGAAACAGAAAAAAGAATTTGGGGAGATTTCTTTTCTAATATATTAAAGATATTAAAAAAAAGTAGTGTTGAGGGTTTATAATGAGTTTTAATAAGGATAACTATTTAAGAATCAGGTAAAACTAAAAATCCCGATCTCATCTTGAAATCGGGATTTAAAATATAATTGAATATGAATTCTATTGATTCATAGTCATCAAGAATTCTTCATTATTCTTAGTTTGCTTAAAACGTTGCTCAATAAATTCCATTGCTTCTACAGGGTTCATATCTGCAAGATATTTGCGCATAATCCACATACGTTGCAAGGTATTTTCATCAAGTAGCATGTCATCTCTACGAGTACTGGAAGATGTAAGGTCAATTGCAGGGAAAATTCTTCTGTTCGCAATCTTACGATCTAATTGAAGCTCCATGTTACCGGTACCTTTAAATTCTTCAAAGATAACCTCGTCCATTTTAGAACCAGTTTCTGTCAATGCTGTAGCAATAATGGATAAAGAACCTCCACCTTCAATGTTACGAGCTGCCCCAAAGAATCTTTTTGGCTTGTGCAAGGCATTAGCATCAACACCACCACTTAATACTTTACCAGATGCTGGTTGAACCGTATTGTAGGCTCTTGCCAAACGTGTAATGGAATCCAAAAGGATCACTACATCATGCCCACATTCAACCAATCGTTTTGCTTTTTCTAAAACAATATTTGCTACGCGTACATGTTCTGTTGGTTCTTTATCAAAAGTTGAAGCAACTACTTCACCACGCACATTACGTTGCATATCGGTAACTTCTTCTGGTCGTTCATCAATTAATAATATTATTTGATAAACTTCTGGATGATTTGCTGCAATACCGTTGGCTATATCTTTTAAAAGCATGGTTTTACCAGACTTAGGTTGTGATACGATCATACCTCTTTGTCCTTTTCCTATTGGGGAGAACAAATCGATAATACGAGTAGATATTGTGCTTTGACGTTCTGCCAAATTGAATTTTTCTTGTGGGAATAACGGAGTCAAATGCTCAAAAGATACACGATCACGAACTATCTGTGGGTCTATACCGTTAATTTTGTTCACCTTTATTAGAGGGAAATACTTTTCTCCTTCTTTTGGAGGTCTTACATTTCCTAATACCGTATCCCCAGTTTTTAACCCAAAAAGACGAATTTGCGATTGCGATACATAAATATCATCAGGCGATGATAAGTAATTGTAATCTGATGAGCGCAAAAATCCGTAACCATCTTGCATGATATCTAATACCCCTTCACTGGCAATAATGGAATCGAACTCATACTCAGGCTCCTTATATCTGTTTTTTAAATCCTTGTCAAAATTGCTTTTATCATGAGGAGTCCTAGGGTTAGGTTTTTTGTTTTGATTATTATTTTGAGGAGAATTCTTTTGGAACTCCTTTTTATTATTAGGCTGATTTGCAGGTTTTGGCCTAGGTCGTGGTCTAGGTTTTGTGGTATCTGCAGTTTCCTTAGAATCTTTTTCAAGGATATTTTCCTTTTTTACAGTCTCTTGTTTACTGCCCTCTTTTGGTGCATTAGCTGCTTTTGGTGCAACACGCTGTCTAGGCCTTGGTTTTGGCTTTGGTTTTTCCTCGGTTGGCTTGTTGCTTTCTTCTGTAATTGTAGGGGCAATGGCCGCAGCTACTTTAGGATTGGCAGCTTGTAAGTCTAATATTTGGTAGACTAAGTCTAATTTTTTTAAGGTTTTAAATTTAGGAACCTTTAGACCTTTAGCAATTTCCTGAAGCTCAGGTAGCTTTTTTGATTTTAAATCTGAAATCTCAAACATTAAGTAGTTGAATAAATTATATGTGATTTGTATTGTAAGAAGTAAATTTTTATTTTGGATAAGCCTAAGGAATGTTTTCCTTTAGTTGGTAAGTGTTACAACAAGATAACGTAGCAATATTACAAATTATTTTGAACAAAAGTGCAATAATTTTTGAAAAGACCTGTATTTTTGCAACGTAAACTGGTAATTGATTTATGATTCAAAGAATACAAAGCCTTTATTTGATAGTTGTAGCAATACTTACAGGTGTTCTACCGTTCTTCTTTAACCTATGGATAGATATCGATGGTATTGAAGTATTTGCAACTAATGAAATGCTTATTTCTATTGCCTTTTATGCAAGTGCTGTTCTCGCTGTTTGGGCCATAGTACAATTTAAAAATCGAAAAAATCAGTTTGTAATTAACAGACTGAACATGATATTGAATGTTTTTTTATTAGGATTTTTCGTTTATCGATCACTAAACTTATCCGGAGAGGCTTTGGTCTCTGAGAAGGGTATTGGGATGTTGATTCCAGTATTTTCTATCGTTTTTTTAGTCCTTGCAAACAGGGCTATAAAAAAGGATGAAGATCTTGTAAAATCTGTTGATCGCTTGCGTTAAGCCTAAAACCTTAGTAGTATTAGTGCGTTAAACCCGGGGTAGTTTCCGGGTTTTTTATTTTAATTGTATTACAAATGAATTCAATGAAAAAACTTCAGGTTTTATCGCTTACCTAACTCAATTACTTCCAAGTCTTTAATATTATTACCCTCTATAATAAAACGTAGCATAGTCCTTACTTGGTGAAAACCATGTTTTCCACATGCTCCTGGGTTCATATGTAGTACCCCTAATTTTTTGTCCATCATTACTTTAAGAATATGAGAATGTCCACAAATGAATAATTTTGGAGGATTCTCTTTGATGATATCTCTTGTTCTACTATTATATTTAGGGGGATATCCTCCTATGTGGGTAATAAGTACATCAACACCTTCGCAAAAAAATCTATTATGCTCTGGGTATTCTTTTTGAATGATATGGTCGTCAATATTCCCATAAACACCTCTTAAGGGTTTTATTTTTGAAATAGTATCTGTCACGGCTAAAGAACCAATATCGCCAGCATGCCAAACTTCATCAGCCCAATGTACATGTTTTAAAATAGCTTCATCTATATGCGAATGTGTGTCAGAAAGTAAAAGAATTTTGGTCATTATAGATTTCAATTTTAACAAGGAAATAGATTGGTATTATCAAGCAACTAAAATTCTTACTTGACTTTGCTGAATCGAATTTTAAACCGTATCCTTTTTAATATCTTTGTGCTATACAAAACTAGCAGATCCCATTGAATTTCTTCATTCAATTTTCATACTTCGGTAAATCATATCATGGTTGGCAAAATCAACCAAATGCCATAACTATTCAAGAAGTGTTAGAAAATGCAATGTCTACATTATTGAATAATCCTATCTCTTTAATGGGAGCGGGCCGTACGGACACTGGGGTTCATGCCAAAGAAATGTATGCCCATTTTGAAATAGAAACCTTTGAGAATATTCCTGAGTTTGTATTTAAATTAAATTCATTCTTACCCAATGACATTGCTGTTGAACGTATTTTTGAAGTTAATGTAGATGCCCATGCTCGTTTTCATGCCACGGCTAGGACTTACGAATATCATATCTCTAGAAAAAAAGATCCGTTTTCTATAGACAATGCATATTTTGTTAAAAAAGATTTAGATGTTGAGCAAATGAATATTGCGGCCAAACTTCTCTTAGGGAAAAGAGATTTTGAGTGTTTTTCAAAATCGAATACCGATGTATTTACGAATATATGCGATTTAAAAGAAGCATATTGGATTGAGAAAAATGACATGCTGATCTTTACAATTACCGCAGATAGATTTCTTAGAAATATGGTCAGAGCCATTGTCGGGACACTAATAAATGTTGGTTTAGGAAAATACTCGGCGGACTATGTTAATACCATATTAAAAAGCAAGGATAGAACAAAAGCGGGCGTTTCTGTTCCTGCAAAAGGGTTATATTTGACCTCTATTGTTTACCCCAATACTATTTTAAAGAATGGATAAGGATACTGGCAAAGCATTTGACACTCGTCTTTTTAAACGCTTAATAGCCTACACCAAACCGTATAGACTTACTTTTTACGGGGTGGCGCTTGCAGCTATTTTATTATCTGGTTTTGCAATTCTTACCCCATTAATAGTAAAGAAAATCATTGATGATGCTATAAAGGGTAGTGATAGTCAAATGTTGTTGAATCTTACAATAGCCATGTTGGTGGTTTTAATTGGTCAAGTAATAAGTCAACTTGCATTTAATTACTACGCTAATTGGTTGGGTGAATCGGTTATTAAAGATATTCGCATTAATTTGTTTAAAAAGATGCTTTCATTTAGGATGAAGTATTTTGATAACTCATCTTTAGGTGTTTTGGTTACCAGGGCGGTTGCGGATATGCAAAGAATTGGGGAAATATTTAGTCAAGGCTTTTTCGTAATTGTTGCAGATTTATTGAAAATGGTCGTTGCTGCTATTATCATGTTATTTATAAATTGGAAACTTTCTTTGATTGTTTTCGCTTTGTTACCTATTATCCTTTACGCAACAAGATTGTTTCAAAAAGCCATGAAAGTGGCATTTACAGAGGTAAGGGCAGAGGTTTCTAATTTAAATTCATTTGTACAAGAGCGTATTACGGGAATGAAAATAGTTCAGCTATTTACTCGCGAAAAAATTGAAAGCAACAAGTTTAGAGAAATAAACGAAAAACATAAAAATGCTTGGTTGAAAACAGTTTGGTACAACTCTATTTTCTTTCCAATAGCTGAAATAGTTTCTTCTTTAACAGTAGGTTTAATTGTTTGGTACGGTGGATTGCAGAATGTTGCAAATATATCCACTGATATTGCGGGAACTATCTTTGCTTTTATAATGCTTATAGATTTATTGTTTAGACCACTTAGACAAATTGCTGATAAATTTAATACCCTACAAATGGGCATGGTCGCAGCAAACAGAGTATTTAAAATTTTAGATACGGATAGTCATATACAAAATGTGGGTACTTATGAAAGTGGAGCTTTTAAAGGGGACATTAAATTTAATAATGTTCGTTTCGGATATTTAGAAGACGAAGAGGTATTGCATGGAATATCTTTTGAGGTAAAAGCAGGAGAAACGGTAGCAATAGTAGGTTCTACTGGGGCTGGTAAGAGTACTATAATTAATCTTTTAAATCGTTTTTACGAGATTAATTCGGGTGAAATAACAGTTGATGGAGTTGATATTAAAGAGTACAATTTACCTTCTTTACGTTCGAATATTGCGGTAGTATTGCAAGATGTGTTTTTGTTTGCAGATACGATTGCCAACAATATATCACTAAAGAATCCTGAGATTTCTGTAAACGATATTGAGAATGCGGCAAAAGCAATTGGTGTAGATACTTTTATATCTAGTTTGCCAGGCGGTTATGAGTATAATGTAAAGGAAAGAGGTACAATGCTTTCAAGTGGTCAACGTCAATTAATTGCTTTTCTTAGAGCATATGTAAGCAACCCCAGTATACTAATTTTGGACGAGGCTACATCATCTGTAGATACCTATTCTGAACAATTAATACAATTAGCTACAGATAAAATTACCCAAGGCAGAACATCTATAGTTATAGCTCACAGGTTGGCTACTATTAAAAAAGCCGATAAAATTATTGTGATGGATGCCGGTAATATTGTTGAAACTGGAACTCACAAACAATTGCTAAAAAAAGGTGGGTACTACAGTAATTTATATGAAGCTCAGTTCTTAGCAGAGGAGGTAGCTTAGCGATTTATATTAAATCTTGTTTTAGCATAGTGCCAAGCTGCGTAATTGAATCATACAGTACAAACTCTCCATTTTTAATATATGAAATCAATCCTGTTTCTTCACTGACAACGAGGCTTAATGCATCGGTCTTTTCGCTGATTCCAACTGCTGCTCTATGTCGCAGACCAAAACGTAATGGAATATTTCGTTCGTTTGATACCGGTAATATTACACGTGTAGCCACAACGTAATTGCCAACAATTACAGCAGCACCATCATGCAATGTACTGTTCTTATAAAAAATACTTTCAAGAATTGGTTGGTTAATTTCAATATTCATGCGGTCTCCCGTGCTCTTTATGAAATCTAAGGAGTTGTTTCGTTCTATAACTAAAATAGCTCCGGTTTTACTACTCGCCATTTTTTCACAGGCTTTTAATATGGCATCTACATCGGTGTCGGTAGATATTCCTTCCTGTTTTAAAAATTTAAAATGCTTTACGAAGTTTCTCTTATTTGCAAAATTGGTAGAGCCGATCATTAAAAGAAATTTTCTGATCTCTTGTTGAAAAACAATTATTAGTGCAATTAAACCTACTTGCATAAAGGCTCCAACCATGCTGCTGATCATTTGCATATCTAATAATTCAGTCAATTTCCAAAATGCCCAAACTATTACAATTCCAATAAAAATATTGATGGCAACAGACCCTCTAACAAGTTTGTAGATGTAGTAAAGAAGTACGGCAACAAAAATGATGTCTAGAACATCCGTAATCTTAAAGTCAATAAAATTTAAAAAATCCAATAAGTACCGTTTTAGTAAAATTAAGAAATTAGATGACAAGAAATCAATTTAAACTTAGGCATTTAATTGTTCGTATAGTTTTACACATTCTACGGCTTCTTTAACATCGTGTACTCGTACTATTTTTGCGCCCTTTTGTAAACAAACCATATGTAGTGCCGTAGTGCCGTTTAAAGCCAGGTCAGGAGTTGTACCTACTATTTTGTAAATCATTGATTTTCTACTAATACCTACTAGCAATGGGTGTTCAATACCATTCATTAATTCCAAATGATTTAAAAGCTCATAGTTCTGTTCTAGGTTTTTTGCAAATCCAAAACCTGGATCTATAATAATATCCTTAATTCCTAAAGCTTTTGCAGCTGCCAATCTTTCGGAAAAGAAGTAAAGTACTTCTTTTAAAATATCTTTATAATCTGTTTGTTTTTGCATGTTTTGTGATGTGCCACGCATATGCATCATAACGTACGGCACATTTAATTTGGCTACTGTGCTTAGCATTTTTTCATCCTGTAATCCTGCGGAAATATCATTAACAATCGCAGCGCCATTACCTATGCATTCGTGTGCAACCTTGCTTCTAAAAGTATCTATTGAAATTATGGTGTTTGGAAAATTCTTTTTAATTAAACTAACAATAGGTAAAATTCGTTTTAATTCGGTTTCCTCGTTAATTTCTAAAGCGCCAGGTCTAGAACTATAGGCACCAATATCAATAAAGGTGGCACCTTCTATATGCATTTTTTCAACCTGATGTAATATACTTGTTTCATCCTTATATTTTCCGCCATCAAAAAAAGAATCTGGAGTAACGTTTAAAATGCCCATTACCTTGGGCTGGTCTAGTGATATGAGTTTACCGTTGCAATTTATGGTCATCATCAATTATTATCAGGAAATTGTGGCATTTTCCAAGTTTAAACCATCAATCTTGATGGTTACAATTTTTTAAGCGAAATTTACACAAATTAGATAGAATTACATGCTAGATACGGCAAAGGAATACGATGAGGTCATTCAGGTTTGTTTAAATCTGTACCAGAAAAAAATGTCAGATTACGGTAGTGCTTGGCGCATATTAAGGTTGCCATCATTAACTGATCAAATTTTTATAAAAGCACAGCGCATACGTGGTCTTCAAGAAAATGATGTCCGTAAGGTTGACGAAGGTGAGCGACCGGAGTTTGTTGGTATCATCAATTATGCTGTAATGGCTTTAATTCAGCTTGAATTAGGTGTTGCCGATCAACCAGATCTATCTACTGAAAAAGCTGTAGAATTATATTCTAAGCACATCACAATCACAAAAGAACTTATGCTGAATAAAAATCACGATTATGGTGAAGCTTGGCGAGATATGAGAGTAAGTTCCCTTACAGATTTAATTTTGCAAAAACTACTTCGTGTTAAACAAATAGAAGATAATAAAGGTAAAACTTTAGTAAGTGAAGGTATAGATGCCAACTATCAAGACATGATCAATTACGCAGTTTTTGCATTGATACATTTAGGTTCAGAATCAGAAAAATAATAGAAAGAATGAAGTATTTAGTAGGTGTTATTAGAATTTTTGTCGGAATTCTTTTTATTATAAGTGGTTTCATTAAACTAAATGATCCTGTTGGCTTCTCCTTTAAGTTAGAAGAATATTTTAGTCAAGGCGTTTTAGATCTTCCTTTTTTAACTCCGTTTGCATTGGCAATTTCAATTCTTGTAGTAATTGTTGAGGTAATGGTTGGGGTAATGTTAATACTAGGCTACAAACGTAAACTAACCGTTTGGACTTTATTGGCAATGATTATTTTCTTTACGTTCTTAACTTTTTATTCTGCATATTTTAATAAAGTAACCGATTGTGGTTGCTTTGGTGATGCTATAAAGCTAACACCGTGGGAATCTTTTACAAAAGATATAGTGCTGTTGGTATTGATACTGATAATTTATGCCGGTAGAAAGTATATTACGCCATTAGTAAAGCCAAAATTATTGATGACGGTTTTATTAGTTTCCTTCCTAGCTTGTATCGCCTATGTAAATTACGTGTTAAACCATTTACCGGTTATTGATTTTAGACCATATGAGATAGGTAAGAATATAGAAGAGGGTATGAGTATACCAGACGATGCTCCTAAGGCCATATTTGAATATAAATGGAAATTCAACGTAAACGGTAAAGAAGAAGTTCATATTACTACAGGAGATTATCCTACAGTAGATGGGGAGTTTATAGATGTTGAAACAGAAGAGATTCAGGCTGGTTATGAGCCTCCTGTTCATGACTTTACCATAGAACAAGAAGGTGAAGATTTCGCAGCTTCTTTATTGCAAGAGCCAAAGTTGGTCATGGTGATCGCCTATGATTTAAGGAAATCAAATTTAAAAGAGTTCACGAATATCAAATCTGTAGTCGAAAAAGCATTAAAGGCTGGATACAAAGTAATAGGAATGTCGGCATCCGGTCCTGATCAAACGAATGCCCTGGTAAAAGATTATAATTTAGATTTTGAATTTTACTTTACAGATGAAACTACGTTAAAGACCATTGTCAGGTCTAACCCTGGAGTTTTAGTTTTAGAGAAGGGTACCATAAAACAAAAAGTACATTACAACGATTTGGAAGATTTAATATTCAATTGAGATTAGAAACGGAAATAGTATAATTAGAAATATAAAAAACATGAGAGCAAAAATAGTAGCAGGTAACTGGAAAATGAATAAGAATTTGGCTGAGACTGAAAAACTTTTAGCAGAGTTGTCGGCAAAATTGCCAGATACCAATGCAGAAGTTATGGTTGCGCCAACATATGTAAATTTGTTTAGTGCGGTGCGTGCTTTGGAAAGTTCTAAAATAGAAGTTATAGCGCAGAATATGCATTTTGCTGAAAATGGTGCTTATACAGGTGAAATTTCTGCAGATATGTTATTGAACATCGGTATCGATACAGCAATTATTGGACACTCGGAAAGAAGAGCTTATTTCGGAGAGGATGATAAAATTCTTTCAAAGAAAGTGGCAACCGCTTTGGATAAGGGGGTTCGTGTTATGTTCTGTTTTGGTGAGGAATTAGAAGATCGTAAATCTGGAAACCATTTTAAATTAGTTGAAAGTCAGTTAAAGAACGTTCTTTTTAATTTAGAGCCGTCTGCATGGTCTAATATTATTTTGGCTTATGAGCCGGTATGGGCAATTGGAACAGGTGAGACTGCTTCTCCTGAGCAAGCTCAAGAAATGCATGCATTCATTCGTAAAACTATTGCTGAAGCCTTTGACGCTACTATAGCAAATAACGTTACTATTCTTTACGGTGGTAGTGTAAAACCAGGTAATGCTGAAGAAATTTTCTCTAAACCAGATGTTGATGGTGGTTTAATTGGCGGTGCATCTTTAGTTGCAGACGATTTTATCGCTATCATTAAAGCTATTTAAGGTCGTATTTCTACATGAGCGATACAGTATATATGGAATACCGTTTTACGGTAGAACCAAAAGATCCAGCTTCAGACCTACTTATTGCAGAATTGGGTGAGGTTGGGTTTGAAAGTTTTGTTGAAGAAGATGATGATGTTTTGGCATACATTCAAAAAACTGAATGGTATGAGGGTATGTTGAAAGAGTTGCCAATTTTGCATAATCATAGATATAAGTTTACCTACTATTATAAAGAAATTGAGCAAGAGAACTGGAATGCTACTTGGGAGCAAAATTTTCAACCTATTATCGTTGATGATATTTGTATGATAAGAGCTCCTTTTCATGAGGCTATTGATGTGAAGTATGATATTGTCATTGAACCAAAAATGAGTTTTGGTACAGGTCATCATGAAACTACACATATGATGCTGCAACACATTTTACAGTTAGATGTAAAAGGAAAAACTGTTCTGGATATAGGTAGCGGTACTGGTGTTTTAGCAATTTTAGCAGGTATGAGAGGTGCTACTACCATTGATGCCATTGATATTGATAACTGGTGTTATTTGAACGCCAAAGAGAATGTTGAGCGTAACAAAATAGACTTCATTTCGGTATATGAAGGTGATGTTGCGTTGTTGGAGGGTAAGAAGTATGATTTGATCATTGCAAACATCAATAGAAACATCTTGTTGGCAGATTTGCCTAGCTATGTAAAATCATTAAATGCAGGGGGTGTTTTATTGTTAAGTGGTTTTTATACCGAGGATTTAGAAATGATTACCGAAAAATGTACTGATTTAGCGTTAAAGTTCGAAAAAAACCTTGAACGCAATAATTGGGTTGCCGCAAAATATGTAAATTAGAAGGTATTAATTGGAATATGATGAGCACAAGAGAAGAAATTTCCGAAGAATTACTTTTAGAAGAAGAAACGGTTCAACAAAATGAGATCGTTCTTTTTAATGATGAGGTCAATACATTCGACCATGTTATAAATACATTAATGTCCGTTTGTGAACATTCACCTGAACAGGCGGAGCAGTGTTCTTTAATAGTTCATTACAAAGGCAAGTGTACGGTGAAAACCGGTGAATATGAGGAGCTGAAGTCGCAGTGTTCTAAATTATTGCAAGCAGGACTTAGTGCAGAAATTGTTTAAATTAAGTTTAGTTAGGCTGTTAAAATAAAAAAATCCCTTGATTTGCTTCAAGGGATTTTTTTATTTCAATTTAACTCGTAAAAGAAATTTTAATAAGTCTGTAAATTTATCAAGCTTATACTAAAGGTACTCCGTTCAATCGTTTTTCAATCTTCTTCTTTTTAGCTGTAACTTCTTTCATTACATCCATTAAGCTAGAATCTTTCGTTTCCTTATATATTTCATTAATGCTTAAAATAAGAGCTTTTGCCTCTCTCGACGCTTCTACTCGGTCACTAGTAGACATATTACTCATTTTTCGACCTATAAATTCTTGAGCTTTTTCAAGTAACTCCATGTGCTTCTTTTTTTTCAAAGTTAACATAATATTCAAATTACGCAATTCTTTGTCAATTGTATGTAGTTATGAGGGTATTAGATAATAGTATTTATGAACAATTTAACGTATTAAGATAGTTTTGACCCCTTTTTTCTTCTGTTGCCAGAATCTTTCAAAGATTTTACACATTATATAAGTAATTAATCAAGTGATAGCTATAAGAATAGTATATAAATCAATTTTATAAATTCATTTATTACAAATCGGGTAAATATATTCCCAATAGTTTTTATTTTATGATATATTTTACTGATTTATTTGCTTAATCTTTAAAATAGGATATATTCGTGTAATCGATTACATAAATTTATTAAACATTTTAAAGCAGGTGCAATCCGTAAATTTAGACATGAAAATATACTATTAAGTAAGTGTAAATAATAAAATAAAATTAGATGATGTCTTTAAATTAAAAAGTTGAAGTATTTTAATTGGCAGGAAGTAAACAGACAAATTAAAATTAATGAGTAAATCCATTGTAAAAAATAGCACTTTTATCACAGATGATTTTCTTTTAGAGAATGAATTCTCGAAACGGTTATTTCATGAGTATGCATCACAAATGCCCATCATAGATTACCACTGCCATTTGCCGCCTAATGAGATTTCAAATAATAGACAGTTTGAAAATTTGACGAAAGTATGGAACGACGGCGACCATTATAAATGGCGTGCAATGCGAACTTTTGGCATTGATGAGAAGTATATTACCGGCAGCGCTCCAGATAAAGAGAAGTTTCTTGAATGGGGCAAGGCTGTGCCCTATACGTTAAGAAATCCGCTGTATCATTGGACACATTTAGAACTGCAACGCTATTTTGATATTGATTTACTATTAAATGCCGACACGGCTAACGAAATTTATGATGATGCTACTGCAAAACTTCAATCGCCAGATTATAGTTGCCAGAGTCTGATTAAAAAAATGAACGTAGAGGTTATTTGCACCACAGAAGATCCTATTGATAGTTTGGATAATCACGTAAAACTAAAGAATAGTAATTTCAATGTAAAAGTAAGCACGGCCTTTAGACCAGATAAAGCGATTGTAATTTCTAGTGATTCGTATCTTGAATATGTAGAAAAACTGTCGATAGTAAGTAAGGTTACCATTAATTCGTACAAGTCTTTGTGCGATGCGCTTGTGTTACGTTTAGATTACTTTGAAAAAAACGGCTGCACGTTGTCTGATCATGGTTTAAGTTATGTTCCGTTCAGGTCTTTTACAGATGCGGAGATTGAACATATTTTTCAGAAGAGAACAGAAAGAAAGCAATTATCTTTAGAGGAAGACGAAAAATTTCAAACGGCTATATTATTATTCTTATGTGAGCAATATCATTCTCGTGGATGGATTCAGCAATTTCACCTTGGCGCATTACGAAATAACAATGCAAGAATGACCCGAATTCTTGGTCCGGATACTGGTTGGGATTCAATAGGGGATTATTCTCAGGCAAAAACTCTTTCAGGCTTTTTAAATGCTTTGGATTCAAAAGATAAACTTACCAAAACTATTTTGTACAATCTAAATCCTGCAGATAATGAAGTATTGGCAACCATGATAGGTAACTACAATGATGGTAAGGTAAAAGGCAAAATGCAGTTTGGTTCTGGGTGGTGGTTTATGGATCAAAAAGATGGTATGACCAGACAACTGAATGCATTGTCTAATATGGGCTTAATTAGCTGTTTTATTGGGATGTTGACAGATTCAAGATCTTTTCTTTCATTCCCAAGGCATGAGTATTTTAGGAGAATTGTTTGTAACCTCTTTGGACAAGAAATGCAAAGAGGTGAACTACCCCAAGATTTTGAATTGGTGGGTAAAATAATTCAGGATATTAGTTATAATAATGCAAAAGAATATTTCAAATTTTAATCATAATAGTATCGGTCTTTTCTCATCCGATTAAAACACGACTATGAAAAGTATAAAAATACTATCGCTCTTTATTCTGATTTTAACCTTTCTGGGTTGTGAAATTCAGACAGAAGCAAAGACTTTGCGTTTGGGTCATGGCTTAGATGTTAGCCATTCTGTACACAAGGCAATGGTGAAAATGGGTGAAGATTTGTTAGAGCGATCTGCAGGAAAATTAAAACTTGAAATTTATCCTAGTCAACAATTAGGTACGGAGAGGGAGTGTTTAGAGCTATTGCAAATAGGGAGTTTGGATATGACCAAAGTTTCTGTGGGAGTTTTAGAGAATTTTGCACCAAAAATGAAGGTACTGGGGCTCCCATTTCTTTTTAGAGATCGTCAGCATTCTTTTAATGTGCTGGACGGACCAATAGGTGAAATGCTGTTGAACGAAGGGGAGAAATATTGGTTAAAAGGTTTAGGGTACTATGATGCCGGTAGTCGTAGTTTTTATACCATGAATAAACCCATTGAAAAACCAGATGATCTTATCGGGGAAAAAATACGTGTAATGGAAAGTGCAACTGCCGTGAATATGGTAAAGGCATTAGGTGGTTCTCCTACACCTATTTCTTGGGGAGAATTATATACTTCCTTACAGCAAGGTGTTGTAGATGGGGCAGAAAACAATCCACCAAGTTTTTACCTGTCCAGACATTATGAAGTCTGTAAATACTATTCTTTAGATGAACATACCGTACTACCAGATGTTTTATTGATAGGTACTTATGTTTATAACAAGTTGAACGAACAAGAGCAAAAATGGTTAAACGAATCCGTAAAAGAATCTGTAAAATACCAACGTATTCTGTGGGCAGAAGCAGAGGACGAAGCTCTACGCGAAGTTCAAAAAGCGGGTGTTGAAGTAATACGACCCGATAAATCTCTTTTTGTAGAAAAGGTGAAAGGTATTTTCGAGGGCTATAAAGATGACAAAGAAATATACCCACTTATCAAACAAATACAAGAAACCAAATAGTTAACAATGCGAAATAAAATAGATTCCGTTTTAGGAAAGACACTGGTACTTATTATGTCCGTTATGGTCATTAACGTACTTTGGCAAGTTTTTACACGGTACGTTACGGGCAACCCTAGTTCATTTACCGATGAACTGGCACGTTATTTAATGATTTGGATAGGAGTATTGGGAGCTGCATATGTGTCTGGTCGAAATTTACACGTTGCCATTGATATTTTACCACTTAGGCAAAGTAAAAAAACCCAGAAAAAACTGAAGATTATCGTCACCATATTAATTATTCTATTTGTCTTTTTCGCGTTTGTAATTGGAGGTTCGAGATTGGTATATATCTCTTATGTTTTAGGGCAGCAATCACCAGCACTTCAATTACCATTGGCAATCGTTTATCTCATTATTCCTATTAGCGGCTTGTTGATTATGTACTATAAAATATCTGACTTAAAAAATAGTAACTTATGATGGAGCATCTACCTATTCTTGTTTTGGTTATAAGCTTTATATGCTTATTATCAATAGGTACACCTGTTGCATGGAGTATCGCAATTTCATCTTTATTGACCATGTTGGTGAGTATACCCGCAATGCCTGCATTTACTACGGTATCGCAGCGTATGGCTACAGGGTTAGATAGTTTTGCCCTACTGGCAATTCCGTTTTTTGTGCTATCGGGCGAACTTATGAATAAAGGAGGTATTGCGCATAGACTTATCGCATTTGCAAAGACTTTAGTAGGTTCTTTTCCTGGCGGTTTGGCATTGATTAACGTTATAGCTGCTATGTTAATGGGAGCCATTGCAGGATCGGCTATGGCATCTGCATCTGCTATGGGAAGTATCTTAGGTCCAGAGATGGAAAAAGAAGGCTATTCTAAAGAATTCGGTGCAGCGGTAAATATTACTTCTGCCACTACAGGCTTAATTATTCCGCCTAGTAATGTATTAATAGTTTACTCTTTGGCGAGTGGTGGCGCATCTATTGCAGCCTTGTTCCTAGCGGGATATATCCCTGGGATTATGACGGGGATATTTCTTATGATCGTTGCGGCTTTCTGGGCCAAAAAAAAGAAATATAAAGTAGGTAAGCGAAGTAGTTTAAAACAAGTGGGTAAAACATTTATAGATGCTCTGCCTAGCCTTTTTATGTTGGTAGTGGTAATTGGTGGTATTGTAACAGGAATCTTTACGGCAACTGAGGCTTCTGCTATAGCGGTATTGTACAGTTTAATTCTTGGGTTTATTTACAAGGAAATTACCTTGCCAAAGCTACCTCAAATATTGTTGGACTCATCTGCCACTACAGCAATTGTAATGCTATTGATTGGGTCGTCTATGTGTATGTCATGGGCATTGTCTTATGAAAATATTCCGCAGGACATCAGCAGCGGACTTTTAAGTTTAAGTGATAATAAGATTGTCATTCTTTTGATTATTAACTTACTGTTATTGTTCGTGGGTATTTTTATGGATATGACACCAGCGGTTTTAATTTTTACTCCAATATTCTTGCCAGTGGTTACCAAATTAGGGCTGGATCCTGTCCACTTCGGTATTATTATGGTATTGAATTTATGTATAGGTTTATGTACACCGCCCGTAGGCTCGGTCTTGTTTGTTGGGGTGGGTATAGCTAAAACAACTATTGAAAAAGTATTTAAACCTTTACTTCCCTTATTTATAGCTATGATAATTGCACTTTTCTTGGTAACCTATATTCCGCAATTAAGCTTATGGTTACCTAGTTTGTTCAATTTGTAGATTTGAACTCATCTTGACTTTTTGTTTGAAACCGAGAATTATGGCTTTTATGCGGTAACGAATTCATTTTGAGTTACATAGCTATAGCTGCGGAACTCAAAAATGACAAAATTAGGGTGCAAAATGTATAATTCGTAGGTAAAAGAAAAAGTCAAGTCGAGTTCTTTGTATAGATTGAGCTGAAAAGGATGGTTGAAATTAACATTGAATAATAGAAAATGTAGTGAAAATTCTATTTTAACTTACTAGATGATTTTCTAACTATTAATGTTGTTGGAAGAATAACGTCTTTTTGAACCATTATAGTTTGATCATTTTCAATTTGTTCCAAGAATACTTGTGCAGCCATTTTTCCCATTTCTACGGGTGACTGGTCTACAGAGCTAATAGCGGGCTCTAAAAATTGAGTAAAAGGTTCATTACTAAAACCAATGACACAAAAATCTTCAGGTATTTTAATGGATTTACTCTGTAGATATTTCACAGCTCCTAAAATACCATTATCTGTAGAAGAGAAAATTGCATCTGGTGGTACTGGTAGTTTCATTAGTTTTTTAGCAGCCTCCTTACCTGCCTCCATATCACTTTTTAAATAAATTACATATTCATTTTTAAACGGAAGGCCATGTTTTTTTAAGGCATCTTTATAACCATTAAATCGGTTTTTATAAAGTATAATATCTTGATTTACACTAAAATGTGCTATTCTTTTGCAGCCTTGTTTTATTAAATGTTCTGTAGCATCGAAACCACCCTTGTAATCATTTATTGTTATGGTACTTATATTTTCATATTTCAAAACCCTATCAAAGAAAATAAAAGGTATAGATTTCTTTAATTCTTTACGTAATTCTTCCTTGTTACTATTTGTAAAAGAAGTGGAAAGTAAAATTCCATCGACCTGCGCATTAATTAAATTTTGAATAATTTTCTTTTCTCGATCTTTGTCCTCGTGAGTTTGAGAAATAATTACATGAAAACCTTTAGGATATAATTCATCTTCAATACCACGAATAACAGAAGCAAAGAAATTTTTATTGATAAAAGGAACCACGACTCCTACGTTTTTACTTTTACCACTTTTAAGCGCCAATGCCAATCTATTTTGTTTGTAATTTAGTTTAGTGGCAGTTTCTAGTACTAGCTTACGTGTTTTTTCGCTGATTTTAGGGTTATTGTTTAAGGCCCTTGAAACTGTTGCTGCAGTAATTTTCAGTTCTTTTGCAATGTCGTAAATAGTTGCTTTCTTTTTCATAAAAAAGTGTACAGTAAAGTTACGATTATTGAACAATTTTAAGCTGTTCTAAAGTGCTTAAATACGAACTCTATTTAAAATTCAAAACTAAAACCTTCTTCTGCTTATTCATGGTCAAATTGAGATAGAAAAGCGCCTTTTTAAATAAACTTATGTCTTTCTCATTCATTTTTATTAAGATATCATTAATATTAACTTTATTATTGAAGTTCCTTTGTTTCGGTTTAGTTTCTTAAATGAATTTATATAATTTTTGTAACTGGCACATCGTAAATTTTTCGGGTAAAAGTTTAAAGCCAATCGGCTTGCTTAATGCTCTTCTACGTAGCCTACCAACTGTTTTTTCAACCATAAGATTGTGTTCAAAAATAAGTTTTGGAGCATCTATTATATTAAGCCCTTGTATTGGATTTTGTTTTAAAAGTTCTTTATTATGTGTTGTTATATCAATTAAGGCGTAATACGCAACAAATATGGTTCTTTCCGCTGGGTCTCTGTCTACTTTAGAAAAGGAGTAAACCTGTGCTATGTAAATATTATTAAGACCTGTAAGGTGATGTAGAATTCGAATGGCAGATTGGTCAAAATTTTCTTACTTGGTTATAAAGCCACCTATAAAACCCTTTCCCTTTTTCGGGTTCAAAATCACGTTGAACAAGTATTATTTATAATTCTTCCTTGTCAAAACCGAAAATGATTTAGTCTACTGCAAGAAGGATTTTCTTTACTATTCTAACTCTAAAGCATATTAAAATCGATGCGGCAGTTACTTAATATGATTCTCTGAATCTGTGGTATTTTATTAAGTGCAAGACTTCAACACTTTTGGTATAAAGGCTTTTTTTAGTCTTTTACTGTCGTGTCGTAGCGCTCTTAGTTATAAAGTAGTATTCCTTTTTTAAATTTTTTTGAGTGCGCACGTATTAAATGTGCGGACAATACCTTTTTGGGTACTAGTTAATTAATTAGTAGTATGCGTTGGAGTTTTTGTTATTTTAACCTTTAAAACTGGCTTAAAATTATTTATTTTTAGATGCGTTATCAATGAGCCTTATGTTATTCTAAATCTCAGATTCGTTCTATAATTTATAAAAATAAAATATCGAAAAAATGATGTTGAAACTAGTTAGTAGAAATAGTATAAGTATAGTATTTTTAGTTATTTTGATAGGAATTAGTAGTTGTAAAAATAATAAGGCTAATAAATCTACTTTAGTTACCCAAACAAATATACAACCAGTGAGTATTACGAAAAACAGTTACGGAACAACTACAAATTCAGAAAATGTAGATAAATTTATTTTAAGCAATAAGGGTGGTGTCGAAGTAGAAATAATAACCTATGGAGGTAGAATTACGTCATTAAAAACAGTTGATAATAAAGGGAATTTAGAGAATGTTGTTTTAGGTTTTGAAGATTTGGAGCAATACGAAAAACCTAATCCTTATTTCGGCGCTTTAGTGGGGCGGTATGGTAACAGAATTGCAAATGGAAAATTTATCTTGAACAACACGGAATATACTTTAGCAAAAAATAATGGTGAAAATAGTCTTCACGGCGGATTAAAGGGTTTTGATAAAGTTGTATGGAAGGTAGAAGATGTAAAAGATGGTGATAAGGGAGTTTTAAAATTAAGTTATGTAAGTAAGGATATGGAGGAAGGTTTCCCTGGTAGCTTGACTACTTTTGTTACGTACACCTTAAATGCAGATAATAGTTTGGATGTACTTTATGAGGCAACTACCGATAAAACTACTATAGTTAATCTTACGCAGCATACTTATTTTAATCTCTCAGGAAATTTTTCGGAGTCAATAGTAGATCATGAAGTAGAAATATATGCCGATAAATTTGTGCCTGTTGATGACGATTTAATTCCATTAGGAAACTTAGCTTCCGTTGACGGAACTCCTTTTGATTTTAGGACATCAAAACTAGTTAGCCGGGATATTAATTCGAAAAATGAACAAATTGTTATTGGGGGTGGATATGATCATTGTTGGGTTTTAAATAATCCTGAAGTTGGGTATCGTTCTGTTGCCAAAGTATATCATTCAAAATCAGGTAGGGCCATGGAGGTTTTAACAAATGAGCCTGGTGTGCAGTTTTATACGGGTAATTTTTTAGACGGGACATTACCTTCGCCAAACGGTGGTACATTTGATAAGAGAAGCGGTTTTTGTTTAGAGACCCAGCATTATCCCGATACACCAAATCAACCAAATTTTCCAACTGTAACTTTAGTTCCGGGCGAGACATATTCGTCTAAAACTACTTTTAAATTTTCCACCAAATAAATCACTTCCATGCAACAATTAGACAATTTAGATTGGATCAGTATTTCATTCTATTTTTTATTACTTGCCGGGATAGCCGTTTGGGTTATTCGTAAAAAAGAAGATAATACAGAAGATTATTTTTTAGCCGGTAGAAATGTCGGTTGGTTTGTAGTAGGTGCTTCTATATTTGCATCTAATATTGGTTCTGAACACGTAGTGGGTTTAGCAGGCACGGGTGCTAGTAATAAATTACCATTGCTTATTTATGAAATACATGCATGGGTAGTATTAATGCTAGGTTGGGTATTTTTACCTTTTTATTCCCGAAGTGGTGTTTTTACTATGCCAGAATTTTTGGAAAAACGTTTTGATGCAAGATCTAGGTGGGTGCTGTCTATTTTTTCAATTGCAGCTTATGTGCTTACTAAAATTTCTGTAACCATTTATGCCGGTGGTGTTGTAGTTTCCGCCTTGTTAGGTATTGATTTTTGGACAGGTGCTATAGCTACTGTGGTTTTAACGGGTATTTATACCGTTTTAGGAGGAATGCGTGCTGTTGTATATACCGAGACGCTTCAGGCCATTCTCTTAGTCATCGGTGCCGCCGTTCTAACATTTATTGGTTTAGATAAAGTAGGAGGTTGGGGAAGTATGGTTGATACATTAGGACCTGAATATTTTAATATGTGGAGACCGGCAACTGACCCAGATTTTCCATGGCCATCTCTTTTTATAACAAGTACGATCGTGGGTATTTGGTATTGGTGTACCGATCAATACATTGTACAAAGAACATTGACGGCGAAGAATATTAAAGAAGGTAGACGTGGGACTATTTTTGGAGCATTACTGAAACTTTTACCGGTATTTTTATTTTTAATTCCTGGTGTAATTGCGTTAACCTTAAAAATGAGAGGTGAATTAGAGTGGGAAAGTGCCGATGAAGCGTTTCCTGTTTTAATGAGTAATTTATTACCTTCTGGTTTACGAGGGTTGGTAGCTGCTGGTTTATTAGCGGCCTTAATGAGTTCATTGGCTTCGGTTTTCAATTCATGTTCTACCTTGTTTACGGTAGATGTTTATAAAAAGTTGAGACCTAATACACCAGAAAAAAAATTGGTAAAAACAGGTCAGATTGCAACAGTATTTGTTGTAATAATCGGTATTATCTGGATTCCGATTATGGCAAATATATCAGGTGTATTGTATGAATATTTACAAAGTGTACAATCCTACATAGCACCACCTATAACTGCTGTATTTCTGTTAGGCATATTTTATAAACGAATAAATTCTACAGGTGCATTTTATACGTTGGTCATGGGTATCGTTGTTGCCTTTTTAAGAATTGCACTTGAATTGGTAAAACATCATTTAGATGCTGATGGATTTTTATACTATTTAGGTGATATGAACTTTTTGACCTTTGGTGCATGGTTTTTCTTATTTTGTTTAATTTTTATGGTAGTAGTAAGTTTATTGACCGAAGTACCGGATAGGGAACAAATAGTAAACCTTACATTTGGGACGATTACCGAAGAGGAAAAAAATAAAAATAAGAGTAGTTATAATTGGGTAGATGTTGTAGTTTCTATTTTCATCGTTTTAATTGTAATCGGTATTATGATATTTTTTAACGGAAAATAATTATTTAATTGTTTATTTTCAATAGTGGATCATGTTTTAAAATATAAAATATGATCCACTTTTTTTATTATAAACCAACGCTCGAATTAGTTTATTTTTTGTCAAAATTGTATAGCATTAAAGGTTAAGTGCTAGTATCATAAAATTTAGTTATAAGAATAATTTAAACGATTATTCTAAAGTAATTTTAATTATCAAAAAGAGTATCATGCAAAAACCAAATAAAAGATTAGAAGGTCAAACGTGTATCGTTACCGGATCAAGTGACGGTATTGGTAAAGCCGTGGCAAAAGCAATGGGAATGGAAGGTGCCAATATTGTCGTTAATTATCACAGTAGTAAGGAGGAAGCAGAAGAGGTTGCACATTGGATAAGTGATAATGCTGGCTGTGGTAATGCAATAGTTGTCAAATGTGATGTTAGTAATGAAGATGATGTTAAAGACATGTTCAAAAAAACGGTGTCTAAATTTGGAACCGTAGACGTGTGTGTTGCAAATGCCGGTATGCAGTTAGATCATCCACTTCACGAAATGCCATTGAAGGACTGGCAAAGAGTATTAGATGTAAATCTTACCGGTCAGTTTCTTTGTGCTAAAGAAGCAATTATTGAATTTAAAAGGAGAGGAATGCGTCCTGAAATATCTAAATCTCTTGGCAAAATAATACACATGAGTTCTGTTCATGAGATAATTCCATGGGCAGGTCATGCTAACTATGCTGCTTCTAAAGGCGGATTGGTCATGTTAATGCAGACCATTTGTCAAGAATATGGTCCAGATAAGGTAAGATGTAATTCCATTGCGCCCGGAGCTATAAAAACGGATATTAATAAAGATGTTTGGAGTACCCAAGAAGGTAGAGACGGGATGTTAAAATTAATTCCGTACAAACAAATAGGAGTGCCAGACGATATTGGAAGTGTAGCTAGTTGGTTGGCTTCAGATGAATCTGAGTACATAAACGGTACTACTATTTTTGTTGATGGTGGTATGACATGTTACCCAGGTTTTACTGCTAATGGGTAACTAGTATAGCTGAAAAAACCACCCCATAGGGTGGCTTCTTTAGCTTTTAAAAAGTAATGAATTATTTCATCATTGGCGTGTAATCGAATTTTTGTCCGCCAACAGATGCGTCTGCCATTAGTCCTGCTTTTGGTAATGCGAAAACTGCTACACCATCTCTGTATTTGGCATTTACAGCAATTCCAGATTTTAAAGCAACGGCCGAAGCTTCTGCAGAAAATTCAAAATCACCATCCTTAAACTCGGCTAAATCCTCTGGAGTCTCAAAAAATATTACTTCTGTAATCGCTTGTCCGCCAGCTTGTAGACCAACACTTAATTTCTTTAAATCAGCCATGCCTACCATTTTGCCATTTTCGTAAACTACACCATTACCAGATGCTCCTCCAATGATGAATCCGCCTTTTCCAACATTTGGGAAAATAACGTATCCTGCCGAATTGTTAAAAAATTGGTCTAGCCCAACTTCCATAGTCATTAAATTTTCTTTTGCTTTTTCGGAGTCCTTTATTATTTTCTTGTCTTTACTATTTTGGGCATTCATTCCAACAGCTAAGAATAATAAGGTTGCGAATGTTATTGATTTTAGAATTTTCATTTGTTCTTAATTTTATATGTTACTGTAATAATATTTTCACTTCAAAAGTATAATTAACCTAATGTTCAGCTTACCTTAATTACTATAAAATTTAGCTCAATACAATGTTAAATAATTGTATATCAGTTAATTATAAGTTAAAAATTTCGATTGAAGCAAATTCTCATTACATAATTCGTTTATATAAAGCTCTTTATACAAAATATCAATTTCTTAAAAATTTGTTAATTTATAATATAATTGCTATATTCAAGGTATAATAGAATATAAGAAGATGGCGAAAAACGAAAACTTTTTGGACTCGAAAATGATTGCAAATTTTCTTATTGCTTTGGCACTAATTTTAACTGCTATTTATTATTTTAACAATTCGGAGGAAATTGAAGGAGAGGTTAACTCGGTTATTGTTAATTCCCTTAATGACGTAAATAACAATTTAGCAGAGCACGAATCTTCTCGTAAATAATATAAATACCTAACCATAACTATTTGCTATCGATGCTTTGTAATCGGTAGCTTTTTTGTGCTGCGCATAGCCAATTAAATTCAGCTATTTTCTACCAATTACAACATTGGCAATTAAAGCTGCTAAAATCATTAATATCCCTAAAAGGCTCCAAAATGAGTAGATATCCTCAAACCAGCTCACACCAATCAAAATTGTAAATATTACCTCAATATATTTTAATGGTGCTACCAAATTGGTTTTTGCTATCTGAAAAGCTTTCGTCATATATACTTGCCCAAAAAAGCCAAATATTCCTAAGCTGGATAATAATAACCAATCTATACCTATTGGAGCAAACCAATTATTAATACTTAAAATTCCACCAATAACAGTACCAGTGAACATAAAGTAATTTACAATTACTAGAGGGTGATCACTATTCCCAATTTTTCTAATTAACACATAAACCAATCCGCTAAAAACAGATGCTGCCAATACTAAAAGTAGACCAATGGTATTTATATTATTATCAAATCCTTTTAAAACTAATACACCGGCAAATGCAAATAAAAAAAGAAACCATTGAATAGGTTTTAATTTTTCTTTAAGTAAGAAAACAGCGAAAATAGCGGCATAAATAGGGGCTAGGTATCTTAATGATACCGAAGTGCCAACGGGTAGATATTTTAGTGACATAAAGAACAAACTCATTGCGGTTAAACCGGCAATAGCCCTAAAAATCATGAACTTTCGGTTGTTTCCTAAAATCGGTATCCCCTTTATTAAAATATATGATGTTCCTAATAGTAGTGAACCTATAGTTCTAAAGAATACAATTTCAAAAGTTGGAATATGTTCTAGATATTTTACGAACGAGTTCATTAAACTAAATGAAAACGTACTAATAATCATAAAAAAATTGCCTTCTTCACGGTATTAAAATTGGTACTGCAAAGTTAATGGCGACAAACAGAAATGTACCTGTCCATTCCATAAATTAGCGTGTGGACTCAAATTTTTATCATTCTCGTAAATTTTGAATGATAAATGTTGTAGTTCAATTGGATTAGGTCGATTTAAGACTATTATTGAAAATTTAAGATTCAATTTTTTAGGTTTTCATTTTTATCGGTAAGCTTTAAGGTATTTTTTATAATACGGTGAAGATTAGAGCTCATTTTTAAGAATTCTCTTAACTTGGCAGAACAAACTAAATGGATAGAATTCAGTCCTAGATTTTAGAGGTCTTTATTTTATCCCTTTTGAAAAAACAGATGAAAATGAACGAGTTATTGTCGTTAAAGTATAAAAATTATGCTCTATCTGGGGGCACTGGAACTTTGGGCGGATCAATTGCTCAATATTTAATTGAAAATGGAGCAAGAATTTTGTTGTTAGGAAGGTCTGAAGATAAATTAAAGGACAAACAGAAAGAATTAAATGCAGTAGTGCCGAATAGCACATTTATTTTTAAAGTAGATGTTATGGACGAAGGCGAGCTTACCAAATTAAAGAATACGATTAAAAAAGATTTTAATCATTTAGACGGACTAGTAAATTTAGCAGGTGGCAACTTACCGGGGGCCACTTTAAAACCGGATCAGACGGTTAGGGATATTTCAATGGACGATACTAGAAAAGTTGTAGATATTAATTTATTTGGTACAGTAATCCCTACAGTTATTTTAAGTGAGTTAATGGTGGAACAAGGATATGGTTCTATTGTAAATATTTCTTCCATGGCTGCAAAACAAACTATTTCCAGGGTACTTGGATATTCAATGGCTAAAAGTGCAGTTGATATTTTTACTAAATGGATGGCAAACGAGCTAGCTTCTAAACATGGGGATAAAATTAGGGTGAATGCCGTTGCACCTGGTTTTTTTATTGGTAACCAAAACAGACGTTTATTAACCAATGAAGACGGGTCGTATACCGAAAGGGGTAATAGTATTATTAAAAATACTCCTATGGGTCGTTTTGGTGATGCATCTGAACTTAATGGTATGGTTCACTATCTTCTTAGTGATGCGTCAAGTTTTGTGACTGGAAGCATTTTCGATGTCGATGGCGGTTTTACTTCGTTCTCCGGGGTCTAAATAAAACATATTTATCGATTACCTAAATTTATAGGGTATTTTGTTAGAATATGTTTTTGCTAGTTTTTTACAATTAGGAACACTAAATTTTAACAACGACTTCTAATTATTTATATTTTCATCACTTTTAATAGTAGCTATTATATATTTAACCTTCATGCGTATTTCATTTTTTATACTACTTATTACATTTTTTATTTTAATTTCTTGTCAGTCTGGTTATAAGGAAACCGAGGTTTCTTTAAAACCTTATTCTATTGAAGATGGTTTCAATTTAGAAGTAGTAGCTGCAGAACCTTTATTGAAAGCTCCTGTAGCAATCGATTTTGATTCTAAAGGGAGAATTTGGGCTGCTCAAATGCCTGGTTATATGAATGACTTACAAGGCTCAGGTGAGGCGGATTCCACTGGTAGTATAGTCATACTTGAAGATTTGGATAATGATGGAATCGCAGATCATTCAAAGGTTTTTATGGATAGCTTGGTAATGCCAAGAGCACTGGCACACGTGTATGGCGGATTATTATATGCTGAGCCTCCTTACTTATGGTTTGTAGACATAGAAGAAGATAAACCTGTAAATAAGATTATGGTAGATTCTATATATGCGGTAGAGGGTAACCCAGAGCATCAACCTAATGGCTTAGAATTAAATATTGACAATTGGATATACAACGCAAAATCAAATTTTAGGTACAGAAGACAAAACGGAGTTTGGAAAAAAGAACCCACTACCTTTAGAGGGCAATGGGGAATTACCCACGATAATTTTGGTAGGTTGTATTACAATGATAATTCTAGAATTTTACTAGGGGATTTTGTACCGCCAAATACATTTTTAGATAATAAATACTTTACGCCAAAATCTAGTGTAGATAAGCTCTTGACCAATGATCAAAGGGTTTATCCAAAGTTTGCGGGATCTGTAAATAGAGGGTATGCAAAAGGGGTTTTAAATTCAGATAGCATTTTGGTAAATGCAACCGCAGCTTGTAGTCCCTTGGTGTATAGGGGAGGAAAGTTTACCGAGGAATATAAAGAGAATGTCTTTATAAGCATACCGGAAGGTAATCTTATAAAAAGAGCACTTTTGACTTTTAAGGGTGATTCGGTTATTGCAAAACAAGCTTGGGAAGAAAAAGAGTTTTTGACTTCCATAGATGAAGGTTTTCGTCCTGTAAGTTTAAAAAACGGTCCTGGAGGAAATCTATATATTGTAGATATGCATAGAGGTATGATTGGGCATCATGCCTATATGAGTCCATATCTTAGAGATAAGGCAAAAGTTAAAGAATTAGATACTATTGTAAGTTTTGGAAGAATTCTAAAAGTATCCCATGAAAATGCTAACGCTGAGGATTCACCAATTTTTGATAGTTTAAGCGGTAGTGAATTGGTGGCCTTATTACATAGCGATAATGGATGGATTCGTGATCGAGCTCAACATATTTTAATTTATAAAGGTTTAAAAGATGAAATTGACAAAGTAAAGGAGATAGCTCTTAACTCTGAAAATAAATGGACCCCAATTCATGCACTTTATATTCTGGAGGGTTGGAACGAGTTATCCTTCGAATTTTTAGTTGAGGTAATGAAAAAAGGAAACCCAAACGCAACTGCCCATGCATTGATTCTTTCAAAAAAGCTTGAGTCAGAAGAAAATATAGAAAAAGCATATACTATATTTAATACTGTACTAGCAAGGAATAATTTAAGTTTAGATAGCTATTTAGGAAATGTTTTAGGAGGTTGGATTGCTCTAGATTATGAAAAATTTACACCACTAATGATTGATATTCTAAAAAGAAGAAATAATAATAGTACCGTAGTAGATGCGGTAATTAGCGGTTTAGCTGATGTAGATTCATTAATTTATGAAAATAAAGAGGTAATGAGTACACTAAAGCATACACAATTCGTAAATAAATTGGCTAGAAGTATAACAGATAAAAAATCTGATAAAAAGAATGCTATTTTCACTAAGACAGTAACTCATGAAGATACCCGTACAAGTGGAGCAAAAATGTTTTTTCAAATTTGCGCATCGTGTCATGGAGCAGAAGGTAAAGGTATAGATGGGTTGGCGCCTCCACTTATGAGTTCTGAACATGTAAAAAACACAGAACGCTTGGCGTTAATTATTTTACATGGTTTAGAAGGACCTGTTCATGTAAATGGCAAAGAGTATAACATAAACTTAGCAATGCCCGGACTTATTAGAAATGAGACGATAAGTGATACGGACATCGCTAATATTATATCATATGTTACGAATGCTTTTTCTGATCGGCCAAAAAGTTTAAGCGCAAAGCGTATAAGAGAACTAAGAAGTGTGAAGTCTTCAACCGGAATGGAATTTACAGAAAAGGAACTTCAAGCTTTAGATGATTAAATAATAGGTTGTTATAGACTCTTTCTAATCCCCATTTCTAATCCTCGTAATTCAGCAAGACCCCGTAGTCTACCTATTCCGGAATACCCAGGGTTGGTTTTCTTTCTTAGGTCATCTAACATTTTATGTCCATGATCAGGTCGCAAAGGCATTCTAGTATCTTTTCTGCCTTCGGCTTTTCTTTTATTCTGTTCTATTATCAATGCTTTCATAACCGAAAACATATCAACATCACCCTCTAAATGATTGGCTTCATGAAAATTGCCGTCAGCATCACGCTGTGTACTTCGAAGGTGAATGAAATGGATTCGCTCTCCCAAGCGTTCTACCATTCCCGGTAAATCATTATCGGGTCTAACTCCAAAAGAACCGGTGCAGAATGTTAATCCATTATTAGGACTATCCACTGCCTTGTACAATTCTACAATATCTTGCTCTGTACTTACCACGCGTGGTAAACCTAATATAGGGAAAGGTGGGTCATCAGGATGTATGCACATTCGAATATTAGATTTTTCTGCAACTGGAATGATTTCCGATAAAAACCCAAATAAATTTTCTTTCAACTCCTTTGACCCAATAGAATCGTAGGTGGCTAATATAGCATTAAACTCTTTCAAAGTATATCCTTCCTCAGCTCCTGGTAAACCGGCAATGATATTGCTTATTAACTTCTTCTTTCCTTCTACGGAAAGGTTGTTATGGTAAACCTTGGCTGCAGATTTTTGAGCGGCTGTATAGCTGCTTTCTGCTCCAGGTCTTTTTAAAAGATACAATTCAAAAGCAGTAAATGCATTAGCTTCAAAACGAAGTGCGGTTGAGCCATCTTCAAGTTCATAATCTAAATTTGTTCTGGTCCAATCTAGTACTGGCATAAAGTTGTAGCAGACCGTATCGATACCGCATTTCCCTAAATTTATGAGTGTTTGTTTGTAATTTTCGTAATACGTTTTATAATCGCCTTGTTGGGTTTTAATCTGCTCATGAACGGGTACACTCTCTACCACAGACCAAGTTAGGCCAGCTTCTTCTATGATATTCTTACGTTCCGTAATTTCTTTCACTGACCAGATTTCACCATTAGGTATGTGGTGCAGAGCACTAACTACACCTGTTGCTCCCGCTTGTTTTATATCCGATAATGATACGGGATCAGTTGGTCCGTACCAACGCCATGTTTGTTCTAAATTCAAATTTAAAATATGTTTATAGTTCGCAACTAGACAAATTACTCAATCAACGAAATTCAAATGTTCCGACTTTTGCGTTGAAATCTTAATTAAATTTTCAATTCAATGTCTCGCAGGCTTGCTCCTAGGTTGTTTACTTAAAGTTTTATCTAGTTTTAATTCTTTTGAATTTTAAGTAAAGTAAAATTAATGATAAAAATATGGTTAAAAATGATTTTAAATTTTATGTGTTCTGTTTTTAAAATCAATTATGATTGTGATTTATAAATGATGTAGGTTTAAAATGTATTCTTACCTTAAGGTTAATTATTTTATAAAAGACCTAAGGGAAAGATTATATAGTTTTTCCAGAAATAGAAGCTCCCTTTATCCTTAAACATAGTACTGGTAATTGGCCTAAATAGGATGAAATGGATGTGTCCATTAATTATGCGGACTATTATTTATTGGATTTAATGCTTAGAATTTGAAAGTATATTCTAGATAATTTATGTAGTCAAATTTATTAGAAATGATAATTATCAGTTTACCTGTAGTTGATATTTATCGGAGAATATTTTAGTGAACTGTGCTCCAAAAAATAAAATTAAACTGGTATAAGATACCCAAAGCATGACCAAGATAATAGACCCGGCAGCTCCATATGTTGAACCAGGTTCAGCTTTTGCAAAGTAGAAAGCTAATAGATACTTGCCTATAACAAAAAGTAGTGCGGTTAGGGCTGCACCCGATTTTACAGCTTTCCATCTTACATGTGTACTAGGAAGAAATTTGAACATTGCCGCAAATAATAGGTAAATGAATCCTAGTGATATTAAAATATCGAAAATATAAGCCAACTCTAAAGAACCATCTGGTAATAAAGAATTGATTCTTCTTGAAAAAGCGGATAGTGCGGAGGTCAGAACAAAGCTAATTAATAACAGAAATCCAAAAATTAGTATGAAACCAAAACTTTTTAACCTACCGAATAAATTTGCTAAAATATCATTAGAGAATTTTGGACTGGTTTCCCAAATTTCATCAAAAACATTTTGAAGCTGATAAAAAACGCCTGTAGCTCCATATAGTAAAGTACCTATACCTAAAATTGTTGCCATAACAGAGGTTGAGGAACCACCCTTTTTAGTCATTATATCTTTAACATAAACAGCAGTATCGGTTCCAAAAGCACTCGCTATTTCACTAGTTAATTGACCTTGTACAATTTCTCTCCCCCATACCGCACCGACTAAGTCCAAAACTAAAATCAACAACGCAGGAAGAGAAAGTATGGCATAATAGGCAACTACCGCACTTAATTTAAAAGGGTCTTTACTTAACCAACAAGTAAAGGTATCTTTAAGTAGTGCCGGCAGATGAGATATTTTAAATTTAGCACTATTTCGTGTCATATATCTTTGCTTAATTCCATTTAATATTAATTAATTGCTATTCTAATAACGGTGTTAGGTCTATATAAGTAAAACCAACTTTACCTAAATGCTCTTCTTGTATTTCTCCTTTTTTAATAGGTGTCCAATCTACTTTATCATCAATAGATTCTGATGTATACATATCCATTAAGGCGTCCGAAATAAGAATGTACTCGCTAATTTCAATATTATTTTTTAGTAACCGATGAGTGGTAATAACATCTTCCCCAATTAACTTAATTTGTTTTCCTATTTGTACAAGACCTATTTCTTCACTATAGTGAAGTATAATTTTTAACCCTAACACTTTTGGAATTTTCGAAGCGCCTTTTTTTCCTTTATACTTTATTTTTAGTTGTTCTAACTGCTTATAGAACTCGGTATAAAAGAATCTACATTGGGCTATTAAATCTCCTAACTTGGGTAATTTTCCATTTCGATAAAACAATACAGCATCTCCTTCAATTTCAGAAACTTTGAATCCAATATCGTTAGAATAGATTATATTGTTTAATAATGAGGGTATAACCTTCGAAGCCAAATCAAAATCGAAATCGCTCATAAAACTGGTGAATCCGCTTATGTCGGGAATGCATACTATTGTTGATTTTGCTTGCATAAATAAAGATTTCTTGTTTTGTAATATTATTCACTAGAATTGATAAACTTTCTTTAAACGAATATGCTGAGGTTTAACATACAGTTTTTTGAATAGTGCTGTTAAAAGCAAAGAAATAATAACGTCTTAACAAATATACATTTATACGAACAGTAAAATTTCCAAGAATTATCCCTATACATATTTTAATTATCGCAAAACAGTAATGTGCTATTGATTTGTATAATACAAGGGGTAAAGTAAAATTATTTAGCTAGTTGAACCAACAAGATTAAAAAAATGTAATTACGAATTCAAAACTTGCTACATTAATTATCGTAGTGCTTAATAAGTATTAATATAGTAGCACAGTTTGGAATGTTATTATAAACTCGATAATCAAAAGAACAGAAAAGGAAAAGAGAAGGCTAAAGAATAAAACTTTAAGGTACAGGATAATTCCATAGATTAGATAAAGCCAAATGTTTATCTTTTTCAATAACTACACTTAGAAAATGAGTACTATTTTATGTTAAAAACGGATTTACTTTTGCCTTATAATAACGGACTAAATAACTTGGAATATCCTTCTTTCATTTTTTGGAAATAAGAACGTTTTTTGAACTTCTTTAAGTCTAATAATATATCCTTTGTGCAATGGGAATTGAATTCTTTTACGATTTCTTTTGCAATTTTCTCATCATAGATTAAGGCATTGGTTTCAAAATTATGTTCAAAACTACGGACATCAAAATTTCCAGAACCTACGGATACCAACTCATCATCAATTATAATTGCCTTGCTATGGGAGAAATCTTTGCGCAAGTAAATATGTACTCCTGCCTCCATTAATCCTTCAAAATTGGCATACATGCTATATTTGGCAATTTTAGAATCGGACTTATTAGGTAATAATAAGTTTACATCAGTTCCACCAAGAGAAGCCGTAACTAGGGCGTTATAAACACTTGACCCTGGAATAAAGTAAGGGTTTGCAATACAAACTCTTTTACGGGCTAAGGCAATCATGCTTAGATATTGATACATTATAGTTGGCTGCTTGGAATCTGGACCACTAGTAACTATTTGAACTTTTGAATGTCCAGATTCTTCAATTTGTGGTAAATACGTTTCTGAAGGCAGTACTTTTTCTCCGCTTGCAAAGTGGTAGTCTTTAATAAATACACGATGGAGACTATCAACAGCAGGGCCTTTAATTCTTAAATGAATATCCGACCAAATTCCTAACTCTTTATCCGACCCAATATATTTGTCAGATATATTGACACCACCTACAAAACCGATAACCCCATCAATAATTACAATTTTTCTGTGATTTCTGTAATTAAGGGTATACATAAAATTTCCAAATCGTAATGGCATGGTAGGAAAGGCCTTTATCCCTACACTTTTTAAACGTTTTTTTAGTTTCCCTGAAAAACTGAAACTCCCTACGGAGTCATAAAGTACCCGGACTTCTACTCCTTCTTTAATTTTTGAAGCTAATAGTTCAATCAGTTTATCTAGTATGGTTCCGTTGGCCAGTATATAGTATTGAATATGAATAAATTTCTTGGCCGTTTTAATGGCTGAAAATATAGACTCAAAACTTTTTACCCCTGTTTGGTATATTTCTACCTCATTTCCATTATAGGCGGAAACAGTAGTGCTTTTTGTAATTATGGTTGATAATCTGGTTAGAGTATCCGATGAAAATTCTATTGTAGGATTAGTAATTTTAGATTGAGAATATTTTTCATCATATAATTGCCTAATACTATTTTTTTTGAGTTTATAGAATTTAAATTTTCTTCTATTAACACCAAATAAGTAATAAATTGATGGTCCTAGTATTGGGAGCATTAGAATGGTAATTATCCATCCAAAAGAACGTGAAGCTCTTCTTCCATTTACAAGTACACTTAGAATTGCCCAAATGCTCACGGCAGCATAACAAATTAGAAAAATTCTTTTCATAGGGCAATTACAGCTTTGTTAGTAACAACAAAAACAAAGGCACAAGTTAGAAAAAATAGTAATAGTATTTGATTAGTAAAATTGTTTGATTGGAAATTGTAATAAAACGTAATCATAAAATTGCGACGATTATGAAGCACTTAGAAATAAAATATTTTTATGTAACGACCACTTATAATATTTATCCGCTTTTAAAGTATGTTTTGCTTATTTGGAATGTCAAATTTTTATTGAAAACGATTTCAAGATTTTACTGTAATTGGAAAAACAGTGTTATCTAATAAGGCAAAAATTTGACAATTCTTTACAGGGCTTATGGTGTGCGAACCGGTAAATTCCCCAAAGGCAGGTAACAATAGTTGGCCGTCAGTTTTATAAAAGCAACGTAAACGCATAGACTGTTTACCAATTCCTTTTAAACGTACGGCAGGGTGAATATGTCCGCAGATGTTAAAAAATCCTTTTTTTTCTTCTGGATGGTGAGTTAAAAGAAAACTATCCAATTGAATTTCAGGGACTACCTCAATTCCTAATTCTTTATATTTTACAGGGGAAATAATATCATGATTACCCACTACTAAAATTATTTTTGAGGTGATATTAGAGGTCCATTTTTCAAAAATTTTCCATTCCTTATTTAAAGAAGAATGAAATAGGTCACCCATAAAAACGATAACTTCAGGTTTAAAATAGGCAATAACTTCGTCCAATAAATCAAAATTTTTTTGAACTGCTTTTTGTGGCACGGCTGCACCAAATTTGCGGAAATGAGAAACCTTTCCTAAATGGACATCACTTATTAGTAAAATTGATTTTTCTTGCCAGAATAATACACCATGTGGATGCATGGTAAAACTTTGATTATTAATTTTTAAGAATTCGATATTCATTTGGTTTAAATGTAACTACTTTTTCATTAAAATAGCTGTCATTCTTTTAATGCGGTCTTCCCATTTTTCGCTAGATAATTTTTCACGACTCATACGGTCAGTAATTAGTGGGAATGAAAATGGGGTTGCTTTTTTACATGGTTTCCAAACAATTTCTTGCCTTGCAATACGCTCCATGGAAAGGCGTAACCTACCTTCTTCTAATTGATGTTGAAATGTTTCTGTAAACGCCTGTTGATAAAGTAAATTTTCTGGTTCGTAATCACGGAAAACCTCGAAAAGTAATTGTGAACTGCTTTGTAAATGTTTCATTTTTATGGCTTTATTTGGATAACCCGTAAAAACCATTCCGCTGATTATTGAAATATCTCTAAATTTTCGTCGCGCCATTTCAGTTGCATTTAGGCTTTTTTGTAAATCATCCAATAAAAAACTAGATGTAAATAAGTCATTATCCAGTACTTGTTGTATATCTATTTCTTTGTCTGAAAGTAACTCGAAACCGTAGTCATTAAATGCTAATGAAAATGTTATAGGGGAGAGCAAACTAATTCTGTAACCTAACAGGCTTCCCATGGCCTCATGAACAAAACGACCTTCAAATGGGTAAAAAATATGATGATACCCTTCCCTTGTTTTAAAGGTTTCGATAAGGAATTGGTTTGGTTTTGGAACAATACTTTCCCTTCTTTGCCGCTCAAAAATATGAGCCAATGATCTTATCTCGGGAGATTGGTCTTTGGGGTCATTAAATGAAGAATAAAGCTCTTGCCTCAATAAATGAGACATCTGCGCAGAAAGTGTCATTCTGCTGCCCATCCAACTAGATATTTTTTTCGTTTTTTCCTTGGAATTTCGGACATGTACTTGCATATCTTTTATGCGAATAAATTCTAAATTTCTACCAGCGAAAGTAAAGACGTCACCTCTATTTAGTTTGGAAATAAAATATTCCTCTATGGAACCTAAGTAACCACCTTTTTGATAACGAACCGCCAAATTTACATCTCCTACAATGGTACCGATCTGCATACGATGACGCATAGCAATACCACGATCATTGACCTTAAATTTGCCATCATCCTCAATCTCCACTTTCTTGTATTCGTCATACGTTTGTAAGCTTTGGCTTCCCATTACCAAAAAATTTAAGAGCCATTGCCATTGGTCTTTTGATAAGGTTTGGTAGCAGAATGTTTGTCTTACTTCAGTATAGATTTCATCTGGATAAAATCCGTCAGAAATAGCCAAGGTAGTTAAGTACTGCAATAAAACATCATAACTATTTAGATATGGAATCCTGTCCTCGACTGTATTCAGTTTTACAGCCTGTTGCAAGGCCGATGCTTCTATAAGTTCTATGGCATGGGTAGGCAAAAAGTAAATTACACTCTCTTTTCCTGGTCGGTGGCCACTACGACCAGCGCGCTGTAAAAAACGGGAAACTCCTTTTGGTCCCCCAATTTGAATTACGGTTTCTACTGGTGCAAAATCTACTCCTAAATCTAAACTAGAAGTGCATACTACTGCCTTTAAATTTTCATTGCGTATAGCTTGTTCTACCCAATTACGAGTTTCCTTATTAATACTGCCATGATGCATGGCAATTTCGCCAGCATATTCTGGGTGTTTTTCCAGAATATTTTGAAACCATATTTCGCACTGACTGCGTGTATTTGTGAAGAGAAGTGTTGTTTTGCTTTTTTCAATTATAGGAATAACATCTTCTAACAATCGAAGCCCAAGATGACCGCGCCAAGGAAAAGTTTCCATTTTTTTTGGAATAATACTTTTTACGGTAATCTTCTTTTTAAGATTCGCTTTTATTAAAGTAGAATTTTGCAATGCCCGTGTGTCCGTACCAACAAGCACTTCTCTTGCTTGTTCTAAATTGCCAATTGTGGCAGAGATACCCCAAATGCGAATGTCCTTAGAAATTGTTTTTAGGCGCGACAAGGCCAGTTCCATTTGAACACCTCGTTTAGTACCCAAGAGTTCATGCCATTCATCTACTACTATAGCCGTACAATCCTTAAATACTTTAGGATAATCCTTAGAGGCTAAAAGTAGCTGCAAGCTTTCTGGAGTGGTAATCAACAAATCGGGCATTTGCTTTTTCATGGCTGCCCTTGCTTTTGTCGTAGTGTCTCCGGTACGTATTGCCACCGTCATTTGAGTCTCCAAATCTAAAGTCACTCGTTCTGCAGATTGTCTTATTTCTTCTGAAAGCGCACGAAGAGGCGTTATCCATATAGCCTTTAATCCTTTTTTATGTTTTGTCTTATATTGTGGATTCTTTTTGATGTAGTTTAAAACAATTGGAAACCATAAGGCGTATGTTTTTCCGCTACCGGTTGGTGCATTTAATAGGCCGTGTTTTCCTTGTAGAAAAGCTTTCCAAGTATCTTTTTGAAATTTTAATGGCTTCCAATCTTGTTTTTGAAACCATGATTCGGCAATATCATATAAGTCATTTCTATTCATAAAAGAAAATTAGCGTATTGCTTCCCTTGAATTTCTTAGGTTATTTAGTTTTATAGTAATGATACACTTTTTAAAAAATTAATGACCATACCATAAAATCTCTGTAATTTTAAATAGAAAGAAAGACTTTCCAATTCGAAAGCCTTTCTTTAACTGTTTTAATGCAAGTTTGTTTATCTAAAATTCTCTAAAATCATAGAGGTTTCCAAATCGTTTTGTATAATTTCTTTTTGCTCTCTTAAAATTTCTTTCATCCTATTTGGTATTAGGACCTCTGTCATAACCTCATTATACTCGCTGATTGCTGCTTTATCCCCTCTTACAGCTTCGGATAACATGGTTTCATCGTTGTCTCCTGAAAAAAGAGTCTTTACATCCATCCAAGAGCGGTGAATTGCGCCTTTCGTAGAACCATCGATTTCTCCATTTCCTAATTGCAGTGCTGGTGTGGCATTACGTAATTGCTTAATAAAGCTTCTTCGCTGTTTTGCCTTTTTATCAAAATAGCTTTTAGTACTTAATTCTTTTGCCAAGTCGGCTGCCTTTTCAAAACCTTTTACAGAATCTTCATTCTTTTCAACAACATCTTTTAATTTATCTTCAATCTTTTTAATATCCTTATTCATCATTTAAATTTATACGGTAACAACTATTAAAAACGTTTACCGCTTTAACGTTTAACATAAAATAAATAAAACCGTAGTGTTTGCTTAACTTAAACGATTCAATTTTTGACACTATCGTAGTCAGTATTTACAAGTTTCCATAGTTAATTTATGTGCAGAATTTTGATATTAAACTCATATAAATGAAAACAACAAGTTTTTACATATTTACCAGGCATATTATTTATTTCTAGAAATTTCAAAATAAATTAAATTATCATATCCTTTAAATCGCTGAGGTTGTTTGCCTCATATATAGTTTTGTCTTGCCGCCATCTTAAAATTCTTGGAAATCGTGTAGCTACTCCACTTTTATGTCGTTTTGAAAGCGCAATTCCTTCAAAGGCTATTTCGAAAACTTGGTAGGGCGTAACAGAACGTACTGGTCCAAACCGTTGCAATGTGTTTTTCTTAATCCAAGCGTCTACTTTTCTAAATTCAGCATCAGTCAAGCCAGAATACGCCTTTGCAAAGGTTACCAGTTCTTTTTCACCTTTATCGTTATGGCTCCATAGTGCAAAAGTATAGTCTGTGAATAAGTTACTTCTTCGACCATGGCCACGCATTGCGTAAGTTAATACGGCATCAATAGTTAAAGGGTCAACTTTCCATTTCCACCAGTCTCCTTTTTTACGGCCTACTAAATAGGGGGAATCTTTTCGCTTTAACATAAGTCCTTCACTGCGAACATCTCGTGATTGTTCCCGTTCTAGAGTAACTTCCTCCCATGAATTAAAATGCATAGTTTTAGATAGCTGAAAGGGAATTTTAAGTTGATTATTTTTTGTTCGTTGCGCATTAATAAGTGAAATGTCGTCAAATAATTGTAGTAATATTTTTCTGCGTTCAGTGAATGGTCGATTGCGTATATCTTCGCCTTTCCATTCCAATATATCGTAAGCTTTTAAAATAACAGGGACTTTTTCCAATAAAGCTTTGCTTATTTTTTTTCTGCCAATTCTGGTTTGAAGGTCGTTGAAAGTTCCTATTTCATCATTTTTGTAAGGCAGAATTTCTCCGTCTATTACCGTTCCATTGGGGATAGTTCCTATAAAAATTTCGAATTCTGGATATTTGTCAGTAACTAATTCTTCACCACGACTCCATACAAATAATTCATTTTTTCTAATAATTGTCTGAGAACGAATACCATCCCACTTATGTTCAGCTGACCATTCATTAACATCTCCCAAGTCATTGATATTATTTTCAATGGCATAAGCTAAATAAAAAGGATAGGGTTTAGAAAGGTAATCACTGGCATTTTCCTCTAAAATTAATTCTTGAAAAGAAATTTTATTAGGATCCCAATTCCCCATGAGTTTATAAGCCAGAATATCCTCATTTATAGTAGTTGCTTTAGACAACGCCCTGGTCATTAATTTTTGACTTACACCAATTCTAAAACCTCCTGTAATTAGTTTTGTAAAAACGAAACGTTCATAATAATCAAGTGTTTTCCAATTTTTGAATAGATAATTTTTCTTTTCTTCCTCTGATTTCTTCTTTAAATCAATCATTTCTTGAAGAAACTGGGATAGTGTTTTATGGGTAGTCGATTTTGTTGATGGAATAATTAAGGCTATGGTTTCAGCCAAATCACCCACTATATGATAACTTTCTTCAAAAAGCCATAAAGGAATGTTAGCCAACTCTGAGGCCCATTTTCGTAATAACGTGGTATTAACGGGTCTTGGTGGTCGCCTATGGGAAAGTATGGCAATGGTCCAAACTTTATCTTCATCGGTGGCGACTAAAAAGTAATCTGTTAATGCCTGTACTTTTAAATTTGTCTTGTTGGTGCTGTCTAGTTTTTTTATAAGATGTGCAAAATTTTTCATGTTTCAACGTCTTCCTTAGATGATGTATTTAGTTCTGCTAACTCCCCTTCGTACTGAGTTTCTTCTGTTCGGGCGTCATAGCCTTGCTCTCTTAAATAGCGTGAAAAAATTTCTGAGTACCCGTGTGTACAAATGATTTTTTCAGCTTCAGTTTCTTTAATACTTTTTAATAATCCTTGCCAATCGCAGTGATCGCTTAGTACAAAACCTTTATCAACAGCACGTCTTCTTCTAGCGCCCCTAAACGTCATCCATCCACTTGCCGAACCTGTTACAAAAGGTACCATTTTTCGAATCCAACTGCTACCATGAGCACTGGGCGGTGCTAAAACAATATTACCTACTAAGTCTTTTTTGTTCGTCTCTTTGGTGATTAGTGTAGTCTCGGGAAAATTAATGATTGGACGTAAAACATTGGTCATATTTTCTATGGCTCCATGAGTGTATATTTTTCCGATGTCGGTATCTAAATATTTTAAAAGCCGTTGTGCTTTACCAAGTGAGTAGCCAAAGAGTATAGAAGTCTTTTGTTCTTCTTTATTTTCTTTCCACCATAGATTAATATTTTCAAAGACCTCTTTTTGGGGGATCCACTTAAAAGCTGGTAAGCCAAAGGTACACTCCGTAATAAAAGTATGGCATTTAATAGGTTCGTAAGGGGTAGATATACCATCATTTTCAACTTTGTAATCTCCGGAAAACACCCAAACTTCTCCTTTGTGTTCTACTCTAATTTGCGATGACCCAATAATATGACCTGCGGGATGTAAACTAAATTTTACATTGTTGATTTTAAATGTTTCGCCCCATTTTTTCCCAGAAACATTAATGTTACCCAGACGATGCGATATTATTGGAACATTATTATGATGGGTAATATATTGTTTATGACCATAGCGGCTATGGTCTGCATGGCCATGCGAAATTATGGCGTTATCTACAGGTTTCCATGGGTCTAGATAGACTTTTGCAGCGCTGCAGTAAATTCCTTTTTCTGTAAATTCTAAAAGCGGATTTGGCATGATATTTAATGTGATGGACTCTTCTCAAAATTAGTAGAGTTAACTGAAAATGTATTCTTTAAAAAAATATATAATTACTCCAAAACATGATGTAATGTAACTATTTTAAAATTTACCTAGCCCAATTAACCATCACTCAGAAATATCTTTACAAAAGCTACTTTAGATAAATTGTGGGTAGGTGTTAAGAGTAGTTAACCGTGTATGTTTGTTATGGACAATGCAAAAAAAATGGTGTAAACCCTCAACCTTTGAATTAATAATGCCAACGCTAAATCAGCACATTCGTTTTTTCCAACGCTTATGCAAACACTTAAAAAAATAAAATAAGTTTTTCCGACAACACGCTACTCCAAAATAGGTATTTGAATATTTTATTATCTTAGTAGTAGAATTTTTATGAAGAACAAATCGCACATATTAGTTCTATTTTTAATGCAAATGGTTATTACGACTAGTACAGCAATTGCGTGCGGAAAATCCTCTGAAAAAGAAAAAATGGAGGAAACACCCTGTTCAAAACAAGACAACAAAACCGAAAAAACCGTGTTGCGATAAGGGAGAAAAAGATGATGATTGTTGCGGTGGAGCTTGTGGTAATACATCTTGTCATTGTCTAAGTTCTGTAAATTCAACAGTGCCGTTTAAAGACTTTCAGTTAGAATTATCCAATAATTTTAAACTTTTGGTAAACGAATGGAGTTGCGCTCAAAACAAACCAAAACCAGTTTACATTTGCATTTGGCAACCGCTAAAAATAAGCTAAAACCTTTTTTGACAGCTGTAGCTTTGTCTATTTCGATACAAGCCAAAGGCTTGTGCTTTTTAGCTTTTTATAATAATATTAAATTTGAGAAAATGAAATCATTAAAATATTTAATGGTAGCAATTTGCGCAGTTAGAAATGGGTAAACTTTGAATTGACGTTCTTATTGCATGGATAAATTTTGGATAAATTAAAAACAGACGCTCAAAAAATAACGGACATAAATGATACAAGAGAGCAAAGGCATTATTTCACTTCTCTTTTAAAGAATAGGTATGAAGATCAGAAAATATCGGAACAAGAAACGCCAATAAACTTTCAATTTATCTAATGGCAGATAATGGTAAAGGAACAAATTGGTTGAGCAAATAAGAAACTATAAAAATCCTAACTACGGTTCGCAAATGTTGAGTTGTGGTAAAACGATAGAAACACTTAATAAATAAAAAACACAGTTATGGAAAATTCAGAAACACATAAGAATAATAAATACACAACATTTTTTCTAATGTTAGGATGCTCATTTTTAGCAATGTACATCACAATGTATTTAAACACCTATGCAATCGACCACGTATATTTTAGCTTGACACGATTTTATATGACGTGTTTGGGCATTTCGACAATGGCAGTAATTATGTGGTTTTTTATGCGAAATATGTATAAAAACAAGAAAAAAAATATCGCAATTCTGTTAGGCAGTCTTGTACTTTTTAGCTCCGCCCTATTTCTTGTCCGCATTCAAAAACCAATAGTTGGCGATATTTTGTGGATGGAGGCTATGATACCCCATCACTCGATTGCAATATTAACAAGTGAGCGAGCTGATATTAAAGACCCAGAAGTAAAAAAACTGGCAGAAGATATTATTAAAGCTCAAAGAAAAGAAATTGAGGAAATGAAAGCAATGATAAAACGATTGGAAAATGAAAAATAACAGCTTAATAAGCATCATTTTTACTATTGTTCATTGCAAGAAAAATTTCAGCTCAAAATAGTGTAAAATATAAATTAACGGTTACGGACACTATAGTCAACTATTCAGGAGAAGAGAAAAAGAACGAATACGGTAAACGGACAAATACCGATGCCAACATTAATCTTTACCTAGGGCGATATTGTTAAAATTGGCTCTTACATAAACCTCAAGGTTAGCGTGTGTTTATAAGCTAAGTTTCATGCACAAGACCTATATGTTTGTTTAAGTTGTTGCGCTTTTTATTTACGCGATAATAAAGAACTTTATGCCAAGACCTGTCTCTAATTATTAACGCTGTACTATTTCCAATGCTTCGCCGTCGTACTCTAAGGTATTTTACTAAAGTTTTTGAACTAATTTAATATCGAATACAGTTCGTTTACTTGGGCTTTTAATCGGATTTTGACATTTATCAAATTAATAATTGAGAAGTCAATTTATATACATGCTCTTCAATGAATATTCTTAATAAGAAAAGGAAAAAATATCTACTCGTTTTTATTGGCCTAGTCCTATTTATTTTTGTGGCATTTTCTTTTATTCAGTCCTATATTGAAACTAGGATAGACAATTTTTTATCTTCAGAATTGCCGAAGAATATAGATTTTAAATACACTGATTTAGAATTTAGTTTTTTAAATAGTAGCTTAACTTTAAGCACTATTTCTGCTAAAAACTATCAAGAATCGAAAACTGTAATTTTAAATATAGATAGGTTAGGAGTATTGGGTTTTAATTACTGGCAGTTTCTTATCAATAAAAAAATTAAAATTGATAGTATTGTTTTAGAAAAACCAGATTTAGATTATAACATTGACGAAAGTTATGTGAAAACCAAATTAAAAAATGATACGTCTTTAAGTAGTTTCGATAAGGAGGTTTTAATTGAAGAGATTCTTATAAACAATGGTAGTTTATTATTAAAAAAGTCTGATAGTACTCAATTTAGCATAAATAATTTTAATTTTTTATTAGAAAACGTTCAACTAGATTCAATTTCCATACAGAATAAAATTCCATTTAAATACGAAGATTATAAAATTGCTTCTCAAGACATTTATGTAAATCTGGGATTATATGAAGCTATGACAATAGATAGCTTAACAATAGCTAAGAACGTTTTGGAGCTTAAGCAGCTGACCATGAATTCCAAATATAGTAGAAAGGAGCTATCTACGGTAATAGAAAAAGAACGTGATCATGTAAGTTTAAATATAGAACACATATTATTTAATCAAATTGATTTTGGTTTTGAAGAAGAACGATTTATTTTTAATGCAAGTTCAAGTAAAATTGATTACCCTATAGCCGCAATTTATAGGGATAAATTGGTTAATGATGATTTAACCGAAAAAGCATTATATAGCAAAATTTTGCGGGAACTACCCATTGCTATTTCAATTTCCGAAATTGAAATAGCTAATGGTCAATTAACATATGAAGAATTAGTCAATATAGATACCAAAGCTGGTCTTCTTTTCTTTGATGAAATTGATGCTAAAATTAAAAATCTATCAAATTATGTAGTTGAAAATATGGAAACTACAATTGAAGCTAGCGCATTATTCATGCAAGATTCTCGTATGACTTTAAATTGGAGTTTTGATGTCAATAATACGGACGATTCATTTTTAGCTTCTGGGACTTTTGAAAATTTTGATGCGCAAACGTTAAATCAATTTTTAGAATCAAATGCTAATTTAAGGGCTAAAGGCCATGTGGATAAACTTTTTTTTACTGTAAGTGGTAACCCATTCAATTCAAAAGGCGACATGAGAATGAAGTATGAAAATTTTGAACTTTTAATTTTAAAAAATAATAGACTTGTAATTAATAAATTTCTAACAACTATTGGAAATATTTTTATAAAGAAAGATTCTAAAACTGATGAACAAGGATATCGGTATGGAAAAATAGAGGTAGAACGAGACGTAACAAAATCATTCTTTAACTACTTGTGGTTAAACGTTCGCAGTGGTATTGGTAATACTTTAACTGGAAATGGTAAAAAGGAATAAAAATAGAATGAAAGTTAAGACCAAAAAAGCTGGCATTAGAAAAAAACGATTTGTTTTTCCAATACTTATAATTGTCTTTTTATTGGTAGCAAGGTTGTTATTGCCTTATGTGGTTAAAAATTATGTTAATGGGGTATTGGCAGATATTCCTGGTTATTATGGGGAAGTTGGCGATATTGACCTATCTGTATTTAGAGGTGCCTATGTTATAAAAAATCTTTTTTTAAATAAAAAAGATGCAGGTTCTGAGGTTCCATTTATAGCTATTGAACGAACGGATATTTCAGTAGCTTGGAAAGCACTGTTTAATGGAAAAGTGGTAAGTGAAATAGAAATGATAAGACCACAAATAATTTATGTATTCGAGGATCAACAGCAAAACAAAATAGAAGATACCGATATAGAAGATTGGTCAAAAGCACTCACTGATCTAGTGCCTATAGAAATTAATAATTTAAAAATTACAAATGGAAAAGCTGCTTTTGTTCAGCTAAATGCAGCCCCTAATATAGATTTAAATCTTAATAACATAAATTTGGAAGCCTTAAATCTAAGAAATGTTGTTCGGGTCGAAAAAGAATTGCCTTCGTCATTAAGTGCTACAGCCACATCAATTGGCAATGGTAATGTTAAGTTAGAAGGGAAAATGGATTTGGTTAAGGAAATTCCTGATATGGATATTTCATTTTCATTAGAGCACGCAAATATTGTATCGTTCAATGACTTTACAAATCATTATGCCGGTATTGATTTTTCTTCGGGCGAATTTAACTTATATAGTGAAGTAGCAATAGCCAATGGATTTTTAACGGGTTACCTAAAACCACTTTTAAAAGACTCTAAGCTCATAAGTAAAGAAGATAAGTTCTTTGAAAAACTATGGGAAGGTTTTGTTGGCTTTTTCAAATTCGTTTTAAAAAACCAAAAGAATAATACTTTAGCTACAAAAGTTCCTATTGAAGGTGACTTAAATAAAGTAGAGGGCAAAATTTGGACCACTATTTTTAACGTTTTTAAAAATGCTTGGATAGCTGCTTATACAGGAACGGTAGATGATGAAGTGGAATATGAAGATGCAGAGAAGCGCAGTGAAAAAAATAATAAAAAATAATTTTAAAGCAATTTATATGGGAGTAATAGCTAAAAATAAAAGGAAAATTATACTGTACTACAATTCTGAAAGTTCAATAGGAAAGCAAACGTTGGCCTATGTAACATCTTCAGAAAAAGATATCTTAAGTGTAGACATTTCAAAAACAAAGGTAACTGGTACGCAGTGGGCCGAAATTGCTAATGGGTTGAACATAAATATTTCAGATTTAATTAATACAAATCACCCAGATTTTGTAAACATTTATGGTAAAGAACCAATAGAAATGGAAGAAGAAGATTGGTTAAAAATTTTAGAAAAAGAACCAAATGTTTTGGCATATCCGATAATTATAAAAGGTAATAGATACGTACAACTAAAATCCCCATCAAACTTTTTAAAGTATATAGATAGTTTTAATGAAAATGTGTAGTTTTTTTAACATCAATAAACTTTTCTTTTAGAGCAATTAACTTTTTAATTCTCTCCTATTTTAGAGTAGTTAACAATAGGGAAATTTTTGAAACTATATTTTTTTAAAACCTAAGGTTAATGCCTAAAAAAGTTTTTAATATGATATTTAAAACTATTGGATAGTACAATTAAAAAATACTGTTCTTGGAGAATGCTCAAGTAAGAATCTAGACACTTAATAACGTATTACAAATGAGAGTTATAAAAACTGCAAAACCATTTATTTTTTTGGTTGATGATGATTACGATGATCGACAATTGTTTTCTGAAGCTCTTGAAGCTATTAAAATGGATTATAGAATTACCACTTTTACCAATGGTGTTGATTTAATGGCAAATTTAATAGACCCTTCTACGGAATTGCCTAATTATATATTTTTAGATTTAAATATGCCTTTAATGAATGGGGAGGAATGCTTAGATGATATTAGAGGAGAACTAAACTTTGCGAACATTCGTGTTATTATTTATTCCGGATATTATGATGAAGAAGAAGTGAATCGTTTATTAAATAAAGGAGCAGACCAATATTTGCAAAAACCTAAATCTTTTAAAGAATTAAAAATACAGATAGAAAATTGTTTTAGCGCATAGAATAATAACTACTAAATGGTGCTTCAATAATTTTTACATAGTTATTAAAAGTGCTTTTAAATTCATATTGAACCCAAATTCTATAGTATTAATGTTTTCTCATAAATGTTTATAGAAGATTAATGAAAAATTTGTAATATACTTTATGGCATGTACGCATAGTGAAGTATTTAAATCTCATTGATATTAGCGGTTGCTGTTTTTTCTTTTATCAACCATTATACTATTGTTAAACCAATTAGTATTTATACATGCCCATGCCACAGAGTTGAACGAAATTTTAAGTGTGGTCTTTTACGATATTAAACAGGTGACCGTGACATTAAATTTAACGTTTTAAAAATCTTTTGTCTTCAGGAAGCTTAAGTCAAATTTTTTATGCCACTTACCGATATCAGCTTCTACTATAATTATGAAAATATATATTAAAATCATTTTACTATTACTTATGGCGAAAACACCAGCATTTTCACAGAATGTTATTCCAGAATCCATTAAAGACGAAATAAAAATTGCCTTAACCTATTATCCAAACCTTCAAAATAATCCTATTGAATTTAAATTTCGGAAAAATATAAAAAAGTCAACTATGCTTGCCCAACCTGATTTTTGGAGTTTGTTCAAGTCTAAAAAAAAGAGAAAGTATAAAGTATTAATAAGCGAAAAAATTGTTATTGCGGGCAATGCGTTTGCCACCAAGGATATTCCGAAAGATGTTATGATTGGATGGATTGGACATGAACTGGGGCATATTGTTGATTATAAAAATAGAAGCAGTTTAAATTTAATTTGGTTTGGGATAAAATATACTTTTTCTGATAGCTACATTAAGGAAGCGGAACGAGCAGCAGACACACATGCCGTTAATCACGGCATGGAAAGCTATATATTGGCTACAAAGAATTTTATTCTTAATAATGCCGATATTAACGAGTCGTATAAATTAAGAATTCGAAAATACTACTTGTCACCAGAAGAAATTATGGTACTAATAAATGAAAGAAACAAAGCCGAAAAAGAATAGGGCGTTAAAGCTATTTTTGAACAAATTCTTCCCATTCTGCAAATTTATCTTCTCCCATAACCCGTTCCATTTTTACTTGACCGCCTTTCTTTTTATTCATTCCATTCCACTCATGAAATACCGAGGGTAACAAGGTTTTAACCTTAACACCTTTAAGCGCTTTGGAACGTGCAACTTTATAATTATTGTTTGCGCCTTTTAAATGTTCATCCAACGCGTTGGCAAGCGTTAAATTATCTTTTTCATTTTCAGTACCTAAATACCAACAGTGATAAAACTCACCGTCAACACGTTTTGCACATAACGTGTATTCTGGAATTTTTATATCAAACGTCATTTCTAAATGTTGTACTGCATCATCCAACTTATTAACTGAAAGTTGCGAGCCTACCGTATTTAGAAAAAATTTGGTTCTTCCTGTAATTTTAATTTCGGCTTTTTCCACATTTGTAAATTCAATAGTATCGCCAATTAAGTAACGCCAAGCTCCCGACACTGTACTAATAATTAATATATAATCTTGGCCAGTTTCAACTTCTTCTAATGAAAGTGAAGGTGCATTGTTTATAATTGACCCGTCTTGATTGATATACTCTGGCTTAAATGGAACAAATTCAAAATATATTCCACCATCCGTTACTAATTGCATTGCATCCGTTTCTGGTCGGGCCTGGAAAGCAATAAATCCTTCAGAAGCCAAATAAGTATCAATAACAGTTACTGGTTTTCCCAACAACGAATTAAAACTTTTTTCATAGGGTCCAAAAGCAACGCCACCTGAAGTATATACTTGAAAATTTGGCCATATTTCATGAATATGATTAAGGTTGTGGTAAGAAATAACCTTTTGTAGCATAAGCTCCATCCATGAAGGTATTCCACTTAACGCTCCAATATCCCAATTAGGTGCTTCTTCCGCAATTTTTTGTACACGCTCGTCCCAATCATCGATTTGGGCAATTTCTTCTCCTGGTTTATAAAAGCCTTGAAACCATGTAGGGATGTTGCTTGCACTTATGCCACTTATTTCACCTTCTTTATGTCCATCTTTTGTATTTAAATCTGTAGAACTCCCAAGCATTAAAATACCTTTTTCAAAGAAGTCTATGGGGAGATCAAAGTTACTTAAGGCATACACTTGTTTAATACCTGCATCGCGGATGGCGTCGAGCATTTCATTTGTAACGGGTATCCTTTTACTTGTCTTGCCAGTAGTTCCTGAACTTAAAGCAAAATAATCTGGAGTACCCGGCCATGTTACATCGGTTTCACCATCATGTAATTTTGCCCACCATTCCTCATTGATCTTATTATAATCGAAAAAAGGAACTGAGTCCTTAAATAATTTTAAAGGTTGCTTAGAAGATAAAATGGTTTCAAAATTATAATGTCTGCCAAAGTCCGTGTCTTTTGCTGTGCCTAATAAATTTTTAAATACTTTTTTCTGCGCTTCAACAGGGTTTGTGTCCGGCGCCAGTTTATCTCTTAATTCTAAAAAACCTTTGATTACACTACCAAGTATTGCCATCTCTTTTTTTGCTAAAATATTTAAAAGGAAAAGGTTGTTTGTGCTATATCGAACCTAAATTTATCTGATTTAGCAAAGTCTTTCATCAAACCAGAATAAGGTAGAAATTAAAATAATTAACGTTGTAAAATGGGGTTAGAATTTTTATCCAAAAATGTTCTTACCGTGTTCCAGAACATTAAAAGTGGACTGGTTGAAGTTTTTGAAAATTGGGATAATAGCTTCATATTATTTAAAAATCGTTTCTCCTCCTTGTTGGTGTTATTTATTACCGAAGGGTAGTAAAAAGCCATATTCCAATCGCTAAAATATCTTTTAGAAACTTTTCCTTCCCAAAGTATTTTTAAAGATTGATGTCTCTTGTCACATTTAATTTTTTCGTATAATTCTTGGATATCATTTTTTTCTCCTTCTAAAATCTGGACAAATTTATGATCGTAATACACCAGACAACCGGTTATATTTTTATTAAAATTTGTAGTTCTAGCTTCCGCCAAAATTTCATCCAAGTCGGTAGCTACCATGTTGGTCGATTCTGTAGATATATAGGTTAGTTGGTACATTTTTACACTTATGCACATAAGTTAATGAAAATATTTTTTCTCACGTTAGTATTTTTATCAATGTAGTCAATCAAAAAATCAATAGGCCCTTATCTTTAATTATATTAAAAAAATGCTATGAAAACGTTAGAAGAATTATTTGAACATCAATTAAAAGATTTATATAGTGCAGAAAACCAAATTATAGAAGCACTACCTAAAATGACAGAAAAAGCGACTGATACAGATTTAAAAGATGTTTTTGAGAATCATTACCATGAGACCATGGAGCAAAAAAGTAGGCTGGAAATTATTTGTAGAGAACTCAATATTACACCAAGTGGAGAAAAATGTAAGGCTATGGAAGGACTTATTAAAGAGGCAAGAAATTTTATTTCTGAAGCATCTTCAGAAGAGGTCATGGACGCCGGTTTAATTGCCGAAGCCCAACGCGTGGAACATTATGAAATTTCTGGTTATGGAACCGCAGTACGCTTTGCAAAAGAGCTCGGACATAGAGATATTGCCAAGAGGCTTCAAATAACTTTAGATGAAGAATATGAGGCCGATAATAAACTGGACAAAATAGCTGAAAACAGATTAAATAAAAAAGCAATCGGATAAGCCTTATAAATAAGAAATGACTTTATATAGGGATTTTTAATTTTATGCGAGATAAACTTAGATCGGGGTTATTATTATCATTATAAAAGTGAAGTATCGTAAAATTAACTATAAAAAAAACCGACCTTATTAAGATCGGTTTTAATTATTGCAACCAACAAAAAGTGATATTTTTTTTTGGTATTATGACTAGATTGCCATTGCCATCTGCTTAGCTTTATACTGCTTTGGACTACAGTTATATTTCGACTTAAAAATTTTAGAGAAGTAACTTCTGCTGGTAAACCCAATACTATAGACTACTTCTGAAATATTAAGATCTGTATTTTTTATTAAATTTTCTGCTTTTCGAACCCTAACTTCTCTAATATAATCTATAACTGTTCTGCCATGCATAAGCTTAAACCCTTCTTGTAGTTTAGATGGAGATAAACCACCCTTACGACAAAGATCGGTTACTGTAAGATTTCTTTCTGGATAGTTATTTATAAACTGAGAAAGTTCTTTAACAGAAGTCAGTTCCCAAGCACTTAAAGTTCCTGTTTTTTGGTTGGCACTTTTCATATCTTCTGAATGTTGCTCTATTTCTAAAGCTAAAATCATTTGTACTAAACTTTCGATCATTAAACTTCTAACAATTCCTTTTTGACTTACAGCGGCTAATTGTTGAATTTTTTCTGCGATCTTTAAATTGTAAGATCCTATATAAATATAGTTTTCAGAAATATTTTCCTTATAAAATAAATTTTGCAACTTATAATTTAAGGTCTTTACATCAGTCTCACTTTTAATAGGATTGACAACAATTAAAGTTATTTTAATATCCACATTTTTCTCAAAGTAAATTACGTTGTCCTGCAATGATTTACTAGTTAATATTCCAGTTTGAAAGTTTTCCAAAACTCTCTTTTTCTTATCTAAACCAAAACTATGTGCTACTTTACCTTTAGCACAATATGCAAAACATATTGGTGTTTCTTCAGTTGTTTCTGTCACAAGTTGGAAATCTTCTGAAAAGGTCATGTCAAATTCTAAATAAGAGATACCGCTATTAAAGGTCATACCTTTTATAAGGCCTTGCCCCATTTGATTGTCAATTTCTAAAATATACTCTTTAGCATCCTTTTGTATTTCACCTCCGAAGTTACCTTCTAATTGCTGAAATATATTTTTAATTTTTGCTGATTTTAGTGCTATTGTTTTCATAAGTTCTGTTGCTTTTAATGATTAGTTACGCTCATAAAGCTTGCTAAAACTTTATGTTGTAAATATCCTCATTGCAACGACCTTTCCTCTTACACAACTTTTGGTTTCTGTTATATAACTTTTTGTTTTACACGAAAACACTGTTAAAAAAATCTTAAAGGCTGTATTGTTATGAGTTATGGGAGCTATAAACCCTGCGTTTATAACGATTTATAAATATTTTTTAATGTAGTAATGATAAGGTATTAGGCAGGTAGGTAAATTATAAATGCAGTTCCTTTACCTAATTTACTTGTGGCATGAATATTACCATGATGGTTTTCTACTATTTTTTTACAAATGGCAAGACCAATACCTGTACCCGAATATTCATTTTTTTGATGCAAACGCTGAAAGACCTCAAATATTTTTCCCGCATTTTCATCAGCAAATCCAATACCATTATCTACAATGGTTATTTTATAATAATGTTTGCTTGTTTTAAAAAAGTTTTCGGGAATTTGTTCGCGACGAACTTTTTCAGACGTTATATCTATTTTGGGTATTAAAGTTTGATTACGATATTTAAGTGCATTAGAAATTAAATTGTTTAATAATTGTTCTAATTGAAAAAATATGCCCTTTACTACGGGTAAATCCTCTGAACCTATTTCGGCCTTGGTTTCAATGATTCGTTCAGCTAGCTCCTCTTTAACTTTTTGCAGTACCTGGTTCAAGTCTACTTTTTCAAAATTTTCATGATTACTGTCAATACGGGAGTAGGATAATAAATTGAGAATTAAAGATTGCATTCGTTGTGCTGCTGTGGTAACCTTGGAAAAATACTCTTGCGCTTTTTCCGAAAGCTTATCGCCCTCTTTATCCTCGATTCGCGAAAGAAACATTTGAATTTTCCTTAATGGTTCTTGAAGGTCATGACTAGCAACACGATTGAAGGATTCTAGTTCTATATTACTACGCTTTAACTCTAAATTTCTTAAACGAAGTTTTTCATCTGCCCTTATCTTTTTAGAAATATTTTGTACAACTCCTACAGAGGTTGGTCTACCATTTTTTTCTAAATATTGACCATTTAGCTGAAGATGTTTTACTTTTCCGGTTTTTGAAATAATTCGATATTTGTTGATACTGGACTTTCCTTCTGCTTTGGTTTCTTTACCCAAAGTAATATAATCTTCAAGATCATCCGGATGTACAAATTTCTTATAACTGTCAAAAGTCATTTTAAAGGACTTTGGCTCATGTCCTAATATGCGATAAAAGTTGTCCGAGAGTATGGCTTCACCATTATCTAAGTACCAAATATAACTTCCAAGACCTGCAACTTCTTCGGCATCGACAAATATAGAATTCTGTACTTTTAACTGCTCATTTAATTTTTGAAGTTCATTAAAGGCAAGCTTTTCGGCAGTAATATCTTGTACAACCCCAATCAGCACCTCTTTACCTTTGTTCTTAATAAATTTACCGTTGACTTTTAAATATATAGTATTTCCGGTTTTAGTAGATACCCTGTAGGTATGTTCTGGCGGCTGTCGGGTTTCGATTACTACTTTCATTACCTCCTCATAAGAAGTACGGTCATCTGGATGAATTAATTCTAAATAATTTTCAAAAGAAGGTTTAAAATCTTCTGGATCATATCCCAAAATATGATAAAAATTATCAGAAATTTCAGCGGTATCTGTTTCTATATGCCAAGTATAACTACCAATCCTAGCCATTCTTTTTGCTTCGACCATAATAGAATTTTGCAGTATTAACTCCTCATTTAAGGCAAGTACTTTTTCATGCGCCTTATTCTCTTCAGTATCATTTCTTACAACCACTAAAATTCCCTTGTCCATTGGTTTAATAATGGAATGGAACCAAAATTTTTCGCGATTTACAGCTACTTGACGCTCAAAACTTCGTGTTTCACCTTGTTTAAAGCTACTTATCATTTCTTCAAGTTCCCCATTAAGCAATAAAAATGGAAAAATAGATGAAACGGGTTTGCCCACTATTTCCTCTGGATCTAATCCTAAATAGTCGCGGTTGCACTCATTGGCAAAAACAATTTTAAAGTCTACAACTTCATTTAAGTCATTATAAATTGGTTCATAGTAATTCATAATGTTGTCCGTACTCTGAACTATATTTCCAAGTAACAACTGCGACGATTGTATTTGGTGTTTGTCTTTTCTGATTTTTAAAAATGCTATTGTAAAAACAGCTAATGAAAAAAATGCTAGTAGTAAAGATGTTAATGGGGTAAGGTTTGTTTGCCATTCAAAAGTTGCCAAACGTTCTTGTAAAAGCATTTCTTTTTCCAAAACCATCTGCTCTTTTAAACTACGGACCTTTTTTAAAAGCGAAGCCGTTGTTTTAACGTTTGCAATTACGACGGAGTCTGACCCTGAAGCTCCAATTTTACCATGGAGTAAAATTAATTTGGAATGTAGTTCATCTTTTAAAACTGAAACAGAATCTAAAATTAGTTGTTGTTCCGGAGTACTTTCTGTTAGTTTATATAGCTTGCTTAACGCTTTATCACTTTCCAGTTTATAGTCAATATAAGAATCTTTAAAAGTAGAGTCTTTTAATATTACTGATCTAAATTCAGCTGACTCCATTAAACTATATTGCGAAAAAAGGTTGTTTATTTCCCGATCTACCATTAATGATTGAGAAACCAATTCTGATGAATTTTGTAGGTTTTTTATCATTCGATAATTAACACTGGCAATAAACAATAACAGAAATACTGCAACTACTAAAGCTATCTTAAATGGTATATTAAAGTTTGTCCTTTTAAGTAGCATATTTAAATCCATATAATTTTAAATTAAGGTCAACGAAACATTTAACTTTAAGGTAATTCAATGGCCGTTGTAAGAAATCATAAATTTTTGGTGACAATACTTATGATTTACAATCGAAACAAAAAATTATCTTTATTAAGATTTGAAGTGTGGTATTGCCAATCTAAATGCAAAACCCTTTCAACAGATTCCTGTAATTTACTAAAGTTATTGGGCTTGTTCAGATAAATATTTGCTCCATTAACAAATGTGTTTTCTATATCTTTTTCTGAAGAAGATGTAGAATAAATAGCTATGGAAATATCTTTAAATTTAGGGTTTTTACGAATTTCTGTGAGGCATTGCATACCGTTTTTAACAGGCATGTTTAAATCAAGAAATATAAGATTGGGCAGAATTATACTTGGAATATTAAGATGGTCCATTAACTCTTGTCCGTTGTTAAACAGCAATAAATTCGTTTTAATACCTATTTCCTCTATGGCTTCTTTAAAAAGCATTCTATCATCAATATCATCATCTGCCAACGCAATATTCAAAATATCCTTATTGCCCATTTTATAAATACTTATGCTAAGTTTTGGTTATTTTCTTTTCGCTTTTCTACAATTTTTTGAAACGTAGTTGGCGTTAATCCTGTTGTTTTTTTAAACTGTCCCGATAAATGGGCAACACTACTATAATTTAAACGAAAGGCAATTTCTGTTAATGACAAATTAGTTTTTGTCATAAGTTCTTTCGCCCGATCAACTTTTCTTAGAATTATAAAATTCTCAATAGAGGTAAAGGTGGTCTCTGAAAATAAGTTAGATAAATAGGTATATGAATAATTTAGTTTATCAGAAAGATAAGATGATATTTTTGATACTTGAGATACATCTTCTTGTAACATCTCCTCAATAGCATTTTTAATGCGTTGCACTAAAACCGACTTTTGCTCTTCTAAAATTTCAATACCATAACTATTTAAATTCTTAGCCAATTCTTCTATTTCCTCTGGCAATAAAGGTCTTTTAATTTCCACTTCCCCTGGGCCATGTACAACATGCGGAATTGCTAATTTATGCAGTTGCTCTTTTAAAACTGCAATACAGCACACTTTGAAATCGAATTTTACATTTATTTTCATTAATCAAAGTTATATTTAGCAAGTTGTAAACCCCATGCTGAGATAATCAGTGCAATGTTAAAATAAAAATAGGAATTATTTTAACATTTTAGGGCGATTTCTGACCACAATTGAACCTTAATTTCTGAGATTAGATGGTTTAAATAAATTAAAGTACACAAATTTAAGCGCTATAATTAAAAATAAAACTTTAACAATATGAAACTAAGTACTTATACCAAGCGGGCCATTTTCGGTGGCATTATTTCCATGTTAATTATTTTATTGGGTACAATACTTTTAGGGAAGTTAAGTGGATATGAAGCCAAAGTGCTTATTAAGAATTCATTAGATGGAATGAATACACTTTGTAATACAATAGCCCTAGCATCGGCAACTATTTTGGCCTTGTTGCTCACACTCTTAAGTTTAAGTTCAACCTCAAAATCGAAGTTAAAGAAAGACCATTATTATCATGTATTACAAATTGCCAAATTAGACACCGTGGTTTTTATAGCGTCAGTAATTACATTTCTGTTGTTTAATTTACCAATAACAGAATCAGATAATGTGCCTAATAATTGGTTTAATATTCTTTATTATATTTCTTTAGGAATTTCAAGTCTTTTAAGTGCTTCTTTAATAGTAGTTGTATTAATGCTATATAATACTGTAGTAAATATAATTAAGATTATAGGTTTAGGGATGACAGACCATCCTTTGGCAATAAATGAAGATGAGAAAGAAATTGAATAAAATACTAATTTAAACGTCTTATATTAAGGTTTGTCTAAATAATTAGCTTCAGGAACAGCTTTGAAAAATTCTGCGACATTGATATCAGCTTGGGCGCCGTAGGTAGCTAAGAAAGTTCCTTTTACATTATCGTTGGTCTTTATTACATAGAGTAAAGAGGAGTCTGCGGGGTTACTCATACCTTCATACCTACGTTCTTCCACAATAAATATTTGTTCTGGAGCGTAACTTTTTTTCGTTTTTGTTTCAATGAGCTTATCATCTTTACACATAAATGAAGCGGTATAGCCTTTTTTTTCAAATAAGGTTATAGCGTCAATTTCATGTTTTGCAAATTCTTTAGTCATGATTTTGAATTTAAATTAATAATAATTCTATTTTTTACTCGGCATTCGAGTTTTAAATGCTCGAACGCTTTTTTCGAAATTTAATATTGACTTTCCTTTTTTATGCCTATCGGGCTTGTTCCGAGGTAGTTTACTATAAGAAAAATGGTTGTTGACAGAGCGTGTTATTAATTATACCAACTGATTTAAATAAATGACTTTTAACGTTGAATTAGAAAGCATTTAAATAAATTGATATATAAAAATAATGGGTATCTCATAAATTACAAGACACCCATTATTAGCTATTGATTAGCATAGTATAATTAACTAAAATCTAATTAATTATTGATCAGTAGCATCATCAACGGCATCTTCTACTTCTTCTGCACCTTCTTCTATGGCATCTCCAGTATCATCAACAGCATCTTCAATTTTTTCTCCCGTACTTTTTTCCTCTCTACAACTGGTTAGTGTAGAAAAAGAGGTTACAGTAAAAAAAGCGAATAATAAAATATATAGTGTACGTTTCATATTGTTTGTTTTTAAAATTAATAATTAGTGATTATATTTTTTTTCTTCCAGAAATTAAGGAAAATATTAAAAGAACTATGAATATAAAAAATAAAATTTTTGCTATACTCGCAGCTCCTGCTGCAATACCACCGAATCCGAAAATACCGGCAATAATTGCAAGAATTACAAAGGTGATTGTCCAGCGTAACATAATTATAGTGTTTTAAGGTTAATAATTTATCAAACGGTAGTTGTACTACCTACTATTACAAAAATGCTTTTATTTTGGCAGTGTGCTTAGCACTATTAAACGCATTCTTAACCCAATCCAACTTTTATTGATCAATGCTGTAAAATACCCGATATTCATGGACTCAATTGAACCTTGTTCAATTTAATTACTGTTAAATTTTGTAATTTCAACTTTTGAAGTAGAAATTAATTTCAAAATATTCATGAATCATAGAATCCGTGTGCACGATATTGATGTTAAAATATTTATTGAAGATATCGCCAAAAGTTTAAAGCTTGTCCCTGAAGAAGATGCAAATGAGATATGTGTTCGTATTCCTGAAAAAATTGGTTTTGGATTTATAAAAGCCACTTGTTTTGATTATGGATTAGGAGTGTTAGAATTTAACTTTTTGTTGAAGCAAGAATTAATACTTGAATATGAAAAGGGTTCTGTGCATCCGTTAAAATTACTGTTCAATAGAGAATCTACAATTACGCACAAATTTGAGGATATTGATGAAATGCATGAAATTGATCTTCTTGAGAATGTGATAACATCAAGCACTCCTCAGAATAATCATATTTTTATATTTCCGACGAATACATCAATAAGTCTTTTTAGTATTGAAATAAACAGAAAATTATTTGAAGAAAAAATAAGCGAATTTCTTACTGAAATGGATGAAGACCTAATGAAGCTGTTTAGAGATGTAAACGGCACCCAAATCTTTTATTCAAAAGGATTTTATGGTTTGGATATTGCTAAATTCATCGAAGAATTTATGGAATGTGAGTTAGTGGACTTTATGAAAACGGTTTACCAAGAAGGGAAGGCTTACGAGATACTTACATTTCAATTACAACACTATTTAAAAGGTATAGACGATGAAGGCATCAATACCGTTTTAAATAAAGCTACCCTTGAAAAAATTGAAAAGGCTGCGAAAATTATTGAAAATGAGCTTGACCGAATGGATAATATTGTTGTCTTGGCAAAGAGAGTAGGGCTAAACCAAACCAATTTACAAAGAGGTTTTAAAAAACTTTATAAAACTTCTGTAAACCAATATATTAAAAATTTCAGAATTGAAAAAGCAAAAGAATTGTTAGAAACTACCGATTTGAATATAACGCAGATTAGTTATAAAATTGGAATTAATTCTAGAAGTTATTTTTCAAAACTTTTTAAAGAGAAATATGGGCTTTCACCTAGAGATTTTTATCAGCATATACGAAAATCAACTTCTTAATTAATTCTTATACAGGTTTTTTGTACCCTTTATAAATGTGTCCTGTTTTTAAGCATTTCAGTATATTCATGATAAGAGATATATATTAAAAGAGGATGTCGTTAAACATCCTCTTTTTCTCAATAAGCAATAAAAACTTTATGCAATATCTTCTAATCTTTTAATTTTTGAAAGATCCGAAGAAATAGTAGATAATTGTTGCGTTAGTAAAGTAGCCGTACTTGTTGGCAAACTAGTTTCCTTTAAAACTTCTTTGTATTCATCCAATGCCGCTTTTTCGCCAGTAATTGCTTCTTCTAGCATAGACTCGTCATTGTCAGCTGAGAGCCAAGCTTTAACATCCATCCAACCTCTATGTAGTGTTCCGCTTGCACTTCCTCCTTTTTCTGCTTCTTGACCAAAAGTTTTAATTTCACTTTTTAAATCATTTCCGAAAGATTTGCGTTCCATAGATTTACGATCAAAATATGCTTTTAGGTTAGGATTATCTGCGTGTTCTGCAGCCTTTTTAAAACCTTTTTCAGCATCATTCGTTTTTTCTAATAGGCTATTTAATTTGTTTCCAACTGTTTCTGTATATGAACTCATTTCTAATAATTTAATAATTAACGGTAATTTCTTTTTTGATGTTTACCAATTTACATCTTGGTATAAAATTAAAGAGAAGACAGGGAAAGTATTTATTCTAAAAAGGTTATAATTAACTCAATTACAACTATACTAACTATCTGCGTTAATATCGACCATATCTTAATTAATTGAGTAAAAAAGGATTTATTTTCGCTTTGGTTGAAAATGTATTTTTTTGTTTCAAAATCAAGAGGAATGCACATAAAAAAAGACGCATTTTAGCGTCTTTGTAATTAGGTTTTATGTTTTCTTGAAAATTTTTTAATGATAATTTCTATTTAAAAAATTTTCGAAGTAAAAGCATAACTCCGTATTTTTTGCCGATTTTTAGAATCCAATTTACCCAACTGTAATGTCCAATTTCTTCGGAAATATAATTTCTTTGCATCTTTAACTCTTCCAAAGCAATCTTTCGCTCTAAATTTAATCTTTTTAAATCATTGCTGATGTCGTCGAATGATGCGTATTTTTCCGTTATCATTTTTCAAAATAGTTTTGTGATAATTTTTTAATTATTCTTTTATCTATGACGTGTCTACCCAAATAAATAAAACCGGTCAATATTAAAAAAATTAACCCCATTGCAAGGTATCCTAAAACTGAACTTTCGAGTAATATACTTAAAGCATTTGCCCCTGAAATAGCAATGAAAATGATCCCTAAAATTATTAGGCTACCAAAAATCACTACTTTAATGAAGAAAGAGGACATAAGCGCAAGTTGTTGAAATACCTTTAGTGCATAGTATTCCTTTGTTTTACTTATGTAATCCTCTCCTTTTTTAGCAGCTTTAGATGTAGAATCGTCTATAACGTCCAATATACCCATTACGATTTCTGTAGTTTTCTATTTTTAGTTTTTAAATCCTTTAGTTTCTGTTCTAATTGAGAAATTACATCTTCAGTTTTATAACTGACATCTGAAACAACAGATTCTAATTTACCTTCTAAAGTGTTTGCTTGAGAAGAAATGGTCGTTGCCGCCCTGTCTCTTAAATCAAGTGCAGTTTCAGCCAATGAATCTTTTGCGGATACCGCTTCATCTACTAATTTTCTACGGGTATTAATTCCTTTGTCAGGTGCAAATAATATTCCTAATGTTGCTCCTATTGCCGTACCGGCCAAAATTCCTAATAATGTATTACTGTTATTGCTCATATTTTAAGTTTTATTTTAATTACATCAATTTTCTTTAAAAAGTATTTCTTAAAGATTTGATTATTAATTTAATGATATTCAAATTTCACGATTAAACGGGATATTCATTAGCTGTAATCAATGAAAATTTGACTCGTTTAATTTATGTTTTTAGAATTAACGATTTCTTTAACTGCATCAAACATTTTTGTCTAGAGAACTTAAGTTCATTAATTGATGCAAGCTCAGGAGGCATTGTAAAGAAATTCAGCTTTAAATTTCAACGCAAGCGTTTAATTATTATTTAAAGTTCCCTAATCGCTTTTATGGTACAAAACGGACCAATTATTTCATTAGTAAGTGCTAATAATAAAGGTCCATAGTAAGTTTAATTTACAAAACTGCTAATTAAAATGGATACAAAACAAATGGAATAAAATACGGAAATCATAAAGAACGCAAATGATTGAAAACGTAATTATAATTTTCACAAAAACGGAATTACAAAAGTAGGATTTGTCATTATTTTAATAGCATTACTTATTTATCATAATTGCATTCGTATTTTCAGGAATATTTATATAACAGTTTTACAAATCTATTTATAAGCTTGTGATACCATAAATTTTTAATGACTCTGACTGCGGTTACAGTTGGTCTTTAATTTCAGTACTATACTCTCTTCTATATATCTTCACTATAATTAAAAAAAGACTTATTAATAAGGGGCCAAAAATTAGTCCAATAAAGCCGAATAGGGGAATACCTATAATAACCCCTATAAGGGTTACCAATGGATGCACATTATCCAATTTTTGCAGCACATATAATCTAATGATATTATCTGTAGAGCCAACAACTACAATACCGTATAATAAAATACCCCAAGCCTGAAACGTATCTCCATTAGAAAGCGCTAAGATAAATACGGGAATAGTACCAAGAAAATTACCTATGAAAGGAACCATAGAACCAATGGTAACAATTACTGCCCAAAAAAACGGATTATCTATACCGAAGATTAAAAAACCTATTAATGCTACTATACCCTGGGCAATTGCTACTAGTGGTATGCCTAAGGCGTTAGCACGTACCATTGCACGTGTTTCATCACCAATAAGATTAAGATTTTTCGTGCTAATAGGAATATAATCATATAACGATTCTCCAAAGCTTTTACGATTTGTAAGCATATAAAATAAAAGGAAGTACATTATTGAAATGGCAATAATAGTAGTGAAGGTACCGCCTACCAAACCTTGTAAATTTTTTGAAACCCACCCCGAGACTGCCGAAACGTCTATTTCTGAAGTAAGGTCATACCCTAAATATTTTTCAGTCTGCTGCAATTGAGTTTTGAAGGCCTTTGTTACGCGCTCAGAGTTATCAACGGCATTCCCGATTTTGCTTCCTAACATAAATAGTGCACCAGAAACGGGTATGAGAATAACTAAAAAAGAAATTAGCATTAGTAAAGCAGAGGCAACTTTTGGACGCCAGCCTTTCTTAATTAGCTTGGTCATAGGTTTGTGCAATAACACGTATAAGGTAATTGCTCCAAGCACACCTGAAAAGTAGGGTATTATTTCTTTAAAGATTAATCCGCCAGTTAAAATGATCAATAAAAGAACAAAAATTTGGCGAATTACTTTTGGGTTAATAATTTTCATACTTTAATTATTGTTTGTTTAGTCGGTTCATGTTGTTTCGCCTGTACAATTGCTTTGTGTTATTTCCTTTTCAGGAAATAGAAATAACACAGTATTCCTGTTGTTTTATGAAATACATGCCAATGCTAATCCGTTTGCAAAACTTAGGTAATATTTAGATTTGGATTAATCCATTAAACATTTTTCTTATCTTAAAAAAGCAGTAAATCAATTTAAAAAAAACATGGTTCAACACCACCCATTTAACATCAATAGTTTATTTTTTTCAAGTTGTAGTTTTTTTATGATGTTAGTATTCTCCTACAGAATTTTAATCTTTAAAATATACAGTGTTACTCCTAAACAAATTAAAGAACAATGGATCTCGGTAATTGGTGGGGTTTAAACAAAAGTATGGCAATTTTACTCGATAATGGAGATTTAAATGCTCTGACGTTAGCGTGATAATCTCAATTAAATTTTCAATTCAATGCCTCGCGTGTTTGCCCCTATGGTGTTTACTACTAATAGTTTAACCTAAACTAATGGACAATTCGAAATTCTGTTCGGTATACTTCGGGAGAAATAGTAAAGGCTTAGAAAAAACAGAGTTGGGAACTTAAAGGTAGTATGTATATTGGATTTAAACCTATAAAGAATAGCCATCAATTTAAATCGATGGCTATTCTTTTTAATACAGAGGGTTGTGTGCTTATAATTTCTCTTCCTGTGGAATCGTGGCATGCTGAGATGCGCTTGCCAAATCTCTGTCTAGGTCATATAAGTTAGCATTATTATCCACCTTTTTAGATGCTAAGGTATACTTATCTATAATTTCATTAATTAAAGTTTCCTCTTCAATTTGTTCTTTAACAAACCATTGCGCAAAATTGAACGTTGCCCAATCTTTTTCTTTAAGAGCTAAATCTACTATTTTATCAATTTGCTTAGAATTATCTATTTCATGTTGCAATATTTTATTAAAACAATCTTCAATGTTTTTTGGGTTTGCCGAAGGTGCTTTAATAGCTTCAATTTTTGTTTCACCACCACGGTCGTTTATATACTTTAATATTTTGAACATATGCTCTCGTTCTTCGCTCATATGGCCATAAAGAAATTGTGCTATACCAGGAAAGCTACTAACTTCAGCCCACGAAGCATAGGAAAGATATACTTGAGCTTGGTAGGCTTCTCTTGTCATTTGTTCATTTAATATCTTTTCCATCGTGTCCGATATACGTTTATTCTTCATGTTCTTATTTTTCAATTGTTTTATATTTTAAAATAAACTTAGCGTAAATATGCTTTTGTACTTATTGCAATAAAAATGAAGATTAGCGCAATTAGATTTTGATAAGAATTATTTAGCTCTTAATAGTAGTAAAAAGGTGTTGCCGTAGTTTACTTTAGTTGAAATAGAAGTAGTAATTAAAATTGAAGATAGTTTTTACTCGATAATCGAGATTTGAATGTTCCGAGGCTTGGCACGAAATCATTACGGTTTTTCCATTTATGCCTTGTAGGACTTTCCCGCGAGATAGTTTACTTCTGTAATTAGATGTCAATAATTAAAATACTATAATTTTTCTTAATAATCATCAGCGGCTTATGTTTTAAACTATATAATGATATAACATGAATTCACATTAATGTAGCGATTGTATTCTATACTTTTAAATGGTAATACAGAACTTTTGTAGTATAAATTTTATTTTAAATTTTGTGATGTTGGTAAGTAGCTTAAATCATACTTTTTATGTCATTAGCCCATGTTGGATAGGTGAAAATCATGCTTTTTAATGCATCAGTAGTCAATTCCATATTTATTGCCATTGTAAATAAGTTGATAGTTTCAGCAGCATAAGGGGATAGGATATGCGCTCCCAATATTATTTTTGTTCGTTCATTTATAATAATTTTATAAGCATATTCTTCTAAATTTATGCGTTTAGCATTGTACCAATAAGGAACTGATTGATAATTGACAATTACATTTTTGTATCTTTTTTTTGCTACTTCTTCAGACAAACCTACGGATGCTAAATTCGGAATCGTGAATGCTACAGTTGGAACCACAGCTATGTCTATTTTTTTTCGATTATTATGTAAAATGTTTTCTGATACTATTACTGCCTCAACACTAGAAAGTGGGGAAAGCGGAAGGCTGTGGTCAGATACATCTCCACAGGCATAAACATTTGGGTTACCTGTATTTTGTAAATATTCATTTACTTGTACGCCCTTTTTTGAGTAATGTACATTTCCTTTTTTTAGATTAAGATCGTCAATAGACGGAACTCTTCCTGCGGTATTGAAAATTAATCTTGCCTTTTGTGAATGTTTTTTTTCATCAACTATGTAATTGACTACATAATTTTTTCTAAGTTTTTTTAATTTAGATATTTCAACGTTAAAATTAAACTTGATTCCTAATTGTTTAGAGACTTGTAATAGATGCTCGGACAAGTCTTTATCGAAATCATTTAATATGCGATTTCCAACTTCAAGAACAAGAACTTTACTACCGGCTCTCGCGGCCATGTGGGCAAGTTCCATTCCCACAAATCCGGCACCAATAATGATTATTTTATTAGGAAGTTTTTTCAGTTTAAGAAAATCATCACTAGATTTTAAGAATTTTGACCCGGTAAAATTTAGTTTCCGCGGAACCTGACCTGTAGCAATAACAATTTTTTGAGCTCTTATAGTTTTTCCTTCTATAGACAAAGTGTTTTCGTCGATAAACTTCGGTGATTGATGATAAAGTTTTATGCCTAACCCAGATAATTCTTTTTCTCTTGCCAAAGGTACCGGTTGCGTAAACTTTCGCTTAAATTTTTGAAGCTTTTTCCAATTTAACTTAGGGATAGACGTAATTCCTTCTTTATTAAGTTTTTTTGCGGACTCCCAAATCTCCGTAGGACCTAAAAGTACTTTTTTTGGGTCACAACCACGATTGGCGCAAGTACCGCCATACTCACGGTTGTCGGCTATAGCAACCGTTAGACCTTCTTTTACACAAGTTTTAGCTACTGTTTGCCCCGCAATTCCACTACCTATTACAAGAATATCGAATTCAATTATTTTCATCTAATAAAAATACCAACCAAAGTATATTTCTATTGACTTTAAGCAATTATAGTTTAACCTAATTAATGGATATAACTGGCTTTGGTGTATTTTATATTTATTTTATTGTGTTAAAATATCTTGCTTTGGAATTAATCGGAGTCTTAAAGAGTTTCTAGATTTAACATAATAAACCATGATAACTGGCCACTTTATAAGTTATAGTCTTGTTATAACATGGAAGATGAACGTAAATCCTAAAATTAAAAATTATGAGAAGTATTCTTTGGTTAATTGCAGTTGTTTGTATAGTAGTATGGGCGTTGGGTTTTTTTGGAATTATAGCAGGAATGGGTTCAAGCAGCCTTATACATATATTATTGGTCCTTGCAGTTATTGCTATTCTTTACAATATAATTTCTGGTAAAAAACCTTTATGAGCAAACCGAAACAAATAATAAAATTATGATATGAAATAATTTTACTTCATATAATACCCTTAGAACCATCAAACCCTGCAAATTTTAAAATTTGCAGGGTTTGATACTTTAAGTAATTTAAACTTGTGCCCTTGACTGATTTAACCCTTTTTCTTGGAATGCCTAAATACAGTGGGTTATGCAGAATTATATTTTTACTGTTGTCGATTTGCTGCTTACAATAATTTTAAAAGAAGCTGAAATAATCGTCCCTTATATTAAATATGGATAATTAAAATAAGGACTAATAGATGTGTTTGGATTGCTATATCGAAAATTAATAATAACTATGACTATTCAATGTATTTTGAATACATTTATTATCAATGCAAAATTTAAAACCGTCTTCTGAAAGGATGATACCTTAAATTGATGGAAATTCGTTAATTATTATAAATTAATTTATTGGCACCGCCAAAGGGTATAATACCCCGAGGCTTGCCTCGAAATTAAAAGTTTGTTTCGTGCGAATGCCTCGTGGGCTTGCCCCGAGGTAGTTTACTTAAAAATTGAAGTAAGTATATAATTTTAATAAATCTAAAAAGGCCATTATTTAAATGAAAAATATCACATTTCTTACGCTATGTTTATTTTCTTCTATCTTACTTATTGCACAATGGAAGCCTCAAGGTGACAAGATTAAGACGGAGTGGGTTGAAAATATAGATGTTAATAATGTTTTGTCAGAATATCCACGTCCTATAATGGAACGTCCCATGTGGAAAAATTTAAATGGACTATGGGATTATTCTATTGCTCCTTATGCAAGTATAGAACCAAAAAAATATGATGGTAAAATTTTAGTCCCGTTTCCTATTGAAAGCAGCCTGTCGGGTGTAATGGAACAGGTTGGTGATAAAAAAGAGGTATGGTATAGAACGGAGTTTAATATCGATTCTGGATGGAACGGGAAAAATATTTTACTTCACTTTGGAGCGGTAGATTGGAAAACAGATGTATGGGTTAACGATGTAAAAGTTGGTACACACACTGGAGGATATACGCCCTTTTCTTTTAATATTACTCCTTTTTTAAAAAGTCGTTCTCAAAAATTGAGTGTTCGCGTTTGGGATCCTACTAGTAATGGTAAACAGCCCAGAGGTAAGCAAGTCAATAATCCAGAAGGCATTTGGTATACTCCGGTCACTGGAATTTGGCAAACAGTTTGGATTGAGGCTGTAGAAGATAAGTATATAGAGAATTTAAAAATTATTCCAGACATAGATTATAATTCTGTTAAGATAAAAGCTAATGTTAATAATGGTAATTACGGAGATGTAATAGAAGTATCTGTATTAAATGGTACTGAGATGATTTCCAATGTTAAAGCAGCTATAACCACCAACTTGGAAATTAAATTGCAAACACCTAAACTTTGGTCGCCAGAGTCGCCTTTTTTATACGATATTAAAGTAAGTTTAATTAGCAATGGAAAAACCGTTGACGAAGTCAAAAGTTATTTTGCGATGAGGAAAATTTCTAAGAAAAGAGATGAAAATGGCATCGTAAGAATGCAACTGAATAATAAGGATTATTTTCAATTTGGTCCGCTGGATCAAGGTTGGTGGCCTGATGGATTATATACCGCTCCGACCGACGAGGCTTTGAAATATGATATTATTAAAACCAAAGAACTTGGTTTTAATACGATACGTAAACATGTAAAAGTTGAACCTGCAAGGTGGTATACCCACTGTGACAGATTGGGAATCTTAGTGTGGCAAGATATGCCTAATGGTGATTTAGATAACGGATGGCAACGTACAGAATACTTTAAAGGGTCAGAATTGGCGCGAACCAGTGAATCTGAAAAGATATTTAGAGAAGAATGGAAAGATATCATGGATTATCTTTATTCCTATCCTAGTATAGTTGTATGGGTTCCCTTTAACGAAGCTTGGGGGCAGTTTAAGACGGTTGAGATTACCGAATGGACTAAAAATTATGATTCATCCCGCTTGGTTAATTCAGCTAGTGGAGGAAATCACTTTCAAACCGGCGATATTCTTGACTTACATAATTATCCTGCCCCTGAATTATATTTATACGATGCCAATAGGGTAACGGTGCTTGGAGAATATGGAGGTATTGGACTACCAATTCAAGGACATTTGTGGAAACCCGACAATAATTGGGGCTATATCAAATTTAAGAACTCAAAGGAGACTACCGATGAATATGTAAAATATGCGGAAATTCTCAAAAAAATGGTCAATGCTGGGTTTTCAGCAGCAATCTATACTCAAACCACTGATGTCGAAGGCGAAGTAAACGGCTTTATGACTTATGACCGAAAGGTGGATAAACTAGATATTGACAAAGTAAGTAAAATAAATAAGGAAGTTATTAATACTCTTAATAATTAGAACATCTTTGTTTTTAAGTAAATATCTAATATTACCTCAACATTATTTATCCTTTAAAATGGTATTTTTTGATTAATGGAAAGATTGGGAAAGTTAAAGTGAAATCAAATTATATGAGATTTATTAGTACATTTTCTGCAAATAAAAAACCAGCAATTCCACAAAGCTTTGGAAAGTGCTGGTTTTACTAGTGACCTCGACTGGATTCAAACCAGTAACCTCTTGAGCCGTAATCAAGTGCGCTATTCAGTTGCGCCACGAGGCCGTTTAAATTTTCCCTTAACGGGGTGCAAATATATTTCTTTTTACATTTACCACAAAATTAAGAACACATTATTAAATGGATTTTAAAAGCTTTATTAGAGATGTACCCAATTTCCCCAAAGAAGGAGTGGTTTTTAAGGATATAACATTACTATTACAAAATCCAATTACGTTAAATGAGACAGCAAATGCCTTATTGAAATTGCTTGATGGACAAAAAATAGATAAAGTGGTAGGTATGGAGAGTAGAGGATTTATTTTTGGACCTATGTTAGCTGAACGGCTTAATGCAGGTTTTGTACCAGTTCGTAAGCCAGGAAAATTACCTTCAAAGAGAATAAGCGAAACTTATAATTTAGAATATGGAACGGATACTTTGGAGATTCATTTAGACGCAATTGAAAAAGGAGACAAGGTCTTAATTCACGATGACGTGATGGCAACAGGTGGTACCGCAAATGCAGCTTGTAAATTAGTGGAAAAATTGGGGGGTGAAATTGTACAATGTAATTTTCTTATTGAGCTTACTTTTCTTAATGGAGTATCTAAAATTAAAGATTACCCAGTAAAGTCATTGTTGAAGTATTAGTCCAGTGCTTTAGTGGTAATTAAATAGCGCCAGCCAATTATTGCCATTTGAAATTTAGTGGCTTTAGCTAAATCTAGCTGTTGTTTACTATAAGACGGTAGTAGAACTTTATTGAGTTTTGCCAGTAGTTTGTAGAATGCTTTCTTCAAAGTTTTAATTTTTACAAAAATACGTAAATATAAAAGCGGTTGATCAAGTCGCCGAGTATTCGTGTACTTTAAATTAATACTAATTTAAAGTAAGGCTAATTACTATTGTTAGAACTAGAACAATTAAGAGTTCAATTAAAGCTATCATACTGGTGTGGATTTTAATGGTTAAGCATTTTCTAAAAAAATGTTTATCCAATATATTATAGCTATTTCATTGCACCAAATGCAATATGTTAAATAAATATAATTGAATATAAGTTTATAAGTAAATAAACACTAATGATTTTTATTTATTACTTTTTGTCTATAAGTTAATTACATATTTTTACAATTATTATATTTTATACTATAATTATGTAATAATTGTAGGCGTGTATTTTAGTTTTATTTGTTATGCAAGGCGTAATTCTTTCAATAATTGCACAAAACTAACTAGGTCATTCTTTTAACTAAATAAAGTCTGATATTTAAAACATCAAACTTTATTAAATCATAACAATTATATTGACCAATCTATTATTTTTTTGTCTGTATTTCTACGACGCCATGTGCTGCTTCTTCACCGTATTTTTTAATAGCACTAACTCCCTTTAAAACGTTCATAGATTCAATGGAGCTTTCATTTAAATTTTTAACAGTGGCTGCATCACTCTTAATTCCATCAATATAATACAATGGACTTTTATTTGAGTCATTAGACACAAACATAAAACTGTTACTTTCTTCTTCAGAAATTTTTATATCATAGTCATTTGTTGAAGAAGTTTGTATTGAAACCTGTTTATTATTGTCAGATTTTAGTTGCTTAATATCTGTAATATTACTGCTTATACTAGAGTTTCTTATAAGGATACTATTCTTTGTGGTGTCAATGATAATGTAGATTGGGTCAATAGTGTCATTATCAGAAGTGGACTTGTACCTGCTGCTTACTTCTCCATTTTTTTTATTACCTCCAGAAACTTCTATAGAAATGTTTTTAATTTCACCATTTTTATTCCTTACGGTTGTATAAGAAATATCAAAATTTTCTTTCGCTAAGTCAGTTTTAAATTTAATTAATTGATCGTCAGTTGTGCTTTTGTCAATTACCAGTTCAATAATGTTTAAGGTATTTATAATTGTAAATGAAGGAGTAGACGATAATGTTTGTTTTGTGCTAAAACTTACTAGTATTAGAGCGAATAGTGGTACTACAAATACACTTTTCATTGCTTTTAATTTATTCAATTTTTGTGGGCTATTCATAAATATATCTTTTGTTGGTAAGTTAAATTAAAAGTAATATAATTTCAATAGTTATCAACGAAGAACTTTCTTCTATATATATTTACCAAAATTCAATGGATGCAAAACTTTCTCTTTATACTTGGAGGGTTAATATTGTTAATAGCAGGGGGTAATTGGTTATTAAAAGCGGCGGTGGACTTATCGTTACGGTTACAAATTCCAAAAATTGTTATAGGGATGACGGTGGTTTCTTTTGCAACCTCTGCACCAGAGCTAATTGTAAGTATAAATGCAGCTCTTGACGGATTTCCTGACTTAGCTTTAGGAAATGTAGTAGGGTCTAATATTGCTAATCTAGGATTGGTGTTGGCTGTTACTATACTATTAAGTCCAATTGATGTGAGTAAAAATTTTTATACTACAGATTGGCCAGTAATGATGCTTGCTTCGTTACTCTTTTTCTTCTTTATATATATTGATGGCGTATTAGAATCCTATGAAGGAATTGTAATGGTCGTTTTTCTTTTTTTATTCCTGGTGTATTTACTCCGTTTTCAAAAACCTGCTGTTATTGATAAGGATGACGAACCAGATGAAATGTTGCCAATATACAAAACAGTCCTTTTTTTAGGTTTAGGCGGTGTGGCACTTTGGGGCGGTTCTGAATTACTTATTGGTGGAGCTGTTGGTATGGCAAAAGCATTTGGTGTAACTGAACGGGTAATTGCTATAACCATAGTTTCAATTGGTACCAGTATTCCGGAATTGGCGGCATCTGTAATTGCTGTAATAAAAAAAGAAAAGGCTATTTCATTAGGAAATTTAATAGGTTCCAATATATTTAATCTATTGGCAGTATTAGGAATTACTTCTATTATAACGCCAATTACCGTTATAGATCAAGGTCTTTTAACAAATGATATATTTTGGATGTTGGGTATATCTTTTCTTATACTTCCCCTAGTTTTTATACCCAAAGGATTACGGTTGGGGTGGAGAGATGGTTTAATTCTTGTTGGAATTTACATAGCCTTTGTGTATGTTACCATAGGTTGAGCCAACCTATCAAATGAAAATTATACTTTAATATTTATTTCACTATTTCTTTTAAAAATTGTGCCTGATTATGTATTTGGACAAGAATCAGTTTTTATCGGAGGTGTTGTTTTGGATAATGTTGCTAATGAATCAATTATTTTTACTACAGTTGGTGTAAAAGGTAAGTCCAAAGGGGTTATTACTAACATGAATGGTGGTTTTCGTTTACCACTTTCTTTTAGGAATATTGATGGTAACGATATTAATACCTAGACTTACAAAAATTACAACCAGTTTAGGGGGTATTTTACACAAGAAACAAAGCCTTTTTTCAAAATAACTTCAAATAATTTATAATTGGATAACAGAACACCCTATCCAAAGATAAACTTATATTAAAATCAAGCAAATTTAAAGAATACGGGATGAATATGCCTATTAAAAATTAGATTATGTCCATAAGAATGAAATTTTTTATCATGTTTCTTTTCTGTGGTGCAATGGTGAATGCACAACAGAACGAGTTTTTTTTTGGCAAAGTTGAGGATGGTGCTACCGGTGAACCTGTTGTTTTTGCCAATATCAGAATTAAGAACAGGGCTTTAGGGGTTATTACCAATATTGATGGTAGTTTTAGAATACCGATGAAATACAAAGATTATGGTGATATTCTGGAGGTCTCTTCCATGGGTTACCAGAATAGGGAAATCGCAATTGCCGCTTTTTCGCAAATGGAGCTCAATATCATTTTATTACAACCATCTACCATAAGTCTGCAAGAGGCAGTTGTTAAAGCAAAAGATAAAAGAGGGAAAAGGCTGAGCGCAAAGCAAATAGTGCAACGAGCCATTGATGCAATACCCTATAATTATCCTTCAGTTTCTTTTTCCACCATAGGTTATTATCGCGATTATCAATTCAATGAAGGGGCATATATAAATCTCAACGAAGGCATATTGAATATTTATGATCAGGGCTTTGATCAATTAGACGATAAAACTTCTGAGACCCTAATGTTCAATTTTGAACTGAACACCGATTTTGAGCAAGATTCTTTGGCGCGAACTGCCTACGATTATGACAGCTACAAGAAAATCATAAAAAAGGCATATTTAGGTGCTTACGGTGGTAACGAGTTTCGAATTTTAAGGATTCACGACGCCATTCGAAATTATAATGTTGCATCCTACGATTATATTGGAACCTTAAAAAATGATTTTATCGAAAATCATAACTTATTTAGAAGTAAAGATTCCGATAGTGATAATGAGGCGCTTTATGGCATTAAGTTTTGGAAACGACATCTAAATTACAGGGCGCATGGAGAAATCTTTATATCCCAGAAAGATTTTGCGATTCATAAACTGGAATATACAATGTACAATAACCGGCAAACAAACAAGAAGAACGAAAAAAACAAACACGGTCATAAACAGAAAGTAATTTTTGATGTTTTAACTGAATATAGAAGGATTAATAATAAAATGTATTTGAATTACATATCCTTTCATAACAGTTTTGAAGTAAGAAAACCACCAAAATTTTCTGTGGACTCTACCTTGGTAAATATGCCTGATGGTTTTTATACCATTTACTTTAACAAACCAGTAGATTCGGTTTCTGCCGTAAATCCTAAGAATTATGATATTAAATTCAATCAAGAAAAGTTTGGTATCGATAAGGTTGAGGTCTATAGAGATTCGGTCAGATTATATGGTGATTCAGATTTCATGCAAGCTATGATAAATGCTAAAGGAGAAACGAGTGCTTTATTAAATAGAAAAAAAGGTCAAGAAGCAGGGGCCATGTTTGAATTAGCTGTCGAAAATGTAAAGGATCAACTAGGGAACTTGGTCAATGATCCTGACATACATGAATATCAACAATTTAGGGAGTTTTTTGCCCAACGTATAAAACCGGATTCAAGAGCACCTTTTGATGGTCCTTTTATGGATAAGAAAAAGCCTTTATTTAAAAATCAGCCAATGGTAAGACCAAAAGATTATCAAGAATATTGGATGAATACTCCACTCCAAGCCATTGAAAACTAGATTATGATCATAAGAATCAAATTTTTGATAATGCTTCTTTGCAGTGGTGCCATGGTCAATATACAAAAAGAGCGGGAACATTTCTACGGCCAGTTGGTTGTCACCACCCCTCACCAAGCTCGTACCTTTTTCTAGTATTCGTATAAAAAATCAGCCATTGGGGGTTATCAAAAATCAAGATGGTACATTTAAAATATCTATGACTTTTAAAACTTTAAGAAAAGTTGTAGAAATTTCTTGTTTGGGTTATGAGTGTATTGCTTTTATGATTAATGATTTATTAGATGGTAAGAGTAATATTTTTAAGTTAAGGTCTAATACTTATGAGTTGCAAGAAGCAGTTGATTCTGCAAACCTGAAAAAACTTAGTGCGCAACAAATCGTAAAAATTGCCGTAAACGGTATTCCTTAGAACTTTCCTTTAGATAATTCGAAACAACCGTTAACATCTGAGGGCGTGAAAGACCGTTACGAGAAAAATACTCTATTATCCAGTTTTATTCACTAAATAAAAAACGCCCTGAACAAGTTCAAGGCGTTTTTAATATAATCAACAATTAATGTGGTATTATATTTTTGCAGTTTTTACAGTTTTGATAATTCTTGCTGCAATTTTGTATGGGTCACCGTTAGATGCTGGTCTTCTATCTTCTAACCATCCTTTGTATCCTTTTTCAACAGCAATTAATGGAATACGAATAGATGCACCTCTATCTGAAATACCCCAAGAGAAGTCATTTATAGATGCAGTTTCATGTAATCCCGTTAATCTTTGGTCGTTAAATTCACCATAAACAGCAATGTGTTCTTTTACAAATGGTCTAAAAGATTCACAAATTGCAGCATAAACATCTTTGCTACCACTTGTTCTTAAAGCAGTGTTAGAGAAGTTTGCATGCATACCTGATCCATTCCAATCCATATCCTTACCTAATGGTTTTGGGTGGTATTCAATATAGTAACCATATTTTTCGGTTAATCTGTCAAGAAGGTATCTTGCTACCCATATTTCATCACCTGCTTTTTTGGCACCTTTAGCAAATAATTGAAATTCCCATTGCCCAGAAGCAACTTCTTGGTTAATTCCCTCAAAGTTTAAACCTGCATCAATACATAGATCAGCATGCTCTTCCACTAAATCCCTTCCATGAGTATGTAGACCACCAACTGAACAGTAATACATACCTTGTGGTGCAGGGTATCCTCCAATAGGGAAACCTAATGGCATTTGAGTTTTGGTATCCATGATAAAATACTCTTGCTCAAAACCAAACCAGAAATCTTCATCCTCATCATCGATTGTTGCTCTTCCGTTAGAAACGTGTGGCGTTCCATCTGCATTCATTACTTCAGTCATAACTAAATAACCGTTGATCCTGTCTGGATCTGGATAAATTGCTACAGGCACTAATAAACAATCAGAAGCGCCACCTGAAGCTTGTCTGGTAGACGATCCGTCAAAAGACCAATTGCCTAACTCTTCTATAGTCCCTTTGAAATTTTCATGCTCTTCAACTTTCGTTTTACTACGCATGTTTTGTGTTGGAAAGTATCCATCTAACCAGATGTATTCTAATTTAATTTTGGCCATAATATGTTCGTTATTTTTTAATAAAAGACAAGCAAAAATATGTTTTTTATCATTCCGTATGAATTTTTAAGGGGTTAAATCTCAAAAAATTCGATAAATTGTATTGTACCCCTATTTTTTATCGGGTATTTTGTCATATTTATATTTATAGGTCGTAATTTTGTCAAATTAATAAAGTGTTTATATATGGAATCATCAAGATTTGAAGCAATTAGAGAAAGTCAACGAAGAAATAGTATTGCAATTGAAGAGAAAGGAAGGCGGTCAGAGCTTTTTGGAATAAATGTTTTCAACGAAAACAAAATGTTGCAATATCTTACCAAAGATGCTTTAGAAAGCTTAAAAGGTGCTATGGTTTCTGGATCTAAAATTGATAGGAAAATTGCAGATCAAGTAGCAGAGGCAATTAAAGGTTGGGCAATTACAATGGGAGCAACCCATTATACGCATTGGTTTCAGCCTTTAACAGGGTCTACAGCAGAAAAGCATGATGCGTTTTTTGACCTATTACCGGACGGTACCGCTTTAGAAAAATTCGGCGGTGGACAGCTAGTTCAGCAAGAGCCAGATGCCTCAAGTTTTCCAAGTGGAGGTATTCGAAATACGTTTGAAGCTAGGGGTTATACCGCATGGGACCCTTCTTCGCCGGCATTTATATACGGTACTACCTTATGTATACCTACTATTTTTGTCTCATATACTGGTGAGGCACTAGATAATAAAGCGCCACTATTAAGGGCATTAAGTGCCGTAGATGAGGCTGCCACGGCTGTTGCAAAATATTTTGATAAGAATGTTAGTAAGGTAAATGCAACCCTAGGTTGGGAACAAGAATATTTTTTAATAGATAAAGCACTGGCTCATTCTAGACCAGATATTATGATGACGGGCAGAACTTTGGTTGGTGAAATACCAGCAAAAGGCCAACAATTAGATGATCATTATTTCGGAGTAATTCCAAGCCGCGTGCTTAGTTTTATGAGCGATTTGGAAAAAGAATGTACCAAATTGGGAATACCTGTAAAAACAAGACATAATGAAGTGGCACCGAATCAATTTGAGCTTGCCCCTGTTTTTGAAGAGGCGAATTTGGCTATTGACCATAACCTTCTATTAATGGATGTTATGGATAAAATGGCAGATAAGCATCATTTTACAGTGTTATTTCATGAAAAGCCTTTTGCAGGGATAAATGGATCTGGTAAACATAATAACTGGTCTTTATCAACAGATACTGGAGTTAATTTATTGAGTCCGGGTTCTACACCAATGAAAAATCTACAGTTCTTAACCTTTTTTATAAATACGATAAAAGCAGTTGACACCTATGAGGAATTATTGCGCTCATCAATAGCATCGGCAGGTAATGATCATCGTTTAGGCGCCAATGAAGCCCCGCCTGCAATATTTTCCATATTTATTGGTACTCAGTTAAGTAGCGTATTGGACGAATTAGAAGGTGTGTCCAAAGGAAAATTATCTCCTGAAGAGAAAACGGAGCTAAAATTAAATGTCGTCGGTAAAATTCCTGAAATATTAATGGATAATACAGATCGCAATAGAACATCGCCATTTGCATTTACTGGTAATAAATTTGAGATGAGAGGGGTAGGGGCAAAAACAAATTGTGCCAAACCCATGACAATTTTAAATACTATAGTAGCTAAACAGCTAAAAGAATTTAAAAAAGAGGTCGATGTCTTAATCGATAAAAAAAGTTTAAAGAAAGATGAAGCTGTTTTTAATGTACTAAGAGAATATATTAAAACATCTAAGCGTATTCGTTTTGATGGTGACGGGTATAGTGCTGAATGGGAAACCGAAGCAAAACGTAGAAAGCTTAGTAATAACAAAAATACACCAGAAGCTCTTAATGTATTAACTTCTAAAGAAAGTATTGCGCTATTTCATTCTATGAAAGTAATGAGTGAAGTGGAGGTTAGTGCACGGCAGGAGGTAGATTTGGAGAATTATATATTGCATCTGCAAATAGAAGGCAGGGTCTATAATGAGTTAGTCTATGGTTATATTATGCCAGCTGCGATAGCCTACCAAAATACATTGATAAAGAACGTTGCCGGTTTAAAAGAAATCTATGGCGCCGCTCATAAAAAATTCTCCGAAGGGCAACTAACTATGATTGAGGAAATTGCAGAGCACATTGTAGGGATTAAAAAAATGGTCGATGCCATGGTAGATTCTCGTAAGAAAGCAAATGCATTAAAAGACACTAAAAAGAAAGCCGAAGCCTATTGTAATAATGTAAAACCATATTTTTCTGAAATTAGACTGCATAGCGATAAACTTGAAAAGCTAATGGATAATCAATTATGGCCGTTAACCAAGTACAGGGAATTGTTATTTATTAAGTAACGGAACATTTCATTTAGTAAGAAAGTAAGAATATTAATAGGTATAGAGGGTGCAGTTTTAATGATTCTCTTATTTTTGCCTCAAAATTAAGTTATGTCCACATCAAGTAGTGAAAGGTATCAGCAAAGAGGGGTTTCTGCTTCTAAAGAAGATGTTCACAATGCTATAAAAAATATAGATAAAGGTCTTTTTCCTAAGGCATTTTGTAAAATAGTACCAGACTACCTAACGGGAGATAAAGACTATTGCTTGGTAATGCATGCAGATGGTGCTGGCACAAAATCGTCATTGGCGTATATGTATTGGAAAGAAACCGGAGATATTTCGGTTTGGAAAGGTATTGCACAAGATGCTTTGATAATGAATATCGATGATTTAATTTGTGTTGGTGCTACAGATAATATTATGCTTTCTTCCACTATTGGTAGAAATAAAAATAAGATTCCCGGTGAAGTGCTTTCGGCTATCATAAATGGTACAGAAGAGCTCATAAAAGATTTGGGCGAGTTTGGTATTACTATACATACTACTGGAGGTGAAACTGCCGATGTGGGCGATTTGGTGAGAACTATAATTGTAGATTCTACAGTTACGGCTCGCTTAAAAAGAAACGATGTTATTGATAATGCCAATATAAAAGCGGGTGATGTAATTGTGGGATTAGAATCTTTTGGTCAAGCAAACTATGAAAAAGAGTATAATGGCGGTATGGGAAGTAACGGACTTACCTCTGCCCGGCACGACGTATTTTCAAGTTACTTAGCAGACAAATATCCAGAGAGTTATGATGCTGAAGTTCCTAAAGATTTAGTGTACTCGGGGAAGGTAAAATTAACGGATAAAGTTGATGATTCTCCTATAGATGCTGGTAAATTAGTGCTTTCACCAACAAGAACGTATGCGCCTATCGTTAAAAAAATACTTTCTAAATATAAAGCAAAAGATATTCATGGTATGATCCATTGTAGTGGAGGAGCCCAAACAAAAATTTTACATTTTATAGATGAGCTTCATGTGGTGAAAGATAATTTGTTTGAGGTGCCACCACTTTTTAAATTGATACAAGAACAGTCCGGAACAGATTGGAAAGAGATGTATAAAGTTTTTAATTGTGGACATCGATTAGAGTTTTATTTATCCCAAGAAATTGCAAATGACATTATTGAAATAGCCGAAAGTTTTGGGGTAAAGGCGCAAATAATAGGTAGAGTAGAAGCATCGGTTTCTAAAAAACTAACAATTTCGAGCGAGTACGGAACCTTTACGTATTAGCACATACGAATAGTTTAAAAGTATCGTTCTTGATTATATACCTATTTTGCTATGGAAAGAAAGAAATTTTTACGAACCCTAGGGGCGGGTGCAGCCTTTGCTATAACTTTTCCATGTTTGGGAAGTTGCTCTAAAGACAACGAGCCAGATGGGGAGATCGTAACACCGCCAACAAATGTAGATTTTACAATAGATCTTAATTCCCCTGAAGCTGCAAAACTGGCAAACAATGGTGGATTTATCTTAAAAAACCTAGTAGTAGTAGTTAAAAATCTAGAAGGAGAATTTGTAGCCGCAACCCAAATTTGTAGTCATGAGCAATATGATCAAGTTCGTTTTGTAAATCAAGATGGTGGCATATTCTACTGTGATGTTCATGGCTCTCGATTTTCTCAAAACGGTACTCCGTTAAATGAAATTCCGAATAGTACTTCAAAAGCGTTAAAAATTTATAATACCTCTTTAGAAGGTTCCATATTAAGGGTATTCGAATAATGCGTACTTCACTTTATATAAATTACACCTATGTACCAATCTAATACATCATTCTTTAGATAATAGTTCAGCGCTAAATAGAGCAGATAAGTGAAGCAAATTTTCCTTTTTATCCTTTGCCTTATGACCTTTATCGTTTTTGGTCAGGAGAAAAAGTATGTAACCGTGAAAAAGACCTTTGAGGTTATGGGCGGTAAATTTGATATCACTGTAGTGTCATTAGATGAAGAGCTTGGCTATATTTATATACAGGAGGCTTTAATTGAAGTTCAGCGAATAGAAAAATTAATTTCTTCGTGGGATGATGCTTCTGAAACAAGTTTAATAAACAAAAATGCAGGTATAAAGCCAGTAAAAGTCAGTTGGGAACTTTACAAACTAATAGAAAGGTCTATTCAAATTTCAGAAATTACCAATGGTGCATTTGATATTACATATACGGCATTAGAAGATATATGGAAATTTGATGGGTCAATGCATTCTATGCCCTCCAATACAGAAGTTAAAGCTGTCGCGGATAGAGTAGGGTACAAGAATATTGTTTTAAACAGTAAAGATCAAACCGTGTTTTTGAATAAAAAAGATATGCGTATTTCTTTTGGTGGTATAGGAAAAGGGTTTGCGGCCGATAAGGCAAAAGCATTATTGGTGTCGAAAGAAGTAAAAGCAGGAATCATAAATATTGGAGGCGATATTACTACTTGGGGTACAAAAACTACTGGAGACAAGTGGCTTATTGGTATAGTAAATCCTGAGAGTAAAGGTTTAGTGTCTTCTTGGTTGCCCATATTAGAATCTTCGGTGGCAACTTCTGGGGGCGATGCGGATTATATGATCGTGAACGATAAAAAATATACTCATGTGTTAAACCCTAAAACGGGTTATCCCGCTACAGGTATTATAAGTGTGTCGGTTTTCGCAAAAAGTGCTGAACTTTCAGATGCCTTGGCTACTTCCATTTTTGTTATGGGTCTAAACTCGGGTATTGCACTAATAAATCAATTAGGAGATACCGAAGTGATAATAGTTGATGAAAACAACAAAATGCATAAAAGTAATGGCATTATTCTAAATTAAATAATTAGTCAAGCTGTATTCTTCATAAAATAATATTTAAGAGTAACCAACATTATCCCTTTAATACGTCTGTAAATTTATCGTAAATTTGCGCTACAAGTGAAGTAAGCATATGATAGACAAGTTAAACATCGTAAAACAACGTTTTGATGAGGTTTCAGACCTTATAATTCAACCAGATATTATTACAGATCAAGAACGTTATGTTAAACTCACAAAAGAGTATAAGGATCTAAAAAATTTAATGGATAAGCGCTCAGAATACTTAGAGCTTACCAACAATATAGCTGAAGCAGAGGAAATTATTGCAGATGGTAGCGATGCAGAAATGCTTGAAATGGCAAAAATGCAATTGGAGGAAGCAAAAGGTGGCTTGCCTAAACTAGAGGAAGAAATAAAATTAATGTTGATTCCGAAAGACCCAGAAGATGCTAAGGATGTTGTTGTTGAAATTCGTGCAGGAACCGGTGGTGACGAAGCAAGTATTTTTGCAGGAGATTTGTTTAGAATGTACACTAAGTATTGTGAATCTAAAGGATGGAAAACCAATGTTATAGACCTTAGTGAGGGTACTAGTGGAGGTTACAAAGAAATACAGTTTGAAGTTTCAGGAACCGATGTTTACGGTACATTAAAGTTTGAAGCAGGTGTGCACCGAGTTCAACGAGTTCCGCAAACTGAAACGCAAGGTAGAGTACATACCAGTGCCGCAACAGTGATGGTATTGCCCGAAGCTGAGGATTTTGACGTTCAAATAGATCCCAAAGATGTTCGTATAGATTTTTTCTGTTCATCTGGTCCGGGTGGTCAATCGGTAAACACGACATATTCAGCGGTTCGTTTAACTCACTTGCCTACGGGATTAGTGGCGCAATGTCAAGATCAAAAATCGCAGCATAAGAACAAGGATAAAGCTTTTAGGGTATTACGTTCTCGTTTGTATGATATGGAATTGGCTAAAAAACAAGAGGAAGATGCAGCAAAGCGAAATTCTCAAGTTAGTAGTGGTGACCGTTCTGCAAAAATTAGAACGTATAATTACCCACAGGGTAGAGTAACGGATCACCGTATTGGACTTACTTTATACGACTTGTCCAATATAATCGATGGTGACGTGCAAAGAATAATTGATGAATTAAGCTTTGTGGAAAATACGGAAAAATTGAGGGAGGCCTCAGAGATTTTTTAATTTATGACTACTCAAGAGTTAGTTGCCCAAATTCATAAAAAACAATCATTTCTATGTATAGGTCTTGATACCGATTTAGAAAAGATTCCGGCATTTTTATTGGAGGAAGAAGATCCCATTTTTTCGTTTAATAAAGGTATAATTGATGCTACTCATCATCTTTGTGTGGCATATAAGCCTAATATTGCCTTTTATGAAGCTTATGGCGTTAAAGGGTGGTCTTCACTTAGAAAAACTATTGAATATTTAAATGACAACTATCCTGAAATTTTTACGATAGCTGATGCAAAAAGGGGCGATATAGGTAATACATCTACCAGATACGCAAAGGCCTTTTTTGAAGATCTTAATTTTGATTCAATAACAATTGCGCCATATATGGGTAGAGATTCTGTTGAGCCTTTTCTAGAATTTAAAAATAAACATACTATTCTTCTTGCACTAACATCTAATAATGGTGCGTTTGATTTTCAAACAAAAATAACCGATGGACAAGAATTATATAAAGAGGTCTTGTCGGTTTCTACCACATACAAAGGATCTGAAAATTTAATGTATGTAGTTGGAGCGACAAAGGCGGAATACCTTAAGGAAATAAGGAATATAGTGCCTAATAGTTTCTTGCTAGTACCCGGTGTGGGCGCTCAAGGTGGCAGTTTAGAAGACGTTTGTACTTACGGTATAACTAAAGACATAGGTCTTTTAATAAATTCTTCACGCGGAATAATCTATGCGTCAAACCAAAAAGATTACGCAGAAGTTGCTGAACTAAAAGCTAGAGAATTACAGGTAGCGATGGCTAAAGAAATTTTAAAATTAAACTAAACCTTCTAGGGTTTTTTTAATTTTTTGAGCTTTTTTCTCGAAAAATTCTCCTAATTGATTGTTAGATTGTAAGTTGCTAGCCTTATCAAGAAAATTCTCATATTGATATTCCAACATTGTTATAATATCTGCATTTGCGGCTATTGGTGTTACTGATCCTACTCTGCAATATTGCTTGTTCATAATAATAGATTTAAGTTCTTACAAATATACGTTCAGTTTGCATTTTTGGATGTTACCCTATTCAGTCGTTCACCTAATTATCAGGTAATTTGTCTTTTTTTTAACAAATACCCAGCGAAAATCATAAAAGTTAGTGGATGTATGGCGTTATAATAAGATGCTTAAACCTTATTTGAAAAAGAATTGATACATTGACATAATCTAAAGAATAATTTAAATTGCTACACTATATAACATATAAGCATAAAACATCTACCGTGTGGGTTACTTTTATACATGGTGCGGGTGGTAGTTCTTCAATTTGGTTTAAACAAATTAGAGAGTTTAAAAAGCATTTTAATGTATTGCTTTTAGATTTAAGAGGCCATGGTAATTCAAAGCCGAATCTTAAAAATGTATTTGACGAAAAATATACGTTTGATGTTATTACAAATGATATTGTTGAGGTAATTGACTTTGAAAACATTAAGAAATCACATTTTGTAGGTATTTCCTTAGGCACTATTTTAATTAGAAATTTAGCGGAAAACTATCCTGATCGAGTGGAAAGTATGGTAATGGGCGGAGCCATAATGAAATTAAACCTTAGGTCTCAAATTTTAATGAAACTTGGGGTTGTTTTTAAAACTATTATACCTTATTTATGGTTGTATAAGTTTTTTGCATTCATTATTATGCCTAATAAAAACCATAAAGAATCGCGTTCACTTTTTGTTAGGGAGGCAAAGAAACTGTATCAGAAAGAGTTTATTAGGTGGTTTAAACTTACGTCAGAGATTAATCCGTTATTGCGGTTTTTTAGATCTGCGGATATCAATATACCTACACTGTATGTAATGGGAGAAGAAGATTATTTATTTTTACCTAGTATTAAGAAAATTGTGAAGTTTCATAAGAATTCTGAACTCTTGGTTGTGGAAAATTGTGGTCATGTTGTTAATGTGGAGCAGCCAAAATTCTTTAATGAAAATGTGATTAATTATTTGTCTTAGAATAGTAAAGTTTTACTTTTATTAATTACCTAAAATTTAAAGTTTAAAAGAGTTTCTATAAAAATAAAAACCGGTGCTCCCACCGGTTTTTTACTAACTAACTCAAAAAATAACTAACTCAAAAAATTGAAAATGAATACTTTAATAAGTGTTCTCTTTCTTTTTTAACGTGTTATTTTTTAAGTTATTGTTTCAATTGATAAAAATCTATTTTTTATCTTGAAGTGCAAATACTTTCTTAAGTACATCGGTTGTTCTTGAGGAAAATTTTGTTCTTATTTCTTCTTCTTCAATAGCTATCATTTTGTAAACACCAGAAAGGGCTTCGCCAGTAACATAATCTGTCAAGTCTGGATTTACATTGTTTGTGAGCGGTATTGCGTTATATTTTGTTATTATAGTATTCCAAATTTGATCCGCACCAACTTTATTAAATGAAGATTTAATAATAGGATTAAATTTTTCATACAAAGCTGCATTCGTCTTTGTTTCTAAAAAAGTGGTTGCTGCATTATTCTTTCCTAACAGAATGTTTTTTGCATCGGTAAAAGACATTTCCTTAATGGCGTTTACAAAAATTGGAGTAGCTTCAGATACTGCATCTTCAGCTGCTCTATTTAAAACTTTTAAACCTTCATCAGCTAAGTTTCCTAAACCAATATCTCGTAAAGTTTTGTCTACTTTTTGTAATTCTTCTGGCATTAGAATTTTAACTAATTCATTTTTATAAAATCCATCGGTCTTAGTTAATTTGCTTACTTGTTTTTCAATACCCTGGTCTAGGGCTTCTTTTAATCCATTTGCAATGGCTTCATTACTTAAGCCCGTGCTCGTAGACTCGGGTAATTGGTTTACTACTTGTTGTAATTCTTGGCAAGACATTACGAGTAACATGCCAATAACTAAGCTCATTTTTTTTATCATAGTATAAAATTTAAAGGGTCATAAATAGGTTACGAGAAAATAACAGTTTTATTATTGTAGACCATAGTTTTTCGGGCAATATGAAGTTTTACGCCTCTAGAAAGGACTATTTTTTCTAAATCTCTACCCTTTGTAATAAAATCTTCAATTGAGTGCGAATGTGTTACTGTCGTGACATCTTGTTCAATTATAGGGCCAGCATCTAATTCTTCAGTAACATAATGGCATGTTGCCCCTATTATCTTAACCCCTCTTTTAAAAGCTGCATGGTATGGTTTGGCGCCAGCAAATGCAGGTAAAAAAGAGTGATGAATGTTTAGTATTTTATTGGGGAATTTGCTAATTAGATTGCCACTAACAATTTGCATATATCTTGCAAGTACAATAAAATCTATTTCATATGTATTAAGAAGTTTCAGTTGCTCTTTTTCAGCTTCTATTTTATTTGTTTTATTAAAAGGTATATGAAAAAATGGAATTTCGAATTGGTCTGCTATATGCTTTAGGTCTATATGATTACTTAATATAAAGGGTATTTTAACCGCAAGTTCGCCCGAGTTGTACCTACTTAATAAATCATATAAGCAATGGTTGTACTTAGAAACAAATAAGGCCATTTTTGGTAATTTGTCATCCGTATGTAAACTCCATTCCATTTTATATATGGAAGCTAACTCCTTTTGAAACAATGATTTAAAAGATTCTAAATCAGAAAAGGTATCAGAGAATTCAATAACCATACGCATAAAAAATACATTGGCCGGTTTATCAACATGCTGATCTAGATAAACAATATTACCCTTGTTTTTATGGATAAAAGCGGTAACAGAACTTATAATACCCCCTTGGTCTGGGCAATGAACTAAAATGGTAGTTTTCAATAGTGTAAATATTAAGCCACCAAAAATAGGCGATAATTTTTAGATTAGTAGCTTATATAACTATATAATAGGGTATTTAATAAAGACTATAAGTGTTCAGATTTCCACGCTTTATACGATTTTCTAAAGCTTTTTATTTCTGTTCGCAGTAAATTAATATATTCAGTTTCTTTTACGCCATCTTTTTCTAAACCCATACAGTATGAGTTTATATTTCGTATTATTATGTTGATAAACGAAATGGTTTCTAATCGCTCATTATTACAATTCGAGTATTCTACTTGGGCAATTTTTTGAGGAATTAAAATAGAATCGGTTAAAATGGAATTGGCCATAATGTCTCTAAGACTTTTTGATTCGTAAAGTCTCATAAGGTCTTTATTAAAAGATACATAAGACGCAATCTCCCTGCTCATGGTGCAAAGCTCTAGCGCTTTTCTGTAAATGGGTAAATTTTTTAAACTACGATAAGCCATATTGTGCGTTACTATTGGGACTATATAAAATTACGTTAGTTATCTCATTATTTTCTATTGATTTTAAATGTATTTTGTAAATTTACTTTAGTTACGTTAATTTTTAAATACATATACTTTTGAATCCAAAGATAGATGAGCTTAATTGGAAAATACTGAAACAGTTACATAATAATGCACGAGAATCTTTTGCAAATATTGGTCGTGCTGTTGGCCTCACAGCTCCTGCAGTAGCAGAACGTGTAAAGAAAATGGAGGATTTAGGAATAATTAAAGGTTATAAAGTATCCGTATCTCATGCACTTACCGGTCATCAGCTGAAAGCAATAATAACATTGAGAGCTTTTATGGGGAAACTAAAACCTTTTTTGGCCGTAGTTCTTACATTAGATGAAGTTATAAATTGTTATAGGATTACTGGAAATGAAAATATTGTTATGGAGGTGGTTTTAAAGGATCAATTTCATCTGGAGAAGTTTATTGATCAACTAATACAATATGGAGAAACTAGAACGCATATTGTGCTGTCGCAAGTTATTTCTAATGCCCCAATGCATAAAATAAAATAAATTTATAATGTGCTGAAACGTTGCGGTTGTCTTGTTTCATTTTGGGATTGCCTATAAAATGTATAGTAATTAAAATGATATTTCATTTTTGGCTAGATTTTTGATGAAAAAAATATAATGAAAAAAATACTATTCCTTGCTTTTGCCTTATTATCGTGCTCTGGGTTTTCTCAAGAAGTGAGACTTTTAAAAGGAGCAATTACGGAGAATATAGCAGTAAATGATTCACTAAAAGAAACATATTCACTCTATTTGCCTTCAACCTTTAAATTGGGGCAACCTTTGCCCGTAATTTTTGTGTTTGATTTAAAGGGCAATGGAAAGGCTTCTGTTTCTATGTTAATGCAAGCGGCCGAAAAAGAAAATTATATATTGGCAAGTTCAGATAATGTTAATGATTCGCTTTCAATTTCTGCTAATGTTTTAATAGCCAACAGAATGTTTAATGCGGTAATAAATACGGTGCCAATTGCTAAAAATAGGACGTATACCGCTGGCTTTGGCAGTGGGGCTATGTTTGCATCTGTTTTGCCAACTTTTATAAAGGAGATTAAAGGTGTTGTTTCAATTGGTGCATCTGTAGGCAATGTAGAGATTTTAAGTTCTAAGCAAACATTTCAATTTGTAGGTATTGTTAGTCGATTGGATTACAACTTTAGAAGTATGCTTACTACACGTGCTTATTTAAATAAATTAAAATTTATTAATCAATTGTTGGTTTTTGACAATGATCGCATTTTGCCGGATACTGAAACTATTGCAAACGCATTTAGAATGCTAACCTTAACAAGTATGGCAAAAGGTGATGTTTTACGCAATGATAGTTTAATAACTGATTCTTATACTAAGTTTTTAACAAATGCAAATAGCTTTGTTTCTAATGACAAACCTATTTTGGCAACATATCAAATGTTAGATATAGAGAAGATTTTTAATCCCTTAATTGATATAGATTCTCTTAAAACGTCTCAGAAGTCTTTGCGAAGAAGTATGGCCTATAGAAGAGCAAACAGAAGTCAGAATAGCTACTTTTTAAAAGAAGATTTTTTAAAAGAGGATTATAGTTATTATTTAGAAGAAGATATCTTATCATATAATTATGCCAACTTAGGGTGGTGGAAATTTCAGATGGAAGATTTAGCTAAACTAGATAAAAGCACGGTGTTGTTTGAACGCCAAATGTCCAGTAGATTAAGAGGCTATATAAACGCATTGATTTCAGATAATATTGATTTTATTGAAGCAGATAAACAAGTTGATTTAGAGGCTTTGAATTTATTGTATATGATTAAAACTATTACTGCACCTTTAGATTTTTCGCCGTATCTAAAGGTGATTTCTACAAGTGCCCAAATGGAAGATTATGGGACTGCACTATTTTATTTAGAGGAGCTTTTGAAAAATGGATATACCAATAAAAATGAGCTTTATGAATTAGAGCATACGGCTTTGTTTCGTATAACACCAGAATTTAACGAACTTGTGGAAAAGTATTTAAAAAAGGCTCGCTACGATATTATTGAACAGTAAGGTGAGGAACTTGCTCTAAATTCCAATCTATGACTAATCCTTTAGCTAACGATTTGGCAATCTCTTCTCCATAAAGAATTTCGCATAAGTAAAGGGCGGCTTCAAAGCTTTTAGCGCCACCAGCAGAGGTAATATATTTTTCATCATGAACAAATAACACATTATCTTTAATATCAAGATTTGGGAACATTTTTCTGTAATTTTCAACATCACTAGGAAAAGTTGTAGATGCAACAGAATCTAGTATTCCCGATTTTGCCAAAGGAAAAGCGCCATCGCAATGGCTGGTCATATACAAAGCGTTTTCGTCAGTGGTTTTAATGAAATTGATCATTAACTCATCTGTTAAGTCCTTACCCATTGAATGCTCTGCACTGGGAACTACTAAAATATCAATTTTAGGTAAATCATCTTTTGTATAATCATAATCCGGTAAAATACGAACACCTTCAAAGGTAGTGATCGGGTCTAGTGTATTTGCAACCGTAAATGTATTCATTGCCTTAATGCCTTTTCTAAATTTAGTATGTTGAAAAATATCAAAAGGTGCGGTAAATTCTGTATTGTAAGTGCCGTCCATAATTAAAAAAGCTACATTGTAACTTTCGGGGTTTAGCTCTGGGATAACTCTAGTACCCTTTTTTGCTATTTTTATATTAGAGGATGAATTTTTCTGATTACAGCTTAAAAAAATAAATGAAATGAGAAGTAAAAAGGGTATAAATTTCATATGATATTATATCTGGTTCTAAAGTACAATTATATGTAAAATAAATGCAGTGAATAAATTGTATTTTTGAAGGGTAAACGAAGAAGAATGAAAGTATTTATTGCGGTTTTGGTTTTTAGTGTATTTATTTCATGCGGACAAGAAAAGAAATATCATGACTCAAAAAATGATATTAAGGCAAGTGTGGTTTCGGATAAATTGGCAGATATTTTATTGTTTCAAGAAGAATTGAATGCGGAATTCAAGAATCCCGAAACTTCACCTTTAGCAGATAGATTTCGGGCAGATTTTGAAACCTTGGATTTTTTTAAGCCTGATACCAATTATGTGATAGTCGCAGAATTTGTTCGAACTCCTGATGCTTTACCGTTTTCTATGCCAACTACTACTGAAAGGGAATCTACAGAGGTGCTTTATGGAATAGCTAAATTTACATTGAACGGAAAACAACAACAACTAGAAATTTACCAAACCCCTGAATTAATTACACAAGAAAAATACAAAGATTACTTGTTTTTACCTTTTACGGATGATACCAATGGAGAGGAAACATACGGTGGCGGACGTTATTTAGATTTAAGAATACCTAAAGGGAACACCATAATTTTAGATTTTAATAAGGCATATAACCCATATTGCGCATATAACAAGAAGTTTAGCTGTCCGTTAGTGCCGGCCATAAATAATTTAAATACTGAGATTAGGGTAGGTGTAAAGGCGTTTAAGTATTGAATATTGAAATAAAAAAACTCGGTATTAAATACCGAGTTTTAAAACTTAAACTATAAAATCAACAATTATTTTTTTGCTTAGAAAGAGTAGACTGCTGCAAGAACAAATGATGAAAGACTACTCATAGCTTCTCCGTCACCGTTTACAAATGTAGTATCTTCAGATGTGCTGTCTAGTCTTAATTCTGGCTTAATAATTAAGTTGCCAATTGTAGCACTTCCTGTAAGGGTTACGGCAAAAACACTAGCATCACCTTCAGCATCAACAGCGCCTATAGCACCAAATAAATCAGTTTCAGCAAAATATTCACCTCTTAGTCCTATGGTGAAATTTTCAGAAGTTGCTAATTGCGGGTAAACTGCCACACCTGCAAAACTTCCGATACCGTCTTCTTCGTCTCCACTAAAATAGGCAGCATTTAGACCTAAGAAGAAGTCATCCGATAAGTCAAATCCACCAGTGTAATCTATTTCAAAAGAACCATTGTCCAATAATAAGTTTGCATATTGACCACTATATCCAAGTTGAACGCCATACGTATATTGTCCAGTTGGATTGAACTCGGTTAAATCTGTAGGGTTCATTACCGCTAACATTAGGCTAAAGTCATCAGATAAGGCAAAATCTGCTTTTAGACCAGTGTGTGAGAATGGACCATATGAGAACAAATAAGATGTACTATAATTAAAATTAGCTGCTGGTGAAATAACTTCATAACCTAAGAATGTATTGAAATTACCAAAAGTTAAGGTGACCTTGTCACTTATATCCCAATACACATATAGTTGATTTACAATATCACCTGTTGCTGAATACATTGGAGATGCAAAAATTGCATCTGTACCTCTAGGACCAAAAACTAAATCTGCAACGAAACCTACTTTTTCGCCTTCATATCCAGCTATAACATTTGCCATACCCAAGGAGAAACCAGGTAAATTGGCAAATGAACTACCAGGGGCTTGAGCGTCAATACCATTTCCTGCACTTAAGTTTGCTCTGTAATATGCATCAATAGATCCGCTGATAGAGAATTTTTTTTCTTCAACTTCTTCTTGAGCAATTATTCCTGAAATAACAAAAAGCATTAATGTAGTGGTAAAGATATTTTTTACGTATTTTGTAATTATAATCGTTTTCATAAATTTTGTTTTTAATTCCCGTTTGGGATTAATTAATTTGAGAGAATAAATTTGTAGAATGGTTATGAAACGGAGCGTTCTGCAAAACGCTCCGTATTTTTTTATTTAGTGATCGTTCATTCTAAAGTCGGCATAAGCATCCATGCCGTGCTCATGAATATCCAAACCTTCAATTTCTTCCTCTTTTGAAACCCTAAGGCCTATTGTTGCTTTTAAGGTTCCTAGGATGATCCCAGAAGTTATTATGCAAAATCCACCGACAATTAGTACGCCATATAATTGGGTCATGAATTGAGCACCACTAGCCAGGTTTCCAAAAATACCTACAGCTAAAGTTCCCCAAATTCCACAAATTAAATGTACAGCTACAGCACCTACAGGGTCATCTAATTTAATTTTGTCCACTAAAGCTACCCCACCTACTATTATAGCTCCGGCAATAAAACCAATAACAACAGCTTCGTTCGGTGACATTAAATCTGCACCGGCGGTAATACCCACTAATCCACCTAGTATACCGTTGAGGAACATTGTTAAATCAAGATTCTTATGTAATATGGTAGAAGTGATCATGGCCCCGAACCCGCCTGCAGCAGCTGCTAAACTTGTGGTAACCAATACTAATGAAGTTAATTCTGGATCTGCAGATAATACTGACCCACCATTGAAACCGAACCATCCTAACCATAATATTAGTACGCCAGCGGTTGCCATTGGTATACTGTGGCCCGGTATTGCGTTTGGTTTACCTTCTTTGCCAAATTTCCCAATTCTTGAGCCTAATAAGAATATAGCTACTATGGCGGCCCATCCGCCTACAGAGTGTACTAATGTTGAACCTGCAAAATCATAGAATCCCCATGAGTCTAAAAATCCGCCACCCCATTTCCACGCACCAACAATAGGATAAACTATACCCACATATACTACTGTGAAAATCATGAAAGAACCAATTTTCATGCGCTCTGCTACAGCTCCAGATACAATTGTTGCTGCGGTGGCCGCAAACATTCCTTGAAAAAGAAAATCTGTCCACCAGGTATAACCGCCATCTGCATATTCAGCCGTCATTCCGCCTTCAGGAGCTGCAATTCCGAATCCTGCAAATTTTAATAGTCCCATATCGCCATCTTCAAATCCTGGGTACATTAAATTAAAGCCAAAAGCATAATATAGAAGTAAGCCTCCTGTTATAATAAAGATGTTTTTAAATAAGATATTGATTGTATTTTTTTGTCTTGTAAGTCCTATTTCTAGAAAAGCAAAACCTGTGTGCATGAAAAATACCAATGCGGTAGCTACCATCATCCATACGTTATTTACTGTAAATAATCCTACGTCCATTTTTTTAATTTTTTAATTTGTGAATTGGTTTAGTTGATTCCCGCTAGGCCTTTTTCTTTTGTTCTAATTCTATAGGCCTCTTGTATGTCGGAAACAAAAATTTTACCGTCACCTACATTACCAGAATATGCGGACTCAAGAATAGAATTCACTGTTCTTTCAAGAAAGTCATCTGATACTACTATTGATAGGTATCTACGTTGAATATCTGTTGTGCTATAAGAAATACCACGATACACATGACCTTGCTTTTCATTTCCTACTCCTGTTACATCCCAATAACTAAAGAAATTAACCTCAATTTTGTGTAATGCCTCTTTGACATCGTCAAACTTCGATTTTCTGATAATTGCCTCGATTTTTTTCATTTAATTAAGTTTTTGATATAGCCAAATATATGTTAAAATAAATATACCCCTATTTATTTAGGGGTTAATTGAATATTATTATCATTATAATAATTTATACCCTATAAATTTATGGGTATATATATTTATTTTGATGTATTTTAAAGAAAGTGAAGGGCTAGAGTGTAGGGTATTGTCCAATCTCGAACGTAATCATCAGAAAATTGAATTTTTAAATGATGATTGGGAGATAGAATCGCTAATACCTAAAGCATTAAGTATCTTGAAAAATGTAAAAAATGAATGTGAGCGTAGTTATTAGAGCGTTTTACTAATCCATAATCCTAATGAAATGGCGAAAATGCCTATAATAACACTTAGGCCCATGTAAAGAGACGTGGATAGTATTGATGTTTCTTTTAGTAGCATGTTGCTTTCTAAGGCGAATGTAGAAAATGTGGTAAAGCCTCCGCAAAATCCGGTAGCTAATAATAAAGTTTGATTTTCGGTAATGTAATTATACTTTAAAGTTAGGCCAATAAGAAGTCCTATTAAAATACAACCTATGATGTTTACTAGAAATGTACCTAAATAAAAATTAGAATAATACGAATTTAGGTTCTTTGAAATCCAATATCTTAAGATACTGCCAAAACCTCCTCCTAAGAATACAAGTAAAAATTGCTTCATACCTTATAAAGGTATAAACTAAACTGCTTTCTTGTAGCTAGAGGTTAGTAAATCTAATGGATAGATTGTTGAAATGTTTTCGTTAGATAATTTTTGAGAAGTTGTTTTCGATTTTTGGGAAACACTTAACAAGTTAACTGCCAACATTGCAATATTAACCACTATTAAAACTAAGAAAATTGTAAGAAATGTCATCATAATTATTCGCCCCTTATAGATGAATAACGCAAAATTACGTTATTTGGTATATTATACGTGCAAAATTGCTGTTTTGTTGTTAAGGACTTAAATTTTTTGGTGTAGGTAAAAATTTAACTAATCTTTAAGAAAGTATTTAATACACAGTAAAAAAATAATGAATAATGCAAAGAAAATCCCAATCCATTTAACACCTTTGAAATTCTTTTGATGTAATTTGAAATCTTTTTTATAGGAAATTATAATAATTACGGCAAAAGCGATTGCAAATACTATGGTAAAAATGATTTGTCCGGAGCTAAACATATTTCCTATTTTTACGCAAAGCTAACGGAAAACGATATAAAAAAGATGAAAAATAAAATCAAAGCGGTAAAGAAATTTCATAATTCATTTGGTCTAGGTGTTTCAGAAGAAATGGTTGCCGATTTGGGTGAAGCTAAAAATAATTTGCGTTTTAACCTTATGGATGAAGAAAACAAAGAGTATTTGGAAGCTGCTAAAAATAATGATCTTGTTGAAGTAGCTGATGCACTAGGCGATATGTTGTACATATTATGCGGTACTATTCTAGAGCACGGAATGCAATATAAAATAGAAGAAGTATTTAATGAAATTCAACGTAGTAATATGAGTAAGCTAGGTGCCAATGGTAAACCTATTTATAGGGAAGATGGTAAAGTTTTAAAAGGGCCAAATTATTTTAAACCCAATATTGAAATGATATTAGATAAATAAAAAAAAGGGCGAACGCCCTTTTTTTATACTTTAACTTTATACCTCCATCCAAATTTGTCTTCAGATTTATTGTATTGAATATCTGTAATAATCTTTTTTAGACGTTGATTAAAACTGTTTTCTATTTCTGGCAAGTCATAATCAGTTTCTCTAAAACCAAAACTAGATATTGGTGAAATAACCGCAGCGGTCCCAGCACCGAACATTTCTTTTAATGAACCATTTTCAGCTGCCTCAATTACTTCTTTTACGGTTATCTTTCTTACTTCCGTTTTAATACCTTGATCCTTGGCAATTTCTAAAATACTTTTGCGTGTTATACCATCAAGTATGCGATCACTAGTAGGGCCTGTAATAAGGGTGTCGTTTATTCTAATGAAAATATTCATGGCGCCAGCTTCTTCAATAAATTCATGGGTGCTGTCATCGGTCCAAATTACTTGGTTGTATCCTTTAGCAACTGCTAACTGTGTAGGGTAAAATTGCCCAGCATAATTACCGCCAGTCTTAGCAAAACCAACACCGCCATTCGCAGATCTAGAATACTTTTCTTCTATCAATACTTTTACCTTTCCAGAAAAATAAGCTCCAGATGGTGCACAGGCTATAATAAATTTATACTCATTTGCAGGTGATGCATGAAATCCGTTTCCAGATGCAAACATAAATGGTCTTATGTACAATGAACTTCCTTCTTTGGTAGGTATAAATTCTTTGTCTAATTGTAATAATGTTGTAAGACTATTCATAAAGTATTCTTCAGGAATTTGTGGAATACACATTCTTTCTGCAGATATATTAAGCCGTTTAAAGTTATCTAGAGGTCTAAATAAATAAATATCGTTGTCTTTGTCTTTATATGCCTTCATACCTTCAAAAATAGATTGTCCATAATGAAAAATCTTAGATGATGGATCAAGGGTTATTGGCTGATATGGCATTATAGTCGGAGTTTCCCATTCACCATTTTTAAACGTGCAGACAACCATATGATCAGTGAAAACTGACCCAAATGCTAGATTATCAAAATCTACTTGATCAATTTTTGATGTCTTAACTTTTTCTACAATGATATTTTTAGTTTCAATACTCATAAAACATATAACTTTAGTTGAATAAAATTAAACAAATATCACTACTAGTTCTTCTTTTTTAGATTTAAAATGACCAGTTTTGTAACTAATTTATCATTTTTGAGATTTATGAAAGGATTTAACATTTTACTTGTGTTTTTATTGGGATTGTTATCCTGCCAAAGTCAGGAACAAAACAAAATAGTATCATCTACTGTTCAAGATTCTGGGATGTTTTATGGAGAGGAATTTAAATTAAATACTGTTGAACAAGAAAGTGAAATTTGGAAAAAATATGCTACAATGGCTATCCAGGATTCGGTTAAAATGCAATTTAAGACCATTGTAAAAGAAGTTTGCAAAGTAAAAGGTTGTTGGATGGTTGTTGAACTTCCTCAAGGGGAGCAGGCCATGGTACGGTTTAAAGATTATGCATTTTTTATGCCATCAGATATTCCAGGGAAAGAGGTGATATTAAATGGTTTAGCTTTTGTTGAAGAAATGACTGTTAATGATCAAAGGCATTATGCAAAAGATGCTAATAAATCTGATGAAGATATTGCTAAAATCACTACCCCAAAAAGGACATTTAGTTTTGAGGCTTCCGGAGTATTAGTACCAAATTAAGTTGGAAAGAGAAATAATTACCACGGCAGATGGCTCTAAAACCATCCAAATTAAAGACTGGCAAGAACAATACCATTCTAAGCATGGCGCCATACAAGAGGCTTATCATGTTTTTATAGATTCAGGATTAAACTTATTTAAAAACCGAGAGTTAGCTGTTCTTGAAATTGGCTTAGGAACTGGTTTAAATGCGTTTATTACCTTAATTGAAGCATTAAAGCGGAATTTAACGATTAACTATATTGGTGTTGAGGCTTTCCCAGTTTCTAATGACGAGCTTTCGCAATTAAATTATTTAGAAGAATTGAATGCGGTTTCTCTAAAAAATGAGTTCAATTTAATACATAACGCTCCTTGGGAAGAGCAGATTGAGATAAGTGCAGATTTTAAAATTCAAAAAGAAAAGAAATTTTTTAAAGAAATTGATATAATCAATTCAATAGACCTTATTTATTTTGATGCATTTGGCGCTCGGGTTCAACCAGAATTGTGGACCGTAGAAATATTCAGTATAATGTTCGCCGCATTAAAATCTGGCGGCTATTTAGTTACCTATGCAGCTAAGGGAAGTGTTAGGCGTGCCATGTTAGAAGTTGGTTTTCTCGTGGAAAAATTACCTGGACCTCCAGGTAAAAGAGAAATGTTAAGAGCTAGAAAAGCTTAAAACTTCATCTTGTTTTTATATTAATAAAATTTTAAGACCTTGTAAGTCAATAAGTTTGGCCGTAATGTTAAATCCAAATTAAAATATACATCAAGAATAATCAAAAGCAATACCTTTAAACTATGAAAGTATTGATAACAGGTGCAACAGGTTTAGTAGGTAGTGAGTTAGTATCTCAATGCCATGAAAGAGGATATGCAGTCAACTACTTAACGACTAGTAAAAGTAAAATTGTTTCGGAGGAAAACTATCAAGGTTATTTTTGGGATGTAGCCACAAAAGAGATTGATCTTGAGTGTTTTAAAGATGTTTCGGTAATTATAAATTTGGCAGGTTCAAGTATTTCCAAACGATGGACAAATGAGTATAAAAAAGAAATTTTAAGTAGTAGAATAGATTCATTGGATCTACTAAAGGAATCTCTTTTAAAAATAGAAAATAAAACTGTAAAATCTATAGTTTCTGCTTCCGCAATTGGTGTTTACCCAGATTCACTTAGTAATTATTATACTGAAAACGTAACTAATGTTGATGATAGTTTTTTAGGGAAAGTAGTTTCTTTATGGGAGAATAAAGTCAATGAATTTGAAGAATTAGGACTTGCAGTAGCTAAAGTGCGTATAGGTTTAGTGCTATCTGGTTCTGGGGGTGCCTTGCCAGAAATGGCAAAGCCTATCAACTATTATGTCGGTTCAGCCTTTGGTTCTGGTGAACAATGGCAGTCATGGATACATGTTTTTGACATAGCTGGTATATTTCTTCATATTGCAACATTACATCTCGAAGGAACTTTTAATGGGGTTGCTCCTAATCCTGTAACAAATAATAAACTGGTTAAGGAAATTGCCAAAGCATTAGATCAACCGTTATTACTGCCAAATATTCCTAAGTTTTTAATGCGCACAATTCTTGGGGATATGTCTTATATTTTATTTGCGAGTCAAAGGGTTAGCAGTAAAAAAATAGAGGAAGAAGGTTATATTTTTAAGTATACTAATATATGCCAAGCCCTTGCGGATATATATGATAGAGATACACCATGCAACAGCACTAGAAACAAAACAGCAAAAGAGTTTGTTTCATTATAGAATTTGAGAATTATTAAAACGAATTTAAATCCGCTTTTTGGCGGATTTTTTTTTATTCTTTTGTGACATTTTGACATTTTTAAAGAATTGGCAGTACTTTTGCCTGCTTTTAATCAGCGATTTAAATTACAACAAATTATGAGTGATAAAGAAAACACGTTGGAAGATGAATTCTTGGATGATGCGCTTTTAAATGGTGAGGACCAAGAGCAAAAGCAAGATAATGTAGATGAAGGTGTAGAATTGTCTGTGGAAGAGACACTTAGTGAAGAACTTGCGAAAGAAAAAGATAAATTTTTAAGATTATTTGCAGAGTTTGAGAATTATAAAAGACGTACGTCAAAGGAACGAATGGACTTATTTAAAACTGCAGGTCAAGAAGTTATGGTTTCCTTATTACCTGTAATGGATGATTTTGACAGGGCTATGAAAGAGTTAGCCAAGTCTGCTGATAAAGAAACTTTTAAGGGAATTGAGTTAATCAAGGTTAAATTAATAGAGACTTTAAAATCTAAAGGGCTAGAAACATTGGAAGTGAAAGCTGGTGATGTTTTTGATGCAGATATCCATGAGGCTATTACTCAAATACCGGCTCCGGACAAAAAGATGAAGGGCAAGATTGTTGACGTTATTGAAAAAGGATTTAAGTTAGGTGACCGTATCATTAGGCATCCAAAAGTTGTAGTAGGAAATTAAAAATTTGTGATGAAGGAAGATTATTATGATGTTTTAGGCGTCAGTAAGAGTGCATCTGCTGCAGAAATAAAAAAAGCCTATCGAAAGAAGGCACTACAGTACCACCCTGATAAAAATCCAGGGGATAGTGCTGCGGAAGAGAAGTTTAAAAAATCTGCTGAGGCTTATGAAATTTTAAGTGATTCTGACAAAAAAGCTCGTTACGATCAATTTGGACATGCAGCCTTTGAAGGAGGTAATGGCAGCGGTTTTGGCGGAGGCATGAATATGGATGATATCTTCAGTCAATTTGGCGATATTTTTGGCGGAGGCGGTTTTGGTGGCTTCAGCGGCTTTGGCGGCGGTGGCGGTCAAAGACGAGTAAAAGGTAGTAACTTACGGATAAGAGTCACTTTGACATTAGAAGAAATTGCCAATGGTGTTGAAAAGAAAGTTAAAGTAAAAAGAAAAGTACAAGCAGAAGGTGTTACCTATAAAACATGTTCAACCTGTAATGGTAGAGGGCAGGTTACAAAAATTCAAAATACTATTTTGGGAAGAATGCAAACAGCAGCTGTTTGTAGTACTTGTGGCGGTAGTGGTCAAATTTTAGATGGTAAACCTAACGATGCAGATGCACAAGGTCTTAAAATTACCGAAGAAACAGTTTCAATTAATATCCCTGCAGGGGTAGAAGAAGGAATGCAGTTAGAGGTTCCTAACAAGGGTAACGATGCTCCGGGTAATGGTATCCCGGGAGATTTGTTAGTGGCCATTGAAACTCAAGAACATGCTACTTTGAAAAGGGAAGGTGATAATTTGCATTATGATCTTTATGTAAGTATTTCAGAGGCAGTATTGGGAACATCGAAAGAAATTGATGCCGTAGGTGGTAAAGTTCGTATTAAATTGGAACCAGGAATTCAATCGGGTAAAATACTTAGATTAAGGGGTAAGGGAATTACAAGTTTAAATGGGTATGGCGCTGGTGATATTTTAGTACATGTAAATGTTTGGACCCCTAAAGAGTTGAATAAAGAACAGAGAGAGTTCTTTGAAAAAATGCAGGGGAACGATAATTTTGAGCCTAAACCTGAGAAATCAGATAAATCATTTTTTGAAAAAGTAAAAGATATGTTCTCTTAGACGCTGAAAATTTGATTTATAAATAAAAAACGTATATTTGAGATAATATTGGGAGACCAATATTAATTTTCTTTTTCATAGCAATTTTTTTCCCATCCTTAATTTATTAAGGGTGGGTTTTGCTTTTTAATGCAATTCCTAACCGTAGCAATTGTCGTTTAAATAGCGAAATGTATAAAGGATTCATAAAGAGCATATCTAGTCAAAACATTTCAATATCTTTGAATAAACTGCGTACATGAATCATATTTTGGTCGCTAAAGAGGTTACCAAACAATTTGGAAACCATACAGCTTTAAAAAACGTTTCCCTCGAAATCCCAGAAAACAGTATTTATGGTTTACTAGGCCCTAATGGAGCAGGTAAAACCACATTAATTCGTATCATAAATCAAATAACTTTTCCTGATAAAGGAGCTGTTTATTTAGATGGTAAACCATTGAGACCCGAACATATTTCACAAATTGGATATTTACCAGAAGAGCGCGGTCTATATAAGAGTATGAAAGTTGGGGAGCAAGCCTTATACCTTGCTCAACTGAAAGGGTTGTCTAAACATGACGCTAAAAAACGCTTAAAATATTGGTTTGAAAAGTTAGAAATAGGAGATTGGTGGAATAAGAAAATTCAAGAACTTTCTAAGGGTATGGCGCAAAAAATACAGTTTGTTGTAACCGTATTACATGAGCCTAAACTTTTAATTTTTGATGAGCCATTTAGTGGTTTTGACCCAATAAATGCAAACCTTATTAAAGAACAGATATTGGAGTTAAAAGAAAACGGTACTTCTATTATTTTTTCAACACATAGAATGGAATCTGTTGAAGAGCTTTGCGAGTATATTGCCTTAATTCATAAGTCAGAAAAAATATTAGATGGTAAATTAATTGATATAAAGAAAGCATATAAGAATAATATATTTAAAATAGGATTAGAAACTTCTAATCATAAGGCTCTAATTGCCGAAATACAGGATAAATTTCAACTTTTAACGAACGCATACGATAGTAACGAAAGCCAATTGAATTTAACTATACAATTGCCCACAAGTGAATCTCGAGAAGTTTTGGATTTTTTAAGCTCAAGGGCCAATATAAATGGCTTTGTGGAAACAATACCCTCAGCAAACGATATTTTTATAAAAGCTATTCAGAATAAAAATGTAGGTCATGAATAAGTTACCATTGATTATTAAAAGAGAATACTTGGCAAAAGTCCGAAATAAATCTTTCGTAATTATGACATTTTTGAGCCCATTACTTATGGTGGGTATGATTTTGTTGATTGCTTATTTAACACAGCTGAATGACAATGAGGAAAGAATAATTAGTGTGCTTAATGAAAGTGATTACTTTTCAAATGAATTTGTTACTTCAGAAGCAACTTCTTATGTTAATTTTAAAGATATAACATTGGCACAGGCCAAAGATTCTACAGAAAGTTTAGGTTATTATGGACTTATATATCTGCCAAATGAATCTAATATTGAGCAAGTTGCACAACGTTCATTTTTCTATAGTAAAGACACGCCTAGTTCTACAGTTTTAGATAAGTTAGAAAATTCAATTACTAGAAGATTAAGGCAAGAAAGACTACAAGAACTAGGTTTGTCTCCAAAAGAGTATGCCGAAATGGATCGCAGTTATACGATGAATATTGAGACTTTTGATGGACTTCAAAATATAAAAGGACTAAATGAAATTAAAGCAATAATTGGTGGTGCCTTCGGCTATCTAATAATGATGTTTATTATTATTTATGGTGGTTTTGTAATGAGGAGTGTAATAGAAGAAAAAACAAGTAGAATAATAGAAGTAATTATATCGTCGGTAAAACCTTTTCATCTAATGATGGGAAAGATAATAGGAACTTCTTTAGCAGGTATTACGCAATTTGGGATATGGATTGTATCGGGAGCTATTTTACTCTTTGTTGGCTTAGCTATTTTTGATATTGATCCAGCTAGTTTAACAAAAGGGGGTATAACACCTTCCATGGCTGGTAGTGAAAATATAAACGTTGGTGCTCTAACACAAGACATGCAATTATACGCTCAAGAAATATTTGAAATACCCATTTTTGCAATGATAATTTTCTTTATTATTTATTTTGTTTTAGGTTATTTAATATATAGCTCCATTTATGCTGCAATAGGTGCTGCTGTTGACAATGAGACCGATACACAGCAATTTATTTTTCCTGTAATATTACCGCTAATGTTGGCTATCTATGTAGGTTTCTTTTCTGTTTTTAGCAACCCTAATGGTCCAATAGCTGTTGCATTTTCTCTTTTTCCGCTAACATCGCCAATAGTTATGCTCATGCGTTTACCTTGGGGTATTGGTGAGGGTGGCGTTCCCGTATGGCAATTGATAAGTTCAATTTTAATTTTAATAGGTACTTTTATTGGTATCGTTTGGGTTGCAGCCAAAATATATCGTGTAGGCATACTTATGTATGGTAAAAAACCAAGTTATAAAGAACTATATAAATGGCTTAAATATTCGTCATGATTCAGGAGAGTACAGAAAAAATTAAAGAAATTATTGAGGATGATATCTGGGGGGTAATAAAAAAATTTTTAGACCTTGGGTATAAGTTTGGAGAAGGCGATAAATCTATTCATATAACGGTAGGTTTACTTTTGTTGCTCACTTTAGCTTTTTTTCTTACAAGTACAATATTACAAGGGTTAAGAAGATTTTTTACCAGAAAAATGGAAACTGATGATAAGTTAAAATTCATTAGTATTTTCAAGTTTATAAAGTATTTGGTCTATGTCATAGTCATACTTTTTACCATGAGCGCTGCAGGTATTAATATAACCATATTAATTACAGCCTCGGCAGCATTATTTGTTGGTCTTGGATTAGCTTTACAAGAAATATTTCAGGATATTATTGGTGGTATATTCATCATTGTAGATAAATCGTTAAGAGTTGGGGATATCGTAGAAATTGATAGTAAAGTAGGTAAAGTATTTGAAATTAAACTAAGAACTACAAGAGCACTTACCAGAGATGATAAGGTTATCATTATTCCTAATCATAAGTTTATAAGTGATATTGTTTACAACTATACTCAAAACCACAAAATGACCAGAGAACTAATACGGATAGGTGTAGCTTACGGTAGTGATGTTCAGTTAGTTACAAAAATTCTTTTAGATGTAATTAAAACACAAAGAAATGTTCTAAAAAGTCCTAAACCATTTGTTGTTTTTGAGGATTTTGGCGATTCTGCCTTAGTATTTACTTTAAACTTTTACATAACCGATAGTTTTTCCGATCCACGTATTAAAAGCGATTTACGTTATAAAATAGACGCCGATTTTAGAAAGAACAATATTACTATACCTTTTCCTCAAAGAGATGTACATTTATTTCAACAAGGGCCTTTTCAACATAGTAATGTATCAAATGTAGCGAATAATGAAAAGGCATAACGGTTATATTTTTTGGGTGCTTTTACTGGTAACAACTGTAAATTCTATATACTCACAAACACCAGATGTGTTTAGAATAGAGTATATGATAATGCCAGAGAATAGTGGTAATATTGAAACTTCTCGTATAAAACTAGTCTTAAACGTGCCGATCGCGGTAGGAGAAAAGAATGACTATGTTATTTTGGGTGCAGAATATAATAGATATAATTTTGAGGTACCCGATGATTTGTTTCCCAATTCAAACGATTTAAACAAATTTCATGTTGTAGATGTGAATTTGGCTTATATGTATAAATTAAGTGAAAAGTGGCGTTTAATAGGGGTTATTACCCCAAGATGGTCGTCAAACTTTGTAGAAGAATTTCAACAAGATGATTTTAATATGAATTTTACTGCAGGTACCTACAAGAATATTAAGGATGTTGAGAAGCCTTTTATTTTAGCTTTAGGTATTTCATATAATAGCACTTCACCTATAGATATACCGCTGCCTTTTTTGTATTATGAAAAGCGATTTCATCCTAATTGGTCGTATGTTGTCGGAGCACCAAAATCAGGAATGAAGTATTTTACCAAGAAGGGACATTTCTTTCAAACAGAATTATTTTTAGATGGGTATTATGTAAATATTCAGAACGATATTTTACTTCCAGGAAATAACTTATCTACAGATGTTTCATCTACGGCATTATTATTGACCTTAGGTTACCAATATAAGATAACCAAGGATATGTCCGTTTACATTATTGGCGGTCGTTCATTATTTCAAAACGGAGTGTTAAGGGATGAAGAAAGAAATGATATTTTCACCTTAAACGATGCAACAGGTCTCTACTTTAGAACAGGATTTAGAATAGGAATTTAAAAAATTATTATGCCAAAAATATTAGTAATAGAAGATGAAGCAGCAATTAGAAGAGTATTGGTCAAGATTTTATCCGAAGAGAACGAATCATATACTGTAGAAGAGGCTGAAGATGGATTAAAAGGTATTGAAACTATCAAAAGTAACGACTATGATTTAGTTCTATGTGATATTAAAATGCCTAAGATGGATGGAGTTGAAGTGCTGGAGGCGGCGCGTAAAATAAAACCGGAAATACCTTTTATTATGATTTCAGGGCATGGTGATTTAGATACGGCTGTAAATACCATGCGTTTAGGTGCATTTGATTACATTTCAAAACCGCCAGATTTAAATAGATTGCTTACCACTGTTAGAAATGCCTTAGATAAGAAGGTTTTAGTAGTAGAAAATAATAATTTAAAAAAGAAAGTAAGTAAGAACTATGAGATGATCGGTGCTAGTAGCGAAATAAATACTATTAAAGAAATGATAGAGAAAGTAGCACCTACTGATGCCCGTGTTTTAGTTACAGGTTCTAATGGCACCGGAAAGGAACTTGTTGCACATTGGCTTCATGAAAAAAGTGCCCGAAGCGATGCACCTTTTATAGAAGTTAATTGTGCGGCAATACCATCTGAACTTATTGAAAGTGAATTGTTTGGTCATGTAAAGGGCGCATTCACTTCTGCAGTAAAAGATAGAGCCGGTAAATTTGAAGCGGCAAATAAAGGGACCATATTTTTAGATGAGATTGGAGATATGAGTTTATCTGCCCAAGCAAAAGTTTTACGCGCGTTACAAGAAAGTAAAATATCTAGAGTAGGTACCGATAAAGATATTAAGGTAGATGTGCGCGTTATTGCAGCTACCAATAAAGATTTAAAAAAGGAAATAGAGCAAGGGAATTTTAGAGAAGATTTGTACCATAGGTTGGCCGTTATCCTTATTCAAGTACCTAGTTTAAATGATAGACGAGATGATATTCCATTATTAATAGAACATTTCTCTAAGAAAATTACGGAAGAACAAGGAATGGCCTTAAAAACCTTTTCCGATACGGCTATTAAATTACTAAAGGCATATGACTGGACAGGAAACATACGTGAACTTAGAAATGTAGTGGAACGTTTAATTATCCTTGGTGGTCAAGTTGTTTCAGAAGACGACGTAAAATTATTTGCCAGTAAATAAGGTATTATTGTAAATACGTCTATTTGGCCATATTGCAGTTTCCAATTTTATTTAAAGCCTTTTTGGTAATATTTTTAGTACGTAAATTATAGTATTTACTGCCTTCAGATAAGTTAGGGTTTAGGAGTTGTTTTTCACATTCACTATAAATACTTTTTGCAAAGGCCGTTGCCTCTTCACAATTAACGCCCTCCACAACTTTGTTCAATGAAATTTCATATTTCTCGAGTGAAGCATCAATGGTATCAAATAATTTTTTGTTTTTAGTTTCCTTTGTTGCTATTATTTCGGTAGTGCTAGGTTTTGTGTTTACCGTTAACAAATCATTAGAATATGAACTATTATGCGAGTCGTGAGAATCTAGTGTTAGTATTGTGTTTTCCGTAAGCACAATAGATTGGTTTAAGTAATTTTTAGTGCCTTCTAATGTGGTTGATTTAGTTGCTTGTAAAAGTATAGCTATATTTTCATAGATACTTTTTTTTGCAATAATACAGCCACAAACATCCAATTGAGTTTTTGTTTTTTCTATGGCGTTAATTGCTTTGTAAGTGTAAAACCTTGCTTGATTAATGTCGTCCGTGAGTAATGCAGCATTTGTTTGAACTTTTGCATAACCCATGTTCGAATTTGCATATTCGCATTCTACATTCGTCTTAAAAGAGGATAAAATTAAAAATGCCGTAGCGCCGAGTAGATATATACTTTTCTTCATTTGTAGGTTGTTAAGTTGTAAAATTTGGGATTTTACAATAATAAATTTAGTTTGTTTGCCTCGTTGAAAATATTTAATTCGTTACAATACCTATGAACTCCGATAAAACGATACTAATGCAGCTATTCAAAACTAAATTAGATCAATATAGAATTAGTATGGTTAAATTTTAAATTTTATATTTCATTATGAAAAAAATAGAAAGTAAAGAATACCGGGCGTATAAAGATTTTAATATAGTGGACTGTGCTACAAATGAGAATTTTGGTAAATCAGATAAGGTTTTAAAAAAGGAATTGTCCGCAATTAGACGAGAACTTGGAGAGTTCCAAGATACTATATACGCTCATGGAAAGTATAGTATTTTAGTATGCCTACAAGGCATGGATACAGCTGGGAAAGATAGTTTAATTCGTGAAGTATTTAAAGATTTTAATGTAAGTGGAGTAGAAGTACATAGTTTTAAAGTGCCAACCGAATTAGAATTAAGTCATAATTATTTGTGGAGACATTATTTGGTGTTACCTGCAAAAGGTAAATTTGGAGTTTTTAATAGAACGCATTACGAGAATGTACTTGTGACAAGGGTTCATCCAGAATATATATTAAATGAACATATTCCGGGCATACATTCGGTAGAGGATATAAATCAAACGTTTTGGGATAAAAGATTTGAACAAATTAACGATTTCGAAAGACACCTTGCGGCAAATGGAACTTTAATCTTTAAATTTTTTCTAAATCTTTCTAAAGAAGAGCAGCGTCAACGTTTGCTTAGAAGATTAGCGCTAAAAGAAAAACATTGGAAATTTTCACCCGGCGATTTAAAGGAGCGTAAATTGTGGAATACTTATCAAAAATGTTACGAAGAAGCAATTTCAAAAACAACACACGACCATGCTCCGTGGTATGTGGTGCCAGCAGATAATAAAAAGGCAACCCGTGTAATTGTGGCTTCGATTCTACTTCAATCGTTAAAAAAATACAAAGATATTAAGGAGCCTAAGTTAAGCGAAAAAATAATAGCTAATTTAGACGACTATGAAGAACAGCTACAGAGTGAAAAATAAACTTACCTTATTAATAGTCATTACTTTTTCTTATTTGGGTTTTGCTCAAATTACGGACCAAGAACAAATTAAAAAAATTTATGATACTGCCCTATCTCAAGGTAAAGGGTACGATTGGTTAAATTACCTATCTAATCAAATAGGTGGTCGGCTTTCTGGCTCTATACAAGCGCAACAAGCTATAGATTATACTAAAGCACAGCTAGATTCATTGGGTGTTGATGAGGTTTGGTTACAACCGGTAATGGTTCCTAAGTGGGTGAGAGGTACGCCCGAATTTGCATATTTTGAAACAACCCCAGGTGTAACTACCAATGTGGCTATTTGCGCGTTAGGGGGGTCTGTAGCAACGCCTCAACAAGGTATTAAAGCAGGTATAATCGAGGTAGATGGTATAGAACAGTTGACCGTTTTAGGTAAAGATAAAATTGAAGGCAAAATTGTGTTTTTTAATAAACCAATGGATCCAACTTTAATAAACACGTTCAGTTCATATTCTAATTGTGTTGATCAGCGTTATGCAGGCGCACTAGAAGCTTCTAAGTTTGGTGCCTTAGGTGTCATTGTTCGGTCCATGAACCTTAGGTTAGATGATTTTCCGCATACGGGTTCAATGAGCTACGGCGACCAATTAGTTAATGAAAGAATACCTGCTGCGGCAATAAGTACGAATGCAGCAGATTTATTAAGTACATCCTTAAAATTAAATCCTGAAATAAAATTTTATTTTAAGCAGAATTGTAAACAGTTTGATGATGTTCAATCTTTTAATGTAATTGCTGAGATTAAAGGAACTTCTAAACCAGATGAAATTATAGTTTTTGGGGGGCATTTAGATTCTTGGGATCTAGGTGATGGTGCTCATGACGACGGAGCTGGTTGTGTGCAAAGTATGGAAGTGTTAAACCTGTTTAAAAAAACGGGTTACAAACCAAAACGCACGGTTAGGGTAGTTTTGTTTATGAATGAAGAAAACGGGTTAAGAGGAGGAAATAAATATGCCGAGGTAGCGGCATCACAAAATGAGAAGCATATTTTTGCTTTAGAAAGCGATTCTGGAGGCTTTACACCAAGAGGCTTTTCGTTTGATAGTACAGATAAAGACTTTGAAAAAATTAAAGGATGGAAATCTTTATTTGAGCCCTATTTGGTTCATTATTTTGAAAAAGGCAGTGGTGGAGCGGATATTGGGCCTTTAAAAAATGAAGATATAGTTTTAGCTGGACTAAGACCGGATTCACAACGATATTTTGATCATCATCATTCTGAAAACGATACCTTCGACCAAGTAAACAAACGGGAACTTGAATTAGGAGCGGCCTCAATGGCAAGTTTAATTTATTTAGTAGATAAATACGGCTTCTAATTAAAGCTATTTTTGCTTTAAACTTTTTGTTTGAATATAAGTTCTTATTTATCAGAAATACTACTAGGTAAATTTTCTAGCTTGTTAGGTTTTAAAGAGTTGCTTACCCATTTTAGATTTAAGAAGTAATCTATTGTTAATCCAAGGTATTTTTCAAGAAAATTAGATAACGGCCCTGCTATATATTTAACGATAATAAAAGATACTGTTATCATAAGGGTTATGGTACCTACTAGAATTAAATATTTATTGAAGTGGTCCATTAGATTGTTGAAAATGATATACCCAATTCGCTGATGAAGAAGATATAATGGGTAGGTCATAATTCCTAAATACAAAAAATAGGGTTTGTTTAACCATTTTAAACGACCTAAAATAACCATTAACATAATAGCATATACTGAGAACATTACTGCAACAATAATAGGTTTTGAAAAGGTTTCTTGATAAATGATCATGGCCATTTTTGCGTAAATCATTCTATGAAAAGTAGAAAGAATAAAACATATAAAAATAGCTGAACCATTTTTTAAACTTATTTTTTTATTCTTATATATTTCGGCCATAAGAATACCTCCAATAAAGGCGGGAGCCCATTCGAACATTAAAAACAAGTTTAGGACACGAACAATGATATTTCCTTGCACAAATGGATAGATAATTGATAAGGCTAACCATATATAAGCAATTGTCGTAATTTTGATTTTTTTGTAGCGATATAAAATTAAGTAAGCTAAGGCAAGAGCGTAAAACCTTAGCTCAACGGCCATGGTCCAATAAGCACCATCTAACCTTTCTACATCAAAGAAGTCTTGTAATAAGGTTAAATTGAATAAAAATTGACCAAAAGTTGCATGAAATCTTGGTGCTCCAAAATATATCGTTACCATGAATGTGATAAACGCACAAAGCCAATACACCGAAAATAGGCGCACTACCCTAGATTTAAAAAAATAAGTAACAGATTTATTTGAAACCGAGAGTGTAATTACAAAACCACTAATAATAAAAAATAAATCAATGAATACAGCACAGTATTTTATCCATTCACCTGAAAGTTCCAAAAAACTTAAGTTCGTTAAGTTGTCCGCTTTGAAGCCTCTGTACAAATAGTGAACTAGCATAATGCCAACGGCGGCAATAAATCGTAGCAAATCTATTTGGTAAATACGTTGTTTAACAGGCATATAGTAACAAGGCAATTATTTTCAGTAGACAAACAACGACAATATCCTCTAATTAGTTAATTCTACTCGATAGAAGTATTAATTATCTAGTTTAACTTCTAAGAAATATCAAATAATGAGCTTAATAAAATAGCTTAAACTTCAAAATCGCTAAATTTCTTTACCTTTACCTCTTATTTAAAAATAGTATAATGGAAGAAGGAATTTACGCTAAGTTTAATACAAGCAAAGGTGAAATTTTAGTAAAGTTAACACACGATAAAACTCCAGGAACAGTGGGTAATTTTGTGGCACTGGCAGAGGGAAATCAAAAAAATAGTGCAAAAAGCATAGGCGAACCATATTATGATGGATTAAAATTCCATAGGGTTATTCCAGATTTTATGATTCAAGGAGGATGTCCTCAAGGAAGAGGTACTGGTGATGCTGGTTATAAGTTTGATGATGAATTTCATGCTGAATTAACACATAATGCTCCGGGTGTACTTTCAATGGCAAATTCTGGACCAGGCACTAATGGAAGTCAGTTTTTTATAACTCATGTCGCTACACCATGGTTAGATAATAAGCATACCGTATTTGGACATGTTACAGAAGGACAAGAAGTCGTTGATTCAATTGCACAAGAGGATTTAATTAAGTCTTTAGAAATTGTAAGAGTAGGTGAAGATGCTAAAAAATGGGATGCAGTAAAAGCATTTCAAAATTTTAACGCTTCTGGTGAAGCTCGTTTAGCTGCTGAAAAAGCAAAGCAAGAGGCTGAACTTGACAAAGTAGCTGCTGGTTTTGAATCAACAGCATCTGGCCTTCGTTATAAAATGATTCAAAAAGGTAATGGAGCACAGGCCCAAAGTGGCAAAAACGTATCTGTCCATTATGAAGGGTCTCTTTTAAACGGTCAAGTTTTTGATTCTTCCTACAAACGAAATTCTCCTATTGATTTCGAATTGGGAATTGGTCAAGTTATCCCTGGTTGGGATGAAGGTATTTCTTTGTTGAAAGTTGGTGACAAAGCCCGTTTCGTGATTCCATCGAATTTGGCATACGGTGCTGCAGGTGCTGGTGGTGTTATACCCCCAAATGCAACATTAATATTCGATGTAGAATTAATGAAAGTCGGTTAACCAAAAAATTTTTAAATATATGTAAACACCTGTATTGTAGAGATACGGGTGTTTTTTTGTTTAGAGTAATTACTTTTTTCTAGCTATAGAACTACTTAAAAATATTGCGATATTAATAATCATTAAAACAACAAATACGGTAAGAAAAATGGTCATATGTACATAAATAAGGTTGGGGAACGGTTATTTAATAACTAATAGATGGGAAATAGTAGAATAGGTTGCGTATAATTTGCAAAAAATAAAATAAAAAAACCCGAACCTAAAGATTCGGGTTTTATACTATAAAAAAGTTAAGTCGTTACCTAGTCAAGTACCTTCACATTAACGGCGTTTAATCCTTTTTTACCTTGTTGTAGTTCAAATTCTACAACATCACCTTCACGAACTTCATCGATTAAGCCAGAAATGTGTACAAAATGATCTTCGTTTGAACCATCTTCAGTGATAAATCCGTAACCTTTAGAATCATTGAAGAATTTTACTGTTCCTTTACTCATAATAGAAAAATTAAATATTAATTAAAGCGCAAATATAGTTTTTTTTTATTTAAAAACTTAAATTGTTATAGGTTATCTTAAAGTTAAGAAATACAATCTAACTTATTGACTATGAACTGACTTTCTAGTTTAATTTGTTGGGTCGGGAGTCATCCTTAAGTATGGTTTTACTTCAGTTACTCCCTTGCTAAACATTTCTTTTGCATCAGCTGTAGAAATAGCGGGACTAACTACAACATCTTTACCTTGTTCCCAATTTGCGGGCGTAGCAACTTTATGGTAGGCTGTAAGCTGTAAAGAATCTACAACTCTTAATAGCTCGTAAAAATTACGACCAGTGGAGGCAGGGTAGGTAAGTGTTAATTTCACACTTTTATCTGGGGCAATTATATAGACAGAGCGTACTGTTAAATTATTATCCGCATTTGGGTGTATCATATCATATAAATTAGATACTTTCTTATCTTCATCTGCTATAATAGGGAAGTTTACAATTGTATTTTGTACTTCATTTATATCTTTAATCCATTCTGCATGTGATGCGGCGCCATCTACACTTAAAGCAAGCATTTTTACATTTCTTTTATCAAACTCACCCTTAAATTTAGCAGCAGTACCTAACTCAGTGGTACAAACTGGGGTAAAATCTGCAGGGTGAGAGAATAATATTCCCCAACTGTCTCCTAAATAATCATATAAATTAATGGTACCCATAGAACTATCTGCTGTAAAATCTGGTGCTTTATCCCCTAATCGTATTGTTGACATTTGTTCGTGTTTTAAATTAAAATATTATATCCTATAAAGTTAGTAGATTAATGATTGATGTCTAAAGGTTTTTGGTTAAAAGTCTATTAAAATTTCTATTTTTATTTCATGGAAGAAATAGAAAAATTAAAATATCCGATAGGTCATTTTGAATGTCCTTCAGAGATTTCAATAGAAAAGATAAATGAATGGATTTTAGTTTTAGACGAACTTCCAAAAAAACTTTCAAGCTTGGTATCTAACTACTCCGAGGAGAAATTAAACACACCGTATAGAGAAGAGGGGTGGACAGTTAGGCAAGTTATTCATCATTTAGCGGATAGTCACCATCATAGCTATACAAGATTTAAATGGGCCTTAACTGAGGATAAACCATTAATAAAAGCATATGATGAAAAGGAGTGGAGTGATTTATTTGACGCTAAGACAGCACCAATTACATTGTCGTTAAGTTATTTAACTGCCTTACATGCTAAATTGGTGTATCTACTAAAAGGTATTTCAGCAAAAGATTATCACAAATTCTATATTCATCCAGAAGGACAGGTAAGTGTCTCTGTAGCCGAAAATTTAGGTAAATATGCATGGCATAGCAATCATCACTACGCTCATATTAAAAATTTAGCTACAAAAAATAAGTGGTAGATTGTTTTGTAAATTAAACCTCTTTTAATAAAATATACATTGGTTTTTCTTTTTCGATGACATTATTGAATGGTACTTTCGTAGTATCAATAATAATAAACTTGTTTGCTAAATAAAAAGGAAGGGCTGCACCACTTTGCATGGAGGCTAAAAATATTGCTTTCTTAGAAAATTCTCTAGCTCTTGCCTCAACAAAATCTAATGTAGCCTTACCTATTCCCATTCCCGTAAACTCTTGTAGGATGTAAATTTTATCTAAATAAAGTGCCTCTTTTTTATTAAAATTAGCAATGGATTTGTTAATTTCTAATTTTAACAGGCCTTTATAATCTCCATCTTTTTCAAGTAAGTAAAGTTCGGTGTTCGTGTTTAACTCTTCGTTTGCTAGTACTTCTTTGGTAAAGCTATTTTCGATATAGGTCGTTGTGTCACCATTTGGCCAAAGATGACGGTAATGTTGATTATAGGCTCTGGTGCCAATTGTAATGTATATGTCGTATAGTTTGGGTTCAAGCAAAATAAATTTAAGAGAAGATTTCATTTTAGAATACTCAATAACTTGGGTTTATTTGTTTTTCCATTTTATACCACAGCCAATACTTGGCTTTTGAATTTCAGCATTCTTTTTTCCTGATAACAGGCAGTCAATTGCTTTTCTTAGATCTTTTCCATTTAATGGCAACTTATTACCAGGTCTGGAATCGTCTAGCTGACCTCTATACGTCAATTTTAGTTTATTGTCGAAAAGATAAAAATCTGGAGTACATGCTGCTTCATATTTTTTGGCAATCATTTGGTTTTCATCGTACAAATATGGAAATGTATACCCTTCGGCTTTTGCTTTTAATCGCATAAATTTAGGTCCGTCCTCTGGGTATTTCGCAACATCGTTACTAGAAATAGCAATAAATTCTATTCCTTTTTTTTGATATTCATTTGCAAGTTTTGTTATTTCTGGATTTACATGAATAACAAAAGGACAATGATTACAAATAAACATAATTACAGTACCATGAGATCCTACTAAAGAATGAAGATTTGTGGTTGTTTCACTAATAGTATCCAATAAACTAAATTCTGGAGCTATCGTTCCTAAAGCTAACATGTTGCTTTCTGTTCTTGCCATATCAACTAAAAATTTATAGGTACAAAGTTAAGAAATTTAGAAATTTTGTTTTTTCATAGTACGATTCATAACTTTCAAAGTTTTTTTAAACTAGTGAAGCCGAATTAGGTCCCGCTCAAAATTTTGCCATGAGCAGCTAATAGTAACAATTAAATTATGAACGAGACTATTTCATGGAAAGACTTTAGTAAAATTGACATGAGAACGGGAACCATAGTCGCCGTTTTCGAGTTTCCAGAAGCAAGAAACCCATCGTACAAATTGCATATAGATTTTGGAGAAGAAATTGGAACTAGAAAGACCTCTGCGCAGGTTACAAAAAACTATGAAAAAAAAGAACTTATAGGTTTGCAAGTGATTGCAGTAATTAATTTTCCTAAAAAACAAATTGCTAATTTTATGAGTGAATGTCTTATATTAGGAGCGGTTGAGAACGATGCAGTAATTTTAATTCAACCTCGAATGAAAGTACCTAACGGATTAAAAATCTCATAGTTTATTGACTGAAAACATTTTAGATAACGTACATATTAATTTTGATACAGGGTCATTATGGGTAATGAACCTTGTATTAGGTTTAGTAATGTTTGGTGTTGCTTTGGAAATTTCGATAAAAGACTTTAAACCTTTATGGTTAAAACCTAAGGCACTACTAGTAGGGTTGTTAAGTCAGTTTATTTTACTGCCAGCAATTACTTATTTATTAGTAGTTTTTATAGAACCATTACCCAGTATTGCTTTAGGAATGTTTATGGTAGCGGCTTGCCCTGGAGGCAATATTTCCAATTTTATTTCTTATTTGGCTAAGGCAAATACCGCGCTTTCTGTTAGTCTTACAGCAATTGCTACGCTATTGGCCGTAGTTCTGACACCTTTGAATTTTCATTTCTGGACTATGTTATATACGCCGAGTTCTAGCTTAGTTCAAGAAATTTCGATTTCTTCATTTGAAATGATAAAATTAGTCTCGCTACTTTTAGGATTGCCTTTGTTATTAGGTATGTATGTTAATTATTTAAACGAAAAATTTGCGTTGAAAATAGCAAAAAAACTCAAATTTGTTTCTTTAATCTTTTTTGTGAGCCTTGTATTTATTGCTTTATATAATAACCGCGTCGTTTTTATGGATTATGTTTTTTATGTTTTTTGGATAGTATTAATTCACAACCTTATTGCTTTTACTACTGGGTACAGTGTAGGTAAGTTATTTAGATTGCCTAATCATAGCGTTAGGTCAGTAACTATAGAAACAGGAATACAAAATTCGGGGTTAGGTTTGTTATTGATTTTTACTTTTTTCGACGGTTTAGGTGGTATGGCATTGTTGGCTGCGTTTTGGGGGATTTGGCATATTGTTTCGGGTTTAATTTTAGCAGGCTTATGGAATTATAAAGCTGTAATTAAAGAAAGATTGGTTTGAGTGGGTTATATTCCATAGTAAAATATGTTGTAAAAACCGGACTATATGGCTATCATAAGAAGATTGTAATTTCTGGTTTGGAGAATATACCTAAAGATAAACCTGTTCTGTTTTTGCCTAATCATCAAAGTGCTTTAATTGATATTCTTCTTATTGCAACAGATTGTAATCGGAAACCTTTTTTCTTAACTAGATCAGATGTTTTTAATGGAAAATTCCTAAAACGTGTATTCTCCTATTTTCAAATGTTGCCCATATACCGTATGCGCGATGGTCGTGAAACGCTAACTAACAATAGTTTTATTTTTGATACTTGCGCCGAAATATTAAATGATGGGAATGCAATTGTAATTTTTCCAGAGGCAAATCATAATCTTCAACGTAGAGTTAGGCCTTTGAGTAAAGGGTTTACAAGAATAATAATGAGGAGTTTTGAGCTTTATCCAAATTTGGATATTCAATTAGTTCCTGTAGGTTTAAATTATAAAAACGCTGTTCATTTTCCTGACCAGGTTGCAGTACGTTATGGAAAACCAATTTCGGCTAAAAGCCTATTTAATGTAAAGGCTATAAATCAATCCAGTCAAATTATAAAGGATAGCGTCGCTTTGGCCTTAAAAGAACTTACTACGCATATAGAGAATGAGTATGATCTTACTTTGAATAGGTTAATGAATGATAAAGTAAATTTTCTTAATCCGTCTGAAGTAAATAAAACTATCCTTTCATATAGTCAACAACAACAGCATATTGAAATTATTCCTGTTGATCAAGAAAAAACAGATTTTTTTAAATTGTTATTTGAGGTCTTAAACTTTCCGATCGTAACCTTATGGCGTCTTTGGTTAAAACCAAAAGTACCTGAAGCTGAATTTATGGGAACTTTTAGGTTTGCACTTGCCTTTATTTGCTACCCAATTTATCTTTTGACCATTTTTTTAATACTATTCTATTTCTTTCCTTTAGCTCTAGCATTAGTAATCACTGGTCTGTTAACATTTTTGAATGTGTTTTTAGTAAAATATGTATTGCGTTAACATTTAAGCTTATAATCTACTAAAAATAAAAACGGCCCTTAAATATAAGAGCCGTTTGGTGTTTTTTAAAAAAGACTTTTACTTAGATATCTTCAAAACTAACATCTGTAAAACTAGAAGTACTTGCTGTTTTTGTTTCTTCTTCAATTTCAGTTTCTGTTTCTTCTTTCTTAAAGTCTTTTTGATGTCTTTCGGAAATTACTTCGCTACCTTTTTCATTAATAATGAAGTCCATCATTTCTTCAACATTCTCTTTAAAGGCGTCAAAGTCTTCTTTGTATAAATAAATTTTGTGCTTTTTATAATGGAATGAACCATCATCATGTGTAAACTTCTTACTTTCTGTTATCGTAAGGTAATAATCCCCAGCCTTGGTACTTCTTACATCGAAAAAGTATGTTCTTCTACCTGCGCGTAAAACTTTGGAGTGAATTTCTTCCTGATCTGATAAATCTCTTTCGCTCATTTCTAATGTTTAGTGTCGTTATGCTATCAAAAATGGAAAAAAAAACGGTATCTGACAACAATTTTCTAATTTTCTTTCTCTGAGAGCTGTTTGTGGTATAGCTCTTTGTAGTAGCCTTCTTGGGTGTTTAATTCATCATGCGTTCCTTGTTGAATTAGTTTGCCTTCATCTAAAACAAGTATTCTATCTGCATTTTTGGCCGATGAAACCCTATGGCTTACAATTAGTGTAGTTCTATTCTTAGAAGCTTTTTTAAGATTATTTAAAATTTCTTCTTCTGTTTCTGTATCTACTGCAGAAAGGCAATCGTCAAATAAATATATTTTAGGTTTTTTAATTAAGGCGCGTGCAATAGAAACACGTTGTTTTTGACCACCACTAAGTGTTATACCTCTTTCTCCTAATACCGTATCGTACTTTTTAGAAAACCCTATAATATTTTCATGTACTACGGCATCTTTAGCAATGTTAATAATTTCTTCATCGCTGGCATTTTCTTTACCAAACTTAATATTGTTTTTAATACTATCGGAAAATAGAAATGCGTCTTGTGGAACCGCACCAATTGATTCTCTTAAATTGGTCAGGTCAAAATGCTTAATTGGTTCGTCATCAATCAATATTTCTCCAGAAGTTGTGTCGTATAGTCTTGCAACTAAATCTAATATTGTAGATTTTCCTGACCCAGTTTTACCTAAAATAGCTGTGGTTTCCCCTTCCATTACTGTAAATGAAAGGTTATTCAACGCTGTTATTCCTGTGTCTTCATAAGTGAAGCTTACATTTTTGAATTCTATTTTACCTTTTATTTCTTGTGTATAACTTGGCGTATTCTTTAATTCAGGAGCTACCTTCAAAAATTCGTTAATTCTTTCTTGACTTGCTGCCGCTCTTTGTACAATAGATGTTAACCAGCCTACAATAGCAACTGGCCAGGTAAGCATATTTACGTATAGTATAAATTCGGCAATTAGCCCAACGCTAATTTCACCCGCAAGATATTGTTTGCCACCAATGTAAATTACTAAAATATTGCTAATGCCAATTAATAAAATCATTAAAGGAAAAAACCACGCATTAACTTTAGCTAGGCTTACACTCTTTTCTTTTCCATCTACAGCAAGTGCCGTTAATTCATTATTGGTTTGTGGTTCTAAAGCATAAGCTTTTATAACAGATACTCCCGAAAATACTTCTTGCGTAAAAGTTGATAAATTGGATAAGTATTGCTGTACGATAGTACTTCTTTTATGAATGATTTTACTTATTTGGTAAATCATGACGGACAAAATAGGTAAGGGTAATAGGGTATATGCTGCTAATGTAGGAGCTTTAATGAACATTAAAGGTATTAAGCACGCAAATAAGGTAAGTGTTTGTATACCATACATAATTGCAGGTCCCGCATACATACGAACTTCGTTGACATCCTCACTAATTCTATTCATTAAATCTCCTGTTCTGTGTTTTTTATAAAAGTTGAGACTTAATTTTTGATAGTGGTCAAAAATTTCATTTTTTAAATCATATTCAATATATCTAGAAATGTTTATAATGGTCTGGCGCATTAAAAAAGTAAAAAAGCCAGATAGTAACGCAGCACCTACTATAATTAAAATGTAATTTAATAGTAACTCTTGAGCTGTTGTTTTTTCAATTTCCGTTCTGATATATTGCTCAACAATAGAAATAGATTTGTTGACATAAGATGGCATCACCAACTGAAAAAGACGTGCCACAATAGTAATAACTATTCCTAATAAAAGTTTAAGCCTGTATTTTTTAAAGTATTTATTTAGATGCTTAAGTTCTTTCATAGGTTTTTCGAAAAATAAGATTATATATTTTCTTAGGCCAAAGATAGTTTTTTGCCCTAAAACCAAATGTTATAAATAAGCTAAGATAAATGCGATTGCTATTGTGACCCTTTAAATAGATACTTACCTTTGCAGCTTCAATTAAAAAAAGTTCTTTAAAATGCTTACAAGAAGGCACATTAGGGTAAAGGTAATGCAAAGTATTTACGCTCTAATTCAATCCAAGGATGATTCCTTGCAAAAACAAGAGAAGTTTTTAAAAGTAAGCATAGAGAATACCTATACGCTTTACTTACTTTGGCTTAGTCTTTTTATAGAAATACATAAAAGAGCCGCAGACCAAATTTCGTTATCGGCCAATAAATATATTGCTGATAAAAAGCAAAAATTTCCAAATCCTAATAGGTTTATTCAAAACAGACTATTGTTGCAAATTGCGGACAATAAGTTATTGGCCGAAGAAATTACACATAGAAATTTAGATAATTGGTATTTAAACGAAGAGTATGTTAAACTTATCTATAAAGATATTGTAGATAGCGATGCTTACCAAGATTATATGTCTGTAGCGGAAAGCGATTATGCTTCTGATAAGGAATTGATATTGACATTGTTTAAAACCATTATAGCTCCTAACGAAAAAATCTATGATTATTTTGAAGATGATAAACTAACATGGGTAGACGATATTCCTATTGTGAATACTTTTGTATTAAAACATTTAAAGAAAGCAAAACCTGTACATCCTGAATCTTACTTCTTACCCAGCTTAATGAAAGATGATGACGATATGCAATATGCACTACAGCTACTCTCTAGAACGTTGCTGAAAAATGAAGCCTTAGAAAAAGAGATTGAAGGCAAAACACCAAACTGGGATAAAGACCGTATTGCAGAGATAGATAGTATCTTATTAAAAATGGCCATATGTGAGTTATTACACTTCCCTTCTATACCAGAAAAGGTTACTATTAATGAATATTTAGAAATAGCTAAAGAGTACTCTACCCCAAAAAGTAGCATATTTATAAATGGTATTTTAGATAAGCTTACTAAAGAATATAAGAGTGAAGGAAAGCTTAACAAAATGGGTAGGGGGCTATTATAAAAATATTTTATAATTTTACACTTAATAGATAAATTTAAAATAGTATGAAAAAAATAGTATTAATTGTTGGTCTTGTATCAATGGTAGCTTTTACTTCTTGTAAAGACAATGCATCAAGTAAAATTAAGATGGACAATGTAGAAGAAGCTGCAGTTAGAGATGAAGCAGCAAAAGCAGTACCTGTAATGTCTTTTGAAAAGGCAGAACATGACTTTGGAACAATTGAGCAAGGTGCGGCACAGGAAACAGTTTTTAAATTTACTAATACAGGTAACGCCCCTTTAATTATTACCGATGCTAAAAGTAGCTGTGGTTGTACGGTTCCTAATCCTCCTAAAGATCCAATTGCACCAGGTGAAACAGGAGAACTAACCGTTAATTTTAACGGAGCTGGACAAAATCAGGTTACTAAGACCATTACTGTTACGGCAAATACTGAAAAAGGTTCCGAGCTTTTAAGAATTAAAGCTTTTGTAAACCCAAAAGGAGCAGCTCCATTAGGACCTGTTAAATAATTATAAATACATATAAACCAAGAAATGGGTGATATAGGGCAGTTTCTTCCGATGATTTTAATTTTTGTGGTCGCATATTTTTTTATGATCAGACCTCAAATGAAAAGACAGAAGGATGAAAAGAAGTTTTCGGCAGAATTAAAACGTGGTGATCGTGTTATTACCAAAAGTGGTCTGCATGGAAAAGTTGTGGATTTAAATGATAATGATTTTTCTTGTGTACTGGAAACAATGGCAGGGAAATTAAAGTTTGATAGATCTGCCATATCCATGGAAATGAGCGCTAAATTAAATGCTCCAGAAAAAAAGTAAACTACCTCAAGGTTAGCCAAGTGTAGGTCTTCTTAAGAGAATAACCTTATAGTTTCAAGGCAAGTCTTTGAGTTTTAAAATCTCGAATATCGAGTAATTTTTCTGAATTCATATAAAAAACATCGATGGAAACATCGGTGTTTTTTTATGAACAAATGTGTTATATTTATGTACACTTAAATCAATAGCATGCTACACAATAGAAGAAGTTTTATTAGAAAAGGAACCGCAGGGTTGGTAATGACAGGAGCATCATTTATGTTTCCGATGGAATTATTATCAATGATGCGTAAAAAGGTTGGCGCCAATGACACTATAAATGTTGGCTTGGTAGGTTGTAAGGGAATGGGATTCTCAGATTTAAGCTCTTTTCTAAAAATGAGCGAAATCAATGTCATAGCATTATGCGATGTAGATGAGAATGTATTAAGTGAAAGAACTGCTGATCTTGAAAAAGCGGGAATTAAAAAGCCAAAATGGTATAACGATTATAGAAAGTTATATGAGAATAAAGATATTGATGTTGTCATTATCGGCACTCCTGATCATTGGCACTGCCTTCAGTTAACGGATGCTTTACAGGCAGGTAAAGATGTGTATTGCGAGAAACCGATTGCCAACTCTGTGCAAGAGGCGAACATTATGTTAGACTTTGTGCAATCTCGTGATAAAATCGTTCAAATAGGGCAGTGGCAACGTAGCCAACCCCATTTTGTTGACGCCATTAATTTTGTACACTCTGGTGCTTTGGGTGAAATACGTTTGGCAAAAGCATGGGCATACCAAGGTTGGATGAAACCGGTACCTGCGGTGGCAGATTCCCCAGTTCCTGCGGGAGTAGATTATAAAATGTGGTTGGGTCCGGCACCAGATAGAGCCTTTAATAAAAATAGATTTCATTTCGATTTTAGATGGTTTTGGGATTATGCTGGCGGCCTAATGACGGATTGGGGAGTGCACCTTATGGATTATGCGTTGTACGGTATGAAAGCCGGAACACCCAAATCGGTAATGGCCTTGGGCGGAAAATTTGCATACCCTAATGATGCATCAGAAACTCCAGATACGCTTCAGACGGTTTACGAGTATGACGGATTCTCAATTCTTTGGGAACACGCCACAGGTATAGATGGTGGTAATTACGGTAGAAACCACGGTATTGCTTTTATTGGAAATAACGGAACTTTAGTTGTTGATCGTAATGGTTGGGAAGTAATACCAGAAACAGAATTTCAAGGGTGGAGTAAAGAAGGGATTCCTAAAATTGAAGCCATTTCAAATGGTAAAGGTGATTTCAGCGGATTGGATTTGCACACTAAAAACTTTATTGATGCTGTTAAAAGTAGGGATAATACAAAACTAAACGCACCAATAAAAGTTGGCTATGATGCTGCTTTGGTTTCACATATGGGAAATGTTGCCTTTAAAACAGGAAATAGAATTTATTGGGATGAAACAGCAGGGCAATTTAAAAATGAAGAAGCCAATCAGTTTTTAAAAGCAAATTATCATAATGGCTGGCAGCTGCCAACTTTGTAAATATTTTATTTTCGGTAAATATCGTTGAGACCTTTACCGGCTATTATTAACGGAACTATCTTTTCTAATCGAGATAGTTTCGTTTTTTCTTGTTTTGCCGTTGCAATATACTCAGCGTAGTCTTTTTGTTTGGAATAGGTTAATTTGTTAAATGAAGTTTTTAGGTCCACATTGTTTTTAAGCGCAATAGTTAAATGAGTGGGGATCTCAATTTTGGCTTTTGGTTTCTTTTCAACTTTTAACTGCAATCCCTTTTTTTGATTTTTAATAGCCTCTTTTATGTACGCTGTAACTACCTTTTTGTCGATGTCTTTTTTTGATGAAAATTTCCAGTGACGCATTGCCATGGTTTTGCCTTCTTGTGCATTTTCAAGTACTTTTTTTGGGTCGCTTAAAAACACGCCGTTAAAGAACCAAATTCCAAAATGAGTCTTAAATTTACTAATAGCAATAACATTTTTATCATCAATCATATATGTCGGGAAGCTCCATTTGTAGGTTTCTGTCAACCCACATGCTAAAGCTAGGGATCTTAGCTCTGCAACTCCACTTTTAAAATGATGCGCTTCATTATAGAATTTATCTAATTTCTCTTGCTTTTCCATCGAATTATCTATTTGCGGTTAACTCACATATTCTAACAATAACCTCTACCGCCTTTTGCATACTTTCTACGGGTACATATTCATATTTGCCATGAAAATTATGGCCGCCAGCAAAAATGTTGGGACAAGGCAATCCCATATAACTTAACTGAGAACCATCTGTTCCCCCTCTAATAGGTTTTATAATTGGTTTTATACCAATATCCTTCATTGCTTTCTCGGCTATTTCTATAATATGGTAAACAGGTTCAATTTTCACTTTCATATTAAAATACTGATCTTTTAATTCGAGTGTAATACAATTATCGTATTTATGATTGTATTTTTTGACCAATACTTTTAGTAATTCTTTTCTTTCATTAAAACGTTGTAGGTTGTGGTCTCTAATAATTAACCCAACAGTAGCGTTTTCAATTTCCCCATTGATATGATGTACGTGAAAAAAGCCTTCTCTGTCATCGGTTTCTTCCGGTATTTCATGTTGAGGTAACTCTCCTATAATTTTATTGGCAATAAGTGTGGCATTTACCATTTTACCTTTTGCATAACCTGGGTGCACACTTTTGCCTTTAATAGTGATTGTAGCTTCTGCAGCATTAAAATTCTCGTACTCTAATTCGCCAATTTGACTTCCGTCCATGGTATATGCCCATTCAGCACCAAATTTTTTAACATCGAATTTATGAGCACCTCTTCCTATTTCTTCATCGGGTGTAAAACCAATGCGTATAGTACCGTGTTTAATTTCTGGATGTTTAACCAAATATTCCATTGCAATAACTATCTCTGTAATACCAGCTTTGTCATCTGCACCTAATAGTGTAGTGCCATCTGTCGTGATAATTGTTTGTCCAATATATTGTAGCAAATCATCGAAATAGCCAGAAGATAATATGATGTTTTTTTCTTCATTAAGTACAATATCCTTTCCATCGTAATTCTCAATTATTTGCGGTTTTACATTGGTACCACTAAAATCCGGAGATGTATCAAAATGTGAAATAAAACCTATTGTGGGAACATCATGAGTTACGTTAGATGGCAGTGTTGCCATAATATATGCATTGTCATCTATGGTAACATCTACCAACCCAATAGCCTTTAAATCTTCCACTAGCTTATTTGCTAAATTCCATTGTTTTTTAGTACTAGGTGTGGTTTCTGAATTCGGGTCGCTTTGGGTGTCAATAGTAATGTAACTGATAAAACGGTCAATGATATGTTGCATAGTAAAACGATTTTATCAAAAATAGGCTTATAAATTGTAATTTAGTAAATGTAAGATTCGATAAATTTTAATGATGAAAAAATATAGTTTTATAGTGTTTTTCTACGCTTTTACTTTTTTTAATATGCTAAACGCACAGGCAGATTGTATTTTAGGTGTTGGTATCACAAATGATTCTATAATTTCGGATATTTTTCTATTGAACGAAATGCAGCATGAGAAACTTAGAAGTTTTAGTGCCGAATTAAAATATAGAAACGATTTGTTGAACATAGAACTTAAGAATGTAAAAAATAGGCATCCGCAGAGTAATGTTACGGAATTACGACAATTAGCCGATAAATATAAAAGTGTAATGGACAGTATGTCAAGTGTGCAATCTATGATAGATAAAAGAATGTTGTCATTATTTAATAGCAAACAATACGAGTTATATAGAGTGCTGTGTAAAGAGGCTGCTCGTTCTCCGTTCGTTGTTATACCAGTTGTATACACCGATAGTGTCAATAACGAAAACAGATAATGTATTTAGGTTCATTTTAAAATACTCTTTCGTATTTTTGCCACAACTAAACTATATAAATGTACAGGCTTATTATTAGACCTATTTTGTTCCTTTTAGATCCAGAAAAGGTTCATCATATTAGTTTTTCTTCCATTAAATTTTTATCTCAAATTGGGTTATCGGGTCTTTTTAAATCAATTTTTTTGATAGAGGATAAAAGGTTAGAACGAGAACTTTTTGGATTGAAATTCAAAAATCCGGTAGGCTTAGCTGCGGGCTTTGATAAAAACGCAGTGCTCTATAATGAGCTATCAAATTTTGGATTTGGCTTCGTAGAAATAGGAACATTAACGCCAAAACCACAAGATGGAAACCCTAAAAAAAGATTATTTCGGTTAAAAGCCGACAAAGCTATTATTAACCGTATGGGGTTTAATAACAACGGAGTTTTTGATGCGGTTGAAAAATTAAAAAAAGAGCATAAAGTTCTAATAGGGGGAAATATAGGTAAGAATAAGATAACCCCAAATAATGAAGCTATTAAAGACTACTTAATTTGTTTTGATGCATTGTTTGATCACGTAGATTATTTCGTTGTAAATGTTAGTTCACCAAATACTCCGGGGTTAAGAGAATTACAAGATAAAGAGCCATTAATGGCATTGCTTAATGAATTGCAATTAGAAAATTCTAAATTATGTAAACAAAAGGAAACTATTCGAAAGCCTATACTTTTAAAAATTGCGCCCGACTTAACTGAAAGTCAATTGTTAGATATTATTGAAATAGTGGACAAAACAAAGATTGACGGAGTAATCGCTACCAATACCACAATATCACGGGATAATTTAAAATCACATGCACCTTTAGTAAAAGAAGCGGGTGGATTAAGTGGAGCACCATTAAAAAATAGAAGTACTGAAGTGATACGGTTTTTAGCACAAAAAAGTAATAAATCGTTTCCAATTATTGGTGTAGGTGGTATTCACTCTGCTGAAGATGCTATTGAGAAATTAGAAGCTGGTGCGGACTTAATTCAACTATGGACAGGTTTTGTATACGAAGGCCCTGGTTTAGTTAAAAAAATAAATAAGTCCATACTAGAAAAGCTAAATGCTTAAAATTTATAACTGCTAAAAACAAAAAGCCATTATACAAAGAGTATAATGGCTTTTTGTTTTATATAAATTAGCAATTATGGCTTCGTCCAATAATCGAATACAAGTACATCTTCTAAATAGGGGGTTAGTACAGCACCAAAAGCCTTATGGTCGGGGTGTGGTAAGTATATTGCACGGTCTTCTTCACTATTAAAAGTAAGAAAGAATGCATGTGTAAAGCCTTTATCCAAGCCTTCTGGACTATTATTTAATCCGTATTCATACCCTTTTATTTCACTAATTTTAGATGGTAAAGCGCTAAATGCATCTTCAACTTCTTTCATTTGTGCTTTAGTGGTTCCTTCTTTAAACTTAAAAAGAACAACATGTCTTAAAAGACTATCCGTTTGTATCATTATAGTTGGGTTGGGATTTTTAGTAGTTGCAGTAAAAGAACTTGCCATAAATGAAATACTAATTAAAAAAATAAAGGTTTTAATTTTCATAGTTTGTTGATTTTTAAACAAGATATTAAAAATAGGTGTATTTCATGTTAATTCGTACTTTTCGGGTTAAACAAATATATTTTTAATTGAACTACGACATTTTATTGGCCTTTTCTATGGCAACGTTTGTTTTGGCACTTTCACCCGGACCTGATAATATTTTTGTGCTCATACAAAGTATTAGCAATGGTAAAAAATATGGATTAGCGGTCGTTGCAGGTTTAATGACGGGATGTCTAGTACACACTACATTATTAGCTTTTGGAGTCTCCGCGATAATCAAGAACAACCCTACAATATTTACATTTATTAAAGTCTTTGGCGCCGCGTATTTAGTATATCTTTCTATTATGGTGTATAAGGGAGGTGATGCCATATCTATCGAAGGAGAAGACCCAAATAAAAAAAGTTTTGGGTCATTATATAAACAGGGTTTTATAATGAATGTATTAAACCCAAAGGTGACCATATTTTTTCTTGCCTTTTTTCCAGGGTTTCTATTTTCAGATTCTTTAAGTAACGTCATTCAATTTTACACCCTTGGTTTTTTATTTATTTTAGTTTCTTCAATTGTTTTTGGAGGTATAGCTATACTGTCTGGTCAAATCTCAAATTTTTTAACAACAAATCAAAGAACAGGTTTTGTTTTAAAATGGGTTCAAATTATTGTCTTCGTCGGTATTGCCATTTACTTATTTTTAGGGTAGTTTATTTGAAGTATTAATAGTATATACTTATTTAGAGTTTGTATTTTTGCATAATGTCTAATTCAAGGATTAAAATAGTTGAATGTCCAAGGGATGCCATGCAGGGCATTAAGCAATTTATACCTACCAACGAAAAGGCAAGGTATTTGCAATCTTTATTAGGTTGTGGATTTGATACGCTGGATTTTGGCAGCTTTGTTTCACCAAAAGCAATACCTCAAATGGTAGATACAGCTGAGGTTTTGTCAAAATTAGATCTTTCTAAAACTGATACAAAATTACTTTCAATAGTGGCAAATGTTCGTGGAGCAGCAGATGCCGTGTCGCATCCCGAAGTAGATTATTTAGGTTTTCCTTTTTCTATTTCAGAAAATTTTCAAATGCGAAATACGCATAAAACTATTGCACAGTCAGTAGAAACTTTACAAGAGATTTTCAATTTAGCAGATGCAGCTAATAAAGAGGTTGTAACTTATATTTCAATGGGTTTCGGTAATCCTTATGGTGACCCTTGGGATGTAGAAATTGTTGGTGAATGGACGGAAAAACTTGCAAAAATGGGAGCTAAAATTTTATCGCTCTCGGATACCGTTGGTTCATCCGACCCAGAAACTATTTCTTATTTGTTCTCTAATTTAATTCCTAAATATCCGACCATAGAATTTGGGGCACATTTACATACAACACTATCAAAATGGCATGAGAAAATTGCTGCTGCGTATGAATCCGGTTGTAAGCGTTTTGATGGTGCAATACAAGGTTTTGGAGGTTGCCCAATGGCTAAAGATGATTTAACTGGTAATATGCCTACAGAAAAAATGTTGTCTTATTTCACTGCAGAAAAAATAGACAGTGGTGTAAATTGGATGGCTTTTGAAGCTTCTTATAATAAAGCTACCGAGCTATTTACAGCTTACCATTAAATAGGGTTTCTCTTATACTTGAGTTTTGATTATTAAGTTTATTTAGATTTATTACAAATAAACTTTGATAAGTTCATAATACATTATAGATTTGCACCCCGTTAATAAAAAGTTAACGCTTGGTTTAAATAAATTTGTCTATAATGAAATACACTTATTTAGTTTTATTGGTAACAGTTTTTGGTATTGTTAATGCACAAACAAAAACCGATTCTATAACCTTAGTGCCGCAAACACAAATGAATGCCGCTCAAAGGCTACTTTCTGGTAACTATGCTTCTGCAGTTACCGTTGGCGCTTATGCCGAAATGCTATATAACCAACCAGAAGGTGATAATGGGGAATTAGATGTACAACGAATGGTGCTGCTTTTTGGATACCGTTTTAATGATAAAACCCAATTTGTTACAGAAGTGGAATTAGAGCATGTAAATGAAGTATTTGTAGAGCAGGCCTTTGTCAATTACGCAGTTGGAAGTAATGTTAGTCTACGAGGTGGATTAATGTTGGTGCCTATGGGAATTGTAAATGAGTTTCATGAACCTACAACGTTTAACGGAACTGAAAGACCGGGTATGGATAATGCTATTGTACCTACAACGTGGAGAGAAATTGGTGTAGGAGTTGCTGGTAGGTTTAACAATCTTAATTTAGGTTATCAGGCCTATGTTTTTAATGGATTTAAGTCTACCGAAGCTAACGGTACTGGCGGTCTATCTGGCTTTTTAGGAGGATCTAGTGGTTTGCGTGGTGGTCGCCAAAAAGCAATACAATCAACAATAGACAGTCCTACGTTATCTACGAAGTTAGATTATTATGGTGTTCCAGGCCTGCGTTTGGGTCTTTCTACTTATTTTGGTAAAACTCAAGCTGCAGATGATATTGAAACTATTGATGGGGCCAATATTGGTATTGCAATGGTTGGTTTAGATGCTCGTTATGCTTATCAAAGATTTACAGCACGAGGACAGTTTATAAATGCATCTTTATCAGATACCGAAGAATATAATACAGCTACTGGTAGAGATTTAGGTAGTGCATTGAGAGGGTTTTATGTTGAAGGAGCTTATAACTTACTCCCTGTTGATAAAGAACAAAAATTATTCATCTTTACAAGATATGAGCAATACGATACGCATGCGAATACAGATGGTAATTTGGTTAGAAATGATGCCTACAATAGAACCGATGTTACAAGCGGATTAACCTATCACCTTGCACCAGGAGTTGTATTAAAAGGAGATTATCAATTTAGAAGTAATGCCTTGAACGGTGATGATGTAAAGGATAGACTTAATTTTGGAATAGGAGTTTGGTTTTAATAGTACACTAAAAGTTGTGTTTTATGAAGTTCACATTTAAAAAAGTTTCACTTGGTTTTATTATTATTTTCCTTTTGATGGGATTTGGTCTACCAAAAAATATTCAAAAGAAAGTAGATAAAGAGATAGCAGCTTATTTCGATATTGATACGTTTACTATGGAAGCTGTTTCTGTTCTAAAAAACAATAAATTAGATTTGCCAAGTAAGTTTGATGGAGAAAATTTACTACGTGTTTTTGACGGGAAAAGCCCGGTAGGTTATGTTTATGTGGAACAAGCACCCAGTAAAACGGCCAACTTCGATTATATGATTTTGTTAGATAATAATTTTAAAATCTTACATTCTAAAGTTTTAATTTATCGCGAGGAATATGGAGGCGAAATAGGAAGTAAGCGATGGCTAAAGCAATTTAATGGTAAAATGCCAGGCGATCGCGTAGACCACGAAAGTAACATAGATGGTATTGCCGGGGCTACTATTTCTGTGCGATCTATGACCAATGCAATTGATGACCTTTTACAAAGTTTATCTATTTTAAAGAAGCATAAAGTATTATAAATGGAGTTTAACGGTCTTTTATCCAAACTGCCGAAACCTATAAGAGTTTTTATAGGAGCATTTGTTATTATACTTTCTATTGGATATTATACCGGATTGCTTTTTGTTTCTGAAACTAGTACTGCCTCTGCCACTGGAATTGAAGAAAATTATTTAGGAAATGAATCAGATGAAAATGCTGATGTTATGAAATTCAAGAAAAGTGAAAGACAAATGCTAACTATTATACATACGCATATTTTGTCTATGTCTTTTATCTTTTTCTTACTAGGAATATTGGTTTGGCTTGCTAAATTACCAATGAAGCTTAAGTTGTTTTTAACCGTAGAACCATTTATATCAGTAGTGCTAACATTTGGGGGTATTTACCTTCTTTGGTCAGGATTTTTATGGTTTAAATATGTTGTCATACTCTCTGGAATTTTAATGACGCTGACCTTTACGATATCTGCATTAATTGTGCTTTATCAATTAACATTCAACAAACAATATCCTAACAACTTTAACCAATAATAATCACTATATTTGCACGCAATTAAATCCTTAATTGCTATGCAAGCTCACCAAAACAAAATTCTAGGAGAAGGTCTAACATACGACGACGTATTATTAGTACCCGCATTTTCTGAAGTACTTCCAAGAGAAGTAAATATCCAGACTAAATTCACAAGAAATATCACAATAAATGTACCGATAATATCTGCTGCGATGGATACGGTTACCGAGTCTAGAATGGCTATAGCTATGGCTCAAGAAGGTGGAATTGGCGTTTTGCATAAGAATATGACCATAGAGCAGCAGGCCATGAAGGTGAGAAAGGTAAAACGAGCAGAAAGTGGTATGATCTTAGATCCTGTTACTTTGCCACTTGATTCCAAAGTGAAAGATGCCAAAGCTAGCATGAAGGAATACGGTATTGGAGGTATCCCGATAGTAGATGCCGATGGGAAACTTTTAGGTATTGTAACCAATAGGGATTTACGTTTCGAGAAAAATAACGAAAGGCCAATAGCTGAGGTAATGACATCAGAGAATCTGGTAACAGCTGCAGAAGGTACTTCACTTTCAGAGGCGGAAGATATATTGCAAGAACACAAAATTGAAAAATTACCTGTTGTAGATAAAAACTATAAGTTGGTTGGTTTGATTACATTTCGTGATATTACAAAACTTACCCAAAAACCTAGTGCAAATAAGGATCAATATGGTCGTTTGCGTGTGGCGGCTGCGTTAGGTGTTACGGGTGATGCGGTTGATAGGGCAGAAGCATTGGTTAATGCCGGTGTAGATGCTGTAGTTATTGATACAGCTCATGGCCATACAAAAGGCGTGGTTGCGGTATTACAAGCAGTGAAGAAAAAATTTCCGAATCTAGATGTTATTGTTGGTAACATTGCTACTGGCGAAGCAGCAAAATTTTTGGTAGAAGCTGGTGCAGATGCCGTTAAAGTTGGTATTGGTCCAGGTTCTATTTGTACTACAAGGGTAGTTGCAGGTGTAGGTTTTCCACAATTTTCTGCAGTATTAGAAGTAGCAGCAGCTATAAAAGGCTCAGGTGTTCCGGTAATTGCCGATGGGGGTATTCGTTACACGGGCGATATTCCAAAAGCAATTGCAGCAGGTGCAGACACCGTAATGTTAGGTTCACTTTTAGCGGGTACAAAAGAATCTCCTGGGGAAACCATTATCTATGAAGGACGTAAATTTAAATCGTATAGAGGAATGGGTTCGGTAGAAGCAATGAAACAAGGTAGTAAGGATCGTTACTTTCAGGATGTTGAAGATGATATTAAAAAATTAGTACCAGAAGGTATCGTAGGTCGTGTGCCTTATAAAGGAGAATTGTATGAAAGTATTCACCAATTTGTCGGCGGGCTAAGAGCTGGTATGGGGTATTGTGGCGCTAAGGATATTGCAACTTTACAAGAGACGGGTAGGTTCGTAAAAATTACCGCTAGTGGTATAAATGAAAGTCATCCACATGACGTTACCATTACTAAAGAAAGCCCCAATTATAGTAGGTAATCTGTACTAATATGTAGGTTGACGATTTTTTAGTCTAGGATAATTATTTACGGAATTTGTATTTATTTTTGAAATACATTTGGGTGTTTTGTTGATTTCTCAAATGAAATTCTCGCTTAAATATGAAGACAAATAATTTTGTTGTTTCTCACATTTTTTTACTTTGTTTTATCATTTTTATTCCTTTAAGTTGTACTACTGAAGAAAGTGGTTCAGAGGATAGTTTGCAAATTTCTACTAATAGCATTGTTTTGGATGAAAACGGTCGCGGAACAGTAGAAGTTTCGATAACTGGAAAAGGAGAATATACCATTAATTTTGTCGAAATTCCTGAATGGCTCAGTTTTGCTTATTTTAATAGTGATGCTATAGTGTCTGAAGGGAATAATTTGGAGTTAGAAGTTATTGCTACCTCTAACCTAGTGCCTGGTATATACACAGGAACTGCAATTATTACTGCTGAAGGTGTTGGGTCAGTTTCATTAATTGTAACTTATGAAGTTCTAGCTTCGAACATGAACTTGTCCAAAAATATTCTTGATTTTGGATATTTTGAGAATGAGCTAGAATTTGAAATAACCAATACAAATGGGCCTACTTTTAATTGGGAGATTCAAAATTCTAATTCCTTTATAACTTATGAGCCATCAACAGGAATTTTAAATCAAGGTGCCTCTATAACCGTTAGAGCCATTTTAAATAGAGAAGTGCTTACTTCAGATATTTCTGATTTTAAAATACCCATTAGTAGTAATTTAGATCAGGTTATTGATCAGAATGTAAACATAAATTATTTTAAGGAAGAAAAGTTTTTGATTGATGGGGTAGTTGTAGATGCAGAATATGATCGTGAAAACGATGTGTTAATATTTGTTTCAACTTCCCCAAATAAATTAAACAAGTATAATCCTATAACAAAACAGGTCAGTAGTTTAGATCTTAATATGTCTCCTAATTGCGTTTCTATTGCTCAAGATGGTAATCATGCAGCAGTAGGGCACAACGGCCGTTTTTCTTATGTTAATCTTCAAACCATGCAATTGGAACAAATGTTTGAGGTTACATGTGACGCAAGCGATATTATTTTAGCACCAAATAACTGGGTTTATGTTTTTCAAAAAGACTATCAAGGCACAGAATTTCGTTGCTTTTCTTTGGGAAATGGAATGGAAACCCTAAGCACTGGTTGGGGATACTATAATTCTAAGGCAAAATTACATCCTTCTGGTAATTATCTTTATGTAGCCAATAATGGATTAACTCCTTCAGATTTTGACAAGTATGATATTACTGGTGGCGCTGCTATACATTTATACGATTCGCCATATCATGGAGATTTTGACTTTGCTGGTAACATATGGATTAATGAAAGTGGAAACAGGTTGTTTGCAAAGAGCAGAAATGTTTTTGACGCTACAGATGATCAACTAACAGATATGAAATATGATGGGGTATTGGACGGTGTACAAATGATTGCTACAATGGATGTGCATACTGCCAAGAATAAGCTGTACGCAATTTTAGAGACTGGAGATGGCTGGCCGAAAATACCAGGTAATATTATAAATGTCTATGACGCAGAATTTTTAACGTACCAATCTCAAATTACCTTGCCTGGATTTTTAAAAAACAATGAAGATGAACACCCTGGTGTTTATGATTCTGAAGGTCATTATAGTTTTTTTAATGGTGATGGTACGGAATACTATGTTCTTGTTAAAACTAAGTCTAATTACAATCCTTATGACGGTAGTAATTATTACTTCCCTAACGATTGGGCTATTGTTACCTTGCCAGTTAATTAATAATTTAGTTAAAAGAAGAATATATTTATAACAAAAAAAAGGTCTAAAAAACCTCTTTTTTGTTGCTCTATTTTAATCTAGTGAAGAATCAATCGGTTTATGCAAAAGTTGAACCCTTCTTAAATCATCTGAAGCTTGAAGCACTTTTAATTTTAAGGATGAATTTAAATTCGGATTTTCTTCTAAGTAACTTTGTAAAATTTCATATGCTTCCGGTGAACTGTAATTTCCTATAGTACTACTTAGCCATCTTTTTGGGAAAAAGATATCTCCTGTTTTTTGTATTTCATCTAATAAGTCTAAACTAGCTCTTAGATACTGAATGGATTCTTTTTGAAGTAAAGGGTGATTTAAATTATTCATTGCATTAGCAACCCACGATTCTTTTGCTCGGTTTTCTTCTTGTTTTAAAGACTCGAAAAAATCATTTCTAGTCTGCTGGTCTTTTGATAAAGACGGTAGCAAAAATTTAAGCCTATTTAATTTATCATTATTGCTAATAGTCTGTTCTGCTCTTTTTAAAATATTTTTACTCTCTGGGTGCCCGTATAGTGCCAAATCCATTGCTAATTCGGTATAATTGTCATCGTTAAGTTTTAGGTCCTTAATCACTAATTTTTTGTTCCAAATTTCATATAAGTGTTTTAATGAAACATCTGTATAACCAATTGATGTGTAGGTAGCGTACAATGTCTTTTTGATATTTGCTGGTAACTCTTCTTGTAATTTAGACCATACTTGCTCACTAATTTCTTTCTGATAAAAAAGGCGTTGTTCTGCTGTAAGATATTTCCAAAAAACTGAAGTGGAGTACCTAGAGATGAGATTAATTAATAATTCATTCTTTTCATTAACTAGCCCTTTTGAGTATAGCTTTATTGCTGCAGTGGGAGTAATACTGCCATTTAGCATATTCTCATACACATTAATGTAGGCATAGCCACGAGCCACTTGGTCATTAATTTTTGGTATGATTTCTAGATCTTTTTCTTTGAGTGGAAATACACCATAGCCCTCTGCATTGGAATTATAAAGTATTGAAGTTGGTTTAGATAACCCAATAGCTTCATCTAAAATCAATTCATTGGCAATCATATTTACGGTCAATGTTTTTGTTTCATCAGGATATAGAAACAGCACTTCAAATGTTTGTGGCCATGAGTGGTCAGAAATATCTTCTGCTTTTTGGGATAGTTTAAATGATGCGATTTTGTTATCACCATCATATTCTATGGAATCACTGAAAATGGGTCTGCTAGAATTATTGACCCAAACATCGCTCCACGCAACCATATCTATGGATGATTTTTTGTCCAAAATTGTAATTAGCTCTCCCCATACAGCATTTTTAAAGGCAAATGTTTTTATATATTCCTGTATACCTTTCTGAAATGCCTCTTTACCTAAAACGGTTTCTAGTTGGCGCATCATTATTGGTGCTTTATTGTAAATAATGCTGCCATAAAGGGAACCTGCGTTGTTGAGGTTTTCTAAATCTTGCCGAATAGGGTTAGTGCCCAATGTTCTGTCCTCACTGTAAGCATTAGGGTAGTGGGTAATCATGAAAGCTAATTGATGGTCTATATCTGGAAAAGCAGGATTCATGATCTTATCTGCCATGAAGTTTGCAAACATTTCTTTCATCCAAACATCATTAAACCAATTCATAGTTACTAGATCGCCAAACCACATATGAGAAGTTTCGTGGGCAATTAGTTTTGCACGACTTAATTTATTATTGGCGGTTGCACTCTCATCTAAAAAGAGCGAATTTTCTCTATATTGAATTGCACCGACATGTTCCATACCGCCATATTGAAATCCGGGTATCGATGCAAAATCCATTTTTTGAAAAGGAAAAAGATATGCGGTATATGCTTCTAAAAATGATAGGGATTGTTGATGTAAATTGAAAATAGAATCTAAGCTGTACTTAATTTTAGTAGAATCTGTTTCGCGGTATAGCATGGTCATATCCATAGTAGCCGGTTTTTGGGTCACAGATTCAAATTTGCCTGTTACAAATGAAAATAGATATGTGCTCATTTGGTCAGAAGCACCAAATTCATGCCTAGTGTATTCACCTTGCTGCGTTTGCTTTATTTCCTTGGAACCGCATAAAACTTTCCAGTCGTTTGGCGCTGAAATATTCAAGGTGTAAATTCCTTTTATATTAGGCTGATCAAAACAAGGAAATAATGTTCTTGCACGATCAGGTACTAATAAGGTGTATAAATAATCTTCATTTCTATTTAAAGAAAGTTCGCCGGCATAAAACTCAATGGTAATAGTGTTATTTCCTTTTATTAAGTATTCTTTTGGCAAAATGATGTGTTCATTTTTATGAAGAATAGCAACATCTGTTTCATTAATGGATACCGATTTTATTTTTGATGTTTCTTCTTTAAAGTCTAAGTAAACAGGTTCTTGAAGTTGTTTTAAATCAAAGTCTAAAATTAATTTAGAACTTATAGGATCTTCCTGTTGCTTAGGGATATCAAAACTAAGGTTATAATGAACTTTTGAGATTAGAGAAGCTCTTTGTGTTGCCATTGCTTCTGACACACCAGATTCAACTTGCTTTGCAACTTCATTGTCGTTAGAGCAAGAAATTAAAAGGACAACTAAAAAACTAGCGTAAAATAAGTTCTTCATAAGTTAGAATTATACGTTGTTGTGAAAGTACTTTAATGGAAATTACTTTCCAATTTTTCAACAACGTATAACTCTAATTGAAAATAAAATAATAAATAAGTCATTACATAGGGGTAATGACTTAGGTGAACAGGTGTAAAAGTTATACTTATTTGCCAGCTGCACCAGTATAGGCTTTCCAGTCTTTTTCCTTATATATGTTATCGCCAAAATAACGAGCTATTTCTAAGAATGGCTCCGGTTTTTGATAACCAGGTATTGGTGAAAGCATATTTAGTTCCTCATCTAAAAAAATAGTAGTTGGGTAACTTAAGCGGCCTTGCATTAGGGCAGCCGCAAACTCATGATAACCTTTTCTACCAGATGGAACAAACTTATATGTCTTACCTTTATATTCGACAGGATCTTTACCTTCTCCATCAAATTTCACCATATAATAGTTTTCCGACATATATGCAGCTACCTCAGGGTTTTGAAAAGTATCTTTATCCATTTTCTTGCACCACCCGCACCAATCAGTATATACATCCACAAATACCTTCTTAGGGTTTTTTTCAGTCGCAGCAAGTTGTGCAGCTTCATCCCAAGAAAGCCATTTTACTTCCTGAGCTAATGAGACGCTTGTAATTAGTATAAAAGCAATCGGTAAAAGTATTTTTGAAAAATAATTAGAATGCGATTTCATATATTTTATTTGAGTGTTTAGTCCAATAACAATACCAAAACTAACGCATTTTTACTTTCTTTATTTCACTTTGGCAATTTGTTTAACAGTAAACAAATCTTTTAAGTCTACTTGATTGCGAATTAAATCATCAAAAGTTTCTCTTTCTCGTATGAGAATTGCTTTTCCTTTATGCCATAGAACTTCTGGTGGTCTAAATCTAGAATTGTAATTACTTGCCATGGTAAAACAATATGCTCCGGCATTTTTAAAGCAAAGTATATCGCCTTCAGTAATTTCATTTATACGCTTATTGCTGGCGAATGTATCCGTTTCGCAGATATAGCCTACAACAGAATAATAGCGCTCTCTACCTTCAGGATTAGATATGTTTTTAATACTATGAGTTGCACCATAAAGCATTGGGCGTATTAAATGGTTGAAACCAGAATCTACACTTGCAAATACAGTTGAAGTTGTTTGTTTAACGACATTAACTTTAGCTAGGAAAACCCCTGCCTCACTTACTAAAAACTTACCGGGCTCAAATGCCAAGGTTAAATCTTTACCGTATTCTTTGCAAAATTCGTTAAAACGGGTGCTTAATTTTTTTCCTAATTCTTCTATATTGGTTTCGATATCCCCATCTTTATAAGGAACTTTAAAACCGCTACCAAAATCTATAAAGTCAAGGTTTTTGAAATTACGTGCGGTATCAAATAATATTTCAGAAGCATATAGGAATACATCAATATCTAAAATATCACTACCAGTATGCATATGAATACCATTGATATTCATTTTAGTCAATTCTACTATACGCAGTAAATGAGGAATCTGATGAATACTGATGCCGAATTTAGAATCAATATGTCCTACAGAAATATTAGAATTTCCTCCTGCCATTACATGCGGATTAATTCGTATACAAACGGGTATTTTTGGGTGCTTACTTCCAAATTGCTCTAGAATAGATAGGTTATCAATATTAATACGCACCCCTAATTTAGAAGCAGCTTCAATTTCTTCAAGAGAAACGCCGTTAGGTGTAAATATGATTGATTCCGGTTTAAATCCAGCAAGCAATCCAAGTTGTACTTCTTGGATAGAAACCGTATCTAATCCGCTTCCCAAACTATTCATTAGCCTTAAGATGGTAATATTAGAAAGGGCCTTGGCAGCATAATTTAGTTTCAATTTTTTTACTGAACTAAATGCTTTTGTTAATCTATTGAATTGTGAAATTATTTTTTCAGAGTCATAGACATAAACCGGATCTCCATAGGTTTTTGCTATTTGTAACAAATCCTCATTTTTCATACTATACTATTTTATACAAAGTTACTTTTCTAAATGGATCGTAGCAAAAATAATCACATAAAAACAGTAAAAATAACAAAATGTGATATTTATAACAATCGATGTTATTTTCTTTTGGCGTAATTAAAAGTCCTTCGTAATTTTATGACATGAAAATACCTTTATTTCCATTACAGTCTATTTTTTTTCCTGGTGAAACCGTTCCTCTGCATATTTTTGAAGACCGCTATAAGCAATTAATAAATGACTGTAGAGAAGAGGGCATTACTTTCGGCATCCCTGTTTTTATTAATAATAAAATGGAGTATGGTGTTGAGGTTCAGTTAGTAGAAGTAGTAAATACTTATGATACTGGCGAAATGGATGTGGTTTGCGTTGCAAGACAAGTTTTTAGACTTTTGACTTTCGAGCGTACTGTACCTGGTAAACTTTACGCTGGTGGAATTGTAAAGCTAGTGGAATATGACTATGAAGCGACCATAGAAAAAAAACAGACTATTATAAATGGCATACAACAACTTTATGCTATCATGGAGGTTCCTTTTAAAAAACTAAATGTACATGAATTCAATAGTTTTACTTTAGCTCATAAAATCGGACTTTCATTTGAACAGGAATATCAGCTTTTACAGATTCCTAAAGAGAATGATCGTCTTAATTTTATAAGTATACACTTAACATCTACGATTACTGTTTTATCTGAAGTAGAACGGACCAAGAAAATAATAGAACTTAATGGACACTTTAAGAATTTTGATCCGTTAGATTTTAAAAATATAGAAGTTTAAAACTTTAAAAGGTGTAGAATTAACTTGTTTTAAAGTGTTTTTGTTGTTTTACCTAGTTAATTGGCTATGATATTTTAATTAATCACTCGTATTTTTAGATTATTACTTCCTGTTTCCTATTTTTGCTTAACAATTAAAATCACCATATATATGAACCTTCACGAATATCAAGGAAAAGAGATATTAGCAAGTTTTGGGGTGCGCATCCAAAGAGGAATAGTTGCCCATAATGCAAAAGAGGCTGTTGAGGCTGCAAAGCAATTAACTGCTGAAACCGGAACTGGATGGCATGTTATTAAAGCGCAAGTACACGCAGGTGGTCGTGGTAAAGGTGGTGGTGTAAAATTAGCCAAAAACCTTAAAGAAGTAGAAGAGATAGCAAACCAAATTATTGGTATGAACTTAATTACACCGCAAACTTCCGCGGAAGGTAAAAAAGTTCACCAGGTATTAGTTGCAGAGGATGTATATTACCCAGGTGAAAGCGAGACTAGTGAGTTTTACATGTCTGTATTATTAAATAGAGCTACTGGTAAGAATATGATTATGTATTCTACTGAAGGAGGTATGGATATAGAAGAGGTTGCAGAACATACACCTCATTTAATTTTTACTGAAGAAATTGACCCAGCTACTGGACTTTTAGGTTTTCAAGCAAGAAAAATTGCTTTTAACTTAGGACTTTCTGGTACTGCGTTTAAAGAAATGACAAAATTTGTTGCTTCTTTATATAAGGCATATGTAGAAAGTGATTCTAGTATGTTCGAAATTAATCCGGTATTAAAGACATCTGATGATTTAATAATGGCTGTAGATGCTAAGGTATCTATTGATGATAATGCGCTTTACCGTAGAAAGCAATATGCAGATATGCGCGACCTAAGAGAAGAAAACCCAATTGAAGTTGAAGCAAGGGAAGTTGGTCTTAATTATGTGGATCTTGACGGTAACGTTGGTTGTATGGTTAATGGTGCAGGACTTGCAATGGCAACAATGGATTTAATTAAGATGGCAGGTGGTGAGCCAGCTAACTTCTTGGATGTTGGTGGTACGGCAGATGCTAAAAGAGTTGAAGAGGCATTTAGAATCATATTAAAAGATCCTAATGTAAAAGCTATCCTTATTAATATATTTGGTGGTATTGTACGTTGTGATCGTGTTGCACAAGGTGTTGTTGATGCATACAAGAATATGGGCGATGCAATGCAAGTACCAATTATCGTAAGATTACAAGGGACTAATGCTGAATTAGCAAAAGAAATAATTGATAATTCTGGTTTAGCAGTACAATCTGCTGTTCAGTTTCAAGAAGCTGCCGATAAAGTAAAAGCTGTATTGGCTTAAGGAATTTATTAGTTTATAATAGTAAAAGACCATTCATTTGAATGGTCTTTTTTTGGTTTAATACTTTTTATAAATAATCATATGTGTTAGCAAAATTTATATTTAGTGTAAGTTATGATACGTCTAACCTATAGGTAATGTTAACTAAATGAAATAAAAGTTAAGACTAATAAAGCCTCATGAATTTCTACTTTTTTGGAAATAATTTTACAGTGTAAAAATGAAGAATTTTTATTAAAAAGATGTTAAAAGTGGAAAATACGGTAACATTCTTATTTTTCAGTCGTCTTTTTAATAATTCATCATCAATCAATTATTAATCAATCTTCAGTATAACTGGAGGAAAAACAAAAAGTCATGAGAAAATTAAGTTTAGTAGTCGTAGCTGCATTGGTACTTGCAACAGGTAATGTATTGGCAAACGATACAACGGGTGAAAACCCTACAAAGAGTCTTTCTTCGCAGATATCAGAAATGTTATCGGAAAACAATTTTTCTGAAAGTCAAACCAATTTAACTGCTCAAGTTCGTTTTACTTTAAATAACGATGGGGAAATTGTTGTGCTTTCAGTAAATACAGATTATGAGCAAATGGAAAGGTTTGTGAAGAACAAATTAAATTACCAAAAAGTTAATTTAACCAATGTCGAGGAAGGTAAGGTGTATACCATACCTGTGCGCGTAAAAGCTTAAATTAGTTTTAGTGTAGTTGATGAAATCCTAATATACAACATGTATATTAGGATTTTTTCTTGTTTTTATATTTTACTGAAGAAAGTGCGTTGTCAACCTTTTTTAATTGTTTGCTTTTAAAGTCACCTTTGTAATCTCTTTTCTCACCAGTCTTAGGGCGATTTTTTGGTTTCGGTTTTGGCATGGCGGATGTATTACCTAGAAGAACTTCACCTGGGTTTTTTGGATTATCTTTAGTTCCTCTTAAATGAAGTACCAAACCGTTTAAAAAATTACGCAAAACTTGATCGCCGCATTCCATATAATTAGGATGATCTTCTTTTCTAAAAAAAGCACCCAATTCACTCTTAGAAATTTTAAAATCAACTAACTGTAGAATATCAACAATGTCATCATCTCTGAACTTTAATGCTACTCTAAGTTTTTTAAATATATCATTATTAGTCATACACTAAATTTAAGGATTGCAAGGTATTATAAAAATATTTACGCATTGTTTTACGAACGGTTTATTTGAACTAGGTAAGCCTATTTCTTCTGTATTTAGCATTATTAGAGTTATTGCAAGAACTAGTAAAAGCACTATGTTTTTTGTAAAAACAACTATTTTTAAAAGTTTAAATTAAGTTATATCAAGTAAAGAAGTCATTAAAAATACGATTGTTTATAATTTAGAGTTATTATAATGTAATTCAAAGTATTACAAGTTAATATGCCGACTGAAAAAGAAAAACTTAGTATTTTATCGGAAATGATTGGGTTTGCGAAAGTCAATAATGAGGTTAAGCAATCTGAATATGATTTTCTGTTTTCCGTTGCGCAGCAATTAGAAGTGTCGAAAAAAACTTTTGATAGCTTATTTACAAGCAGTGTCAAGCATATTATTCCCAAATCACAGTCCGATCGCATTGTTCAGTTTCATAGACTTTTATTATTGATGAATATTGACAATAAGCAAGAAATGATTGAAATAAAGCGAATTCATGATATTGGCTTAAAAATGGGTTTGCCACCAGGGGCTATTCAGCAGGTACTGGCAATCATGCACAAATATCCCGATAAAATTGTACCGCCAGATGTATTAATTACCATATTTAATGCTCATTACAATTAAGACCAGGAGATGAATTCAGAATCAAGTTTAGATAAATCCCTTTTATTTTCAATATTTAATTTTGCGTCTTTTCTTAATTGCTCAATTTCTGTTTCAATTTCTTTCAATTGATTAGAATTTATAACATGTGCGGTCAATGTTTTAAGCATATACAGTAATTTTCGCATTACGGTTATATCATGTTTACAGTATTGTCGGTAAGTTGCCATTACATTAAAAAGTACTTCAGGAAATTTTACACATTTAATTTGAACCCAATTTGTACCGTGATTATCTGTTAGGTATTCAAATTCAGCTTTTTTCATCAAGTCAATAAAAAGTGTAGTTAAATAATCAATAGTATTTAATGCTGTTCCCGGGTCATTAATACCAGGAGACATTGCTTTAACTCCAATTTCTGAAATTTGTCTAAATCCATACATATAGTTTTCACCTACTAGTTCTTCGTGACTAAATAATAAAGTGTCCATTATTTCTTCAATTAATTTTTTGTCAATAGGCTTTTCAGCTAAAAAAGCAATTGTACCATCTAAAATAAATTGTCCTTTAAATAATTGCACTAAAATTTTGGTTTCATTTTTTATACAAAGTTTTAATAAGTCGGCATTTAATATTCCATAGAAATATCCAGATTTAGTTATTTCATACGCATGCCAATGTGTGGTTTCTGAGAATGAAAGTGTTTTCTCCTCTTGTTGTTCCACTATATTTTCTATTTCAATAGTTGTTCTTCTCTTAATTTTTAAAAGAATATTACCAACTTGTATGGTTTGTGAAATGTGATGAATGAAATATATAAAAGCAGCTAGGCACAAAACAGTTAGTATAATGCCTGTTAAAACTGAAAACCCAGGTGTTTGATACGAATTTTCCGTGGGTTCTATGGAAATTAAAATAAAGATATTATAAAGGATAGTTCCTATATAAAGACCAAGCACTATTTGATGCTTTTCGTCTGATATGATACCAGGCAATACCCTAGGAGAAAAATTGCTTGATGCTTGATTTAAGAGGACCATCACCATAGAAAAACTAAATACAGTTAATGAAATTAAACCGCCAATTAAGGTGCTAAGTATTGTTTTGGCAGTGTCGGTGTCGTCTATGACTAGACTAGGTGCAACTTTAATTAAACTTGCGGATATATTTAATTGCTCTAGATAAATCATGAGAAATGCAAAAGCTAATCCTGTAACAGAAATTAGTGTAGGGAAAAAAGCAATTTTTGTTCTTAAGTGATAAAAGAAATCCGTAAGTCTGTTCATAGTTATGGCTCTGTCATAAAGCTAGTTAATGTGTTCTCGGTAAAAGGAGTTATTAAACACAATTTGTATCTCAAAACACGGTAAAGTGACAAAATGTCCTACATAATAAGGTTGAACATGTCATATTGTCGTTTTATTTTGTGTGGTACATAAATTGTTCTATTCCTATCAGCAATTAAAATTAATTAATTAAAACATATAATTATGAGCATGATTAAGAGAAATGAAGTGGTATTTCCAGCATTTATGAACGATTTGTTTAAACCAGATTGGTTTGGAGGTTTAGAAAATACACGTGCTTCGGTACCATCGGTAAATATTAAAGAAAACGAAAAAGATTTTGAATTAGAACTTTTTGTGCCTGGTAGGTTAAAGGATGATTTTATTGTTGAAATAGATAATTCTTTACTTACAATTTCAGCGGATGTAAAACAGGAAAACGAAGAAATTAAAGAGAATTTTACGCGTAAAGAGTTTACAATTTCCTCTTTTAAAAGAGCATTTACTTTACCAGATACGGTTGCTACAGATAAAATTGAAGTAACATATGAAGGTGGAATTCTAAAATTTAATTTGCCAAAAAAAGAAGAGGCGTTACCAAAGCCAAAAAGAAGGATTGAGTTGAGTTAAACTTGGTAGATTAAGTTTTTTTAGGTTGGTTAGTGTTGTTTAGTTGAGTGCCTTGAGAAATCAAGGCACTTTTTTATGGTAATGGTTCGGTTAAAATTGCTAAACATGACAGTATGCCTTCTCTATAATTTCCTAGACGCAAATTTTCATCTGGTCCGTGTATGTTGTTATCTGGGTTTGGAATTCTAACAGATACGGCAGGAGTATTTAAACTTTTAATAAAAGGAGCCATAGGTTGTGAGCCGCCTGTTGTTCTCATATTTATTATACGTTCACCAAAAACTCTTGCTAATGCATTATTTAAGAACAGACCTATAGAGCTATTCATGTCTGTTCTAAAAGGTTTAGAGCCTATTCTGTAGGTTAGGGAGGCTAATTTCTTATTCACAGCTCTTTCTGCGTTGCTAGGTACTGAATCTACTAAATAATAACCTTGTTCGGCAATATGGTTTCGTAGGAGCTCTAATTGCCTTTCCGCAGGGGTTTCCGGCACTAGTCTCATGTCAAGCTCAATGATAACTTCTTCGGGAATTAATGTGCGTACCTCTTTACCTGTCCAGCCAGCTTTAAGGCCTCTTATATTTAAACTAGGGAATTGTAATGCTTCTTGGTAGGTAGATGCCACTTCTTCGGGTTTTAATATACCTAGTCTATTATTTAGACTATCGTTATTTTCTGGTATTAAAGCTAAAAGTTGTTTGTCGCGTTCTGTTAGGATTACTCCGTCATAAAAACCTGGTATTTGTACTATGCCTTTATCGTCTTTTAAGCTACTTATTAATCGGGCTGCCTCAAAAACTGGATTGGGTGCGTAATTTCCGTATTGACCACTATGGAGCGCATTTTTAGGTCCAAATACTTTTATGGTAGCGGTTACAATTCCACGAGCTCCATAGGTTAGGGTTGGTAAATTTGAAAGGTGTCTGGTGCCATCCATAATTAATAGCATGTCTGCTTCTAATAAATTTTTATTTTCTAAAACTGCTTTTGGTAAATCAGGAGAACCTAGTTCTTCCTGAAAATCCATAATTACTTTTATGTTGTATTTCGGATTTATGTTTTGCTCTTGTAAAATTTGTAGCGCTGAAATTAAAGACATTGCCGGTCCTTTAGAATCGGATGCGGAACGTGCAAAAATTCTCCAGTTATCATCAAAATTATTTTGGGCAGAATCAACTTGTATGGAGTTCCAAATTCCATTTTTATTTTCTTTAATTACCGGAATAAAAGGGTCTGTTTGTGACCATGCTTTTTGATCTACAGGTTGTCCATCTATTTGTAAATAAAAGAGAATGCTTTTGTAATTTTTTCTATATATTTTTTCGGCAAAAAGTAGGGGAGCTCCAGCTGTTTTTATGGTCTGTGTTTTGAAATTTAATTCTTCAAAAACACTATCGCACCATTGCTTATTTTTATCTACTTGTTCATCGTAATTCCCATCGTTTTGTAGTTTCAAAAAATGGCGTAAATTCGTAAAAGCTTCTTTGAATTTTTTGTCGGTTAGCGCTGTTAATTCTTCCCTATTTAATGTTTGTGAATAACTTAAAGCGCTGCTAGTAAAAAGAAAAATGAGTATTGCTAAAACCTTCCATTTTTTCATATATATATTGATTTTACATGTTTTAGTCTTGTCTAAAAATAATAATTAATATTCTTTTAACCAGTCTGTTATGTGTTTTTAAGTTAAGTTTTGGTTGTAATGTAGGTGATTTTTTAGAAATTGTAAATAAAACCAACTTTATTCTTGTTCTTTTAACGATTTTATTTCATCTCTTAGCTTGGCGGCTTGTATAAAATCAAGTTCTTTTGCCGCCTTCTCCATAGCCTTTCGTTTATCCTTGATCATCTTCTCAACTTGCTCTTTTGTCATGTAATCAAGGTCGGGTTCGGCAGCTCGTAATTCCTCTTTTATGAAGTGATAAGTGGACACGGAATTCTTTGATAAAACATTGTCCAAACTCTTATTTAACGCTTTTGGAATTAGGTTGTTTTCTGCGTTGTATTTTATTTGTTTTTCGCGTCGATATGCTGTTTCATCAATTGTTTTTTGCATGCTATTTGTAATCTTGTCGGCATACATAATTGCTCTTCCATTTAGGTTTCTTGCAGCTCTACCTACGGTCTGTGTTAACGAACGATTACTTCGTAAAAAACCTTCTTTGTCAGCATCTAAAATAACTACTAATGATACCTCTGGTAAGTCTAATCCTTCACGTAATAAGTTTACTCCAATAAGAACATCAAAGATACCTTTTCGTAAATCTTGCATAATTTCTACACGTTCCAGTGTGTCAACATCACTATGGATATACCTACAACGAACATTAATTCTATCAAGATATTTGGCTAATTCTTCGGCCATTCTTTTGGTTAAAGTAGTGACCAAAGTTCGCTCGTCTTTTTCTACCCGTATTTGTATCTCTTCTACCAAATCATCAATTTGGTTTAAGCTTGGTCGTATCTCAATAATGGGGTCCAAAAGTCCGGTTGGTCTAATTACTTGCTCTACATACACACCCTGACTTAACTGCAATTCGTAGTCTGCAGGTGTTGCACTTACATGTATAACTTGATTTTGCAGTGCTTCAAACTCCTCAAATTTAAGTGGGCGGTTATCCATTGCTGCAGGTAATCGAAACCCATAGTCAACCAAATTTACTTTTCTAGAACGGTCGCCTCCATACATAGCATGAACTTGGGGTATGGTAACATGGCTTTCATCAATAACCATTAAATAGTCATCTGGAAAATAATCTAATAGGCAAAATGGTCTAGTACCAGGTTCCCTACCATCTAAATATCTAGAGTAGTTTTCAATACCAGAGCAATATCCAAGCTCTCGTATCATTTCTAAATCGAAATTTGTACGCTCTTCTAATCGTTTTGCTTCCAATGGCTTTCCAATTTCCTTAAAAAAGTCAATTTGCTTCACTAAATCATCTTGTATACTATGAATTGCGTTTTGTAAGACATCTTTAGAGGTTACGAACATATTTGCAGGGTAAATGGTCAATGTTTCGTATACTTCTATAATGTTATTATTGAACGGGTCAAAAGATTCTATTTCTTCAATTTCATCACCAAAAAAATGTATTCTATAGGCATGGTCGGCATAACTTGGGAAAACATCTACAACATCACCTTTTACTCTAAAATTTCCATTTTTAAATTCAGCCATCGTCCTAGAATACAGTGATTGCACTAATAGATGCATTAATTTGGTTCTTGCAATGACCTGGTCTTTTTTTATGGAGATTACGTTCTTTTGAAATTCAATCGGATTTCCAATGCCATATAAGCAGGATACAGAGGCAATAACAATTACATCTCTACGACCAGAAAGGAGGGAAGAGGTGGTACTTAGACGCAATTTTTCAATATCCTCATTTATGGAAAGATCTTTTTCTATGTAGACGCCGCTTGTGGGTATAAATGCTTCCGGTTGGTAATAATCGTAGTAGGATACAAAATACTCAACGGCATTATCTGGGAAAAACTGTTTAAATTCTGAATATAGCTGTGCGGCCAATGTTTTGTTATGAGCAAGTATTAACGTGGGTTTTTGTACTTCTTCGATAACATTGGCAACAGTAAACGTTTTTCCTGACCCTGTAACACCTAGTAAAGTTTGGTATCTCTCATTCTCATTCAACCCCTTTACCAATTCTTTTATGGCATTGGGTTGATCTCCTGTTGGCTTAAAATCTGATACTACTTTAAATTTCATATGGGGTAATTCTCTTTTTTGAACTGATAATGCGGTTTTGCTTATGAGTTCAATTTTTATACGTATGCAAGAGTGAAATCTTAAAAACGAAATACGATGTATAAAAATACAAAATACGAATTTTAAGTTAGCGGTAATCTTGTAGGTTTTCTATCATCTCTTCAAAGAAAAATGTCCTGTAATCTCTTGCTTGTTTAGAAAACTTGCTCTAAACCAGTAATCGGATTCTGGTAAGGCATTGTTTTTAAAAGTTCCGTCCCAACCTTTATCATTGGGATTAAGCTGTTTTATTAAACTTCCAAACCGATTATAGATAAATATAATTTCAATGACCGATTCAAAGTTCTCTGCCGGAGGAATAAATTGCCAATAATCGTTTATGCCATCACCATTAGGAGTGAAAAACGACGGAAAATCTTTTGGTATAATATCACGATCAACGGACCTTTCTGTAATGCCACAACCATTTTTATCCCGTACGTAGGCAGTATGATGCCCGTTTGTTATTTGTGTAAAAATGGGTGTATCTTGGTATGGGCCATTAGCGCTATCTAAGGCGTATTCATATTGTCCATTCCCTGTAGCGGAAATAGTAATTGTTTTTCCATCAAAAAAATTGACTACGTTAATTGCGGTTATAGTGGCAATTTCTGAAGCCACAATATTAAAAAGTTTAGAGCTGGTACATTCGATGTCCCCAGAATTAGTCGTTAAATTATTATAAGCTTCTAAACGATATCTTCCAGGTGATGAGATGTTAACACTTTTAGTTTCAGATAATAATGTTTCTTCGCTACCACTATTGGTGAGGTACCATCTATAACCATCTGCCTCATCTTCTGTTGAAATTGTATAGGGCAACTCATCACTACAAATACCAACAACATTTGGTAAATTTATTTGTGGCGAACGATTTATTAAATCTCCAGAAGTTTCGTCAAAATAAGGGTCACAAACATAGAGAGCAAAGCTTGTAGTAAAGATTTCTTCAGTACAAGAAGCCGCTGAACCAATATCGTTATAGGGAATTATACGAACATAAATTGTTGAATTTTGCGGTAAATCCTCTGGAGGGTCGTAGATTAAAACGTTTTGTACATCTAAATTATTTATAATTTCGGTTCCGTTTTCTGTTGTGCCAATTGATAGTATATAGCCTGTAGCAGTGGGTGCATAGGCCCATTCAATATCTGTAATAATTGTTACACTACCTGCATTATTATCTGGTGTAATTAATAAGGAGCATGATGGTGCAGCAGTAACTGCTATTGTTGTAAAAATTATTTCTTCGCATAAAATTGGGGGTCCATCAAACGGTATTAAGCTTAAAGTTGCATAAAGTGTAACGTTATCGGGAAATCCTAATGGAGGTGTATAAAATGTATTTGTTCCAATAGGTTTTCTGTCCAGCACATTAGTGCCCAGTGGTGTTGTTCCTATGGATAATAGATAGCCATTATAGCCCATAACTTCAGACCAAGTTAATGTGGTATTTACAGCAAGATCAATTGCTCCATTTTCGGGATAAGTGAATTTTGAACAATCTTGAGCAGATAAAAAGGAAATGGTCAATAAACTGGCCGTGTACTTCAATAAAAGACACAATTTATTGGTGTTCATTGTATATGAATTTTGCTATTTAACGTTTTAGACTAAAATGACCTTTTATTTCTTTTTGGGAATATGATATTGCCTTAAACCAGTAATCCGTGGGAGGTAATTCTCTTCCATTAAAAATCCCGTTCCATCCTTTTGATTTAGGATTTATCTGAGCAAGCAAATTTCCATACCTATCGAAAATATAAATAAATTCTATATTAAGTTCACTGCTATCAATCTCATTTTTAAGCTGCCAAAAATCATTTATACCATCGCCATTGGGTGTAAAGAATGCTGGAAAATCTTTATTGGTTATTTCTCTTTCTACTAATCGTTGGGCAACTCCACAACCAAATTTATCGCGAACATAAACCATACGTTCTGCAGGTTTAAGATTGGTGAATATAGCACTGTCTTGAAATCCGTAATCATTATTTTCTATAGAGTACTCATATTCACTACCACCAGCAGCTATTATTTCTATTCGTAATCCGTTGGGTTCTCGTGAAACTATAACATCATCTATCTCTGGTGATTCTGTATAAACGATTTCAAAATTTTTAGTTACAGCACATTCAATATTTGCTCCAAATTCTGAAATAATATTATACAGTTCCAAACGATAATTTCCTATTTCGCTATATTCAAAGTTTCTTGTAGTGGAAATTATATCTTCACTACCATCAGTATTTAATTTTATCCACCTGTACCCTCGTGCTATTTGATTATTATGTAAGGTTCCAAATTCTAAATTTGTGCATAATGAGACTTTATCCGGAATAGTAATAACAGGGAAGTCGTTAGTATTGCATTGAACGGTAGATTCCCCGGTGGTAAAATATTCTTCATTGCACCCCATGGCTTCCCCATTTTCGTTTAGCGGAATTATTCTAACATACACTGTTTGATTTAATTCAAAATTATCATCAGGTTTATATGATAGAATATTCCCCGTTTCAAAATTTTGGATAATATCATAAATACCTGGAGCTGTACCTAGTGAAATAAGGTAATTAGTAGCTCCAGTGGCATAGTTCCACTTAATATTGGTATCTACCCTAACTTCTGTTTCCTGATTTTGAGGAGAGTTAAGTGTTGTGCAATCTGGTGGGTCTGTGACATTAACAGTAGTGAAAACTTTTATTGGACAGACTTTAATGGGAGCGTCTGGTAGAAATAAGCTAATGGTTACATAGATAATTGTGTTTTCTGGCATGCCAACAGTAGGTTGGTAAAAATTATTTAAGCCAGAGGAGCGTCTATTTATTATTTCACCTCCTCCAGGTGTTGTACCTAAGGATACTAAATAACCAATTACACCGTCAACTGCTGTCCATTGAATTAGGTTATCTACAGGTACATTGATATCGCCATCTATTGGTGAGGTCATCGTAGGGCATTGTTGGGCATAGGTAATGTTTGTATTGAATCCAATCCAAAGACCTATCAGAAATAAAACCCTTTTTGTATTCATAGACTCACCTTTTTAAGCTAAAATGACCCTGTATAATTTTATTGTTATTGGAAAGCGCTTTAAACCAATAGTCAGATTCTGGTACACTTTTTCCATTTAAAATACCGTTCCAGCCTTCTGATTTTGGCGACATTTTAGTTAATAACATCCCAAACTTATCAAATATCCAAATGGTTTGTACCATTTCTTCACTTGATTTTTCCTGGGGAACAAATTGCCAAAAATCATTTATACCATCGCCATTGGGCGTAAAGAACGCTGGAAATCCTTCAACGGATAAATCGTGTTCTATTAATTTTTCTGTTATACCACATCCGCCCTTGTCACGAACATAAACGATATGATTTTGAATTGAAATTTCGTTAAAACGATTGCTATTTTGATAATCACCATTTTTATCGTCCAAGGCATATTCGTAATTGCCAGATTCTACAGTAATGATTTCATAATTCAATGAATTTCCGTTATCGGTAACATTAACATTATCAATCATTGGTTCTTGTGATGAAACTACCGTAAATATTTTTGATGATGCACATTCATAGATGTTACCTGTATCTTCGAATAAGGAATAAGCTTCATAAATGTATTCACCACTTTCTGTTATAGAGACTTCATTGGTAGAAGATATCAAGGTTTCGTTTCCACTACGGTCTACTTTAAACCAGCGATAACCATCGGCTTTATCGCTAGCATAGATATTAGTAGAAGGCGTATCGGTACAAATGGAAACCGTATCGGGAAAAGTTATTTCAGGATTTAAAACCTGTAACTCTCCTGTTAATGGATTAAAATATGGACCGCAGCCTAGTAATGTAGAAAATGTTTCCTGTGTACAACCTACTGCATCGCCTGCATCATTAAAAGGAACAATGGTTATAAAAAATGTTCGGTTAGGTTCAAAATCAATAACTACAGTTGATGTTTTAAAAAATATAGCATCGTTCAATATGTTAGATTCAAGCGGAGAAGTGCCTATTGTTACCCTATACCCCGTGGCATTGGGGACTGGATTCCATTCCAAAACTGGACTTAAAGGTATATTGGTTTCCCCATTATACGGTGAAAGCATAGAAGAACATACGGGTAAAATGGCTTTTGTTGTTGTAGTAAATTGTGATGTACTACAGCCAGATGATACGCCAATTCGGTTACTTGGTATTATAGTAATGTAAATAGTTGTTTCTTCGGGTAAGTCTACAGGGGGAGTATAGCTTAAATTATTGCCAACATCTAAGTTATCTATGATTTCACCACCATTAATAGATGTGCCTATGGATAAAAAATAACCGGTAGCACTAGGCGATGCACTCCAATTAATGGAGGTTCCTGTATTAACATCTATGGCATTTTCTTGCGGAAAATTTATAGTTGTACAGTTGGGTGCTTCACTTAATGTTGTAGTAGTAAAGCTTTGGCTATTGCATACGATATTAGGTTGGTTGAAAAAGAATAATGTTATTGTTACGAAAATTTCAGTATTCTCTGGAAGGCCGGTAGCTGGTGTATAGCTATTGGCCGAACCTACGTTTCGCTGATTTAGAATATCATTACCGCCTTCTGTTGTGCCTAACGATAGTATATATCCAGGCACGCCAGTTATAGGCTCCCAACTTATGGTAGAGTTTAACGGAGCTGAAACCGAACCATTTAATGGACTTAAAAGCTCAGGGCAATCTTGTGCAGTTATTTGAGAAATAGAAAGTACCAGTGCTACGAAAGATAAAGGCATAGCCAAAATCTTTGGTAAAGGTATGTACCATTTCTTTTTCATAGCGTGTTCGTAAACAACACAATATACTACAAATTGAAAATCTACACTTTGCAATTCATGTTAAATAGGGTGAACAACAGATCTATTTGATGAATTAAAGGTCGCGTTTTTTAAGAATTGCATAGGAACCATATATAAAAATTGCAGTCCAGGCTATAACAATTAGTATCTCGTGCCAATGTACACCGTAGTTTAGGCTCAATTTTTCGCCCATTTGGTTAGCAACGGATTGCACGGCACCTAGCCTAGAAAAGGGTTCTTTAATTAAATTAAACATAGACTGTAATGGGAAAAAGCCCATAATAGTATCTGTAGTTTCACCATCAAATAATTTCCAACGAATTAGTCCTCTAAATATTCCTTCCAATACTTGCCAAAGTATTAAAAATCCTAGGGCAAAGGCCGAGCGTTTTACCAGAACTCCTAAAAACAAACAGAACGAAAAGAAACCTGTTAGCTTAATGAAAAAGGCTATTAAAAACTCTAAATTGGTCAGTATAATTGATATTTCATTAAAATCTGAATAAACTAAGCCTAAAATCAATGAAACTATAAAAACAAATACTGTTGATACAAGAGAAAAAGTTAGTACGGTTAAAAATTTTGAAAGTATGAATTCCTTTTTTGAAAGTCCGTCAATTAAATTCTGTTTTATGGTCTTATTGCTATATTCGTTAGACATCATCGAAACAATGACAATGGCCAAGAAAAGTTTAAAGAAAGCGGTAATAAACGTATTAAAATGCCATATATAAGGAAAATTAAAAATTCCTTGATCTGCTAAATGAAACTGTATAGGCCCAATGTCAAATTTTATAGCGGCGACTAACGCTATTGAAGTTAAAAGTGCGAAATATGAAATAATGAGCACTTTGCTTGCTCTATTGTTCCAAAGCTTAATGAATTCTATATGTAATAATCGTATCATGGTCAGGTTTTTTAGGCTTTTGCGTTTTTGGTCAATTCTAAAAACTGTTCTTCTAGACTTTCTTTTCTTTTTACTAAATGAGAAACAATGATTCCATTTTCAAATAATAACTTATTAAGCGTTTGGGCATCTAATTCTGCGGTTAAAAAGGCTGTGAGTAGCCCGTTTTCTAGTTTTAAATCACCAAATTGTTCATTGGTCTTTAAAAAAGATTGTAAAGCCGCTATATTCGAACTTTTAAGTTCAAAGAACCCGAAACTAGTTTTAAGGCTATCTACTCTACCAGAATATAATTTCACTCCTTTTCTTAAAATTACTACATGTGTACACACTTTTTCTACCTCATCTAGTAAATGTGATGCCAATAAAATGGTAGTGCCCTTGGCAGCAATGGTCTTTATTATTTCGCGAATTTGGTGAATACCTTGAGGGTCAAGCCCATTTGTCGGTTCATCCAGAATTAAAATTTCGGGATCATTTAATAGAGCAGATGCAATTGCCAACCGTTGCTTCATACCCAAAGAGTACGTTCTAAACTTGCTGTTTTTTCTATCAAGCAAGCCTACTAATTCTAATTTTTCTTCAATTTTATCTTCTGATACATCTTTAATTTTACAAACCAACTTTAGGTTTTGTAATGCGGTCATATAAGGGTAAAAGTTTGGGCGTTCAATAATGGCACCTACTTTTTTTAATGCTTCATGGGTTGAGGTAGTACCATCAAACCAAGAAAATTCGCCATTGGTTTTATTGACGACATTTAGAACAATGCCAAGGGTAGTTGATTTGCCGCTACCATTAGGGCCAAGAATACCATAAACGTTTCCTTTTTCAATAGTAAAAGACAAATCTTTTACTGCTGTTAAATACCCAAATTTTTTAGTGAGATTTTGTACTGTTAAAATATGGTCCAAAATATGTTGGTGTTATTGATTGATATACTTAGTTGACGAAGAAAGCCTAACTTTGTTACAGTCAACATCATCTATTTTAATACAACCTTATGTCTGAAGAAAGATTAATGTCTAAAAAGAAACCGGCTTATCCCGTAAGTGAGGCCTTAGATGGCTATTTAGAACATTATAGTAGAAAAATTGAAATACCTATTTTTTATGACGACTTGCTTCGTTTTGCGGGTTCGGTGGTTGTGTATGATAAAAATGATGAAGATACCTTGTGGGTTAGGGCTTACTATTCTGAATTCGATAGAAAAGAAATTGATGATAGTTTAAAAAAAGTATATTCTATTTTACATTCTGATGGGAGTAATAATATTAATCAATATTTAAATGTTGATGCGGTAGATTTCTGTACGTTCGGGAATTCCAAGCCTTTTAGAATTAAAATACGAAATATTTTAAATGATAACTTTACGTATTTCTACATCAAAAAAACAGATGCTTCTCGTATTTATGGTTTAGAGTTAGAACATATGCTTTCGCCATATAATCTAAATTTTTTGGTCTATAAAGATACTTTGATCGAAGAGCATATTGCAGGTATACCTGGAGATGAGTTTATAAAAAACATGTTGCCAAAATGTTCAGAACCAGAAAAGGCGCAATTGGCGAAAGAATTTGTAAAGTTTAATGAACGTTGTATGATTCGTTTACTGGGTGATATGCGCTCCTATAACTATGTTATAGTGCCGACCCATGATTTTGACCATGTGGTTTATAAAATACGTGCAATAGACTTTGACCAGCAGTGTTTTGAAGGAAAGTTAAAAGTGTACAGACCACAGTTCTTTAAAGAGAATTATAAAATGGTGGAGTTGGTGCGTAGTAAATTAAAAAGCGATTCTGTAGATCAGTATAAATTAGAAGAACGTTCTATGGTGGCAAAACGAATTTTAAGTTCTGGAAATAGAATTAAAAAATTACGTGCTATTTGTAAAAACGATGAAATCTCTACTCCAGAAAATATTAGACTTTTAAGAGAGCAAATAGAGGTCTTAACGATGGATATGGATTTTAAAAACTGTAAAACAATGGGGCAAGTACTAGATTTAGCATTAAATTTTGTACGTCGTAATTATGAGGATGTTAGTATGAAACAGATTATTGAAAATAATATAAAAATCTAATTTTTAAAGTTCAATTCAAAATAAGTCATATTAAAAACGTCCTTCTAGTTTCATAGAAACTAGAAGGACGTTTTGTTAAAACCATCAACGCACAACTTAAATTAACTCTTTTGCTCTTTATTAAAATAAACTAAGTAGTAATACATTTGTCGTTCTTCATCCCAACCTTTTTCTACAAACTTTTCTGCCGATTCAGGATTAATGAAATCTAGCTTTATCTGTATATTGGTATCTAAATTGATAACGTTTTTAATTTTCTTTCTAGCGTCGGAAACGGCTTTGTTAGCGATATCAAAATTTGATACATCTTCAATGCTATACTTAGGACCTTTTTCTGTTTTGTAATGTTTAAATTCTGGTATTAATTCCGGATTTTCCATTACTTCATTCAGGAAAGTAGATTCTTCGAATGAATCGTTCTTGGCAAAATGGTTTACCGCGCGGTTCATAAACAATACCTCTTGCTGTTTATCCTCGGCAGGTAAAACAACATCTTTTGCGAAATTTTGACAAAACTTCAGGTAGTTCTTCGTTTTAAAATTGTCATCAGATAGGGGGGCAACGCCTAAGAAATTTTCTATCCAATATTTTGTATCGTACTTATTACTATCTACAGATAACACCTTGTAACCTTCTTCTTTATCTACATTGAAAATTAAACAACCCTTATCTAGTTTGTTGATGTTAATGCCTTGCTGTATAACAATATCTAGGTTACTGTTCTTTTCTTCGAACTGAATAAAATCGTGCTTTAACTCACTTTTAAAAATACCAATTGCATCAACTTTTTTATTGTCCAATAACAAACCTGTTAAGTACGCCACATATAGTTCTCCACTTTTAATATGTGGATGATTGGATTGTTCAAAAAGTAACGAAGCTATTTTTTTAGAATTTAAATGTGCTTTTGAAGTATCGGCAAAAATTTCACTAACAATTTTATAAAGTTCGTTAAACTCAACATCCACTTCATTTACAAGCTTATAATAGTTTTCTTCTTTCTCTCTAAATGGTTTAAAAAAATATTCCTTTAATAACCCAGTAGTTTCATCATTAAGTCTAAATGGTTCTTCTGAAAGAAAAACACCTTCATTCTTATTTTTATTACCGACTCTATGTATTGAAATACTGTCAATTTGGGTAGCGTAAAGGTTAATCATATACTGTTCTTATTTATAAGATTGTTTTGAAAAGAAAATAATTTTATAATTCCATTGCCTTATCCTAATTCCAATTTTCATCAAAATCGAGGTCGTCGTAATTGTCAAAGGTGTCATCAAAATCGAAGGCACTATTTTCCGCTTCGAATTTTTTCTCTGGCGGTGTTTCAGGTAATTCACCAAAAGAAAAAAGAACATTTGGGTACGAGCGTCCATCTTCCTTTTCAACTATGTCGGCAAGTTCCACAAAGAAAGTCCACATATTCATAAAATCATACACATAAATCAATTTGGGACTGTTTTGTGTTATGATATCTTCTATGAAAGTCTCATTCATTAAACGAACATCGGAACCGGATTCGCTCATATCAAAAAGAGCAATTTCTTCATCTTGCTGCCATTCATCATTGCACGTATAAAAAGATGCCATTTCATTTCCTAAAAAGCCAAATGCTTGTGTAATTGCGTTATGGAATTCTTCTAATGAATTATGGGCCTCTATCTCTAAATCTCTGAAAATATCCTCCTCTGCGTCTAAAATTATACGAATTTTATAAATCATGCTTATTTTTTGCGGGAGGGCAAAGTTACAAAGTTTTACTCGATTATCTAGGTTTAAAATGCACCAACACTTGTGTCAAAGCTGCTATAAATTACCTATTTAATTCCTTGTGTACTTGCCCTGAAATTATATGCTACTATTTTTAGGTTTTAAGGCATCCAATATAATGTAGAACTGGACACCAAATAAAATAGTAGCTAAAACTAGGTGCAAGGGCTGGCTGGCAAAAGGGAAATTTAAGTAATTCATAGCTATGCCTGTAAACACTATAACTAGTAATAAAAAGAGTACCCAATAAATTTTAATATGCACCAAATTTAATTTAGTTATTCTATAGGCTATAAAAACATTAAGTAGCACTACTATAATTGAAAACGACCTGTGAATATAAAATAATACTATAGGGTCTTTTAACCAACTGCTTTTTGCTTCATACCCAAATATAGCTATTTGTTCATCGACGAATTGTCTCACTTGAGTACCAATTACAATTTGAACCAAGGTTAGTCCAATGGCTAAAATACTTAGGTTTAATGTTGTTTTATCAAACCCAATTAATTTATTCTCTGTATTTGCTAAATAGATAATATATAGTAGCATAGCGACTATAACTAAGGCCATTAACATGTGAACGGTAATTTTTGCAGGTGCTAAAACGGAGTAAACAACTGTTGCGCCTAACCAAGCTTGAAAACCCATGCCAAATACTACCAGCCACGAAATTATGGGGATGCGTTTTTTCTTTTTCCAAAATTTTAATGAAATTACAGCTAAAACTAAGGTGGCAAGACCGGCCAAGGCTCCAAACAATCGGTTAATATATTCTATCCAAGTATGCCATGGATTGAAAATGGCATAGTCATGCTTTATATAGGGTTCCCAATTAGTAGCATTAAAAGTGGTATCTGTCTTCAACGTTTCCTTAGCGATTTGTAAGGTCTCATTTCGTATAATTATCTGCCCTTTTTTGAATAACTTCTCTGGTGCCCATTTTAGCTCACTTTCATGAGTAGGAGGTATATAATACCCAAAACATTTAGGCCAATCTGGGCAACCCATTCCGCTTCCGGTCATACGTACAACAGCGCCAGCAATAATTACTAGGTAAACCAAGATTAATGATATTTTTGCTATTTTTCTGAATTGAATATCCATACTAAGTTGTTTTTACTAATCCTAAATTTTTCCCTTTAACCAGCATAAACTCTTTTGCAGCTTGGTATTCGTTTGGTATTTCTCCTTCTAAAATAGCTTCTTTTATGGCTTCTTTAATAATACCTATCTCTTTAGACGGTTTTAGAGAAAAGGTTGCCATTATTTCTTCTCCACTAATTGGTGGTTGAAAATTACGCACATGGTCCCGAGCTTCTACCTCCTCTATTTTTTGACGAACTATTTTAAAATTTTGACGGTATTTATGCTGTTTTTTAGGGTTTTTTGTAGTAATATCCGCTTCACATAAGGTCATTAAATCTTCCACATTATCCCCTGCATCAAAAATAAGTCTGCGTACTGCCGAGTCGGTCACATAGTCTTCAGAAAGTATAATAGGCCTAGAACTCATTAATACCAATTTTTGAACGAATTTCATCTTATCATTCAGGGGCATGCGTAATCGTTTAAATAATTTGGCAACCATTTTAGAGCCTACAAATTCATGACCATGAAATGTCCAACCAATTTTTTTATGGAATCTTTTGGTAGGTGCTTTGCCTATGTCATGTAATAATGCTGCCCAGCGTAACCAAAGGTCATCTGTAGCTTCAGAAATATTATCAACGACTTCTAAGGTGTGCCAAAAATTATCTTTATGTTTTTGACCTTCCATTTCTTCTATCCCTTGCAATGCAGTAAGTTCTGGAAGAATTAATCCTAGTAACTCTGTTTTATGTAACAATGAAAATCCTAAAGAAGGTTTTTTGCAAAGCATTATTTTATGAAGTTCATCTAAAATGCGCTCATTAGAAACAATCTTAAGTCGGTTTTTATGTTCTGTTATCGCCTGTAAAGAGGGTAGGGCAATCTGAAAATTTAGCTGTGTGGCAAAACGAACGGCCCTCATCATACGCAATGGGTCGTCTGAATACGTTACACCTGGCTCTAAAGGCGTTTTAATAATCTTGTTCTCAAGGTCGGCAGTACCGTTAAAAGGGTCCAAAAGCTCGCCATAATTATTTTTGTTTAATGAAAGAGCTAATGCGTTTATCGTAAAATCCCTTCTTTTTTGGTCATCTTCTAAGCTGCCATCTTCAACTATAGGTTTTCTACTATCTCGTTGATAGCTTTCTTTACGAGCACCCACAAATTCTAACTCTATACCATCACTTTTGATCATGGCGGTACCAAAGTTTTTAAAAACAGACACTTGTGGTTTACCCTCTAATTTAGAGGCAACTTTTTCAGCAAGTTTAATACCACTGCCAATAGCGACAACATCAATATCTTTGGGTGTATTCCTTTTTAATAAATAGTCTCTTACATAACCGCCAATTACATAACAATCTACAGAAAGTTCTTCTGCAGCTTCTGAAATAATCTTGAAAATTGGGTTGTTTAAAGCGTCTGTATAGCTCTCTTGCATGTTCTTATTCTCGAATAATCTTCACCGTATTATCATTAGCTAATCTAATTATAGAAGATGAAAAACTATTCTGTTTCTCTCGGTGCAAATTTACCACATAGTCTACACCTTTTAAAATGGCTGAATCTATATTTTGGAAAGAAATTGGTGTCTTTTGCCCAGAAATGTTGGCAGATGTAGAAACAATTGGTTTTTTAAACTTTCCTATAAGGTATTGGCAAAATTTATCTGATGCTACTCTAATAGCCAAAGTATTATCTTCTGCAATTAAGTTTTTAGCAACACCACGTGGTTTATCATAAATAATAGTGGTTGGTTTTGATGCTAAATCTATGAGGTCATAGGCTAGGTCGGGTACTTTTTCTACATGTTTTTCTAGCATGGCATCATTGGCAACCAAACAAATTAAAGCCATACTGTCATTGCGCTGTTTTAGTTGATACACTTTTTTTACCGCTTCTTCATTGGTAGCATCACAACCAATTCCCCAAACGGTATCTGTAGGGTAGAGGATTAGTCCACCATTTTCTAGAACTTCTATGCATTTATTGATTTCGTCTGTCATATTAATTATACTTACGTTACAGAAAAGAATCTGATGTTATATTAAAATAATTGGTAATTGCTAGCCATTGGGATTTATTCTTATCACCGCCAATATTAGATTTTTTAAGGGATTGTTTTTGTGAACCAATAATAGGTATGGGTGTTTTAGCTTTATTTTTTGCTTGTATAGAGATTGTTCCTTCCAAATGTGCCATTGCTTTAAACCATAAATCATCTGCTTTTGGTGCTAATTTTAAAAATAAATCAACATCCGTTACTTTTTTTGAAAGCGATTTAGGCGGATATAAAACTCCTTCCGCACCTATTGGAATTACGGCAGATTCTTTAAATTTTATACTTTCATCAAAAACCCAACTCTTATAAGATTGTAATTCCCCAAATTTATTATAAGTAATGTATCTGGTCTGGTTGGCGATAATCTTATTGGGCTTTAATTTGTGTTCTTCATATAACAATCGCAGCCAGTTAGATCTGTACATCATATCATCATCACAAGTAATAATAATATCGTTTGGAAAAAGTGTTAGGCTATGAATTAGTTTTCTATGTGAACAGGTTAAATCGGAATACATGATTTCAAATAAATCATTTTCTAGCGCTTCCAGATTTTTCGGTATTTCTTTTTTTAAAGAATGATGAAGCCACAAAATAATTTTTTTCGGTCTTTCATCTTGATTTAGTAAACTGCGAATGGTTAAATGGAGTGTGTTTAACCGAGACGGAATAGAGGTTAAAGAAACAATCACAGGTATTTCTTCTTTTTTAACATTTATCATCCTTTTGGTAGAAATAGATAAAAGTTTAATAGAATTGTAAATTGATACCGGAATTTCTTTTAACTTCATTTTACAATGCTGTAATTTGTTCTTTATTAAGAGACCGTCTTTTCTAATTCAAAGATAGATAAGAGTTTTATATTTTTGCAGTAATTTGAAACGTAGCATGGAGATTCCTAAAATAAGTATCATTGTAAGTACCTATAATGCAGAAGAGTGGCTGAAGAAGGTACTTTGGGGCTTTGAGCAACAAATATTCAAAGATTTTGAAGTTGTTATTGCTGATGATGGTTCTAAAGCGCCTACAAAAGAACTGCTTGCCGAAATGTCTAAAAAGGTAAATTACCCAATTGTACATGTTTGGCAAGAGGATGATGGCTTTCAGAAATCTAGAATACTCAATAAAGCTGTAACCGCCTGTTCTGCAGATTATATTATAATGACGGACGGCGACTGTATTCCGCGAGAAGATTTTGTGCAGGTACATTATATTAATAAAGAACCAGGTTATTTTATTTCTGGCGGCTATTACATGCTGCCTATGAATATTTCCAAATTAATAACCCTAGATGATATTGAAAAGCAACGCTGTTTTAATATTCAATGGTTAAAGGATAAAGGTATTCCACAAACATTTAAAAATAACAAATTAACAGCACGCGGTATTATTTCTAAAGTATTAAATTGGATTACTCCTACTAATGCAAGCTGGAACGGGCATAACTCTTCTGGCTGGAAAAAAGATATTGAAAATGTAAATGGGTTTGATGAGCGAATGCAATATGGAGGTCAAGATAGAGAACTTGGTGAACGATTATTTAACTTTGGAGTAAAGTCTAAACAACTACGGTATAGTGCGGTCTGCGTGCACTTAGACCATAAAAGAGGGTATAAGACACCAGAATCTATTGCAAAAAATGTGGGAATTAGAAATGCTACTAAAAAGGAAAAGAGTGTTTGGACCTTTTACGGCATTACTAAGTAATACGCAAGCTCATTTTTTTGCTCTAACTTTTTAAGCTCTTTGTAACGCTCTAAAACTCCTAATGAGTTTAAGTGACAAACAATAAAACCTTTTTTGCCATCTAAAATTCCTAAACGTAATATGTAATGGTTAAAGAATTTCCAGCTAGTTTTTAAAACCATCATTACATAACTAAACTTCTTTTCTTTGTAAAAAGATTCAATAGCTTTTAGTTGACCATACTTCAACATTTTACTTTTGTAATCTTCGTAGTTTTTGTAGCAGTAATGCGTTAATTTTTCTTTAAGAATGCCAGATGTTCCATCAACATCCAAAGTTTCATGAACTATCTTGCAATCAGAAAATGATGCTTTACTTTTTCTAAAAAGTCTGTAGTTTTTATCTGTTTGCCATCCGCTGAAATTCAATTTTTCATTTTTGAACATGAATTGACGATAAAACCAGAAAGCCGATATTTCAGTATCGCTAGATACTGTTTGTATGATTTCATTTTGTAATGACCCTGAAACAATTTCATCTGCATCTAAAAATAAAACCCAATCATTCGTAGCTTGTTTAAGAGCAAATGATTTTTGAGCGGTAAAATTCTCGAACGGATTTTGAATGACTTTTACTTTTGGATGACTTTTTAAAAACTCATAGGTTCCGTCAGTACTAAAAGAATCAACCACAATAATTTCATCAGCAAATGAAACAGACTCAATACATTTTTCAATGTAGCCTATTTCGTTATACGTAATTACTAGTGCGGTAAGTTGTTCTTTTTTGGTAATCATACAATCCAATTTGATAGGTTTGCTCTAATCGGAGCGAACAAAGTTATAACAAAAAAAGAATTAAAAAATTGTATCAAGAAGTAAAATTCTTACAAAATTGAATTCCTACTTTATTATACGGTTCGGTTTATAAGAGGATATATTCTTGAATGGTTGCGTTTAATTATCAAAAAGTTTTTTAGTTTTTGATAACGCTGCTCCAATAACCTGGTGCATGTCATAATACTTATATTCTGCTAACCTTCCTCCAAACAGTACTAAGTCTTTGGAAGCCTTGTTCTTATACTGTAAATATCTATTGTTATTCTTTTCATCGTTAATGGGGTAATACGGTTCTAATTCAGTTGAAGCCTCTAAAGGATATTCTTTTGTTATAACCGTTTTCTTTTGTTGGCCAAACTCAAAATGTTTATGCTCTAAAATTCTAGTATAGGGTATGTCAGCTTCGGTATAATTAATTACGGCATTCCCTTGATAGTTTTCGATAGCTAAAATTTCATGGTCAAAACGTAAGCCTCTATATTCTAATTTGCCAAATTCGTAATTATAATATTCGTCAATTTTACCTGTAAAAACAGTTTTATGAGCCATAGCGTCTAAGGCTACTTTATCTTTAAAATAGTTGACACCTAACTGTACATCTATGCCATCTAACAATCCGCCAGAGAGTTCGTTATAACCTCCTATAGGTATACCTTGAAAACTGTCATTAAAATAATTATTATCGAATGTGAATCTTAACGGTAGCCGTTTTATAATGAAAGCCGGTAGTTCGGTGACTTTTCTTCCCCATTGTTTTTCTGTATATCCTTTAATTAACTTATAATAGATATCTTCACCAACTAGTGAAAGTGCCTGCTCCTCTAGATTTTGAGGCTGCTTTTTTTGATATTTTTTGCTCTGTTCGTCTATAATACTTTTAGCTTCAGCAGGTGTTTTTGTTCCCCATAATTGATAAAAGGTGTTCATATTAAAAGGTAAATTATATAATGAACCTTTATGATTGGCAACTGGTGAATTCGTGTATCTATTAAAAGGAACAAAATCATTTACATAGTCCCAAATTTTCTTGTCATTGGTATGGAAAATATGCGCTCCGTAAGCATGAACATTTATATCTTCTATTTTTTTGCAAAAAGTATTACCACCTATATGCTCCCTTTTATCTACTACTAAGCAAGTTTTTCCTCTTTTCTTAGCCTCATGGGCAAAAACGGCACCATATAAACCCGCACCTACAATAAGAAAATCATACTTTTTACTGGACACCATTTTTAAATTTTTAAAGGCCAAAGATACTGTTTGATCTCTAATTTAGTTTACATGAATTTTTTTTATAATAGATTAAACTTTAACTCTTCATTTTTGCTTTTTATTGGTTAAAATTGCATTTCTATTGAGCTAAATTAAGCACTACATGAATTCTAAAAACCTTTACTTTATTTCTAGGAATTATAAATTTTCAAAAAATGCAGCTTCCAAACCAAAGATGGATTGTGAAACGGTTCTAGAAAAAAACGGGTTTAAAAATTTAGGGTTCAAACAAAGTAATCACTCCAGTTCGGCAATAGGTGCTATAATTAGTTTTTTTGGAATAACTAAAGGTTTGTTTCTATTGCCAAGAAAATCTGTTTTTTGCATGCAATATCCGTTAAGTAAGTTTTTTGGATATATTACCACTATCGTGTCATTGAAGAAATGTACGCTAATCATAATCATCCACGATGTAAAATATTTAATGGGAAAGTCAAAGGATTTGAAAGGTGAGATAGCCAAATTTAATAAAGCCGATTTTATCATTGTCCATAACGAATCTATGAAAAAATGGTTTCAAAAAAATGGCTGTACGGCACAATTAGTAAGCTTGGAGCTTTTCGATTATATTCATGGAAGTGTTAAACACGCCGCAATCAATACTCCCTACGATGTGGTCTTTGCAGGCGGATTGGGAAAAGAGAAAAGCGAGTTTTTATACAGTATGGATAACCTTACTCCTTCAAATTATAAATTGAAATTATATGGTAATGGCTTTAATGCTGCTGATGTTGAACAGACTAATTCTATTTTAGATTACCAAGGTGTTTTTTCACCAGATGAAGTAATCGATGAAATACAAGGTTCATTCGGGTTAATTTGGAACGGTAACGCTTTAAACGAATGTTCAGGAGACTTTGGTAAATACTTATTATATAATAATCCGCACAAGACATCTTTATACCTCTTGTGTGGACTACCGGTTATTGTTTGGAAAAAAGCTGCCATTGCTAAATTCGTTGAAAAAAAACAAATAGGTATTACCTTAAATTCTTTAAATGAACTTGATACTGTTTTAGCCAACCTTGACCCTAAAGAATATGCTACTCTTATTTCTAATGTAGAAAAGGTAAAGACCAAAGTCGCTTCTGGTTATTACCTTTCTCAAGCTATTAACAAGGTGGTTGAATTGATTTAAAATTTAAACCGCAACATCATACTCTCTAAGTGCATCATTCAATGATGTCTTCTTATTTGTACTTTCTTTTCTTTTTCCTATAATTAATGCGCACGGCACTTGAAATTCACCAGCAGGGAATTTTTTAGTGTAACTACCTGGTATTACTACTGAACGAGCAGGTACAACACCTTTTGTTTCAACGGGCGTTTCTCCTGTAACGTCAATTATTTTGGTGCTCATTGTTAAAACTACATTAGCGCCTAATACCGCTTCTTTTTCGACTCTGACTCCTTCTACAACAATACAACGAGATCCAATAAAAGCACCATCTTCTATAATAACTGGTGAAGCTTGTAAAGGTTCAAGAACACCGCCAATACCTACACCACCACTTAAGTGTACGTTTTTACCAATCTGTGCACAACTACCTACAGTTGCCCAAGTATCTACCATTGTACCTTCGTCAACATACGCACCTATGTTTACATAACTAGGCATTAGTATAGTGCCCGATGAAATATACGCGCCATGTCTTGCTACGGCATTTGGTACTACCCTAATACCTTTTTCTTTATAGCCTCTTTTTAAAGGCATTTTATCGTGGTATTCAAAAATACCTGCTTCTAGGGTTTCCATTTTCTGAATAGGGAAATACATTACTACCGCTTTTTTTACCCATTCATTAATCTGCCAACCATTTGCTGTTGGCTCGGCACATCTTAATTTTCCTAAATCTAAAAGGTTAATAACCTCTCTTATACTGTCTTGGGTGGCAGATTCCTTTAATAAGTCTCTATTTTCCCATGCTTTTTCTATTTGTGCTCTTAATGCTGTCATTTTCATAAAATTTTCTCAAATATAAGTTGAAGTACAGTAATTAGCCATGCGCATGGGCACATATAACAAATTATCCTTTATTTTTGCCAAAAATTAAGTTTGGGAAAGATTCTTGCAATTGATTACGGAGTAAAACGTATTGGCTTGGCAGTTACCGATGATATGAAAATGATAGCATTTGGTTTAACTACAGTTTCTACTACCGAAGTTTTTGCATTTTTATCGGATTACATCACAAAAGAAAAAGTTGAACTTATAGTGGTTGGTGAACCCAAACAAATGGATAATACGGCTTCTGAGTCTGAAATGTATATCAAGCCTTTTTTAAAAAAACTAGAGGAACAATTTCCAACAGTTCCTATAAAAAGGCACGATGAACGTTTTACTTCTAAAATGGCATTCAAAACCATGTTAGATAGTGGATTAAAGAAGAAGCAAAGAAAGAACAAGGCATTAATTGACGAAATTAGTGCTACTATTATATTACAAGATTTTTTAAAGACTTTATAAATGATTTTACCCATTGTAGCATACGGTGACCCTGTATTAAGAAAAGTAGCGGATGATATCGATAAGGATTATCCAAAATTGAATGAATTACTTTCTAACATGTGGGAAACCATGTATAATGCTAGTGGTGTTGGTTTAGCAGCTCCGCAAATAGGATTGCCAATTCGTATTTTTTTGGTGGATACTACACCTTTTTCTGATGATGAAGATTTAACTGAAGATGAGCAAAAACAATTAAACGGATTTAAACAAGTATTTATTAATGCGACTATTGAGGAGGAATCTGGTGAAGAATGGGCGTTTAATGAAGGATGTTTAAGTATTCCAGATGTTCGTGAAGATGTAATTAGGCAAGGAACAGTTAAGATTTCATATTTTGACGAAAATTTTAAAGAACATTCAAAAACGTTTGATGGTTTATTGGCACGTGTAATTCAGCATGAGTATGATCATATTGAAGGAATCTTGTTTACGGATAAATTGTCTGCTTTAAAAAAGCGAATGTTAAAAGGCAGATTAACCAATATTTCTAAAGGAAAGATTAGCGTAGATTACCGCATGAAATTTCCGGCAATGAAAAAAGGTCGTTAAAATCGGATTATAATTAATAGAAAAGTGTAATATTTGTCCACTTAAAATTTTAAAATAGAATATGGGGTTAGAGAAAATTTTATCCGTTGCAGGAAAACCAGGTTTATATAAATTAATTACCCAAACCAGAACAGGATTTGTGGCGGAATCTTTATTAGATGGAAAAAGAATAACAGTTAGTTTACGCAGCAGCGTTAGTGTACTGTCCGAAATAGCTATTTATACCTTAGAAGAAGAAGTACCGTTAAGAGAGGTTTTTCAAAAAATACAAACCAAGGAAAATGGAGGTAAAACTTCAATTAGCCACAAGGATGAGAAAATTAAATTAGAAGAATATTTCTTTGAAGTATTACCTGATTATGATGAAGATCGTGTATATGTGAGCGATATTAAAAAAGTTATACAATGGTATAACATCTTGGTAGATAATGAAATTACTGACTTTGCATCTGAAGAAGTTGCAACGGAAGATGTTTCTGAAGAGGAATAGTCTTTATATTAGAAAATAAAAAAACGCCTAGATCAATGATCTAGGCGTTTTTTTATGGTTTTTTCGAACTAGTCTTTTTCAATAGTCTTGTATGTGAAATCACTTTTTTTCCAATCAATTAATGGAGAAGGGTAATATTTTACATCCATTCTATCAAGAAACGGTGCTTGGTCGGCTAGCCTTACTTTATAATCTTCCCAGTTTCTATTTTCTTTAATACTCCAGCTTAATTCAGAATAACCAATTATTCTAGGGAAAGCTAAATATTCTAATTCATCAATATTGCTAATAGTTTCTGACCAAAGCGGAGCCTCAACGCCTAATATGTTCTCTAAAGGGATGCCATACTCTTCTGGTGTCCAAATATACGCCGTGTCCACAGGAATATAAGCTGCCCAGTGTAATCCAAATTTTGATAAGGTGTCATACTCCATATCTAAGTATGCTTTTTTGGCTGGCGAAACAATTATTTGCATTCCCTTGTCTACTGCTTTTTTTGCATTTTCTTCGCTTGCCCACCATTGGGAAATAGAAGTGGCATCAACATCGGCAATGGCAACTTCATCCCAACCGATCATTCGTTTGCCATGCTTTTGAACAATTTTTTCAACTTTATTAATGAAGTAGATGTAATCACTTTTTTTAGTGACATGACTTTCATCGCCTCCCACGTGAAAATAGGGGCCAGGAGTAATTGCAGATATTTCTCTTACTACATCATCTATAAACGCATATACAGTGTCCTTATGCGTATCAAACGTACTAAAACCTACTTTCATACCTTCGTATAGTTTAGGAGTCTTACCATTACCATTTAAAAAAGGGTAAGATACAGATGCCGCATTTGTATGTCCTGGCATATCAATTTCAGGAATAATGGTCATATAGCGCTCTGCTGCATAACGTACGATCTCTTTATAATCTTCTTGGGTGTAAAATCCGCCAGACTCACCACCAACTTCGGTGCTACCTCCAATCTCTGTAAGTTTTGGCCATGATTTTATTTCAATTCGCCATCCTTGATCATCACTAAGGTGCAAATGCAATACATTTATTTTGTAGTAAGCTAATAGGTCAATATATTTTTTAACATCCTCTACACTAAAAAAGTGCCTTGCAACATCTAACATTGAGCCTCTATAGGCAAAATTAGGATTATCAATAATTTTCCCGGAGGGTACTGGCCATATTTTTTGTAACGCTAAGGTGTCATTACTTTCTAGAGGAACTAATTGTCTTAATGTTTGTATACCCCTAAACGCTCCCTCAGACGTATTGGCGTTAATAATAATTGAATCTTGATTAATGTATAATTGATATGCTTCTGGAGAATCTAACTCCGTACTATCGCTTTGATTAATATAAATAACTCTTTCAACCGTATTAGAACCTTCTGTATTAACGGGTATGGTTAAATCGATTTTGTTTTTAAGTTTTTCTGCTAAAAACTTACCAACTTCCTCAAAACCTGTTGCGTTTTTTGAAGTGTAAATGGCCGTAAACTGATCTAATGCAAATGCTGAATTTGTTGGTGTAGTTTTTAAAGGTTTAGGAATTAGGCTAACTTTTGATAAATCGGTTAAAGGCATTATAATATTTTTTTTCTTCTCTTCGCTGCATGCAATAAATGCAATGATGACGGAAGCAAAAAATAAACTGCGAATACAAATGGTTTTAAACATGATTGATAATTAAGGTTGATTAACTAAATTTTTAATGGCTTCATACCAAATATCATAACCTTTTTGGTTCATATGCAGACCGTCTTCAATGAAAATATCGGTTTTTAGTTTTTTATTATTCAGCATGGGGTTCCATACATCTACAAAATTTAATTGGTCATCTTTTTTAGCAAGATTTTCCAATTTTCTATTAAACCGTTTATATTTTCTTCGAATCTTCCACCTACTTATACTTGGTTTTGCGGCAATTAAAATAACCTGTGTTGAAGGATTGTTTGCTTTTATTCGACGGATGATATCTTCTGTCGTATCAAGAACATGAATAGGTCTTTTTTTAGCCCACAAATCATTATCTCCTTCATAAATAAATACTTTTTTTGGGTTAAAGCTTAACACTAATTCATTTATAAAATACAGCAAGTCCGATGCTTGTGAACCTCCAAATCCACTATTTACAATTTGATGGTTTGGAAATTCCGCTTCTAATTTTTTCCATATCCTAATACTTGAGCTGCCTGTAAATACAATGGTTTCCTTTTTTGAATCCCATATTGTATCATACTTGCTAGTGATTTTTTTAACCTCATCTGAGAATACGTTAGCCGTTTGGGAAATGCAATAATTACCTAATAGAATTAAACTTACAGTTATAAAATGTGATACTCTGAATTCTGTCGATAATAGCCGTGCAACTCTATTCATAATATTAATTAAGTGATGGTTTTGTTAAGCCTTCCGTTAGTGCCCAAGCATAAAATTGAACAATCCAATTATCAGAAGCTAATTGTTGTTGTTTCATGCCAAAACCGTGTCCTCCTTTAGAATACATGTGCATACCGGCATTTTTTCCACTTGTTACCCAATCAGTATACAACGTAGTACTTGGCCTTGCAAGCCCAAGAGGGTCATCCGAAGCACATATAACTAGCATTGGTGGTGCATCTTCCGGAACCTTATACTCTCCCATTACAGTCATCCAGGGATAAACAGGAACTATAAAATCTGGTCTATTAGCTTTGGCATAGTTAAATGTAACACCCATAGTAACCGCTCCACCAGCTGAAAAACCCATAAACCCTATTTTTTCGGGGTCTAATTTCATTGCATTGGCATTAGTTCTTACATAGGTAATGGCAGCATGGCCATCAGCAATAGAAAGGGGTAATACAGGAGCAACCCGTTCTCCAATTTTAGCAGGATTGGTAGTTCCTTCTTCTGTAATTTCTTTAATACCATCAGTACCTGTTGGTACTAACCTATACTTAAGAACAAAAGCGGTAATTCCATGATTATTTAACCATTTGGCTACCATTCTACCCTCACTCTCTATACTTAATCCGTAAAGACCTCCACCTGGGGCAACAATAACACTTGTGCCATTTGGCTGATCGGCTTCATAGACTTCTAATCTGGGTACAGATACATTTGTAATTACTTTAGTATCCCATATATCTGAATAATACTCTTTTTCTGCTGTAGACCAGTTTACATTTGTATCAGTTTCAAAAGGTAAATCAACTATATTCTGTGCAATTACATTCATAGAAATAAAGAAAATGATAATCAAAACTATTTTTTTCATGTTGTGTATTGTTTAGTGTAATGATTCAATTAATAAATATAAAAAAGCAGCTAAAATACTACCAATAATTGGACCTATTATGGGTACCCAGGCATAGCCCCAATCGCTGTTGCCTTTGTTTTTAATGGGTAGTAAGGCATGTAATAAACGTGGGCCAAAATCTCTTGCCGGGTTTATAGCATACCCAGTTGGCCCTCCTAAGCCAAACCCAATCCCCATTACCAAAAATGCCACAGGTAGCGCATCTACCGCACCCAGAGAAATTGTTTCTTCTCCCATTTTACTACCGGCAATGTAAAAAACACCAAATACCAGGGCAAAAGTTCCAATAACTTCAGTTACCATATTCCAAAACGGACTACGAATAGCCGGTGAGGTTGAAAAGGTACCTAAAATGGCATCAGAATTTTCGGTGGCTTCATATTGTTTTTTGTACGTAAGCCATATTAATAGATTACCCATCATGGCTCCTAAAACTTGAGCAACAATGTACCCTGGTACTAATGTCCATGAGAATTTACCAGCTGTTGCTAAGCCAATAGTTACTGCGGGATTTAGATGTGCTCCACTAATATCTGCGGAAATAAATACGCCAATAAATACAGCCAAGCCCCATGCGATAGAGATGCCTACCCAACCGGAGTCTCCTCCTTTGGTGCCTTTTAGTACTAGGTTGGCAACAATGCCATTTCCAATAAGAATTAACATTGCCGTGCCAATAAATTCAAAAATATAGGTAATCATAGTTTGGTTGGTTTTAAGTGGATTAAGATAAAAAAAATCAAGGAATATATACTATTTAACACTCTTTGCTGCAGTATTCTTAATTTGTACGCTGTAGAAGTGTGAATGTCAAATACAGGTTGTCCTATAAATATTAATCTATTGTGATATTACCGGTGGTGCGCAATATGATCTTTTGATTTTAATAAGTATACCTAACTCCGGTTACATTCATTTGTAAGGTGTAAATGGAACCTTTTGCAGTAATAAATAAAATATCTTGATTTTTGCCTCCAAAAGTTACATTAGCAGTCCATTCTTCATTAATAGGTATATGGTGTATTTTTTCTCCTTTCGAATTAAATATGGTAACTCCGTTGCCTGTTAGGTAAATGTTACCTTTATTATCTATCGTCATACCATCAGAGCCCATAGTTGTAAATAACTTACGGTCAGTTAGGTTGCCATTTTCCGTTACTGTATACGCGTAAGTTTTTTGATCCCCTATATCTGCTACATAAAGTGTTTTGCCATCTGGAGTTCCTATAATTCCGTTTGGCTGTACCAAATTTGTTGCGGCAATAAATACTGTATTTGAATTGGGCAAAATATAATATACATTTTTATTGGTTAACTCTGCAGTTGTTCTATCCCAATACGACCTTTGGTAATAAGGGTCTGTAAAGTAGATACCACCTTTTAAATCTACCCATAAATCATTTGGACCATTCAATTTTTTATTTTCAAAATTGGTAATTAAGGTATCCACTTTTCCATTTTCATCTATACGCCATATTTCATTATTTTCATCTGCTGCAGCTAAAAGCCTACCATTATGGTCAAAATACAGTCCGTTTGCCCTACCGGATGGTTCTTTAAAAACACTTAAAGAATTGTTTGAGGAATTCCATTTTATAATTTTATCATTTGGTTGATCAGTGAAATACACATTACCTTCTTGATCGGACGCAGGGCCCTCGGTAAAACTATATTCGTTAGCTATTTGAACTAATTTAGCATTTTCGGCTACTAAAGAAGTTGTTTGCGCTTTACAAGAATTTACAAAAATCAGCACTATAATCGAACTGAAAAATTGAATAGTATCTTTCATAATAGCGTTTAAATATTTTTTAGGAAATTCATATTATATTTCATGCTCTCAAAAGGTGTACTTGCATATTCTTCTTGTTCTATGTAAATATGTTTAACACCAGATAATTCTTTGTTTATAAGCATGTGTTCTATATCTATTGCTCCCTTACCAAATTCGGTACTAACTTTTTCCTCCATATTCATATCCTTTAAATGCCATAGCGGAAACCTGCCAGGATATTTTTTAAAATAATCAATAGGGTCTTTACCCGCAACAACTACCCAACCCAGATCCAGCTCCATATGAACTAAATCACTTTCGGTATTATCCATTAAAACATCATAAAGCACTTGACCATTTTCCGATTCAAATTCATACTCATGATTATGATACCCAAACTTTAAACCTATTTTTTTGCAGGCATCTCCGGCAATGTTGAATTGTTCCGCAACTTTTTTATAGTTGTCTATTGTTTGTCCATCAGAAGGCATTGAAGAACAAATTAGGTATTCTTGACCCGATGCAACGGCATCTTCCATGGTTTGTTCAAATTTATCATCAAGATGCACATGACCACTAGTAATCTTCATGCCTAAAGCTTTGCAAGTTTTACCCATGTCAGTAGGTGCAAGCCCATAGTAATACCCTTTTGATGACCCTGCACTTTCTATCTCTTTAAAACCTAAACTTGCGATTTCTTCTAATGTTTTCTTAGGGTTTTCTAACATACTATCTCTAAAAGAATAGAGCTGTACACCATAAGAAGTGTTTTTAGTTAATGAAAAACTTGTTTGCGGCGTAAATAGGGTTGCAGCGCTAAACAAACTTGTTTGTTTTAGAAAGTTTCTACGTGTTTTCATTAGGGTCGGTATTAGGATTAAAGATATTGTGTTTTTAAATGTACGAAAACTAAACAGGATTTTTAGCCAGTGAAACTGCAGATATGTATTTTTGTAAAAATGGTATTCATGAATAGTAGAACAGATCAATTAAAGGCATTAGATAGATTATTGACTATAATGGATGAGTTACGAGAGCAATGTCCTTGGGATAAAAAGCAGACCATGCAAACGCTTAGGCACTTGACTATTGAAGAGACCTATGAATTGGGCGATGCTATTCTAGATAATGATTTGAATGAAGTTAAAATGGAGCTAGGTGATGTGCTCCTTCATATTATTTTTTATGCTAAAATTGGCTCTGAAACCAATGATTTTGATATTGCCGACGTGGCAAATGCAATATCCGATAAGCTAATACATAGACATCCACATATTTATGGGGATACAATAGTTTCTGATGCCGAAGAAGTAAAGCGTAATTGGGAACAAATAAAACTAAAAGAAGGTAAAAAAAGTGTTTTAGAAGGTGTTCCAAAGAGTTTGCCTGCATTAGTTAAAGCCAATAGAATCCAAGACAAGGTAGCAGGGGTTGGTTTCGATTGGGAACGGCCCGAGCAAGTTTTTGAAAAGGTTCAGGAAGAATTAAACGAATTACAGGCCGAGGTTACTGCCGGAAATACGGATGAAATTGAATCGGAATTTGGAGATGTACTTTTTTCAATGATAAATTATGCCCGGTTTTTGGGCGTAAATCCTGAAAATGCACTTGAACGCACTAATAAAAAATTCATTAAGCGATTTCAATATCTTGAAAAAGGAGCAAAACAAATGGGCAAAGAGCTTAAAGATATGACCCTTGCCGAAATGGATGTGTTTTGGAATCAAGCAAAAACTAATGATTAAATTATATTTTTAATTTTGTAATATGTTTTTAACAATGGTTTCTAAACTTTGAAAAGCAATAGGTTTAATAAGATATTCCGATATTTCTGGATATGAATTTGCACGAACCAAATCATTAGAACTTAATGATGATGTTAACATGTAAATATGAATTTCTTTTGCTATTTCTTTATTTAGTATCTTAAATTCTTCCATGAATTCAAAACCGTCAAGAATAGGCATATTTAGATCTAAAAGAATAATGTCCGGAAGCTTATCTACAGAATCAATATTTTTAGTTATACCTTTTAAAGGTTCCAATGAATCAGAAAACTCAACAACATTTGTTATTGATAATTGTTGAAGATTTTTTCTAATTATATATTTAGAAATATCATCATCATCTATAATCCATACTAGAGGGTTTTGATTCATTTTATAAGTAGGTTAGTGTTTTACTCAATAATCGAGGTTTAAATGTTCCAACGCTTAGGTCGAAATTTAATGTTGATTTTCGTTTTAATGCCTCGTGGCCTTGCCCAAGGTAGTTTGCATATTAATAACGTAGCAACTTACATAGTTAGTGCCTTTTGCTTTTTTATTTAGCTACCCTATGCAATTTACTTTCTATTCTTAAAGCCAACTATACGTTGTACTAGTGCTGTATTTTTAAAGGGATATAGGTGTTTAGAATAACTTTTAAAATTTGAAAATGATTATTAAGAGTTTACGGTTTTGGCTGTATTATGAGACTGCGAAACCTTTATTTCTGATTAATTAAAATAATGTAGATCAAAATATTATATCATATAGAGCTTTTATTGGTAAGAAAAAATCATCTAATTAGAAGTACCTTTGTTTAAAATTTTAGATTAAGGTTTGTTACAGAAATACACCGAAGAATTTAGGTATAATATTAAGCTTTCAGTTCCTGTAATATTGGGTATGTTAGGGCATACGTTTGTGCAGTTGGCAGATAACATAATGGTTGGGCAATTGGGTACAGCGGAATTAGCAGCTGTTTCATTAGGAAATAGTTTTGTTTTTGTAGCTATGTCCTTAGGTATAGGATTTTCTACGGCAATTACACCCTTAGTCGCAGAAGCAGATGGGGCCGGTAATAAAGATAATGCCAAAAGCGCTTTAAAACATGGTTTGGTATTATGTACTGTCTTAGGCTTAACCCTCTTTGGGTTGATTTTACTTGCTAAACCTATAATGTATATAATGAAACAGCCTATTGAGGTTGTGGAGTTAGCTTTACCTTATTTAGATTTGGTTGCTTTTTCTCTTGTTCCATTGATTGTTTTTCAAGCTTTTAAACAATTTTCCGAGGGATTATCACAAACAAAATACCCAATGTATGCTACTGTAGTGGCAAATATTATTAATATAGTTTTAAATTACATATTGATATTTGGAAATTTTGGTTTTCCCAAAATGGGAATTGTCGGCGCAGCTATTGGTACGTTGGTGTCGAGATTTTTCATGGTATTTTATTTGTGGTTCATTCTAAAAACAAAGGATAAATTTAAATATTATGTAACCGGATTTAACTTTGCGAAAATTGAAAAGAGAGTAATAAAAAAAATTATAGAACTAGGATTTCCGTCGTCGTTACAAATGTTTTTTGAGGTAGGAATATTTACTTCTGCAGTTTGGTTAAGTGGCGTTTTGGGTAAAAATGCACAGGCAGCAAATCAGATTGCATTGAACCTTAGTAGTATGACATTTATGTTTGGTATGGGCTTAGGCGTTACCGCTATGATTCGTGTAGGTAATCAAAAAGGCTTATTTAACTTTAAAGAACTTAGACGCATAGCTCAGTCCATATTTTTACTCACCTTCTTATTAGAAATTTTCTTTGCAGCCCTTTTTCTTATAGGTAGGCATTGGTTTCCTACGTTGTATTTAGATATTAATGATGTAACTAGTATTACCGATAATACAGAAGTAATGATTATTGCTGCAGAACTTTTACTTGTAGCGGCATTTTTTCAAATTTCAGATGGAATACAAGTTGTGGTTCTAGGTGCATTACGTGGACTTCAAGACGTTAAGATACCAACGGTAATCACTTTTATATCTTACTGGTTAATTGGTTTTCCTGTGAGTTATTACCTATGCCTTCATACTAATTTAAAAAGTACGGGAATATGGATAGGTTTACTCATAGGATTAACGGCATCGGCTATTATGTTGTATCTTCGATTTAATTACTTAACAAAAAAACTAATTGCTGGATAAGGGAGAATATAGTTGTTTCAGTAATTTAATTTTAAATTATATAGTATAATTTCTATGGAGTTTCCAAAATTTTTATTGGGTGATAATACGGATTATCCAACGGCAATATTTGTTGTTCATACCGAATTTCCAAGGTTTATTATTAATCTCGAAAATGATGAAGTAGAATGGCTCGAAGAATTTTCTAAGGAAGATGAAAAAGAATTAGAGGAAGAAGCTGAAAATTTAATTGAAGCGGCCACGGCATTTTATGATCGTGAAGTAGCTAGATATGAAGATTAAGAATTATGCTTCAAGAGCTTTTACAATTAGATAAAGATTTTTTTTTATTTCTCAATGGTCTGGGTACTCCTCAATGGGATAATTTTTTTCAATTTCTTTCCCATAAATTAAGTGCTATACCGCTTTATATATTCTTACTGATACTTACATATCAAAAATTTGGAGGTAAAAGAACTTTAGTCTTATTAGTGACCGTTGCATTATTAATTACTGTAACGGATCAATTAAGTAATTTTTTTAAGTATGGAATTCAAAGATTAAGACCTTGTCATAACCCAGAAATTACACCTTACATGCGGTTGGTAAAAAGTTACTGTGGTGGTCAATTTGGTTATTTTTCAGCACATGCTGCAAATGCTTTTGCAGTGGCGGTTTTTTTTGGTAGCATTTTAAAATCTGTCATAAACTATATTGGAATTTTCTTAGTTCTTTGGGCTGCTTTAGTTGCGTACAGCCGTATTTATCTTGGAGTGCATTTTCCATTAGATATAGTTACGGGAGCTTTAATAGGCTCTTTGTTTGGCTGGTTATTTGTAAAGTTATTTTTATTTTCACTACGCAAATTTTCCTTATGATATCTAATCTCAGGTACTGGTTTTTACTTTTATTAATCTTCTTGATATACGTTGCCGGAATGTTTGTAACGTTGTTCGAGAACGATTCTGCCCAATTCTCTGTTATGGCCATGAGAATGGTACAGGAGAATGATTTTTTCAGCCTTTTTAAAGGTCCTGAAGAATATTTGGATAAGCCACATATGCATTATTGGTTAGCTGCAATTTCTTATAAAATATTTGGCTTACATGATTGGGCCTATAGAATACCCGGTATTTTGTCCACGTTACTTGCAGCATATAGTTGTTATGGATTAGGAAGTCTTTTATATAATAAACATGTAGGTAAAATAGCTGCACTTGTATTTATGACGGCGCAAACTATTGTTTTAGGTGCAATTGATGTTCGTACAGACGCTGTTTTGACAGGTTTTAGTGTCCTTGCTATATGGCAAATAACGAAGTATATAGAAAAGGGTAGTGTATTGGCAATTGGAGTAGGAGCGTTTGCAGCAGGTATTGCCTTTTCAACAAAGGGTCAAATAGCGCTTCTTGTCATTGGCCTACCTATTTTATGTCATTTACTCTATACTAGAAAATGGAAGGCCTTTTTAAGCTGGAAGGTAATAGTAGCACTATTCGTATTTGGTATTACAATAAGCCCAATGTTATATGCGTATTATTTGCAGTTTGATTTACATCCAGAGAAGGTAATTCGGGGCAAAGACAATAGAAGTGGTATATTTTTTATTTTTTGGGAACAGAGTTTTGAACGATTAAGTGGAGAAGGTATAGGTAAAAATAGTAGCGATTTCTTTTTCTTTTTTCATACATTTTTGTGGGTTTTTATTCCTTGGACAATTTTGGGAATCACCGCATTTTGGGTTAAAACGAAGCAGTTCGTAAAACTAAAATTTAAGTATTATCCTGGTTACGAGTTTTTAACGATAGGAGGGATAACTTTAATTTTCGCAATCATCAGTTTTGCCCAATTTAAACTACCGCATTACTTAAATATAACAATACCTCTGTTTGCAGTATTAACTGCTTCTTATTTGTATAATTTGTACAATTCGGATAAAACAAAAGCTGTTAAAATCTTAATGATCGGGCAATATTTTATACTTGGTGTTGTGTTTATTGCTTCTGCTTTAATATGCTTCTTCGTGTTTAAATTAAATAGTTTAGTTGCTTATAGTTCACTTTTGGTTGCAGCGATAATTATTGGGTTTTACGCTTTAAAGCAGGAAGCGGAGTACGCGAAATTAATTACTATATCCGTTTGCGCGTCTATATTGCTTAATGCCGTTTTGAATCTCCATTTTTATCCCAATTTACTAGAATATCAAGGAGGATCTTCAATGGCAAAAGTAATTTCTGAAAAAAATATACCGGTAGAGCGTATTTATAAAGTTGGCAAAGACTATTCTTGGTCGTTAGATTTTTACAATCAGTATCCAGTACAAATGGTAACACCAGAGTTTTTAAAAGACAAAAAAGATATTTGGGTATATGTCAATGATGATGAGTTGAAAATGTTACAGGACAACGGCTTTGATTGGGATTCTCAGATTTCAGTAAATCAATTTAGAATTACAAGGCTGCAAGGTAAATTCATGAATCCAACTACGCGTAATAAGGTTACTCGTAAAATGCATTTAGTACATATAAATTAAACCTAATATTTAAATGGTATTAAGTTGATGTTTTAAATACTTCTAGTTTTATTTTTTTGAAATGATACCATATACCGACAAATGATACCAAGGCGGTAATTAAAAAAAATAATACACTTACCCCAACGGATATGCTTTGGTCTAAGTTCAGTAACTCAGCCCCATAAAAGAAGGTGACTTCACGACTACCAATACCACCTAAAGTTAAAGGCACTACAGCTACAATTGATGAAATTAGAAAAATAATTAAATAAGCAATTTGATCGTATTCTATTCTTAAAGCGAGTAAAATGTACCAAATACTAACTAACTGTGCCAGTTGAACCATTGTTGATAATAATGTGGTTTTCCAAAAAATTGGCAGTACGTAACTGAAGTATTTTTTATTTAGTAGCCAAAATACGATTATCGATATTGGAATTGCTAAAATGAATATCCAGTGAATTCCATTTAAAATTTCTTTTTCAAGAAATGCCAATAATCCACATGCATAAATAAATAGTAAAAGGAGACCGCTTAAACGATCTAAAACCAATACGCTCACTATTTTTTTGGTAGGTACATTGAATGTTTTTTTTAATAAATAGCCTTTATATGCATCGCCACCAATACCGCCAGGTAAAAATAAATTGTAGAACATACCCAGTAGGTATAGTTTAAAATTACTGACATGGGTAAGCAATACTTTAAGTTGATGAAAATAAAGGTTAAGACGAACAGCAGCGATTACCTTCGATAGTATAAAGAACAGAGCTGCAATTGCTACGTATAAAAAATTGCTCTTAAAAAGAATACCTTTTATTTCACCTACATCTATTTTTGTAAAGATGAAATAAATTAAAATAATACTGATCAGTACTTTTAATCCGGTGGTTACTTTTTTATTTAATTTCACCACCTACACTAACTTTTCTAATACGATACGGTCTTTTCTTTTGAGATTCATAATAGGTACGTATTAGTAGTTCCATAACTATGCCTATGGTGAAAAGTTGAATTCCAGCAAAAATAAGCATCATACCAAATGTTAATAGAGGTCTTGTGCCAATATCTTCTCCAAAACCAAGCTTCACTACCAATAAGTATAGATTTATTATAACACCCAACAATATCATTATAAATCCGAAAATACCAAATAGATGAATGGGTCTTTGAAAGTATTTACGAATAAAGAGTAGAAGCATCATGTCAGCCACTACTTTAAAAACACGTTCCAACCCATATTTAGAAACGCCTGCATGACGTGCATGATGTTTAACGGGTACCTGTTTTATTTGTCCACCTTCTAAAAAGGCCAATAAGGTGATAAAACGATGCATTTCTCCGTATAAATTTAAATCTTTAGCAATATCCTTGGTAAAGACTTTTAGGGCGCAGCCATTATCTTTAATGTCTAATTTAGTAACACGCCTCACTAGAAAATTTGCAATTTTAGAGGGGATTTTTTTAACTAAAGAATCTTTCCTTTTTTGACGTATTCCCGTAACAACATCAAATTCCCCACTTACGGCATACGTAAGCATTTCAGGAATATCAGATGGGTCGTTTTGCAAATCACCATCCATAGTAATAATATACTCTCCTTCGGCATAATCCAGACCTGCCGCTAAAGCTAAACTTTGACCGTAGTTTTTTTTCAGCTCTATAAGGTGAACTTTATTATCTTTTAATGCTTTAACTACTTTTTTAGTATCATCCTTAGAAAAATCATCAACGTAAATTATTTGATAATCATAGCCTACCAAGCTTTCATGAATTTTCTGTGTTAAAAGTGTAACATTGTCCTGTTCATTATATAAAGGGACAACAACAGAAAGTAAGGAAGTGGTAATAGGTTGCATTAAGTTGTTTTTTGAATAGCTGCAAAGTTATGTCTTTTATCTTTAAGATACTTTGCTCTTATTGCGTACACTTAATTACCTATTTAATTAATTTGAAATAACCTTAATATTTTTTCAGCTGCTTTAAAAGGAGAGGTATTTCCTTTAATTACTTCAGATTTTAGAATAGGAAGTAATTCTTTAATCTTTGGATTTTGATAAAATTTAGCTAAAAGTTCTTGTTCTACGTATTGTATTAGCCAGTTTTCGTTTTGTTGTTGTCGGTTTTTAAAGAAAAAACCGTTTTGCTTCATGGTGTCATTATAATTGGATATTAATTGCCAAATTTCATTCAAACCTTTGTTTTCAAGTGCGGAACAAGTTAAAACTTTAGGAGTCCAGCCATTTTCTTTTGGCGGAAACATGTGTAAAGCTCTACTAAATTCCATTTTTGCCTGGGATGCATTTTGTATGTTTTTTCCGTCTGCTTTATTTATTACAATTGTATCTGCCATCTCAATTATACCTCGCTTTATTCCTTGTAATTCGTCGCCGGCACCGGCTAGTTTTAAGAGTAAAAAAAAATCGACCATATCATGTACGGCAGTTTCACTTTGTCCTACGCCAACAGTCTCTATTAGTATGATGTCAAACCTGGCAGCTTCTAAAATTACAATACTTTCGCGTGTTTTTCTGGCTACACCTCCAAGAGAGGTGCCTGATGCAGAAGGCCTAATGTAAACATTTGGGTTTTTTACCAGTTCTTGCATTCTCGTTTTATCTCCAAGAATACTTCCTTTTGTTCTGCTGCTAGTAGGGTCTACGGTTAATACCGCTACTTTTTTTTCTAAATTGGTTAACAGGCCACCAAATTGCTCGATAAACGTACTTTTACCTGCACCGGGTACGCCAGTTATGCCTATTCTTAAAGTATCATGTTTTTTTGAAATACAGCCTTCAATTATTTCATTGGCCAAACTACGGTGTTCTAGTTTTGTACTTTCAATAATAGTAATAGCCTTACTTACAATTGCTACATTGTTTGTGTAAATACCTTCAAGTATAGCTGATGTACTTAGATTGGCTAATTTCATAAGTAAAACATAATTTTGGAGATGTACTGTAAATGTACTATTTGTAAATGGGAACCATAATTTTGGTAGTATCCCATGTCAAACTTAAGAAATTTTGTGACGTATTATTTTTTTCATCATCTTCAAAAGTTATTGATAAATTTTCAACTGCTTCATCTAACTTAGTAACAGGCACTTCCACAGTAACATAATCATATTTACTTTCATGTGTAGTTTGGTTACCATCTACACGGGTAACTCCCCAATTAGGTATTTTAGTGTTAAAAATCACCTTCCAGCTTTCTTTGTTTGGTATAGTCCATAAAGAATATTTTCCTGCGGGTAATTCTTTATCAATTATTTTTAAAGATTGGGTGGTAGTAAAGGTGGTTGGTTCATTTGCGCCCGTACGCCAAATTTTCCCATACGGTACAAGGTCACCAAAAATAGTTCTCCCTTTTTTTGAGGGGCTAGAATAATTTATCTCCAGTTCGTTTTTATCAAGTTTAAGAATATCTGATTTTGTTGGACTGAATTTTTTTGCCTCACTATGTATATAGGGTATAGCAACAAAATAAACGAGGGAAACGAGAACTACAATTGTAATAATAATTCTTTTTAAAACCTTCATCTGTTGGTTGTGCCGTATTTAAAATTCACCTACTTATTTATCTATTTCAAATTTAAAGATAGATATGTTGTTGTAGATATCTCCAGGTCTTAAGACACTTTTAGGAAAATCTGGTTGATTAGGGGCATCGGGGTAGTTCTGATTTTCAAAACATATTCCGGGAAAATCTGTTGGCATATAAACTACAACTGCAGGTTGGTTGGTGTAAACTTTCATATTTATGCCCGAAGTTTTGGAATGTAATTCTGCCACTTTTTCATTTCCTAAATCTTTAATAAAAATAGTGTTTAATCTTTTTACGCCTATTTTACGTGGTATAAGAAAATCGTATTCTGACTTTCTAACGGGGATGATGTCACCGGTCGGTAGTAGATTTTCATTGGTTTCAAGTCTATATGGGCAGTTTAATTGTAATTCACATTCATCTATATATGGTCTAGCGTCTAGTTTAAAATACGAGTGATTGGTAAGGTTAATTACAGTACTTCTGTCTGTTACCCCTTCATAAATAACCTGTAAGGCGTTATCCATTAATCTATAGGTAACGCTAACCGTTAAATTTCCGGGATAACCTTCTTCTAAGTGCTTACTAAGATACGATAGCTTTATAAAAGGATTGTTTTCTGTGTTTACTTCATCTATCGTCCAAAATTTTTGATGAAAGCCTTCTTTGCCACCATGTAAATGAACACCATCTTCTTCATATAAATGATACTTAACTCGGTCTAAATTAAAACCACCTTTAGAAATACGACCCGCATAACGGCCAACACTAGCGCCTAATACATGTTCATCTAACCGATATCTACTGGGATGGTTATAGCCAACCACAACATTGGTATAGTTATCATCTTTACCCTTTACAAGTAGTTTTTGTATCGTAGCGCCATAATCTAGCACCATTAGGGTTATATACTTATTGGAAATTGTAACTTGTTTCAATGAGAAAAATTAATTGTGCGCTGTAAAAATAGAGATTTTTGCAACATCCTTTTTTTTCTATCGTCCTTAATATAACAACAAACTTAAACCAAGCTATTCAACCAATGTTTCAAAGCAATGTCGTAGAGAAATGTAAACAGAATGATAGATCCGCACAGATGCAACTGTACAGGAAATATTGTGATGGCATGTTTATAGTTGCTATGAGATTTGTAAAGAATAGTGATGATGCGGAAGATATTTTGCAAGAATCATTTATTAAGGCTTTTCAAAAACTTCATCAATTTAAAGGGGATGTTACTTTTGGAGCTTGGCTAAAGCGTATTGTTATAAATAAGAGTATTGATTTTTTAAAGGCGAAAAAAGATAAAATTGTGCCTTTGGATGAAAGTTATATGCAAGTGGTTCAGGAAGATGATAATTGGAATGTACCGTCTGTAATTAGCTTAGAACAAGTGAGAAGCGCAATAGATGATTTACAGGATAAATACAGGTATGTGGTACTAATGTATTTGGTGGAAGGTTATGACCACCAAGAAATATCTGAAGTTTTGAATATTTCGGAATCGGCCTGTAGAACACGATTATTACGAGGAAAAGGACATTTAAAAGAACTATTAAAAGAAAAGCACTATGGAACAGGATCTTAGAGAAATGTTCAAAAAGGAAAAAGAGGAGCAGAAATTTGTAATGAATAAAGGACATGAAGTACGTTTTTTAAATAAGCTAAATAGTGAAATTCCAAAAGATAAAAAGTTTAATAAATTTTGGCTAAGTATGGCAGCTTCTATTGTGGTTTTATTAAGTGTCGGTTTTGGATGGCTCTTTTTTGTTGATAACGATAACATAAAAACTACGATAGTAGAGAAGGTTCCAAACGATAAAGAAGAAACAGAATTTACATTTGGAGACCTTTCTCCAGATTTAAAAAAAGTAGAGAATTATTATGTGGCGAATATTAATATAGAATTGGCAAAATTAGAAGTGTCTCCCGATACTAAAGATTTAATAGACAGTTTTATGGAACAGCTTAATAATTTAAACCTTGAATACAAAACCTTAAATCTTGAACTAAAAGAATTGGGGCCTAATGACCAAACCATTACGGCGCTTATTGAGAATTTGCAATTGCGATTACAATTATTACAGAAATTAAAGAAAAAGTTAAACGAATTAAAATTATCAAAAAATGGACAAATTAATGAAAACAGTATCTAAGCGACTCATCATTGCATTAGGTTTTTTAACAGTCGTTGGTGTAAATGCCCAAACGGAAACGAAAACATTTCAAGAACGATTTATTGTAGCTGAGGATGCTGTAGTAGACATCAATACCAGTTATGCCGATATTGAATTTGAAACATGGGACAAGGATGAGGTAGCTGTAATAGCAACCATAATTTTAGAGGGAGCTACAAAAGAAGAAGCAGCGAATTACTTTAACAATAGCCCCATAGAAATTTTGGGGAATAGTAAGGTAATTAGAATATCTTCTAAGTCTAAAGGTAATAGCTTTTTTGCAGATCTTGATTCTCATTCGCGTTGGGACTTTAGTGACATGAGAATTGAGGTTCCGGAGATTGCTTCTTTTGTGGTTAACAGTCCACAAATAGCTCCTTTTCCAGAAATGCCACCACTACCACAAACAGATGCTTTTTCGTTTGATTATGAGGCGTACACGAAAGATGGAGATAAATACATGAAAAAATGGCAAAAGAATTTTGAAAAGAGTTTTGATAAAAAACATCAAAAGCGATTAGAAGAATGGGCCTTGCGCATGGAAGAACAGGCTAAGAGAATGGAAAAAAACATGGAAGAACAATTGGAGAAAAGAGAAGTTTTGATAGAAAAACGCCATGAAGATTTACAACAAAGACTTGAAGAACGAGAAGTAAAACGTGCACATTTACAGCAAGAAAGAGAAGAGATGAGAACATGGATAAATACGCCTAGTGAAAACTCTGGGGATTCACCAACTATATTTTATTACTCAACTGATGGGGAACAAAAGAATTTTAAAATTAAGAAAACCATAAAAATTAGCTTACCTAAGTCTACTAGAATAAAAATGGATGTACGCCATGGTGAGGTAAAACTAGCAGAAAATACCAAAAACTTGAATGCGAAATTATCGCATTCAAGCCTTTGGGCTCTAACAATTGATGGTGCAGATACTTATGTTTCTGCATCTTATACACCAGTGAATGTTAAAAAGTGGAATTATGGACAATTAAATACTTCTTATTCAGAAAAAATTTCCTTGTCAGAGGTTGTACAACTGCAACTGCAGGCAACATCATCTGATGTAACCATAAATAAGTTATTTAAAAATGCTTTTATAAAGAATAATTTTGGATCTGTAGAAATTCAAGAAATGGGCTCCGGTTTTGAAGAATTAGATGTTAGTGTACGTAATGGTGAGTTAAATGTTGCTATGCCTAAAGTTGCGACCAAAGTGTATGTTAAGGGAAATTCATCAACATTAAAAATCCCAGCAAAATTAAAAGCAACACCTATAAAAAACGGTACGACAACCATTACTAAAGGGTACATTATAAATGATAAAAGCCCTCGTTCAGTTGTAATAACTTCAGATTACAGTGAAGTTGTGCTGTTTTAATTATTCAACCAATTCAAGTGTTCCAAAAACACTTGCATCTATCCAACCATTATTCTTATTCTCTCCGGAAATAAAAACAGAACCAATTAAGTTCTCGCGTTCTGTACTAGTATCGTTGTCAGCATACGCCAAAGCAAAACCTAATTTTTTATTCTTTGTTAGAACAACAGGTTTAATTTCAGAATCATCTAAAAAGGTGTCGGGATAAACCTTTATAAACATTTCCCAATAGGTAGTTTTATCCTCGGTTTCATGCACAGATTTAATATGGTCATTATATAATTTTGGGTTTTTATCATTACCTAAGTCAGCAACATTGCCATCTAACGCCACATGGTATGTAAATGCATTATGATTAAATTGGTGAAGACCTCCGGAGTTATCTTCATCCAAGTAAACAATAACGCAATCATCGTTCCACCATAATTTTAAAGGATCTTTAGACTTTTTATATAAAGTGTCGTCTACAATTTCTAATAGTAAATAGAGTCCATCCCTGTTCCAAGCAATTTTATATTTACCGTTAAAATCATCATGGTCAAAAGGACCGCCTATCCAATTTTGGTCAATTGGATGCCATTCTAAAAGATTCCAGAAATTTTCTATAGGTCTGCCGTCTAGTGTCGGCACTTCTTCTATAAAAGAAACTGGTGTAATATGAGAATTTTTCTTAGTTTTTATTTCAGTACATGAAACTAATGATACTAACGTAAGAAGATATATAGTCCATTTCATAATTGAGTCTTGAATCTATAACTTAAATATACTATTTTCAAATTAATTGTAAGATTAATAGTACTATGCTATAGGAATCAAATTTATAATAAATTAAGAACAACCTGCTAATTCTTGTATGAACTAACAGGTTGTTGTTATAATTGATGCACAAACCTTAATTAATCGGTAGTGTAAAAATTTTTAAAGTGTAGGCTCCCACCCTTTGGCATAGGTTCGTTTCCAAGCCTCCATTGCTTTTTCGTTATTGAGTACTTTTCCTGTGTTTATATCAATTTTTAAGGTCTCTCCTGCATCTTGAGCCATATTTCCTAAATGACATAGCATTGTAGATATACTTGCATCTTTAATGTCAGCATTAAGGCTCTTATCTTCTCGAATGCCTGCAAAGAAATTACCTATATGGTTGACATCTAGTTGTCCTTCGCCACGGGTATTAGTGGTTGCACTTACAGCACCCTCGAGCTCTTCTTTTAAAAGATTTCCATCTAAATCGTAAAGTTGATAAAAATTACGGTCTAACATAATGCTGCCCTTACTTCCGTAAATAGTACTTCCACGACCTGGCCGCGTTGGTTTTAACTGGCCTCTACTATGTCCTGTCCACGTTAAAAATTTATTATTGGCAAAAGTATAGGTTACTTGCTGGTTGTCTACAAATTCCCAATCATCTTGAAAAGTATACTTCCCTCCAAACGAGGTAACAGTTTCTGGCAAATCTACACCTAAAGCCCAACGGCAAATGTCTATTTCATGAGTGCCGTTATTATGAACTTCACCGGTACCCCAAGTTCTAAACCAGTGCCAATTGTACGGGTGAATATTATCTTTGTAATCTTCTCTCGGCGCCGGTCCTTGCCACAAATCCCAATCTAAAGTATTGGGTACATCTACGACATTTCCTTTTCCTATTGACCCTCTGTTGTTCGTATAGTATGCCTCGCCTTTGTAGACTTCACCAATAATACCTTCTTTAATATCCTTAATTGCACTTATAGAAGTATTTGCAGATCGTTGTTGGTTTCCCATTTGTACCTTTTTGCCATATTTCTTTTGAGCTTCAACCAATAAATCATTTTCATAAGGATTATGGCTACAAGGTTTTTCAACATAAACATGCTTACCTGCTTGTAATGCTAGTATGGCCATTGGTGCATGCCAGTGTTCTGGTGTGGCAATAAAAACCGCATCGACATCTTTATCTTCAAGAACCTTTCTAAAATCTTTCTCTGTTTTAGGTATGTAGCCAATGTTTTCCTGACACCACTCATTATGCTCTTTCAAAATGATATCATCAACATCGCAAGAATAAATTATTTTGGCATTATTATCTTTATGAATAGCCATTACATGTGCTTTTGCCCTACTTCTTACCCCAATTATAGCACAATTAATATGGTCATTAGCGCCAAGAATGTTAGCGTATGAGCTGCTAGGAAATACAAGCCCGCCTAATGTCACTGCGGCAGTACCTGCTGAGGTTTTTTTTATAAAATTTCTTCTAGTAGTCATAACTTATTCTTTAGTAATTGATTTTATCTTAATGTTTTTAAAAGAAACCTCATCTCCATGGTCTTGTAAAAGTATATGTCCTTTTTCGGCTTCACCGAAATTTGGCCATTTGGCATACTTACTTTCAGATACCAATTTACGGTAGTCATCACTACTACGCTCATATTCCAAAACTTTCATTCCATTTAGCCAATGTTCAACATGGTTGTTTTTGGATACGATATGAGCGGTATTCCATTCCCCAATGGCATTAATAGGCTTATTTACATTGGCCTGTATTAAATCATAAAGCGAGGATACTGTACGGCTACCTTCATGACTTCCTAATTTTGCATCCGGGTGTTTTTCATCATCTAAAATTTGATATTCTAAACCAATTGATGAACCAGGGCCTTTATTTATATCAGTATCAACATAATATTTTATTCCACTATTAGCGCCTTCCGTTATTTTGAAATCAAGCATTAGCTCAAAATCACCAAATACTTCTTTGGTAACAATATCGCCGCCAGCTGCAGATTCTTCTCCGCCAGATGATAAAACAGTTAATATACCATCATTGATTTCCCATCCATTATCTGGAAATTCATCTAAACGTGCTCCTCGCCACCCATTAGTGGTTTCACCGTCCCATAGCATTTTCCAACCATTTTTAGCTTCGTCTACACCTAAATTATTCTTGGTTATTATAGGCTTTAATGGACTCTTTCGTGAAAATTTCGAAAGATCTTCTGTTAAGATTTTAATGTTCTTCCAAATAATATCTGTGCCATCTTTTTGCTCATCAGAAATACTATGCACTTGTAATGCAATAAAACCTTTATCTGTTTTATCATCAATTAGGTAAGCTGCGGGTACGTCATTAATCCAAGTTTTTAAAGTGTCTCCAATAGCCTCAATTCTATAATGGTTCCAGTCGTTTTGTTTAAATGCTTTTTGAGCTTCAGGATTATCTGTCATTGGGTTTAACCACCCTCTTCTAGCCTCATCATAAATTCCCGCACTCCATGCTCTATCAGATGGGTCTATTTCTATTTGATATCCATGAACTCTACCATCTAAATAATGTGGCAAACTATTACTTCTAATCTGTATTCCAGAATTCATACTAGGGTCTACTTTGTAATCTAATTCTAAAATAAAGTCACCGTACATTTTCTCGGATGTCATAAAAGAATTTGGGGTATTGTGTACAGTCGTACCTTTTATTGTATTATCATTTACAGTATATGTAGCTTCCCCCCCTAATTGTGTCCATCCATTTAACGATTTACCATCAAAAAGTGATATCCATGGTGTGTCATCTTTTGGTTCTTGTTTGCAGCTGTAGATTGTTGTTAATACTACTATACATAATAAATGGTTGATTTTCAGTTTCATTAGTTAGGTGTGTTATTATTTATAAAAAAAGCGCCCCAATTGGGACGCTTGAAGATAGTAATTTTTTGGGAGATCTTTTAATGGGCACTCTTCTTTAGATAATCTCCAAAGTTTTCTTTAAACCTGTTTAATCTTGGTATAGATACATTTTGTATATATGAATTATTTGGGTTATTCTTTTCATAATCTTGATGGTACTCTTCGGCCTTGTAGAAAATGGTAAATGGAGTAACTTCTGTGGTAATTAAGTCGTTGCCATATACTTTTTGGTCTTTTAGGACTTGCATATACCCATTTATAATCTTCTTTTGCTCTTCGTTCTTATAGAACGCTATGGAGCGATATTGCCTTCCTTTATCCGGTCCTTGTCTATTTAATTGGGTTGGATCATGTGAACCAAAAAAAACTTGTACTAATTGTGTAAAAGATATTTCTTTTGGGTCGTAATATACTTCAACAGCCTCTGCATGGTCAGTTCTACCATAACCGACATCTTCATAAGTAGGGTTCTTTTGCTTACCGCCAGAATAACCCGAAATTACTTCTTTAACACCTTTTACACTTTCGAATATGGCCTCTACGCACCAAAAGCATCCGCTAGCAAAATATGCTGTTTCATAATTGCTTAATTGTTGTGGACTTAACTTAATTTCTTCTTCAATTTCTTTATGTTCAATTTCTACTTGTACAGCACTTTCAGAAACTGAATTTTTCTTAGCATTGGACTGGCAACTTGTTGCAAACATTGTTGCAGAGCATAGCAAAGCAATTTGTAATAACTTCATAGCAATTTTCTTTTAGCAATTTGTAGGTAATTTACAAAGACCTTACGAGGAAAATGGTTAAAAAGTGTTAACTAGTTTCTTGTATACTATAATTTAATTCATGAATTCATTTCTTAATGTGTTACAATCTCATGTTGCTGTTCCTAATTAGCATTTTAGAAAGGTAAATTCAAATATAACAATATGTACCCTTACCTTTTTAAGAGTAATAATGAGCTGGCAAATATGAAAAGTATAGATTATAATGCATGCCAAAAGTATATATTTAAGTTTTTACATAAAAAGAATGGTGTAATTGCTTATGGTGGATATATAGAAGAACGTAACCTATAATTTGATAAGGAAAGTTTTTCATCTAATCCTAAGTCTTTTAGGAATGTTGATATTGGAATCGATTAATGGTGCAAAGTTTGTACAAAGGTTATTGTTCCTTTAAATAGAGAGGTACATAGTTTTAAACATAATGTCATTGAAGGTGATAATGATTCAACAATTATATTAAAACACTTTTTAAATAATACGAGATTTAGAACATAACCATAGGGACTAACCTGGGGTCTGTGTTAAAGAACCATTAGCTTTTTTATAAAGAAAACTGCCCGCATCCAAATTTTTTATTGAAGTTGATAACTTTAGGTAGTTAGCACATAGATCATGGTACAAAGTAATAAGTTTGAAATTTGAAAAGTGAGAATTGACATCTTATTGAATAAGTTGCTTTGTAACAGCTTGTATTTAGTTCGGAAAATTAACTTTACGGACAACGGACAACGGACAACGGACAACGGACAACGGACAACGGACAACGGACAACGGACAACGGACAACGGACAACGGACAACGGACAACGGACAACGGACAACGTAAAGCTAGGTTTAATTTAAAATTGATTTTGAATTTGCGTTTGTATTAGATTTAAGCGCTTGAACTTGAGATTTAAACTCATACTTTCATTGCGACTATCGATTAACGACATCAAAAATCGGTAAGGTGATTTTATGGTAGGTGTCGTTTATCGACAAGATTTTACACTTAAACTGAGCGCGTGTATAATATCGAATAAAATGTGTTTTTCAGCGATTCATGACTTAGTGAAACAAGGACTGTGGCGTTCTATTAGTGTAACAAATGCAAGTCATGAAAACAATAATATCAATCATCTTCATCATCTTCTTAAGCTTCACTGCCCAAGCACAAAACACTACTGAGGAAGTAAAAATTGAAACTATTGAAATGACAATTGTTACAGAAACAAATTATGTGTTAAACTTAGAGACTAAAACAGAAGTAGCTCGTTTATACAAATCTAAAAACTCAAGAATTAAAAGAGATTTAAATTTTGTAACCAAAGCTAACAGTGCTAAAATAGCTTAATTGTGAAGATAGTATAAGGTATTGAATATTAAGTAGGGAGTTCTAAGTGAAAAGTAGAATAAAGAAAAAGTCTTTTTTAATTCATTTTTATTTAGCAAAGTTAGATTTCTATATTACGGACAACTAACTTTTAATTATCAGATTTCTTACATAAACAGCACTTCCCCCGTATTTACTTATTAAGAATAATTTTTTTGTAAGAAAAAACTTAATAAATCGATGAAATACATCGTTTCTGCAAATTAAGTGTTTAAATTTTGTAGGAAAAAGGACTACAAAATTTGGTAATACATCGAAAAACTATCTTTTCATCGTAAAAACCATACCTCTTATCGAATTAGAAATACGTTTACTTACAAGTAGTGGGTTATCTATAAACCAAATTTACCTACTTATTATGCGTACTATTATCTTTTTATTCCTTGTTATCTGTTTGGGAACCCAGTCCCAAGCTCAACAGCAATTACCATTAAAAAAAGTTCAGACTACTGTGATGCCTATTGCCCTTATTACAGTAAAATCTAACTTAAATCCTCAGGGTTTTCAAACAGCTGCAAGGTTTTTTAAAGTAAAGAATGCACGGGTTAAACAAGCGCTTCTTTTTAAACCAAGAGTACGATTACTGTTTTTTGCCTAGTTAAGAGCTTCAATAGATACTTCTTCATTTACCTCTGTCTTTTGAAGAGGTAAAACAATAGTCTTTAATATTTCCCAAACATTGTTGGCGACTATTTTTTGTCCCTCGGCAGTTGGGTGAATTCCATCCTCCAAATTTAAACTTGGTATCCCTGCAACTCCTTCCAATAAAAATGGAATTAATAGTATATTGTTAGATTCAGCTAAAGCGGGATACATTTCCTTAAACTGTGCCGTATAATCTTCACCCATATTTGGCGGTATTTGCATTCCTGCCAAAATTATAAGAGTCTCAGGGTTTTTTTTCTTCACCATATCAATCATACGTTGAAGATTATTCATTGTTTCTGAAATGGGTATTCCTCTTAACCCATCGTTAGCGCCTAATTCTAAAACGAAAATATCTACTGGTTGATTTAGAACCCAATCTAATCTATTTAATCCTCCAGAGGTAGTTTCTCCACTTAATCCAGAGTTAATTACATTATATGCTAACCCTAAAGAATCTAACCGTTGTTGAATTTTGTTTGGGAAACCTTCTTTGGTATCTAAGCCATACGCCGCAGTTAGGCTGTTGCCGTAAAACAAAATTACTTTCTTATCGGTATCCAATACTACTTTTTGAGTGGCATTTTCTTCATTAATGGAACCGTCTGTTTGCTTTTTTTCAGGGTTTTCTCCACAACCAATTAGTACAAGAGCCAATAAAAAATAACGAAACTTTAATACTTTCAACATAGTCTTTGCTTATTAGATTCAAAATCATTTAGTTAATTTGTTAGCTTGAAGCAAAATGATTTATGACAAAGATATTAAACGTACGAAATCTAAAAAAGACGTATACTAGTGGATCTAAGAATTTGACAGTTATTGATGATATTTCTTTTTCTATTGAGGAAGGTGATACTTTTGCAATAGTAGGACCTTCGGGTAGCGGAAAAACGACATTATTAGGACTTTGCGCAGGACTAGATGAAATTAATGACGGACTAATAGAACTATGTGGTGAAGATTTAAGTATGCTGAACGAAGACCAACGCGCACTTCTAAGAAATGAGAAAGTAGGATTTATTTTTCAAGATTTTCAATTACTACCAACTTTAACGGCTTTAGAGAATGTAAGTGTCCCTTTAGAATTGCAAGGTGCTGCAAATGCTACCAAAGAAGCGATGGATCTGTTGGCCAAAGTAGGACTTGCCGAACGACATAATCATTATCCTTCGCAATTATCTGGTGGCGAACAACAGCGTGTGGCATTGGCTAGAGCATTTTCAAATAAGCCTTCAATTCTTTTTGCAGATGAACCTACGGGTAATTTAGATGAAGAAACGGGTGAAAAGGTTATTAAATTGTTATTTGATCTAAATGCAGAAATGGGTACTACTTTGGTTATAGTAACCCATGATTTGGAATTGGCTAAACTTAACCAGCATATACTTCGGCTTAAAGGTGGTAAAATAGTAATTAATGAAACTACCATACTATCTTGAGCAACTTACAACGTACATCAAAAGCAGATTATAAGTGGCTATTAAAAATGGCTTGGCGAGATGGCAAAGCAAGTGGTAAGCGCTTACTCTTGTTTATGGCCTCTATTATTATAGGTATTGCCGCAGTTGTTTCTATTCAATCATTTAGCGATAATCTTACGGATAATATTGGGCTGCAGTCAAAGGCGTTAATGGGCGCAGATTTTCTAATAGATAGTAACCAACCTGCAAATGAGCGGGTGGTAGAATTAATGGATTCTATTGGTGGTGCTGATGCCAAAGAGGTAAATTTTGCTTCAATGGCTGCTTTTACAAAAAGTGGGGCCACTAAATTAGTTCAAGTACGTGGTATAGAAGGCGGTTTTCCTTTTTATGGAGAATTAGAAACGGACCCAATTAGTGCTGCCAAGGAATATCAAGATAAAGGTGGTGCCTTAGTAGATGCAACCGCCATGCTACAATATAATTTAAAACCTGGTGATAGTGTAAAGTTAGGTACTACAACTTTTTCCATTATCGGCGCATTAGTTACTGCTCCCGGTAGTTCAGGTATTGGAGCAACAGCAGCGCCTCCTATTATAGTGCCATTCCGTTTTATGGAACAAAGTGGTCTCTTGCAAAAAGGAAGTCGCTTAGGTTATAATTATTATTTTAAAAATCCTAGCATAGATTTAAAAGCTTTAAATACTAAAATAGACCCCTTATTAGATGCCGAGAATGCCGATTTAGATAGTCATATAGACACTAGTGAGCGTTTAGGAAGACGTTATAGCAATGTGGCTAGATTCTTAAATCTTGTAGCTTTTATTGCTCTTCTTCTTGGGTGTGTTGGTATAGCAAGTTCCGTTCATATTTATATTAAGGAGAAATTAAAATCTGTTGCTGTTCTTAAGTGTATTGGTGCAACCCGTAAACAAACCTTTTTAATTTACTTAATTCAAATTGCAGGTATGGGATTGTTGGGTGGTTTAATTGGAACCGTTATAGGGTTGCTATTACAGCAAACTTTTCCACTTATCCTACAAGAATTTCTGCCCTTTGAGGTTGAAATTTCAACATCGTTCCAATCCATTTTTATTGGGTTGTTATTGGGTGTTTTTATGTCAGTTTTGTTTGCTCTGTCTCCATTAGTCAATACTTGGTTTGTTTCTCCTTTACAAGTGTTAAGGGTTCAAGAGAATACAAGTAAAAAATCGCGACCATACCAAATATGGGTTATTGTAGCTATTATTTTTTTCGTGTTTCTTTTTGCGTATTGGTTATTAGGTAGATGGACTTATGCGGCGAGTTTTGTAGCAGGTATTTTAGTAACATTTTCCATATTGGCAGGTGTTTCTATGATATTTATGAGGTTGATAAAACAAAATTTTCCAAAATCTTGGAGTTTTTCGGCAAGACAAAGTTTGTTGAATTTATACAGACCAAACAATCAAACTGTAGTGCTAATTTTAGCTATTGGTATTGGAACTTTTTTAATAAGCACTTTATACTTTACTAAAGATTTTTTACTGGCTAAAACTGCTTTTGAATCTAATAGTGAAAGTCCAAATTTAATATTGTTTGATGTTCAGACAGAACAGCGGAATGATGTGGCGAATACAATTAAGCCTAAGGGGTTACCCGTGATTGACAATATTCCAATTGTAACCATGCGAATGATAAGCATTAAAAACCAAAATGTAAATGATTTAAGGTTAGATAGTACCAGTCAAGTAAATAAATGGATTTTAAACCATGAGTTTAGAACCACTTATAGAGACACAATGATTGCTTCTGAAAAATTAATTGAGGGGGAGTGGATACCAACAGTAGAAACAAATGCTAAGGTTATTCCAATTTCGTTAGCAGATAATGTGGCTAAAGATGCGCTAGTAACTCTTGGAGATACTATTTCATTTAATGTTCAAGGTAAATTGATGACCACCGTGGTTGGCAACATACGGCAAGTAGATTGGGCACGTATGCAACTTAATTTTTCAATTGTTTTTCCAAAAGGAATTTTAGAAAATGCTCCTCAATTTCACGTGCTGACCACTAATGCACCTGACAAAAAATCTTCAGCAAACTTACAGCGAGAATTGGTTAAAAAATTTCCCAATGTCTCGATTATTGATTTAAGACAAGTAGTTACACTAGTTGAGAATATCTTGGATAAAATTTCATGGGTTATCACATTTATGGCATTTTTCAGTATTCTTACGGGCATAATTGTATTAATTGGCTCTGTTCGAAATAGTAAATACCAAAGAATTCGAGAAAGTGTTTTATTAAGAACCCTTGGCGCTCAGAGCAATCAAATTTTGAAAATTAATTCTTTAGAGTACCTGTTTTTAGGTGTTTTAGGTAGTGGAGTAGGGGTGTTACTTTCTTTAGTAAGTAGTTTTTTGTTGGCATATTTTGTTTTTGATACGCCTTTTGTTCCGTCATGGATACCATTTTTAGTAGTTTTTCCCGGTATTGCCGTTTTGGTTCTGTTTATAGGTTTATTTAATAGTAGAGGGGTATTAAATAGTCCGCCATTACAAGTGCTGCGTAAAGAAGGAAAGTAACGGTAATCGCAAACCGAAGTATTTGGTATATAGAATGTCTATTTCATCATATTTTTTACCCATTTTGATAACAACTATTAGAATCGCTAAAGTATGAGCTGTGGTTCAATTTATTCAGATGTTGCAAGGTTTTGTAAATTATACAGGTATATTTATTCAGTATTAAAAATCAATCATTGAAAGAACCTAAGAAATACCATATTATTCAAGAGTATATAAAAAAAAGGATACAAGGTGGGGAATATGCCATTGATAGTTACCTACCTTCTGAAAATGATATTTGTAAAAAATTCGGGACTACCAGAACAACAGTTAGAAAAGCGCTGGATGAACTTCTAAAAGAAGGATTTATTGCAAAAGAACATGGCAAGGGTAGTAAGGTAATTGCACGAAGAAAGTCTTTGGGTCTTTTGACCATCAAAGGTTTTTCAGGGGCAATTGATTACGAAGTGGATACGATATTAACGAAAAAACCAGATATTTCAACGTGGGATCCGGTAATTGCCTTTGCTTTGACCGAAGAGGAAGAACGTTCTGCATGTGTATATTTTCAAAGGGTTCGTCATATTAACGGCTCGCCCGTTGTTTTAGAAAATAATTGGTATGCGTTAAATGCTCTAGAAATGATAAAACCCGACGATTTTATTGATGGGTCTTTTTTTAAAACCTTAAGTCAAAAGTATTTTATCGAAGTAATGGGTGCCGAGCAAGAATTACGCGCTATTACTGCTTCAGAAGAAATAGCGAAATCACTCAAAATTGCTACGGGAGACCCTATTCTACATATCTCCGTAAGGTTCAGAACAAGTAAGCCAAATTTAAATCTATATGGAGATCTGTACTGTAAAACAACCGATTATCCCATTCGAAACACCTATTTTGGTTAAATTGGTTGCTCGATTATCGCGATTTATATGTTCTGAGGCTTCTGTCGAAATTAAATGTTAAATTTATTTTTAATGACTCGATGGCTTTCCCTGAGGTTATTTACAGTGTCCTAAAAAAAGAATATAACTGTTGTGGATTCTCTATAAACAAGTTATTATAATAGTGTTCAAGTCCTTTTGATTGTAAGAATTTTGGAATTTCTTCAATTAAATAATTTAAACCGGGTTGGCCGCCATAACTTTTCCAATAGGCATTTTTGGCCATGTCCATTCCCAAAGTAATCTGATTCGGATATTCTGGTAAAAGATGTTCCAATAACAAAAACGTATAATTGGGTTCCTCTTTTTTCCATCTAAAAGCACTGTCATACTCAACGCGTACACCGGTATCTAAGACCGCTCGGTTATAATCCACATCTTTTGCCCTATCTACATGAGATAGCACAATATGTTCTGGGCACGCCCCAAGTTGTATAAATAGTTTGGCCTGTTCCAGCGCATGCCTTCCAAAATTGGTATGTGTCAAAATGGGTACGCCTGTGGCCAAATGGGTGTTGACCACAGCCCGGAAAATTTTTTGCTGATGCGGAGTAAAAGGCTCGTCACCGGTCGCCAGTTTAATCAAGCCTGCTTTGTGGGTAGTTCGTTCAATAATGGGTCCGGAGTAATCAAATTTATCTACACCTTCCACAATGTCAGCTATAAAGAGGTCGGTAAGTTGGTCTTCGGAATATTGATATCGCCAATGTGTCTCCGGATAATACATTTCTAGATGGATTCCGGTTGGAACGATAATGTTCACACGACTATTTTTGCTTACCTCGGCCAATAGCTCCACATTTCTGCCTGCATTGGCGGGCATGGTATCTACCACCGTTCTACCACCGGCCGAAAAGAAATTGCTTAGTTCTTCAGAGATTTTATCGGAATCATTGAGTAAAAATCCGGGATTTTTTCTCGTAACAAAACAATCATCAATAACAATGTGTTCGTGCGAATAGGTAAAACCCATTTCCGAACTCGGCATATCCCTTAAAACCGTTCTAAAAAATTTGTGCATGATAAACCTAGTTATTTGACCATCCGTTACGTGAAATATCCGCTATTTTTTCAGGAACCTGTAAAATACCTCCAATTTCTATAATTTGGTCTTGTAGTTTCTTAATAGGAATGTTTTTTGCATCGTGATCTTTTTGTAAGGATATGAATGCTGCCAGGCCAGCGGCTTGGCCCATACTCATTGTTTGCGCCATAGATCGGCACGATGCATGTGCGTCATGCGTAGCGGAAAAACAACGCCCTACCACCCATGTATTCATACTATTTTGAGGGACAATGGTGCCATATGGAACGCCATAAGCACCACCGTTAGGCACATATTGCCAAAATGTTTCAGAGCTGCCATCATCTCCCTTTCGATGATCTTCTATAGGTGCGCCACAAAGAAAAATTTGGTCATCGAATTGTTTTGCGCCCATACAATCCTCTTTTGTCAAACGGTAGTTGCCATACACCCTTCGCGTCTCCCTAACTCCTATTTGGTTCGATAGCCCTATGATTTTTGCGTTCTCATATCCTGGTATTTCACTCCTAAAGAAATCCTCAAAAATAAAGGATTGCCGCCGCCCTTCTATTTCCGCTTTGGTAATTTCCTCAACATTTAGCGGGTCAAGGTCTACAACTTTTACCGCCACCGTAGAAATACATTTTGGCTGACACATTTCGTGGGCAGAACCTTCTTTTCGCGGTAGGGGATGTGTACCTTTTTCAAAGGCTTCCGCCATTCTTTGCTTCAACATCTCTTTTCCACCCGCCTTTTCGTAACTGGCGTGGTCTACATTCGAAATCCTAAAAGTAGTGGTCATGCTTTGTGCGGGTTCGTTATCGCCTGCCTTTTCATAAGGGATATTAGCCCAATGGCAATAATCGGCATCGCCAGTGGCATCAATGACACGCTTGGCAGTTATAGTAAAAAAACCGATTCCTTTATGGAAAAATACACAGGTAGAATATTCCCCAACACTTTCAACACCTACCAGAGTAGAATGATAATATAGGGAAATACCGTTTTGGGTCAATAACATATCCCAAACGTGTTTTAGTCGTTCTGGATTATAATTTACTCCTGTGCCTGCACCATAGGTATTCGGTCTAAGAAAAATGTCACCTGTACTGTTCAATGAATTTACGATTGTGTCCGGAATGCCACCCACGATCTTGCGGGGGGTATCAGAGGGCGTAAAGAAACCGTAGAAGGTATCGAGCATCTGGGTAGAGGTACCTCCTGGAAACCCATATCGTTCCACCAAACTTACTTTAACGTTGCCCCTAGAGGCAGCTAACGCTGCTGTTGAACCCGCACTACCACTACCGATAACAAGTATGTCTGTATTGAATTTTTTCGAGATAGAAGCGTTAAAATTCATATAGTTATTTTTTATTTCCAATATTCTGATACAATTTTGCCATTAAATGGGCATGCTCATCATAAGCGGATTCAAACAATTCTACCGCCCTTTGCTCACCAACGATCTTACCACTGCTCAGTACCTTTGGCGATTTACCGTTTTCGTGCAAGATTTTGGCAATTTCAGCTTTTAGGCAATTGATCAATAAAACACCGCCTAAGGTAGATCCTGGTGCAACGGGCGAATCCAAGCCATCTAGATAAATCATGGCATCTCCTAATGGAGCACCTGTGTCCAAGACGTAATCTGCGAAGTCGGTCAATTTTTTGCCGTCACTTTTCTTCGAGGTGCTACCTTCTAGATGGAGGCTACTGACCAGTGCCACCACTTTAATACCTCTTTCTTTAAACTCCTCCGCCATCTCAATAGGGACTACATTACAGCCACTGGACGATATGATCAAAGCGGTATCTTCTTTACTAGTATCAAAATTCCTCATGATCTTGGCCGCGAAACCCGGCACATTTTCCAAGAACATGGCCTGTCGTTGACCATTGGCACCCACGACCAAATTGTGAAACGATACCGAAAGTTCCACTATCGGATTGAATCCGGGAAATGAACCATACCGCGGCCACATTTCCTCGACCATCATTCGACTATGGCCCGAACCGAATAAATGGACCATTCTGCCCGCTAAAATAGACTTGGCGAATAGTTTTGCCACTTCTTGTATTTTGGACTCCTGTTGGGCTACTACCGATAAAATGTCACTTCCTTTTTCTAAATATTGCTTTGTAACGCTCATTTTAAATTTTTATGATTGATTGTTTTGGCAAAATATGCGGCTCCTATCGCTCCCGCATATCCACCTAATTTTGCTACTTCTACGGGTGTCCTGTATCCTCCTGGTCGCCATTCATAGATGTCCATATATTTTTTTAAGGGAGTTATAAGGGCGTTTTCCGCTCCTGCCGAAATACCGCCTCCTAAAACAATACATTCAGGCGCAAGAATATTAGTCAATGATGCCAATGCAATAGCCAGTTTTTCAACGGATGTTAACCACCATGTTTTTGCCTGTTTATCGCCCTTAATATAGGCATCGACCAATTGCCGGGTATTTTCATACGTTCCTTGGGTTCGTTCTATTATCGAAAAATTGCCCATGGCGTGCTCTAAACTTCCAGGAATATTGGTCATGGTTGGGGCACCGTTATATTGAAGGCTCATATGGCCTACATGACCCGCGCGTTGTAGATGGCCTTGGTACAAGGTACCGTCTATAATAATGGCTCCACCAACTCCTGTTCCTAAGGTCAGCATTAAGAAATGTTGAATACCTGAAATGCGATAGAACGTTTCGTATTCGGCCAAACCGGCGGCGTGACCGTCATTGATGACATAAATGTCCTTGCCAATTTCCACCGACCAATTATAATGTTCGATGCCTTTCAAACGCTCTGGCATGGTCACTATCATTCGGTTTTGTCCATCAACAAGTCCCGGCGCTGAAATCGCACATTTTAAATTACGGGAATTTGCCATGGTATATTCCTCGTTTTTTTCTTGAATTAACGTACTGACCTTTTTTTTTCAAAGACCTTGTTGTTCTGCCGTATCATTGGTCGGTAAATCTGCTTGCTCTAGTATATTGCCATGGTCGTTCAATATCACCCATTTTATTTTTGTACCACCGATATCGATTCCTAAGTATACGTCATCTATTTTCATGTCTTACTGGTATTGGCCCTCGCTTAAGGTCCAGCCGCCATCTACCGCTAAAACCTGACCGGTTATAAATTTTGAATTAGGGTGTAAGAACATTAATACCGCGGTATTGATATCTTCTGATTCTCCAGGTCTGCCGCCGTCCAAGGGTTGTTTTGTACGTAGAAAGTCAAGTATATCTTCATCTTCCGATGCTCGTTTGGCCATGGGAGTACTGAACAAACTAGGGGCGATCACATTAACCCGAATATTTTTTTCGGCATAATAGGCGGCTATCGATTTTGAAAAACCGATAATGGCCGATTTTGCAGCGGCATAGGCATGGGTGACAAAATATTTTGGAGAAGGGGAATATCCTAGCACAGAGCCCATATTTAAAATAACGCCTGGCGTTTTCTGCTCCAAAAAATAATTGATCATGGCTTGATTTGAAAGCATCATAGATGTAAGGTTGAGTTCCATGGTTTTGTTCCAACCTTCAAGGGTTAGTTGATCTAAAGGACCATCGCCCCATTTTCGTCCACTACCGCCGGCGACATGAAAAAGGCCATGAATGGTACCAAAGGTTTCATGGGCCATTTGTATTGCTTTTGCCATGGTCTCGGGTTTGGTAGCATCCGCTGAATAGACCAGGGCATTGCTTCCTAATTCGTTTTCGGCATTTTCGCAACTTTCTTGATTTCTTCCAATTGCCAAAACTTTTGCCCCCTGTTCAATAAGCGCTTTTGCTGCGGCGAAACCCATACCTGTGGTACCGCCCATTATAATATATGTGGTGTCTTTAAAGTTCATTTCGCTTATATTGCCCAAGGTTTATCGTACTTTGAATAAGGAATACAAGACTCAAATTTACCCGGAATGGGTACATAATTTCGGGCTTCCATCATGCCTATTTTAGAACTAAAATATCCAGATATCGTTAAGTTTTTTAACAAGGAAAAATAGTGGACGGGAACCTTCTCTAGCCCCTCCATCGTTAGGTAGTAAGCTTCCGCTTCGTTCTGTATGGTGTATAAAAGTTCTAATTTTTGTACATCCTCTATGGTGGTGAAACTTTCGCCATATGTTTGCGAGGCTCTTTGATCTAGTTCGTTGATACCTTCTACGAATAGTTGTTGATCTTCGGGTGTCATGCAATCTTCATACATTAAAACCATATAGGAACCAATATTGGCAGCTTTCGCACCTGGTACGGCATCTGTGGTAGGGATAATTGTTTCACCGATTTCATCTAATAGCGGACTATCGGATGCACTGATCGTGGTTCTTAGCGTGGGACGGTAGCTGCAACTTTGTACCAATGAAACAGCTGGTATTATTAGTAGACCACCGGTTCCTAAGGATATTCTGTTTAAAAACGTACTTCTTTTCATTTGTTCGCTTAAATGTTCATTTTTTTTAGTTCGGATACAGCAAAATCCGCTGCACGGGCGGTCATGGCCATATAGGTCAAGGATGGATTTTGACAACCACTGGAGGTCATACAGGCACCATCTGTCACAAATACATTTTCTGCGCCCCAAACTTGATTATTACCATTTAATACGGAGGTCTTGGGATTACGCCCCATACGCGCCGTACCCATTTCATGTATGTTCAGTCCTATATTTCTGAATTCTTTTTTGTCGGTAATATTTTTGAATTTCATTTTGTCGAGCATTTCCATGGCGGTCGTGATCATATCTTGCGTCATTATATTCTCGTTCTCTTTATATTCAGCCTCTATCTCCAACAAGGGCATTCCCCACTCATCTTTTTTGTCGGTACTTAGTTTTATATGGTTGTCGTGATAAGGAAGACATTCTCCCATACCGGTTAATCCAAATTTCCAAGGTCCCAATTGTGTAAGGTCTGTTTTTAATGCAGTACCCAAAGCTGTTTCACTTAGTTGGCTATAAGGAGCTCTGGAGCCACCTCCTGCATAGGCGTACCCTCTTTTAAAACGCTTTTGTTGGTCATTGCCAACATTTCTAAAACGAGCCAAATATGTACCCGTAGGCCTGCGGCCCGAATAGTATGAATCTTTAAAACCATCAAATTCACCTTCTACTTTACAATTGTAATTATGGTCCATGAGGTTGTGGCCTAGTTCACCAGAATCATTTCCCATACCATCAGGAAAACGGTCAGATCTTGAATTCAACAATAATAGGGTGGAGTTTAGGGTTGATCCGTTTACAAATATAATCTTGGCATAATACTCTATGGTCTTCTTGGTCGTAGTATCGACTATGCGCACCCCAGTTGCTTTCCCGGTTTCGTTGTCATACAGAATGGTTTGTGCCACTGAAAAAGGGCGTATGGTCAAATTTCCTGTTTTCTCCGCTGCGGGCAGGGTCGATGAATTACTGCTGAAATACCCTCCAAACGGACAACCGCGGCTACATAAGCTTCGATATTGGCAAGGTCCGCGACCCATATGACGGGTGGTAAGGTTTGCCGTTCTTGAGATCACCAAATGCCTATCGTCATAATGTGTTTTTAAAGATTCCTTGACGTGTTTTTCCAAACAGTTCATTTCCATAGGCGGTAAAAATTCACCGTCAGGAATGACCGATAGTCCGTCTTTATTGCCACTGATACCAGCAAATTTTTCTACATAACTATACCAAGGCGCTATATCCTTATAGCGAATGGGCCAGTCTACCGCAATACCCTCCTTGGCGTTGGCCTCAAAATCAAGGTCGCTCCACCGTTGGGTCCACCGTGCCCATAGTAAGGATTTACCGCCTACCTGATAGCCACGTATCCAATCGAACGGTTTTTTTTGTTCGTACGGATGTTCCGTATCTTTTACGAAGAAGTGTTCGGTAGCCTCATTAAAAGCATAACACCGGCTTACAACAGGATTTTCATCTTGTATCTTTTGGGGTATCGTTCCGCGGTGTTTAAATTCCCATGGGTTCATACTGGCTGTGGTGTAATCTTTAATATGTTCAACCATTCGGCCTCTTTCGAGTACCAAGGTTTTTAGGCCTTTTTCACAAAGTTCTTTTGCGGCCCAACCTCCACTAATGCCCGAGCCGATTACAATGGCGTCATAGGTGTTTTCCTCCGTTCCTTTTCCGTTAATATACATGTAGATCTGTTTTATTTGGCCAAAATTACTTTACGGCTAACCTCGCCCGTAGATTTATGTTTTAAAATAAAGGTAATATCCCCATTAGGCAGTACTTCTTTTTTGATCAGGTAGTGATTATCATCGTACGATTCCCACTTTTTCTGGGTATCTTCCGATTCATCGCCGCGCCAATCCTCAAGAATTACAGGTTCCCAGCGTTTACTTTCCGCAGATACAAATGCGGCATCCAAAATAGCGTTGACCACATACCCGTCATAAAAAGACTCTAAAGGTTCCCTTTTTTCTTCTATGGCCTCGAACATATCGGTAAACATATTAGGGTAACCTAGTTCATGTGATTCGTCACCTACGGGAAATAGCCAACCTGTAGTTGATTCCGCCTTTTCGGCCACATACCCATCACTTCCCTTGCCGGTTGTGAACATTTCAAAGCCGGTACGCAGAAAACTATTGAGCCATATGGTGCCCTCAGTTCCCATAACCTCGTCGCGAAGATCCATTCCGCCTCTGAACGTCCAACTTACTTCAAACTGTCCTATTGCGCCATTGGCATATTTAACCAACCCGATGGCATGATCTTCCGCATCTATAGGGTGTACTTGGGTATCTGCCCAACACATGACCTCTATAGGTTTAATGTTTTTTCCGATAAAATTCCTGCTTATTTCCACACAATGGCAACCAAGGTCAATGATGGCTCCTCCTCCAGATTTCTCCTTGTCCCAGAACCAATCACTATGTGGTCCAGGATGCGTTTCTCTCGATTTGGCCCAAAGTACGCGCCCAATATCACCGCGTTTAACGCTTTCCATAGATTTTAAGAACTTTGGGGTATAGCAAAGATCTTCAAGATATCCACCAAATATCCCCGCTTTTTCAACTGCATCTAGCATTCTTTTGGCCTCTAAGGCGTTTCTACCCAAAGGTTTTGTACAGATAACATGTTTTTTTGCCTTTACACATTCCATCACCGCAGCTTCATGCAGGTGGTTAGGTAACGAAATAAGAACAACATCTACTTCGTCATGGGCAATGGCTTCCGACATGGATGTTTTATAATATGGCAACCCATAATCATCCGCAAAACGTTTCGCATTTTCCGCGGTTCTTGAGTAGACCATTGTTATATAGTCTTTTCGTCGTTGTGCATGTAATGATTCTGCATAAAATCTGGCTATGAAACCAGAACCTAATACTGCTATTCTCATAATATGAATTTTTATTTTATGACCAATTAAAGGTTTGTTCAACAAATTCGCGGCTAAGCTGCCAATCTGTTTTTAAATCGTTTTTAGGATTAAAATCATTGGAAAAAGCCAATTCGATAGCAGCTTGACCGTTGAAGTTCTTCATTTTCAGGGCTTGGGCTATTGTTTTGAAATTCGTGTCGCCTTGCCCCACATATTCTGACCAGGTACCATCTTTATATTGATCTCTAATATGAAGGTAAACAATTTGATCACCATAATTTTTAATGAAATCAACAGGGTCGACGCCGGCACGGATCAACCAGTTTAAATCTGGTCCTAATTTAAAATCAGGAATACGTTCAAGGGTACCCTTTAAATCGTGCATATCGTTTTCTACCTCATAGATATGGTTGTGCAAATTTGCTATAATACCGTTTTCTTTACAGCGTGCTCTTATTTTAAGTAGTAGCTCGGCTTGGTCATCCAATTCTTTTTCTGTCTTTAGTCCTTCGGGTTTGTTTCCAACGGAAATGCCAAAGGTGGTGCCGCCAACTTCTGATAATCTGGGAACAACCGTATTAATGTCTTTTAAAATGGCGTTATGTTGCTCAATATCCCACATACCAAAGCCAACCCCATAGGAAGACCCAGATACGGGAAGGTCGTATTTTTTAATCAATGTTTTAAGCCTGTTTACAGCATCATCGTGGCGTAACTGGCCTTCCATAAGTTCTAGACCATCCATTCCCGCAGCGCTTAGGTCTGAGAATACGGTGTCAAGAACTGGGGTGCAGTCCCAATTGGGTGGAAATTTGCTGGCATATACCCATAAATGCCCATTTAAGGGGATGGCAGGGTTCTCCCCTTTGCAAGATCGAGTGGCCATTACCATATTAGGAGCCAAAATTGTGCCGGCTGCGCCTAATCCAGATTTTTTTATAAACTTTCTTCTATTGATCATTTTGTAGATTTTTACGGGTTGTTCAAGGCAGAAAAATTAAAGATTTTGTGGTGATACCTTTTCATTGTTATCATTGAGATTTGAGTACTTCTTTTTTTTCTTGAAATTATTTTTTTTTCAATAGGGTATGACAGTTTTACCATTCTTACCTACAACAAAGTTACCCTCCATTTTGAAGAAGGTTATTTTTTATCAGGTAAAGTTCTGTAGCCTCATGGTCTGGATATCTGAAGATATCTATGTCGCTGTCTTGGTCATAATCAATAGCATTACCATTGTATATACCTTGATCTTCCAAAATCATTTCTTTATAATCCTCATCATTCCCTTCGTTTAATAAAAGGCTCACATTAAAACTGATCTGATCTAAATTTACGGCCCTACCTTTATTTACACCTGCTAAAACATCTAAATCGCCATCATTGTCAAAATCATAAACCTGAAGCGTATGACAAGCGGCAATACTATCCTTTAAAATTGTTTTGGACCAATCATTTTTCTCTTTTTTATAGCGCACCAATGGGTAACCCGCCCTTTCTGAGTGTGCCATATAAATTTCCGAGACGCCATCGCCATCGATATCGGTTACAAAGGTTTTTGTCCCGTTTCTAGACCAATCACCTTCTTGATTGTTCCATTGTTCATCTAAATTTTCAACGTTCCAGTTTTGGGTTAAATCGGCTCCGGGGTTATAAAATAGTAAACCGGTAGCAACAATATCTTGGTAACCATCACCATTAAAATCACCAATACCCATACCTTCATGGAGCACATCATTTTGAATAAATTGGACCCTTATCCATTCATCCGAATTATTTTGTTTAAAAATACTGAGGGTATGTTCGTCAAAAGTTAAGATCGACATATCTAGGCGACCGTCTTTGTCGAAATCGGCAAAACTAATATCCTTTACTGCATCGGGGACACTCCCAATTTTATGGGGCAACCAGGCATCAGAGGTGTTTTCATACCAGAATAGTTCTGCTTCGGCACCGGCATCTGTCCATTCTCCTGGATGTTTGACGGCGATTACATCATTGTCGCCATCACCATCAATGTCTTCACTTTCTAAATCCCCGCTTGCAAATAGCCCTCCTGTCATTGGTTTTTCCGCAATTATATGTTTCTTCCATAATCCTTCCTCGGCTTGGCCTTCATAGTATCCCAAGTATCCGCCAGAAGAATTATTGTGTATAAAGATTAAATCTGCGATCGAGTCTCCCGAAATTTCTTTTGAAGTGTAGGCCCACCAATGTTGTGCACTGTCAATTATTTTTGTGGAGCTAAAACTCAATTCATTTTTGGGTTTGACCTCCTCTTTTTTTTCCGCGCATGATGTAATTAAAATTACTGGTGATAGTAGTATCAAAAATTCCCTTAACGTATTTTTTAAGTTCATAGTTTATTATTTAGGTTGATTTAAGATGGATATTTTTTGCTCAATAAAGTCGGTCAATTTACTTAATCTGTCATCAGATGCTGATGAATGCTCATACATGCCGATGATAAATTTGTTTTTACCTCTTAAAAGGGGTTGGGTGGGTTCTTTTCTGCCAAAGCCAAATACCGTCATACCATCCGCACTGGTGATACCATTGGTCGAATTGCCTAACAATGCCATCATATCATTTTTGGAGTCGGTAGTCTGCATGCCTAAAAATAAGGTAGTAGGACTCTTTTTTTGACTGAAATAGGCCCATTGGAAGTCGCCATTTATATAATTGCCCTGGTAAAAATCTGGGATGTTATCCACTGGTGTTGCGGCAGAAGTACCAAATATGGTTTCATAGGGTCGGTAAGATCCCCCTGGAGTACCTTCGTACAAAAACCAATACGGTATTTTCGGGTCGCTTTTTAATACAGAAACGATTACATGCTCATCGTAAAATGCATAATCCCATTGCCAGTGGCCGCTTTTTGAGGTCGTTCTAATGGTCCTATCATCAATTTTTTCCGAGTCGCATTTGTCGTGACCGGGATGCCCCGCACCATTGTCTTCGCCTAGGTGTACGAAATTTGGGAGCCCTCGAAAAGCAGACGCCGCAGATTCTGGATAAACGCCCCAGGGGTCTTTTTTAAAACCTATATAATCGTTACCGAAGGAGTCAATTATACGAGAAAATCCACCGCCAGACTTGTCCAAGTAATACGTTGCATTTTGAGTGTAAATAAGGTAATGTGGTCTATTTTCATATATACCTTCCTCAATGTCTACTGATCTTTTTGTTTTTTTTCCTTTCGCTCTCTGCCTTGCTTTAGTTTTCGATTCTTTCTTAATGGAGTCGTTTCGCCAAAGGTGCAAATATTTATATTGGTCCCATCCTGCCCCTATAATATCCAGGTCACCATCTTGATCAAGGTCTGTCCACTGGGTTCCAAGATGATTTTCTTTACCGGTATCCAGAATCGTTTTGGAAAACATTCCTTTGCCGTTATTCTCCCATAATTGCATTTCTAAGGTACTTCCTTTATGCTCTGCCGTTAAAATATCGATATCCCCATCGTTATCGATATCTTTTATATCCAGATTATTGGAGGAAAACTGGGTAGATATTTTATTTCTATGCCAATTATTTGAAGCTAATTGGCCATACCACCAAATGGAAGCGTCTGGCTCTAAACCAGGGTAGCGTTCTTCAGTGATGACAATATCTGCCTTGGCGTTTCCATCGACATCAGAAATAGCTATGCGGTCAATGGGGTGTTCGCTGTTACCCACAATGGTCTCTGCCCACGGAGCGTTTAAATTTCCTGGATTTTCAAACCAAACCAAAATCGAAGGCTCTTCTTCACCTTCAGGTCTTCTTCCTGCTGCAATATCCAAATCGCCGTCGCCATCAATATCACCTACGCCAATACCCTCGTCTGAAGTATCTTTGCAGATTAGTTGAATGTTCCATAAGGCGGAATCTATATTTTTTTCAGGAATGGTTATGGCGTAAATATCCCCATTGCCCGCAATTACGAATTCCGAAGGACCACCTTTTATAAGTTGTGCTTTTTCAAACCCTTGACTGTTAACATGGCTTGTAGCGGGTATTTGTCCAATTTTTCTTCGAGTAAATTTGGTTCCTTCCTTATTAAGTGCCTCATACCAAAAAATATCGGGTAGAGCCATTGCAATAATATCTGCGTATCCATCGAAATCTACATCTGTAATAAAAATACCATCAACATTGTCATCTAAAACCGTGCGTTGCCATGGCGCAGCCATATCGCCGCCAGGATTTTGGTAGAGGTACCTACCGGATAAAACATCAAGAAATCCGTCATTATTTACGTCACCTGCATCCAGACCAAAATAGCGTAACCATTCCGGTTGGTTCCAATCTCCCCATTTCTGCTTTGCACTATCTATTTCAATATATTTTAGGTTTGTACTCAGCGATTTTTGGCAACGTACCTGCCATGTGCATATACATAATAGCATTAATGGTAAAACTCTGGTCATATATCTATTTTTCAGTTGCACGGATTTAATCATGATTATAAATGATAGTTTCTAAAATGAATAGCTACTAAAAGTATACAAATTAACTTGTACGTACAAGTTAATTTGTATACTTTTTAAGTCGATTGTTTAAAACTAGTTTTCATACTAGGTGAATCACATTTTTTTATACTATGAAGATGCTTCTATTAAAATGGTGAAATGGAGGCCATAGGTTGTAAATTTTATATCATATCTTTATAAGAAATCAATCACTTCGATGGAACATACAGCATCAGATTTTTCTTTAGGCCTTGGAATTTGGCAGACGTTTTTGCTGGTAATTGTAGTATTATGGGCTTATTGTATAATAGATATTCTTCGTCATACATTTCGTAACGATGCCAAAATAACATGGTTTTTAATTGTTTTTCTATTTCCGCTTCTAGGGTCACTTCTCTATCTGTATAGGGGAAAAGATAGGAGAGTTTTACCAGATTAATAAAAGTAAACCGTGTCTTTAATAATCTGTTAGAACGAAAGGCTTTTCGTAAATTTATAATTATAACGTACATATCGGGGAAGTATCAACTAATCCACATAGCTTTGCATCTGAAATACAAAAGTGATTATTATGCCATTGTTTACCGATTTAAAAATATCTAGAAACCTAGAAAAAGCCGTTGAAGATCTTGGTTTTGAGAATACTACACCTATTCAGGAGAAAGCTTTTCCTATTGTAATGAGTGGTAGTGATGTTGTTGGTATTGCTCAAACGGGTACTGGTAAAACATTTGCTTATTTGCTTCCAATTTTAAATACGCTGAAGTTTTCAAAAGAAATACATCCTAAAGTGGTGATTTTAGTACCTACACGAGAACTGGTAGTGCAGGTGGTAGAAGAAACTGAAAAATTGGCTAAATATGCGGGTATTCGGGTATTGGGCGTATATGGTGGTAAAAGTATGTTGCGGCAAAAAGAAGCATTGGCTTTAGGGACAGATGTTCTTGTAGCTACTCCTGCTCGCTTATATGATTTAATTTTAACAAAGGCAGTTCAATTAAAACAAGTAAAAAAGCTTGTTATTGATGAGGTTGATGTTATGTTAGATTTGGGTTTCCGTTTTCAGTTGGTAAATATTTTTGAATTAGTACCGCAAAGAAGACAAAACATCATGTTTTCTGCCACCATGACAGATGATATTGAATTGTTTATTACTGATTTCTTTTCAGAAGTTCACAAAATCTCTATTGCTGTAAGTGGTACTCCCCTAGAAAATATTACCCAATTATCTTATGCCACACCTAACTTTTATACGAAAGTAAATTTGCTGGTAAATTTGCTACAAAAGGAACAAGAATTTCATAAGGTGTTAGTATTTGTTTCCAGTAAGCGCAGTGCCGATTTGTTATTTAAAGAATTAGCAGAGTTTTTTAGTGAGGAGATTTGTATTATCCATTCCAATAAAACTCAAAATTATAGATTACGTTCTATCACTCAGTTCGATGAAGGTAAGAACCGTATTCTGGTTACAACAGATGTAATGGCTCGTGGGTTAGATCTTAAAGAGATATCACATGTTATAAATTTTGATACTCCGACATACCCTGAAAATTACATGCACCGTATTGGTAGAACGGGTAGGGCAGAGAAAGAGGGTACTTCTATCTTATTATTTACACCACAAGAAGAAGATGCAAAAAATGCCATTGAGGATTTAATGTCTTATAAAGTGAATGAGCTACCATTGCCTAATAATGTAAGTATTGCAACCCAGCTAACTTTTGATGAGCAACCTAGGCATATAGAGCGAGAAAATCCTTTAAATATAGATGAGGATGAGCGCGGAGCCAGTTTTCATGAAAAATCTGATAAAAACAAGAAAGAAAACCAAGGTGGTTCCTACAAGCGCATTATTAAAAAGAAATATTCTAAACCAAAAACTCGTGGCGATAAAAACTACGGTAAACGGGGAAGAAATAAATCATAATTACATGTACTTTTTTATTGGCACCGCCAAAGGGTATAATACCCCGAGGCTTGCCTCGAAATTAAAAGTTCGTTTCGGGCGAATGCCTCGTGGGCTTACCCCGAGGTAGTTTACTTAAATCCTATTTTTTAGAATTTGTAAGGTAAATTATTGCCAATCTTTAAAGTATCTTTCACTACTACCCCAAATTAAAAAGATCGATGAAATGCATGCCAAATCGGTATGGTGTTTTTTACTTAAAAACCGTTGGTCGACACTTTTTGACTATTCAACATATATTTTTACACTAGCCGAAAATTATAGCACTTCAGCGAGGTTAAGGCCCTTCATTATTGGGTTGAAGGTATCTTTATATTGTTCAACATTTAGTTATGAAAGCAATATTTACCTTATTAATTATAATTTTCGCAGGAGCATTAGCAATTGCACAAAACCCAAAATCTGATGATAAAATTGACACTATTAAAATGGGTATTGTTATGGTTGATAGCCTTAACGATATTAACGACAAGAAAGAGATTACAATATCTATGGAAACGAATATAGTTCGTTTATACCGATATAAAAATGCAAGAATTAACAAAGAATTAGCTTTTATTACCGGTAAGAGTTATGGTAAGTTGGCATAATCTTTGCTCCATTAAAAAAGGTGCAATTAAGCACCTTTAAAAATTAAAATTATGATGTTATTTACAATATTAGTATCGACATTTCTTATTATTGCAACAGTTGTTTTTACTTCTAAAAACAAAAAGAAAGTACGTACCATTAAAGTACCGGTTGATAAAAGAAAATTTTAATTCTTTACACCAGGTTGTTTAATAGTATAATTACTTTTAGCTTTTTCCTCATCAACTTGGCGTTTTACGTCGGCCAATAATGCTTTGGAATCATATACGATACCATCTTTAACGGTATATTTAACACCACCAATACGAACCACCTCATTTTCTTTTGTAAGCTTAATGGCCCCAGTACCATATAATACTTTGAAATTTTGAAGCGGATTTTCTTCAACAATTACAAAGTCTGCAAGTTTACCTATAGTTACAGACCCTAATTTATCATCCATTCCTAACGCTTCTGCGCCATTTAATGTTGCTGATTGTATAATTTCTAAGGGATGAAAACCTGCTTCTCGCATTAACTCTAATTCTCTTATATAAGCGAAACCGTATAGTTGAAATATAAATCCAGAATCAGAACCTGTAGTTACACGACCACCTCTATTTTTATATTCATTTATAAAAGTCATCCAAAGTTGATAATTTTTTCTCCATTGTATTTCTTGTTCTGTACCCCAATCATGCCAATAAGAACCATGCGAAACCATACTTGGTTGATAAAACTCCCATAAAGATGGTAACGTGTAGTCTTCATGCCACTCTGCACGTCTTGCGCGTTGTAAATCCCTACTGGCTTCGTAAATATTAAAAGTTGGGTCCATCGTAAAATCTAACGCCAATAGTTCATTCATTACATTATTCCAATGTTCAGAATAGGGTTCTGCTGCTTGTGCCCATAATTTACCAGCATTTTCAAATCGATGTTGCTCGTTTTGATAATTGTAATCAAGGGGAAAGTCCTGCACTGTACGGTCATCAAATAATGCTTCAGGTAGTCCGTACCAATGTTCCATTGAAGTTAGTCCCGCTCTTGCAGAATGTAGCACATTCCATCTTGCAACACTCATTTGAGCATGGTGGCAGGCAGAACCAAGTCCTAATTTTTTATTTTCGTCTAGGGCAGCTGCCATAATTGCTGGTTCAGCACCAAAGAATTTGATTCCGTCTGCTCCTTTTTTGGCATTTGCTCGGACCCATTCCCGCGCTTGTTCCGGAGTAGAAATAGGAATATCGTTTAATGGATTGAATGATTTGCTAGTTTGGCCAAATGCGGTATAGGAGATGATACGAGGAGCAATAATTTCATTCTTTTCGCTTTTTCGTTTTAAATCTAAAGCAATATCAATGCCTCTTCCAGCAACTTCACGTACCGTAGTTACGCCATGGGCCATCCATAGTTTAAAAACATAATCTGGGTCGGCACCTTGCGCGTCTCCACCAATATGGGTATGCATATCAATAAAACCAGGCATTAAATACATACCAGTACAATCTAATTCTTTACCTCCAGCTTTTAATTGAGGTCTTTTACTATTATCAATTGCAACTCCCGGATAACCAACTACTTGGATATTTTTAATAGTATTGTTTTCAACAACAATATCAATTGGGCCTTGTGGAGGTGCGCCATTGCCATTTATAAGCATAACGCCTCTAATAATAAGTTGTGAATGTGGCCCATCACCTTCTAAAGATTGAGCATTGATTGTCAATATGCCTGTGAAGACAATTGCTGTAAAAAGCAATATTTTGAGGAACATAAGGTGGTAGTTTGAGTTAGTTCCTATAAATATAGAAAAAGCATTGTAACTGACATCGGTCATTTACTTACTTTATGATATAAATAATGAAAATTGTTTTTAACAATTAGACTTATTTTGAATCTCTGGATAATTGTTGCCTAATTTCTTGAAATTTGATTATGTAGTTCGTACCTTTTTTTGAAGCATCTCTTTCAATAGTACCTCTTAATTGGCGAGTAAGATTATAGATTAGTTTTAATCCTAATGATTTTGTGTTCTTATAATTTATCGTTTCTGGAAAACCAATGCCATTGTCACCTATTTCTAAAATATAGCAATCTTTTTTTTCTGAATCTTTTTGTAACTTAATATTTATTTCACCTTTATTATCACCGTCAATACCATATTTTAAGGCATTAGTCAATGCTTCATTAATTAATAGACCTAAAGGAATAGCTGTATCAATACCTAACTTAATATCTGGTATATCTATTTTCAAAATAACTTGGTTGTCAATACCTTTTATTGAGCGAATTAAATATTCACTCAATTCTTGTACATAAGATTTGTATTCTATGTGACTGATGTCTTTACGCATATATAGCATTTCATGAACCATTGCCATTGCTATAACTCTATTTTGTGTTCCTTTTAAGAGTCCTTTCATAGGACCATTTTCAATATTTCTAGACTGTAGACTTAATAAGCTAGATACCGTTTGTAAATTGTTTTTTACCCTGTGGTGAACTTCTTTTAATAAATTCTCTTTTTCATGAACTTGAACAGCCATGTTTTTTTTAGAAGTGTACAGGGCATTATAGGTTCTTAATAGGCTTTTTCCAAAAGTATTTCCTAAAACAAAAACGGAAAATAAAATGGAAATTAGACTAAAAATAGAGCTCGAATTCTCGGGAACTTTATTTTCAGTTACTTTAAGTTCTGGCATTGTTTGTGTAAAAAGTAGTAGTATCAACAAAACAATTATATTAAGGTATATTTTGCCGTATTTACTGCTGTTGATGAATCCACCGAAAGCAATTAAAGGAATCATAAATATAAAGGAGCTATGAATTCCACCGCTATACAAGGTGATTATGAACGAGGAAATTAAGCCTAATATAGATGAGAAATTAAACGTGGGCAAAATCTTATTATGGACTTTGAAGTATTGTAGATTAAGTAGATTTAAAACCCCAAAACAAACTAGGACAAACGGAATAATTTCAGTAATCCCTAATAGAAAATAACATGATGCTCCAAAAAGAATGGAGATAATGCTTGTGGTATAATTTACCCTTAATAAAAGTTTGGTTTTATCCTGAAGACGCTCTTGGTCAATGGTAAATCCGGGCATAGAAATTATTTATGTACTAAAAATCATACTTATTTGGTAATGTAAATCTAATTATGTTTTTTTCATTATACTAGTAATTTTTGTATTACTATAGTATATGTTTAAACTATTTTTAACAATTGGTGTATTTGAATCTCTTTTAAGTTTGTAATTAAAAATGTAAAAGTCATTTAAGATTTTTAGCTTAAAAAATAAAGAGGGTAAAATTTAATTAGTTAAATAGGATTTATTTAAAAAAAAGCATCTCGATCGAGATGCTTTTTTTTTATATTTAGGTTTCACTCTTAATCTTGAGTCAAAACCCAGGTGCCGCTTTGTAATAACGGTTCGGCCTGTTTATATTTAACCGTTTTACTTTCCCCACTCATTACATTTTTTATAGTAACGCGTTCATTGCGACCTATTTTTGGCTGCTCTCTAGTAATAGTTTCCGTAACCGCCGGGCGTTGACCTTGATTTTGTCCAACTGCTCTACTACGTGCGGCCAATTCATCACTATTGGGAATTTCCTCTTTGGAAGTTTTTAAATTTTCTTTACGTTGTACGTTTCTTTCTTCTTGAATAGCATTGGTGTTTTCAGATGGTAATTCTCCTTTAAACAAGAAAGAAACCACATCTTTGTTTACTTTTTCAATCATTGATTTAAAAAGTTCAAACGCTTCGAACTTATAAATTAATAAAGGGTCTTTTTGTTCGTGAACCGCTAATTGTACCGATTGCTTCAACTCATCCATTTTACGTAGATGCGTTTTCCAAGAATCATCAATAATTGCTAAAGAAATATTCTTTTCAAAATCTGTAATTAACTGCTTTCCATTAGTGTCGTAAGCTTCTTGAAGGTTGGTAACAACATTTAAGCTTTTAATACCATCGGTAAAAGGAACTACAATACGCTCAAAATTATTGGCATTATCTTCATGTACCTTTTTGATAACTGGAAAAGCTGCTGCTGCATTGCGTTCCATTTTATCATTATAATGGGTGTAAGCTGCTTTGTAAATTTTACCAGTGATTTCTTGAGTAGACATTTTACCAAAATCAGCTTCTTCTATAGGTGCTGTGATTGAAAAATATTTAATTAACTCAAATTCAAAGTTCTTATAATCACTTGCCGCTTTATTGCTTTCAACAATTACTTCACATGTGTCATAGACCATGTTTGCAATATCTAGCTTTAAACGTTCACCTTGTAAGGCATGGCGTCTTCTTTTATATACAACTTCGCGTTGGGCATTCATTACATCATCATACTCTAATAAACGCTTGCGAACACCAAAATTATTTTCCTCTACTTTTTTCTGGGCACGTTCAATAGATTTGGTCATCATACTATGCTGAATAACTTCACCATCTTCCAAGCCCATTTTATCCATCATTTTTGCAACCCTATCAGAACCGAATAAACGCATTAAGTTATCTTCTAAAGAAACATAAAATTGAGAGCTTCCTGGATCTCCCTGACGACCAGAACGACCACGTAATTGTCTATCTACACGACGAGAATCATGTCTTTCTGTACCTATAATAGCTAATCCACCTGCTTTTTTAACTGCTTCGGATAATTTAATATCTGTACCACGACCAGCCATGTTTGTAGCAATAGTTACAATACCCGCGTTACCCGCTTCAGCAACTACATCTGCTTCTTTCTTGTGAAGTTTAGCGTTCAATACATTATGAGGAACTTTACGAACACTCAATAATTTAGATAGTAATTCTGATATTTCTACCGAAGTGGTACCAATAAGTACAGGTCTTCCTGCCTGGCTTATTTTGGTAACTTCTTCAATAATGGCATTATATTTTTCTCTTTTTGTTTTATAGATTAAATCGTTTCTATCATCTCTTGCGATGGGCCTGTTCGTGGGAATTTCCATTACATCTAACTTATAGATTTCCCAAAATTCACCAGCTTCGGTTACAGCAGTACCTGTCATACCAGCAAGTTTGCTATACATTCTAAAGTAATTCTGTAAGGTAACTGTTGCAAAAGTTTGAGTTAATGCTTCAATCTTTACATTCTCTTTTGCTTCAATAGCTTGGTGTAAACCGTCTGAGTATCTGCGGCCATCCATAATACGACCAGTTTGCTCATCAACGATCATGACCTTATTATCCATTACTACATACTCCGTATCTTTTTCAAACAAGGTATATGCCTTTAGTAATTGGCTCATGGTATGTATACGCTCACTCTTAATCGTGAAATCTTTAAAAAGCTCTTCTTTAAGTTCGGCCTCTTTTTCAATTTCAAGATTTTGATTTTCAATCTTAGCTATTTCTCCACCTATATCTGGCATTACAAAGAAATCTCTATTTTGTTCTCCAGAAATATAATCAACCCCTTTATCGGTTAATTCTATTTGGTTATTTTTTTCATCAATAACAAACAATAGGTCTTCATCTACCACAGGCATTTCTCTATTGTTATCCTGCATATAAAAGTTTTCGGTTTTTTGAAGTAATTGTTTTACTCCTTCTTCACTTAAAAACTTAATTAATGCTTTGTTTTTTGGTAGTCCACGATATACTCTTAAGAGTAAAAAACCACCTTCTTTGGTATCACCTTCTGAAATGAGCTTTTTAGCTTCTGCTAAAACACCGGTTAAATGTTGGCGTTGCTTTTGTACTATTTCACTAACCTTAGGTTTCAATTCATTGAATTCATGACGGTCACCTTCCGGTACTGGTCCAGAAATAATTAATGGTGTTCGAGCGTCATCCACAAGTACAGAATCTACCTCATCTACCATAGCATAGTTATGTGGTCTTTGTACTAAGTCTTTTGGCGTATGCGCCATATTATCCCTTAGGTAATCAAAACCGAATTCGTTGTTTGTACCATAGGTAATATCGGCATTGTAGGCTGCTCGTCTTCCATTAGAATTTGGTTTGTGGTGGTCAATACAATCTACAGAAAGACCATGAAATTGAAAGATTGGTGCCATCCAAGCACTATCTCTTTTTGCCAAATAATCATTTACAGTTACCAAGTGAGCGCCATTTCCGCTCAAAGCATTTAAATATAGGGGTAGGGTTGCAACTAAAGTTTTACCTTCACCAGTTTGCATTTCTGCTATTTTACCTTGGTGCATGGCAATACCGCCAATAAGCTGAACGTCATAATGTACCATATCCCAAGTAACTTCTTTACCGGCAGCATTCCAAGAGTTTTTCCAAACTGCGTTTTCGCCTTCAAGAGTAACATATTCTTTAGTAGCTGACAATGTTCTGTCATATTCTGATGCTGCTACTTTTAAAGTTTCATTTTTGGCAAATCGTTTGGCAGTTTCTTTCACAACTGCGAAAGCCTCTGGCAATAATTTATTAAGTGTTTCTTCAGAAATAGTATAAACTTCTTCTTTTAGTTTATCAATTGCAGTATAGAGATCTTCATTTTTATCAATATCGGTAGAGTTTTTAACCTCTTCTTCCAATTTATTGATTTCTTCAGTTTTCTCTTTATAAGAGTCTTGAATTATCTTCTTAAATTCTATGGTCTTTTGCCTAAGTTCATCGTGGTTTAGGCTTTCAAGTTTAGATTCGAATGACTTTATTTGGTCTACTAAAGGCTGTAGTTCCTTTACATCTTTTTGTGATTTATCACCAACGAATGCCTTTAGGATGGAATTAATGAAACTCATATATTTTATACTATTTAGAATTGAAAATATAAAATCAATTTAGATACTTATAATTTTCAAAATATTTTAGAGTCGACAAAAATGAACGACGCTGTACAAGAGCAAAAGGTATTCCAGTCTTGTTTTTTAAGCTGTTTTACCTAATAACCTGTCAAAATTACATAAAAAAAAAGCCTCCGAGGAGACTTTTTATTAGTTATTATGATATCGAATATTAATATTCGTCCTCGTTCCAGAGGTAGTCTTCTTCCGTAGGGTAGTCAGGCCAAATCTCTTCGATAGATTCATATATTTCGCCACCTTCTTCTTCCATAGATTGTAAATTTTCTACGACTTCTAGAGGGGCTCCAGTTCTGATGGAGTAATCTATTAACTCATCTTTACTTGCCGGCCAAGGTGCATCACTTAAATAAGATGCTAATTCTAATGTCCAATACATAGTAATTGTTTGATTTTAATTTTTTGCAAAAGTAATTTTTAAATTGAGATTGCCAAGAAAATAATCATAAATCTCAATTTATTTTTATGATTATTAATTGATAACGAATAAATTACAGATTTATTAGCCCTTTTTTTTAGGAATCCATTTTATTTCACTCGCTTGTAAATCATTTGACAACTTTCGTGCCAATACAAAAATGTAGTCCGAAAGCCGATTTATAAATGAAAGTACAGAAACATCGAAAGGTTCATTTTCAAACAATAAAGTAGCCATGCGTTCTGCCCTTCTGCAAACGGTACGTGCTATATGACAGTATGACACTATTGTGTGTCCGCCAGGTAGAATAAAATGCGTCATTTGAGGTAATTGACTATCCATTTCATCTATCGCATCTTCTAAAAATTGGATTTCTTCAGTACCTACTTTAGTAATTTTTAAGCGTTGTTTGCCATTTTTGAGCGTTTCTTTTTCTGGGTCAGTTGCTAAAATTGCTCCTACCACAAATAAATGTTGTTGTATTAATATAAGTTGATCTTGATATCTTTTGTCAATATTTTGATCTCTAATAAGTCCTAACCAAGAGTTTAATTCATCTATTGTTCCATAGCTATCAATGCGAACATGATGTTTAGGTACTCGAGTACCACCAAATAGTCCGGTTGTACCGTCATCCCCTGTTTTGGTATATACTTTCATTTTTTAAATTGGATTAATGTTTTTGGTAAGGAATGTATTCCTTAATTGAGCTAGGTGAATGAGTTTTACGAACTATTGTTCGTTGTCTTTTTTTTCTTTCCTAGTATAATCACCCATAAATTTCCTTGATTTACGGTTATTTTTCTTGCCTCTACTAGTGATACGAATTGCTAAATAAATGGCAAATACCACTCCAAGGGTTATATAAATTGTATTATTGCTCATTAAGTATTGCTTTAGTTTAAAATTACTGGTTTAAATCCGTATTTTAAAATGTTCTTTTGCTTGTTCTTTTCTAAAAAACACGGCGCCGCAATAAAACATATCGATTGTGACCCTAACGTTATGTTCTGATTTTAAATTTTTCCAACTCTCTAGATTTCTTTTGTTTTTATGTATTCCGTCTAAAAGAAGCATGCGGTCATTTGATCCATTGCGGAAGTCTAAATTAATGTTGCTTAGGTCAGAGATATTTGCAAGGACAACGTCCGCATTGTTTTCAATAAATGAAATATCAGGGCAATGCCATTCAACGACTTCTTCGGATGCTTTATAATCTCCCACTAAAAAAATTGACTGGTATTTAAAATATGTTATGCTCTTAACCACCAATTTTAAAGATATTGGAAGCTTTAATTTCTTATTTTGATATAGACATTTTGTAATATAATCGTACACAAAGGGAGAATGAATTCCGTGTTGATTGTTTGCAGTTAGATAAAATTTAATAAACGATATAAAGCGAAACACTAGTTACTTTTTCAAATTTCACCAAAAGTAAAGATTGCGGTTGTATTTAGAATTGTAAAATTTAAAAAGTAGGTTTTGGTAAGAAATGGGGCAGGTATAAGATTGGGGTGTAAAGACAATTTAATTACTGAATTAAGAAAGTTTAGCGTTGTTCATTTTTGTTTTGAATTCTAAAGCGTTGATGATCCTGTTGTTTTTGTTCTTATATAACCTGGCAACTTCGATTTTATTTTGAGTTTCCATCATTGGAAAAAAAAATTCATTACTTTCAATTGTTTGAACCTTCTCAACTTGTACTGTTTCGATCACTACAGAAATATTCTCGTTGTTAGCTTGCGCTTGTACTAAAAAAGTAGTGAAGAAAAGAGCGGTTAAAAGAATAATTGATTTCATACTATTTGTTTTACACTGCTAAAGTACAAGCAAGCTCAAACATATTTCTTCACTTGTCGTTGGGCGTCATTTTACTATAGACGAATGGTAAAAACCATTCGTCTATTATTATTAGCGCAACTTAAAAATGTGAAGTCTGTGGTCTATAATATTGGTTAATCTTCCATTAAAGCAGAAAGCTCAAACCAACGTTCGGTTTTAGTTTCAATGGCATCGGTAACCTCTTTAAGTTCAATAGAAAGGTTCTTTATGTCATCTCCACTTAAAGAACTATCTGTAAATTTATCTTGTAAATTAACTTTCTCTTTTTCTAATTTCTGAATTTCACGTTCTAATTTTTTGTACTCCTGTTGGTCTGCATAAGAGATTTTTGGAGAAGCATCTGGTTCTTTCCAGCTGGTTTTAGTATTGCTTTGAACTTCCTTATGCTCTCTTTTTTCTTGAATTTGACTGTCTTCGTAAGCTCTATAATCTGAGTAGTTGCCTGGGAAATCCTCAACAACTGCATCACCTCTAAAAACAAATAGATGATCCACAATCTTATCCATAAAGTAGCGGTCGTGAGAAACGACCATTAAGCATCCTTGGAAATCCATTAAAAAGCTTTCCAATACATTTAGGGTTACAATATCTAAATCGTTAGTAGGCTCATCTAGAATTAAAAAATTAGGGTTTTGTATCAATATTGTACACAGGTATAGTCGCTTACGCTCACCACCACTTAACTTGTCTACAAAATCATATTGTTTTTTTCTATCGAATAAGAACCGTTCTAACAACTGTTGTGCAGAAATTTGTCTTCCTTTCATTAACGGAATGTAATCACCGAATTCACGAATAACATCAATAACCTTCTGCCCTGGCTTTATTTCAATTCCTTTTTGGGTGTAATAGCCAAATTTAATGGTGTCGCCTACAATTACTTTTCCACTATCTGGTTGATCTTGGCCACTTAGTATATTTAGAAAAGTAGATTTTCCTGTACCATTTTTACCAATAATTCCAATACGCTCTCCTTTTTGAAATACATATTCGAACTTGTTTAAAATGGGTTTATCCGGAAAGGATTTAGAGATTTTATGGAGTTCTAGAATTTTACTTCCCATACGCTCCATATTCAATTCTAACTGAACTTGGTGGTCTTTTCTACGCTGACTGGCTTTGTCCTTAATTACGGCAAAATCGTCTATTCTAGATTTAGATTTCGTGGTTCGGGCTTTTGGTTGCCTACGCATCCAATCTAATTCCTTCTTAAATAACAATTCTGTTTTATGCTGTTCTACGGCTTCTTGTTCTATACGGGCTTCCTTCTTTTCTAAGTAGTAAGAATAATTCCCTTTATACGGATAAAGTTTTCCATTTTCCAATTCTATAATTTCATTACAAACACGCTCTAAAAAGAAACGGTCGTGCGTTACCATGAAAAGGGTCATATTTTCTTTAGCAAAAAATTCCTCTAACCATTCGATCATTTCTAAATCTAAATGGTTGGTAGGCTCATCTAATATTAAAAGATCCGGCTTGTTTATTAGGGCATTTGCCAATGCCAAACGTTTCTTTTGCCCACCAGATAGTTTCCCCACTGTAGCATCTAAATCCTCTAATTTTAGTTTTGAAAGTATTTGCTTGTATTGGGTTTCAAAATCCCAAGCTTCAAAACGATCCATTGCCTCGAATGCTTTTTGGTAAGCATCCGCATCATCAGGATTTAAAAGTGCTTTTTCATAGTTCTCTAAAACTTTTAAAATTTCATTGTCCGAAGCGAAAATAGTTTCTTCCACAGTCAGTTTTGGGTCCATCACCGGCTCTTGTGCCAAAAAGGATACACGTGTAGATTTGCGGTAATTTACTTGTCCGCTATCTGGAGTGTCTGCACCAGATAATATATTAAGAATAGACGTTTTTCCCGTTCCGTTTTTAGCGATCAAAGCAATTTTTTGGTCTTTATTGATGCCAAAAGAAAGATTATCAAAAAGCACCAATTCGCCATAGGATTTCGAAATATTTTCAACGGTAAGTAAATTCATAAAAAGGTTCGCTAGATTTTTGTTTTTTTGGCTAATTCTTTACTCTTAAAGTAATATATAAGATATAGGTAACGTATAGCCAATGCTAGTAATATGATAATTAATAATATGGAGAACACCTGAACCTTAAATATCCACAGCATGCAAATAATGCCAAGTAATATGGTCAGAAATATATTGTACGTAATCATCCATGACGGAATCTTTTTTTTAATTAGTACAAATGCTATGACAATATTTGGTGCAAATGCCCAAAGGGAATTAAAGTTTGCTTTGGTCGCTAAATGATCTGTGGCAAACCAAAGGAATAGTATCAGCACACCAGCCAAACCTGTAGCTGCAAATAGCCCAAAGTCTAACCATTTATTTCTTCGTAAATTTTTATAATCGGTATAGGTAATATAACTAACCAATATCAGTAAAATACTAAGCCAAAATAAAGGAGTTAGAAATATTAAAGAGCGATATTCTTGTTCAGGAATATCTAAAATGACGGACTCACTTTTAACTATCGGCTTGCCGTCTAGTGTGGTATGTTTCATTTGTTCGTACACATAAATTGGTAAGAACAAATGTTCGTATGGGGTTGCTTCTCTGTCAATTACGGAGCCTAATGCAAGGTCAATACCAAAATTAGACCAGGTATTCGGATTCAATTTCAAACGGATCAACTCCCTAAATGTCAAGTGCTCTTTTAAGTAGTTATAATCGAATTTGAACTCATTTCCCAAAGTTTTTTCAAATACCATTGGTATTCTGGTGGCACAATTATCAAATAAGAAATCGTACTTGTATTTTTTGTTTTCAGGTAATAAGTTGCGCTCTAGAAAAGTGACAATCTGGTTGCGTTGTTCTAAGTCTACATCTAAAACTTGCTCTCTGATCCACCGTTTTTCTTGTTGGTATGAGTAATCGAAGTACTTAAAAGGAATTCTAGAAATGGTGTATGATAACTTACCTCTTGTGAAATTTAAATAGAAGTTTGGGTCTTCGAAATCATAGGTTCCATAACCGTAAACTTCATCGATACCTAGAGTTGGGTCTTGTAACCGTATAGCGCTATGTCCAAATTTGGCTGCTAAATCTTCACCTGTACCAACGGTTAATAAACTAATTTTTGATAATGGGGAGAGCTCTACATTTTGGGTGTGCCCCAAAAATAAAGTGAAAAATAGAATTAAAATTAAGATTCTTTTAAACATACTTCTACTAGCTCATAGCAGCTGCAAAGATGCGAATAATAAGATACTTAATTCCAAATGCTATTATAATTTACCATCGAAATTGGTATTGATTTTTAGTTCGACGGTAAAACTGGTTTTACTTTCTTGTTTTAAATCATAGAACCAAGAGAAATATCTTTATTTTTAACGCAGTTAAATAAGGAGTATTTTAAGATATATCCTTGCCCTATTAAAATGTACATACTGTTTAATTTAGATTCAAATGAAAAAGCATATACCTAATTTTATAACCCTTTTAAACGTTTTTTGTGGTTGCGTGGCTACTATGTTCGCTGTCATGAATAGATTGGAGCTTGCTGCACTATTTGTTGCGCTAGGTATTTTCTTTGATTTTTTTGATGGATTAGCGGCTCGTGTTCTGGATGTTAAAAGTGAATTAGGTTTACAGTTGGATTCTTTGGCCGATATGATTACTAGCGGATTAGTACCGGGTATTGTAATGTTTCAGTTATTGGCAATGGCGCAAACTAGTGGATGGGGTAACGGTTCCCACTTTTTTATGGAAGCGGGTGAATTTCAATATGATCACCTTATTCCATTTTTGGGTTTTATAATCACGATGGCCTCCGCATATCGTTTGGCTAAATTCAACATTGATGAAAATCAGACGTCGTCCTTTATTGGTTTACCAACACCTGCAAATGCGCTATTAATACTTTCATTGCCCCTAATCCTGTTATATCAAAATAATGATTTCTTAAATAGTATTATTCTTAATCAATGGTTCTTAATCTTTTTAACCTTGGTAAGTGCCTATTTATTAAATGCCAACTTACCCTTGTTTGCATTAAAATTTAAGAATACAAGCTTTAAGGATAATGCTATGCGTTACATCTTTTTGATCATTAGTTTTGTACTTATTGTAACTATGAAATTCATGGCTATTCCTTTAATTATTCTATTTTATGTAGTAAGTTCTGTCATACAAGAAAGACTTTAGATATATAACTATTTAGGATAGATGATTATGGAAAATGAAGAATATGAATATTGGTTAAGTGGTCCTTTACCAGGTGTGCCAGATTTGTTACAGCCTGCAGCACACGCATTGTTGCAATCTGAAAGAGAATTAAAAAAATACACTGCAGATTTCCCTAAAGAATTATTGTGGGCTAAAACGGCTGGTAGGGCTTCTGTTGGTTTTCATATGAACCATATTACAGGTGTGTTGGATCGTATGATGACCTATGCAAAAGGCGAATCACTATCAGATGAGCAGTTTCAATTCTTAAAAAAGGAAGGTGTTTTTAATCTCGATATCGAAATTGCCGATTTACAAGAGCAGTTTTCAGCTAAGGTTGCTGAAGCTTTAATCTATTTTAAAACAATACCAGAAGCTTCACTTACCGAAAAAAGGACGGTGGGCAGAAAGAAATTGCCATCTACCGTAATCGGACTATTATTTCACGCAGCGGAACATAACCAAAGACATATTGGTCAGTTGTTAGTTACCGTAAGCGTGCTTAAAGACAGATCTTAAATGAGTCATGTCACCTTATTATCATCCCCATTACAGGGTTTTACCGATTTTAGATTCCGCAATGCATTCCATAAATATTTTGGTGGCATCGATACCTTCTATGCACCATACATTCGGTTAAATGGTAAAATGGTGATTAAAAACTCGTATCAGAAAGATCTACAGCCGGAGAATAATACCACTTTAGAGGTTATACCGCAAGTAATGACAGGTGATGCCGATGAGTTTCTGTTCGTTATAAAGTATATACAAAGTTTAGGGTACAAAGAACTAAACTGGAATTTAGGTTGTCCGTATCCAATGGTAACAAAACAAGGCATGGGTAGCGGACTCATTTGTAATCCAGAAAAAATTGACCATATTTTACAGCGAGCCCATGAGGAAACCGATGTTGTGGTTTCTATGAAAATGCGAATGGGCTATGAGAATGCAGAAGAAATATTAAATGTTTTTCCAATTTTAGATAAATATCCACTGCGAAATATTGCTATCCACGCACGTATAGGAAAACAATTGTACAAAGGCGGCGTAGACCTTATTTCTTTTCAGAAGTGTGTTGAAAGCACCAAACATAAATTATACTATAATGGAGATATTACTACCGTTGCAAGGTTTCAGGATATGAAAGAACGTTTTCCTTCTATAGACCACTTTATGATTGGAAGAGGGTTAATTGCCGATCCATTTCTTCCAAGTATGATTAAAAATAATACCACTGAATACCCAAAAAACCGCTGGAAGATTTTCTCTGAATTTCATGATACTATCTACCAACAGTATGATGAGGCATTATCTGGGCCAACACCTATTAAAATGAAAATGCAGGGTTTCTGGGAGTATTTCGCTCATTCAACTTCTAATCCGCACAAGACTTTTAAGAAAATAAAAAAAGCAAATAATCCAAAGGCCTATCAGCAAGCGGTACGCGAGATTTTGAATAATGAGTAAAGTAACGGTTATCTTTGCAGCATTGTTTTAAAATAACTTTGTGAAAGACCTTCTTTTAATAACACCACCTTTTACCCAATTAAACACTCCCTATCCGGCAACGGCATATATTAAAGGGTTTTTGAATACGAAGGGAATTTCTTCTTTTCAGTCCGATTTAGGGATTGAGGTTATTTTGTCACTCTTCAATAAAAATACATTTCAGCAACTTTTTGATATGGCTTTTTCTTTGGATGCAATAGTGTCTGAAAACTGCAAAAGAATTTATGCCCTTCGTACTGATTATTTGAAAACGCTAGATGCCGTTATTCTTTTTCTACAAGGAAAAAATGACACATTGGCAAGGCAATTATGTACCGATAATTTTTTACCACAAGCTTCTCGTTTTGAACAGTTAGATGATTTGGAATGGGCTTTTGGAAATATGGGAATGCAAGACAAAGCCAAACATTTGGCGACTTTATATCTTGAAGACTTATCAGATTTTATTGTAGAATGTATAGACCCAAATTTCGGGTTCAGTCGATATGCAGAGCGACTTGGGCGTAGCGCAAATTCGTTTGATGAACTATATAATCACTTAAATGAAAAATCTACATTTATTGATGAATTAACCCTGAAATTATTAGCTAAGCAATTAGAAACAATACAGCCTAAATTGGTATGTTTTTCAGTGCCTTTTCCTGGTAATTTATATAGTGCTTTTCGCTGTGCGCAGTTTATAAAGGCTAAATATCCAGATGTGAAAATTGCTATGGGTGGAGGATTCCCAAATACAGAATTACGCAGCCTTACCGATGTTCGGGTGTTTGAATTCTTTGATTTTATTACCCTTGATGATGGTGAACTTCCGTTGGAGTTGGTGCATCAATATGTGGTGAATGGGGAAGGGGAATTAAAAAGGGCATTCATTTTAGAGAATAGTAAAGTAGTTTATAAAAATGATAGTTTAAGACAAGATTATAAACAGCAAGATGTTGGTACTCCAGATTATGCTGACCTTCAATTAACCAATTACATTTCGGTCATTGAAATTGCCAACCCAATGCATAGTTTGTGGAGCGATGGTCGTTGGAATAAATTGACCATGGCACATGGTTGCTATTGGGGTAAATGTACTTTTTGCGATATCTCTTTGGATTATATTAAAATATACGAACCTGTTGCGGCAAGTATTTTGGCTGACCGCGTAGAAACGTTGATGGAACAAACCGGGGAATCAGGATTTCACTTTGTTGATGAAGCTGCTCCGCCATCATTAATGAAAGCTTTTGCATTAGAAGTCTTAAAGAGGAATCTGACGATTACCTGGTGGACGAATATTCGTTTCGAGAAAAATTTTACACAAGATTTATGCCTTTTATTAAAAGCATCGGGTTGTATTGCGGTTTCTGGGGGATTGGAAGTAGCATCCGACCGATTGCTAAAACTGATAGACAAAGGTGTAACTGTAGAGCAAGTAGCCCAAGTAACACGAAATTTTACCGAAGCCAACATTATGGTGCATTCTTACTTAATGTACGGCTACCCAACACAGACTGTTCAAGAAACGGTAGATAGTTTAGAAATGGTTCGTCAGTTGTTTGAACTAGGAATAATACAATCTGGTTTTTGGCATCAGTTTGCATTAACCGCCCATAGTCCCGTTGGGCTGCATCCAGAAGAATACGGCGTACTGCCAGATTTGAAATCTATCAGCTTTGCCAATAATGACATTGATTTTATGGATAAAACGGGAGTTGATCATAGTAAGTTCAGTTTTGGGTTAACAAAATCGCTTTTCAATTTTATGCACGGCATCGGTTTCGACATGGGTTTACAAGAATGGTTCGATTTTAAGATTCCGCCATCAAACATATCCGCAGATTATATTTATAATTGCTTGCAGCAAGAAATTGTTCTGAATACGAAATCAACAGCAAAAATAGCTTGGATAGGTCCTATGCCCAGTACTGCCGAACGTGTTAAGAAGAAAAAAGGCGTAACATGGCAGCAATTAGTCTTAACTTTTCATACCAAGATGGATAGTTATGAAATTACTCTAGATAAAGACAAGGGAGAATGGTTATTGTCTGCTCTTAAATTATTAAAACCTGAAAATAAACCCGTAAGTTACGGGCAGTTGAAAAAGGATTACGAATCTCAATTAAGAGATTTTGAGCTGTTTTGGTATTCTAAGCAAGTAACAGGTTTACGTAATCAGGGATTATTAGTGCTATAAAAAATATTTATTTAATGACACCTAGAATTATTGATTTACAAACTAAAAACCTTCTGGGTCTTTCTCAACAAATGAGTTTGGTCGATAATAGAACTTTTGAGCTATGGAAGAATTTCAGAGCGCGTAGTAAGGAAGTATCAAAAAGATTGTCTGATGATTTTATTTCATTGCAAGAATATCCTAAAGATTATTTTAAGGAGTTTTCTCCCGTTAAAAAGTATGTAAAGTGGGCTTGTGTCGAGGTAGAAAATTTTGATTCTATTCCTGAAGGATTGAATAGGCTTGTTTTGGAGGGCGGACTTTATGCTGTTTTTAATTACCAGGGAACTTCAAAAAATGCACAGGCATTTTTTCAATATATTTATGGGGAATGGATTCCTAATTCTGATTATAATTTAGATGACCGTCCACATTTTGAAGTGCTGGGTGCCAAGTATAAAAACGATGATCCAAATTCAGAAGAAGAAGTTTGGATTCCAATAAAAGAAAAATGAAACAACCTGATAAAGCACCCTGGTATTATTTATTACTACTGATTTTAGCAGGGGAGAGCGTTTTTATTTTACCTTTTGTATTACAGCGAGTATTTAGACCAACAGTTTTAAAGGTTTTTGAACTTGATAATGTGTCGTTAGGACTTTGCTTTTCTGTGTATGGCTTTGTAGCCTTGGTTTCGTATTTATTAGGCGGACCATTGGCAGATAAATATCAACCTAGAAAGTTAATTGCCATTGCCCTTTGGATGACTGCATTAGGCGGACTAGTTTTTGCAACATTTCCAGATTACTTTACCTTGCAGGTGCTCTACGGTTTCTGGGGATTTACTACCATTTTTCTTTTTTGGTCACCGATGATTAAGGCTACCCGGGTTTGGGGCGGTCAAAGTTCTCAGGGTAAAGCGTTTGGACTTTTAGATGGTGGTAGGGGATTGGTAGGCGCACTATTTGGTACGTTGGGCGTACTTGTTTTTTCTTATTTTATGTCGGCGGATATAGCTGTTGCGACCTTAGAGGAAAGTAGGTTTGCTTTTAGGTATGTAATTTTAATATCAGCTGGTATTGTTGCATTGGTAGGTTTTTTGGTGTGGGTGTTCATGAAATTACCTAAGGGTCTAGAGAAAGAAATTGTTGTTGATAGAATTACTACTTCCCAAATAAAAGAAGTTTTACGTTTGCCGTCCGTTTTATTACTAATGATAATAATTCTTTGTGCATATGTTGGGTATAAAATCACTGATGTTTTTTCGCTTTATGCTCAAGATGTTATGTCATATAATGAGGTGGAATCCGCAGAAGTAGGTACATTTTTGTTGTTCGCTAGACCTATAGTTGGTGTTTTTATTGGGATAAGTGCAGACCGTTCTAGACCAAGTCTATTTTTGTTAATAGGATTTATTATCGCGTTGATTGGGTCGTTAATTTTTGCTTCGGGAATTATTTCAGAGGTTTCTTATTTTATGTTTTTATTCTCGATTATGATTGTAGCATTAGGCGTATATGCTATTCGCTCTTTATACTTTGCAGTTATGCAGAGTGGTAAAATTCCATTAATACTTACAGGTACTGCAGTGGGCTTAATTTCATTGATAGGCTATACTCCAGATATTTTTGCTGGTCCGGCAATGGGATATTTATTAGATGCTTCACCTGGACTAAAAGGTCATCAACATGTATTTTATATGTTAGCTGTATTTTCTTTTATTGGTGGTATAGCGGCGTTCAGATATTTTCAACTCTATGGTAAACCATTTAATGACCACACCAAAAAACCTTAATTTATTTTTATCTGGAATTGTAGTCATCATCGCTGGTGTTGTCTACGGTGGTCACCCTACTTATATTATGCCAGAACTTTTGGGTTTTGAAGTGATAGATTTAGAACTAAAGAATATGCTACGTGCGGTAATGGGAATTTATATAGGTGTGGGGCTGTTTTGGGTGTTAGGCTCGATAAAAGCGGAACTTTGGTATGGTGCAACGCTATGTAATGTGCTTTTTATGGGTGGAATTTCTTTTGGTAGAATAGTAAGTACACTTTTTGACGGTATATCGCCACTATTCACTCCTGCTTTAGTATTAGAATTATTATTCTTTGTATGGGGATGGTATAATCTAAAAACATTCAAAGAGTTTTAGAAAGTGATATTTTCTAAAAATCCAGTTTCTTTTTACGAAGTTCAAAATTTTGACCTAGATACACTTTACGTACCATTTCGTCCGCAGCCAAATCTTCAGGGATACCAGATTTTAAGATTCCACCTTCAAACATTAAATAAGAACGTTCCGTAATAGCAAGTGTTTCCTGAACGTTATGATCGGTAATAAGAATACCAATGTTCTTATTCTTTAACTGCGCTACTATACGTTGAATGTCTTCCACAGCCACAGGGTCAACCCCTGCAAATGGTTCATCAAGCAAAATAAATTTTGGATCGGTCGCTAAAGCTCTGGCAATCTCTGTACGTCTACGCTCACCACCGGATAACAAATCCCCACGGCTCTTACGAATATGACCTAAACCAAACTCTTCTATAAGCGACTCCATTTTCATGTGTTGCTCTTTTTTGCTCAACTTGGTCAACTGAAGTACGCTTAAAATATTTTTTTCAATACTTAGTTTTCTAAAGACCGATGCTTCTTGTGCCAAGTAACCAATACCATTTTGGGCCCTTTTATACATAGGGAATTTGGTAATCTCCATATCATCTAAATAGATGCTGCCTCCATTAGGTTTTATTAGACCAACAATCATGTAAAATGAGGTGGTTTTACCGGCACCGTTTGGTCCTAGCAGACCTACAATTTCTCCTTGGTTTACCTCAAGGGAAATTCCTTTTACCACCCTACGACCTCTGTAGGACTTCATTATATTGTCGGCACGTAACTTCATGGTTTCAAATCTATTGGTTATTGGGCTGTTAGAAAAGTAATTAGGGATTATTTAACCTTATTGATTTTCTAATTCTTCCCAATATTCATACGCTCTTCTTAAATGCGGTACTACAATAGTACCGCCAACTAACGTGGCAATACCTAAGGTTTCCATAATTTCCTCTTTGGATGCTCCTTGGTTATATGAGCTTTCTAAATGGTATTTTACGCAATCATCACAGCGTAAAACAGCTGAGGCAACAAGACCTAATAATTCTTTTGTTTTAACATCTAATGCACCGGCTGCGTAAGCATTGGTGTCTAAATTAAAAATGCGTTTTATAATTTTATTGTTGTCGGCCAACAGCTTTTCGTTCATCTTAGAACGATAGGCATTAAATTCCTCAATTTGGTTTGACATTTTTATTTGCTTTTTTTTCCTTTTCAGCTTTTCTTCTTTCCTTTCTTAACACCATTGCAGATATATAGATGCTTATTTGGTATAAAAATATTACCGGTATAGCAACTATAATTTGACTGGTAACGTCTGGTGGTGTAATTACTGCAGAAAGTATCAGAACAATTACCAACGCAATTTTTCTATACTTCTTCATCAATTCAGGAGTGACCAAACCAACCTTGGTTAAAAAGAAAATGATGATAGGTAACTCGAATAAAATACCACAAGCGAGTACAGATATTTTTAACGTGCCTATGTAAGAATCTAAATCGAATTCATTTAAGACAGACTCACTAACAACATAAGATCCTAAAAAGTTTATAGAAAGTGGTGCTACTATGTAGTATCCGAATAATACACCAATAAAAAATAAGAAAGAGGCTATTAGTATAAAACCACGAGAATTCTTGCGTTCGTTAGCGTGGAGACCCGGACTTATAAATTTCCACATTTCATACAGGACATAGGGGAAACCAACTATAAACCCTGCCCAAATTGAGGTCCAAATATGGGCCGAAAATTGCCCGCCCATTTCACGGCTCTGAATAGAAAAAGGGAATTCATCACCACAAAATGAGGAATCTATTACTGTAAAAGATTGAATTTGGTTCAACCAATTGGCTATGCTGCAAAAAAAGCGATAGGTAGGAAAGTCCATGTTTTTAGGACCGAAAATGATAGTGTCAAAAATGAAACCTTTCATTAAAAACGCGAAACTCCCAATAATAACAACTGCTAAAGTGGAACGAATTAAATGCCATCTTAACTCTTCAAGATGGTCTAAGAACGACATCTCATCGGGAGACTTTACTGCTTTTTTAGCCATTATATAATTCCTTCGTTTATTAAATTGTGTAAATGAATAACACCAACATAGGTGTCACTATCCATGACCAATAATTGAGAAATACCTTTTTTTTGCATATGTTCTAAAGCTTTAATTGCTAAAGTGTTTGCAGATATTGTCTTTGGATTACTTGTCATAATATCCTTTGCAGTTAAATCTTTTATGTTATCATGCTTATTAAGCATACGTCTTATATCTCCATCTGTTACGATACCTACAACTTTTTTGCCATCAAGAACAGCGGTGACACCAAGCATTTTTTTAGAGATTTCTACAATTACTTTTTTAACTTCTTCATCTTTTTGTACCTGTGGTACTTGGTTCTTGCTTACCAAGTCGGCAACCCTTAAATATAATCGCTTACCTAAAGACCCACCAGGATGGTATTTTGCAAAATCAGAACTGCTAAATCCTTTTATTTCTAATAAAACAATTGCCAAGGCATCGCCCACGACTAATTGAGCAGTAGTACTCGTAGTAGGTGCTAAGCCATTAGGGCAAGCTTCTTTTTTTACAAAGGTGTTAAGGATAAAGTCGGCTTGTTTTGCTAAAAAAGATTCCATATTACCTGTCATAGCAATTAACTTATTTGTTCCTCTTTTAATAAGTGGAACTAACATTTTAATCTCTGGAGTATTGCCACTATTAGAAATGCAAATAACCACATCATTATCTTGAACAGTTCCTAAATCTCCGTGTATGGCATCGCCGGCATGCATAAAAATTGCAGGTGTACCTGTAGAATTTAAAGTGGCGACAATTTTTGTAGCTATGATAGCACTTTTGCCAATACCAGTAATTATTACACGACTTTTTGCATCAATAATACAATTGACAGCATCTGCAAAATCTTTGGTAAGTAGTGTTGAAAGGTGCGCAATAGCATCACGCTCAATTTCTATAGTTTTTTTTGCTAGGTCAATAATGGTGTCGGTCGCTATCAATCTATTATTCAAATTTTGGATTGTATTCCTAAAAGAATGTATTATCTTTAAAAGAACAAAATTAAACAAACTTAATTTTAAATGCTGATTATCCTTTAAGAATTTAGAATAGTCTAATTAGGAAAATAATAATTTTGTTGCCTAAAGAGTTTTAATATAAATAGTACTCCCATTAAAAGTAAAATGTGACACACAGTAAAGATTTTAAAAATATAGATTTACATTCCTCATTAAAAAAACATTTTGGTTTTTCTCAATTCAAAGGACTTCAAGAAGAAGTAATAAAGAATGTTTTAAAACGGAATAATACTTTTGTGATTATGCCCACTGGTGGAGGAAAATCACTTTGTTATCAATTACCAGCACTTATGCAAGAAGGTACTGCTATTATAGTATCTCCTTTGATAGCCTTAATGAAAAACCAAGTAGATGCCATTCGTGGCGTGTCTGCTGAGGTAGGTATTGCCCATGTTTTAAATTCCTCATTGAATAAAGGCGAAATAAAACAGGTAAAACAGGATATTACCAATGGCATAACCAAGTTGTTGTATGTAGCTCCTGAATCGTTAACTAAAGAAGAAAATGTTGAGTTTTTACGCTCGGTCACTATTTCATTTATGGCTGTAGATGAAGCCCATTGCATTTCTGAATGGGGGCACGATTTTAGACCTGAGTACCGTAACCTTAAATCAATTGTAGAGCGTTTAGGAGATAATATACCAATAATTGGCCTTACCGCTACGGCTACACCTAAAGTACAAGAAGATATTATAAAGAATTTAGGTATAGGAGGAGCTAAGTTGTTCAAGGCTTCTTTTAATAGGCCAAACCTTTTCTATGAAGTACGCACAAAGACCGATAATATTGAAGCTGATATCATAAGATTCGTTAAACAAAATTCGGGAAAGTCGGGTATAATTTATTGCCTTAGCCGCAAGAAGGTTGAAGAATTGGCGCAAGTTTTACAGGTTAACGGTGTAAGCGCTGTGCCGTACCATGCAGGTTTTGATGCAAAGACAAGAGCAAAGTATCAAGATATGTTCTTAATGGAAGATGTAGATGTAGTAGTCGCAACTATAGCTTTTGGAATGGGTATTGACAAGCCAGATGTTAGGTTTGTAATTCATCATGATATTCCTAAAAGTATTGAAAGTTATTACCAAGAAACCGGGAGAGCTGGAAGAGATGGAGGGGAAGGACACTGTTTAGCGTATTATTCATACAAGGATATAGAAAAACTAGAAAAGTTTATGTCAGGCAAACCTGTTGCAGAACAGGAAATAGGTAACGCATTGCTACAAGAGGTTGTTGCATATGCCGAGACGTCTATGTCGAGGCGTAAATTTATGCTCCATTATTTTGGCGAGGAATTTGACGACGTAAACGGAGAAGGGGCAGAAATGGATGATAATACCAGAAACCCTAAAGAGAAAGAAGAAGCAAAAGATGATGTTGTAAAACTTTTAAAGGTAGTTCAAGGCACTAGCGAAAAATTTAAATCTAAAGAGGTTGTAAATGCGTTGCGTGGTAAAATGAATGCAATAATTTCATCTCATAAAACAAATGAAAAAAACTTTTTTGGAATTGGTTCCGATAAGGACAAAAGTTTTTGGATGGCATTAATTCGCCAAACTTTGGTTGCAGGACTTCTGCGAAAAGAAATTGAACAATATGGTGTATTACATGTAACAGATAATGGTGCTTCTTTTTTAAAGGCTCCTGTTTCGTTTATGATGACAAAAGACCATGTTTACAATGCGGAAAATGACAATGCAATAGTAGGAGCAGCAAAGTCTGGCGGTGTAGCTGATGAGCGTTTGTTGAAACAATTAAAAGATTTAAGAAAGGCACAGGCCAAAAAAATAGGGGTTCCACCATTTGTAGTGTTCCAAGATCCTTCTTTGGAAGATATGGCCTTGAAATACCCTATTTCCCATGAAGAATTATTAAATGTACATGGAGTTGGTGAGGGTAAGGCTAAAAAATATGGTAAACCATTTATTACGTTTATAAATGCCTATGTAACAGAAAATGAAATTATACGTCCAGATGATTTGGTGGTTAAAAGTACCGGTGCAAACTCTGCTTTAAAACTTTATGTAATTCAGAATGTAGATAGGAAATTACCATTATCTGATATTGCTTCTTCTAAAGGATTGGAAATTCCTGATTTAATAAAAGAAATGGAACAAATTGTTTATAGTGGAACAAAACTAAATATTAACTATTGGATTGATGAAATCTTAGATGAGGATCAACAAGAAGAAATTCATGAGTACTTTTTGGAAGCTGATACCGATGATTTAGAGAATGCAATGACAGAGTTTGATGGCGATTATGAAGAAGAAGAACTACGTTTATACCGATTAAAGTTTATAAGTGAAGTTGCGAATTAATTTTAATATTTATAAATAAAGAATCCATTAACCTTATTAGTTAGGTTGATGGATTTGTTTTTTTAGAGTCTAGGCTAAATAGAAATGAATATTCTGTTTGTGCTAGACCTTTTTATTGATATTAGGTGATATGTAAATTGAAAAATTTCATTTTCCTTTATATATTATTCAGAATATTATATTTAAGTGCTTGATTTTCAAATATTTAATTTTTGTTTAACTTTTTTATCAAAAATTTAAACAAAAATTAAGACTATTACTTGTAGTTCCTTTATACTTTTACAGAAATCTAAAAAAAAGAACTATGAAAATTTTAAAAATTACACTGGTAAGCGCTATTGCATTATTTGTAACAAACATTTATGCGCAGTCAGAAACTATTGTTGGTGTGGCAGCGGGAAATGAGAATTTTACAACCTTGGTTGCTGCAGTAAAAGCTGCTGATTTGGTAGAAACATTAAATAGTGAAGGTCCGTTTACTGTTTTTGCTCCGGTAAATAGTGCTTTTGAAGCACTGCCAGCTGGCACTGTTGACACATTGTTAAAGCCAGAAAGTAAAGATGCATTAACAGGTATATTAACTTATCATGTGGTTGCTGGAAAATATATGGCTGCTGATGTTGTAAAGGCTATCAAAGGTAACAATGGTGCTTTTCCTGTTAAAACTGTACAAGGGGGAACAATTATTTTATCATTGAATGGAGATAAAGTAATGATGAAAGATGAAAAAGGAAATATGTCTACTGTAATTATGGCAGACGTAGCTGCAAGCAATGGTGTTATACACGCTATTGATACTGTTTTAATGCCCAAGTAATTATATAATTTCCCCCAAAATAAAAGCCCATCTATAAAATAGATGGGCTTTTTATTTCAATTATTTTATTTATGGTATAGATGTGCCATCAGTATCAAGTTTACCTCTACGCAATTGCCTTTGAATTTTTTTAATGGCAGATTCAATTGATTTTTCAGGTTCTATTATATTGTATTCACCCCAAAAATTTGGGTCTGCAAAGCCAATGGCTTCGTCGCTTAAAATAATTGACGATTTAATCCTATCCTTTGATTTTGGTATATAATTATCAATGTTTTTATCCCAATCTGTAACGGCCATTTCGCAGCTCATACTATAAACAGAGTTAAATAGGCGTTTATCCCAATTAATTTTGAATTCTAAAAGTACATTGCTGTACCCGTAGTACCATTTTCCATTTTTCTCGCGATAATCTACTCTATAGGATACCTCTGTTGGCCAAACTTCTGCATTTTTAGGTTTTCTACGTACAAACATTTGTGACGCTAATCTTCTATCTGTAATGTTTAATGAGTACACTGCACTAGTTAATATTTTGTTCTTTGCGTCTATATATAATTTTCCAGTATACAAGGGGTCTAAGATTTCATCTTTTTGTTTAAAATCAATAACATAAATTAATTGGTCGTTAACCCTTGTTGATGTGTCAAAAGAAAAATCGTAATAAGAAATCGTTTCTGGAGTAAAAATATAATCGGGATACTTAACCATGTCAACAAACAAAGTATTAAAGGGGCCTCCTTGTAATTTCAAAGCAACAGTATCTAGCTTGTTATAATCTGTGCTTTTTCTTGCCTTATAAAGCTCTAATGCATCACTTTTATTAGAGGAATATGGTGCTTTATAAATATTTACCACGGCTTCCGAGAGGCTAACATTAGTTCTTCTTTTTTTAATGGTTTCTCTATAAAAAGCGGTCATGACCGTACTTTCGTTTAAATAATTATTTCCCTTTTTATCTAAGGTTTCCATTACCAGTTTTTGGGCATTATTAGGTGCGTCTATTCTTGCTTCTGATAAAGCCATTATAAATTCATCCATTAGAATCTTATTGTCATTTTTATCCAATTGTGCTAATGGAATCATTCTTGTTTTATAACCTAAAAAGCCAATTATGAGATTGCCATTTGCCTCATCGATAGGCACCTTCAGAGAAAATTCTCCCTCAGAATTTGTAATGGTACTGTGATTAGTGTTTTCTATGGTTAGCGATGCGAATATTAAAGGCTTTTTAGAGTTTGAATCCAATATTTCACCCGTATATTCTACAAAGCTGGAACTTTGGGCATAAACATGGGCGGCACCTGCGATAGCAAATAGAACTAGTGTTAAAAATAATTTAGCTATATAGTGTCCTAATATAGTGGATCGTTCCTTTTTCATAACGTTATTTTTTTATATTAAGATAGTGATTTTAAGTTGATTATGGTAATATTATCATCAATAATTAATAGGACATAGGTTTTTACTTGCCGCTATCAAAAGTTTTTGAAGATGAGCTGACTAATCTATTTATTTCTTGCAACTCCTCTTGGGTCAAGTCTCTCCATTTGCCAATAGGAACATCTAATTTAACATTCATAATTCTAATTCGTTTCAGCTTTTTTACCCTAAAATCTAAAAACTCGCACATACGGCGTATTTGTCTATTAAGGCCTTGTGTTAGTATAATGCGGAATTGATATGTGCTTACCTCGAAAACTTCACATTCTTTAGTGACCGTGTCTAATATTGGAATTCCTTTTCGCATTCGGTTTAAAAAATCTATAGTAATGGGTTTGTCAACTGTTACTAAATATTCTTTTTCATGGTTGTTACGTGCTCTTAAAATTTTATTTACGATATCACCGTCATCAGTAAGAAAAATAAGTCCTTCGCTAGGCTTGTCTAACCTGCCAATGGGAAAAATACGTTTGGGATAGTTTATATAATCAATAATATTATCTTTTTCTACTCCCGTATCTGTGGTACAAACAATGCCAACTGGCTTATTAAAAGCAATATATGTTGATTTTCCTTTTGGTTCTTTAATTAACTCGCCGTCAACTTTAACAATGTCTCCTTTAGCTATTTTTGTGCCCATTTCTGGCACTTTACCATTTATGATAACTCTTCCTTGCTCTATAAGTTTATCTGCCGCCCTACGAGAGCAATACCCTGTCTCGCTTAGGTATTTATTGATTCTTGTCTTATTAGAATTGTCTTCCATACTATGTTTTACGGTTTCGGGTATTAATTTCGAGATACCTCCTGCTGGTAGATTTCCCTACCTAATTGAGCTAAAAACGGAATTCCTATTTCGTCGTACTCATAGGTGTCATCATTGAATATTCCATTTTTGTTCACTAAAATTGTAGCAGTTAATAGAAATTCGATATTTTTTTGGGTGTCCTTTATGTAAGCGCAATCAGTTAATGTACCATAAGCAAAGCCTACTTTATTATATATTTGTATATGGTCTGGTATGTTTTCTTTGGTATCTCCATATAGAAAAAACTTACAATACCCGTCATAATAAGTTTTTGAATCGTACCCTACCTCCCGTGGTACGGTGTGCATGGTTGATAATAAATAGTTCCTTTGCTCACTGCTTAGGTTAAAACGTTCATTTTCTTTGAAATTTTGTGGAAAAATAACACGCTTTAAGAGATTGTGTTGGGCTGATATAGGATAGTAATTTTTACGGCTAAAATCAAATGGAGAAGTAATCAATTCGCCATCTTCAAAATAACCAAGGCCTTTTGTAATGTTAGTTAAATTAAGTTTTTCAGGTATTTTATCTAAAAATGGTTTGGTTATTCCGGTAGTGGAATCATTTAAATATATAATTAGCGGTTTTGTTTTTAAATCCTCTGAATGATAGCCTAGCCTATGTGCAATTCTAACTGGTGATATGCCTTTTCTTTTTAAGTTTTTATTGATAGAATCGAAGCTTAAAAACTCTATGAGCCTGTTATTTGCCAAATTATCACTAACTGCAAAAATTTCTGAAATATCTTTTTTAAAGGTACTTTCTATGGTGTCGCCTTCAATATAGTACTTTGTTTGCATTGATAAGCTGTCAATTTTGTTCAACTGTTCTAAAGCCAAAACTGCGGTTGGGAATTTGGCGGTACTTGCCGGGTAAAAGTACATGCTATCATTAACTTGAAAATCGTAGTCCGTAAATAATACGCTATCATTTCTTCTATTAATTTGTGTATACCTTATTTGAACTTGATAATTTGCAATACTATCCATCACCCTTTTAATTTTTGGGTCGGTTGAATTTAAAGCAGTTTCAAGAAAATTTAAATTTTGTTTTTCTTGAGAACACGATAAAACAAATACATAACAAAATAATAGTAGAAATTTCTTCATAACACAATTGTAATATTTAAGGTGTGTAAATTTCACCTCTATGAGGTTTAAGTATATCTCTAATCGAAATCATTTCATTTTCTTCTACTACCATAAAAGCAATACTGTACATGTCATTTATTTCTTTATAACCAGTTATATTTAGAGCAGTTTTTTCCAATGCTATAAATTCATTTAAATGCTTTACATGATGCTCTGCTGTTTTCAATGCAGTGGGACCTCTAAAATCCCAAATAAGTTTTATTTGTCGACTCAAGTATTGTGTGGTTTTTAATTAACACTAATAGGAGCACAAATCTACCTAAAATTCATTAGTCTTAGTTCTATAATAATATACTTTAGTACATGACGACCATTATAATTTAGCTTTTGATACTATTCTTTTTTTATATTGCGTTATCGAAATATGTGTTAAGTAAATCATTAAGCGTTTGCATACGATGCAGTTATTACTATTTTTGCTCGATGTTTTCTAATAAATCAACCTTTTTCAACAACAAGTTGTACACTATATTAAGTATAGGGTTGCTATTTGTTATACTAATTTCTTGTGATGGACTTTTTAAACAAGAAAAAAGAAAAGACCAAGTTGCAAGGGTTGGCAACTCTTACTTATATAAAGAGGATTTAGCTCCACTCATAACAGAAAATATGAGTAAAGGAGATAGTGCATCATTTGCTATAAATTATATTAATAATTGGGCATCTAAGCAATTACTTCTTTCAAAAGCCAAAATAAATCTATCTGAAGAAAAATTAGCGGAGTATAACGCCTTGGTAGATGATTATAGAACGGACCTTTATACGCGTGTTTATAAGGAAGCTTTAGTTTCACAGGCAACCGATTCGATAATTACCAATGACCAGTTAAACACATTCTACGATCAAGGGAAGGAGAATTTTAAATTAAAAGAAAGAATTGCTAGAATAAGATTTGTTGCTTTGCCTAAGGGATTTTTAGATAAAGATGAGGTAAGTAAAAGGTTAAAAAGATTTGAAGAAGAGGATGTTAAATATCTTGATTCTATAGGGGTGCATTTCAAGAAATTAAATTTCAATGATTCTATTTGGGTCCGTTACAGTAGAATTTTTGAAGAAATACCTCCAATTACCATTGACAATGTAGATAAGTACTTAAAAAATTCACAATTTTTTGAATTGGAGGATTCAATCGGGGTATATTTGGGGAAAATAGAAGAAATTAAAGATGTAAATGAAATTGCACCTTTGTCTTTTATTAAGCCTACCATAGAGCAAGTTTTATTAAGTCGAAGAAAAATGGACTACTTGCGTAAATTAGAATCTGAATTATTAGATGAAGCAATTAAAGATAAAGAATTTGAAGTTTTCGAAAATAAAAAATAGTTTATTTATCGGTACGATAGCACTGTTTTCAGGTGTTTCAACTGCACAAGATAGTATTGTAAATCAAGAAAGCGAAGTTGAGCCAATGGAAGCTGTTGCTGAAGTAACTAGCGTAAAGAAGGACTCCTCAATAAATTTTAAGCGGGTAAAATTAGATGGAATAGCTGCCGTTGTAGGTGATTATGTAATTTTAGATTCGGACATAGAAAAGACATTGATAGATTTAAAAAGTCAAGGTGCTTCTACAGAAGATATTACCCATTGCGGACTTTTAGGTAAATTGATGGAAGACCGTTTGTATGCCAACCAAGCAGTGCAAGATAGTATTTTGGTATCCGATGATGAGGTGAATGCTACAGGTGACCGTCAATTGCAGTCTTTGGTTCAGCAAATAGGATCAATGGATAAGGTGCTTAAATACTATAAGAAAGAAGATGAAGCGACCTTTAGAGAAGAGCTGTATAAGATAAATAAATTACGTATGCTTTCAGAGCGTATGCAACAAGATATCATAAAAGAAATTGAGATTACACCAGAAGAAGTTCGCCAGTTTTTTAATAAAATACCTGAAAATGAACGCCCTGTTTTTGGCGCAGAATTAGAAATTGCTCAAATTACCAAAGAGCCAGAACCATCTGAAGAAGAGAAGCAAAAAGTTATTGATAAGCTAAACCAGATAAAAGCAGATGTTGATGATAATGATGCTAGCTTTAGTGTAAAGGCTATTTTATATTCCCAAGATCCAGGGTCAAAGTCTAAAGGTGGTTTTTATAGTATTACCAAGGATACTGGTTTCGACAAGACATTTAAAGATGTGGCATTTAGTTTAAAAGAAGGTGAAGTGTCAGAGCCTTTTGAAACTACATTTGGTTATCATATTATTTATATCGAAAAAATTAGAGGTCAAGAACTAGATTTAAGGCACATTTTAATTCAACCAGAAATTTCTCAGAATGTAATGGATGAAGCTAAAGCCGAATTGGATAGTATTCGTGAGAAAATTATCAATAAGGAGTTTACTTTTGCCGAAGCTGCATTAAATTTTTCTGATGAGAAAGAAACGAAATTTGATGGCGGACTTTTAAGAAACCCACAAGATTTTAGTTCTCGTTTTGAACTAACAAGAATGGATCCGACTTTATATAATCAAGTTCAGAACTTAAAGGATAATGAGGTGACATATCCAATTTTAGAGGAAGACCCAAGAGGTGGACCGCCAAAATATAAAATCCTTAAAATCACGAACAGGTTTGATGAGCACGTTGCAGATTTTTCTAAAGATTACACAAAAATTCAAGAATTAGCTCTTACTGAAAAGAAATATAATGCCATTAAAAAATGGATGGATGAACATATAGAAGATACCTATATTAGCGTTAACGATGAGAACAAAGATTGTGACTTCGCTAACAATTGGGTAAAAAAATAAATATATGTCAGACGTTGCCGCTATAGAACAACTTGTTGTAAAACATGCTGAGCTTAAAAAAGAAATAGCAAAGATAATTGTTGGTCAAGATGAAGTAATAGAGCAAATATTACTTTCAATATATACCGGCGGGCATTCATTACTAATAGGAGTACCTGGCTTGGCTAAAACCTTAATGGTAAATACTATTGCACAAGCATTAGGTCTCGATTTTAAAAGAATTCAATTTACTCCAGATTTAATGCCAAGTGACATTCTTGGCAGTGAGGTATTAGATCAAAATAGAAATTTTAAGTTTATAAAGGGACCTATATTTTCAAATATCATTTTGGCCGATGAGATTAATAGAACTCCACCCAAAACCCAAGCAGCACTTTTAGAAGCAATGCAAGAAAGAGCAGTGACTATTGCTGGACATCAGCATAAGTTAGAATTGCCTTACTTTGTATTAGCAACCCAGAACCCAATTGAGCAAGAAGGTACATACCCTTTACCAGAGGCTCAATTAGACCGTTTTATGTTTGCTATAGAGTTAAAATATCCTTCTATTTCAGAAGAAATCCAAGTAGTTAAAAATACAACTACAGATAAAAAACAAACTATAAGTCCTCTTTTTAATGCTGAAGATATTATTGCAATTCAAGAATTGGTTCGTAGAATTCCGGTTGCGGATAATGTTGTTGAATACGCCGTTAAATTAGTAAATAGCACAAGACCTAACTTAGATGGCGCTTCTGACTTTGTAAAACAATATTTAGATTGGGGTGCAGGTCCAAGAGCATCTCAAAACCTTATATTGGGAGCTAAGGCTAATGCTGCCATTCACGGTAAATTTTCTCCAGATATTGAGGATGTACATGCTGTAGTAAAAGGTATTCTTCGCCATCGTATTATTAAAAACTACAAAGCAGAAGCAGAAGGCATTGGCGAAGAAGATATTATTGATAAATTGTTGTAGCCTAATAAATTCTATATTTCTACATTTTTCATAACAATTTAATAATGTATCAATAATTTTTAGTTGTTATACATCCCGTTTTTATAGTATTTGATAAAAAGTACCATATCATACTTATTTAATTTTATATGCGTTCTATATTACGTAATTTTACTGGATTGCTTTAACATAAAATTAAATAGCAGATGAAATTTGATATGATTACTGGAATATTTTCTGGACTTGTTCGGAGAATTCGTATTCTAAAATCTTTCATGGACTTCAAATTTCAGTAATTGTGGCGTTAATATATCTACAAGTCTTCAGATAGAATTATGAAAATCACGCTACACTATATATCCAAATTAATATTCAAATCACTTTTTAATGAGCATTTATAAAGATTATCTCAACGAGATTGAAGATCGTAAAGTTCAAGGTCTTCATCCAAAACCAATTGATGGAGCTGAATTATTAACTAAAGTAATTGAGCAAATTTTAGATGTAGATAACGAGTATAGAGAAGATTCTCTTAACTTTTTTATTTATAACGTTTTACCTGGAACAACAAGTGCTGCGAAGGTTAAAGCTAAATTTTTAAAAGAAATTATTCTTGGTGAATCATTAGTAAAAGAGATTACGCCTGTTTTTGCTTTTGAGCAATTATCGCATATGAAGGGCGGACCTTCTGTTGAAGTGTTGTTGGATATTGCATTAGGATCAAATGTTGATTTGGCAAAACAAGCTGCTGAAGTATTGAAAACGCAAGTATTTTTATATGAAGCTGATACTGCCCGTTTAGAAGATGCTTTTAAAAATGGAAATTCTATTGCAATAGAAATTATAGAAAGTTACGCTAAGGCAGAGTTTTTTACCAAGCTTCCCGAAATAGAAGAAGAAATTCAAGTAGTTACATACATTGCCGGTGTTGGTGATATATCAACAGATTTATTATCACCAGGTGGTGATGCACATTCTAGATCTGATCGTGAGTTGCATGGTCAATGTTTATTTGAGCATAATAAAGAAATGCAAAATGAACTTTTAGCATTACAGAAAAAGCATCCAAACAAACGTGTAATGCTCATTGCCGAAAAAGGAACTATGGGTGTGGGTTCTTCTAGAATGTCTGGTGTAAACAATGTGGCATTATGGACAGGTGTTAAGTCTAGTCCTTATGTGCCATTTATAAATATTGCACCAGTAATTGCAGGAACAAATGGTATTTCCCCAATTTTCTTAACTACGGTAGGTGTAACAGGAGGTATTGGTTTAGATCTAAAAAACTGGGTTCAACAAAAAGATACTGAAGGAAACACCGTGCGGGATGCAGACGGTGAACCAGTTTTAAAAGAGGAATATTCTGTTGCTACAGGTACCATTCTTACTATAAATACAAAAGAGAAAAAATTATATAACGGAAGTACAGAATTAAAAGATATTTCTGCGGCATTTACTCCACAAAAAATGGAGTTTATGAAAGCAGGAGGTTCATATGCTGTTGTTTTCGGTAAAAAACTGCAAACATTTGCTGCTAAAGTTTTAGGTACTGAGGTAATTCCTGTTTATGCGCCATCAAAAGAAATTTCTGTTGAAGGGCAAGGACTTACCGCAGTAGAGAAAATATTCAATAAAAATGCTGTTGGTAACACTCCTGGTAAAGTATTGCATGCAGGCTCAGATGTTAGAGTGGAAGTAAACATTGTAGGATCACAAGATACAACAGGTTTAATGACGTCGCAGGAATTAGAGATGATGGCCGCTACGGTTATTTCTCCAATTGTTGATGCGGCATACCAATCTGGTTGTCATACCGCTTCTGTTTGGGACGATAAGTCTAAAGCCAACATTCCAAGATTAATGAAGTTTATGAACGATTTTGGATTAATTACCGGTCGTGATCCTAAAGGGAAATATTTCCCAATGACTGATGTTATTCATAAAGTATTAAACGATCTTACGGTAGGAGATTGGGATATTATTATAGGTGGAGATTCACACACACGTATGTCTAAAGGTGTTGCTTTTGGAGCAGATTCAGGAACGGTTGCCTTGGCACTTGCTACTGGCGAGGCTTCTATGCCTATTCCACAGTCGGTAAAAGTTACTTTTAAAGGACAAATGAAATCTTATATGGATTTCCGTGATGTTGTACATGCTACACAATCTCAGATGTTAAAGCAGTTTGGTGGCGAAAATGTATTCCAAGGTAGAATTATTGAGGTCCATATTGGAACGCTTACGGCAGATCAGGCTTTTACATTTACGGACTGGACGGCGGAAATGAAAGCGAAAGCGTCTATCTGTATTTCTGAGGACGAAACCTTGATTGAATCTTTAGAGATTGCAAAAGGTCGTATCCAAATCATGATTGAAAAGGGAATGGATAATGCTAAACAAGTTCTAAAAGGTTTAGTAGATAAAGCAAATACTAGAATTACTGAGCTTAAAACAGGAATTAAACCTTCATTAAGACCAGATGGCAATGCAAAATATCACGCAGAAGTTGTTATTGATTTAGATGAAATTGCTGAACCAATGATTGCTGACCCAGATGTAAATAACGATGATGTTTCTAAACGTTATACACATGATACCATCCGTCCATTATCTTATTATGGCGGAACTAAAAAAGTTGATTTAGGATTCGTGGGTTCTTGTATGGTTCATAAAGGCGATATGAAAATATTAGCCCAAATGCTTAAGAATATCGAGGTCCAACAAGGAAAAGTAGAATTTAAAGCACCTTTAGTTGTGGCACCACCTACATATAATATTGTTGACGAGTTAAAAGCTGAAGGTGATTGGGAAGTACTTCAAAAATATTCGGGTTTCGAATTTGATGATAGCGCACCAAAAGGATTGGCACGTACCAAATACGAAAACATGCTATACCTGGAGCGTCCAGGTTGTAACCTTTGTATGGGTAACCAAGAAAAAGCGGAACCAGGCGATACGGTTATGGCTACATCAACCCGGTTATTTCAAGGTAGAGTAGTAAAAGATTCTGGCGAGAAAAAAGGCGAATCCTTACTATCATCAACTCCAGTAGTGGTTTTGTCTACCATTTTAGGCAGAACCCCAACCTTGAAAGAATATGAAGCTGCCGTTGATGGAATTGTATTGACGAAATTTAAGCCTTCCACAAAGCAATTGGTAAGATAAATAGAATACAAAAATTATTGTATATAGAAAGCCTGAGTATCTTTTCTCAGGCTTTTTTTGTTTTAATTATATATAGTCATTCTTTATTTTATATGCAGTTTTATAATCATTGTACATTTCGTATCTTGTACAGATAAGATAGAATAACCAAATTATAAATAGACTTTATGGCTTTTGACATAGATATGATTAAAAAAGTTTACGCTTCCATGGCGGAACGTGTAGACAAAGCAAGAGAGATTGTTGGCAAACCACTTACTCTTTCAGAAAAGATATTATATTCTCATTTATGGGAAGGTAGCCCTACCAAACCATTTACACGCGGAAAAGATTATGTAGATTTTGCTCCGGATCGTATTGCTTGTCAAGATGCTACTGCCCAAATGGCCTTATTGCAGTTTATGCAAGCTGGTAAGCCAAATGTTGCTGTGCCAACTACAGTGCATTGCGATCACTTAATCCAGGCTAAAAATGGTGCCGCGGCCGATTTGAAATCTGCCAACACTACAAGTGCCGAAGTGTTTGATTTTTTAGAGTCTGTATCAAATAAATACGGAATTGGTTTTTGGAAACCAGGTGCAGGAATTATTCACCAAGTCGTTTTAGAAAATTATGCTTTTCCAGGAGGAATGATGATCGGTACCGATTCGCATACAGTAAATGCTGGAGGATTAGGTATGGTTGCTATTGGTGTTGGTGGTGCCGATGCCGTTGATGTTATGGCAGGTATGGCATGGGAACTTAAATTCCCAAAATTAATAGGTGTAAAGTTAACTGGAACTATCTCAGGATGGACGGCGCCAAAAGATGTTATATTAAAAGTTGCTGAAATTCTTACGGTAAAAGGAGGAACAGGGGCAATTGTTGAATACTTTGGTTCAGGTGCAAAATCTTTGTCTTGTACTGGTAAAGGTACTATATGTAATATGGGTGCAGAAATAGGAGCTACGACTTCAACTTTCGGTTATGATGAATCTATGGAGCGCTATTTAAGAGCTACGGATAGAGCCGATATTGCTGATGCTGCAAACAAGGTGAAAGAACATTTGACTGCAGATACAGAGGTTTATGCAAACCCAGAAAAGTATTTTGATGAGGTTATAGAAATTGACCTTTCCAAATTGACACCATTATTAAATGGTCCTTTTACTCCAGATTTATCTACTAAGGTTGGTAAGGATATGACGGAAAAGGCTACTTCTAACGATTGGCCGTTAGTAGTTGAGTGGGGGTTAATAGGTTCTTGTACGAATTCCTCTTACGAAGATTTATCAAGAGCTTCGTCAATTGCACAACAAGCGATTGATAAAGGAATTAAAATGAAGGCGGAATTAGGAATTAATCCTGGTTCTGAACAAGTACGTTATACGGCGGACCGCGATGGTATTCTTGGTATATTCGAGAAATTAGATGCTAAGATTTTTACCAACGCATGCGGACCTTGTATTGGGCAGTGGGCTCGTTATAGTGACCCCAAAAATGCACCAAAGAACAGTATTGTACACTCTTTCAATAGAAACTTTGCAAAACGTGCAGATGGTAACCCAAACACACATGCCTTTGTAGCTTCTCCAGAAATTACGGCAGCGATTGCAATTTCCGGTAGATTAGATTTTAACCCGATGACGGATAAATTGATAAACCAAAAAGGTGAAGAAGTAATGTTCGATGAACCAACAGGATGGGAATTACCTCCAAAAGGTTTTGAGGTTGAAGACGCAGGTTATCTTGCTCCACATGCTGATGGGTCAGGTGTAGTAGTTAAAGTAGATCCTGATTCTGAAAGATTACAATTATTAGAGCCTTTTACTCCAATAAAAGACGAAAGTTTAATGGGGGCAAAGTTATTGATAAAAGCATTTGGTAAGTGTACAACTGATCATATTTCAATGGCTGGACCTTGGTTGCGCTTTCGTGGACATTTAGATAATATTTCGAACAATTGTTTAATTGGGGCCGTTAACGCATTTGGTAAAAAGACCAATATGGTTAAAAATCAATTGAATGGAGAGTTTGGAGGTGTGCCAGATACGGCGCGTGCATATAAAGCAGCGGGTATAAGAAGTATTGTTGTTGGCGATCATAATTATGGTGAAGGTTCTTCACGAGAGCATGCGGCAATGGAGCCACGTCATTTGGGTGTTGCTGCGGTGATAGTGAAATCATTTGCTCGTATTCATGAAACAAACCTTAAAAAGCAAGGTATGCTCGGGTTAACATTTGCTAATGAAAATGATTATGACCTGATTCAAGAAGACGATACCTTCAATTTCATAGATATTTCTGAATTTGCCCCGGATAAGCAATTAACTATTGAAGTTGTTCATGCAGATGGTAGTAAAGATGTTATTAAAGTAAATCATACATATAATGCAGCCCAAATAGGCTGGTATAGAGAAGGCTCCGCTTTAAATGTTATTAAAAGAGAAAATGCAGCTTAATGCCATTCTGTAAAATAAATAAGGAAAACTCCTGAATATGATCAGGAGTTTTTTAGTTTTGAACTCTATTTAAATTCAATGAAGAAACAGACGTTTTTTACCTTATTGATTATGGCATTTGTGCTATCATTTTTTGTTACACCCTTAGGTGATTACAGTAAAATATTGCTCAATAGATTATTTGCTACCGCACCAACAGTAATAGAAGTAGAGCAAAGAGGAAAAATCACCGATTATAATTGGAAGCTTAAAGATGAGAATTGGAAACCAATAAATTTCGATGAGGCAAAAGGCAGGGTTGTCTTTATAACCTTTTTTATGTCATGGCACATGCCATCACAAGCACAATTAAAAGATGTACAGTACCTTTATGATACCTATGGTGACAAAGTGAAGTTCTATATTATAACAAATGAAGAAAAAGCTCCGGTAGAACTTTTTATGAATGAACAAGGCTATACTTTTCCTATAACGTATCAAATTATTGGTGAGCCAAGTCCTATTTCATTATTAAAACCACCCGGATCTTATTTAATTGATAAGTCTGGAAATATTGTTATACACCAAAACACTATTGCAGATTGGGATAATGATAAAGTTAACAAACTACTTTCGCAGTTAATTTCAGAGAAGTAATCGGAAATTTTATTTCTTAAAATATTTAAACGGTACAAATAACATCCCAAAACATTCACCATCGCCTTTTCCTAAATGTTTGTGATGCATTTTATGCGCTCTTCGAACGCCTCTACTATACCAATTATTAGCATTTCTAAAAAGTTTAAAGCGCTGATGAATAAATATATCGTGTACTAGGAAATAAGCTATACCATAGGCTAAAATTCCAAATCCTAACGGAAAACCATACCAAAACCCTGTCGTTCCTGAGTAAAATAATGACATGCTTACAATGGCATAGAAGATAAAAAACAGGTCATTTCTTTCAAACCAAGAATCATGATCTTTTTTATGATGGTCCCTGTGCAGACTCCAAAGAAATCCATGCATTATATATTTATGAGTAAACCACGCCATAAATTCCATAAACAAGAAGGTTGCTAAAAAAACCAATATCCAAATAACTATATCCATTATACCAAATTCATTTTATATTTTACATAAGAACGCGCTAAAAGACCAAATTTTTGATAATTAGGTACGCGTATACGAGCATTCTTTAATTCTAAAGAGGGTGTGTTTTGTAATTTTTTTAGTAGTTTGTAATAGTATTTATAAGCTGTATATACCCCAAATTTAGCTTCTGGGGGTAATCCAATTATTCCCTGATAACCCTTCTTAAAGTCAGCTTTTATTTCATCGACGATGCGTTTTTTAGACGCTTCGTCTAATTCTTTTAAATTAGTATTCGGGAAATAAGATCTATTCAATTCTTCAAAATCTGCTTTAACATCTCTCAAGAAATTCACTTTTTGAAAGGCAGAGCCTAATGCCATAGCCGATTCTTTTAATTTGTTGTATTCCTCAATATTGCCTTTTACAAAAACCTGAAGACACATTAAACCAACAACGTCTGCAGAGCCATATATGTATTCTTTATATTCAGCATCGGTACGGTATATGTTCTTCACTAAATCCATTCGCATGCTTTTCATGAATGAATCTACTAAATGCTTAGGTATATTAAATTCATGATAGGTATGTTGAAAAGAGTTCAAAATAGGGTTAAGACTTATCTTATCTCGCAATGAAGCTTCAAGTTCCTCTTCAAATTTATTAAAAAGAATTTCTTTGTCATAATCATGAAAGGTATCTACGATTTCATCGGCAAAGCGTACAAAACCATATATGTTATAAATATGACCACGTATAGATGAGTGAAGCATCTTGGTGGCTAATGCAAAAGAGGTGCTATATTGTTTGGTAACAATTTTACTGCATTGGTACGAAACCTGATCAAAAGTATCTTTCATAGGCTAACTAATTATCTTTTATAATTAATTCTGACACTAACTTACCGGAGATTAATGCGGGCGGCACGCCGGGACCAGGAACAGTCAGTTGTCCTGTAAAATATAGACCAGCTACTTTTTTACTACGTAAATTGGGTCTTAAAAATGCAGTTTGTGTTAAGGTGTTTGCCATTCCATAAGCATTACCTTTATAAGAATTGTAGTGTTCTACAAAATCATTTACACAAAATGTTTCTTTGAATATAATGTTATTTCTTATGTCTTGACCTGTTCTTTTTTCAAAACGATTCATTATTATTTCAAAATATTTGCTTCTTAACATTTCGGTGTCTTCAAGTGCTGTAGCAATAGGTACTAAAAAAAAGCCGGTTTCACAGCCTTTAGGTGCCATGCTTGCATCTGTTATCGATGGAAAATTAGCATAGAAAAGCGGGTTTGTAGGCCATTTTGGACTGTCATAAATTTCTTTAGCATGTAGCTCAAAATCTGTATCAAAAAATAGGTTGTGATGCTCAACGTTTTTCAGTTTAGTATCAAGCCCTATGTAAAATAATAATGAAGAAGGTGCAAATACCTTTTTATCCCAGTAGTTTTGAGAGTATTGCTGGTATTTTTTATCTAATAAGCTTTCTGAGTGATGGTAATCTGCACCACTTAAAATAACTTCTGCAGTAATAGTGTTTCCGTTACATATAACTGCCGTGGCCTTGCCGTTGTTCACTTGAATTTTTTCTATTGGTGAATTCGTGTGCACCTTCACACCAAGTTCTAAAGCTACACGCTCCATAGCTTTAATTACTTCGTACATTCCGCCCTTCGGGTGCCATGTACCTAAACCAAAATCAGCAAAGTTCATGAAATTATAGAAAGACGGAGTATTACTTGGTTTTGCACCAAGAAACAATACAGGAAACTCTAACGTAGATACCAACTTTGGATTTTTAAAAGACTTACGTACTTGTGAGCTAATGGTTTTAAAAAACTGGTCAATTTTTAAAATGGTTTCTTTGGTTACCAACTCTAAAGGAGAAAGTCCTGGTCTTAGAACTACTTTGTTAATGGCAATATCATAATTTTCTTGTGCTTTATTGATAAACTTTTTTAAAGCTTTTGAGCTGCCAGGTTCTATTCTTTCAAACTCCTCACAAATTTTATCCATACTATCGCCGATGGTAATAATATCGTCACTAAAGAAAATTTTATAAGCAGGACTCAATTTATCTAATTGATAATAGTCTGATGTTTGTTTATTGAAATCTGCAAAAAATTTATCAAAAATATCGGGCATCCAATACCAGCTAGGGCCCATATCAAAGGTAAAGCCGTCTTTTATGAATTGAGAGGCTCTGCCACCTACAGATTCATTTTTTTCATATATGGAAACATTCCAGCCGGCTTTCGCCAAATAACATGCTGCCGATAATGAGGAAAAACCAGAACCAATTATAATGCAATTCTTAGTCATTAATAAATATTATAAGTTTTTTACTAGGCTTTGTATAGAGCTAAAAGTTTTGCAATAAGCTGGCTTAGTATCTTTATCAATGTAAGAAGTTTGCCTACCTAATAGCCATAAATTAGGATTGTCATATCCGGAAACCAGCGCGCTAAAATCTTCTAAATACTTAGTAATGCGGTCTTTGTCTGGAAAAACTGTAAAGTAAGAAACAAAATAGATATCTTTAAAGTACTTTAAAAGGTCTTCTAAATTCTCTATAGGAATAGTAGGCCCGAGGTAAATACACTGGTACCCTTTCAATAAAATTTCGTAGTTTACATATAGTAATCCAATTTCATGAATTTCATTTTCAGGTAAATATGCAACAAAAACTTTATCTTTTTTAGTTGGACTTAAGTGTTGAAGTTTTTCAATATTTATTAATATTTTTTGTTTGATTAAACTACTTATAAAATGCTCGTGAGCAGGACTAATGGTATCTGTTTGCCATAAAAGGCCTAGTTCGTTTAATAGCGGAACAAAGGTTTCTAAGAAAATTTCTTTAAAGGAATTGTCACTTAATAACGCATTATAAGTTTCAAAAAACATCGTCTGATCAAAATTAACCATTGCTAATTTAAAAGCATTGATGGCCTGACTTTTGTGACTATGTTTTGTTACAATTTCGCGAACAATATAGGGGATATCCTTATCTGATATTTTTGCAATCTTGGATATTTTATGTCCATTTTGATAGAGAAGCGTAATATTAAGTAGCTTTTGCAAGCTTGCTAAGCTATACAGCCTAATATTCGTATCTGTCCTTTCGGGAGACAAAAGGTTGTATCTTTTTTCCCAAATTCTAATGGTATGTGCTTTAATACCAGAGAGGTTTTCAAGGTCTCTAATACTAAATTGTTTTTTTACATTGTTCATGTTTTTCGAAAAATAATTAAACAAATTTACAATTTATTGAATACGGACAAGCAAATGGAGCGTTAAAATTATTAAAATAAAAAAAAGGTTAGATTTAAATCTAACCTTTTGTGCCCACGACTAGATTCGAACTAGCACGTCCTTACGAACACTACCCCCTCAAGGTAGCATGTCTACCAATTTCACCACGTGGGCAATAAGTTGACTATTGATGCGCAAATATAGAAACCAATCTGTCATTTTAAAATTTTTAAATCACTAAATACAAGATGGCTACCTTATATATAAACAGATTGCTGATATTGTGTTGGAGTAATGCCTTTAATTTTTTTAAACTTTTTATTGAAATTTGATATGGAATTAAATCCGGACCTATCTGAAACTAGATTAATATTTAGTTCTTTTTTAAAATTTAGCAATTGGCAGGCATGTTCAATTCGTAATTCTATTAAAAATTCAAAGAAAGTTTTATTGGTACGTTCTTTAAAAAAACGACAAAATGCATTTGGCGTCATAAAGGCCATTTTAGCAACTTCAGCCAAGGCAATTGGGTTTTGAAAGTTTTTAAAAACATAATCGAACACTATTTGTAAACGCTCGCCCTCGTTAGTGCTTAAGGTTTTGTTATAAATAAATTTACTTAATGGCTCTGTAGTTTCTAGGCTTATGTGTTCTATCAATTTTAAAAATGATATAAAACGAGCTAATTTTTGCTCAGAAGAAATTTTAATCAACTGTTCGCAAATATTTTTAGTGTTAGAAATTACTTTAAAACCTGCGATAGATTTTCTAAAGAATATATCTAATTCATTAAAATAAGGCAATTTAAAAAAATCTTCTCCAAAGGTTTTAGCTGTAAAGAAAACAGTAACCATGTGTGCATCGGTCTCACCTTGTATACTTTTAAAAATATGTGGCAGGTTACTTCCAATAACAAAAAGATCCCCTGTCGAAAACTGATGAATACTATCACCTACCAACAATTTTCCCGTACCATTTAGGATACAACTTATTTGAATTTCCTCATGCTGATGTAACCTATTATAGAAAATAGGTTCTTTATCGATTTGAACAATCAAGTGTTCATCTATGGGTTTTGGAATTTTAAATGGATACACTTTCATTGCATCTAATTTATCGATTTTTACAATGTAAATTTATAAACTAGGGTAAAATAGTCTCAATAGTGGTTAATATCTACACATATTTTTCTTCATGCTTCTAGTAATTTTGAGCATCACTAAAATTTTATAAAATGAGTATTTCATGGACAGGCGTTATGCCAGCAGTTACTACAAAATTTACCGCTAAGGATGAACTGGATCTAGATATGTTCGCCGTTAATATAAAAGCACAAATAAATGCAGGTGTAAGCGGTATAATACTTGGCGGAACCTTAGGAGAGGCCAGTACCTTAACTTATGACGAAAAGAAAATTTTAATGAAGGAGACGGTAAAGCTTGTCGAGGGCAAAGTACCTGTTATTATTAATATTGCCGAGCAAACTACTAAAGGTGCCATACATGCTGCAGAGGTTGCGCAAGAATGTGGAGCAGCAGGTTTAATGATGTTACCTCCTATGCGTTACAAAGCTAATGATCACGAAACAGTAACTTATTTTAAAGAAACCGCCAAGAGTACAACGTTACCTATAATGATTTATAATAACCCTATAGATTATGGTATAATGGTAACTTTAGATATGTTTGATGACCTTATGAGTTGTGATAATATACAGGCAGTTAAAGAGTCTACCAGAGATATTTCAAACATTACACGTATTAAATCAAGATTTGGAGATAGGTTAAAAGTTTTAACAGGAGTTGATACCTTAGGTTTAGAAAGTACGTTAATGGGAGCCGACGGTTGGGTGGCTGGTTTAGTTTGTGCTTTTCCTGCAGAAACTTGTGCTGTTTTTGAATTAGCAAGAGCAGGAAGGATAAAAGAAGCTTTAGAAATTTATCGATGGTTTTTACCATTGTTAGAGCTAGATATTAGCCCGCAATTGGTACAGAATATTAAAATGGCCGAAGTAGCTACAGGAATTGGTACGGAGTACGTAAGAGCGCCCAGATTACCATTAATAGGAGCTGAACGTGAGCGCGTAGCCGCAGTAATTAAAAAAGGAATGGCTACAAGACCAAAGTTGCCTAATTACAAAGGAATTAATTAGGAGTGAAATAATAATGAACCTAATGAATTATGATATTGATAATAGTATTAGGTTAATGTCGTAATAAGAAATTATTACCAGTACTTTCTTTATTTTTGAGTGTACACTAAACAAATAAAATGATAAGCGGTAAAAATACAATTGGTAATAAATTATCAAAACAGGGCGATATAACTTTTAAGACGTTTAACCCTAAAGAAAATAAACCAACCGAATGGACTTTTTATGAAGCATCCTCTGCTGAAATAAATGAAGCAGTGGAATTGGCAACATCAGCGTTTAAAATTTATAAAAATGTAACTGGCATAAAAAAAGCCGAATTTTTAGAAGCAATAGCCACTGAAATCGAAACTTTAGGCGAGGAGTTGATATTAATCTATTGTAAAGAGTCGGGATTACCAGAGGGTAGGGCTCGTGGTGAACGTGGACGTACTATGGGACAATTACGTGCATTTGCCGCTTTGTTAAAAGACGGTTCGTGGGTAGAAGCGGTCATTGAAAAAGCACAACCAAACAGGGATCCAATGCCTAAATCAGATATTAGAAAAATGTTATTTCCGATAGGTCCTGTTGTAGTCTTTGGTGCTAGTAATTTTCCATTGGCATTTAGTACAGCAGGTGGTGATACCGCAAGTGCACTAGCTGCCGGCTGCCCGGTTATTGTAAAAAGTCACCCAATGCACGCTGCTACAGGTGAATTAGTTTCTTCGGCAGTTATAAAAGCTGCTGAAAAAACGGGTATGCCTAATGGTGTGTTTTCAAACTTAAATAGCAGTGGTATAACTGTTGGGCAACAACTCGTAAAGCACCCAAAAGTAAAAGCTGTTGGGTTTACAGGTAGTATTGCCGGTGGTACCGCATTGTATAAACTAGCAAATGAACGAGTAGAACCTATTCCTGTTTTTGCAGAAATGGGTAGTATAAATCCCATTGTTGTGCTTCCTTCGGCTCTGGAAAAAGAGAGAGATGAATGGGCGGCTAAATACGCTTCATCTATTACTATGGGTGCTGGACAATTTTGTACCAACCCTGGCTTGGTGTTAGGGGTGAAAAGTAAAAATTTAGATGACTTTATAACTACACTATCGGCTGAAATTTTAAAGCTTGAACCTACTTGCATGTTGCATCCAAATATTTATGCCAAGTATAATGAAGGTAAAAAAGAATTGTCGGGACAAAATGGTGTTACGGTAACTGCAGATTATGAAAAAGATGTTGGTGCTAATGAAGCAAAACAAACTATATTAAATGTAAGCGGAGCTGATTTTTTAGCAAACACTAAACTTCATACAGAAGTATTTGGGCCTTTCTCAGTTGTTGTTAGTTGTAAAAATACGACGGAAATAGAGACTATATTAAATCACTTAGAAGGTCAATTAACGGGTACTGTTCTCGGTTCTGAAGACGACTTGGCAGCACATTCAAATGTTGTAGATGCTTTGCAAAGTAGAGTAGGGAGAATTTTGTTCAATGGTGTTCCAACAGGTGTAGAAGTAAATTCATCTATGGTTCATGGTGGCCCCTTTCCGGCATCAACTGATTCCCGATTTACTTCTGTAGGTACATCAGCAATAAAAAGATGGGTGCGCCCAGTTTCTTTCCAAGACTGGCCAAATAAATTATTGCCACAAGCCTTGCAAAATGAAAACCCTCTTGGTATTGTTAGATTGGAAGAAGGAAGTTATACGAACTAAAAATAGACCTTATGAATAGCTTGCGTAATAGAATTAAGAGTGCTCTAACACTATTGAATTTTTGGTTTCTATTATTTTTAGTTACTACCCAAGCGCAACAAGCTGAATTTTCGATTACTTCAATATTATCTGAAATTGAAGCCTATAAACCTTATAACAGAAACGAATATCCTTTAGGGTTATATAAAGAAACAATAGAAAAGAAAAATGCTGAATTTGCTGAAAAGCAACTCGCTTTATTAAACGATTTAAATAAAACAGACTTAACAGAAACAGAGTTAATTTCGTGTGAACTGTTAAGATTTAAACTTCAAAATGAAGTTGATGAGTTTCGCTATAAAATGTACTTGAATCCCATACAAGCGGATCAGGGTTTTCATTTAAATTTAAATTATAGGGTAAAACCAATTTTATCATACGACGATGCCAAGCAATATCTAAATATGTTAAACGCTATTCCAGACTATGTAGATCAACACTTGGTTTTAATAAAAAAAGGAATAGACGAAGGTCTTTCACAACCTAAAGTTATTTTTAACGGATACGAGTCTACCTATGATACACATATAGTAAGCGATTATTCATTAAGTAGTTTTTATGGACCTCTAAAAGAACTGCCAATAAGTTTAAATACAGCACAAAGGGATTCTATTACATTAGCTGGTCAGCAAATAATAATGGATAAGGTGGTACCGGCTTTTAAAAAAATAAAAACTTTTTTTGAAACAGATTACATCCCAAATACAAGAACATCGATAGGGGTATCCGACACCCCTAAAGGTTTAGATTTTTATCAGAATAGAATTAATTACTATACTACGACTACAGAATATTCTGCCGATGATATTCATAATATAGGACTTTCTGAAGTTTCTCGTATTAAAGCTGAAATGAATGCAATAATCGATGAGGTAAATTTTAAGGGAACTTTTTCTGAGTTTTTGAGCTTTCTTAGAACTGATCCTCAGTTTTATGCAAAAACTGGTGATGAACTTTTAATGCAGGCTCGAGATATTGCCAAACGAATAGATGCAGAATTACCGAAGTTTTTTAAAACCTTACCACGCAGACCATATGGTGTAATAAAGGTGCCAGATGCAATTGCGCCTAAGTACACTGCAGGCAGGTATTCTGGTCCGTCCTCAGATACGCAACCAGGTTTTTATTTGGTAAATACCTACAAATTAGAAAGTAGGTCGCTTTATACATTACCTTCTTTAACGGCTCATGAAGCAGTACCTGGGCATCATTTACAAGGGAGTTTAAATAAGGAACTTGGTGATAGTATACCAAATTTTAGAAGAAATATGTACTTATCTGCTTATGGCGAAGGATGGGCACTATATACTGAGTTTTTAGGTAATGAATTAGGAATCTATAGAACACCTTACGAGCATTTTGGAAAGTTAACGTATGAAATGTGGCGTGCTTGTAGGTTAGTTGTGGATACTGGTATACATGCAAAAGGTTGGAGTAGAGAAGAGGTGGTTGCCTACATGACAGAAAACACGGCGTTATCTATCCATGAAATTAATACAGAAACAGACCGGTATATCTCGTGGCCGGGACAAGCAATTTCTTATAAAATAGGGGAGATTAAAATTAGGGAGTTACGAAAAAGGGCAGAAGAAGCTTTGGGAAATAAATTTAATATTCGTGATTTTCATGAAATTATTCTTGAGCAAGGTACAGTAACCTTACCTATATTAGAACGTAGAATAAACGCATATATCAACCATACTAAATAATTATTCTATGGCCAGTTCTACATTTGTTTGTATCGATGCCCATACATGCGGCAATCCGGTTCGGGTAATAAAACATGGAGGTCCAGATTTAGTTGGCACCACTATGAGTGAAAAGCGACAACATTTTTTAAAGGAGTTTGATTGGATTCGTAAGGGGTTAATGTTTGAGCCACGTGGTCATGATATGATGAGTGGTAGTATATTTTACCCGCCTAGTAATCCAGATAATGATTTCGGTATTTTATTTATAGAAACTAGTGGTTGCTTACCCATGTGTGGACACGGAACTATTGGGGCGATAACAATTGGCATAGAAGAAGGACTAATTGTACCTAAAATACCGGGAGAGGTACGTATGGAAACTCCGGCAGGCTTAGTTAAAATTAAATATCAACAAACGGGGAATAAGGTAGATTGGGTACAATTGACGAATGTGAAATCGTATTTGGCGGCTACTGATTTAACTATAGAATCATCTGACTTGGGTGAGCTAACTTTCGATGTATCTTACGGCGGTAATTATTATGCTATAATTGACCCACAGGTAAATTTTACGGGAATTCAAGATTTTTCTGCTAGTAAGCTCATTCAATTTAGCCAAGAATTACGGGAGAAAATAAATGTTAAGTATTCTAATAAATTTATACACCCAGAAGATTCTAGCATTAAAAATGTGAGTCATATTTTATGGACTGGCACTACAATTTCAGCGAAAGCTACCGCAAGAAATGCTGTCTTTTATGGTGATAAAGCAATTGATCGTTCGCCATGTGGTACAGGGACATCTGCAAGAATGGCCCAATGGCATGCAAAAGGGCTGTTAGGAAAAGGAGTAGATTTTATTCATGAGAGCTATATAGGTTCGCAATTTATTGGCCGTGTGGAAGAAGAAACAACTTTAAAAGGTAAACCTGCAATAATCCCTAGTATAACAGGCTGGGCAAAAATTTATGGTCAAAATACAATTTCCATTGATGATGATGATCCTTATGCATATGGTTTTCAAGTAATTTAAACTATTGTAAAATGAAAATATATAAACGAATTTTTCTGGTTTTGTTTGTAGTATTCGGTTGGTGTAATGCCCAAGAAGCTAAAATAAAAGAAACTTTCCTGGACAGAGTGGCAGACCAATACGAATATTTATACCATAATTCTATAAAATTTTTAGATACTAATAAACCAATGCCAAGAACTATAGTTAATGGCGAATTACACTCGGTAAGTATTTATGATTGGACCAGTGGATTTCACCCAGGTTCTATGTGGAATTTATATAAACTTACAAATAATACAGAGTGGAAGAATAGAGCTCTTTATTACACTAAACTTCTAGACTCTTTACAATATTATACCGAAACTCATGATTTAGGTTTTATGATTGGCGATAGTTATGGGAATGCTTTAAAGTATATTGATAACCAAGATTATGAAAAGGTAATGGTACAAGCGTCAAAATCTCTCTCATCACGTTTTAAGCCAAAAGCCGAAATTTTACAATCTTGGAATACCAATGATAGATGGCAATGTCCTGTTATTATTGATAACATGATGAATTTAGAAATGCTTTTTGAAGCAACAAAAATTTCAGGGGATTCAACCTATTATAATATAGCGATAACTCATGCAAACACGACCATGCGTAACCATTTTAGAGATGATTTTAGCTCTTTTCACGTATTGGATTATGATATAGATACTGGCAATATTTTAAAAAGGAATACAGCACAAGGTTATAAAGATGAATCTGCTTGGGCACGTGGGCAAGCTTGGGGTCTTTATGGATTCGTGGTCATGTACCGTGAAACTAAAGATATAAAATATCTAGAGCTAGCAAACAATATAGCAAACTATATAAATAATCATAAGAACCTACCAGAAGATAAAATACCTTATTGGGATTATGATGCGCCGGTTTCAAATAACACCCCTAGAGATGCTTCTGCTGCAGCTATTACGGCATCTGCTTTGTATGAGCTTAGTACCTTTGTTGACGATTCTTTAAAAACCAGTTATGTAAATAGGGCATCCAATATTTTAAAATCCCTAAGTACTGAGACTTATTTAGCTGAGGTAGGTACTAATGAAGGCTTTTTACTGAAACATTCTACAGGTCATCTGCCAGATAACTCAGAAATAGATGTTCCTATTAATTATGCAGATTATTATTTTTTAGAAGCACTTTTACGCCAACACAATTTAAAGACAGAAAACTAGCATGAATAAGAACGTTGTAGTCATTGGTGGGGGAATTGTTGGCTTATGTACTGCCTACTTTTTAAATAAAGAGGGTTTTGAGGTAACGGTAATTGATAAAGGGGATATCACCTCTGGAGCATCATTCGTCAATGCAGGATATATTACACCAAGTCATATTATTCCGTTGGCATCACCTGGTATGATTGCAAAAGGGATAAAAATGATGTTTAATTCTGCAAGTCCGTTTTATATGAAACCAAGGCTAGATGCAGATTTTTTGAAATGGTCATGGCAATTTCATAAATCATCTACCCCAGCAAAAGTTGAAAAAGCAATTCCGTTAATAAAGGAAATTAACCTTATAAGTAGGGAGCTATTTACCGACATAAAAAACTCTGGCGATTTAGGTGATTTTCAATTAGAGCGTAAAGGTCTATTAATGCTTTATAAAACTGAAGCAAGTTATCTACATGAAAAAAAAGTTGCTGACCGAGTAGCTTTTGAAGGGCTAGAAGTTACTGAATTGAATAAAGAAGAATTAAAAACTTTGGAGCCAAATGTACAAATTGATGCGGAAGGTGCTATACATTATGAGTGTGATGGACATACAACCCCAACAGAGGTTATGCCGAAGCTTCTAAATTATTTAATACAACAAGGTGTTAGTATAAATACAAATGAAGAAGTATTAGATATTAAAAGTTCTAATGGAATACTAAAGGAAATAATTACAGATAAGGATAATTATAAACCAGCTGAAGTGGTAATGGCTGCTGGTTCTTGGAGTGGAGAACTTGCAAAAAAATTGAATTTAAGTTTATCATTACAAGGAGGTAAAGGATATAGAATAAATGTAGAACGAGAAACAGGAATCTCTATACCTGCAATTTTAATGGAATCTAAAATGGCGGTAACACCAATGAACGGCTTTACCCGGTTTGCCGGTACTATGGAGTTTTCAGGTAATAATACTATTGTAAGAAAAGAACGTGTACTAGCAATTGCTAATGGCGCTCATTCTTTTTATCCCGAATTAGAAATTAATAGTGCTGAAATCAATAGTGCTAAAACGGGATTACGCCCAGTATCCCCAGATGGTCTTCCGTATATAGGTAAATCTACAAGCATCAAAAATCTAACCATTGCTACAGGTCATGCCATGATGGGGTGGAGCTTAGGACCAGTAACGGGAAAACTGGTTTCTGAGGTTATATCCAACAAAAAAACCAGTATGGACATCACTTCATTTAGTCCAAATAGAACTTTTTAAGTAAATTCGAAAAATGATTCATCGATAATAAATTACCACTCACCGATAGTAAACGGTCACTCACCTATAGCAGATATTATAATGGTAGAAAAAATCTGACATTTGTAAAAGCAAAATAGATAAACAATGCATGTTTTATTAATAGAAGACGATTTAATCGAAGTTATGAAGTTGAAACGCACCGTTTCTAAACTTCATTTAAAGCATACTATTGTTGAAGCCAAGAATGGAGAAGAAGCCTTGAGCCTTTTAAGATCAGGGGAAAAATTACCGGATATTATATTGTTAGATTTAAATATGCCTAGGATGAATGGTATAGAATTTCTTAATATTCTTAAGAGTGATGAACTGTTGCAGTATTTGCCAACAGTTATATTGACCACTTCTGAAAATAGAGCAGATTTACTTAAATGTTACCAAGCAGGTATTGCTGGATACGTTATAAAACCCTTAAAATATGAGGATTACGAGTTTAAGTTAAATGCGGTATTACAATATTGGGAAGTAAATCAATTAGTTAAAGGCTAACAAAAAAACCGTTTTCACAACATTTTTAATTTTTTATGTATTAATTTTCCTACGTTTGATTTGTAATATAATTTTTACAAATGAAAGGTATTGTTTTTACAGAATTTTTAGAAATGGTCGAAACCCAGTTTGGTTTAGAGACCGTTGATAACATCATAGAAAAATCAAATTTACCATCTCAGGGTATATATACCTCTGTTGCCACCTATGATTTCAATGAAATGGTGGCTTTAATTACCCAATTAAGTGAAGAGGTAAATCTCCCGGCAGGAGACTTAATTTACGCTTTAGGACTTTACTTGTTTGCAGGTTTAAAAAATGCACACCCCGAGGTTATACAAAGTTATAGATCACCAATTGGTTTGCTTTACGCCATAGAGGACCATATTCACGTACATGTAAAAAAACTGTACCCCGAAGCCGAATTGCCAACATTTAAAATTCTTGAGAAGACCGATACTTCTATATCAATGATCTATTCCTCGTCTAGAGGACTCTTTAGATTGGCACAGGGCCTTATGGAAAAAGCCTTTGAACACTTTAATGGTAAGGCAGATATTACTTATGAACTTTTAAAAGATGACGGTACTGAAGTAAAATTTGATATTGTACAAAATGGATAATACGGAGGTTATTCTTTTAAAAAAAGCCTTATTAAGACAAAAGGAGGCACGTAAACAAGCAGAGCGTATTTTAGAGGAAAAGTCTAAAGAGCTATATGATGTATCTAGTCATTTAAAAGATATAAACAGTAAGCTCGAGAATTTGTTAAGTGAAAAAACCTCTGAACTAGATGGTATTTTTATAAATATAATTGACCCTTATGTTGTCATGGACATGAGTTTTAATGTTATTAATATGAATACATCGGCCAAGGAGTTTTTGGGATTTGATCACACTAAAAATTTAATAAACTTATCGGAGTTTATTCACCCAGAGTTTTTAGCATATACACAAGAATCCATGCAATCTCTATTACAGGTAGGTACACTTTCCAATTATAGAGCAAAAATTTTAACTAAAAATGCAGGTGAAAAATGGGTTCAAATTAGCGCAAGTTTAGTTTATGATAAAAATAGAAATCCTATTGCAGCTCAGGGTATTATAAGAGATATTACTCAAGAAACCGAAGTAAAAAGCTTATTAGTAGAACAAAAAAAACAATTAGACTTAATTGTAGAAAACTCTCCGTTAGGTATTGTTTTATCAGTAAATGGTGAAATAATAAAAGCAAATAATGCTTTTGTAGAAATGCTAGGTTATACTGAATTTGAGCTAAGAAAACGTTCCCTAAAAGAATTATCGGAACCTGAAGACCCAACAATTGGCAAAAGTTTACTAGAGCAAATGAACGCTGGTGAAATTGATAGTTTTAAAGCAGTTAAGAAATTTACCAAAAAAGATAATTCTAAAATTTTGGCTAAAACAATGGTTACTGCAATTACAAAAAATAAAGGTAAATCAGATTATCAAGTTGCAATAATAGAAGATATTTCTAGGCAGTTAGAGTCAGAAAGAAAATTAAAAGCATCGGAAAATAGACTGTCAGCCTTAATTTCTAATTTACAAACAGGTGTTCTCTTAGAAGATGAAGATGGTAAAATTGCATTGACCAACCAAATGTTCTGTAACATATTTAATATAAACGAAACACCAAAAGATCTTATTGGGACTGATTGTAGGGGATATGCAGAGATAAGTAAAAATGTTTTTAAGAATTCTAAAAATTTCATGAGTAGAATTGAAGAAATTTTAGAAAAAAAGGAAACTATTTTGGCCGATGAACTTGAAATGACAGATGGAAAGGTTTTGGCTAGAGATTTTATTCCTATTGATAATGAAGGAGATTATAAAGGACATTTATGGGCATATAATGATATTACAATAAGTAAAAAATATAGAAAAAATTTAGAGGCGCAGAGAGAAAAATACGGAAGCATTATTGCTAATATGAATTTAGGTTTGGTTGAAGTAGATAATGAAGATGTAATACAAATGGTTAATCAAAGCTTCTGTAAAATGAGTGGCTTTGAAATGGACGAACTTATAGGCAAGGTTGCATCTAAGTTAATTAAGATAAACGACGATTGTATCATAACTACAAAAAACCAGGATCGTAGAGAAGGTAAATCGGAATCTTACGAAGTAGAAGTAATTGATAAATCACAAAATAAAAAGCATTGGCTAATAAGTGGTGCTCCTAGATATGACGATACTGGTAGGGTTATAGGGTCTATTGGAATTCATTTAGATATTACCGAACATAAAGAACTTGAACTACAGAAAGAAAAGTTATTGTTAGATCTAGAAAATAGTAATCAAGGTCTTCAAGAATATGCACATATAGTATCTCATGACCTTAAATCTCCTTTAAGAAGTATTAGTGCGCTGGCAACTTGGTTGTTTGAGGATTATAAAGATGTCTTAGATGAAGGTGGTCGTCAAAATCTTGAATTAATGCAAGAGAAAGTAGCTTCTATGGATAAATTAATTCAAGGAATTTTAGAATACTCTACCGCTAACAACTCTGCTCTTTCAGATTCAAAAATAGATTTGAATACCATAATTTCTGACATTAGGGAAACCATTTATATCCCAGAACATGTAGATTTAGTTGTACCAAAACAGCTACCTTCGATTATGGCCGATAGAACTAAATTATATCAAGTTTTTCAAAATATTATTGGTAATGCCGTGGTACACATAGAAAGGGATGTTGGTATTGTAGAAGTTCTTTTTAAAGATTTAGGAGAATATTGGCAGTTTACTATTAGTGATAATGGTGTCGGCATACCAGAAGAATATCATAAAAAGATTTTTGAAATTTTCCAGTCAATTGGAAACAATGAAAGATCAACAGGAATAGGACTATCGATCGTAAAAAAAATTGTTGACCGTTATCATGGTGATGTATGGGTAGACAGTGTTGTTGGTGAGGGAACCCAATTTCATTTTACAATAAAAAAGATTTTAACTAGTTAAAAATCAGATGAAGATAATTCAAGGAATTAAAAAAACTAAAGAGTCTTTTGTATTTAAGGATTCAGCACAGTTAAAGGAACCTTTGGTTTTGGTTTTCGGAAATAGATACATGCTAGAAAGTGACGATATTTATGCTGAGGTCAAAGATTTGTTCCCTGACGGACATATAGTTTTTGGTACAGCTTCTGGTGAAATTATTGATGATAAGGTATTAAATGATTCTGTAGTTTTAACTGCGATAGAGTTTGAAAAAAGCACTATTATGGTTAAAAGAAGTAATGTAAAGGACCATGATAATAATGAAATTAATTTAGGAGAAAGTTTAATGACTGAATTTCCTAAAGAAAATTTAAGGCATCTATTTTTAATATCTGAAGGAAGTACAGTTAATGGTAGTGCTTTGATAAACGGAATAGAGAAAGTAAAGGATAAAAATGTAAAATTATCTGGAGGACTTTGTGGAGATGATGATCGTTTTGAGAGAACTCTAGCTTCTTATAATGAAAACCCTAAAGAAGGGGAAATAGTAGCAATTGGTTTTTATGGTGAAACTTTAGAGATTACCAGTGCTAACTTTGGTGGATGGACAGCCTTTGGTCCAGAAAGAATTGTAACCAAATCTAAAGGCAATGTACTATTTGAACTAGATGGTAAACCAGCTTTGGATCTTTACAAAACCTATTTAGGGGAAAAAGCTAAAGAATTGCCAAAATCAGCCTTACTTTACCCCTTAAGTGTAAAGAGTACCGAAGAATCTGAACCTTTGGTTAGAACAATTCTTAACATTGATCATGAGGATAATGCTATGATCCTTGCAGGTGATGTTCCAGAGGGTGCTAGGGTACAATTAATGATGTCATCTGTAGACGATATTGTACACGGTGCATATCGTGCGGCGGAATATGCAATGAGAGGAAGGAAGAAAAATCCAGATTTAGCGCTTCTAATAAGTTGTATTGGGCGTAAATTAGTCATGGACCAAAGAACAGAAGAGGAAATTGAAGAAGTAAAATCTGTAATAGGCGAACAAGCTTTTATTAGTGGATTTTATTCTTACGGGGAAATGGCGCCATTTAATAATCAAAATGAATGTAAGCTTCATAACCAAACAATGACATTAACTTTATTTAGTGAATAATGCATTCCCTTTTAAAAAGACAAATTAGAAAATACCTTTCCACGGAGCTGGAATCGAAACCTGAAATGGTCAATTTTTTAGAGGCTATAGAAAAGTCGTACGAAAATTATGATGATAAATTTTCTATGCTTCATAGATCCTCCAAAATAAGTTCGGATGAGCTTTTTGAGGCCAATAAAAAATTACAGCAAGAAGCTCTTCAACAAAAAGGTATTTTAATTTCGTTAGAGAATGCAATACGTAGTTTAACGGAGAATTTAAATGAAGAAGAAATATTTAACCAGAATATTGACAATGAAATCAACGCAGAGAATTTAGCAGGTTATATAAGTAACCTAGCCATAAAGGTCTCTAAGATGACCGTTGAAAAAGATAAACTTTTAAAAAGTCTGGAATTTCAAAATCAGTCTTTGAACGATTATGCACAAATGGTATCGCATGATCTAAAATCTCCAATACGCAATATTAACGCACTAATGAGTTGGATCGTGGAGGACGAAAAGGAGAAATTTTCTAACACTAGTAAGGAAAACTGTTCATTAGTACACGAGAATCTAATGAAAATGGATAAGTTGATAAGCGGTATTTTAAACCATGCTACCATGGGTGAAACAAAGGAGCGTAGCGTTGAATTTAATGTTGGCGATGTTTTAAAAGAAATAGAAAAGACGATTTACGTGCCTGGCAATATAACATTTGAATATGCTAAAGAGATGCCGAAAATCATATTCGTAAGATCTCGATTTGAGCAGTTGTTTATGAACTTATTTACAAATGCCGTGAATGCTACAGAACATAAAAAGAATGGCCATGTTAAAGTGGGTTATGAAACTGATGAGGTTTATTGGAAATTTAGCGTTTCGGATAATGGCAAAGGTATAGCGGCCAAACATCAAGAGAGTATTTTTCATATGTTTAAAAAATTAGAAACAACCGATAATGCTACAGGTATAGGCCTAGCCATTGTTAAGAAAATAGTTGCGCTTTATGATGGAGATGTTTGGTTAGAATCTCAAGAAAATAAAGGAACTACTTTTTATATTACTTTAAAAAAGAAATTATGATGGAACAACCAAATCTTAATTATGTTGATGAACTTGCAGGGGACGATGTTGAATTTAGAGGTCAATTTATTGAAATTATAAAAAATGAATTTCCTTTAGAAAAAGAAGAATACATTGGCCATATTACTAATGCTAGAATTAAGGAAACTGCTGATATTGTTCATAAGCTAAAGCACAAATTTAATATATTAGGAATGGAAAATTCTTATAGACTAGCCGTTGCCTATGAAATGGAATTACTGAAAGGTAAGCAGGACAATGGAGCTAAATTTAATGATGTTTTAACAACGATAGAAGCATATTTAAAAACTATTTAATGAACTGTATTATAATAGATGATGAAGCTATGGCGCGTGCAATTGTTAAGCAATTGTGTTCTAAAATACCAATGTTAAATGTTGTTGAAGAATTTGATAATGCAATATGTGCAATAAAATTTCTAAATCAGCAAGATGTTGATGTTATATTTTTGGATATACATATGCCCGGTTTTAGCGGAGTAGATTTTGTTCAGACCTTGAAAAATCCGCCAAAAATAGTTTTAACTACCTCGGACACCAATTTTGCAATTGCTGCGTATGAATATGAATGCATTGTAGATTACTTGGTAAAACCGATTACGCAAGAACGATTTGAAAAGTGTATTACTAAAATTACAAGTACTTCAAATCTAAAGGTGCAGCAACAATTGGCACCTATACCTGAATCTGTGGATGGTGAAGATTTATATATTAATATAGACCGAAGGCTTATTAAATTAAAACTAAAAGAAATTTTGGTTATTGAGGCGAAAGGTGATTATATAGATGTAAAAACTGAAAAAGAAAAATACAGGGTTCATACAACTTTAAAGAAAATCAAGGAAAAATTACCGGGAAAGTTATTCTTACAAATACATCGTTCTTATATCATAAACTTCCTGAAAATTATAGATATAGAGGATAATAGCGTACTTATTGCTAAAAATGTAGTACCCATTAGCCGTTCTAATCGGCCAGAATTGATGAGACGATTAAATTTACTTTAAAAGAAAACAATTAACCTCTAATTTTCTTACCAATTCTCGTGATATATTTTTTTAAATATTTTAGCTAACTGAGCCTTATGTAAAGGTTTTACCACGTATCCTGTTAGTTCTTCAAAATCCAACGCTCTTTTTACATCCGTTTCTCTAATAGAAGAGCTTACCATATAGATATTTACTTTGTTTGCAATTTTAGATTTCAATTTTTTAAATTCAGCTAAAAATCCCCATCCGTCTAAAAACGGCATATTGATATCTAAAAAAATAACTTCAGGTAGTTCAATTTTTTATTCCGTTTTTAGTTTAATATTTATACCTGTTTTACATGAATAAATATAAATAATTGTGTATTTTTTTTAATTAATCGAATTCAAACGCCGTTAATTATTTTAAAATTAACTCAAATAAAACGAGCGACACAATTGGTGACATAGAAGAACTGTTAGTTTCATTTCTGTCAGAAATAGGAACATTAAAATATCCGTCGTTTAAGTGTTTTTTCCCAATTAAAAATAAAACCTGCCCCACGTTTTTATCATGATAAACTTAGTCAATAACTGTTTTAGTTTCTAGTGGAACAATAAATATAGATTTATTAAAATAGGTGTATAGCGGTTTGGTGTGGGTGTTTAAATATTTAGCTTTTGTAAATTATACAGTATCTTTTAGGTTAATGTTTCTTATGCTTTTTGCAGTTACAGTAAATTATGTGCAATATGTTCAGAAAGATTATGCATTTGAGATTTTCGGAAATATGAGAAATACCTTACTTTAATAATTGTAGTTTATTTGGGTGGATAGTTCTATCTTCAAAATTATAATGATAGGGATCATGTAAGCTGCTTATTTCTTTATATGAATAAGTTAGTCATAGAAATTTAAATACCTATGATATATTCAATTACGTTGTTTTTTTGGGATAAAATCATTTACTATGTAATGCTAGAACCGGTATGTTGGGATGAAAACCAAGTTTATTTAAAGACAATTTTCTTAAACCTATTCTTTCCAATAAAGTCGGCTTTTTATCAATATAACTTATCATATTAGCTTGTCTAATATCAATAAAACAACTTAACGCCGTGGCCATTTTTACATTTCTAAGTGTATTAAAATTATGGGCTACTTCACTTAAATGTTTGCGTAGATAAACCTTGTTTCTTTTTTGGGCGAAGGTTAATTTTTTTGGTTGTGTTAAACTTAAAACTTGTATACATGCGTTGCTTAGTTTAGCTATTTCAACCAAATGCGTTATTTCACTTTCTTTAATTCTGGTATTAAAATTGGTAGTTAAAACAATCTCTTTCGGAATATTAAAATCTACATTGGCCGGAACCACAAGAATAGGGCACTTTCTTACATTTTTTAATATTTCTAAAGTGTGCTTGCCATAAGTTTCTCCACTTTTACTATTATTTCCTTTTGCACCTAAAACTATCATATTAAAATGAAGTTGAGAATTTAATTTTTTAACTGCATTTAATAGCAGGGAAGATTCGGAAACCACATGAAAGTTGTGTTTTTCCGTATTTTCCAATTCAGAAAGGCGAATTAGTATTTCTCCTAAACCTTTTTTTGAATTAAATTCAGACAATTTGTTAAATCCTTCTTCAGGGTCTAAAAGTGTTGTGTTATCTAAGCCATGGGCTTCTTTAGCATACGTGTGTAGTATGTAAAAATCACAACTATTATTTTCAAAAAGCTTAATAGCATACAGTATAGCATTCCATGAGTTTTTTGAAAAATCCGTTGGTAAAAGAATCCTTTTTTCCATGACTTATATTTTTTATGCCTAATAGTGCAACCTCTATTATGGCTTGTTTTTATTAATTATTGTTTCAACTATATTTGGTTTTTTAAAAGTATTTGAGATAAAATTTTTGTTTTTAATATTCTATATTTTTGAATATGGGAATTATAGGTTTCGCGTTTTTTTTCGTGGTGGCTTAGATAATACGCATCACAATCTGTAGTATCACATTCTATGGCATTTCCCACTGTACCTTCATAACGGTAAAGGGTACTTAATAATAGTGTATTCTCTCTTCGGGTACCATGTAACTGTTGATATATATTAGAATTGTGGAGTATTTTATCCTCGATGTCTAAAAAATATTCAATCTCTTCATTCAAAAATTCTAAATCATTGGTCCAACTATTTATTTCTAATCTATCTTTTTTCATCATGATCCTATTATCTGATTCATGCGGATAAAATTGTTTCGATACAATCATAATACCATGTTTAGGTTAATATGTTGGTTCTCTTGCTCAACTTTTTGGATCGTTATTTTTTGTTCACCGGTAGGGAATTCCCATACTAAAGAATCACCTTCGCTATAACCCATTACTGCTGCGCCCATAGGGGTAAGTATAGATATTTTGTTGTTTTTTACATCGCTTTCAGGAGGCATAACCAACTTAAATTTTCTATGCCAACCACCATCTGAAACAACAGTTACAGTGGTGTTGAACCTTATTACATCATCATACATGTCTGATGCATCCAAGATAATTGCCGATTCCATTTCTCCTACTAATTTCTGAACTGATAGTCGTAATGTATCATCTTTATAATACCCAGAAAGATTCATGAACCTTTTTAGTAATACATATTCTTTTTTTTCAATAACCAGATTCCCGTACTTCATTTTCTAATTGTTTTTGGATATTTATAATAAAGGAGATTTAATTTATTGCCATTTAGAGCGCATTCAGAAAGTTGAGTTAGCTGATTTTCAAATAATTTGAATGCCGCTCATAATGACAATATGATATTTTTTAATATTCTCCTTAAATCATAATAATTATACTTTTATTTATGGAAAGATTCCACGTTGTGTATACGCCTCTTCTATACGTTCTATGGCAATAACAAATGCTGCCGTACGCATATCTACATTACGTTTTTTTGAAGTTTCAATTACATTGGTAAATGATTCTTTCATTTTCTTTTCCAATTTTTCCATCACCTCTTCCAGAGACCAAATTTCTCCGTTGCGGTTTTGTAGCCACTCAAAATAACTACCAATAACTCCACCGGAATTACATAAAATATCTGGAATAATATCAATACCTTTCTTTAGTAATATTTTTTCTGCATCTACATCTGTAGGTCCGTTGGCGCCTTCTGCAATTAAATAAGCTTTTATCTTACTGGCATTTTTAGCTGTAATCTGGTTTCCTAATGCTGCAGGTATACAAATGTCGCAGTCTAAGCTAAAAAATTCTGAACTATCTATTTTTTTTGCATTTGCAAAGCCAAGTATACTACCTTTATTACTTTGGGTATATTCCAATAGTTTATCTACGTCAATACCTTTTTCATTGGTAATACAACCATAAGCATCTTGTACAGCGGTTAAAATAGCTCCTTCGTTAACTAGAAAGTACGCTGCCCAATACCCAACATTACCAAATCCTTGAACTATAAACTTTTTATCCTTTAAATCAATATTGTGGTTTTCTGCCCAAAATTTAATAGTAAGGAATACGCCGTACCCTGTAGCTCTATCTCGTCCTTTAGAACCTCCTGCGCCTATGGGTTTGCCCGTAACTACATGCATGTTTGTAGAGCGCTCAGCTGGTGATTTTGTTGACATGTACGTATCTAAAATCCAGGCCATTGTCTGTGGATTTGTGTTTACATCCGGTGCAGGTATATCTAATTCCGGACCTATGTTGTCACCTAAAGCATAAGTAAACCTTCTTGTTATTCGTTCTAATTCTGCATTGGTATACTTAGTTGGGTCAATTTGAATACCACCTTTTGCACCACCATAAGGCAGGCCAGCTAAGGATGTTTTCCAAGTCATCCACATGGCAAGTGCCTTTGCAGCATCAATATCAACGGTAGGGTGATAACGTAGTCCGCCTTTATACGGTCCTAATGAATTATTATGTTGTACACGATAACCGGTAAAAATTTCTACCTCCCCATTATCCATCCTTACTGGAAAATGAACAACAATTTCATTGTTCGTTACTTCAAGAATTTTTCTAATGTTGGTGTTTAGCTCAATAATATCTGCGGCATTATCAAACTGTCGCATAACATTATCTAGCATGCCTTGTTTAGGGGCTTTTTTCTCTGTCTCTAATTTTGCTATCATTATATTTAGTTTAGTACTAATTCTTTTTTAAATTCTTCGTTGGTAGCCATTTCGTTGGATATTACTAATGTTGGTTCATTAGTAATATCTAGGTAATGAACATAATCACTACAAGAGTGAATGGAACTTTTATCTCTAGTTAAGTTGCATAGCAAAACATGCCTACATGTGGAGCAAATACTACGATTATAATTTTTCATCTTGCTTAAATTATATTGTTTTTAAGATGCGTTTTAAAGAATTTTTTTATTCTAATATGGTTTGTTTTGACTTACTTGGATAAAAAATTAAAGCTAAGATTGCAATTCCAATAATAATTAAAAAAGCAAGTTCAAGCTTGGCAAAGAGCATGTTCATATCTAAGGACTTATTAGATTGCTTTGTCATTTGCATACTTTCTTTTAGTTGTATATGGGCTAGTGCATCTAATTTATTTTTCATTTCTTGTAGGCTATTTAACGTAAGAACTCCATTGTTATTATTAAGTTGATTAGTAGCCTCTAGAGTTTTGTTCTCCGAATTTTTAAGATTTTTAAATTGAGCAGTTAATTCATTTAATATACTAGATTCCTTAGAAGTTAGTTTAGTCGCTTTAAAAGCTAATAATAGTTTTTCTGCTTTTTCATTTTCCGATTGCTCTTCAGTAAATTTATCGTCACTTATAAACCGTAGTTCTTTTTTATGAATAATTGTACTAAGTTGATAAATGTAATCTTGAACTACAACCCTATCTTCATGTACTGAATTTACTGTGGTTTGTATTCTTGAAAAATGCTTTTGATTTAACCTATTAGAACCAAGAACCAATAAAAATGCAATGGCTAAAATAAAGCCCGCATGTAATTTTGCTGATGTTTTGATCATTTGTTCTATCTATTAGATTAATTCTTAAAAATTACTTTTATTTAAAGAGTTAGAAACCCACTTGAACTATTAATTCTTTTTTAAAATTAGTACAGAATAGACCAAGTGGATATCATTAACCAACTAAAAAAATTATGGCATCATTAATTCACCAGATGAAATGGCCTCATGGTAATTGGCTTGTATTGTTGTGTGACTACCAAAGAAGCGTCCACCATCTTTTTTCTTAAATTTTATTTGAGTGGTGCCATCTTTTTTTTCTTTAATAGAGGTAACTACAACCGTTGCACCTTCGGCTCGTTTGTAATTGGCTATTCCCCCTCTTTTTATTATAAAATTTTCATGGGGAAAATCAATATGTTTGTATTTGTTGGCTTCTGGCTTGCCTATTTCGAAAACGTCACCAACTTCAACATTTGTTTGTTTTATTGTATTTTCTTGAGCTGTTAACATACCTACAGAAAATAAAAGAGCAATTGCATATTTAATCATAATTTTACTTTTTAATAATTAATAATTTTTTATTTTTGGTTGCTTTAGGTTGGTATTATTTATTTGTTTTACTTGTTGAATTTTTAAAGATATTACATCGCCAGGTAGTCCATACGTAATTTTATCACTTTCGGCACGGCCAATTACAGAAGCTCCTAAACTACTAATTACTGAAATCTTTTTCTTTTGAATATTGACTTCATTCGGAGGAACTATTTGAAAAGTTGACTGCCTACCAGCATTACCGACCAGAGTAATAAATGAATACATTTTTACAATATCAAAAGGGATGTCCTCAGACTCAAAAAGCATTGCATTGGACATATTTTGATGTAAAATCTCCAAAACATTTTTGTGTGCATAATCTTCAATGGTAACATTCAGTTCTTGATAATGTTTAATCATCATGAATTCATTTTTTTCTAAAACAAGACTGCCATACTTCATCTTTTGCTGTAAATTAAATTCAACTTGCTGTTCTTAATTTCAATACTTTTAAAGTTTTTTGTTCATCTTTAAAAGCAGTTTGTAATTATTTATAAAACAGATTAATTTATTTGTTCAGATAAATACAATTGCTGTGCCGATACTAAAAATAAAAATATTTTAAATCATAACTGATTGATTTACAGTACTTTTAAATTGAAATTTTATTTTTAGCAGTGTAGAGTAGTGGGTAATATTTACCCATGCGAGGAAATATTACCCGGTGTTTATTTTAATTTTTCACGCAAAGTTTTACGGTCTATTTGTAGAATTTCGGCAGCTTTTGTCTTATTCCCTTGGGTATGATTTAGAACGCGTTGAATATATTCCTTTTCCATTTCCCGTAAAGGTTTTAACTCATTATTTGAAAAGTTTATTTGGTATTTTAAAAATTCGGGTAAGTCTTTGACATCCACAACACCATCAGACATGATAACGGCACGCTGTATAATATTTTCAAGTTCTCTTATGTTACCAGGCCAATTATAACGTTCTAAAATTTGAAGTGCTTCGGGGGAAATACGTAATAATCTATCTTTAAATTCAATTCCATATTTACGAATAAACTTTTCAGTTAAAATGGAAATATCAGATTTTCGTTCGCGTAAAGGTGGTACAATGATTTCAACCACTGTTAAGCGGTAATATAAATCTTCACGAAACGTATTGTTTTTAATATCTTCAATGAGGTTTGCATTGGTAGCGGCGATAATTCGAATGTCAACTTTTTCGACCGTTCTAGATCCTACTCTTGTAATTTCTTTTTCTTGTAAAGCCCGCAATAATTTTGTTTGAACAGCTAAAGACGCTGTTCCAATCTCATCTAAAAATAACGTACCGCCTTTTGCAGCTTGGAAGAATCCGTTTCTATTTTCATTGGCGCCAGTAAAAGCTCCTTTTAAATAGCCAAAGAGTTCTGCTTCCTGTAAATTTTCGGGGATAGCAGCACAGTTAACTGCAATAAAGGGTTCACGGGAGAATTTGCCGGAATAATGTATGGCCCGTGCAACTAACTCTTTTCCCGTTCCGCTTTCTCCTTTAATAATTACTGTAGCTTTATTATCCTTTACCCGATCTACAATATTGGTGACTTTTCTAAAAGCATCAGATTCACCGACCATATCCGAATATATGTTGGGCTTGGAATCTGTGGTCTTTGGAGTATGTGTTTTTCTTTTTTTATTTTGTAAAAAAGCTTTTTCAATTGCTTCTTTTAGCTCTTTTTTAGTGAATGGTTTGGTAAGATAGTCCGTTGCACCAGATTTAATAACTTGGAGCGTATCTTGTACTGATGGGTAACCTGTAACTACTAATTTTGGTATTTCAGGATAATGCTCATTAGAAAATTTTAATAATTGAAGGCCATCAATCTCTGGCATTTGAATATCCGTTATCAATAAATCAATAAAAGTATCTTTAAGAATATATAGGGCCTCCTTTACTGATACTGCTTTATACGTATGATAACCCATAGACTGTAAGTGTCTTTGCAATAGCTCTAGAATATCTATGTCATCGTCAACTATAAGAATGTTTTCTTTACGCAAATCCATAATTACAATTTAGGAAAATCTACGGTGAATATAGTTCCTTTAGGTGTATTAGGCTTATGAGTTATTTTCCCTTTATGACTTGTAATAATGCCATGGACTACACTTAACCCAAGTCCAGAACCTTCACCAATGGGTTTGGTGGTAAAAAAAGGCTCAAAAACTTTATCGGCAACATCTGTATCAATGCCTTTGCCCTGATCTGCGATTTGAATAGAAATAGTATGTACGGTGTCTAATATGGTTACATCTACAGTTGACCCTTCTGGTGAGTAATAAATTGCATTCATTATTAAATTAAATAGCACTTGGGTTAGCTGAACAGTGTCTGCCCTAAGCTCCATTCTTTCATTATCAATAAATTTTTTTAGCTTAAGTTTCTTAGTTCTTAGGGATGGTTCTAAAAGTTTTAGCACATTTGTAACTACAGGAATTAGTTTTACCATTTTCATTTCTTGCGGCATTTCACAAGCGAAGAACATTAGCTTTTTTACTATTTCTCGACTAAAAATAGCGCTATCCATAATTTTTTCTAAATCTCTAGTAGCATCTTTATCAGTTATTTTTTCGGTAAGTAATTCTGCAAAACCCAGAATATTGGCAAGTGGGGTATTTAATTCATGGGCAATACCAGCCGTAATTTCACCAAGAATATGTAAACGGTCTGCACGTTCCATTTGTCTCTTTGTATGGGCTTCACTATCTCTTATGTGTTTACGTTCAATGAGGTTTCCAATATCTAGTGCAACATTATTAAGTAATATTTGCTCTTCGTTTAGAAAGTCTTTAACAGAGTATATTTTAGATGGGTAGGCGACTATTACCTCTCCTTCAATTTTATTAAAAACTTTAATATTGGAGCTTAAAGCTACCATGTCGGATTTATAATCATCTGATTTAACCTCATATTCACCAACTTTTATATGTGCTTCCGCAACTTTATCAAACTGCCAAGCTCTTTTAAGACAATAAACAATAGCTTCAAGGGAGGTTTGTAATTGGTTGTAGTCTGAATTGGCAATAATAGAAGTGACTTCATAAAGGCAGGTAAGCTCTTTTACACGTTCTTTTAAGATATCTTCAGTTGTAGTCATGCAAGCAGCATTTCAAAGTTGATATATAAAGGTCTGCAATATTTGTGAGGATGAGAAATACTATTATCCTTAATAAGCGTTAAATAATCAAAAATGCCTGGTAATGTTCTATGTTTAAATTCTTAATTAACATGAGATGAATATGGTGAATATTAAACTAACAAGTCAAGTTTGTTTTTTACATTTCGCAAGTACTCGAAAATTACAATATTATTATTTTCGAAAATACCTGGAATTAAATATTAGTTTTTTATGATGGCGGTATATAGCATTGTAAAATAAAAAAGCCTCCCTAAATAGTAGGGAAGCTCATCGTAAAAAGTGACCGGGCTGGGGCTCGAACCCAGGACCCTCTCCTTAAAAGGGAGATGCTCTACCAACTGAGCTACCAGGTCAAAAATGTTAAGAACTTAAACGTTAACAACTTACAAAATAGGGTCACGCAATTAAATAAAATAGCCTCTTTTGGTTAAGAGGCTATGTTTTTTGTGACCGGGCCGGGGCTCGAACCCGGGACCCTCTCCTTAAAAGGGAGATGCTCTACCAACTGAGCTACCAGGTCAAAAGCATATTCTGAAATAATTCCCTCAATGCGGGTGCAAATATAAGTCGATTACTTTATTCTACAAACCCTTTTCAATATAAATTTCTTTTTTTTTGAAATCCCTTTTATTTAGTTCAATTTTGCGATAATGAAAAATATCAAAATAGTTTTATTAGGGTATATGGGTAGCGGTAAAACTACTGTTGGTAGAATAGTGGCTAACCATTTGAATATTAAATTTTTAGATTTAGATGCGTATATAGAAGAAGCAGAGCGTATGTCCGTATCATCTATTTTTAATGAGAAAGGTGAAATCTATTTTAGAAAAAAAGAAATGGAATATCTTTCTGAAATATTCTTGATAGAAAATAGCTTTGTACTATCGCTTGGAGGAGGAACCCCTTGTTTTGGAACTAATATGGAATTGATAAATGAGAAAACTAAGAACTCTTTTTACCTAAATATTGGTATTCCTGAACTTGTTACAAGATTAATGAAAGAAAAAAATCATAGACCAATGATTTCACATTTACAAGATCAAGAATTGACAGAGTTTGTAGGGAAGCATTTATTTGAAAGAAGTTTCTTTTATAATAAAGCACACCATAAAATAAAGTGCAATAATAATTCACCTACAGAAATTGCGGAAATAATTATTAATTCCTTAGTCTAAAAATACCCTGTCGTTTTTAGATTCAAAACGAACGTTCACATGTTCCTGCAACGAAGTTGATAGGGAAATACCTTTATAATCAGCCTTAACAGGATACTTTTTATGGTTTCTGTTGACCAAAACGGCAGTTTTAAGTTGTTTTAAGGGCGTTTTTAAAAAATGATGAACTCCATATATTAATGTAGTACCCGAGTTTAATACGTCATCAACAATAACTACAGATTTATTAATGAATTCTTCTTCAACTATAGAAGTGGTGACTCCGCTTTCTAAAGGATTGCTTTTATCCATAGAAAGTTTGCAAAGTGTAATTTTTGCGGTCGTAATTTTCTTAAGCGTAGATACTATTTTTTTTGCAAATTGCAATCCACCACCTTCTATACCGGCAATTATAATTTCATCTTCAGAAACATTAGCTTCGTAAATTTGATAAGCTATGCGTTCTATTTTGTGTTGAATCTGTAAATGTGAAAGTATGGTCTGTTCCATATAATATTCTTAAACCAATAAAGATAGTTATGTTTTTAAAAGATTTACTTATTCCTCCTCTTTTATGTTTTTATTAGTTTCGGAAGAATTGGTTTCATTATTTTCTGATGGTGTTTCAAGATAGTCATCAATATCACGTCTATCTTTTTTGGTAGGTCTACCAACTCCTTTCTTTCGATAATAATCTTTAGAATATTGTAAAAGTTCATTATGTTCAAATGCTTCTTTTGGCGTTGTATCTTTTCTGTAAATATCTACTAATTTGGCGCCAACACGACTTGCAGGAATATCTAGAACCGTAAATTTATAATCTATTTGATTTTTACGAACAACTACTTCATCCATTGGAAAAACTTCTCTTCCTGGCTTGGCAATTTGGCCATTTATTTTTGCATGACCTTTTTTACAAGCAGTCGTTGCTATATTCCGAGTCTTAAAATACCGAGTACTCCACAAGAATTTATCTATGCGCATTTTGGTTACAATTCTTTGTTAACTACCCAACAAAAATAGGGGAAAATTGTATCTTGCGCGCTTAAATAAAAATATTGATGAATTTGAAATACGCCTATTTGCTAATTGCTGGGTTAATTGTAATAAGTTCTTGTAAAAAAGACGATGATCCCATTGGCGAAGTTGTACCACAGAGATTATTAAGTGAAGTTGCTATTGAGGATGATGCAGAAATTGTAGCGTTTCTAAAAACCCATTTCTATAATAAAGATGAATTTGATGCTGCAGCCGAAGGTTTCGATTTTAAGATAAAATTTGATACTATCGCTGGTGTTAATAGTGATAAACAGTCCATTTTTGATAGCCCATTTTTAGTTACAGAAACCATTTCAGTGGCATCTTCAAGTTTTTTAAGAGATGACGGAGAAGTTGTAAACCATAAGTTATACACCTTAGTGGTTAGACAAGGAATAGAAGAGGGCAAACCAACAATTGGTGATAATTCTATTCTTAGGTACGAGGGTTCATTATTCGATGGAACCCTGTTCGATGCATCTTCATTCCAACCAATTATCCTTAACCTTTCCGGTGTAGTTAGGGGCTTTGGAAATGGGGTCGAAAATTTTCAAACTGGTATGGGACCAATTGAAGTTGGTGATGGAACAGTTAGGTATAATGGTTATGGAATTGGTGCTATTTTTATGCCTTCTGGCCTAGCATATTTTGATGATACAAGAAATAGTTTGCCTTTGGCTCCTAAATATAGCCCATTAATTTTTAAAATTGATGCTTTTGGGTTTGAAGCCAATTCGGATTTTGATGGTGATGGAATACCTTCTATTCTTGAAGATTTAAATAATGACGGTAATTTAAATAATGATAATACAGATGAAGATGCTGAAGCTCTATCAAGAGTCTACCTTGCAAATTACAATGACACGGATGACGACAATGATGGTATCTTAACTATAGATGAAATTGAGTTAGATGCGGATGGAAATTTTGTAGGATTCTTAGATACCGATGGCGACGGAATTTGGGATCATTTGGATAATGATTTATAAGCCAAAAATAAAGCATAAAAAAACCTCTTAAGTTTTCTTAAGAGGTTTTTTGTTTTATGAAATTTTTGTTAGAGCGCCAATGACAAACTTAGTATAATTTGGTCTGGCCTAGTATCTATTCTACTTGGTCCAACATTGGTTATGTTGGTGTTAATGAACGAAGCTTCATTATCGCTAAAACCTCTTTCATAGCGTAAATCAATTCCTAATTTACCTAGGTTGACGCCGGCACCTATATTCATTCCAACCGAAAAATCATTTTCAACGTCATCTATCGTAATACCATCAAATTCGGTGTCCAGAATATATTGAAAAGATGGTCCGGCAAAAACATGTAAAGGGCCTATTAAATTTATTCCTAAAAGTACGGGAACGTCCAATTTACTCATGTCAAAATCAGCACTATCATAATCTGATTTTGTTTTAGTGTACACCAACTCTGGTCTTACATAAACTTTTGATGCTCCAAATTTGCCAAACACACCAACATGGTAGCCAATGTTTCTGTCGGGATTACTCGCTGCATCTCCAGCAGATTCAAAATAATCTCCGTTTGCACCATAATTTAACCCTCCCTTTAATCCAAAACTTGAACTACTTTGAGCCATAGTATATAGCCCGGTAAGTGCCATAAAAGCTGCTAAAACTGTTTTTTTCATATCTTTTTTTTTAATATAGAACATGTAGCAAATACAATACCAAATGTTCCTTTTCTCGTTATACCATCAAAACGGTGGGGTGCTACCTTTATTGTTTAAATAAGTTATTGGGTTAATAATCTGTTTTTTGTGCTAAAAATGAAAAATATAAGTTTGTGAATTTCATGAACATCTTTACTTTTTATTAAGTTTTTCCCACTGGCAGTTCATTATATTTGCAACTAGATTTAGAAGATTTGAAGTTTACACTACACAATACTGACACACAGTCAAAAGCAAGAGCTGGGACAGTCATTACTGACCATGGCGTTATTGAAACCCCAATTTTTATGCCTGTGGGCACAGTTGCTTCTGTAAAAGGAGTACACCAAAAAGAATTAAAAGAAGAGATTAATCCTGATATTATATTGGGTAATACCTATCACTTATTTCTTCGCCCTAAAACTGAAATTTTAAAAAAAGCAGGCGGACTCCATAAATTCATGGGATGGGATAGAAATATCCTTACTGATAGCGGTGGTTATCAAGTATACTCTTTATCTGGGAATAGAAAAATAAAAGAGGAAGGTGTGAAATTTAAATCGCATATAGACGGGTCTATGCATTTATTTACACCTGAAAATGTGATGGAGATTCAGCGTGTTATTGGTGCTGATATCATTATGGCTTTTGACGAATGTACCCCATATCCTTGCGAGTATAATTATGCAAAAAGGTCAATGCATATGACCCATAGGTGGTTAGATAGATGTATAAATCATCTTGCTAAAACACCTTTTGAATATGATTATGAGCAAACTTTTTTTCCTATTGTACAAGGGTCTACGTATAAAGATTTAAGAAGACAATCGGCCGAATATATTGCAAATGCAGGTGCTGAAGGTAATGCCATAGGCGGACTTTCAGTAGGGGAGCCGGCTGAAGAAATGTATGGTATGACTGAGGTCGTTTGTGAAATTTTGCCAGAAAACAAACCTAGATATCTTATGGGAGTTGGCACACCAATTAATATTTTAGAGAATATTGCTTTAGGTATAGATATGTTTGATTGTGTAATGCCTACAAGGAATGCTAGAAATGGTATGTTGTTTACCGCGCATGGCACCATTAATATCAAAAATAAAAAGTGGGAAGATGACTTTTCACCAATAGATGAAATGGGAACAACCTTTGTAGATCACGAATATTCTAAAGCATATTTAAGACATTTATTTGCAGCAAATGAATATTTGGGTAAACAAATTGCGACAATTCATAACTTAGGTTTTTATATGTGGTTGGTACGCGAGGCTCGTAAACATATAATTGCTGGTGATTTTAGAGCATGGAAAGACATCATGGTAAAACAAATGGATAAAAGGCTATAATGCTGTCGATAATAGATAAATACATACTTAAAAGGTACTTGGCGACATTTTCGTTAATGCTCTTGTTGTTTATTCCCATTGGTATTATGGTGAATTTGGCAGAGCAAATTGGTAAAATGATTGATAATGAAGCGCCGTTAAATGAAATAGTTATGTACTATGTAAATTTCACCATTTACATTGGTAATTTGCTTTTTCCTATTTTTCTATTTCTTTCCGTTATTTTCTTTACCTCAAAATTAGCGAACAACACTGAAATTGTCGCTATTTTAAGTTCTGGAGTGTCCTATGGTCGGTTTTTAAGGCCGTACATAATTGGTGCATCTTTAATAGCCATCTTAATGTTTTTTATGACCATGTTTATTGTACCCAATGCAAGTGTTGGGTTCAATGAATTTAAATATAAATACCTTAAAAAAGGTAAACAAGATAGGGTTACCAATAATATATTTAATCAGCTAAACGAAACAGATTTTATATATGTGAGCAGTTTTGACCCTGCAAGGCAGTTGGGTCACAATTTTACTTTTGAACGTTTTAATGAAGGTAATGAGTTAGATTTTAAGATATCTGCAGCCAATATTCGTTGGATAGAGAAAGATTCGAATTATAGATTAACTTCTTATAAGAAACGTACGGTTATCGACGATACTGCAATTATTGAAAGTAAACGTAGATTAGATACCATATTCGCTTTTGATATAGGCGATTTAACTCCGGTATCCTATGTGGCAGAAACGAAAAATCTTTTTGAACTTGATACATTTATAAAAGATCAAAGAAGAAAAGGTGCATCGAATATCAATACGTATGTGTTGGTTAAATACAAACGTTGGGCGTTACCCTTAACGGCATTTATTTTGACCCTTATTGCTGTTTCTGTTTCATCGGTTAAAAGACGAGGTGGAATGGGCGCTAATTTGGCATTTGGTATTCTTATAGCCTTTGTATTCATCTTTTTTGATAAAGTTTTTGGTACATTGGCTGAACAATCGGGTTTTTCGCCTTTGCTTGCGGTAATAATACCTAATGTTGTTTTCGGATGTTTAGCTTTTTATCTGCTTCAAAATGCCAAAAGATAGAATACTCAATTTAATCCACTTACATTTTATAGTATTTATCTGGGGCTTTACAGCAATTTTGGGGAAGTTGATTACCATAGATTCCCTTCCATTAGTATGGATTAGAATGGGTTTGGCCACGCTTTTCATAACTATCTATATATTAATAGCTAAATTTAGTTTAAAGGTTTCCAAGAAAACATTCTTTTGGCTTTTAGGCGGAGGTATTGTGGTTGCTTTACATTGGGTAACATTCTTTTTAGCCATAAAAGTTTCTACGGTATCTGTAGCACTGGCCATGATGTCAACAGGAGCATTTTTTACAGCTCTAATGGAACCATTTTGGTACGGTCGTAAAATTATAGGTTACGAAATTCTATTTGGGTTATTAGTTGTTGTTGGACTATACTTAATATTTAAAGTAGAAACGCAATATGTATATGGTATGGTTATAGCATTAATATCTGCTTTTTTAGCTGCTACTTTTGCGCTAATAAATGGAAAACTTGTTCAAAACCATAGACCATCTGTCATCTCTTTTTATGAATTGGGTGTTGGAGTAATTTTTCTTTCCATTATTTTAATTTTAAAAGGGGATTGGAATATGTCGTTAATTGCACTTCCAAAGATGGATTGGGTGTATCTACTTATTTTAGCTCTAATTTGCACAGCTTATGCTTTTATAGCATCTGTTAAAATTATGCGTGTATTGACACCATACACGGTAATGCTCACAACAAATTTAGAACCAGTGTATGGCATTCTGCTTGCTTGGTTAATATTTGGCTCAGAAGAAAAAATGAAACCTATGTTTTATGTGGGAGCATTAATTATACTCAGTACGGTCATTGCCAATGGTATTTTAAAGCAAAGAGCAAATATTAAAAAAAGGGTACCTAAGATTTAGGTATTAAAGTTTTATCTTTGAACCACAACTAAAGAAACTTTATTGAATATGGAATATTTGGATTTTGAACTTCCTATTAAAGAATTGGAAGAACAATTGGACAAGTGCATGATAATTGGGGAGGAAAGTGATGTAGATGTTACAGAGACATGTAAACAGATTGAGAAAAAACTTGCCGATACTAAAAAGGATATCTATAAAAACTTGACTGCTTGGCAGCGAGTTCAACTTTCTAGACATCCTAACAGACCATATACTTTAGATTATATTAAAGCTATATGTGGAGATACATTTTTAGAACTACATGGCGATCGTACAGTTAAGGATGACAAAGCTATGATCGGCGGTTTAGGTAAGATCAATGATCAAAGTTATATGTTTATAGGCCAACAAAAAGGATATAACACCAAGACTAGGCAGTACAGAAATTTTGGTATGGCCAACCCAGAAGGCTATAGAAAGGCTTTGCGTTTAATGAAATCTGCTGAAAAGTTTCAAGTTCCTGTTGTTTGCTTTATAGACACACCAGGTGCTTATCCAGGTATTGAAGCAGAAGAGCGTGGACAAGGTGAGGCAATTGCACGTAATATTATAGAAATGACACGCCTTAAAGTTCCTATAATTGTGGTTATCATTGGTGAAGGTGCCTCTGGTGGTGCATTAGGTATCGGTGTTGGCGATAAAGTATTAATGTTAGAAAATACATGGTACTCCGTTATTTCTCCAGAATCCTGTTCTTCTATATTATGGAGAAGCTGGGAATATAAAGAAAGGGCTGCTGAAGCTTTAAAGCTAACGGCAACAGATATGAAAAAGCTGAAACTTATTGACGAGATCGTACGTGAGCCTGCGGGTGGTGCACATGCTAATAGAGAAAAAACTTTTGATATCGTTAAAAATAAAATTACTTCACATTTTGAGGATCTGCAAAAGTTATCACCAAAACAACTCGTAAATAAGCGTATGGATAAATATGCCCAAATGGGAGTTTTTAACGGCTAATCTGCATTTTAGGCAATTTTAAAATATACCGAGGATTTTATTCCTCGGTTTTTTTATGTTATCAACAGAATTTCGTAATTTATTAACAAGTTGCTTTAGTGAACTGTGAACATCGTAACCGATGTCGTTAAGGTTAACTAAAGGTTAATTGTATACTTTCGTACTATGGAGAACACGAAACCTTTTATCGCTCGGAAGATTGATAAATCTACTATTATAAACCTTGAAAAAGGAAAAATACCGCCACAAGCAGTTGATTTAGAGGAGGTTGTATTGGGTGCTATGATGATAGATAAAAAAGGGGTAGATGAGGTTATTGATATATTGCACCCAGATGTTTTCTATAAAGATGCCCATAGATATATTTATGAAGCCATCTTTATTCTCTTTGAAGAATCGCAACCGGTGGATTTATTAACCGTTTCATCACAACTTAAAAAAGCAGGTAAATTAGAGGTTTGTGGTGGTGATTTTTATTTGATAAAATTAACCCAAAAAGTTGCGTCTTCAGCCCATATTGAGTTTCATGCACGAATTATTCTTCAAAAATATATTCAACGTAGTTTAATTAAAATTTCTGGTGAAATTATTGAAGAAGCCTACGATGAGGCAACTGATGTTTTTGATTTGTTAGATGCCGCAGAAGCCAAATTATATGATGTTACCCAAGGAAACTTAAAGCGCTCTGCAGAGACTGCTCAAGATTTGGTAATACAGGCCAAAAAACGAATTGAAGAAATTGCCGGTAAAGAAGGAATGAGCGGAATTCCTTCTGGTTTTGATAAATTAGATAAGCTTACCTCTGGTTGGCAACCAAGTGATTTAATTATTGTGGCTGCACGTCCTGGTATGGGTAAAACCGCTTTGACCTTATCTATGGCTAGGAATATGGCCGTAAATACCAATACTCCTGTTGCTTTCTTTTCATTAGAGATGTCCTCGGTACAGTTGATTACAAGATTAATTTCCTCTGAAACAGGTTTGTCTTCTGAGAAATTAAGAACGGGTAAATTAGAAAAGCATGAATGGGAGCAATTAAATGTTAAAGTTAAATCTTTAGAAAAAGCACCTTTGTTTATTGATGATACTCCGTCGCTTTCTATTTTCGATTTACGTGCAAAGGCAAGAAGACTTGCATCACAACATGGTATAAAAATGATTATGATAGATTACTTGCAGTTGATGACAGCCGGTGGTAGCCAAAAAGGCGGAAATAGGGAACAGGAGATTTCAACAATTTCCAGAAATCTAAAGGCACTGGCAAAAGAACTATCTGTACCTGTAATTGCACTTTCGCAGTTGTCGCGTGCCGTTGAAACTCGAGGAGGCAGTAAACGACCTATACTTTCGGATTTAAGGGAATCGGGTGCAATTGAGCAAGATGCGGATATTGTTTCTTTTATTTATAGACCCGAATATTATAAGATTGATGAATGGGATGATGAAGAACATACACCAACTCAGGGTCAAGCAGAATTTATTGTTGCAAAACACAGAAATGGTGGTCTAGAAAACATTAGATTAAAATTTATTGGTAATCAAGGTAAGTTCGATAATCTAGATGATTTTGATTCTCCATTCGAATTTCAATCGAAAATGAATGCAAACGAGGAGAATCCGTTTACCACGAAAAACTTACCAAGTGCAGATGATGCCTTTGGTAGTAGTATGAATAGTGATCCAGATTTTGATGAGGATAACGATGTTCCTTTTTAAAATAAAACATATCTATAGTTTAGAAGTCTTCCGTTCGGGAGACTTTTTTGTTTTTAAAACAATTCGTTTCCAGCATTTCTCGTTATCTTATCTACAATAGCTTTAACGAGATCTTAAATAGTACACCATAGATTTTACTTTATCTTTGAGTGAATGAAATAAAATATATGTCTAAAATTGTAACCTTAGTTTTCTTTCTTTTCCTATCAGTACAAATGATCGCATCATCTATTTTAATTCCAATGGATGCCGATAGCCAAAAGAATCATTTAAAAGCATATGGTATTACTTACTGGGTTTTATCAAAACAACAAAAAGTACAATGGTTATTGAATTATAGAGGCGGTTCTTTTTTACTTCCGGATGGCGAAAGTATTAGAAAAGAATGCCAAATTAGAGGAGTTAGTTTTGAGATTTTATCTGATGGACAAGCAAATAGTATTTTAGATGATATCAGTAGTCCTTCTGTTAATCAAGATGCGGTAATACTAGAGAAAGCACCAAGAATTGCAGTGTATTCACCTAAAGAAAATCAACCTTGGGATGATGCTGTAACTATGGCATTAACATATGCTGAGATACCTTATACTACTATTTATGATGAAGAAGTTCTTGGGGATAAGTTAGCTTTATATGACTGGCTGCATTTACATCATGAAGATTTTACAGGGCAATATGGTAAATTTTATGGGGCATATAGGGCAACACCTTGGTATATTGAAGGAAAGAAAAATGCTGAAAAACTAGCAAATAAATTAGGATATGATAAGGTATCCGAAGAAAAAAGAGCGGTTGCCTTAAAAATTAGAAATTATGTCATTGGTGGGGGCTTCATGTTCGCCATGTGTTCGGCAACCGATAGTTTTGATATTGCGCTAGCTGCTGACGGCATTGATATTGTAGAGCCCATGTTCGATGGTGATGCATCTGACCCTAACTACCAAGCTAATTTAGATTTTGGAAAGACCTTTGCTTTTACCGATTTTATCTTGGAGCGTAGCCCATTAAAATATGAATTCTCTTCTATTGATATGACCAATAAAAGAGGTAATGTACCTAAAGAATCTGATTACTTTTCGTTGATGGATTTCTCGGCTAAATGGGACCCTGTGCCTACCATGTTATGTCAAAACCATACTTCTTTAGTAAAAGGGTTCATGGGACAAACAACTGCCTTCACACGCTCTGAAATTAAGCCGACCGTTATGGTATTGGGAGAAAATAAAATTAATGAAGAAGCAAGATATATTCACGGGATTAAAGGAAAAGGTTTTTTTACGTTCTACGGAGGTCATGATCCAGAAGATTATCAACATAGGGTAGGGGACCCAAAAACGGAGTTAGAACTACATCCTACTTCACCTGGTTACCGTTTAATTTTAAATAATGTATTATTTCCGGCGGCAAGAAAGAAGAAACAAAAGACATAATTGTAATTTGAATACGGATAGAAATAAAAATCGTTATCAAGACTTAAGTCTTGATAACGATTTTTTAATTACTGATATCCTAGCTAATTCAGTTTATCGTCTAATAATTTAAAATACTCCAATGAAGTGACTACCTGCAGCATTTACCAATTCAGCACCTTTCGTTACTGTACCAGTTTCCGTATCTACAACATAAATATTTCCATTTTGACCAACAGCACCTTGGGTAAGGTAAATTTCAGTTCCTTCAACAACAAAGCCTTGGTATTGAAATAAGTAGAAATCTGGGTCATAGGGAATGTCGTCAATCTTAACTGCGGTTCTAGCATTTAAATCAACAAGTGCAAAAAATCCTTGAAGACCTGCAACACCTTCTGCAGAACCATTATGACGGTAAGCTAATACAGCTTTACCATTTGCAGCTGGTCTCCAAGCAAGAATATAAGCTCCTTCAACACCTAAGGCATCGTCTAAATTGAAATCGTATGTGTCATCATATTCATTATCTGAATTGATTTTTAAAATATAAGAACCTTCTGGGTCACTTTGGTTTGCTTGGTATACGCTACCATTATATTCAAAAGAATTGATACTGCGGTAGCCATTTGTGTTTCCGTGACCAACAGTTGAAGTAATAACCGACGGATTCAATAAAGAGGGGTAGTCTAAGACAATGGTTTTTGAACCTAAAATCTCATAATTACTATCACTTTCGGCAGTCGCAGGATCCACTTTGCTTAAACGGGCACCAATATATAATTTATCTCCTGCAGCATTTAATGTAGGCATATCAATTCTAGAAATGTAGTAGCCTGCAGCTTCTTCTTCGGCAGATAAAGGAACGCTATGCTCTTGAAATTCTTTAATTGAAGAGTTTACCAAATCTAAAGTTACTACGCCAATAGTAGCTTCTGTACGGGTGTAGGCATTATTCTCATCAAATTCGTTTTCATTATTTACATAAACTGCAGCACCAGTTTGATCTCCGTCAAATAATTTGATCCAACGTGGAGCAGTACCAACGTAAGGAGCTATACTAACTTCAGAACCTGATGGGGTGAATGTTTGTCCACCTTCAACGGTATATTTTGTATAATTTCCACCAGTATCACCCGCGTAGCTAATATTAAAAATAGTATTTCCATCTTCAGAAGACTGTAATCTTGCTGTTCTGTTTGAGGGAGCAATGAATCCGTTTTCAAAAGGTTCAATAGAAACGGTAGGATCTTTAGCATCTTCACTTGTAACAGAATATATTAAAGTTCCTCCGTTACCATCACCTGGATCTTCGCCCATTTTAGCCGCTGCAACGGTAATCCATCTGTATTCTTCAGGTTCTTCTGTGTCGGGTTCTTCTGTATCTGGATCTGGAGTAACTATGGTATCGTCTTCACTACTACACGCGGTCATTAGACCTGCTATTAATAAAACGGCAGCAAAATTTTTAAGGTTTAATATAGTTCTTTTCATTTTCGGTATTGATTAAAAGATTAAAATTTATTTATTGCGTAATTTAATTTTAGGTAAAAAGCCCTTCCTGGTTTTTGGACAGAAAGATTATCGTATACAGGTTCGTCAAAAATATTTTTGATATCAAAACTTACTACAAATCTGTTATCTGGGAACGCATAACTAAGCCCAATATCTTGTGATAACTGCTGCGGTACTTCAAAGAATTCATTACCGATAGTATTACTTCCTTGTGCGGTGATAAAAGAAAATTCATCGGTGAAATAAACATTATAAAATGCGTTCAACCTAGATTTCTTTTGGATCAAATCTTTAAACGAATAGCGTAATCCGCCATTCATGGTGAAAAACGGAGTATTGGGTACATCAACCTCTATACTTTGGTTTTCAATCTTTAAACTGAACTTGGAAATATTGAAGTTGAGACCAAAATTGTTATTATAAGAATAGTTTAATTGTGCATCAAAACCTTTGGAAGTTCCGCTACCTTGGTTTACGTATACTATTAATTCATCATCGACATTTAACGATGTTTCTATAGGCAGACCAATTCTGTCTTTTATGTTTCTGGTGAAAAAATTGGTAGATACTGTAAAATCATGCTTTTTGATATTAAAATTTCCGAACCTAAACCCTAAGTTGTAATTCTCACTACTTTCAGGGTTAATGCTGGAGTTGGCAACTACATTATCGCCATCATTACCAAAAATTTCAGTTTCATTTGGTAAGCGTATGGCTTTCTCTGCGGACATTAGTAAGGTGATATTACTAACGACTTCGTAGGAAGCGGCAAAACCGTAACCATTATAATTTTTATTACTACTGACCACTTCGTCGACAATTACATCATTACCGTTTTGATCAGATTCAATAGCCGGGTCCACACTGGTTGTTTTCTGCTGATAATGTTTGCCAAATAAACTGGTTCTTAATTTTTCGTCAAAAGCACTCAATTCGTAGGTTAAGGAGTATATATTCTTTTTTAAGTCTCTTGTTCCTACAAAAGTGTTTTCTAAAACTGATTGCAGTGCGTCGCTGTCTTCTCTGTCAATACCACTATAAACGTGGTTTGCAGAAAACTTATGATGATTGTTTATGGCATACGAAACACCTGTTCTTATAGATGCTACATTTCTTTTTATTTTAGCTAGTGAAGGACCCCCTTCTTGTTGAGAGCGCCAAGTATATTGATATTCATTTCCTCTAAAATCAATTGCGCGTTCTCCGTTCCAGCTATACGCCCAAGAAACGGTATCGTTTACGGCACGGTTTCTTTTTCCGTATAAACCGTTAACATTTACGTCAAGACCTTTTGTAAATAAATCTTTCTTTTGATAGTTGATACTACCAAGTAAGGCATCAGATTCTAAAAACCTACCCTTGTAAGGGGTAATGGTCATAAATGCGCCATGTTGTACCTCTTTATAATCATCAGAGCCTGTAATACCTACTAAGAATTGGTCTGCCCATTTTACGTCTGTATACCCAATTTCAGCCCTGCCACCAGTGGATCTGTACGCATCGTTAAATCTTCTAGCTGTAATTGGTGTTTGCACTCCGCCCAAGCCAGTGATCACAACACTTCTACCAGAAACTTTGTAATCATTATCAGAGTAATTATGAAAAAGAGAAGCCTTAACCGTTAAGCCCGATTTGTCAAAACGATAAAGACCATTCACACTAGTTTGTACAGTATTGAATGATCCGTAAGATATGGATGCATTAAAATTCGTTTTTGTATCATTATGTAGAACTATATTAATAGCTCCACCTAAGGCATCGTCAGCTAAATGACCTGGTACCACGCCTTTATAAACTTCAATGTTTTTTATCATTGAAGGTGGTATACTGTTTAGGTTAAATGAATTACCGTAAGTAGAGAGTGGTATACCGTCGATAAAAATACGAACCGAGTTACCTGATAGTCCATTTAAACTATAAGTGACATCTGAACCTAACCCTCCATTTTGGCGAATTTTTACTCCAACTGTAGTGTTTAGCAATTCGTTTGTTTGAATATTTCTGAGCCCTGCTTCTTCTGTTTTTATTGCATTAACAGCAAAACCTTTTGTTTCTATCTGAGTCTCTTTAGATTTACCGTTGACATTTACTTCATCAAGGTTTTCAACATTTTCTTCTAATGTATAATCAATAGTTATTTTTTTGGTGCTATCATCAATTTTAATGGCTTTTGAACGGGTAGTATAACCAATAAAAGAAACTATTATGTTATGCTGTCCTTTGGGAACATTTTTAAGGGTAAATATTCCATTGTCGTCGGTAAGAACACCAATATTAAATCCTTCGACCAAAACAGTAGCAAAGGGTAATGGTTTGCCAGATGCATCTGTTACACTGCCTGAAATTGTGCTAAAAGTACCTTGAGCTTTTGCAGATAGGAATGTGAAGAATAGTATTACTGTTAAGAAGTTTTTCATTTGATTTAAAAAATCCACTAATCTTTATTAAGATTTAGTCTAAATAAATTAGTTTTGCAAATCTATGGCAGGAATGAAGAGTTGAGTACCGAGAAAGGAATTTAAACTTACGCGAAAGGAAGTAATGATTTACAGTTGAAAATGTTTATGAACAGAGAGTTGTTGCGGAAAGAAATAAGGGTGGGCCAATTGTTCAAAAATAGTTTTATGGACAATTCATTGCAATTCAATGAAGTAGAGGTTACTACTAAGGATAATAGTTCTTTTGTAAGAGGTGTTGATTTCTCTAACAGCCAATTAATTCTTGAATTTGATTCTGAAATTTGTGTTTCTAGTGATGAGCATTTAATAAAACTTCATTTTTCTTTAGAAGGTACTTACTGTTATCAACCACTTAAACATATAAAGTACCTGGTTCAAATTCCAGAAAATCATTGCAATATGTTCTATTACCCAACAACTGAAGGGCGGGATATTTTTTTCAAAGGAAACGCCAAATCCTTTGAAATATACGTGAAGCCCAGCTTGTTGAAAAATTTATTGGGTACTGAATTTGAAAGTTCTTTTGATAAATTAAAGAGCGCTATTCAAAATTCGAACTCTTTTGTCCTTTGGGACAAAAGTAAATTTATTCCGCCTAGTATTCGAAGCAACATAAATGAGATCATACAGTGTCCGTACAAAGGTGAAATCCGAAAGATTTATTTGGAAAGTAAATTAACGGTTTTAATGATCGATTTTCTTTTGGGTAGACAAACCTCTAAACTTTCTAAGAGCAATGTAAAACTTTTAAATTCGGATTACTTGGCGTTGGTTCGAGTAGAAGATCATATTAGAAAAAACTTAAAGGAACCTCTTAAGATCTTAGACTTGGCAGATTTAGCAGGATTCAACGCCACAAAGCTAAAACGAGATTTTAAAAAGCTATATGGCGTAACTATCTTTAAATATATTACTGCATTACGTATGGAAGTCGCAAAGAGTTTAATAACTCAAGAAGGAGCAACCATTGCACATGCGGCTTACGAAGTAGGTTATGCTAATCCACAACATTTTACTACAGCATTTAAAAGAACTATGGGGTACGTACCTAGCGAATTAAAACCGGCGGTAGAATAAAATATAAACGTCTATGGTTGCATCCATTATGTAATGAGCATCTTCAAAATATGCTCTACACCATTTTCATCATTACTTAAGGTGCTGTATTTAGCTACTCTTTTTACATTCGGATGAGCGTTTTCCATGGCAAATCCAAAATCTGATAGTGCTAGCATTTCAAGATCATTATTGAAATCTCCGAATACCATCACTTCATCTGATTTTAAATTGTAGGTTTTCATCAGTTTATCCAGTGCGTATCCTTTGTTAGCATTCATATTTGAAATATCTAACCAATTTTCACCAGATACTTTTACTTTTAAATGCGCTTCAAAATGTTTTACAAACGGATATATATGCGCTTCGGAACTTTCAAAATGATAAATGGCGATTTTAATAACTTCAGAATTGAATTTAGATAAACTTTCTAAAATTTCATACTCCGTATAGTACTCCGCTAATTTAGTTACAAACGCATTAGATTTATCGGTTAAGTAAGCTTTATGCTTTGTACAAAGCACAGGATGTATATTTGGAATATCATCAAGAGTCTTTAAAATATCCTGTACATGTTGTTTTTCTAGTGGCGTAGCTAAAATTTCAGTTTGCTGTTTCATGGCAAATCCACCATTTTCGGCAATAACGATGATATCGTCTTTAATAGCATCTAATTTGTCTATAATGCTATTATATTGTCTTCCACTTGCTGCGACAAATGTGATGCCTTGAGATTTTAAATCTTTAAATATGTCAAAGAATTGGTCACTTACTTGGTGGTTTGAGTTTAAGAGCGTCCCATCCATATCAGAAACAACCATTTTTATCTTCGATAAATCCATATGCTTTAAAATTTAAAGGCAAAGATATTTGAATGATGTTTAATAAGGTGTATTATGTTCAAAGTTTTACCTTTATTTAATAGTATAAACCATATGATATTAGTTCAAAAAGAGTTTCAATTACCAGCTTATAAAAGGGGGTTTCATATCATAACTGATATAGTAACTTCTAGAATTCCTGAAATAAAAGATATAGATACCGGCTTCTTGCAGGTATTTATAAAGCATACATCCGCCAGTTTAACTATAAATGAGAATGCTGATCCTACGGTAAGAGAAGATTTTGAATCTCATATAAATATTATAGTGCCGGAAAATGCCCCTTATTACAAACATAATTATGAAGGCTCAGATGATATGCCTGCACATATTAAATCTTCATTAATGGGTGCTTCAGTGCAAGTACCAGTGACTTATGGGAAATTAAATATAGGTATTTGGCAGGGAATTTATCTTTGTGAGCATAGAAATTATGCTTCGGGCAGAAATATGGTATTGACGTTGTGGGGAAATTAAAATTTAATTAAATTGAATTAAAGAGAATACATTATGACAACAGAAGAATCTATATTAAATAAAATACAAATTTTGATAACCAATCATTTTTCAACTCCAGAAATGGCATTTAATTTTTTTGATGAAAACAATGATCATAAACTTACAAAGTCTGAAATTGTAAAATTACTTAAGGAAGCTGAAATAAGCGGCTTTATTAGAGGTATAGTATCTTCTAAGCTTATTGAGGGCTATGATAAGAATGGCGATGAGCTTATAGATTGGCAAGAGTTTAAAGCGGCTATAGCTAAAATTAAAAAATCCGATTCGTAAGAATCGGATTTTTCTAAAAGTGAGATTGTTATTAATTTATTTTACCTGATCTACAATTGCCTTAAAGGCATCTGGGTGGTTCATTGCTAAATCTGCAAGAACTTTTCTGTTAAGTTCTATATTTTCAGCTTTTACTTTTCCCATAAATTGAGAGTAGGACATTCCATGTAGTCTGGCACCTGCATTAATACGAGTAATCCATAATGAACGGAAAGTTCTTTTCTTGTTTCTACGGTCTCTGTAAGCATATAACATTGCTTTTTCAACCGCATTTTTGGCTACTGTCCAAACGTTTTTACGTCTTCCAAAGTAACCTTTGGCTTGCTTCATTACCTTTTTTCTTCTGGCTCTTGAAGCTACTGCATTTACTGATCTTGGCATTTTTTCTAATTTTTTGTAGTTGGCGCCCTTTCTATTTTTAAGGAACTTTTAAGGCCTAACTCCATGGTTAATAATTTTACCTTTTAAAGAACTAAATTACTTTAAACGTAATTGCTCTTTAATGCTGTTAACATCATGTGGGTGAACCAATGTATCATGAGTTAAAGCAAGCTTACGCTTTTTAGATTTCTTGGTAAGAATGTGGCTCTTAAACGCGTGCTTTCTTTTAATTTTACCGGTACCTGTAAGCTTAAAACGCTTCTTAGCACTCGATTTTGTTTTTTGTTTAGGCATTTTCTCCTAGTTTATATATTAATCTCACTTTGCATGCTAAACGCTGCTCACGATGGTAGGCAGCGTTTAGTATTTTATAAAAGATTCAGTAGTAAGACTATACTGAATCATTATTTTATTTTCCTTTAGTTTTTGGAGCAATGAACATCGTCATTCTTTTTCCTTCTAACTTAGGCATCTGTTCTACTTTACCTAGTTCCTCCAATTCAGAAGCTAATTTTAACAATAAAATTTCTCCTTGGTCTTTGTAAACTATTGATCTTCCTTTAAAAAAAACATATGCCTTTAATTTTGCTCCTTCTTGAAGAAATTTTTCAGCATGTTTCTTTTTAAAATCATAATCATGATCATCCGTGTTAGGCCCAAACCTAATTTCCTTGACTACAACTTTGGAAGCTTTCGCTTTCATTGCCTTGTCTCTTTTCTTCTGTTCGTATAAAAACTTTTTATACTCCATTATTTTACAAACAGGTGGGTCGGCCTTAGGGGAAATCTCCACCAAATCCAAACCTAGTTCTTCTGCTTTCTCAAGAGCCTGAGGAAAAGGATATACACCTACTTCAACATTGTCACCAACTAACCTAACTTTTGGGGCCGTTATCTTTTCATTGATATTATGGGGATTCTTATTTTCCCTTCTAGGTTGTGGTCTAAATCTTTTACGTATTGCTATGACTAAATATTTTTAATTAAACTTTTATTCTTTAAACGTCTTTAAGGTACTATTTATTTCTGTGTTGACCAAGTCTGTGAACATAGTTACGTCTATTGCTCCTAAGTCTTCACCACCATGTTTACGAACAGAAATGGTGTTTGCGACTTCATCATTGTCCCCTACGATAAGCATAAATGGAATTTTACTCATTTCTGCTTCACGTATTTTCTTACCAATAGTCTCGTTTCTACCATCGATAAGGGCGCGAATTTCGTTATTTTCTAGGGATTTTAAAACTTTTTCAGCATATTTTTCATGTTTTTCGCTAACAGGAAGAATAATAGCTTGTTCAGGGGTTAACCATAAAGGGAAATTACCTCCCGTGTGTTCTAATAATAAAGCTATAAAACGTTCCATACTTCCAAAGGGTGCGCGGTGTATCATTACCGGTCTATGAAGCTCATTGTCACTACCTTTATAGGTTAACTCAAACCTTTCTGGTAAGTTATAATCTACTTGTATGGTTCCTAATTGCCACTGTCTACCTAAGGCATCTTTTACCATAAAGTCTAGCTTTGGACCATAAAAGGCAGCTTCTCCACTTTCTATAACATAGTCTAGTCCTTTTTCTTCTGCGGCATTGATAATGGCTTGTTCTGCCTTTTCCCAATTTTCAACTGAACCAATATACTTTTCTGGATTATCTAAATCTCTTACAGATACTTGTGCTGTAAAGTTCTCAAACCCTAAAGAACCTAAAACATATAATGAAAGGTCTATTACATTTTTAAATTCTTCATCTAATTGGTCTGGTGTGCAGAAAATATGCGCATCATCTTGGGTAAAACCTCTTACTCTAGTAAGTCCATGTAGTTCGCCACTTTGCTCATATCTATATACTGTGCCAAATTCTGCAAATCTTTTTGGTAGTTCCCGATAGCTGAATGGTTTGGAATTATAGATTTCACAATGGTGAGGGCAATTCATAGGTTTTAATAAAAACTCCTCGTCCTCTTTTGGTGTGTGTATAGGTTGAAAGCTGTCCGCTCCATATTTTTCATAATGTCCCGAAGTAACATAGAGTTCTTTTTGACCGATATGTGGCGTAACTACCATTTCATAACCAGCTTTTTTCTGTGCTTTCTTTAAGAACTGCTCTAAACGCTCTCGAAGTGCAGCTCCTTTAGGTAGCCATAAAGGTAAACCTTGTCCTACTTTTTGGGAAAAAGTAAACAACTCTAGTTCTTTACCTAATTTTCTGTGATCACGTTTTTTAGCCTCTTCCAAAAGTTCTAGGTATTCTGTAAGTTCCTTTTGTTTAGGAAAAGAGATGCCATATATTCGAGTGAGTTGTGTATTTTTTTCATTACCGCGCCAATAAGCACCGGCAACACTCAAAATCTTAATTGCCTTAACAATTCCGGTATTTGGAATATGGCCACCACGACACAAGTCTGTAAATGTATCGTGGTCGCAAAACGTAATAGTGCCGTCCTCAAGGTTTTCAATTAACTCAACTTTATATTGGTTGTTTTGGTTTTTATAAAATGCCAATGCATCTGCTTTAGATACTTCTCTCATTTTGTAATCATGCTTACCACGAGCTATTTCCAGCGCCTTCTTCTCAATGGTTGGAAAGTCTTTATCGGAAATGGACCCTTCAAGAAGTTCAATGTCATAATAAAACCCATTATCAATTGCTGGTCCTATTGTAAGCTTTACTCCGGGGTATAGTTCTTCAATAGCCTGTGCTACAATGTGTGAAGTGGAGTGCCAAAATGCTGTTTTACCTTCCTTATCATTCCAGGTATATAACACCAGACTACCGTCCGTATTTAATGGAGTGACAGTTTCAACAGTGGTTTTGTTGAATTTTGCAGATATAATATTTCGGGCTAAACCCTCACTAATGCTTTTTGCTACTTCTAAAGGGGTGGTACCTTTTTCGAATTCTTTTATTGAACCGTCTGGTAGTGTAATGTTAATCATGTTATATATATCTTTTCGGATGTCAAAGATACTATGTTGAACTCATGTCCACAATAGTAAAATGTTATGTTTTGGTCTTTCGTAATATGAAAAAAGCTTTAACTATTATTTTTTAAAATAGGATGCGTTAGATGAGTATGTCGACTTCTTTATTTTAATTCATTTTTAATTTGGTATTAAATGAGATGCTTGATTGTTGCTGTAAAAAGTTGAGGTAATTTAAATGAGTCTTTATTGGGGATTTGGTGTATAGGAATCTGGTTGTTATTATAACGGTAGGTAATATATTTATAGTGTTTTTGTTAATACATATATAGGTATGCATTATATAGCTTGTTTAGAAATACGGTTGTGCATTTTGTAAACAATTGATTGCTTGCTATTTACTTTTTATAGATTAATACATTTTGGTGTAATTACTTGATTTATAGTAATATAGATTTTTATTGTATTTGATTCATTAATTTTTAAATTATAAACATCGGTAAATCAGTCCTGTAACGTGTTATCGAAAAAACTTCATATTTTTCTTTAAAAAAGTCTTGTTGGTTTAGAAATAGGGTGTACATTTGCAGCCCGCTAACGAGGAAGATTTATTTGGAATCGGGGTGTTGGGAAACGTTCATATATGTGTTGATTGGTTCGGCTTAAAAAAGAAAGGATATTTTTTTCGAAAAAAGTTGCCGGGTTAAAAAACAGTTGTATATTTGCACCCGCTTAGGGAGACACCTAAGGGAAACGAGGCGAGAAAATCGAAAGATTTGTAGCTGAGTTGATAGAAGTTCATTGAAATATTGTGGAGATAAGAATCGAGTTCGGGTGAGGACCTGGGCGAGAGGAACAAGAATTAAGGAAACATACAATTTAGTGTGTCGCAAGACATATATAAAGGAATTGAATCGAGAGTCGGGGCCGGGAGGGATTTTGACTTCGTTGGGACGAATATTTACAAAACAACGATGAAGAGTTTGATCCTGGCTCAGGATGAACGCTAGCGGCAGGCCTAACACATGCAAGTCGAGGGGTAACAGGGAGCTTGCTCCGCTGACGACCGGCGCACGGGTGCGCACCGCGTATGGAACCTACCTTCTACAGGGGAATAGCCCAGGGAAACTTGGATTAATGCCCCGTGGTACCGTTGATCGGCATCGACCAACGGTTAAAGCCTTCGGGCGGTAGAAGATGGCCATGCGTCCCATTAGTTTGTTGGTAAGGTAACGGCTTACCAAGACTACGATGGGTAGGGGCCCTGAGAGGGGGATCCCCCACACTGGTACTGAGACACGGACCAGACTCCTACGGGAGGCAGCAGTGAGGAATATTGGACAATGGAGGAGACTCTGATCCAGCCATGCCGCGTGCAGGAAGAATGCCCTATGGGTAGTAAACTGCTTTTATACGGGAAGAAAAAAGGGTACGTGTACCTTACTGACGGTACCGTAAGAATAAGGACCGGCTAACTCCGTGCCAGCAGCCGCGGTAATACGGAGGGTCCGAGCGTTATCCGGAATTATTGGGTTTAAAGGGTCCGTAGGCGGGCAGTTAAGTCAGTGGTGAAAGTCTGTAGCTCAACTATAGAATTGCCTTTGATACTGATTGTCTTGAGTTATAGTGAAGTTGCCGGAATATGTAGTGTAGCGGTGAAATGCATAGATATTACATAGAACACCGATTGCGAAGGCAGGTGACTAACTATATACTGACGCTGATGGACGAAAGCGTGGGGAGCGAACAGGATTAGATACCCTGGTAGTCCACGCCGTAAACGATGGATACTAGCTGTCCGGGTCCTTGAGACCTGGGCGGCCAAGCGAAAGTGATAAGTATCCCACCTGGGGAGTACGTTCGCAAGAATGAAACTCAAAGGAATTGACGGGGGCCCGCACAAGCGGTGGAGCATGTGGTTTAATTCGATGATACGCGAGGAACCTTACCAGGGCTTAAATGCATATTGACAGGGGTAGAGATACCTTTTCCTTCGGGCAATTTGCAAGGTGCTGCATGGTTGTCGTCAGCTCGTGCCGTGAGGTGTCAGGTTAAGTCCTATAACGAGCGCAACCCCTACCGTTAGTTGCCAGCATGTCATGATGGGGACTCTAACGGGACTGCCGGTGCAAACCGTGAGGAAGGTGGGGATGACGTCAAATCATCACGGCCCTTACGTCCTGGGCCACACACGTGCTACAATGGCAGGTACAGAGAGCAGCCACGTCGCAAGGCGGAGCGAATCTATAAAACCTGTCACAGTTCGGATCGGGGTCTGCAACTCGACCCCGTGAAGCTGGAATCGCTAGTAATCGGATATCAGCCATGATCCGGTGAATACGTTCCCGGGCCTTGTACACACCGCCCGTCAAGCCATGGAAGCCGGGAGTGCCTGAAGTCCGTCACCGTAAGGAGCGGCCTAGGGCAAGATCGGTAACTAGGGCTAAGTCGTAACAAGGTAGCCGTACCGGAAGGTGCGGCTGGAACACCTCCTTTCTAGAGATTGTCATATAATGACAGTCCCTGGCGAAGTAAAATGGAACTACGGTCCCGGTCTTTTGATTTAATAATGTTTTTCTATAATGAATGTTCGAATAAAAAAATCTCCATGATTATGATATATAAGTAATTGCTTTTTCTGCGAGGTATTTATACTGAAGAGGAAAGAGTAGGGACAGTCCCATAGCTCAGCTGGTTAGAGCGCTACACTGATAATGTAGAGGTCGGCAGTTCGAGTCTGCCTGGGACTACTGAAAAGTACGAGGTACAAATTAAGGATGTACGAAGTACGAACGTTCATTAAGGTTGAAATATTGAAGGAAATTTTAGAAGTTGAGGAGTTAAAAGAGTTATTGCTCATAACTCTTAACTAATAACTCATAACTAAAATAAATGGGGGATTAGCTCAGCTGGCTAGAGCGCCTGCCTTGCACGCAGGAGGTCATCGGTTCGACTCCGATATTCTCCACCAGGCAATGCCTGAAGATATGAAATAAGGTCTTTAGTGCTTGCAGTGATTAGCATAGATGATTTAATTGTCTATCGCGACTCGCGATCGTTCATTGACATATTGGAACAGGAGGTAAGACATTTTAATGTTTTACCGACTAAAAAAGAAAGAAACACGAATCTTTATTAAGTAAAGAGTACGAATAAGATAGAATAGATTAAAGATCTGGCGACAAGCTGGAAAAGGGCGTATGGGGAATGCCTAGGCTCTCAGAGGCGAGGAAGGACGTGATAAGCTGCGAAAAGCTACGGGGATCGGCACACACGATATGATCCGTAGATATCCGAATGGGGCAACCCACTATATTGAAGATATAGTATCCGCAAGGAGGCAAACCCGGGGAACTGAAACATCTAAGTACCCGGAGGAGGAGAAAACAAAAGTGATTCCGATAGTAGCGGCGAGCGAAATCGGATTAGTCCAAACCGTTGTTGTTTCGGCAACAGCGGGGTTGTAGGACCACGACATTCGATGTGCAATGAACTAGAACGCTTTGGAAATAGCGACCATAGAGGGTGATAGTCCCGTATAGGCAAAGAGCATTAAGATAGTGGTATCCTGAGTAGTGCGGGGCACGTGAAACCCTGTATGAATCCGGCGGGACCATCCGCCAAGACTAAATACTCCTGAGAGACCGATAGTGAACCAGTACCGTGAGGGAAAGGTGAAAAGAACCGTGAATAACGGAGTGAAATAGATCCTGAAACCATACGCTTACAAGCGGTCGGAGCCCATATGGGTGACGGCGTGCCTTTTGCATAATGAGCCTACGAGTTACTTTTACTGGCAAGGTTAAGTTCTTCAGGAACGGAGCCGTAGCGAAAGCGAGTCTTAATAGGGCGCCATAGTCAGTAGTAGTAGACGCGAAACCGTGCGATCTACCCATGGGCAGGTTGAAGCTGTGGTAACACATAGTGGAGGACCGAACCCGTTGACGTTGAAAAGTCTTGGGATGACCTGTGGGTAGGGGTGAAAGGCCAATCAAGCTCGGAAATAGCTCGTACTCCCCGAAATGCATTTAGGTGCAGCGTGTAGATAGTTTTATAGAGGTAGAGCTACTGATTGGATGCGGGGGCTTCACCGCCTACCAATTCCTGACAAACTCCGAATGCTATAAAATGTTTCTGCGCAGTGAGGGCATGGGTGCTAAGGTCCATGTCCGAGAGGGAAAGAACCCAGATCACCGGCTAAGGTCCCAAAGTATATACTAAGTTGATATAACGCGGTGGAACTGCATTGACAGCCAGGATGTTGGCTTGGAAGCAGCCATTCATTTAAAGAGTGCGTAACAGCTCACTGGTCGAGCGGTTCCGCATGGATAATAATCGGGCATAAGTATATCACCGAAGCCGTGACTTCATATTTATATGAGGGGTAGGGGAGCATTGTAACTGCGTCGAAGGCGTACCTGCGAGGGATGCTGGAGCGGTTACAAACGAAAATGTAGGCATAAGTAACGATAATGCGGGCGAGAAACCCGCACGCCGAAAGACCAAGGTTTCCCCAGCTATGCTAATCAGCTGGGGGTCAGTCGGGACCTAACGCGAACCCGAAGGGGATAGTGGATGGACAACAGATTAATATTTCTGTACCTGCTCACGCTAAAAGTGACGGAGGCGAGAAGTTGGTGCGTACAGACGGAATTGTACGTTGAAGGGAGCGGTAACGCCCCGATAGTACACCGAGACTACGGTCAAGGTGATAATCCAGCATATCGACTTCCAAGAAAAGCGAGTGAAGCAGCCCGTACCGTAAACCGACACAGGTGGTTGGGATGAGTATTCTAAGGCGCTCGAGAGATTCATGGCTAAGGAACTAGGCAAAATAGACCCGTAACTTCGGGAGAAGGGTCGCCCCCTTATGGGGGGCCGCAGTGAAGAGGTCCAGGCGACTGTTTATCAAAAACACAGGGCTCTGCAAAATCGAAAGATGAAGTATAGGGCCTGACACCTGCCCGGTGCTGGAAGGTTAAGAGGAGATGTCATTCCTTCGGGGAGAAGCATTGAATTGAAGCCCCAGTAAACGGCGGCCGTAACTATAACGGTCCTAAGGTAGCGAAATTCCTTGTCGGGTAAGTTCCGACCTGCACGAATGGTGCAACGATCTGGACACTGTCTCGGCCATGAGCTCGGTGAAATTGTAGTATCGGTGAAGATGCCGGTTACCCGCAGTGGGACGAAAAGACCCCGTGCACCTTTACTATAGCTTCGTATTGACCTTGGTCAAGCAATGTGTAGGATAGCTGGGAGACTTTGAAGCTGCATCGCCAGGTGTGGTGGAGTCATTGTTGAAATACCAGCCTTTGCTTGTCCGGGGCCTAACCCTCCAAGAGGGAACAGTGCGTGGTGGGTAGTTTGACTGGGGTGGTCGCCTCCAAAAGAGTAACGGAGGCTTCTAAAGGTGCCCTCAATACGGTTGGCAATCGTGTGTAGAGTGCAATGGCACAAGGGCGCTTGACTGAGAGACATACAGGTCGATCAGGTTGGAAACAAGAGCATAGTGATCCGGTGGTTCCGCATGGAAGGGCCATCGCTCAAAGGATAAAAGGTACGCCGGGGATAACAGGCTGATCTCCCCCAAGAGCTCATATCGACGGGGGGGTTTGGCACCTCGATGTCGGCTCGTCACATCCTGGGGCTGGAGAAGGTCCCAAGGGTTGGGCTGTTCGCCCATTAAAGTGGCACGCGAGCTGGGTTCAGAACGTCGTGAGACAGTTCGGTCTCTATCTACTGCGGGCGTTAGAAATTTGAGTGGATCTGACTCTAGTACGAGAGGACCGAGTCGGACTGACCGCTGGTGCACCAGTTGTTCCGCCAGGAGCATCGCTGGGTAGCTATGTCGGGATCGGATAAGCGCTGAAAGCATATAAGCGCGAAACCGGCCACAAGATGAAATTTCTTTAAAGGGCCGTGGGAGATGACCACGTTGATAGGCTATAGGTGGAAGGGCAGTAATGTCCGTAGCCGAGTAGTACTAATTGCCCGTCAGGCTTGCGCGAACGCTTGCCTCCTTCTTCGGAAGGAGGCGGCAACGATCTTTACTTCTTTCTTTTTATACCGAAACATACTTTTTAATATAAGTGCTTCTTTCCTTTATAGGAATCCTGTTCCATTCATGTCAACGATATTGCGGCGAAGGCCGCGGTCGGATATATCCGATCCAAAACTTAGGTGGCCATGGCGACGGGGCCCACCCCTTACCATTCCGAACAGGGAAGTTAAGACCGTTTGCGCCGATGGTACTGCTATACCAAGTGGGAGAGTAGGTAGCCGCCTTTTTCAAAGTCCTTTACAGCAATGTAAAGGACTTTTTTTTGCCTAGGAATTAGGTGTGAGATAATAGATTACTTCTTTTGATTATATTTAAGGAACTTAAATAGTAATCATGAAAAATGCCATCCTTTTATTAATTTTATTCTCATTTTCACTAACCATTTATTCTCAGGAAAATCAATTAAAAGCCTTAGTTGGAGGTACTCTAATTGATGGATTTGGTGCAGAACCTATTAAAAATAGTGTAGTCATAATTCAAAATAAGAAAATAATTGCTGTAGGTAATCAAGACAATACTATAATTCCACAAAATGCTGAAATAATTTCTACAGAAGGTATGAGTGTTTTACCCGGTCTATGGGACATGCATGTTCATACTATGTTAACAGGACATTCGGATTACGCCTATTGGGATAAAAAATATCCTCCGCTTTGGGAAGATGTAATTATGCCTGCTTCAGCACATCAATTGTTAATGGCTGGTGTAACTAGTGCTAGGGATTTAGGGGCGCCTTTAGAGGAAAGTATTGCTGTTAGAGATGCTATTAATAATGGTGAAATTCCAGGTGCAAGTTTATATGTTTCCGGACCTTTTATACAGCATAAGCCATATCCAGGTACTGAAGATTTTAGATGGGGGATAGACGGCGTGGAAGATGCGCGTAAAAAAATTAGAAAGCTGGCTAAGGCAGGGGTAGATATGATTAAGTTAATTGATCAAGATAAAATGACTATGGATGAAGTTATGGCCATAGTTGATGAAGCTCATAAAAATAATTTAAAGGTAGTTGCTCATAGTCATAGACCTGAAGAAATAAGAAGGGGATTAATTGCAGGTGCCGATTGTTTTGAGCATACAGGTTTATCTTCAGCACCAGAGTATCCAAATGACATTATGGAAATGATAAAGGAGCGAACAGGTGACATGAGTCAAGGTCCTTTGTTTTGGACCCCTACTGTTGAAGTTTTGTATAATTATGAATATATGCGGGATAATCCAGAATTTATAGATGAGGATTCATGGCATAGGGGTTTACCTGATAGTGTTGTAAGCGATATAAGAAATAGTATTAAACATTCTGACAGGTTGCCTTATTTTCAATTGACACCAAGTAGAAGACCAACGCTTGAAAAGAAAGTGAAACAATTATTAAATGCTGGGGTTGTATTGATGATAGGTACTGACAGTGGAATTCCAATGAAGTTTCATAGTCAATCTACATGGAATGAACTTGATGTTTGGGTGAATGAATTTGGAATTGATCCAATGTATGCTATTAGAGGTGCAACTTATTGGCCATCATTATGGATGGGTGTTTCTGATAAAGTAGGTACTATTACTCCAGGTAAAGACGCTGATATTATAGCAGTAAAAGGAGATGTTTTAAGATATATAAGTCTTTTACAAGATGTTGATATTGTTATTAAACATGGAAAACGCTATAAATAATTTCACATTGATTGAAAAAGAAGAAAAATTCAATACTGTTTCTCATGGTATTGGTACTATTTTAGCAATAATTGGAATGGTACTTTTATTAAGTGCTAACAATCAAAAATCTAATTATGCTATTTTGAGTATAGTTATATATAGTATTTCTTTAATAAGCATGCTAGCTGTATCCACAATATATCATGCTGTTCATAGTAGTGTTTGGAAACAAAGAATGAGAATTATAGATCATATTAATATCTATTATCTTATTGCAGGTACGTACACGCCCGTGGCATTAATAACCTTAATTAACGGCAATGGATGGTTTATATTCTTTACTGTTTGGGGTATAGCACTTTTTGGGACTATTTTAAAAGTATTTTATACAGGTAAATTTGAAATCCTATCATTATTGTTATACTTAACAATGGGATGGTTAATAGTATTCGATTTTCAGAATTTAATAGATGGTACTTCTAAACTAGGAGTACGATTATTAATGCTTGGAGGGGCTTTTTATACTATTGGAATTGTTTTTTATGCCGTAAGAAGAATTCCGTATAATCACTTTATCTGGCATCTATTTGTACTAGGTGGGGCAATAAGTCACTGGTTTTTTATTTATTTGGATGTCGTATAGTAGTAGTAATTTAAATTATTAATTCAATAGTATTAAGAATCAATAAAATCTTTATACTCTTCAAAGAATTTTTCTATTTGTGACATAGTGTGATTTAAAAACTCCATAGTTTCTCTCCAACTATTCTTATTGTGAATAGATACATCGTGTAATTCTATGTAAACTCTTGAAATTTCTTTTTGATTATCAAGAATAAAAAAATCTTCATATATGGCTTTTGGAAGGTATTCTTCTACTAATATTGATTTTAACGCAACTAATTTATCCCAAACTTTTATTCGTTGTTCAAAATCAGAATCAACATCTATAGAAACCATCGCCATTTTTAAATCGAAATGAAATTTAAAAGATAATCCCTTTACTTTTGTTTTGTATAAAGTCTATTTATTTGGAAACGATTTTCCAAATGAAATCCAAAATTCTTCTCGCAATTTTCTTGAGTCTTCTTTGCTGAACATTTATACAAAATAAGCAATTGTAATACCAAAAATTATCACTAATAGTTTCCTTAAATTAAATTTATGTCCTTCAGAACTTTCAAACAATATTACCGTGGAAATATGTAAGAATACACCAATTACTAGCGCATTCAAAAAGATACCATAAGTAGCTAATAGTTCAATTGTATGAGCTAAATAAGTTCCTAACGGTGTCATAATAGAAAATAGAACCATAAATAAACCGGCATGAAAGGGTTTAATATTTGAGCCCAAAAGAAATATACTTAAAATAATGGCTATTGGAATTTTATGAATTAATATGCCATAGATAATTGTGTTGTTAGTGCCAATAGGTAAACCTTCTAATAAGGAATGAATGCAAAGACTAATAAAAAGCAACCATGGAAAATTTCTACTTTCCTTAGATATATGAACATGCCCATGCTCTGCGCCTTTGGAAAAGAATTCTAAGAATATTTGAAATAAAATTCCTAGCATAATAAAGACTCCAATTGATTTTGGTTCTATATTAGAGTATACCTCGGGTAGCATTTCAAAGATTGTCAATGCTAATAAAAATGCACCACTAAAGGCAAGTAATAGCTTAAACGATTCGTTTTTTTGAGGTTTTGTAATTACCACAAAAATAAAACTTAATAGCACACCCAGAATAGGTAAAATATAAATCATGTAGTCGCTGGTTAGGCTTTTATATAAAGGAAATAGATCTTAAATTAATCTAGCGTCAAAATTAGCGTATTTTTGCGGTACGAGAAAAAATGGATATGGGTAATAATTTTAAAATGGTCGCAAAGACACTATTTGGTTTTGAAGAACTCCTTTCAAAGGAACTAAGAAACCTTGGTGCAAGTAATGTTGTCGAAGGTGTTAGAAATGTATCATTTGAAGGTGATACAGGCTTTATGTACAAAGCAAATCTTTGTTTGCGAACAGCTATAAAAATTATTAAACCAATACACTCTTTTCGTGTTAGAGATGAAAATGACCTATACAAGAAAATTTATGCAATGGATTGGACAGAATACCTATCCGTTAGTGAAACTTTTGCTATAGATGCTACAGTAAACTCTGAACAGTTTACACATTCATTATATGTATCTCAAAAAACTAAAGATGCTATTGTAGATAAGTTTAGAGATACTGACGGTACAAGACCAGACGTAGATGTTAAAGATCCAGATCTTCGTATAAATATTCATATTCATAATAACGAGTGTAATGTTTCTTTAGATAGTTCAGGTAGTTCATTGCATAAAAGAGGGTATCGTACGGCAACGAATATTGCTCCTATAAACGAAGTACTTGCTTCTGGTTTGTTATTATTGAGTGGATGGGATGGACAAAGTGATTTTCTTGATCCTATGTGTGGTAGTGGTACTATGTTGACTGAAGCAGCTATGATTGCTTGTAATATCCCTGCTAATATTAATAGAAAGGATTTTGCATTTGAAAAATGGTCAGATTTTGATGCCGAGTTATTTGAGAAAATAATTGATTCTAGCTTAAAGAAAACAAGAGAGTTTCATTTTAAAATAATTGGTTATGATAAGGCTCCTTCTGCGGTAAGAAAGGCTCAAGATAATATCGAGAATGCTAATCTAACTGATTATATTACTGTAGAACGTAAGGATTTTTTTAAGACGGAAAAGGAAACAGATGGAACATTACATATGTGTTTTAATCCACCATATGGGGAACGTTTGGATATTGAGTTGGAAAATTTTTATAGCGCTATAGGTGATACCTTAAAACAAGGATATCCGGGGACTAATGCTTGGTTTATTACCAGTAACCTGCCTGCATTGAAGTTTGTAGGTTTAAGACCTTCACGTAAAATAAAAGTATTTAATAGTCATTTGGAATCTAGATTAGTTAAATATGAAATGTACGAAGGAAGCAAAAAGGCTAAATATCAAAAAAACGAGTAAGAATGAAACTTAAGCATCAAGTTCTAGTTTATAATTTTCTGGGGTATGCTATCCTATTTATACTACTGCGATTTGTTTTACATTTCACATTAAAATTAGATTCTATTTATTTAGCATTGATTGCTGCAATTGCAGCATCTGTGCTAGCTCCTAAATTTGCTGTAGTAAAAAAAGAAGGAGTTGATAAAATGGTAATGAAATGGATATTTATTAAGGGGTTTAAAGAATTATAATTCACCTTGATTAGAATCTAATTTTTCAATTTTTTCTTTTGCTTTATTCTTCTTTTTATAAAGTGGTAAGAAATAGGATATACTATAATTATAACCTACTCCAAAGTTACTATCCCAGGTTACTTTATTAAATCCGGGTATCCATAAATTTGGAAAACGCTCATTCTCTTTTTGTGATATAATCAGTCCTAGTCTTATACTTGCACCTACATAAAAATTAGAGAATACCTTAACTTTTGTTCCAAATACACCTTCTAACCATGTAGCTGATAATCCTGAGAAGTTTTCTGCAATATCAGAACCACTTGCAAAATTATCTTCGTTCCAATACCTATTTGTATCAAAATATTGATAATTATTCAATGTATTATCAAAAGTACTGAAGGCTAATCTACCGCCCATATAAATTAAATTATGCTCACCATACCAGTTAGCATAATTGTTTTTGTTTACACCCACCTTTAAATAACTACCAGAAGTGGTAAAATTATAAAGATCTTCTTGTCTTGTTTTTTCTTCGGTTCCAAGTTCAGCGGCTAAGTATAAATTTTGAGTAAGTCTGTAATCTGCAACAATTTCAAAGCCTTTATAATTATCATCCAAAGCTCCTGTTACAATTCTACTTAAATCAATACCTAGACTAATGCCATAAGATTGTTTGTATATAACTGTGTCCTTTGGGTTTAAATCAATAGGCTTACTTTGACAAAATGCCATACAGGTAATAAATATGAATAAAAGATTAGTGATAAATCTTGACATGTGTTGAATCTGAGTTGGTGACTTGTGATTTTATTATTTCAATATCCTTAATCCAATTATCCGTGTCTACATTTAAACCAGTTTGTAAACTATCGTAATTTATTACGAACCCACAACCACGGGATAAAAAGTCCTCTATTCTTTGATAGGAGAAATTAATAGTATCTACGTTTCCTGTTTCAGAACCATCCTCTGCAGATGCTGAACCACTGATCAATATAAAGCTTGTTGCATCTTCATCTGTCTTTAGTGGAATTGAAATGGTGTTTAATGCTGTTCTATCTGCAACTGTATTAACCGTTATATTTTTGCCAACACCAACAACCCTTAACGTAGGAACGTTTTTTAGAGCACTGGTGTCTGATATATTGTAAAACTCTATAACTAATAGTGGCGTATCACCTTCTACACAGATATCATCTTTTTCACAAGAGGCTACCGATAAGATGGCTGTAAATAATAAAATGCCAATTCGTAAACTTCTCATACTAAACTTTCTTTTCTAAAAGTACAACATTTTCAACGTGATGAGTTTGCGGAAACATATCTACTGGTTGTACTTTCGTTATCACATACATATCTTTCATCATTTCCAAATCCCTAGCTTGTGTTGCACTATTACAGCTGACATAAACTACTTTTTTAGGTGCAATGTTTAATATTTGCTGAACAACATCTTTATGCATACCGTCACGTGGCGGATCAGTTATAATTACATCCGGCACTCCATTTTGAGATATAAACTGCTCATTGAAGACATTTTTCATATCACCAACAAAGAAATCTACATTTTCTATATTATTACGGACTGCATTTGCTTTGGCGTCTAAAATTGCTTCAGGAACCGATTCTATACCTACTACTTTTTTAGCTTTTTTAGAAACAAATTGGGCAATAGTACCTGTTCCGGTATACAGGTCATAAACCAGTTCATCGCCTTTTAAATCAGCAAAATTTCTAGTTATTTTATAAAGCTCGTAAGCTTGTTCTGAATTTGTTTGATAAAAAGATTTCGCATTAATCTTGAATTTCAACCCTTCCATTTCTTCGAAAATATGATCTCTACCGGCGAAGCAAATTATTTCTTGATCATAAATAGTATCATTTGCCTTCGGATTAATTACATATAACAAAGCAGTAATTTCTGGAAAGGTAAATGATAGGTGGTTTAAAAGTAATTCTCTCTTCTCCTTATTATTTTCAAAAAATTGAACTAAAACCATAATTTCTCCAATAGAACTGGTACGTAGCATTAAAGTACGTAATAAGCCATGTTGGTTTCTTGGGTTGAAAAATGTAAGTCCATTTTTAACAGCAAACTTTTTCGTCTCTAATCGAATGGCGTTAGAAGGGTCTTCTTGAAGATGGCACTTTTTAATGTCCAATATTTTATCCCACATACCTGGAATATGAAAACCGAGGGCATTTCTATCTTCAATTTGATTATCTGACTTAATTTCATTTTGAGTTAACCAGCGACTATCGGAAAAGGAATATTCCATTTTATTTCTGTAGAAATACTGCTTTTTAGAACCAAGTATAGGGGTCATTTCAGGTAAATCTAAATGTCCTATTCGTTTTAAATTATTCTCAACTTCTTTTTGTTTGTAAAAAAGTTGGTGATTATAGCCCATATCTTGCCATTTACATCCTCCACAAACACCAAAATGCAGGCATATAGGGTCAACTCTTTTATCTGAAAGAGAATGAAATGTAATAGCAGTACCTTCGAAATATGCTTTCCTTTTTTTTGTGGTTTGCACATCAACAACATCTCCAGGGACCGTATTGTTTAAAAAAATAACTCTACCATCTGGTGCCTTTCCAATGGTTTTTCCTTTGGCGGCAGCATCTACAATGGTTACATTTTCAAAAACTAAACGCTTTGTCTTTTTTCGCATGCCGCAAAAATAAATGGTTTCTTTGAATTGAGAATACTGTTATTGATAGTATTAACAAGATATTGGAGCCATTTGCCGTAATTATTATATTTGCGGACAATTATTTGTATTTTTGTTTATCTACAAGGATGATTTCTCTCCCACGCTGAATTTTCGCCCCGATGCCTATCGGGATTTGAAAGGAAAAAGGTATAGAAGGAATTGCTAAAGTTTTATTTAAAGTAATTTTTATCATGTCAATTTTAGAAAACATCACTTCTAAGGATGCTATAGCATTAGAAGAAAAACACGGAGCACACAATTACCACCCTTTACCTGTTGTGCTAAGTAAAGGCGAAGGCGTATTCGTATGGGACGTTGAAGGACAAAAGTATTATGATTTTTTATCCGCTTATTCTGCAGTGAACCAAGGACACTGTCATCCCAAAATTGTAAATGCTATGATAGTACAAGCAAAGACATTGTCTTTGACTTCTAGAGCCTTTTATAATGATATGTTGGGTAAATACGAAAAGTACGCTACAGAAACGTTTCATTTCGATAAACTCTTACCAATGAATACAGGCGCAGAGGCTGTTGAAACCGCTTTAAAGATTTGTAGAAAATGGGCTTATGAGAAAAAAGGTATTGAAGAAAATGAAGCAGAAATAGTTGTTTGTGAAAATAATTTTCATGGACGAACTACTACTATTATTTCATTTTCTAACGATCCTGTGGCCCGCAAGAATTTTGGTCCGTATACTGATGGATTCATAAAAATTGAATACGATAATCTTAAAGCATTGGAAGAGGTGCTAAAATCCAATAAAAATGTTGCTGGTTTTTTAGTAGAACCTATACAAGGTGAAGCCGGTGTATATGTGCCATCTAATGGGTATTTAAGTGGTGCAAAAGCACTATGTGAAAAGTATAACGTGTTATTTATTGCAGATGAAGTACAAACTGGTATTGCCAGAACAGGTAGATTATTAGCTACCTGCGGAAATTGCTCTTGTTCTGATAAACATTGTAGCGGAACACCCGAAATTAAACCTGATATTTTAATTTTAGGTAAAGCATTGTCTGGTGGAGCGTACCCAGTTTCTGCGGTTTTGGCGGATAATGATATTATGGGTGTTATTAGACCAGGAAATCATGGAAGTACATTTGGCGGCAATCCTATTGCGGCAGCAGTTGGTATGGCGGCTTTAGAGGTTGTTAAGGACGAAAAGTTAGCGGAGAATGCCTTTGTGTTAGGAGAGCTCTTTAGAGAAGAGTTAAATAAGTTTATACCTCATACGGATCTAGTTAATAGTGTTCGTGGTAAGGGGCTTTTAAATGCTATCTTAATTAATGATACCGAAGAAAGTAGTACGGCATGGGATATTTGTATGGCTTTAAAAGAAAACGGACTTCTTGCTAAACCTACTCATGGTAATATAATCCGTTTTGCACCACCATTGGTAATGACAAAAGAGCAACTTTTAGATTGTGTTTCTATTATTATAAAAACATTAAAGGAGTTTAAAAAATAAAAATAAAAATCCCCGATTCTATATCGGGGATTTTCTTTTTAGAATAGAATTGAACTATTGAAAATCTGCAGATGCAAAAAAGGCAATAATTATTCCAAAATAAATAATTGTAAATATTAATAGGATTACGGCAAGTGCAAGCCCAATATAGGATAATATTCTTCCTGTATTTACATTTTCATATCCTCGATAATTTCCAGGATTGGACTCATAAAAATTCTTAGCTTTTTTAGCATTGCTTAAACCTATAAAACTGAAAATAGCTCCAAAAGGACCACAACAGAAAAGGGTTAATACAATTGATAAAATGCCGAAAGTTAATGCGTTACTTGCACCCGGTATTTGTTGGTATTCTGAATTGTTCATCTAACTTATTGTTCTATTCCCCATTGTTCCATTATTTCTTGTTGCTGCTCCATAAGCATGTCCCAATCACTTGTAGTAATTACATAGACAAAACGAATAAGCATTAAAGCACTTAAAATTAATGCAATCAATGAAACAATTTTCCCAGTTTTTATTTGTTGGTAATTGTCATAAGACTCAGGGTTTACTTTATATATTTTTTCAGATTTAGTAGCTAAATAAAATGCAATCCCTGCAGGGATTATCCCAATTCCTGCAAAGCAGCAGCATAAGTATCCAGCGATTCCTAAAACTAGTATTAGGGTTGCATTCGGTAATTTTTGTTGTTCCATAATTTAAAGGTTTAGTTAGATAAATTTTAAAAAGTAATTGATTAGTATAAAACTCACAGTACTTACCATAAGTGTAATTGTAATTGTATTTGAATGTTTAAAGGGAAATAGTTTCTTGATTCCTAAGAAAGCAAAAAGCATTAACATTGGGTATATGGCCGGGTACATAATAAAAGCAGATATAAACTCTCCTTTTATTAAAAATAAAGCAGAGCGTTGCAAGCCACAACCCGGGCAATCTATGCCAAACAGTTGTTTTGTATAGCAAGGAAGCATATAACTTTCTAAAACCAAAAAAATGAATAATGCTTTAAGACGCATTGGTAATAAAATTATTAGTCGGAAAATTACCATTATTTTTGTGTTTACAAAACAAAAAGATGGCTCATTTTAAAATTGGCGATTCCGTAGAAACTATTGATGATGTTATAAAAGGGATTGTTGAATCAATTAATGGAGATGATATTACTATAATAAGTGAAGATGGTTTTCCATTAATGTACAAGGTAAACGAGTTGGTATTAATTTTAGATGATATACACGTGTCTAATATTGAAATTGCCCAAGTTAAAAAAGAAAAGGAGTTGCCAAAACGTAATAAAAATGTAGTTCCTAAGATAAAGGAGCGAAATGCCCCTAAAATGGAAGTAGATCTACATATTAATCAATTAATGAAAAATCCTAAAGAAATAGGAAAGTTTGAGATGTTGAACCTTCAGTTAGATACTGCAAAAAGACAATTAGATTTTGCTATTAGTAAAAGAATTCAAAAAATTGTTTTTATTCACGGGGTAGGTGAAGGCGTATTAAAAGAGGAATTGGGTTATATGCTTAGAAAATACGATAATGTAAAATTTTACGATGCAGATTACCAAAAGTATGGTTTAGGCGCAACAGAAGTTTATGTTTTTCAGAATTAAAAATTAAAGCGTAGTGGTAACTGTCCCGTATTCACTTATTTGTAAATCTGTAATTCTACTTCCGTTTTCATTTACAAACGATATACCGCTTAGTTGAATGGTATGTGTATATGTAATGCTATCTTCAGTGGTTGTGCTGATGATTATAGTACCACCTTCTGCTTCTATTTCTTCCATTACAGTAGGGGTTAATGGAGGCGGTGAATCACAGAAATAAGTACTTGTTACATCACCAGAAAATATTCGGTAACTTACTTGCGAATTGCCAGGTACCGCACTTTCTATATTTGTTGATGAAACCTCGTTTTTTAAAAGTCCACTTGGCAACGTTAATATTAAGGCCTCATCTCCATTTATTTTAAAAAATACATTTGCTGTTGAAGTAGAAACGGTTCCACAATTCTGAACAGTTTCAATACTATCAAAATCAACTGTTTCTATTTGTAAATCACCATCATTACAACCAAAAAATAAAAGAGAACAACCAACTAAAATGTATTTTTTCATAGTTCAAATTTAATTTAAAATTTGGAAACCATTAAGTTGCCAGGCTTTCATTTAAGGGTTAATTAACTTTAATTGAGTTATTTTTGTGCATTATTTATTTTAGAGTACTCAATTATGAAACATGTGTATTTAGATAACGCTGCAACAACACAAATACGCTCCAATGTTATTCGTAAAATGCAAGATGCTTTGGAGATATATGGTAATCCGTCTTCTACCCATAGTTTTGGGAGAACGGCCAAGACCGCTATTGAAAGTGCAAGAAAAACAATTGCTAAATATATAAATGCACAACCCTCTGAAATAATATTTACATCTGGCGGTACCGAGGCTGATAACATGATTATTAGGTGTGCAGTTCGGGATTTAAATGTAACTACTATTATTACTTCAAGAATTGAGCACCATGCTGTACTGCACACGGTAGAAGAGTTGGAGAAAAAAGGTTTAATTAAACTTTTATATGTGGATTTAGATACTTTTGGTAATCCAGATGTGGCTCATTTAGAAACATTGCTTCAAAAAGATGATACTAAAAAGTTGGTTAGTTTAATGCATATAAATAATGAAATAGGAAATAAAATTGACTTAGAGGAAATAACACTTTTGGCTAAAAGCTATGGGGCATTGGTCCATTCTGATGCCGTACAGTCTATAGGTCATTATAATTGGGATGTAAAAGCTTTACCGATTGATTTTTTGGCTGCTGCGGCACATAAATTTCATGGACCTAAGGGAGTAGGTTTTGCATTTATACGCAAAAATTCTGGACTAGGTAGTATGATTTCTGGTGGTTCACAAGAACGCGGACTTAGAGCAGGTACGGAATCTTTTCATAATATAGTGGGTTTAGAGGAGGCTTTTATTAATGCTTATGATAATCTTAAGGAAGAACAAAAATATATTGAAGGGCTAAAGACCTACTTTATAGAAAAAATAAAAGCAGATATACCTTTGGCTAAATTTAATGGCCACTCTGGTACTATTGAAAAAAGTACATATACTTTAATAAATGTATGTTTACCCATTGCTGAAGATAAAGCTACATTGTTATTGTTTAGTCTAGATATGAAGGGTATTGCTTGTTCTAAGGGTAGTGCTTGTCAATCTGGTAGCAATGCCGGTTCGCATGTTTTAACTGAAATTTTATCAAAAGAAGATATGAAAAAACCTTCGTTAAGGTTTTCATTCTCAATCTACAATTCAAAGGAAGATATCGATTATACTATTGAAGTTTTGAAAAATAGTATTGATGCTTAATTAGTTTTTATTACGATCACGTTTACGCTCTCTTTCATATGGAAATTTACGTATGGCCAATTTCATCATACGATCTATAAGGTCGGTGGTGTTTTTTCCGGTTTTCTTATTAATTTGTTTTTCGTATTTCCAAAGTAGTTTACCGGTAATCCCATCACTTATTTTTATACCTATTCTTCCGTAATTTGCACCGCCAGATATATAGTCGGTAAAACTAAATTCTGTTGGTACACCATTAGACAATAGTATGTTTAAATCTAAAGTGCCACTTATAATGCCATCCACACCTAAAATTTCACTTAATTCTTTGGTAGTATATACATCAATATTTTCATAGCTAATGTTGTTTTTAGCTAAGATTGCAGTAGTGTTTTCTATATTTTGAAATGTTACCGGCAATTTTTTCTTTTTACTTCTTTTTGAAAAATAAGTTTCTAAAGCATTTTGCACGGCATAACCTTCATTTTCTTCTAATCTTTTTTGCTCGGTTTTGGAGACTTTTTCGTTTAAATCTAAATTAGTAAGAAAGGGAATTATAGCTAGAATATTATGATTAGAGCTGAGTATATCAAAATTAGGACTCTCATAAATATTTTTCTGAGCAGTAGTGGAAAAAGAAATAATAATTGCTAAAAGTAATAGTATTCTCTTCATCTTATTTTTTTAAAGGCGTAATCCTAGTCTTAAGTTTAATACTCGCGATGTTAAATAATTTGGAACAGCATATTCATTTTTACTACTAGCATCTCGTACCCAAGTGTTTGTAATTGAATTTTGATTATTGAATAAATTAAAAAGTTCAAAGCCAAAGCTCAATTCTTTAAAAGCATGAAGCCAGTGTGTTGAAGGATATTGCTTATTCTTATTTGCAAAAATATAGGAAATTCCTAAATCTGCACGTTTATAATCTCTTAATCTATTCTGAAAATTGTATGGATCGGCATAACTAGGAGACCCCCCAGGAACTCCTGTTTGATATACTAAGTTCAAATACATTTTTAAATCTGGTATTGTAGGTATATAATCTTGAAAAAGTATGCCAATTTTTAATCGTTGATCTGTAGGTCTTGGTATATAGCCTTTGTTATCTCTGTTTTCCTCGGTTTTTAAATATCCAATACTTATCCAAGACTCGGTGCCCGGTACAAATGCACCGTTCATTCTTAGCTCTGCACCGTAAACATAAGCTTCTGTATTATTGTTCGCAGAATAACGAATACGAACATCCTCTAATGTATACGGGTTAACATTTTTTAATTTTTTGTAATAAGTTTCGCTTATTAAAGTAAATGGCCGTTCCCAAAGAAGAAAGCTATACTCATTGCCAGCAACTATATTTAACGCCTTTTGTGCTTTTACGTTTGGTTGAATTGTTCCCGTACTATCTCTTAATTCTCTATAAAATGGGGGCTGGTGGTAAATTCCTGTTGAGAGTCTAAATAACATATCCTTATCCCAATTTGGTTTAATTGCAAATTGTGCTCTTGGGCTAAAGACGGTATGATCTACTTTTTCTACACCTGTACCACTTACAGTCCAATGATGTGTTCGTATACCTAAATTATAATATATATCAGTTTCATTCCAAGTTTTTTGGGTTCCTAATTGTACATAACCTGAGAATCGATTTGTTTTTACAAAATTCAATGCATTAATTCCATTGTATGCCACTAATGGTGCATTAAAAGGTTCTAATGGTTGATTATTAATAAACTCTGAACGTGGCGGTCTAATCGAGTATCCTGCCGAATCTATAAACTCAGATTCTCGTAATTGATCGCGAATATCTTCATGGGTAAATTTTGCACCCCATTCAAGAACAGAATTATTCATGGTATGTGTGCCTTTATGCTCCATATTAAAAATAAGCGCATCTAAGTCATTTCTTGTTCTATTAAATTGAGAGCCAACATTGCGGGTGGTAATTACTTCACCTACAGAGCTACTACCTAAATTACTGTCAATGTCACCCAATTGATAAGCCGCAATTACATTCGAATACTCTTCTTCCGTAGTATGGTAAATAGATGATATAAGTTTTAATGTAGTATTGTCATTTAAAATGTAGGTGCCTTTTAATGCTCCCAATGCTGTAGTGTACTTGTTTATTTCTTGTCCTTCGTAGTAGACTACTAGCGCCTGCGGATTATCTAAAGTGCCAAAATTGGTTTGTCTATTTAAGGGTTTGTTGGTATAATCGTTAACCGCTAAGTTGCCTAAAAAATTTAATTTTAACTTTGGGGAGAAACGATAGGTTGCATAGCTCTGAACATCGGTAAATGCAGGATTAAAATTACTTTGCGTTTGTCGACTATTTACCAATAATGAGTTATCTCTATAACGTATACCCGATACCGAACTTAATTTTTGATTTTTAGATACGGTTTCAAGACTTGTACTTGCGCCTAAAAAGCTTAAATCGGCCCGTAAAGAAAAGAGGGTTGGGGTTTTATAGTTAATATCTAATACAGAAGCTAATTTATCGCCATATTTAGCTTGAAAACCTCCTGCCGAAAATTTCACGTTTTGTATAAGGTCACTATTTACAAAGCTTAAACCTTCTTGTTGTGCGGAACGTATTAAAAACGGTCTATACACCTCTATCTCGTTAACATAAACCAAATTTTCGTCATAGTTTCCTCCACGAACAGCATATTGCGTGCTAAGCTCATTGTTTGATGATACGCCAGGCAACAATTTTAGAATAGTTTCTACACCATAGTTGGCTCCAGGAATTTTTCTTATGTCCTCTGGTGAAATATTTAAAATATTATTTATTTTTTTATTGCCATTTGCAGTAACCGTAACACCGTCTATTTGAGTGATGTTGCTTTTTAAAATAGGGTTAAATTCGAAGGTTTCATTGGTTGTTAAAATTAGATCTTTGACGATAACATCTTTATAGGCTATGTGAGAAAAAGTAATTGTATTTTCTGTATCGGCAGTAATTTCAAGAATATAAAATCCTTCTAAATTTGTAGTGGTTCCAAATTCGTTAGCTACTATATTAACATTAGATAAAGGCACATTGCTGGCACTTAAAACAATGCCAGAAATAGTTGCGCTTTGTGCAAAACACATTGAAGTGCACAGTGCTAAAATTAAGCCTAGAACATTATTAAATTTCAACTATGTTATTTTCTATAAAATGAGGTGGTTAGGGTATTTTCGTTGCCTACATTATCTATAACGGTAACAATAAGTTCACATTGCGTTTGGCTAGTTATCCTATCATCGAAATTGTAGGTTAGTGTATTTGTTTTAGGTTCGTATTCCATTAAAATCCATTCTCCATTTAAAGTTGCCGAATAGCTGTCAACACCGCTAAGATCGTCGGCTATCTGTAAACTCAAGTATTTATAATTGTTTAACCATTGTTTTTCTTTGAAGTTTTTGGTTCTAATTGTTGGTGCAACTGTATCACGCGCTAATGTATATGTGCCTAAGTATCGGGTGCGGGTGGTAAACTCATTACCCCTTTTATACGTATTTGCATGGGTGGGTCTAAGTTTGGCATCTAATCTGGCAATAAATAATTGCTTTTGTATTTCTGTAGGATATTTAGAAACATCAAAAGTAATGGTGAAATTTCTATGGGCGGGTACTGTATTGTTATGGATAGTTACCGTGTCTGATCCTTTTTTTAAGTCAATATAAAAATCTTCATAAAATGTATTAGTTGGGAAATACACCTTGGCACCATCTAAATCAAAATTATTTGGTTTATTGGCAATAACGTAGTTGTCGGTTTTCTCAATTTTCTTTTTGTTGCCTAATTCATTTTTAACTCCTTCTATAGGAATGTTTAGTTCAATTTTGTTTCCAGCATAATCAGATATTAATAATTTACACATATAACTAAGCCCTTCATTTACTTGTAACTTTCCATCATTAAACAGCTCTTTATAAATATTTAAATTGTTTCCTGGGGACTTAAAACTCTTTTGTATTCGCTGATTATTTCTTCCATAATAGTCGTAATCTACTAGTGTGTTAATATATCTTGTTTCTCCAAAAGAAAAAGATTCAAAATCATAAAGCGAATAAATTTTACCATTTACACTAAACTCTACAGCATAAACGCCATTTTTATTTGCGGCCATATCAAGTCTGTCAAAACCAATAAAACCAATTCCAATATCTCCAAGCGCATTAACCTTATCCGCTAAGTAGGTGCCATCACTTTGTCTACTAAAATTAATTTGTGTGCGCTCGTAATTACCGTTTATATGGGACTGGTCTTTTAAAGGATAGGCAAAGATTTTTTCTACTATAGGGTTAGTAGCATCGGCAACATCCAAACCATATAATAGTGGATTAGTAGGCTTCTCAGAAATACTACTTCTTATTTCAAAATGTAAATGTGGACCAGCAGAACCGCCAGTATTTCCACTGTAAGCAATTAGTTCACCTTTTTCTACCTTTAATTCTCCGTAATCAGGAAATACTTCTACTTCAAAAGATTTTTTGTCATACTGTAATTTCTTTATGTAAGCTTCTATAGCTGGAGAAAATTTTTGAAGATGACCGTAAACAGAATTATATCCGTTTGGGTGGGCAATATATAATACTTTGCCGTACCCCCATAAAGAGACTTTTATACGTGTAATTGTTCCTTCGCCAATGGCCATAATGGGTATGCCTTCGCGTTGTTGGGTTTTAATATCAACACCCGAATGAAAATGATTTGAACGAAGTTCACCAAAAGTACCTGCTAAAATAATTGGAATGTCCATTGGTGGCCTAAATGCATCTTTAGGATACTCTTCTTGAGAAAAAAGGGGGAAACAAAATAATAATAAAAGGATAAGAGGTATTTTTTTCATAAGTAGATATCAATAGTGCGAAAATAAATAAACAAGAACAATTCTATTTAGTTGGTTACGCTAAAATTATAATAAAGAGCTTCAATTTATTGGATAAAGAAATTAAGTTGAACAGTTTTAGTAATTTTTCACAAAACTATTGCTAAGTCATCTAATCTATGTTAACTTTGTGTAAATCGCATTGACGGTAATGTATGGGCGAATTAATTAAAATAGTTGATTCTTTAGAAAATAAAATAAGCAAATTGTTGCATAAACTAGAGGTTTTAAACAATGCTAATATGGAGTTAGAAAAAGAATTGCTACGTATTAAATCTTCACAAGAAAACGCAAGTAAAACGGTTTCTGAATGGGAAGAAAAATATAATTCACTCAAACTTGCTAGTTCTATGCTAGGCAGTAATACCAATAAAACAGAAGCTAAGCTTAAAATAAACACATTAATACGAGAGTTGGACCATTGTATAGCTCAGTTGTCGGAATAATGTTACTATAATATGTCAGATAAGCTCAAAATAAAACTTTCGATTGCTGATAGGGTGTACCCTTTAACAATAGACCCTGCGCAAGAAGAAGGTTTGCGAAAAGCGGCTAAGAATATAGAACAGCTGGCCAAAAAATTTGAGCAAAATTATGCGGTTAGGGATAAACAAGATGTTTTGGCCATGTGTGCCTTACAGTTCGCCTCTAAAATAGAGCAAAATGGCATAGAGCAAACGGAAGGCACCAAAGAAGCTGAAGAGCGCTTAAAAGCGCTTGAGGAATTGGTGAATTCTAAACTAGCACTGAAATAAAAACGTTCTTTTAAAATATATTAAGTTACTGCCCACATTGGTAATACCTTTTGACAAACTCAACATTTATTTTTTTAAAAAGGGTGAGTTTAGATTGTAAAAGCAGGCCCTACTCGTATAGGGATCCTTGAGCAGTCTGTTAGCCCTAAACCTGTTTACCGGAGTTTGATCAAAACTTCTCCAATGTGGGCTTTTTTTTTATTAATAAATTACACTATGGATAGTACAATGATAATTATTGCCGCAATAGTTGGGCTGGCAATCGGTTTTGCAATAGCAAAATTTTTGGAAAAAGGGAAAGCCTCTAAAACCATAATAAACGCAAAAAAAGATGCTGAACGCATATTAAAAGATGCAAATGCAGAAGGGGAGAGTGTCAAAAAAGAGAAAATATTACAAGCAAAAGAGAAGTTTTTAGAATTAAAGGCGGAACATGAGAAGGTTATTAATAGCAAGGATAAAAAGATAAACGACGCAGAGAAGCGTACTAGAGATAAGGAATCTCAAGTGAGTAGTGAGCTTGCAAAAAATAAGCAAATGAACTCACAATTAGATGGTAAATTAAAAGAAGTAGAGCAAAAACAAGAATTATACGAAAAACGTCATGAGGATTTGGACAAAATGCACAAGAGCCAAATTCAACAATTAGAGGTTATTTCTGGTTTATCTGCAGATGAAGCAAAAAATCAATTAGTTGAAAGCTTAAAAGAGACAGCTAAATCTGATGCAATGGCATACATTCAATCTACTGTAGAAGAGTCTAAACTTACTGCACAACAAGAAGCTCGTAAAATAATTATCAATACCATTCAGCGTATAGGAACAGAAGAAGCGGTTGAAAACTGCGTATCTGTTTTTAATATAGAATCTGATGATGTAAAAGGACGAATAATTGGTAGAGAAGGTAGAAATATTAGGGCTTTAGAAGCAGCAACAGGTGTTGAGATTATTGTAGATGATACACCAGAAGCTATTATTCTTTCATGTTTTGATTCTGTTAGAAGAGAAGTTGCTAGACTATCACTGCATAAATTAGTTACAGATGGTAGAATACACCCTGCAAGAATTGAAGAAATTGTTAAGAAAACAGAAAAGCAAATTGAAGCGGAAATTGTCGAAATTGGTAAGCGTACTGTTATTGATTTAGGCATACATGGATTGCACCCGGAGCTTATTAGAGCTGTTGGGAGAATGAAATATAGATCTTCTTACGGACAAAATTTATTGCAGCACTCTAGAGAAGTTGCTAAACTTTGTGGTGTAATGGCAGCTGAATTAGGTCTTAATCCTAAAATTGCGAAACGTGCCGGGCTATTACATGATATTGGAAAAGTACCAAATACAGAAAATGAAGTAGAAACGCCACACGCTATTTTAGGTATGCAATGGGCAGAAAAATTTGGAGAGAAACCAGAGGTATGTAATGCTATTGGCGCTCACCATGACGAAATAGAAATGAAAACACTAATTGCACCAATAGTTCAGGTTTGTGATGCAATAAGTGGCGCTAGACCTGGGGCAAGAAGACAGGTATTAGATTCTTATATTCAACGTTTAAAGGATCTTGAAGAGGTTGCATTTGGTTTTAGCGGTGTTCAAAAAGCATATGCAATACAAGCAGGTAGAGAGTTGCGAGTTATTGTCGAGAGCGAAAAAGTAACTGATGATAGAGCTTCACAATTATCTTTTGAAATTTCTCAAAAAATACAAACAGATATGACCTATCCTGGGCAAGTGAAAGTTACTGTGATACGAGAAACAAGAGCGGTTAACGTCGCCAAATAATTAATAATTGTTAAGTAATCTAAAAGCCTCTATGAAGAGGCTTTTTTTATTGGCACCGCCAAAGGGGATATTACCCCGAGGCTTGCCTCGAAATTAAAAGTTCGTTTCGGGCGAATCCCTCGTGGGCTTGCCTCGAGGTAGTTTACTTCTGAAAATATCAAAATATTAATATTTATATTTTTTACATTTTTAATAGTAAATTTTGAGGTTTTAAAGATTGGAAAATTATTAATTGGACTTTAATAAATTATACGATATTTATTAAGATGAATTTATCGCAATTAGAGCGGTAAAGTGAACTTTATGTTTATAATAAAATCAATTATGAATTTTAATTGTTCACCAAGTTTTTTGCCCAAAGATTAAATTTTTGTGAGGCCAACATCTGTACTTTTAATGTCTTTGATATTTAGCTTTTCAAATAAATGAAATACTTTGCGCCATTACTTTTTTGGTATACTTGTTATATTTTCCTTATAGTTGAAGAATTGGATTTTTTTATTCTTCGCTGTTTTCTATATCTTCAACATCTTTTTCTAAGTTGTTTTTTAAGATGTTAAGCTTTTTTAATTTTGCTTTCCACGCAGCTAATGACTCTTTATGCTGATTAACTCTTTTTATTACATCTTGTACTATAGGGTTGCTTTCTGAAGCATTTGAAAAAAAATCTAGATTATTCTCTAATTGTCTAATTTCATCTTTGCTTTCATCTATTTTCTTTCTGATAAATGTGCGCTCGTTTTGTATTGCTCTTTCCTTATTATCAGTATCTGTAAGTTGTTGAATTTTATTGCCATATTTCAAAAGCTCAGATTGTTGTTTGCTAATCCCCATTTTCTGAAACAGCGCATCAATTATTTTGTCGAATTTTTGATTAATATTTTTCTTTTTAAATGGGACTCTCCCATAAGTTTTCCATTCTTCAGAAAATTCTTTTATAGACGCTAAATCCTTTTCTTTTTCACCACTTAATTCAAAACTCTTAAGTCGCTCAATAAAAGCATCTTTTTGTTTGTAGTTGGCTTCTTCTTCTTTAAATGCATCATTTTTAAGTGCATTTAACCTATCGAAATAATGATTACAGGCATTTTTAAAATCTTTCCATAGTTTGTCGGAATACTTGCGTGGCACGTGACCTACTTTTTTCCATTCACCCTGTATTCGTTTCATTTCAGAGGTGGTACTGTCCCAATCTTCACTTTCTTTAAGGGAGAGAGCAACTTCTAACAAGGCTCTTTTTTTATCTAAGTTCTCTTGTTGGTCTTTTTTAAGGTTTTTGTAAAATGCGTTTTTATTTTGATTAAAATTTCGAACAGCTGTTTTAAAGGAATTCCAAGTTTTAGAATTCAATTTTTGTGGTACTTGTCCAGCTTTGAAAAAGGCATCACGTAGTTCTTCAATTTTTTTAATTTGTTGTTGTAATGTGCCATGATTAGAAGATACATTGGCCGAAATGTTATTAATATCTTCAATTAATGCATTCTTACGCGCTAAATTTTTCTCTTTTATTTTATCGAGATTTTTGAAAAAATCTTGTCTTCTTTCATGTATGGTTTTAGTAGCGGCACTAAATTTGTCCCAAATATCCTCCCGATGGTCTTTGCCGACTGGGCCTAAATCTTCTTTCCAAATTTTGTGTAATACCTGTAATTCTCTAAATGCACGGTTTAAATCTGGTTCCTTAGCTAATTCCTCAGCTCTGGCAACTATCTTACTTTTTTCTTCTAGATTATGTTTAAAATCTAGGTCTCGCAATTCCCTATTTATGTTTAAGAAATCGTAGAAAATTTCAATATGATGATGATATGTTTTCCAAACATTATTATAGTCAGCTTTTGGAATAGGTCCTGCATGACGCCATTTGGCTTGTATGTCTTTAAAATTGTTATAGGTAGTATTGATGTCTTCCTCAACATTGACCAAAGCTTTTAATTGCTCAATTAAATCTAACCGATAAGCAAGATTTTCTTTGTGGCTTTTTTCTAAACTTTTATAATGTTGATTTCGTTTTTCACGATATTCATTGTAAACTTCATTGAACTGCCTTTTGGCTACAGAATTATATCTGAAATCAATTTCATTACCACCGCTGGTAATAAATTCCTCTTTTTTACCTTCTAGAAATTCATCAAATTTTTGATTGAACTCATCTTTTATAGTATCTACGTGCTTTCTAATTGCTTGAACTTTTTCGTTTTTAACTAGACGTTGCAATTCACCAACTAAATTTTCCATACTCATTTCATGGTATTCCGGCATCGGAATTTCATGACGCTTAACGGTATCTGTGTCTTCAGCATCTTCTGCATTAGAATCATCAATTTCATTGATGACATCTGTTTCTACAACTATAGTATTTTGGTCAGCTATAGAATCTTTTTGAGATTCAGTTGAAGTTTCATTCTTTTCTACTGTACCCTCTTCTAAATTTACAGTGCTTTTAATTATAGTTTTTTCTTCTTTTGAAGTTTCAGGTAGTTGTTGTTTTTTCTCCTCAGACATAATCCTTAATTATATGTTTACAAGATAGTGACAACCCTAAGAATGGCAAAGAATTGATGCTTCTTTTTAACTCTGAGTAGAGGCTTTAATCTTTGGCATCTATACCATATAATAGTTTTGAAAACTTTTATATTTATAATATTTTATTATTGGTTCCATATTTCCCAAGATTTTTCTGCTTGAAATTCTAACATTCTATATCCATTACAAATTGCAGCTCCATTTGCCTTTCCTGCTAATAAAAATGCGGTTTCCTCGGGATTGTAAATTAGGTCGAAAAGAAGATGCTGATTATTAATTGATTCGTAAGGTATAGCTGGTTTTTCTTCTATATTTGGGAATGTACCAACAGGTGAGCAATTAATGATTAATGTATGGTCATTAATTATTTCATCAGTAAGTTGCTGATATGTGAAACCATTGTTTTTTCCGCTTCTAGATACAAAAGAAAATTTAATTTGTAGTTCATCTAATACAAACGCTATAGCTTTGGATGCTCCTCCAGTACCCAAAATTAATGCTTTCTTGTGATGTTTTTTTAGATGAGGTTCTATGGATTTTTCAAATCCATAGGCATCTGTATTAAATCCAACTAGTCCATTTTTACTGGGTTTTATGGTGTTTACTGCACCAATTTTTTGCGCTGCGGCATCGATGTGGTCTAAATATTTAATAACATCTTCTTTGTAAGGTATGGTAACATTTAGACCCTTTATATTTTCGGTTTTTTTAAAAATACCAGCAAATTCTGATATAGTTTGTAGATCGAAATTTTGATAGGAACAATTTTTAAGACTCAGATCTTCAAATTTTTTTTTAAAATAACCTCTTGAAAATGAGTAAGAAATGTTTTTTCCTATTAATCCGTAATTACACTTCTGTTTTTCTGTTTTTTCCATACCAATCTAAAAGTAACAAAATACTAATACCAATTATAATAAAGAGAATAGCGGTCCAATTTTCTACGCTGGTCATATCTGGAAGAAACCGCTCATAATTCATTATAATCTGTTTTCCATTGGTATCTAAAATTAATTCACCGTTGATACCGGTTTTGTATATAGTTTTTTTCCAAGGCCAAACCACCCCTAAAGAACCAGTAATGAACCCTAAAATGGTTGCTGTAGTAATATGTTTGTAATATTTTAAAACATAACTTAATAAATGGGATAAAGTTACAAGACCGGTAGCTGACCCAAGTGTAAATACCGCTAGAATTTTAAGCGTATGTAAGCGCTCAACGTTCGATGTAAAACTAAAATCTCCAATCAATATTTCAGAAAATGTATCATAAAGTGCATTGACAGAGTCTACTAACAGTAATACATAATTACCCAAAAGAATCAGTATAAACGAACCAGAAAGACCAGGTAGGGTCATACCAGATACACTTATTATTCCACATAAAAATATGAATAACAGATTATCATTTTCTTTTGCAGGATTTAGAAAACTAATGGCGACTCCAATACTTAAACCAATAATGGCCGCAGTAAATGTCTTCTTTTTCCAATAGTCAAAATCTTTTCCAATGTAATAGATAGAACCTAATATCATTCCAAAAAAAGATGCCCAAACAAAAAGCTCTCGTTTAACAAGGAAGTAATCTAAAATTTTGGAAATACTGAAATAGCTAACCAACATTCCAAAAATTAGAAGCCAAAGAAAGGTGCCGTTTATATACCGATAAAAACTTTTTACTCTACCATTAATTAGTAATTTGAACGCTTTTGCGTTTATTTTTTGTAGGGAGTAAATAAATTCCTCATAAAAGCCGCCTACAAAGGCTACAATGCCACCCGAAACCCCAGGGACTTTGTTCGCTGCGCCCATAAATAGTCCCTTAATGACTAAGAAAATTTTATCATTTAAGGTTCGGGGTTTGTTCATATAGTTGTTCGCTTACTTCTTGGAAGCTGATTTTTCTAATATAAAAATAAGAGAAAAACCGAAGATAGCGGCAACAATAGCAAATGTTAATTGATTATCTCCAGTAAAAGAAAACGGAGATATATTTTCGTCAATAATTATTTCCTTTTTTCCAATTTTTAGTTCGTCAATAATAATTTTCCAAGGCCAAATTTTGTTTAACGAGCCAAGAATAAATCCTGTTAAAACAGCAAGTGTTGCATTTTTATAATTCGTAAACATCCATTTTAGAACTCTAGCGAAGCTTAAAATACCAAAAACGGCACCAAATGCAAAAGTGACGATCACACCAAAGTCTTTAGCATTAACAGCTTCTAAAACTGTTTTATAAGATCCAAGTAATACCAATATAAATGATCCAGAAATACCCGGTAATACCATTGCGCATATTGCGATGGCTCCAGATATAAATATAAATGGTAAACTACCTGAACTTGTTGAAGGTGGTAGCGTAGTAATATAAAAAGCACTGGCTGTACCAATAATAAAAAGTAGTATGGCTAAAACATTCCATTTCGTAATAGATTTTGCCACGAAGATTACACTTGCTAAAACAAGTCCAAAAAAGAATGACCATGTAATTATAGGATGGTCATCAAGTAGCCATGCTATAACTTTTGATAGAGAAAAGATGCTAATCATCATACCTATTACTAATGCCAAAAGAAAGTTGCCATTCAATTTTTTCCAAAACTTTTTAAAGCCTTCCTGCTTTAAAAGTTTTAGGGTCTCTAGGTTTACATTATTGATCGAGGAAATGAACTCTTCGTAAATACCCGTTACAAAAGCAATAGTACCGCCAGATACTCCTGGTACTAATTCGGCTATTCCCATTGCCATTCCTTTTAATGAAATAAATATGTAATCTTTTGAGTTTCTGTTTTCCATAAAACGTAAAACCTTTTCTACGAAGTTTTATTGTATTTACTTAGAATTTCATTTGTCCATTGAGAATGGGCATATTCCGAAAATTTGTCTGTAAAGAGGTGTAGTTTTTTTTGATTTTTATCTAATTTCAAAGCATCCATTAATGTTATTCTCGCATTAATTAAATCTTGTTCTATTAGTTGAAAACCAGCAGATTTATATAGTATTTTAAGACTTTCGGGGTAGAATTCTCTTCCTTGGGATAAAATTTGAACAGCCGACAATGTCTCACCGTTTAAATGTAGGACATCGGCCCATTTTAGCCATGTGTCTAACTCGAAATCACCTAAATCTACTGCTTGTTTATATGCAAAATCTGCTTGGTCATAATTTTTTAATGCCGTATTAATTTTAGCGCATTTTTTCCAATACATAGGATTTTCGCCATCTATATTCAGAGCCTTGTTAATATAATAGACAGCTTTCTCATAATCCCTTAACTTGAAGTATAAATTGGTTATCGCCAACCAGCCTTTATCTAACAAAGGATCTTCATGTACTGTTTGGTAGAAATAGTATTTAGCCATTTCTATATTTTTCAACTTTTCGTAACATTTTCCTATTCTAAGAAATGCGTGAGAGGTTGGGTCTTCAATTGAAATGGTTGTTTCGTAATTCTCAATTGCCTCTTTGTACATGCCTAATTTTTCTAGAACTTTTCCTTTTTCAAAATATGCACCTATAAACGCGTCATCTGAAATTATTGCAAAATCAAATGCGGCCAATGCTTCGGTATACATTTCTTTATAGTAATATTGCTTACCTAATTGATGCCAGGCAACTTCACAATAAGGATTTTTTTCGAGGTACTCATTTAAATAAATAATGCCACCATCGTAATCTTCTAAAAACTCAAAACAATATATTACGTTATAAAGCGAGGAATAATCTTGGTCATCGAATTCTACACACTTTATAAAGCTTTCTTTAGCCATTTTAAAGTCATCCATAAATAAATATTCCATGCCTAAAAGACTATGAATGTCAAAGCTATTATTGGTGAAACTTAATGCCTTGCGTAAGAGTTCTACCGCTCCTTCATGATTATCTTGCTTAGAGTATAAGTTTGCTCGTTGAATATAAATTTCTTCGTTTTGGTTATCTAAAAGCTGTAATTCATCTAAAAGGGCTTCAGCTTTTGCTATTTGGTTTTCGAATACCATTACCTCAACTTGTAGCAGCTTTAATTCAATTGAATCAGGATGTTGTTGTAGGCCAATCTTAATCCCTTTTTTTGCTAAAGAAATTTTACCATGATTAAGATAGTGGTGTATGATGTCCTCAAAATCTTCTGCATCAAAGAAATAGACATCGTCTGTCTTTAGCATTGATTCAAATTTGGTAATTGGTTTATCCGGTCTTTCGTTAGATTCTAACGCCATAAGGAACTTTTGGTTTTACTAGATATTTAAAAGTAAGTGTTTGTACGTGGTTTCTAGAAGCGCGATTCTCTATATTATTAACAAATTAGTTAACAACTTTAATTTAGATGGAGTTCAGTATAGCGAGAATGATGCTGCAACCTTCTCGAATTTCTTTGTCAGAGATGGTCAGCGGTGGTGAAATTCTAACGGCTTTATTTTCAAAGAGTAGCCAAAATAGAATTAAGTTTTTTTCTTTGGCTTTTAATACCAAATCATTAGCTGTTTCGGCAGAATCCATGATTAATGCAAGCATTAAACCTTTACCTCTAATCTCTTTTATTTTGGTATGTTTTAATAGCGTTTTAAACAATACCTCTTTTTTTAAGGTGTCTTCTATTAAAGATGTATTTATCAATTCTTGTAAAGTAGCTAAACTTGATGCTGCAATTACAGGATTACCACCAAAAGTAGTGATATGACCCATTTTCGGATGCTCACTTAACGTACGCATAATTTCTTTGCTTGCTGTAAATGCACCTACAGGTAAACCAGATGCCATTCCTTTTCCTAAAACCAAAATATCTGGTACACATTCATAATGTTCAAATGCAAAAAGCTTACCTGTTCTACCAAAACCTGGTTGTATTTCATCAAGTATTAGTAATGCTCCCATTTCTGTACAACGCGCTTTTACTTTCTTTAAATAGTGGTTCCTTGGGATTATAAAACCTGCTCCACCTTGTATAGTTTCTAATATTACACAAGCAGTTTTGGTAGTTATTTTATCTAAATCATCTTCATTATTGAAATTAATATGATAAACATCTGGCAATAAGGGTCTAAAAACACTCTTACGTTCCTCAAAATCCATTAGACTTAAACTGCCCATGGTATTTCCATGATATGCAGATTTTGCCGCTATTATTTGTGAACGTCCTGTATATCTGCGCGCTAATTTTAAGGCACCTTCTATGGCTTCTGTTCCAGAATTTACTAAATAGGTAACTTCTAAGGGTTCAGGTAAATTATTGGCAAGTAATTTTGTATAGCTGGTTGCCGGGGATTGGGAATATTCCCCATACACCATTACATGCATGTATTTATCTACTTGTTCTTTTATGGCCTCAGTAACTTTTGGGTGACAGTGCCCAAGGGTACATGCGGATACCCCTGCAACAAAATCTAAATGTGCTTTTCCTTCCGTATCATAAATATAACTGCCTTTAGCATGTGAAACTTCCATTCCTAAAGGATAGGGAGAGGTTTGTGCTTGGTATTTTAAAAAGTCGTTTTTCATGTGAAACTTTAATTCACCTTTTTAGATTTTACTGACTTTTTGGGGTCGGTAGCTTTGTTTTTTGTAGATATACTATTGATTGGGTCCGATTCGTTTTGACTGCGTTGCTGTTCTTCGGCATCAATATCTATAGGGTTGTCAATCCCATTAATAACCACTAGTTTTAGGTTATTATCATCTTCATCGAAAATATCATCTTTGGTTAAAATACGTTCATCACCACGCCACACAAAGCCTTTTAAGATTCTTGTATTTTCTGGTATATCTTTTTCTGGAGAAATATCACCCTCAGGATTAATGAAAAACGTTAAATCCTCAATATCATTTTCTTCCATTGTAATTCGTATCTTACTACATATGGTTTTATCTATACCAATAAGTTCATCATCGTCATTATACATGTAATAAATAACTTCGGTATTCTGAACCAGGTCTATAATCTTTAATTCGTTTTCAATAAATTGTCCAAATAAATTTATGCCTTTTGCCTGGTTATAACCTGTCATGCTAACGCTGTCCAAAGAAATTATAAAGGCATTTTCTAACACCTTCAACGAATCTAATTTTTCAGTTTCCAAGTTCGATTTCAGATGGATGCTGTCACCTGTCATTTGGTTGGCACCGTTCCAAATAATTGGGTTTTTAATTAATTGGGTTACACCTGTTTTTTGTTCAGAATGTATGCTATCACACTTTCCACTTAAATCTGTTTTATAGAATTTTGCATTTCTAAATGCTCTTAAAATTCTATCTTCTGGTTTACCGGTAACCATTAAGGTATCTCCATGTACATATAAAGAATCCCTTTCCTGTACTGAAATGGAAACTGCTCTGCGAGTAGCAAAAACGGAATCTTTAGCTTTATATACCTCTGCGTAATGGGCTCTTATAATGCCATTATTTATAGTGTCGGTTACTGTAATATTATTGGTCGCGGATGCAAATTCTTTCGCTTTATTAAAATAAACACTATCGCCTTCTATAATTCTGTTATTATAATCTATACGGGTATTTTTAATTCCATATCCGGTCTCTACCTTGGTGTCGTAAAAACCTCTTTCACAATATATTTTATAGGACTCTCCATTAATTGTGGAGGGACCATACATGTAGGCATTTTTGGAGGTAGTGTAATAATCAAGTTGTTCTGAGTCTAAAGTGTATTCAGGATTTTGTACATGTACACTATCTAAAAATTGATACTTTTTCAACTCCATAAAATACTTGCCAATTTTACTTGTCAACGTATTAGCGGAATCTACCACAGTACCATTGTCTTGATAATAAGCTTCTTGTTTTTCTCGATCTAAACGTAATGTGTCTGTTCTTAGTGTCATGTCTGAGTTGGTCAGCACCACGTTACCCCATGCTTTAGCTAGTTTTACATCACCTAAGTAGTTAATTTTTTTACTGGTCATTTGAACGGAATCTCCTTGTTTAAGAATTACGTTCCCAATAGCTTCTAATCGGTTTTCTTTTTGAAAATATATTGCAACATCACACCAAAGGTCTGCACCTTGATGTTCAAATTGTACTTGACGGTCATCTTTACTAAAAATGGAAGCTCCTGGGTACTCAACTTCATTTTTTGTAAAGTTGGCTCCATATACTATATTGATTTGTTTTGGACCTTCATCGCTTTCTGTTTCTTGGGCTAGGCCAAAAATTATGAAACCAAAAAACAACAGTACGTATATACAAAATGTTTTCAATCTACTTTTTTTTCAAAAATAGAACATTTTAAAAGAGCGATTAAAACTATTGGCATACATTTAATAAAGTACTATTGTATTGGCATTGGTTTTTGGTTCGTTTTATATTTTTGTCCGAAACCCGAATTGTTTGGTTCAAATGGCTCGTCTAAAGTTACATTTACGCCATTTTCGGGAATACTATCTTCTTTTTCCAATGCCCAAAAAATTCCGTTCATAGCAATCTTACGTACTACCGGTAGTTTAAAATCATAGGGATGTCCAAGTGTGGTGAAAAACACTCTCGCCTTTTTACCCGATGCTCCTGTGTAACTTTTTGTCCAGGCAACAGGATTGTCCAACGAAAATTCATCTAGTTTGCCATCTATTTCATGTTGAGATTTTGTAGAATGTCCCATTAAAAATGGTTCACTATCACCTTGTAATTTCCAATCACCGCCATCTACATGATATAGCCAAGAGTATGCTTCAAATTCTGAAAATCCCTTTAATATTGGGTTATCGGCATGACCATCTTTAATTGAAATATTGGTAACTGGATATTTACCATCGTCAAAATGACCATGGTGGGTAATCCACTGCTGACCAAATACTTTTGCGGGCCAGGCTTCATTGAATTCGGTTAATGTAGAATCGTTGGTATATTTAAATGAATGTGTACTTGTTCTAAACCCAACTATAGGTTTACCCGATTCTACATAGGCTGTAATATAATCTCGCTCGTTTTTTGGTAAATTTCTAAAGCGCATAAAAACAACCATTAGGTCTGCAGTTTCTAACGCTTCCAATCCTGCAATATGGTCTGTTTTATTCGGGTCTATAATGCCAAGACTATCTACAGAATAGACTACTGTAACTTTTGCTCCCAATTCTCTTTTTGCCAATTTGGCCAGCATGGGAAAAGACTCTTCTGACCGGTATTCTTCCTCGCCTGTTACAAAAACAATATGTGGTGGCTTAGATTCTTCAATAGTTGCTTCTTTTTTTTCTTGTGCTTTTTCTCCACATGCAGTAAAGATGAACAGAAATAAAATCGCTAAATAATTACTTTTCATAAAGTGTATTTTAGGGTTAATCATTGCATTGGATGTTCTTTTAACAGCTCATCTGCTGTGTAAAAACTATTACGCTCTTTAGTGGCCTCTCTCACTTCTTTTACTTTATTGGGGTCAATGACCGATGCCTTGTTGCCAAATGAATTTCTTACATACGTAAGCACGGCGGCAATTTCATCATCGTTCAATAATCCTTTAAAGGCCATCATAGGTACTTGACCTTCATAATGGTTGCCCATAATATTCATAGGTCCGTATAGACCGTGTAGCGCTAGTTTTATCAATCGTTCTTCATCTCCTAAAACCCACTCTTGGCCTACCAAAGTTGGGTAGCCCGCCTTTTGTAAGCCTGTTCCGCTTTCTTGATGGCAGGTTACGCAATAGCCTTCTGTTTCATAAATTTTCTTTCCTTTTGCAAAGACTTCTAAATCTGGACCTTTTAGGTGCGATGCTAGAATTTTCTCTTTTCCTTCTTCCAAAAAGTTACCCGTTAATCTTGTTTCTGCAAAGTTAAAAGAATCTTGCATCCATTTATCAAGTGAGTGTTTTCTGGCTATTTCCAGTATTTCCATACCATCTGATTTTGGTAACCAAGATGCTGCCGTAATAGCTTCTAATCTAACTCTGCCATGTTGATCTGCTGCTGCAGATTTTAATAAGTCTTGTGCGTTGCTCAGTTGATGTCCCATGTATCTTAAAACTCGAACTGCCGCTGCACGAACTCTATGGTCATCAGTTTTTAAAAGTGATTCTAAAAGTGAAGCATCTACTTTGTTCATTCCCCATGAAACCCATAAAGCTTCCAAGCGGTTGTGGTCATAGTCGGAGTCATTTTTATCTAGATTTTCCACCCAAGTACTTAAATAATTTAACACTTCGTCAGCATTTCTACTTCTTATTTCGCGCCGAGTTCTATATCGTGTACGGTATTCAGGCAATTTTAAGTTCTCAAATAACTGTGCTATAGAAGCTCCATCAATCTTGGCTGGTTCTACCAATGGTCTAGAAGGATAGGTTATTCTGTATATTCTACCATGAACATGATCACGTAATGGATCGCGAGCATTATGTTGCATATGACCTATTAAAACATTGTGCCAATCCACCACATACAAAGAGCCATCTGGTGCAAATTCCATTTCTACCGGTCTAAAATTAGGGTCGGTGCTGGTAATTAAATCTTGCCTGTGTTTAGAGGTGTATCCTGTGCCGTCTTCCATCATTTGGTGTTGTTTCAAACCTAGAAAACCTATAGAATTTGCTAACAACATATCTCCTTGAACTTCTTCAGGGAAATGACTACTTGATATAAACTCCATTCCAGAGGTTGGTCGTACTCGGTGTTCTTCTTCAATAAGTTCCTCGGTAAGTGGTGATGCAATACCGTAAATAGGTTTTAACGAACTTGGCATCATCCAGTTTACTTTTGGCCCAGAAGTATGTAAAAAGAAATCTTGTCCCCATTCATCAAAAGCAATGCCCCAGGGGTTGGGTATAGAAACTTGTAACGTACGTTCTAAATGCTTGCGCTGTGGATTGTATCTGTAAAACCCTCCATTGGTGGCACGTACTGTTCCATATGAAGTTTCAACATTGGTATGGAGAAAAATACCTTCTGCCATGTAGAAAGCCCCAGAAGGGTCAGCGCAAAATGCTGAAATGGCATGGTGTGTATCATGATCATCGAAACCACTTAATACTATTTCAACTTTATCTGCTTTATCATCACCATTGGTATCTGTATATAATTTTAAGTTGGTACCTTGGCTTACATAAACGCCTTCTGGGGCGAATTCGAAACCAATGGGCAAATGCAGTTTATCAGCAAATACTGTTTCCTTGTCTGCTTTACCGTCATTGTCGGTATCTTCTAAAATGATAATCTTATCATCTGGTTTTGGGTCTCCAGGTTTATAATGTGGATAAGAGGGTAGGGTAGCGACCCATAATCTGCCTTTATTGTCAAAAGATATTTGTGCAGGATTCGCCAAATTTGGGAATTCTTTTTCAGAAGCAAATAGTTCTACTTTATACCCTTTGGGTACGGTTAGCGTGTTAATAGCTTCTTCTCCATATTTGTACTGTATAATATCTTCCTTACTGCCTAAATTATAATTGGTTTCTACAGGTGGAAGCTTGCTGGTTAAAGCATCTGCGGATTTTATATCGTACGAATTTCCGTTAACCGTTGCCCAAATGGATGAATCTCTAATGGCTGTGAGTTCTCTTGTTTTTTTGATTTCATACGGATAGTTATCTGGACCATAAGGTGCGTGTCGTCGACCAAAAACATGTACTCCATTAGGTATTTTATAATCGTTATGCCAGTAGAAATTCTTTTCTTTGATTGCTTCATTCACAGCAACCCTATTTCCTTCAGATTTTACCGACTTATTTCCGGTAAGTTCATCTGCCAACAGTTTGGCAAAATAGTCATAACCAATTTTGTTCAATTGAGAACCATCTATGGTTAAGTCTTCAGTAGTATCTTTAAACCAGTTCTTTGATGGATTAAATGCATCTATAAACGGAATGGCATTGTCGATGCTTATTTCTCTCATTGCTTCCGAATATAAATTAAGATTTTCATTTTCAGAAACTCCATTAGGTACATCTATGTGATCAGATAAATCTTCAAAAGCAATTGGTGATACTAATACTAGTTGCGGTGTAGCAGTTCCATTATATTTCTGCTTTAATGTATGCTTTACAAATGCATCTAACTCTGCTTTGTAATTTTCTAATCCGTTAGAACCTTCAAAAGATTCATTATATCCGAAAAATGCTAAAATGATATCTGTATTTAAACGCGTTAACCACTCATCGGGAGTTTCAAATACTCCCTCACTGCCAGAGTTCTGTGCTAGTTCTGTCTGAAATTTTTCAGCTCCAGGAAATGCCCAAGGGGAAACACGACCAGAATGTGGTCTAAAGCCTGGGGTGTCACCGCCATCGCACATATTTCTAATAATTAGCGAATCGGTTGGATAACGTAATTGCAGTTCTGTTTCCAAACTGCCATAATTCAACATTCTAGAACCTAAATTATTTCCTATAAAAACAATAGAAGAATTTGGTTTTATCTGAATTAAGGGTTCTTTGTTTTCTGTACAACTTTGAATTAGTAAAACGCTTATGAGAAATAAGACGTATCTAAGATGAGTTTTAAGGATTGTTGTCATTAATGAGCTGGTTGATGGTAATATATTTTTTTAAATATAGATATAAAAAAAACCACTCGAAAGTGGTTTTTTTATTTTAAATATAATTTAGAAGTTTCTATAATCACCTTCTAAAAATGCGTTAGCTTCATTTTCGGCGAATTTTGCATTTTCACTATCCCAGTGCAAAACTTGGTTAGGGAACCTGCCTGCTATTACACCTAATAAAATGGTTTCTGTTAGTCTTGATGCATAGGAAAACGGAGCTGTAGTTTCATCAGTACCTAAGCAAGCATCAACAAATTGGTGGTAATGTTTTGGTCCTTCAGAATCATAATCACGAATAGGTTTACCCATATTATTGGCTTTTTCAACAGCTTCTATTTCTGCAGTTATGTCCACATATTTACCATCTACTATCTTCTTTGGTAGTTGCATAAAATGGGGTAATAACAATCTTCCTTTTTCTCCTATGAACATTGCACCTTGGTCTGGTAAAGTGCCTTCTTCTGCAGTTTTAGTTTCTAAAGACATTTTGTCCTCCATAGAATCTTTAGATGCACTTTCTTCATTCGATATATTCGCTGTGCCCGGCAGTATTAAATCTTCATGGTCTCGCGGTGCACCCGGACCATCATACCAAACCCATTTTAAAGTTTCTGTAGTATAGTCTGTTTTTGGAAATTCATAAGTCACTATATTATTCTGCGGAAACCCGAATCCGTTAGGTTCTCTACATTCATTTTTTACCGTCTTTGGAACTTGTAGTGCAAGAGCATTATATGGTGTGTCAAAAATATGAACGCCCATATCACCTAAAGTACCACAGCCATAATCAACTAGTTTTCTCCAATTACCTGGGTGGTAGAAGCCGTCTTTATATGGTCTTTCAGCTGAAGTTCCTAACCATAAATTCCAATCTAGTGATGCAGGAATTGGGTCAGAGCCTGTTGGTTCAGCGCCATCATACCCCCAGTCTTTTGGAGACCATGCACGCACGGTATGTACTTTTCCTATAATTCCCGATTGTATTAATAATGTTGCTAATTTATAATCATAGAAAGAATGTACCTGGATTCCCATTTGCGTTACCAAACCTTTTTCTGCGGCTAATTTGTTCATGGCTCTAGCTTCGGATACATAATGGGTCAACGGTTTTTGACAATATACTGGTTTGTCCATTTCCATAGCCATCATTGAAGCTGGTGCATGTGTATGGTCTGGTGTAGAAACGATAACGGCATCAATTTCATCTCCCATTTCTTTTAACATTACCCTGTAATCGGTATATGTTTTTGCATTAGGATGTAGTTCTTTTGCCGCCGCCAAATTGTTTGCATCGACGTCACATAAAACCGTTACATCAACTTTGCTGTGTGATGAAATTGCTTTTAAATCTTCGGCACCCATATTACCAACGCCAATATGTGCAGTACGAAGTCTCGTTAATTTCTTTTCTTCTTTTTTGCATGACCACAAGCCTGATGGTAGTAATACAAATGTGGACAATGCCGCTGCGTTTTTTAAAAAGTCTCTTTTTTTCATTGGTGTGGTGGTTAAAGTTTTTTGATTTTTATGTTTCTGAACCAGATGGGGCTGGAGTGATCTTGGAAACCTATATAGCCAGTTTTAAACTTGCCGTAGTCTTCACTGTTTTTCCATTTGTCCGAATTTTTTTTCTCGTACCAAGCATCATCCCATGGTACAAAAGATACTACTTTTTTGCCGTTTAACCAGTGCTCAACTTGCTCAGGTGTGAAAATGATTCTAGTAGTGTTCCATTCCCCGACCGGATGCAATATTTTACCTTCAGGGTTTGCTGCATGCATGGCATAATCAGAAGCGGTTTTTTGAAGCGCTTTTAATTCCTCTGGTTTATCCGTATAGCCCAAACTTAAGTTGTAGTCGGTTAAATCGTGAATATTGGCATAGTTTTCATCATCAATTAATTGGTACTCTGGCGAAACTTCAGGCGGACTATCATAACCTTCTTTTAAGTGGTAAAAAATTCCACTATTACCACCTTTTGGTAACTTCCATTCCACGTAAAGTTCAAAATTGTCAAATTCTTCTGCTCCATAAATAATGTCTGTGCCACCTGTGTAATCTTGTTCTTTTCCTAATTCGGTATCAAATTGTAATTCTCCATCTTTTGCAATCCAGCCCGGAGGTAGTTCCTTGCCGTTGTAGGCGCGCCAACCTTTAGTGGTTGTGCCGTCAAAAAGGGGTATCCATTCACCATTTTTTTGTTGTTCGGTTGTGTTCTGTTCTTCTACTTTATCTTTTTTTTCTGTTTTGCAAGATGTAGCTAAAACTAGTACTGTAAGAAGGGTAGTGTAGGTGGTTTTTTTCATTTTTTAGTTGTTGTTGACTAATGTAAATTCATGACTTAACTTAACAGGTAAAGTACAAAAAAAAAGAGTGGCGATAAAGGTATTTCCCTATATCGCCACTCTAGAAAGCTGAACAACTTGTTTAAGCTGCTAAATGTTTATCTGTGAATTGTTTGTTTTCTGTCCGGACCCACTGAAACAAGCTTAATTGGTACTTCTAATTCTTTTTCAAGAAACGCTATATACTCATTTAGTGCTTTTGGTAATTGGTCCGCAGTACTCATTTTAGTCAAGTCTTCTTTCCAGCCATCCATTTCAGAATAAACAGGAGTCACATTTTCAGGCTCTATATTATATGGAAAATGTTCTATTTGCTTTCCTTTATAGTTATATGCGGTACAAACTTTTAATTTTTTGAATCCGCTAAGTACATCACCTTTCATCATCATTAGTTCCGTTACTCCGTTTACACGAACTGCATATTTTAAAGCTACTAAATCTAACCATCCACAACGTCTAGGTCTCCCTGTTGTAGCTCCAAATTCATTCCCTACACGACCCATGGTTTCTCCATCTTCATCAAACAGTTCTGTTGGGAAAGGTCCGCTACCAACTCTTGTAGTGTACGCTTTAAAAATTCCTTTTACTGCTCCAATTTGATTTGGAGCAACACCTAACCCTGTACAAGCACCTGCAGCGGTAGTATTGGATGAGGTTACAAATGGGTATGTTCCAAAATCAATATCTAATAATGACCCTTGAGCACCTTCAGCTAATATTTTCTTTCCCGCTTTTTGAGCTTGGTATAAATATTCTTCGCTGTCAATAAAAGTTAATTGTTTTAATTCTTCTACAGCTTTAAAGAAGTCTGCTTCTAATTCGGCAAGATCATATTGAATATCTACATCATAAAAGTTAATCATTGCTTCGTGCTTATTCGCTAAGCTACGGTACTTTTCTTTCCAATCGCTTAGTTCCAAGTCTCCTATACGCATTCCGTTTCTACCGGTTTTGTCCATGTACGTTGGACCAATACCTTTTAATGTAGAGCCAATTTTTGCTTTTCCCTTTGATGCTTCAGAAGCAGCATCTAACAAACGGTGGGTTGGTAAAATTAAATGTGCTTTTCTTGAAATGAATAATTTTGCATTTACGTCTAAATTAAACTTCTTTAATGCATCTAATTCTTTTTTGAAAATAACAGGGTCAATAACTACACCGTTACCGACTACGTTTACTGCATTTTTATGAAATATTCCAGAAGGAATAGTGTGTAAAACATGCTTTATCCCGTCAAATTCTAAAGTATGGCCGGCATTTGGCCCTCCTTGAAAACGAGCAATAATGTCGTAATCTTTAGTTAATACATCAACAATTTTTCCTTTTCCTTCGTCACCCCATTGCAGGCCTAACAATAAATCTACTGCCATCTAAATATTATATACTTGGTTAGTTCTATTTAATTTCTTTTTTGCCTGCATTTTTAGCAGGAGTATTTTTTGTCCCATAAAAATAAAGGGAATGTGTGTTTATGGTAATATCGAAAACTTCTTCGATTGTTTTTTTTATAGTTTGAATTCTAGGATCACAGAACTCCATAACCTCACCAGTATCTGTTAGAATAACATGATCGTGCTGCCTATCAAAATACGATTTTTCATATTGAGCTTGATTTTTACCAAACTGATGTTTGCGTACAAGCTTGCAATCTAAAAGAAGTTCAATTGTATTATATAGCGTAGCTCTACTTACTCTATATTTTTTATTCTTCATGTTTATATAGAGCGATTCGATATCGAAATGTTCATCGCTTTCGTAAATTTCTTGAAGTATAGCGTAGCGTTCTGGTGTTTTTCTATGTCCTTTGTCCTCCAAAAAGGTAGTGAAGACGTTTTTTACTATTTCTTGGTTTTTATCCGAAGACATATTTATTGCATTAATATACAAATGTACAGTTAAATTTTAATTTACTTTTTTTAAATGCGGGTTACTTTATCAATACCATTAATCTCTCTTAACGTATCGGTTAATTTTTTAAGAATTGCCTTGTTTTTTACAACTACCGTTATTTTTCCTTTAAAGGTTCCACCGTCTGTACTAAAATTAAGATTTCGCATATTAACATGCATTATATCTGATATTACTTCAGTTATATCACTTACTAAACCTAGGTTGTCTATACCGGTTAGTTCTATATCCGCTTGATATTCTTGCTGTGATGAGTCTATCCATTTTGCGCTAATAATACGATAGGCATAATTAGACTGTAACGAAATGGCATTTGGGCAGTTCTTTTTATGCACTTTAATTCCTTCAGATACACTAACGAAACCAAAGACTTCGTCACCAGGTATTGGGTTGCAACACTGAGAAAGTTTATATTCTAATTTTTCTTCTTCTTTACCAAATACCAGCATATCATACTTAGACGTAATCTCGTCTTTGTTGATATCCTCAGGAATTGGTGATTTACGCATTCTATTTTTAAAGAAGCTAATAAATGCATTGCTATAAGAAGACGCGAAATCTTTAAGCATGGCATTATCAATTGAGCCAATTCCTACTCTATAAAACAGGTCTAAACTTGTTTTTAGTTTAAAAAAGGTTACCATTTTATTTATGGAGTCTTCGTTTAAACTAATTTTCTGGGATTTTAATTTTCTGCGTAAAATTTCCTTGCCATCTTCAGCAACAGATTTTTTCTCTTCTCTTAAAACAGATTTAATTTTAGCCCGGGCTCTTGCCGTAGTGGCATAATCTAACCAGTTTTGATTAGGAGTGGCTTGTTCCGAAGTAATGATTTCAACCTGATCTCCACTAGAAAGGGTTGTATTTAAGGGAACTAGTTTGCCATTTACTTTAGACCCACGCGTACGCATGCCAACCTCAGTATGTATATTAAATGCGAAATCTAGTGGCGTAGCTCCTTTTGGTAATGATTTTAATTCTCCTTTTGGGGTGAAGACAAAAATTTCTTTAGAGTATAAATTTAGTTTAAACTCCTCAACGAAATCCACAGCATTCGTATTTGCGTTTTCTAGTGCTTCTTGAAGCTTATTAAGCCATACTTCTATACCTTGTTCTTTTTGATCACCATGTTTATATTTGAAATGGGCCGCATACCCTTTTTCTGCGATTTCGTGCATGCGTTCACTTCTAATTTGGACTTCTACCCATTTTCCTTTTGGCCCCATTACGGTAATATGTAATGCTTCATAGCCTGTAGATTTTGGTGAGGATATCCAATCTCTAAGACGAACAGGGTTTGGGGTAAAGTGGTCGGTAACAATCGAATAAATTTTCCAAGCAAGAAATTTTTCGTTTTGTGCGTCGGACTTGTAAATTATTCTAATTGCAAACTTATCGTAGATTTCTTCAAAGGTTACATTCTGATTTATCATTTTTCTACGCATAGAAAAAATAGACTTCATTCGACCTTTAATTGAATAATTCAGACCCTCCTTGTTAAGTGAATTATCTATAGTATCTGCAAATGCGTCAATATATGCTTGTTGCGCTTCTTTACTATCTTCAATTTTATCTTTTATAGATTTGTAAACTTCGGGCTCGGTATATTTTAAACTTAAATCCTCTAATTCTGTTTTAATATTGTAAAGTCCAATTCTATGGGCAAGAGGGGCGTAAATATATAAGGTTTCCGATGCAATCTTTACTTGCTTATGCTCTGGCATAGAATCCATGGTGAGCATGTTGTGATATCGATCGGCTATTTTAATTATAATAACCCGAACATCATCATTTAAGGTCAAGAGCATTTTCCTGAAATTCTCCGCTTGTTGGGAGATATTCATATCTTTCTTTAAATGGGATATTTTTGTGAGCCCGTCTACAATACGTGCTACGGTTTCACCAAACATACGATCAATGTCATCTAAAGTGTATTCAGTGTCTTCAACTACATCATGTAAAAGTGCAGAGGCGATGGATACAGCATCAAGCCCTATTTCAGAAGCTACAATTTTTGCTACGGCTATAGGATGAAAAATGTAAGCTTCACCAGATTTTCTTCGCTGGTTCTTATGCGCATCAACGGCTATTTCAAAAGCGCTTCGTATTAGTTTTTTATCCTCATCTGTAAGGGTTTGGTAACTAATACGCAGTAACTCTTTGTATTCGTGAGCTATAAGCTTATTTTCTTCTTCTATTGCTGCCTGTGTCATACTAGATTAAAAATAAGATAATCTTAAATGATGCACAACAAAAATTATGCCTTTAAATTACGTATACGGTCTATTAATGGTGGATGGGAATAGTGCATAAATACATATGCAGGATGCGGAGTTAAGTTGCTAAGACTGTTTTTTGATAGTTTTTTTAAAGATGTTACCAGTGGCAACGCTGCGTAAGTATTCTTTGCGTAATCATCCGCTTGGTATTCAAATTTTCTTGAAAAATAATTCATAAGTAAGCCCGTGATTTCTGAAATGGGGCTATATAAGATTCCAAAACCTATTAATGCGGCATGAAAACTTGGTCTTTCAACCCCAATTGCCAATGAAATTTCCGGGTTGTTTATGAATAATGAAAGTATCAATAACATTAAGCCGGTTAACAGAATCGATGTAACTAAATTATAGATAATGTGCTTTCTCTTATAATGACCGATTTCATGAGCCAAAACAGCAACAATTTCCTCTTCTTCTAAATCATTAATTAGGGTATCGTATAGGGTAACTCGCTTTTCTTTTCCAAAGCCTGAGAAATAGGCATTGGCTTTTGTGGAACGTTTAGAACCGTTAATAACAAATATATTCTGTAGATTAAAACCTACTTGAGCTGCGTAGTTTTCTATTTTTTTCTTTAAGGTACCGTCTTCTAAGGGCTCTTGCTTATTGAATATGGGTACAATAAGCTTACTGTAAAACAGATTCATGAATAAAGTGAATACAGCAACTAAGGCCCAAGTGTATAACCAAAAGTTAGTGCCTGCCCATTGAAAAAACCAAATGACCAAAGATAGAATACCACCACCCATAATAATGGTCATTGCCCATTGCTTTAATTTGTCCAGGAAAAAAGTTGCTTTTGTTGTTTTGTTAAATCCGAATTTTTCTTCGATTACAAATGTTTGGTAGTATGAAAATGGAATAGTTAGAACATCGCTTCCGATTATAATAATCCCGAAGAAAATTAATGCTTGTATTACAATGTTATCACTTTGGTTTTGGGCAATGTTATCGACATAAGCAAATCCGCCAAATATTAAAAAGGCTAGAATTAATAATAACGAAAAAATAGATGTAAAAACGCCAAACTTATAATTGATAAGCTTGTAGGCTTGAGATTTTTCATATTCCTCGGCATTATAAACATCATTTAGATCCGCAGGAACAGGGTCCTTAAAACGTTTGGCATTTAGGTAATTCATTACCGTAGCCAAAATAAATTCGCCGATTAGAATGAAAAGGATACTGTAAAAGACAATTGTATTATCCATATAGTGTCGTTGAAAACGAAAACTTCAGTAGAAAAAGTATGCGTATTACTTGTTTAATTTTCGCTGTCGTTTAGCTTCAAAGATAAGTATTGCCGCAGATACGGATACGTTCATTGAATCTATTTCACCTTCCATAGGAATAATAATGTTTTGGGCAGAGTTATTTAACCACTCCTCACTTAGTCCAGAATGTTCTGTACCTACTACTATTGCTGTTGATTCGTTAAAATCAACTGTCGTATAATCTTTAGATGCTGACAGTGCAGCACAGAAAATTTGAAATCCTTCCTTTTTAAGGTAGGAAATAATTTCTGTTGTGCTACCCATTTTTACATTTCTTGAAAAAATGCATCCTACGCTAGAGCGAATAATATTAGGATTGTATAAATCCGTTTTTGGGTTGGCAATTAAAACGGCATCTAAATTTGCTGCATCAGCAGTTCTTAATAATGCGCCAATATTACCCGGTTTCTCAGGTGCTTCTGCAATTAGCACCAACGGATTTTTATTCTCAAATTTTAAAGAAGAAAGCTCGTGGTTCTTACTTTTTAAAATAGCTATAATGCCTTCGGTAGTATCCCTATAAGCCAATTTTTTATATATATCTAAAGTGACGGATATAAGTTGGTCAGAACTGAAAGTTTGAATTTCGCTAGAATTTTCTAAAATACCTTCACAAAATAATATGGTGTCAATATCATAACCTGCATTACTCGCAATCTGTAATTCACGCAGTCCTTCTAAAATGAAAAGGCCTGTTTTTTTACGCTCCCTAGATTTTTCTTTTAACAACAAAACCTTCTTTATCAAAGGGTTTTGGGTGCTAGTAATATGTTTATTTGCTTGCATTGAGTACAAAAATAGTTCAATTTAGTAAGTCTACTATGGTTTCTCGACTAACCGATTTCAAAAAACAATAAATAATCAATCTACATTATGAATAAATTTTACCTTCTAGGTATAGCCTTTGCACTATTTTCTTGTAAAGAAGCCCCTAAGAAAAAAGCGGTTACCGATGCTGTTGATGAAGTAATAACGCAAGTAGATTTGGATAAATATCCGGCGGAATTAAAAAAAGTTTTTGAAGCTCATGGCGGTTTAAATATTTGGAAGGGATATAAAACATTGAATTTTGAAATGCCTAACGAGAAGTTCAACGAAATGCAAACAATTGATCTTCATAAAAGATTTGATAAAATTTCTGCTCCAGATTACACACTTGGATATGATGGTGCTGAAGTTTGGCTTTTAGATAATACAGGTAACTATGAAGGTAAGCCGAAATTTTATCATAATTTAATGTTCTACTTCTTCGCAATGCCATTCGTATTTGCTGACGACGGAATAAAATATGAAGAAGTTGATGCTTTGGTTTATGATGGAGTTTCATACCCAGGATATAGAATTTCTTATAATAGTGGAGTAGGTTCTTCTTCTTCAGATGAGTACTTTATTCACTATGATGCAAAAAACTATGAAATGAGATGGTTGGGGTATACTATGACGTATTTTAGTGGAGAACCATCTGATAAGATAAGCTGGATCAACTATGCTGATTGGATAAAGGTTGATAAGGTATTGTTGCCTAAAGCCATTACTTGGCATAAAGTAGAAGAGGGAGAAATCAAAGAAGCCGCTAATACAGTAAGCTTTGAGAATGCTAGTTTATCTACATTTGCCAAGCCCAAAGGATTTTATTCTAAACCTAAGAATGCCATAATTGTAGAGTAAGGCTTTTCTCAAAATCATATAATATTTTTAAAATAGGTGCCATTTTTATGGCACCTTATTTTTTATACCTAACTTGGAATTTATCTAATTTTAAAAGGATATGAACATACTTTTTTTTGGCATAACAAAAGAAATTGTTGGTAGTTCTGAAATCAGTTTTACTGATGTATTTAAGCCTGTAAATGTTGCTGAGCTTAAAAAACAACTTATTGATTCTTATCCTGGATTTTCAAAATTAAACTCATTGGCGATAGCTGTAAATAGTGAATACGCCGATGATAATGTACCATTAATTGGCAATGAAGAAATTGCCATTATACCACCAGTAAGCGGAGGCTAATGAGGAAAGTTATTGAAATAGTCGATGTTATTGACACTGCTTTGGTATCTGGAGAATTAAATGATGTCAAAAGTGGCGAAATCTGTGTTTTTGTAGGTGCCGTACGTGAATTTATAAACAATGAAGAAGTTGCTTTAAAGTTTGAAACCTGTAAATCAATGGCATTGAAAGAGATGGAGAAGATTGCCGACATAGCAATGCAAAAATCGTCATTGAATAAAGAGGTCAAGAGACATGCCGTTGGTGAAAAAGGTTTTGAGACACAAGAAAAATATAAGGACGTATTCAACAATTTAATGACTTCAATAGGAAGATAATGCAGAAAAAATTATCGCACATAGACGAATTGGGGAACGCTACCATGGTAGATGTTTCTCATAAAATAGCTTCGGTACGTACAGCAATTGCAAGTGGTACTATAAAATTTCCTATGGAAATTTTTAAATCATTATCAGAACAGGATTTTGTGGGCAAGAAAGGAAGTATCGTACAAACAGCTGTTATTGCAGGGATACAAGGTGTAAAGAAAACATCAGAATTAATACCTTTATGCCATCAAATAAATCTGTCCAAAATCAATGTTGAAATTGAACCGGCTTTAAATTCGTTTCAGATTACATGTACTGTAAAGTGCAATGAAAAAACGGGTGTTGAAATGGAGGCATTGACAGGGGTATCTATTGCAGCTTTAACTATTTATGATATGTGCAAGGCACTTTCGCAAGACATTGTAATCGGGGCAATTCAATTAGAACAAAAAACGGGAGGGAAGAATGATTTTCAAAGATAAGTTATACGGGTTGGTGCTTTCAGGAGGTAAAAGCACGAGAATGGGAAAGGACAAAGGTTTAATTACCTATCACAAGCTTCCGCAACGAGAACATTTATATCAATTGTTGAACGAGGTTTGCGACCGTACATTTTTAAGTATCCGAAAAGACCAAGTGCAAGAGATTTCAAATGATTTTGAAACTATTGTGGATACAGATGAGTTTCGTGGTCCTTATAACGGATTATTATCTGCGCATAAAGTTCACCCTGAAGCTGCTTGGCTGGTATTGGCGTGCGATTTGCCATTAATGGATAAAAAGGCATTACAGGAGTTAGTAGCTGCAAGAAACTCGAATAAAATTGCTAGCGCTTTTGCCGATGCAGAAAACCCATTGCCAGAACCTCTTTGTGCTATATGGGAACCGGATGCTTTAAAACAGTCCGCTGCATATTTAGAAGCCGGGAATGGTTCTTGTCCAAGAAAATTTCTGATTAATGCCGATGTAAATTTGGTCTTTCCAGAACGGAAAGAAGTGTTGCTCAACGCAAATTCTAAGGTGGAGTATGAGGAAGCGTTGCTAAAAATAGCACCATGAACGAGGAACGTTACCTAAGACAAATTACTTTAGACGGATTTGGAACCGTAGGTCAGCAAAAGCTAAAACAAGCCAAAGTTTTGGTGGTTGGTGCTGGCGGACTCGGAATTCCCGTATTAACATATCTAAACGCAATGGGAGTTGGTACGTTGGGAATTGTTGACGCAGATGTGGTTTCATTATCTAATCTTCACCGTCAAGTTTTGTTTACGGAAGCTATGGTGGGTATGCCCAAGGTTGAGGTAATAAAAAAACAATTGTCAGCTCAAAACTCCACTACACAAATACATATTTATCAAACTTATTTAACGATTGCTAACGCACTTGATATTATTAAAGATTATGATATCGTTGTTGATGCTACCGATAATTTTCCCACTAGATATTTAATTAATGATGCCTGTGTAATTGCAAATAAACCTTTTGTTTATGGTGCATTACACGCTTTTGAGGGTCAAGTGAGTGTTTTTAATTATAATGGCGGACCAACATATCGTTGTTTGTTCCCGACCATGCCTGCGGCAGATGCCGTTCCTAACTGTAATGATAATGGTGTGCTGGGTATTTTGCCTGGTATTATTGGTAATCTACAAGCTTTAGAAGTAGTAAAGGTTATTGCGGAGATAGGAGAGGTGTTATCAGGTGTTTTGTTACTTTTTGATACCCTAAGCCAACGTACACAACGAATGAAATTTAAATTACAGGCTGGTAATAATGAGATTAAATCACTTGCTACTAGTTATGAGTTTGATTGTGAACTTCCTTTAAAATCAATAGATGCTGTTGAGCTTCAACAATTGCTTTCAGGTAATCCTGTTGAACTGATAGATGTGCGAACCGATAAAGAATTTCAAAGGCAACATTTAAAAGAAGCCAAGCATATTCCTTTAAATGAATTAACAGGTAGAGTGGCTGAGGTTGATTTAGAAACTACTATTTATGTTATTTGTCAGTCTGGGGTTCGTAGTAAAAAAGCAATCGTAAAGTTACAAGAATTATGTCCTGGTAAAGATTTTGTCAATGTTACCGGTGGTATGAACCAGATGAAAAACTATGTTGATACCTATTGAGCAATTGGTGTTTATAAGCATCGGATTTTTTATAATCGCCACATTATATTCTTCTGTAGGTTTTGGCGGTGGCTCTAGCTATTTGGCTTTATTGACGCTTGTTTTAACTAGTTTTTTTGCCATTCGCTCTATTGCATTGGTTTGTAATTTGGTGGTAGTTTCAGGTAGTACATATCTGTATTTCAAAAATGGTCATGCAAAACTAAAAGATTTTCTGCCTTTTGTTTTGGCAAGTATTCCGCTAGCGTATTTAGGAGCTACATTCCGATTAAAGGAGAGTGTTTTTTTTATAATTTTAGGATGCTCTCTTATTCTATCGGCATTGTTTTTAGCTGTTCAGACTTTTGAAATCAACAAATCGAAAAAGGAGGTTGAAAATTATCCAAATTACTTGAGCTATGTTCTTGGTTCAGGAATAGGGTTTTTATCGGGACTCGTGGGTATTGGTGGAGGCATTTTTTTAGCTCCCGTGCTAAATCACTTACGTTGGAATAAAGCCATAAAAATAGCAGCGCTTGCAAGTTTCTTCATTTTAGTAAACTCCGTATCTGGGTTATTCGGGTTGATAACTAGCGATTCATTGTCATTGCCGTGGCGAGAAACTATTTGTTTGGTTGTAGCAGTCCTACTTGGCGGACAGTTAGGAATTCGCATCAGTCTTAAAAAACTATCGGCAAATGGTATTAAAAGGATAACCGCTTTATTAGTTTTCATAGTGGGCATACGGGTCTTGTTGGTGAATGGACTCGAATTGTTTTAGAAGATTTAAATAATTGTCTTCAATTCTTCAAGGGTATAATTTATAATAGTTTTACCTTTAATTCCATGATTACATTTAAAGAAGCATACCAAAAAGTGTTAGCCCATCCTATAGATTTAGGAACAGAGAATGTATCACTTTTAAATAGTTTGAATAGAATATTGGCTGAAGATATTTATGCAGATCGAGATTTTCCTCCTTTTGATCGTGCTACCAAAGATGGTGTTGCTATTCAGTTTTCAGATTTTGTAAATAATGGGCACTCTTTTAAAATTGAAGGAGTTGCTGCTGCTGGCGTAATTCAGCAAGTTTTGAAGGATAAAAACAACTGTTTAGAAGTGATGACCGGTGCAGTAGTGCCATTGCATTGCGATACTGTGGTCATGTATGAACACATTACTATTGAAGGTGGTAAGGTTACGATTAATGAGAAAGTGAACAAAGGTCAGAACATACACTACCAAGGCAGTGATGAGAAAGTAGGTGCACTTCTTTTATCAAAAGGAAAAAAAATCAGTCCAGCAGAAATAGGAGTAATGGCTACGGTTGGCAAAGTAACGGTAAAGATTAAGGGAAATCCGAAAATTTGCACTATTGCAACAGGTAATGAATTGGTCGAGGTTAATGAAACTCCCAGACCGCATCAAATACGAAAATCTAATATGCTGACTATTGAGTCCGCATTATTGAGTTCTAAGATTGAAGCCAGTTCACTTCATTTGTTGGATGATAAAAAAGAAATTGAGCGAGAATTAGAAAAAGCTTTACAGGATAACGATGTACTTCTATTAAGTGGCGGAGTATCAAAAGGAAAGTTTGATTTTATCCCGGAAGTAATGGAATCATTAGGTGTAGAGAAGGTATTTCATAGAGTGCTACAGAGACCTGGTAAACCATTTTGGTTTGGAATTCACCATAAAATGAAGACGGTTATTTTCTCATTTCCTGGAAATCCCGTTTCTACATTTGCCAATTATCACCTATATTTTTTAGCGTGGTTACAAACCTCTTGGCAACTTCCATTAGATAATTCGTATATTAAGCTAAGTGCAGCAATTAAAATAACACAGCCGCTAACCCGATTTATTCAGGTTAGTACAGAAGTAAAAGAGGGTATGTTCTGGGCAACTCCTGTTGTTGAAAATGGTTCTGGAGATTTAACCAGTTTAGCAAAGGCCGACGGATTTATTTGTCTAGAACCAAGAAATAAGGAGTATGAGGTAGGGGAGGCTGTACCTTTTGTAAAGACCAGATAATAATCAATTAAATTTTTCTATATGAATCCAGTAGTTAAGAATATTTTGGCGGTTGTAGCTGGAGTAGTTGTTGGTAGTATCGTTAATATGGGAATTATTATGATTAGTGGTTCCATAATTCCGCCACCAGAAGGTGGAGATATTACGACAATGGAAGGGTTAAAGGCGACTATGCATTTATTTGAACCCAAACATTTTATTTTTCCTTTTCTGGCACATGCTTTAGGAACACTTGTAGGCGCCTTTGTTGCAACTAAAATAGCGGCATCAAGAAAAATGCTAATGGCTTTGGTCATTGGCTTGTTTTTTCTAATTGGTGGTACCGCAAATATTGCTATGCTTGGCGGACCAATGTGGTTTACCGCTCTAGATATTATAGTGGCTTACATGCCCATGGCATTTCTAGGATGGGTGTTGGCTAAGAAATGATTTCTTAAATATTTATCCCTCTTTAGAAAGATTAACTCAGTCCATTCTAAATAGGATATTTATTGTAAATACTATTATGGGTGTTATTTCTCTTTAGGATTTAAAATTTGAGTACTTACGGCCACAGAATCAATTTTGGATTTTGAGTAGTAGAGGGGGAAGTATTCATCTTTGGCCCATGGCTCAAAAAGATTATTATAAAATTGACTATTTGGGTTACCAGATTGCCCAGGGCCATTTGTAGCGAATGAAGAATCCCAATTTCCTGTGTTGATTATAACTCTAAATGAAGCACCGCTGCTTTGTCTGGAGTTTCCGCCGGTAGAGCCAACAGTTTGTCCATTACCACCTCTTGGTAGTGGACCTAAATCTAAATTATTTTTTGTTTTTTCATCGACAGCACTACTTAGTGCATGTTCCATGTACGTATGTTTATTGTTTTCTTGTCCATATTGCCAGTGTTCCATATTAGTACCAAGTTTAGATTCTAGTTTAGTAATGGCCTCTTTGAAAGCATCAGCTAAAAACTCGTTTCTTCCTTTAATCGGATTTGCTCCAAATTTACTATCAGGAGTCAAAACCCAATCCAGAACACGTTTTACTTGTAAATCGGGGACAATACCTTTGCCGGCTTTTGGAACGAACATATCATAGGCTTTTTGCATTATTTGTTCTTCCCATGCTACATAAATTGCAGCAGGTATAGAATTTGATTCTAATTTATAGTTCCAATTATTCAGTTTGTCTTTTGCTTCTAGTGCTCTATCATCAAAAGTAATTTTTAGCAATAATGGAACTAATGTTCGGGCAGGAATTGAAAGATAATCGGTTTGTAAAGCCTTCATATCATCCATTGTCATTTTTTTGCCAGATTCTAAAACTTCTTTAATTCGTTCACCACGATAAGGGTCTGCCCAAGAATATCCTATAGCATCCCAATGGGTAAAATCATTAGACGTTACATTTTCATTAGCGGTAGCTATATACCCTTTTTCGGGATTAAATGCATTTGGTTTTTCTATAATAGGTAAATAACCATCCCATTCAAATCTACCATCGCCTGGTACAGGAACTAGCCCACTGAAATTTTTCCGAATGGGCGCAATCCCAACGGCTTGCCAGCCAATATTACCTTTTGTATCTGCCCAAATCATGTTTTCCCCAGGAATGTGACTATAGGTACATGCTTCTCTAAACTCTTCCCAATTTTCAGCTTGATTCATTCGTAACGATGCTAAATATGGGGACCCACCAGGTTCTAGCCAAGCACAACGAACGGCATAGGCAACATTATTTTCTTTATCTATAAAAGTAACAGGACCATGTAGCGTATATGCTAAGTCAACTATGGAATCTTTTTGTCCTTTTATTTTAATGGTTTCTGAAATATGTGTCATGTCTACCCAATGATCTTTATGCTTATACTGGTTTTGATTTTCAGGATTTAATTCATAAACATATAAATCCTCTCCATCGGTTTCAAATACGGTTAGTCCCCAAGCTCCATATTCATTATGGCCAATAGAAATTCCCGGTATCTCAGGTTCTCCACCACCAATGACATCCCACCCAGGTGCAACTAAATGTGTCATATATCTCAAAGATGGAATAGCAATGGTTCTATGAGGGTCATTGGCCATATAGGTATGGCCATCTTTCATCTGTGAGCCATTTACGACCCAATTATTACTTCCTATACCTAACGAATCGGATTTAAAATTTATAAGATGTGTTAAAGCCTTTTCTTCACTGGTATTTCTAAATGAAGGTATAATATCCTCTTTTTCAAATTTAACCGTTTTACGATAGGCGTTGTAAAGCTCTAGAATATCATTGTCTAGCAGACTTTTGTTTATCAATGGGTCAATTTCAATATCAGGGTCCTTTGGATGTAACCAGAATAATTCTTTTGTTTTAGCTGCACCTAGTTTAGTAACTGTACGAGCAATCTGTAGTTCTTCATTAATATTTCCTAAAAGTCCTTGGTGTCTGGAAATAACAACTTCTGGTGTCCATTTCTGAGGTTTTATATCTAAAATTTTAAACTCGATAGGTAGTAGCTCAGGTGTTTTTAAAATGTTATCTATATATGCGTTTACTCCATTGGTATAGGCTGTTATAATTTCTACTCCATCATTATGATAATGATTCATTTCGGTCGTCATATCACCTCTAAATTTGAATAGGCGAGTTCCAATATCCCTTTTTAACTCACGTTCTCCCAAAATTTCAGAAACTGTGCCGGTGGCTTGTCTTCGCCAAATTTCGAATTGAAAAAGCCGGTCGGCTGCGGCTGCATATCCTTGAGTGAAAAAAAGGTCATGTTGATTTTGTGCATAGATATGATTAATTCCCCACTTATCCCTAACTAGCTCAACAGGTTCTTTTAATTCCGTTAGTGTCAACGTGTTTGAATTAATGGTCTTTGATTTTTTACAGGAAAAAGCAAGGGCCAATAAAATAAGTATCAAAAAGTTTTTCATAAAAGTATTGGTATGTTGGTTATAAATAAAGGGTATGTAAAAAGTCCATTTACTGATAACAATCAAATAATATCCTATAGTGAAAATTGTTTCTATAGATTATTTGAATTTATCGAGACTTTTTAAATACCCTTCAGTTTAAATACTCAAAATAAACTCAATAAAAATGTAATTTTATGGCTAATGGGTATCAGCTTAAATTTACAGTTTTATTTTATTCTTTGTACAATAATTTTTATTCCCCTTCGTACTTGCCCATGTATCGTTTCCATAATTCCGTTTGGTGTGTTTCTAGTGAAACAGACCTACCATCAATGAAAGCATGTGTAAGTTGATTACCAGCCATATCTAAAGCGTCTCCTTCTGAAATAAATAAGGTTGCACTTTTTCCATTCTCTAAGGTTCCGTAAAGGTTATCTATGCCTAAAATCTTAGCGGTATTACCCGTTAATAATTGAACGGCTACCTCTTTATCCAATCCTTGTTGTACGGCTTGACCAGCATAGAAAGGTAAGTTTCTAGTTTGAAAGTTTTCTGCATCGCTATTTTGGATGGCAACGGTTAAACCAGCATCGACCAATAATTTAGGAAGTTTATAGGGTAAATCATAATCATCGTCATCATACACTGGTAAATTATGGGTGTATTGGACTAAGACAGGAATGTTGTTGCTTTTTAAGAAATCAGGAATTTTATAAGCGTGGTATCCACCGATTAAAACAATTTCTTTAGCTCCATTGGCTTTTAAAGTGTTAATAGCATCAATGATTTCTTTTTCACCATCGGCATGAACATAAAGTTTTTGAGTTCCATCAAAAATACCTTTCATTGCCGCGAAAGCTGGGTTCACCTCTTTAGCAGTGGATTTTCCATAGGCACTTGCATTTTTGAAAAAAGTAACAATTGCTTGTGTTTGTTCGCTATAATCCTTATTTGGCTGGTAACCTCTTTCTTCACCTGCCCACCAACGACCTTGCCTAAAAGTGTTTGGCCAGTTTAAATGTATACCGTCATCTATTTTAATTGCGGCATCTTCCCAGTTCCATGCATCAAATTGTACAATGGATGAGGTTCCGGAAATTCGTCCTCCCGTTGGTGCTATTTGAGCAATTAAAACCCCGTTTGGACGCATGCTTTCCACAACTTTAGACTCAGCATTATAGGCGATTAAACTGCGTACATGAGGTATAAAATCACCTAATTCATCTTCGTCATTGGTAGCTCTAACCGCATCTATTTCCACAAGTCCTAAGGTTTTTGCAGGTGCTATAAAACCTGGATATACATGTTTGCCAGTTGCATCAATAACTTTACCTCTACGGGCAATTTTCATTTTAGAATCTCCTACAAAGGTAAGTTTGCCATCTTCGAACATAATAAGCGAACTTTCTATTACTTCCCCGTTACCTAGATGCGCTGTAGCACCTTCAATGGTAATAGCCTCAGTTTGTTTTGGGGCCGGTGTTTGTTGTGCCATAGTTTGAAAGACCAAACCAAAGGCAATTAAAAACGTTATATATTTTTTCATCTCTATAATTTTATTTTAGTAGTACTTCGATTTTTTAAGCTTAATTAAAGACTTTCGCAAGTAAAATCTCTTTTTACACTTTGCTTAGGTCCTTGCGTTTTTTTACCACCGCTCTTTTCTTTAAGCATCATCGTAACTAACTCATTTCGCTCTTTTTTAATTTTTTCTCGGTTTTCCTTATCCGTTTCCAAATCAAAATAAGTTGTACCTTCAATCATGGTCTTTTCTGCTTTAGAATAAACGGATAAAGGATTTCCTGACCATAAAACGACATCCGCATCTTTTCCTTCTTTTATACTACCAACACGATTATCCAAGTGTAAAAGTTTGGCAGGGTTTATTGTAACCATTTTCCAAGCCTCTAATTCAGTCATGCCACCATATTTAATAGTTTTTGCAGCTTCCTGATTTAACCTTCTTATCATTTCCCGGTCATCACTGTTTATTGCTGTTACAACGCCTTGTTTTTGCATTATTGCCGCATTGTAAGGGATGGCATCATTTACTTCATATTTATAAGCCCACCAATCGCTAAATGTACCAGCACCAACACCATGTTCTGCCATCTTATCCGCTACTTTATAACCTTCAAGAATATGCGTGAACGTATTGATCTTAAATCCGAAATGTTCGGCAACCTTCATCATCATATTTATTTCACTCTGTACATAGGAGTGACAAGAGATAAAACGTTCGCCATTTAAAATTTCAGCTAACACTTCCATTTCTTCATCATATCTATAGGCCTCACCATTTTTCTTTTTGGCGTCATATTCTTTTGCTCTTTGGAAATAGTTCATGTAAAGTTGTTCTACGCCCATTCTAGTTTGTGGAAAACGAGAATAACTTCCCCAATTACTTTGTTTTACATTTTCACCTAAAGCGAATTTGATGAATTTAGGCGAATTGTCATAAATTAATCCGTCGGCTTCTTCTCCCCATTTTAATTTTAAAATAGCCGACCTTCCGCCAATTGGGTTTGCAGAACCATGTAGTAATTGAAGTGAGGTGACCCCACCTGCAAGAGAATGATAAATACCCATATGTTCTGGGTCTACAACATCTTCCATTTTAACTTCTGCAGTGCTATTGTGACCAGATTCATTCACCGCTAATGCCGCTATATGGCTATGTTCGTCAATAATACCCGCAGTTAAATGTTTTCCTGTGGCATCAATTACTTTTGCACCAGAACTGCTGATATCTGTTCCTATCTTGGCTATTTTGCCATTTTTAATAAGTACATCCGTGTTTTGTAAAATACCAGCTTCTTCACTTGTCCACACAGTGGCATTTTTAAATAAAACCGTTTCTGTTTTTGGTTTTGTCGCAAATCCGTAACCTACATTTGGAAACAATACCGGCATTACTTTAGGTGCTTCGCTTGTTTTATCCTTTTTATCTTCTTTTTCTTCAAATGTTTTAGATTTTGTAGCGGTAAACTGCGTTTCACTTCCGTTTGGTAGTACCATTAAACCAGATAAATTATCAGAAGAATTTGTAACAGCTCCTGTCATTCTATATGTATTTTCACCATCATCAGTGGCGAATGATAGGGTGATCCAATTATTGTCAAATGCAATCTTAGAGGTAAGTTTAGTAGTGTCTTGTTTTACTTCTATTGATGGTTTTGAAATTTTACCGCCAATTGATATGGCAAATACCCTGCCTTGCAGGTTAAGATTGTAATCTCCACGAATATCTTTGGTTTCCATAGAATTCACAACACTCTTAGAACCTTGTACCCAATTTTCAAAAAGTGTGGTAGACTTGTCAAAAACATCGCCAGAAGTGATTAGAAAGTTTGCCAAAGAACCAGTTTTTAAAGAACCAATTTCATTTGTCTTTCCTAGTATTTGGGCTGGCACCGTAGTTAAGGCTTCCAAAGCTTTTGTCTTAGGAAGTCCATATTCAATGGCCTTCATTAATTTTTCCTTGAAATTTGAAGGAGATTTTAAATCATATGTAGTAAGGGAAAATTGAATTCCGTTATCTGCTAAAACTTTAGGATTGCTAGGAGCTTGGTTCCAAAAACGCATATCTTGTAGAGAAACATAACCTACTGCGTATGGGTCAGTGACATCATAGGCATCTGGGAAGTTAATTGGTATAATGAATTTAGCGTTAGTAGCTTTAATTTCTTCAATGCGTTCAAACTCATTGCCACCACCTAAAATAGTATATTGAATTCCGTTAGCATCACCAATTTTATCGGCACGTAAGTCATTGCCCTTATCTTTAGCTTCAAAAATTTGTACTAAATTTTTGTTTGCATTCAAAGCTTCTAAGGATAAATCCGTCGTAGTAGAATTACCATTGGCATACCAAGCGGCATCACTATACATTTGTCTTAACAAAGCTAAACTACCCATTAATGAGCTAGGGTACGATTGACCTTTGGTTATACTTTTGTCTAAAGAAAAATACTGTGCAGACTTATCATCTAGTATACGATTTGCATCTGTACCTTTACCATTTAAAGCGATAAGAACCCCGGTTCCTCTTGCAATACCGTCTTGTATATGAGAATTTACGACACCAAAACCAGCTTCTCGTAAAACTTTCGCTTCCTTATCGTCATATTTAAATTGAGCAATCGCCTTATTTTCGGGCATAATATGGTCGTTCCAGTAATAGCCCTCTCTAGATGGATCATATTCAGCTGATCTACCACTTCCTGGTTTCTTTTTGGGTTGTTCTACACCAAATTTTGAATAGACATCAATAAATGATGGGTAAATACTTTTTCCCTCTAAATCAATTATAATTGAATTTTTAGGAATGCTAACATTATTTGAAGCACTGACTACTTTACCATGTTGAATTAGCAATGTTCCCTTTTCAATTACTTGTGTGGGAGTGACATAAATTTTAGCGTTCGTAAAAGCTGTATAATTATTGTTATTGACTTTTACCCCAGCATTTTCGGGAAAATACTCTTGAGCAGTTAAAAATGAGCTACACCAAAGAAGGCATAGCGCAATAGTTAGTTTTTTCATTACGTTTGGTTTGAATTAGTGTTTTAAAAATACTCGGATTATACAGTAAGTTCGGTCTATTTCACTTTTGTTTAACAATTAGTTGTTGCTATTTTATGAATCGTTATTTAAAATTTAAAGGATTAAGTAGAAATACTAAAGAAATGTACTGGAATTTTAGAATACGTAAATTGGTTTAAAGGGGATGTTTTTTATGATAAGCAACCAACAACCCTACAACCGCATTATAACTTCTTATTCCTTCAGTCTGATTATTGGCTTTAAGAAAAGAATTGAATATAGATTTAAAGATTGGTTCCATTGGATTTTCATAAGAATTCCAAAATACAGCCATTTCTTGAAAATTATTTTTAACTCCGGGATTTAAGCTAGATAGCAGACGGATAAACTCTTCTTGGTTACCACTTCTTATGTCATTTAAACAATAACCAAGGGCATAAGCATAAGCAGCGTATTGAAAATAAATATCTTCATTCTTAGAAGTTACTAGGTATCCTATAAAATTGGTTTCATTCTCTGCTGAATACCCTAGTTGATGGCCAATTTCATGACCTGCTACAACCGGAAATCTGAAATTTGGTAGTAAACCATTTACTTGCGCCTCGTTGGTAAAAGGGTTTAAGTAGCCCGCATAACCCATATAAGTTAGTCCGGTGCTAAATAAAGATGTTTTTATACTTGGTTTGGTATAAGATAAAAAAGGATGAGTTTGCTGCAGTTGTTCATACCCTAAAACCGTTTTTTCAAAAATCTGTTTTTGCGTATAAGGTATATTTACCGCTATACTGGAATCCTGAGTGATATTTAAATGCGTTTCATTCGTTTTATCAATTAATCTTGCCGTGAAATCTACTAACTCTTCATAATCCCTATTTGCTTTAATATTTAATTTTTGAGCAAGTGGCTCTCTATAATAATTCATTCCCCACATAAAATGAAAAGTGAAATAAGCCACTGAAAGTATCATAAAAACATTGCGTGTAAATTGTAGTTTGTTTTTCCAGATGGACTTTCTTTTTTTAATTAAATAAGTTATTGAAAGAAGAATTAGAATAAAATAAATAATATCTCCAACCGAGAAAGATATCCACCCAAAAAGCACTCTGAAAAATTTTGATATAAAGGGGTAAATTCCTGTACTATAGTACTGTTCCACTAAATGGGTATAATTGCCAAGCCATTTTACTATGATGATTTGGGGAATCAATGCCAGTGCAACAGCATTTTTAAATGATATCTTCATTACTGTCAAAAATAGCGAAATCCTTTTTCTATCTGTATTTTTGTTCGCATTAACATTGAAAAAATACTATGAGCATTAATAATTTAGAACCAAAAGCGGTTTGGAATAATTTTTCGAAATTAAATGCAGTGCCTAGGCCATCTAAAAAAGAGGAAAGAGTAATTTCTTTTATGATGGATTTTGGTATAAACCTAGGCTTAGAAACTTTTTCTGATGCTATCGGTAATGTTATCATTAGAAAACCTGCTACACAAGGAATGGAAGGAAAAAAAATGATTACGCTACAAAGTCATTTGGATATGGTGCATCAAAAAAATGCGGATACCGTTTTTGATTTTGATACTCAAGGAATAGATATGTTCATTGAGGATGATTGGGTGAAAGCGAAAGGAACCACGTTAGGGGCGGATAACGGTATGGGAGTAGCGGCTATAATGGCTCTTTTAGAAAGCAAATCTATTCCACACCCACCACTTGAAGCGTTGTTTACTATTGACGAAGAAACTGGCATGACTGGAGCATTTGAATTGAAAGCAGGCGTTTTAAAAGGTGAGATACTTTTAAATTTAGATACGGAGGAAGATGATGAAATAGATATAGGTTGTGCTGGAGGTATTGATGTTACCGCAACAAGAGGTTATAATGAAAAGGAAGGAGCACATGGTGATGCCGGATTAGAGATTACGGTTAAAGGGTTAAAAGGAGGACATAGTGGTATGGATATTCATAAAGGTTTGGGTAATGCCAATAAAATCATGAATCGATTACTTTACTTAGGCTTAGATTACAATGTTCGAATGAGTACATTAAAAGGAGGTAGTTTGCGAAATGCAATTCCTAGAGAAAGTACGTGTAAGCTTAACGTTGGTAAAAAGCATGTTGATAAATTCATAAAAAAAGTAACTAAGCTTTCTAAAGCAATTAAAGCTGAATTAAAAGTTCAAGAGCCTAATTTAAAGATAGAGTTATCTGAAGTTAAGCCTGCCAAAAAGGTATTGGGGCTTGGTGCTCAAGAGAAATTAATTAAAGCTGTTTATGCTGCACAAAATGGAGTTTATGCCATGAGTGGTGCTTTTGATGATTTGGTGGAAACTTCTAATAATATAGCTGTTGTTGAAGTTGTGAAAGGGAAAATAACCATTGGCTGTTTAACACGTTCTTCTGTTGATTCGGCAAAGTTAGATTTAGCAAATTCTTTACGTTCGGTTTTTGAATTAAGTGGTTTTGATGTAAAATTTAGCGGATCTTATCCTGGTTGGAATCCAAATCCAAATTCTGAAATTCTTTCTATAGCAAAAGCGACTTACATTAATTTATTTAATGAACAGCCAAGGGTTGTAGCTTGTCATGCAGGTTTAGAATGTGGTATTTTAGGTCAAAATTATCCCGATGTAGAAATGGTTAGTTTTGGACCTACAATTTTAGGTGCACATTCACCAGATGAACGTGTTAGTATTTCATCGGTTCAGAAATTTTGGAAATTGCTTTTAGAAATATTGAAGAATACGAAATAGAAAAGGTAGATGTATTGCTTTAAATCCTTGGTTAAAACTGGGGATTTTTGCTTTTTAGCTCCTTACGAACCATTAATCCACTTTGGGTTAAATTAGTAGTATTCCATTGACCAGTTGAGCTAGCGTTGGGTAAAAGTGCCGCAGAATTTTCTTCTTTATCGGCTATTGACCAATTACACCAAGATATTTTGTTTTCATCTAGAAAAGTCCACCAGGTATTGGTTTCTTCTGCGTCAATAAAACCATCACCGGAATAATCTGTAGTGCCAAATTCTGTAACAAATAACGCAATATTATTGTCCAGAGCTTGTTGTGCAATATCACGTAATTCTTGTTTGTGGGTTGTTGCATAATAATGAAGTGTATAAGCGACATTGTCATCATCAATTTCATTGCCAATTACATCATTTACGTTTTGCGACCAGTTTCTAGTTCCACAAACTACAATATTGTCCGGGTCGTATTTTCTAATCTCAGTGATTACGGCTTCGTGATACGGTTTTAAAACAATGTCCCAGGAAACATCTAACGGTTCATTATATAGTTCGTATATAATGTTTGGTTGATTTCCATATTTCTGTGCCACTTCAGAAAAAAATGCTTTTGCTTCTTCTTCATAGTCTTCGGCATGGTGGCTATGCCAATCTACAATAACATAAATGCCTTCTACAATTGCGGCATCTATAACCGTAAATATTTTGTTTTTTTCAACCTCTGGATTAGTGATGTAGCCTTCTGAATCTTCTATGCCCATTGCAGCTCTTACTATAGTGCATTGCCAATCATTTTTTAACCAAGCTACTGTTTCTGAATTGTAGTATTGACCCATCCATTGGCTCCAAAAAAAGGACATTCCCCTTAATTGAACTTCAATGTTATTTTGGTCTAAAATTTTATTGCCCTCAATATGTAATTGTCCATGTAATGAAACAATGGTGCCTTCTGAGGTTGGTGTGGTAGTAGGGCTAGTAGGAGTTTCTTCAATAAAAGTTTCTGTAGCTTCTACAGTATTCACGTTTTCTTTGCTTGAAGAGTCACAGGAAAAGACAATACTTGAAAAAAGAAAAACTATAATCGTTAAGCTAAATTGTCTAAACATAAGAGATTTAAATTTTTAAGATAACGATTATAGTTTTACATACTTATTGGGTAATACCAGTGATTTCTAGGTCAAATATTAAATCTGCATTAGCAGGAATTGGTCCACCACCTTGTGCGCCATAACCTAAATGAGACGGAATGAACAATCGAACTTTGTCACCAATTTTCATCGTTAATAAGCCTTCTCTAAAACCTGGAATTAAACGAGATTCCGGAGAATAATCCATTGGTATTGGGTTGTATCCCATAGCTTGTTCTCTATTCCAGTCAAAAACTCCATATTTTTCGGCAACTTCCTTATAATTGCTATCAAATAAAGTGCCGTCCATTAAATAACCGGCATACATAACATCTACTTTTTGGCCAACTTTTGGCTTTTCGCCATTTCCGTTTTCTAACGTCAAAACCTTAAGTCCAGATGGTAATTCGGTTGCCTTTGCTTTTTGTACTTCGATTGAAGCTACAAATTCTTCTTTAACTTTTTTAATCGCCGCAATTTTTTCAGCTTTTTCTTTTTCAATAGCGGCTAATCTATCTTCCTCACCATCAAAATATTCGGTCATTATCTTTACCGCATCAAATTTTCGCGCCTCTTTACCGTTTCTGATTATCTCAACAGTATTCATAGTAATTGGTTCTACTGGTTTATTACCGGCACCAACTTGAACATTTGCTATAGAATCAACAACATCCATACCTTCTACTACTTCTCCAAAAACGGTATGCTTATTATCTAACCAGGGCGTAGGTTTATGAGTAATAAAAAATTGACTTCCGTTTGTTGTAGGCCCAGAATTAGCCATAGATAGAATACCTTTTTTATCATGGACCAAGGAATCGTTAAACTCATCCATGAACTTATAACCAGGGTTTCCTGTTCCTTGTCCTAAAGGATCGCCTCCCTGTATCATAAAATCTTTCATAACCCTATGAAAAATGATGCCATCATAATATTTTTTACCCTTGTACTCTTCACTAACAAAGGTGTTTGTACCTTCTGCCAATGATATAAAATTTGCTACGGTAACGGGAGTTTTATCTTGTTCTAAGCGAACAATAATATCTCCTTTAGAGGTTTTTATATCTGCAAATATGCCATCGCCTAAGTCGGCTCTTTTACTAGTTTTGCAGCTGGTTATCATTAAGCCTATCACCGCAAATAAGTACATTTTTTTAATCATAATGGTTATTTTAATTTACTGTATTATCTTGTTGTTTTTCTATTTGTAATATGGTAATGGTAGATTTTAAAGGAACATTACTTCCAATTTTATTTTCGTCGCCATGGTATCCAAAAGCAATTGATGAAGGAAATAAAAAAGTAGCTCGCTCGTTTACTTTTAATATTTTAACAGCATTTCTTAACCCTAAAAAAAGCTCTTGTTTGTCTACTTTATAGCTGACTATTCCTATATCTTCTTTTGAATAAATGGTGTCATTGTCCAATGTTAATATGTCATAGTTAAAGACAACTAAATCGTCTGTTTTTGGGGTGTAATTACTTTCTTCGTTTACGGTAAGGTAATGGTACCATGACCCAGAGGCACTGTGAGTATAATGCTTTAAGGAGTCCGTTTTTATAATTTCTTGAATTTTAGCTTCTTCGGCTTCCAATAATTTTCTACTTCTTTCAATAGATTCTTTAAAAAAACTACCGCTTTTGGTTTGTACAGGTTTTCTGGGTGTAGGCCCTTCACAGCTACTGTAAATTATTAAAAGAAGGAATATATATACTAATCTCATGACCTTAATTGATTCTTGTATTGAGGTAATAATGAGGTGAAAAATGTTATCGTTTCTTCAATTGAGTCGTCACTTTTACCACCAGCAGCATTGGTATGGCCGCCTCCATTGAAATGGGTTCTTGCAAAATCATTTACTGAAAAATCACCTACAGACCTAAAAGAAATTTTTAAAATACCTTCTTCTTTGTTTTCTATAAAAATTACAGCTAATTGAATTCCGTCTAGGGTTAATCCATAATTTACAAAACCTTCTGTATCCCCTTTTTGGTAATTATATTTGTCTAACTCCTCTTGACTCAACGTAATATAGGCCGTAGCATACTCCTCTAATATGACCATATTTTTTAATGCACAACCCAATAAGTGTAATCTACTTGGTGAATTTGTGTCATATATTCTGTGATGAATTTCGGTTCCTTCGGCACCCTTGTCCATAAGGTCGGCAACAACTCTGTGCGTGTTGCTTGTGGTAGCTTTAAATTTAAAAGAACCAGTATCTGTCATAATGCCCGTGTAAATGCAATTGGCCATTTCAGTAGTAATACTGTCTTTTTTACCTAATTGGTTAATAAGAACATACACCATTTCACAGGTGGAACTCATACGAACATCTGAATACATGATTTTTGCGTAATCCGATGGTTCTTGGTGGTGGTCAACCATAACGAAAGTGGCACTGGCCAGTTCTAAAGACTCGCTCATTTGCCCAACACGACCTAAATGATTAAAGTCTAGCGTAAAAATTATTTCGGCATTACTAATGCAAGTTTTCGATTGTGAATTTTCCTTTTCAAAATTTAAAATTTGGTCTGCCCCGGGCATCCATTTTAAAAACTTAGGAAAATCATTTGGTGCAACCACACTGGCGGTATGCCCGTTATTTACTAAATAATGCCATAGTGCTAATGTTGACCCAATGGCATCACCATCAGGATTTTTATGTGGAATAATTGCTATTTTCTTTGGTGAAGAAAGCAACTTTTTAAGCTCGTTTAGGTGCTCTAAATTCATGGCGGCAAAGATACAATTTAATAATATAAGCTTTAAACTGAATACCTTAATTTTACCCAGACTTAATAATCTGTTATGAAAATTATTTCTTTTTTTATTTGTACGCTCCTTTTAGTATCCTGTTCATCGAATAAAAAGGTGCCAGATAATGAAATTTTAAAGAGCGATTTTGTACTTGCTTTTGGTTCTTGCAATAGAGTTGATTTGCCCAACCTTTTATGGGACGATGTTTTAAATACAAAGCCAAATGTTTGGGTGTGGGGTGGAGATAATATTTATGCAGATACTGATGATATGGTTGCCTTAAGAGCAATGTACAATGTGCAAAAAGAGCAGCCTGAATATAAAAAGTTAACTGAATCAACCGAAATTTTAGGTACTTGGGACGATCATGATTATGGACTAAATGATGGCGGTGTAGAATTTGAAGCTAAGGACGCCAGTCAGCATGAGTTTTTGAATTTTATGAATGTGCCAAATGACAGCCCGTTACGAAAGCGCCAAGGGGTTTACAATTCAAAGGAATATGAAATAGATGATCATTCTATAAATATGATTGTACTTGATACGCGATATTTTAGAACCAAATTAACTCCCGATACTGAAACCTCTAAAAGACTAAAACCTAATGAATATGGTATAGGTACTATGTTGGGTGATGCACAGTGGCGATGGTTAGAAAATGAATTAAATTCATCAAAGTCAGATTTTAATATTATTGTAAGTAGTGTGCAGTATTTATCCGATGAACACGGATTTGAAGCATGGGGTAATTTTCCTCATGAAGTGGATAGGCTGGCAAAAATGATATCAGCGTCTAAAGCTCAAGGTGTTATTATTTTGTCTGGCGATAGGCATATTTCTGAATTTTCAAAAACGGAAATAGAAGGAATGACATATCCTTTAATAGATTTTACCAGTAGCGGACTTACACATGCCTATAGAAATTTTACTGGTGAACCTAATAAATTTAGAGTAGGGGAAGTTGTTTTTACAGAAAGTTTCGGAATTTTGGAGTTCAATTTTGGTGCTAAAAAGGTTGATTTCAAGATAGTTGGAGATAACGGAATAGTGTTAGAGAAGTTAGAACAAGTCTACGAATAGTTGTGAGATATGTGGAAAAACGTATTTTTGCGCAAAAATTAAGATATGAGTACGAATAGAACGTTTACAATGATTAAACCAGATGCCGTTAAAAACGGACATATTGGAGCAATATTAGAAAAAATTACAGCTGCTGGTTTTAAAATCGTAGCGATGAAATATACACAGTTGAGCTTAAGAGATGCACAAGAATTTTATGGTGTACATAAAGAGCGTCCTTTCTTTGGTGAGTTAGTTGAATTCATGACAAGCGGAACAATTGTTGCGGCTATCTTAGAGAAAGAGAATGCTGTTGAAGATTTTAGAGCATTAATTGGTGCTACAAACCCTGCGGATGCTGCTGAAGGTACTATTCGTAAAATGTTTGCAACAAGTATTGGTGAAAATGCAGTACATGGTTCTGATAGCGATGAAAATGCAGCTATTGAAGGTTCATTTCATTTTGCAGGTAGAGAAATTTACTAACTCAAATTATAATGATATTAAAGGAGCCAGTTCGAAAGAACTGGCTCTTTTATTGTTTTATACTAAACGCCAACAACTATCTAAGTACCAACTTTTTTACTAGTTCTTTACCAATTTCTTCATTAATCATTCTTATGATTTTTGATTTTCCCAAGCTTAGTTCCTCTCGTAAAACAGAAGAGCTTAATGAAACATATAGGGTGTCGAAACGTAATTCTATTTCAGTGGTGTAGTTATTAACTCCATTGCCCATTAGTCTGGCCCATGCTTCTCTTGCATCTACCTTATCTATTCCTTTTTCTAATTTATTTTTTTGAATAAATGCAGAAAGTGCTTCTTTCATTGAAGTATTATCGTTGCCTCGACTTGCCATTATTGGTTTATGTTTATAGGTTCAAATCTTTCGTATTTATAGGTAATTCCTTGATGATTTATAACTGAAAAGCTTTTATTTGAAAGTGATAATATTAATTCTTCCCATGCATTTAAATCTTTGTTGTAACTCATAAAAATTGAATCATTCGCTATTCGAATTTTTAAAGGTTCTGCATCATTAGAAGTCTCATAGGTACCGTTAAACTTAGGATTCACTTTTTTTCTGTACCCAACTAAAGAATCTATTTTAATAAAATCTATAGTTGTGTTTACTGAATACTCTTTTTTTGTTCCATCTTTAAAGATAACCTCTTTAATTTCCCAATAACCATTTAAAAGCGGTATTTGGTCTTTCTCAATTTTTGATCCACAAGAGATACAAAATAATAAGCCTATAATAAGGTACTGCTTCATTATTACAATTTAAATATTTTATAAGATTGATGAATTTTTTTAACAACACTTTCCGTTCTATCGGCATGAGTATCACTAATGAAAATCTGTCCAAAATTTTCATTGTTTACCAAGGTAATAATATGAGAAACACGATGCTCATCTAATTTGTCAAAAATATCATCTAAAATCAAAATAGGTGTAGTGCCACTTTGCGATTTCATAAAATGAAATTGTGCAAATTTCAACGCAATTAAAAAGGATTTTTGCTGTCCCTGACTTCCAAATTTTTTAATAGGGTACTCGCTAATTTCAAAACTTAGATCGTCTTTATGAATGCCAACACTAGTATATTGTAGCGCACGATCTTTTTCTATATTTTTATTTAATAAAGTTAACATATCGTATTTTGTTAACTTACTATCATACGTGAGCGATACTTTTTCGTTATCTCCCGTAATTGCCTTGTATTGCTCTTGAAAAATGGGAATAAATGCTTCTAAAAATAGGGTACGCTTTTTATAAATTTCTGTTCCATAAGTATGTAGTTGCTCATTATATACGGTTAAGGTATCATTGTTAAAAGTTCTATTGGCTGCAAAATATTTTAAAAGCGCATTTCGTTGAGATACTATTTTATTGTAATTAATAAGATTTTGTAAATAATTTTTGTCTGACTGGGAAATTACCCCATCAATAAATTTTCTTCTCGTGTCGCTTCCCTCAATAATAAGGTCACGGTCTGCTGGTGAAATTATTACCAAGGGTAATAAACCTATATGGTCCGCAAAACGCTCATAAGCTTTTCCGTTTCGTTTTATTATTTTCTTATTATTACGCTTTAAGCTGCAAACAATTTTTTCCTCTCTATTTTCTTTTTCAAAAGTGCCATCGATAACAAAGAAGTCCGACCCATGCCTTATATTTTGAGATGCGATAGGATTAAAATAGCTTTTGCCAAAAGATAAGTGATATATAGAATCTAGAATATTTGTTTTTCCAATACCGTTGTCGCCCACAAAGCAATTTATTTTGGCATCGAAAGCTAGGTCCTTAGACTCAAAATTTTTATAATTTATCAAGGATAATTCTCTAAGCAGCATTGAGTTTTTTTGGGTTTTGGTTTCGGAAGGATGTAAACTACCTTAAAATATCCAAAAATAACGAATAAATACACTTTGCGATTTCAATAAAACCATTATTTTTGCGCGACCAATAAATTTAGAGATGGCTACATATAAGAAAAGAGGATATAAACCTGAAACAAAAGCTGAAAAGCAAGAATTTGATGAACAGGAAAGCACAACAGCTGAAGTTTTTAGTTCGTTAGATGAAGGAGCCTCTAGATCAGAAGAATGGGTTTCTAAAAATCAAAACTTTATTTTAGGTGCCATAGGTGTAATTGCCATTAGTGTTTTAGGTTATTTAGCTTACAGTCAGTTTGTGGTTAAGCCTAAAGAAGCTAGTGCAGCAAATGAAATGTATTATCCACAACAATATTTTGATCAAGCTTTGGCCAGTACAACTGCAAAAGATTCTTTGTTTACTTTGGCTTTAGAAGGTGCTGACGGTAAATATGGTTTTTTAGATATCATAGAGGAATATAATGGTACTAAGGCTGCCAACTTGGCAAATTATAGCGCAGGAATGGCTTACTTAAATATGAATAAGTACCAAGAAGCAATTACGTATTTAGAAGATTTTAGTTCAGAGGATGCTGTCTTAGGTGCTTTGGCAAAAGGTGGCTTAGGTGATGCATTTATGCAATTAGGCCAAGCTTCCGATGCTTTAGGGTATTATGAAGATGCCATTGCGCATAGCAAAAATGAGTTTACAACTCCTAAATTTTTATATAAGGCCGGGGTAACTGCATTAGAAATGGGTGACAAAGCTAAAGCACTTGGCTTTTTTGAAAGAATTAAAAATGAGTTTCCTAAATCAGAAAATGCTAATTCTATCAATGCTTTTATTGGAATGGCTAAAAGTGGTGAGTAATGGCAACAATAAATAAAAATTTATCTGTTTATGATAAAGCAACAATCCCAAACGCGAACAAACTTCGGTTTGGGATTGTTGTTTCTGAATGGAATTCTGAAATAACCGAGGGGTTATATTCTGGAGCCGTAGAAGCTTTAAAAGACTGCGGAGCAACAGAAAATAATATAATACGTTGGAATGTGCCAGGTAGTTTTGAACTTACGTTCGGTGCTAAGAAAATGATAGAAACCCTAAAGCTTAATGCAGTTATTGCTATTGGAAGTGTAATACAGGGCGAGACAAAGCATTTCGATTTTGTTTGCGATGCCACTGCGCAAGGCATTAAAGATTTAAATGTAATTATGAATGTTCCTGTTATTTTCTGTGTTCTTACAGATAATAATATACAACAGTCAAGAGATCGTAGCGGTGGTAAACATGGCAATAAAGGTACAGAAGCTGCTATAGCTGCTATTAAAATGGCGGTACTAGGTAAATAATAAATCTATTCTAAATTCTTTTCATACTTAAAGATGGCCTAATTCATATTTTGGTTCTATTTAGGTGTTAACAAATTTTGGCATTCCTAGTGTGCCCTGTTTTTCTATTTTAAGTAACTTTGGTGTTATGGGGATGTTGAGCAAAATAACGCGGTTACGAAAAAATAGAACTTTTGAGTATAATCCTAGATTTTACGATGATAAAGGTAAAGGGAACCCATATAAAATGGAACCTAAGTTCGACCAATTTCGTAGTACTCTTAATACATCTCGAGGTTTAAAAAGAAAAATTAATAGCGCAATAGAGGACTCTAAAAGAAAAGGAGACCGAAATCTAAGAATTAGAATGATTATTATTATTGCTGTTTTGTTGTTGATTTTTCTTTATATCATTGATTTTGACCTCTCAATTTTCTTTTCTTAATAATGGCTGATATTATTAAATTATTGCCAGATCATGTAGCAAATCAAATTGCTGCGGGTGAAGTTGTTCAGCGTCCGTCTTCGGTAGTAAAAGAGCTTTTAGAAAATGCAATTGATGCAGGGGCTACAGAAATTCAATTAATTGTAAAAGGTGGAGGTAAAACATTAATACAAATAGTTGATAACGGTAAAGGTATGAGTGGTACCGATGCTCGTTTAAGTTTTGAGCGACATGCTACTTCTAAAATTCAAAAAGCAGAAGACTTATTTAATTTACATACCAAAGGTTTTAGAGGGGAGGCATTGGCTTCAATTGCCGCTATTGCACATGTTGAAATGCTTACTAGAACTGAAGAGGACGAAATTGGAACACGCATAAAAATAGAAGGTAGTAAAGTGGTAGCTCAAGAAGTTGTTGTTGCTCCAAAAGGTACCTCAATGCTTGTTAAAAACCTATTCTTTAATATTCCAGCTCGTAGAAACTTTTTAAAATCTGACCAGGTAGAATTTAGGCATATTACCGACGAATTTCATAGAATATCTTTAGCTCACCCACAAGTAGCTTTTAATTTCTATAACAATGGTAGTGACGTTTTTCAATTACCAGCCAATGATTTCAGAAAACGTATTGTTCAAATATTTGGCAGAAAAACGGATGAAAAATTAGTGCCGGTCAATGAGGAGACCCATGTGGTGAAAATTTCCGGTTATATTCAAAAACCTGAATTTGCTAAAAAGAGCAGGGGAGAGCAATTTTTCTTTGCTAATAATAGATTTATAAAAAGTCCGTATTTGCATCACGCAATTCTTGGAGCTTTTGAAGGATTAATACGCCCTGGTACGCACCCTGGTTATTTTTTGAATTTAGAGGTAGATCCAGGTACTATCGATATCAATATACATCCAACAAAAACAGAAGTTAAATTTGATGATGAGCATACCTTGTATGCCATGCTTAAATCTACAGTTAAACATAGTTTGGGTCAGTTCAACGTAATTCCAGCTATAGATTTTAATCAAGACCAAAATTTAGACACGCCTTATTCGTACAAGAATAAAGAAGTGGGTATACCACAAGTAGTTGTTGATTCATCGTTTAATCCGTTTGAAGCGGTTAAAACTACCAAAGGAAATTCTACAAGTAATTATATGAAGTCAAAGGTAGATGGGTGGGAGAGTTTGTATAGCGGTATTCAAATGGCCGTAGATACCAAAGGACATAGTCATGTAGAGTTTGAGTCTGAAGTGGTCAATAGTAGTATTTTTGATGACGGAAAAGAGATAATAGATCATACGACCACAACCTTTCAATTACGAAAGAAATATATTATTACTACTATTAAATCTGGGATGGTCGTTATTAATCAAAGTAGGGCGCATCAACGGGTGCTTTATGAGAATTTTTTAAAGAATATAACTATTAAAGAAGCTGTAAGTCAACAATTGTTATTTCCTTTAATGTTGTCATTCTCAACTAATGAAATTAATATATTACAGGAGATTAAAGATAATTTATGCACCGTAGGTTTTGTATTTGGGGAAGTTTCTCAAGAGGGAGTAGAAATTTTGGGAGTACCAGTGCTGGTTGTTGAAAGTGAAGTACAAATGATTATGGAGCAACTGATTTCTGATTTTCAGCAAGAAATACCCGGAGATAGTTTTTCACAAAGTGATATGCTTGCTAAAACACTCGCTAAAACATTGTCAGTAAAAACAGGTGAAACCTTAGATGAGTTTTCTCAAGTGAAATTGGTAAATGATTTATTTGCTTGTAAGGAAACAACTTTAAGTCCGTTTAACAAAAAAGTATACGTGACTATTACCGAAAATGATATTGAACGAAAATTTATATAAATGGGAAGAATAACAGAAACAATAAAACACTTACTTATTATTAATGTTCTGTTTTTTGTAGCTACACAAATGTATGGAGCACAAATGTATGAGTGGTTTTCGCTTTATTTTCCAAAAAACGAACATTTTCGACTGTGGCAAATAATTAGCCACATGTTCATGCATGGGGGTTTTATGCATATACTATTTAATATGTACGCACTTTGGGCTTTTGGTACACCATTAGAACGCATGTGGGGTAGAAATAAGTTCTTGTTCTTCTACATATCTGCAGGTCTTGGTGCGGCATTAATACATATTGGAGTTAATTATTACTACTACAATGCAGGAATGAGCGCTTTAATAGAATCAGGACTATCAGAAAGCAGTATTTTGGAAATTATTAATAGTGGCCAATACAGTACGGAATGGTATTCAATAGCAGGTAAATCTACAATCGATAACTTTTTAGGGGCATTTAATACTCCTGTGGTTGGTGCGTCAGGGGCTATTTATGGTATTTTAGTAGCATTTGGTATGTCTTTTCCTAATAGTGAGTTGTTTCTAATATTTTTACCTGTACCTATAAAAGCGAAATTCTTTATTCCAGTTTTAATAGCTTTAGATTTATTTTCGGGAGTTACCGGATATAGTTTATTTGGGCAAGGAATTGCGCATTTTGCCCATGTTGGTGGAGCCTTGTTTGGTTTCCTTATGATGTGGTATTGGAAAAAAAATCAGTTTAATAATAATAGGTGGGATTAAGCTATGGCGCAACCAGATTTAAAATATCAGTTTAGTAAATTAAACGTTGCAGAAAAACTAATTGCAATTAACGTGCTGGTTTTTATCGTTAATTCATTGGTGCCTTTTCTTTTGGGTATTTCTAAAAATGCAATTGTACAATGGTTTGAGTTGCCTGCTAACATTGTAGATATTGCATTTCAACCTTGGTCAATTGTTACCTATTCACTGTTTCATGGTGGTATTGGACATTTATTTTGGAATATGCTTTTGGTGTATTTTGTTGGTCGTATTTTTCTGAACCTTTTTGATGCTAAACGATTTTTAAATGTATATATACTTGGGGTTATTTTAGGTGGTTTATTCTTTGTCTTAGGGTATAATATTTTTCCTGCATTTTTTAATACAAATGCCTATTTAATTGGAGCCTCTGCAGGTGCAAGCGCTGTACTTATTTTTATTTGTACGTATTTGCCTAATCAAGAAGTACGTATCGTTTTTTTTAATGTAAAACTTTGGATTGTTGGTGCCGTGGTAGTCTTAACTGATTTAATTCAGTTGCCCATGAGTAATTCTGGTGGGCATTTAGCTCATTTAGGGGGTGCCTTTCTTGGATATTTATATGCAAGTCAGTTGTTAAAAGGAAATGATATCGGGTCTGGTTTTTCCAAATTTATGGACAGTATTGTAAACATGTTTAAGGGTTCGGAGAAAAAGGGACCTTTAAAAACTGTTTATAAAAATAAAAGCACTGCAAATAATTCACCTTCTGTAGCGGATTATGATAAAAAAACACATCAGAAAAAAATAGATGCCATACTTGACAAAATAAGTAAGTCGGGTTACGAAAGTCTTTCTAAGGCAGAAAAGGACTTTTTGTTTAAAGCTGGTAAAGAGAATTAAACAAAATGAAAAAAGCATCCTTTTTCTCTAAAATCATGTTATTCTTGAACATGATTTTTTCATTTTGCCTATTAATTGCCTGTATTGTGCCATATACTTCATCGGCTAGCTTGGCTTTTATTGGTTTAGGGGTTCCATTATTGGTGGGCATAAACTTATTGTTTTTTTTATATTGGTTAGTTCGTAGACGGTACTATTTTTTACTTTCCCTTTCAATCCTTATTTACGGCTATATGTCGTTAGGTACATTTATTGGTTTTAACAATGCTGGTACGTCTGTTGAGATTGAGGAATCTTTGTCCATTATGAGCTTTAATAGTTTAGGATTTAGAGGTAAGGAAGATGAATGGACAAGTACTGCCGGCGATACTATTGTGAAATTTATTAAAAAGGAAGGACCGGAAATTGTATGTTTTCAAGAGTTTGATTACAAAAAAATCAGGTCGAATTATTTTAAAGAATATCCTTATAAATATGTTGACTTTGAGTTTGGGCCAAACAGCGGAAGAATGATTCAAGCGGTATATTCAAAATATAAAATCGTTAATAAAGGAATACTAGAATTCACTGAATCTTCTAATAGCGCCATTTTTGTAGATATAAAATATAAAAAGGATACATTACGTATTTATAATCTTCACTTAGAATCTTTAAATATTAGACCCAATAATATTAAGAAAGAGAGGTCAGATAAATTGTTCGCTAGACTAAGAAATTCATTTGCTAAACAGCAAGAGCAATCTCAAATTGTTAAAAATCATATGATTTCTAGCCCATTTAAAAATATTGTTTGTGGGGATTTTAATAATACACAATTCTCCAACTCTTATTTCACAATTAAAGGCGATTTAAAGGATAGTTTCTTGGAAAAGGGTAGCGGTTACGGTGAAACCATAACTTTTTTGAAATTTCCGTTCAGAATTGACATGATTTTAGTAGACCCTTCTTTGGAAATTACCTCCCATAAGAATTATGATATTCAGCTTTCCGATCATGAACCAATCCTGGCAACTATTAAAATACCGAGCGAATAAAAAGACAATCTACCGTGTCTGCCAGTATATGAATTAGAAGGGCTAAACCAATTATCCTTGTTTTTTTAAAGGTAAACAGAATTGTGTAGGCACCTATAGCCCAATAGCTGTGCAATGGGTGAAAATTAATACTACACCGGTCTGGGTCGAACATTGGGTTGGCCAATATATGATCTACATCTATTAGTATTCCTAGTAATAGAATAATTGCCACCCAAAATTTATTGTCTTTATAAAAGTAAAAGGCTATTAGTATTGGTACTATAAAGTGAATGCCATAATGCGCTATAAACCTAATCATTAACTCTTATAATAAACTCATGATTTAGATATTCAACTGTGTTAGGTCCAAGATTAAAGAGCGCATCTAAAATGCTTAAATTAGGTATAAAACCATTGCGATCGCTAAAAACTTGCACATAAGGCGCTATATTTAATTGTTGTTTTAGTTTTGCACTAACTAAAAATCTGTAATCCTCCTTATCTGTAGGTTTATCAACAAAATGAGTAGATTTCAAAGTTGGCATTTCTAATTGAAGACAATCAAAAATAACGCCTATCGTTTTTAAATTAAATTCCTGTAATTTATCAAAAGTTTGGGTGTACAAAGGCTCAATTTCGTCTTCGTAATACTCAAAAAATGGCGATGTTCTATAGGCAGTTTGTAAGGTTCTCCAATGTTGTCGCTGCCATGCATATGAATTATCTATTAAAACATCTTTATACTTTTGTCTACCGTTGGCTTTACCTACATGTATAATAGGTATGCTTAATATATGTTTGCCACGGTCGTTAGCAATATATGTTCTATTTCTTAAGGTTTGTTTTTGATAATTGTCTTCAGCCTCCCAACAAATATCATGGTGCATAATATAGCTGAATGTAAGTAAGTTGGGAAAGTAAGTTGGATGAATTAATTTCAACGATATGCTATTTTAGTTTTTTGCTTTTTTGCGTTTCCAGAACCAATTACCTACGAAATAGGCAACTAAAATAATCAAGAAATATTTGAAATAAGATTGTGGCTCGCCTTCACCGTTTACAGTAGTGAAAATACGGTCCCATCTTGGTCTCCAGTTACTAATGCCTTCGGTAAAGTTATCGAAGCTCATCCAAATGAAAATAGGTGTACCTACAATATGATTCTCTGGTACATATCCCCATGCTCTACTGTCTTCAGAGTGATCCCTGTTATCACCCATCATCCAATAATAATCTTGTTTAAAAGTATAGCTAGAAGCTGGTTGGCCATTGATGTTAATTTGATTTCCCGAAACCGTAATTTCATTCCCTTCATATTCGCGGATAATCTTTTTATAAAGTGGAAGTACTTTTAAGTTTAAGTCTATTTTTGTTCCTTTTTTAGGAATATAAATAGTGCCCATTTGACTGTAATTCCAAGGATAATCTGGACTTTGAGGAAATAAGTTAATACCTCTTTTTCCTATTTCTGTTACCTGTTGTATAACAGAATCTATAGTGGTATCTGCTTTTAGGGTCTTAACCATATCTGCGGTTAATGGAACGGTACGTTCACGATCGGTAACTTCTTTTAAGGATAAGCGATATTTAGAAATTACATTAGCGGGTATGCCATTGCTCTTTGTGTACAATTCTATTTGCCCGTTAGCCGCTTGGTTATATCCCATTAAATAATTTCTAAGGCCATTAACCTGTTCTTGGTTTAGTGGATTGGATAGGTATTTTCTTGTGAATTCCGGAATATCTAATTTCTCCAGTAATCTTGAAGAAACCCCTTTAGAGCTATAAATTGTATAATCAAACTGTGGTTTGGCACTTCCTGGTAATTCTAATTGTTTGCCGTTTATAAATACGTAACCATTTCTTACTTCTAATGAATCGCCAGGTACTCCTACGCAGCGTTTTACGTAGTTAGATTTTTTGTCTATTGGTTTGTCAACACCTTTTTCTTTCTTGAAGAATACCCTAACCGTATCAGCTGGCCAGCTAAAAACGACAATATCATTTCTTTCTACTTTAGTAAAACCAGGTAATCTAAAATAGGGAAGTTGTGGTTTTTTTATATACGACGGCACTCCCAATACAGGCAACGTATCGTGTACCATAGGGGCTGCAACTGTGGTCATCGGTGTTCTTGCGCCATAATGAAACTTACTTACGAAAAGAAAATCACCTACTCTTAAAGTGCGTTCTAATGAGCCAGTAGGTATTACATAAGGTTGAATAAAGTAGGTGTGTACTAAAGTTGCCGCAACTATAGCAAATAAAATAGAACTAACCCATTCGCCCATAGCTGTTTTTGGTTGAAGACTTCTATCTTGAATATAGGTGACATCTAAAGAATAATTTACATAATAGATATAAAAACCTAGTGTAAAAACTACTATCCATGTCTCCAATGTACTGTTTCGACCAAAGCTTCTGATCGTTTCGACCCATATTACTGGAAACATTAATAAATTGATGATTGGTATAAATAAAAGAATAACCCACCATTTAGGCCTATTGATTATTTGCATAAGTACAATGGCATTATAAACAGGAATTGCTGCTTCCCATGCTTTTCTACCTGCTTTTACATAAAGTTTCCAAGTACCTAAAAAGTGTATAACCTGTACAATGAGTATAAAAATAATCCATTGAGTGCCGTTCATAATATTTGTTTTATAAAAAAGAAACTAGTTTATGTGTTTTAAGAACACCAATAATTCATAAGTCTGTTTCGTTAATAAATGTTACGCTTTTAACCTAGGTTTAACACATCTCGCATAGAAAAAACACCTCTTTTTCCTATTATCCACTCTGCAGCGGTAACAGCTCCTAAGGCGAAACCTTCTCTATTGTGTGCGGTATGTTTTATCTCTATGCTATCTACCTCATTTTCATATAATAAGGTGTGCGTGCCTGGCGTATTACCAATTCTTTTTGAAGTAATAGATAACGCGCCATCAGAGTCGTCTTCCAGTTTCCATTCATTATATTCAGAATTAGCAATTACGCCTTCCGCCAAAGTAATGGCAGTTCCGCTTGGTGCATCTAATTTTTGTGTATGGTGAATTTCTTCTAGAGAAACTTTATACTCAGGTAGATTTTTCATCATTTTGGCTAGGTAGTTATTCAGCTCAAAAAAGATATTTACTCCTAAACTAAAATTAGAGGCATAAATAAATGCACCTTTTTTAGAATTACATAATTCTATTGCTTCATTATACTTATCTAACCAGCCGGTTGTGCCACAAATAATAGGAATATTATGGTTTAAACATTTAGTGATATTTCCAAATGCAGCTTCTGGCATACTAAAATCAATAGCAACGTCCATAGTGGTAAAATCTATTTGATTTGTATTTTCATCAATTTTAGCTACGATTTCATGACCGCGACTTAATGCAATCTGTTCTATCATCTGCCCCATTTTTCCGTATCCGAAAAGTGCAATTCTCATTATTAAAATTTTATGGTTAGTGCCATACCGTAATTAGGAGTATTGGTTACTTGATTAAAATCGAGAAATGGTTCAAAATCAATACTTAAATCATCATCGATATTAAATTGTTTCAAATGTGCATCAACATTGGCATCAACTATATTTAACGCATACAAAGCAATTGTGGCAACTAGCCATAAATCCCGATCGCTTTGAAAGCGGTCTTGTTGATATTCAAGGTCATCAGTATCTAGGTCGGGAGCAGCACCCGCAGCGTTATCACCGTTTATATCATAGTATTGGTCATCTGTAAAACCCGCTTGTCTTCTCTTAAAAGCAGTTCTGAAACTTTGATAGTTGTTGTTATTCCATGTATATGCATATATACTGCCGCCTATTGCGCCCCAAACCAAGGGTACTTTCCAATATCTTTTATTGTAAACTTGACCCATTCCTGGCAAAACGGCGGAGTAGAACGCGGCCTTACTTGGCGCAAGTGGATTGAATTCTTTTTTGGTTTTTTTAAAAGAAACAGAATCTTTTATATTTATTTCCTCCTCTGCCAGTGTAGTTGAGGTACTGTCAGTTTCTGAAACTGTAATAGTCTCCTTTTCTTCTTGGGAAAAGGAGAAATGTATGGAAAATAAAATTATAATAAAGGGGATACTATAGCTACGCACCTGTTATCAATTTTTTGATACGGTCAAATTCTTCTTGAGACTTAAATGGTATGGTTATTTTACCTCTTGCATTATCAGTAGATTTTATATCTACTTTTACAGATAATGCATCTGTAAGTTCTTTGATGCCCTTACGAACAAAAACTGAAGCTTCTTTTTTAATAGTCTTTGTTACTTCTACCTTTGGAGCCTCATCAGCATGATAGGCTTTTACCGCACTTTCTGTATCTCTTACTGAAAGGTTATCAAAGATTATTTTTTCGTAAAGTGATATTTGGTCTTGTTTTTTGTCAATATTGACGAGAGCTCTACCGTGACCCATACTTAAGAAACCATCTCGCATTCCTGTTTGTATAATTGGGTCTAATTTTAATAAACGAAGGTAATTGGCAATGGTTGACCTTTTTTTACCAACACGTTCACTTAATTTTTCTTGGGTAAGATTAATTTCATCAATTAAACGTTGGTACGATAATGCAATTTCGATAGGGTCTAAGTCTTGGCGTTGAATATTCTCAACCAAGGCCATTTCTAAAGATTCCTGGTCATTTGCAATACGTATGTATGCAGGTATTGTTTCTAAACCTAATAATTTAGAAGCTCTATATCTTCTTTCTCCTGATACTAATTGATATTCGTTAAATCCTAATTTTCTAACTGTAATAGGTTGAATTACACCAAGTTCCCTAATAGATGCGGCTAATTCTTTTATTGCTTCATCATTGAAATTAGAACGCGGTTGAAACGGATTCACCTCAATTTTATCTAAATCGAGCTCAATAATATTACCAACTACTTTGTCCGCATTTTTATCTGTTGCTGTATTTATATCATTTTCCGGGTCTTTTAAAAGAGCCGAAAGACCTCTACCTAAAGCTTGTTTCTTTGTCGCTTTTGCCATACTTAAACCGTCTGCTTATTTTTTTTGACTATTTCATCAGCCATATTCAAATAATTAGTTGCGCCTTTGCTTGCAGCATCATATTTGATTATGCTTTCTCCATAACTAGGTGCCTCACTTAAACGAACATTTCGTTGAATTACAGTATCGAATACCATATCTCCAAAATGCTTACGTACTTCGTCAACAACTTGGTTAGATAAACGCAATCTAGAATCGTACATGGTTAATAACATGCCTTCAATATCTAAATCGGGATTATGCAATCGTTGCACACTTTTAATGGTGTTTAGTAGTTTGCCTAAACCTTCAAGCGCAAAATATTCGCATTGTATTGGTATAATAACCGAGTCTGCCGCTGTTAAGGCATTTAAAGTTAACAGTCCTAATGATGGGGCACAATCAATTAATATATAATCGTAATCCTTTTTTAGGTCTATTATAGCCTTTTTCATCATGTATTCTCGCTCTTCCTTATCTACCAATTCAATTTCAATGGCAACAAGGTCAATATGTGCGGGAATAAGGTCAACATTCGGAGATGTAGTCGGTATAATGGTTTCTCTTGCAGTTTTGGTGTGTTCCATTAGTTGGTAAGAACCTAGTTCTACACTATCTACATCAATACCTAACCCCGACGTGGCATTTGCCTGCGGGTCTGCATCAATTAATAAAACCTTTTTTTCGAGTACTCCTAGCGAGGCAGCTAGGTTTACTGTTGTGGTAGTTTTACCTACCCCTCCTTTTTGATTAGCTATAGCAATAATCTTGCCCATGTTCAAAGTAAGTTAGGCTGTAAAAATACGATTATTTATGGGGCTAATGAAAGCTTTTTGTTAACACTAAGTGAATATCCAAGTGGTTTTAATTAAAAAAGCGTTAATCTTTTAAGTATTAATGGTTTAGAATATTCATTTACTTGAAGTATTTAACTAGTTGAAAACTTATTAAAATGATATTAAACTTAATTTTTGTCTTTAAGTTTTAAGCTGTCTTCGTACTCTATTAAATATATTTCTTCGTTTTTCTTTTTAAGGTAATATTCTTCTCGGGCAAATCGTTCTAACTCACCTTCAGTGGATAATTTTTCGATAATTTTTTTATCCTTAGCAATTTCTTCTTTTAAAAAATCTTGTGTTTTTTCTAATTTTTTTATCTCTTTTCTTAATTCTAGATGAATTAAGAGAGAATTGGTGTCAAAAAAAAGCATCCAAACAACAAAAACAGAAAAGACCATTACATAGGTATTGGTCATTATTTTAAACCATTTCTTTTTTTTAAAATCTTTAAATGCCATTAGGACTGCATTATTTTTTCGTTGATAATACTCTTAACTATTTCAACAGCTACCGTGTTGTATTTGTTATTTGGTATAATAATATCGGCATATTCTTTTGTTGGTTCAATAAATTGCTCGTGCATTGGTTTTATTATAGTCTGATATTTTTCTATGGTCTCATCTAATTTCCATCCACGTTCATTGACATCTCTTTTTAATCTCCTAATAAGCCTTTCATCCGTATCTGCATGTACAAATATCTTTATATCGAACATTTTGCGAATGGCAGAATTGGTCATAATTAAAATTCCCTCAACAATAATTACTTTAGTAGGATGAGTTAAAACTGTCTTTGCGGTTCTATTACACTCTAGAAAAGAATAAACAGGTTGTTCTATAGATTCTCCATTTTTTAAAGAAATTAAATGTTTTTCTAAAAGCGCAAAATCAATAGAGCTAGGGTGGTCAAAATTTGTCTTCCTTCTTTCTTCTAATGATAAGTGTGATAAGTCATTATAATAAGAATCTTGAGAAATTACACCAACTTCTTCATTGGGTAATTCATTTATTATTTGATTTACTACAGTAGTTTTTCCGCAACCCGTCCCGCCAGCTATACCTATAATCAGCATATAATTTAGTTTACTCGTTAAACGAGATTTAAATTGCTCCGACATTCTTGTCGAAATAAATATCAATTTTCTATTTATTGCCCAGTGGGCATACCACAAAGGGCTTTAACTGCAAAAGTACATATTTGATTTTCAATAATTACTAAAACTCAAAAATCAACTTTAAATAACATAGCTTGATTTGTTAAGCCGTATTTTTGCATGATGCAAAAAGAACAGGTTAAACCTAATTTTGAGTTTGTAGCTTTAATGGCATCATTAATGTCTATAGTTGCCTTAACTATAGACGCTATATTACCGGCAATTGCTGATATTGGCATTGCTATTCATAGTCTTGACCCAATTAAAAATCAATTGTTGGTTACCATGATATTTTTAGGATTGGGTGTAGGTCAATTATTCTTTGGGCCACTATCTGATAGCTTAGGAAGAAAACCCATTGTTTATTTTGGATTTATTATTTTTTCAATTGCAAGCGTTATTTGTTTGATTGCGCCGAATCTAGAAATAATGCTAGTTGGTAGAGTATTGCAGGGTGTAGGTCTTTCGGCCCCAAGAACCATAAGTATATCTATTATTCGTGATACCTATAAAGGAGATTATATGGCGAAAATAATGTCTTTTGTGACCGCTTTCTTTATTTTAGTTCCTATTGTTGCTCCTGCTATAGGGAAAAGTATAATGCACATTTTGGGATGGCAAGGTATTTTTTACATTCAATTATTTTTTGCCCTCGTAGTTGGGGTATGGTTTTGGAAAAGACAAGAAGAAACACTTAAACCAGCCTTTAAAGTTCCATTTTCATTCGCTGTATTTATAAAAGGAACTAAAGAAATATTTAAGTATAAAGAGACTGTTTCTTGTACAATCATTTCAGGTTTAATTACGGGCTCGTTTTTAGTTTACCTCAGTACTGCACAACATGTGTTCGAGGAATTATATGGCCTAAAAGAATCATTCCCATATGTGTTTGCTGGTTTGGCTTTTTCAGTGGGAGTTTCTACACTTATGAACGGTACACTGGTTCTTCGTTTTGGAATGCGGAATTTATCATTTTTAGCCTTGGCAGTATTTACATCACTGGCTCTGGGCTATAGTTTACTATTTTGGAATTCAGCGGACCCAAATTTAACTGTACTATTAATTTTCATGTCTTTATTATTTTTATGCTTAGGATTTATTTGGGGCAATATGAGGTCAATTGCTATGGAACCTATTGGTCATATTGCAGGTATTGGGGCTGCCATTACCGGTTTTGTATCAACCATATTATCTATACCTATTTCTATTTTTGTGGGTAGTTTTGTAGAAGATTCGGTATGGGCATTGTTCGCTGGGCTTGGAGTGTGTGGTTTAATATCTGTTTTATTATTTATTGCTTTTAAAACAAGACCCTTGTTTGCTAAAAATCATGCTTTTATTAATTAGAATAGTAATGATTTTTTGAAACAGTGTTTTGTTGACTATGAATAACATTTAAGATAGATGAAGTTGAAATTGTTTTAGAAGTTAAAGTTGTTTTTATTAACTTATATTAAGAACTAAATTTTAATCTTCATGAACTCACTTCAAAAACTAGGATACGATAGTGATGCAAAATTATTGATTATTCATGCTGATGATGCCGGACTTTCGCATTCGGAGAATAGAGCTACAATATACGCTCTAAAAAATGGATTTGTTAATTCGTACAGTATAATGGTACCTTGTCCTTGGTTTTATGAAATGGCATTATTTGCAAAAGAAAACCCCCAAATTGATAATGGCGTTCATTTAACTTTAACATGTGAATGGGAAAACTATAAGTTTGGCCCTGTGTTGCCAATAACTGAAGTACCAAGTTTGGTTGATGAAAACGGACACTTTTTTAAAAAGCGAGAAGAATTAAGAATTAAGGCTAAACCAGAACATGTTGAAAAAGAGCTTCGCGCACAAATTGATAAAGCATTAAACTTTGGATTACAACCAACACATTTAGATTCACATATGTACAGTGTCGGTTCAAATAAAAAATTTTTTAAAATTTATAAAAAATTGGGAAAAGAATATGGACTTCCCGTATTGGTAAATCCTCAACTTATGGAGATGGTTGGGATTGATGCAGAACTTTGTGTTGAGGAAGATGACTTTATTGTTGACCAAACTTACGTAGGGAATTATAATTATTTTGAAAAAGGAAAGCTATCGGATTTTTATACGGAAACTATAGAAGGCTTGTCCGCGGGTGTAAACCTTATTTTAATTCATCCAGCGTTTGATGATGATGAAATGAAAGGAGTAACTGTAAATCATCCAAATTTTGGTTCGGCTTGGCGTCAAATTGATATAGATTATTTTACTAAAGTGGAAAATAGATTAAAACTCAAAGAAAATAATATCAAACTAATCACTTGGGCAGATATTAAAAATTTATCTAGCTGAAATTCGAATTAAAAAAAGTTTTTAGTATTCTTTTTCTAAAGAAAATATCCTTCAAAAAACCATATTAAAATGGAATTTGTGAAGGATATTATACTTCGCTGATAGCACTTTGTTAAAGATTATAAAGCATTATCCATAATTTCCTGTACTACCTCAGGATTTAGTAACGTACTAGTATCGCCTAAGTTACTGGTGTCGTTACTAGCAATTTTACGTAAAATTCTACGCATTATTTTACCGCTACGGGTTTTAGGAAGTCCGGATACAAACTGAATCTTGTCCAGCTTTGCTATAGGTCCTATATGTTCTGTAATCTGTTGATTTATTTCTTTTCTTAGATTTTCTCTATCTCTGCTTTCGCCTGTTTCTTTTAAAATTACAAATCCGTAAAGGGCATTTCCTTTTACATCGTGTGTGAAACCTACAATTGCAGATTCTGCAACAGCTGGGTGTTCGTTGATGGAATCTTCAATAGGAGCAGTTCCTAGGTTATGTCCAGATACAATAATTACATCATCAACACGACCAGTTATTCTGTAATATCCTACAGCATCTCGTAATGCACCATCACCCGTAAAGTATTTATCTTCATAGGCAGAAAAATAGGTGTCTCTATATCTATCATGATTACCCCATATTGTTCTCGCAATTGCAGGCCATGGGAATTTAATGCATAAGCGACCTTCTACTTGGTTGCCTTTTATTTCATTTGCATTCTCATCCATTAGGGCTGGTTGAATTCCTATGAAAGGTAGTGTTGCATATGTTGGTGCAGTTGGTGTTACATAGGGTATTGGGGTAATCATAATTCCTCCTGTTTCTGTCTGCCACCAAGTATCTACAATAGGGCTGTTTTTTTTGCCTACATTATTATTATACCAGTGCCATGCTTCTTCGTTTATAGGTTCACCAACAGAACCTAAAACCTTGAGGCTAGATAGGTCATACTTTTCAACGTAATCTAAATTTTCCTTTGCCAATGCTCTAATAGCAGTTGGTGCAGTATAAAACTGAGTTACTTTGTGTTTTTGTACTACATCCCAAAAACGACCAAAATCTGGATAGGAGGGAACCCCCTCAAACATAACAGTTGTTGCACCGTTTGCTAACGGGCCGTATACGATATAGGAATGACCTGTGATCCACCCTATGTCTGCTGTACACCAATAGATATCATTTTCAGTGTATTGGAATACATTTTTAAACGTATAGGCAGTGTATACCATATATCCCGCAGTGGTATGTACCATACCTTTTGGAGTGCCTGTTGAGCCAGATGTATACAAAATAAACAAGGGGTCTTCTGCATCCATTATTTCAGCTACGCAATCTGCATAAGCATCTTCCAATAATGGTTTTAGCCATTTATCCCGTCCTTTTTCCATGTGTATTTCAGTGCCAGTGCGTTTTACAACTAGTACATTTTTTACACCAGGACAATCTTCTAGAGCCTTGTCTACTATTCCCTTTAAATCAATTGCTTTTGTCCCCCTAAAAGAGCCATCGGAAGTAATGACCATTTTACAATCAGAATCATTTATTCTTGTAGATAATGCGTTAGATGAAAAACCGGCAAAAACTACCGAGTGTATTGCTCCTATTCTTGCACACGCCAATAACGCTACGGCAAGTTCAGGAATCATAGGTAAGTAAATACAAACGCGGTCTCCTTTTTTTACACCATGGTCTAATAGCACATTAGCCATACGACAAACTCGTTCATGTAGCTGTCTATAGGTAATATGGACCGCTTCTTCTTTAGGGTTATTGGGTTCAAATATTATGGCAGTTTTAGAGCCTCGTGTCGGTAAATGGCGGTCTAAGCAATTTTCTGTAATGTTTAATTTAGCACCCTCAAACCACTTTATTTCTGGTTTTTTAAAATCCCAGCTTAAGACATTATCCCAGCGCTTACGCCAAACAAAATGTTCTTCTGCAATCTCTTCCCAAAAGGCTTCGGGGTTACGAACCGATTTTCGGTATACTTGAAAATATTCCTCTAAATGCTTAATGTGGTAATTACTCATGGTATGCGTTAATTTGATATGTAAAGGAGCTTAAAGTCCTTAAGTTGTTGTTGAATGTTGATTTGTTTCAATTAATGTTCCGCGGCATCACCTGCACCGCTTGGTATCCTAATATTTTCTACAATTTCCTGTACTTCTTTTGGTGGTTCTGGCGTAAACTGTAAAACAATAATCGCTACTATAAAGTTAGCAATCATAGCGATACTACCAAAGCCTTCGGGTGAAATGCCAAACCACCAATCTGCCGGTGCTCCTCCACCAAACCAGCCGAATTTAAACTTGGTCATATAGAACAGCATAAGGATTATGCCGACCACCATTCCGCTTATGGCTCCTTCTTTGTTCATTTTCTTATAAAATATGCCAAGCACAATAGCAGGGAAGAAAGATGCCGCTGCCAAACCAAATGCCAGTGCGACTACTGCAGCCACAAAACCAAGTGGATTTATTCCAAAATACCCTGCGATTACAACGGCTACGGTTGCAGCGCCCCTAGCTACCCATAACTCTGACTTGTCGGAGATATTTGGATTAAAAACTTTCTTAACCAAATCATGAGAAACGGATGCAGAAATAACTAACAAAAGTCCGGCAGCTGTTGAAAGGGCTGCGGCAAGAGCTCCTGCTGCAACTAAGGCGATAACCCATGCGGGTAAATCTGCAATTTCCGGATTTGCTAAAACCATGATATCATTATCTATTGTCAACTCGTTTTTAGACTTGTCCGCTACATATTGAATTTTTCCATCTTCATTTTTATCATCAAAAGTTAATAATCCGGTTTCTTCCCAATTTTTGAACCAAACAGGCATACTTGAATATTCTTCGTTACTAACGGTATTAATAAGATTGGTCTTAGCAAATACAGACACAGCAGGGGCAGTAGTATAAAGAATAGCAATTAGTAGCAGTGCTAATCCGGCAGATTTACGAGCGTCTTTTACTTTTTTAACGGTAAAAAATCGAACAATTACATGTGGTAATCCTGCAGTACCTACCATTAACGCTAAGGTGATGGCAAAAACATCGGCCATAGATTTAGAGCCATTAGTATATTCATTGAACCCTAGTTCAGTTGATAATCCGTCTAACTTATCCAATAGAAAATCACCCGACCCATCATTTAACGTCGATCCCATGCCCAATTGCGGAATTGGGTTGCCTGTCATTTGAATAGAAATAAAAATTGCAGGAACCATAAAAGCAAAAATCAGAACACAATACTGTGCAACTTGGGTGTAAGTGATACCTTTCATACCCCCAAGAACAGCGTAAAATAGTACAATGATCATTCCTATTATCACTCCAGTATTGATATCTACTTGTAAAAATCTAGAGAATACTACGCCAACCCCTCGCATTTGCCCTGCTACATAGGTAAATGACACTATAAGTGCACAAAGTACGGCTACAATACGTGCGGTTTTTGAATAATATCTATCACCTATAAAATCGGGAACCGTAAACTTTCCAAATTTTCTTAAATACGGAGCTAATAGTAGTGCTAGCAGTACATAGCCACCTGTCCAACCCATGAGGTAAACAGAGCCATCATAACCTGCAAAGGAAATTATACCGGCCATAGAAATGAAAGAGGCGGCCGACATCCAATCGGCTGCGGTTGCCATTCCGTTGGCAAGTGGAGAAACTCCGCCGCCAGCAACATAAAAATCTTTTGTAGAACCGGCTCTAGACCAAATTGCGATTCCTATATAAAGGGCGAAAGTGAGTCCTACTAAAATATACGTCCAGGTTTGAACACTCATAATGCGGTTTTTTGGTGGTTGATGGTTGTGGTGTTATTCGTTGTAGCCGTATTTTTTATCCAACTTGTTCATGAGTTTTACATAAACAAAGATTAGTATAACAAATACGTAGATTGACCCTTGCTGTGCAAACCAAAAGCCTAGTTTAAAACCTCCTATTTTAATGGTATCCAAAGTTTCTTTGAATAGGATGCCTGCACCAAAGGAAACGATAAACCAAATAGCAAGTAAAATGAATAAGTACCTGACGTTTTCTTTCCAGTAGGCCGATGCTTTCTTTTGTTTATCTGACATTTCTATTTCTGTTTTAATGAAGTGAACTTCCTTTGGGTTGATCTAAAGAAACTTCACATATAATTACTGCTACACAGCGATTTACTTCCGCTTATTTAAATAATGATTATCGGGTAAATTAAGTAAAAAAGTTTAATTGGGTATGAACAATACTCCGCTAGAGGAGTCTTTTTTTGCTCCGGTCACAGATGAGAGTACATTTGTTAATTGCTCAACCCTTAAAACACCCATTAATGCAAATACTAGAGCTTCTTTAAATTCAATAATAATTTTATCAGGTACAACTACTTTTGTAGTGGTACCCAATTTTTGTTGTAAAGTTTCTATTAAAAATGAGTTCAATGCCCCGCCGCCAGTAATCAATAATCGTTGGTTTTTATGTATATAATTCAGCTGAATCTGCTGGGCGACCTTATCACAAATATGATGAATACTTGTATGTAATAGATTCTCAATGGTGTCTTCTGTACCTTCAACAATAGGAACTACTTCTTCTAAAAACCACTCGTAGCCAATGGATTTTGGATGCGGCAATAAATAATACTTTAGACTATTTAATTGGCCTAGCATTTCTATGTTTATACTACCTGAACGAGCAAGCTTACCATCTTCATCATATTCTAAATCAACTTTTCTAGTGATATAGTTAAGAATCATATTTGCTAAACCTATGTCATAAGCAATTCTTTTGTCTTTTACTTCAAAAGAAATATTGCTTATGCCGCCTAAATTCAAGCAAAATTCAAATTCATTAAAAAACATTCTGTCACCAATTGGTACTAAAGGAGCACCTTGTCCACCAAGTGCCAAGTCATTTGTTCTGAAATCGGCAATTACTTTAATACCGGTGGAATTTGCCAAATGTTGCGCTGAACCTACTTGAAAAGTAAGACCCATTTCTGGTCTATGATGCGTGGTATGTCCATGACTAGCAATGTAGTCAACCTCTAAATTGTTTTCATTTATAAATATTGAAGTTTGTTCCCCAAGCCATGTGCCATAGGTGTTATGTAATTCAATAAGCTTTTCTGCGGATAAACTAATTGCATTTTTTAGCGTATTCAGCATTTCTAATGAATACTTGACGCTTTTAGTTTCTTTGATATCAAAATGCCAAGTTCCTTTGTTTTCCCAAATATGACAGTAGGCTAAATCAAGGCCATCCAATGATGTGCCCGACATGAGACCGATTATTTTATATGTTTTCATTTGGATTCTTATTAATCAATGAATTAGTTTAATAATACTGGCAATTTTCCTTTTGCTTCAAGATTACCTAAAAAATGTTCTGTAGCCACATCTTGGAATTCTTTAAAATTTTGGTATGCAATCACCGTTGCGGTTGTTTGGTCTGTTTTGAAAAACTTCAATGCATACGGATTTCCAAAGTGATATAAAACAACGTTTTTTGTTGTAATCAGCTCGTTTATAAAGTCAATTTCTTCATCAAAAAATCCGAATTTGTTGGTCGGTTTTATTTGTGGCGGAGTCAACAGCAAAAGAATATCAGTTTCGTTTTTAACCTCCTTTTTCATCTCTACGATATTATCTAAAATAGCTTGTTTTGTTTGGTCTGTCACAAATCGTTTAATAGTTAATGTGCAGAAATTGGTTGTTGTAAATTCAGCAATTTTCGCAGCTGTACCATGATATAAAGTGAGCGATTGCTCTGCTATTTTTCTATTTAGAAAAGAAGGGTCGGTTAATTCTGTTTGCGAATTGTTTTCGGTAATTGCTTTTTCTTTTAACTGCCAAATTCGCTCTATGCTTTTATTGATTTGCGTTTCTGATGCATTTTTTAAAATGAATTGAATACCTTCTTTAATATGCTCTGCAAAACATAATACGTCGTTACCGGCATTAAAAGCAAGCCATTCTAATTCACCTTTAGTTGAATAATTTTTAGAAACCGCATGCATGTTTAAAGCATCGGAAATTACGACGCCATTAAAGCCCATATCATTTCGTAATACGCCAGTAATTATATCTTTATTAATGCTTGAAGGAAGATTTGAATTGGTCGTTAGTGCAGGAACAGATAAATGCCCTACCATAACCGAATCTACACCTTCGTCAATTAATTTTTGAAAAGGAAAAAGCTCATTTTCTACAAGTTCAGCTTTCGATTTATCTATAACGGGCAACCCCAAATGTGAATCCGTTTCTGTATCTCCGTGACCCGGAAAATGTTTTATGCTTGTAAGTACACCTTCACTTTGTATGCCTTTTACAAAAGCAGTCGCCATAGAAACTACATTATGCTTGTCATCACCAAAAGAACGATAGCCTATTACAGGATTATTCAGATTAACGTTTACATCTACCACAGGTGATAAGTTCCAGTGAATTCCCGCTGCTTTGCAATCTTTGGCAATCTGCTTGCCCACTTCAAACACTAAATCTTTATTTTCGGTATTTGCGCCTAAGGTTATTGCATAGGGATATTGCGGTGTGTTTTCAATGCGCATGGCCAATCCCCATTCTGCGTCTATTGAAATTAATAGGGGAAAGGTTGCTGCTTTTTGATATCTTTTGATGAGGTTTTTTAAAGTGTCAAAGCTATTTTCATTAACCACTATTTTCTTCTTGCCTTCAAAGTTTGTTGCCGCACTTGCTCTTGAATGAAAAAAACAGAGTCCGCCAACGTGGTGCTCAGAAATCAGTGTTTCCAATTGCTGAATTTCTTCTTCAGTATCGTTGATGAAAGCAGCAGGCATAAATAGCTGTCCTACTTTTTGGGTCAGCGATAGTTGTTTTAATGCTTGTGTTGTAGGTATTACTTTATTCATTGGGAACTGTTGTTTTTTTACCGAAATCTGCCGGATAAGAAATGAATTTTAATAGAAAAACAGCAGGTAAGGCAGCAATAACTACCCAGATAAAAAAGCCGTCGTAGCCCAACCATTGTTGCATATAACCGCTAATCATTCCTGGTAGCATCATACCCAATGCCATAAAACCTGTTGCAATTGCATAATGCGATGTTTTAGATTTCCCGTCGGCAATGTAAATGAGATACATTAAAAAGGCGGCAAAACCGAATCCGTATCCGAATTTCTCAAAAATTACTGTTGCCGTTACCGCATATATATTAGTCGTATTGGTTACTGCTAAAACAGCGTATAAAATGTTAGGGAGATTTAAAGAAAGCACCATTGGTAACATCCATTTTTTTAAACCGTCCCTGGAAATAAAAATCCCGCCTAGTATTCCTCCAATAGAAAGAAAAATTACGCCCGCTGTACCAAAAATGGTCCCTAGCTGCTCGGTCGAATAGCCAAGGCCGCCTTTATCAGGCGAATCTAATAGAAACGGTGAAGCCATTTTTACCAACTGAGATTCGCCTAACCGGTAAGTAAGTATAAAGGCTAAAGCAATACCTATTCCGGGTTTTTTAAAGAAGGTTGTAAATACTTCTAAAAAGCCTGCAGGCTTCTCTTTGTCTACTGTGTTTTCAGCTTCATATTTAGGGGTAACAAAGAAGTTGGCAACGGTCATTATCAACATTAAAAAGGCTGCTGCGGACATCGTTACACTCCAAGCTTTGGTATTATCGCCATATTTGTTTTCTAAAAATCCTGCTAATACAACAATCAATCCTTCACCTGTTACCATTGCAAGACGATAAAATGTACTTCGCATTCCTACGAAAAAAGATTGTTTCTTTTCTGTAAGTCCCAACATATAATACCCATCTGAAGCAATGTCATTGGTAGCAGATGCAAAAGCCGCCATCCAAAAACAGGCTAATGATGAAATAAAAAACATATTAGTTGGTAGTGAAAGCCCAACACCTAGTAGTGCAATGGCAATTAAGAGTTGCATTGCTAAAAACCATTTTCGTTTAGTGCTTTTAAGGTCTACAAAAGGGCTCCATAAGGGTTTTAAGACCCAAGGCAAATACAGAATACTGGTATAGAGACCAATATCTTCATTACTGACACCTAATTTTTTATACATGATAACCGATACGGTAACTACTAGAACATAGGGTAAACCTTGAGTAAAATATAAAACGGGAACCCAAGCCCATGCCCCTTTATCTTTTTGAATCATTTTTTATGAGTTGCTTTATATTTATTATTGTCGGTTCAGTTTCAACACCGTAAACGTCTATAAAACTAAGTGCTAAAAAAGAATCGGATACTTCGCTTCTAGGAATTAATAATCTGTTTGGATTACCATCTAAGAAAATTTTAAAAACTAATTTTTTAATTGGATATTCCTCTTTAGCTTTTCGTCCAGAACTATATAGTAACGCATAGCGCATGTTTTTGGTACTATCAATATGAAGAACGAAGTCTTTTTCATTTTGTTCTGTAATGGATAAATGTGGTGTATTATATACAGACTTATTTGATATTGAAAACGCAGGATTTAAAGCGGGTAGTTTGTAATACTTTTTATGGATGTATTCTACTACGTCGTCTTTATCGCTCATTAGAGATTTAGCACTAAACATTATATTTCCCGCTATTTGTGGTGTTTCGCGGGCAAGTTTTAATTGGTTGGGCAATTCTTTGAAATCTTCCCAGGCTTTGTCGGCATTGTTTCTAATTTTATAGGGGCCATTACCAATATAAAGTTTTGTGTTGAAATTATTGTTTGACCACCAATCCACAATTTTTCGGTGCGATGCCACTGGTAAATCCATACTCCAATATACCTGTGGCGCTAAGTAGTCTATCCAACCTTTTTCCATCCAAAGCAAAGGGTCTGCATATAAATCTTCATAAGTTGTTTGACCTGCTTTAGTGTCTGAACCTCTTGGGTCGGTACTGTTGTTTTTCCAAACTCCAAACGGACTTATACCTAATTGTACCCATGGTTTAATGGAGTTTATGGTTTCATGAGATTGTTTTACAAGCGAATCAATATTACTTCTTCGCCAATCATCAATATGCTGACCTTTTTGAGCATAGGTTTCAAAAGCAAGGGAATCGTTAAAAACGGCATCTTTAATTTTATACGGATAAAAATAATCATCAAAATGAATTGCATCTATATCGTAATTAGACACCAATTCGGCAATAATATTTGCAAAATGTGCTCTAACTTCCGGTAGCCCAGGATTGTAATAGTTTTTTGTGCCATAATGAACCATCCATTCTGGGTGCGTGCAATAGTCATGTGTTTCAGAGAGCACCTCAAAATTTTCATCGAACGTTGCTCTATAGGGATTTAACCATGCATGAAATTCCATGCCACGTTCATGAGCTTCTAAAATCATCCAATCCAGAACGTTAGTATTCCATTTTGGAGCTTTACCTTCTTCTCCGGTTAAAAAGCGGGAATATGGGGCGTATTTAGATTCGTAAAAAGCATCTCCGGCAGCACGAACTTGAACAATAACAGCATTGTAATTTTCTTTCTGATAAAAATCAAGAATTTTCAAATAATCTGCTTTCTGTTTTTCTGAAGTATCATTACCATTCTTTGGCCAATCTATATTTACGACGGTAGCAATCCAAACCCCTCTAAATTCTGTTTTTGGATGTTTTTCATAAGATTTAAAAACTCCGCAAGAATTGAGTAGTACAAGTAATAATGTTAGTAGCGTATATTGTTTCGACATAAATTTAAAAAAGGCCTATTTTAATACTAAAATAGGCCTTTTTAATCAAGTTTAGTTGTTAGTTGAATTTATGCCTTACAAATGCCTCTATAGCGGCATATGACGATAAGCCTAAGGCTTTGAATTTATTAGCGGTGCTTCTATTTCTTTCTTCGGCACGCATCCAGAATTCTCTAGAATCATCTCCTTGAAACATTACACCATCTTTTTGAGATTGGTGAAAGAAAATTGCATTTCGTTTTTTCAATACTTGTCCGGGACTCATTGGAACAGACATTTCAATTTCGTTTATGTCCCACTCGTGCCAAGCACCTCTATATAACCATAACCAGCAATCTTTCATGAACGATTCAGATTTTAGCTCTTCACAAGCGGCAAAAACGGCATCAAGACAAACTTTATGTGTGCCATGGGGGTCGGCTAAATCGCCTGCAGCATAAATTTGATGAGGTTTAATTTTTTTAATAATATCGACAACTAAGGCAATGTCGTCATTAGATAAATTTTTCTTTTTTATAGTTCCTGTTTCATAAAAAGGCAAATCTAAAAAATGTACGTTTTTGTCCTGTAATCCCATATACCTTGTAGCTGCATAAGATTCTCCACGTCTTATTTTGCCTTTAAGATTTCTTACTTCTGGCGAATCAATTCGGGTGTCATTCTTATCGGCAATTGATTTTATTATTTTTTCAGCCTCTTTTGAAGGATTTATGTGCATTGCAATTTCCGCATATTTTCTAGCATCGGTATCTGATACTGCAATATTACCGGACGTCTGGTACACTACATGAACTTCATGCCCTTGCTCCACTAATCTATCAAAAGTGCCTCCCATTGAAATTACATCATCGTCTGGGTGAGGGCTAAAAATAATAACTCGCTTTTTAGCTGGTGTAGCCCGTTCTGGTCTGTACGTGTCATCAGCATTTGGCTTACCGCCGGGCCATCCGGTTATGGTATGTTGCAATTTGTTAAACATTTTTATGTTTAGGTCATATGCTTCTTCAGACGCTAAAAGGTCCGCCATTCCGTTGTCATTATAATCTTTATCGGTTAAGCTTAAAATAGTTTTACCCGTATTTTCACATAGCCATATTATGGCTTTTGCACGTAATTCCTCTGTCCAAACACACGAGTCAACCAGCCAAGGCGTTTTATTTTTTGTTAGTTCTGAACCTGCACCGGTATCTAAGACAAAAGTACAATTGTCATGTTCCTGTAAGTATGTTGCCGGTACGTGTGAAGAAATTTCGCCCTCGATAGTTTTTTTTATGATATCTGCTTTATTTTGTCCCCAACCTAATAAAACAATACGTTTTGCTTTCCTAACAGTAGAAATTCCCATGGTAATCGCTTTTCTAGGAACATTGTCAATTCCTAAAAAAGATGGGCCAGCATCTACTCTTGTTATATGATCTAGAGTTATAACCCTTGTTCCAGAATTAAAATGGGAGCCTGGTTCATTGAAACCAACATGTCCCGTTCTACCTATGCCCAAAAGTTGAAAATCCAGTCCACCATTTTCTTTTATTTTTTGTTCATAACTTAAACAATATGCCGTAGTTTCTTCATTACTAACTGTGCCATCGGGTATATGAATATTCTTTTCGGGTATATCCACATGATTAAAAAGATGTTCGTGCATGAAGTAAAAATAACTTTGAATGTTATTTGGCTCCATTGGTAAGTATTCATCTAAATTAAAAGTTACCACATTTTTAAAGCTTAAACCTTCTTCTTTATGTAAACGAACTAATTCTTCGTAAACTCGAATTGGTGATGAGCCTGTTGCTAAACCTAATACACAATTTCTTTTTTGTCCTTGTCTCTTTTTAATCAATGCTGCAATTTCGTGTGCAACTTGAATAGATGCTTCGTTGGAATCTTGAAAGATTACATTGTGAATTTTTTCAAATCGTGTTTCCTCGAACTGTCCAATGGGTTGGTGACTAATGTCGATTTTGGAGTCTTTTACGGCGTTTTTCATAAGAATATGGTGAAATTTTGGATTTTTAAATCATGCAAATATATGCGTTATTTTGATTAAATGCAGTTTTTTGCATTAAATTTTGCAGTTTTTTGCTGTTAATTAATGCTTAAATTATATTTACTTTGTATTAACGTCATAAAACAGCAACTGATTAAAATTACTATCTTTGCCCTATATTATAAAATTAAAGTTGCTTTTAAATGCTAAAAGAAGAACGTCATCAAACCATTTTAAACGAGGTAGATCTTCATAATAGGATTCTAATTACAGATATTGCTGAGGCTTTGGATGTATCAATAGATACTATAAGAAGAGATGTAAAAGAGCTTGATGCTGAAAATAAATTAAGGAAGGTTCATGGCGGTGCTATTTCTATGGGTTATATGACTAATAGTACTAGAAATACCAATATTTATAAATTGGAAGATAAGGCTGCCATTGCAGCTAAGGCGGTGACTATGTTAAGGGATGGTGCCGTAATATTTTTAGATGGAGGTACTACTTGTATGGAACTTGCAAGAATTATTCCTGAAAATTTAAATCTATCCTGTTTTACAATTAGCTTGCCTGTTGCTATGGAACTGTCTCATAAGGCAAATATTAACGTCATTTCTATTGGCGGACAAATATCTAAAGAAGCACAAATAGCCATTGGTGCCAATGCAATACATCATTTATCGGAAATACGTTTCGATTATAGTTTTATTGGAACAGGTTATGTAGATGCGTTATATGGTCTTACTGAGTTTGATTGGGATATTGTTCAGGTTAAAAAAGCTGTTATTAAAGCTTCTAAGAAAACCGTTTTACTTTCCATTTCAGAAAAATTAAACTCACAACACAGGTATAAAACTTGTGATATAAATTCTATAAATACCATGATTACCGAATTAAAACCAGATGACACATTACTGAAGCCTTTTAAGAACCACGATGTAAAAATTTTATAATAGTATGAATTATCGAAAAATTACGGAAACGCCGTCGAATCATGACAATTTAGAATTGATGGATACCCAAACCATTCTGCAGAAAATGAATGAAGAGGATAAAAAAGTTGCCTCAGCTGTAGAAAAAACAATACCACAAGTAACCAAGTTGGTTGACGCTTTAGCTGAACGCTTTAATAAAGGTGGGCGTTTGTTTTATATTGGTGCGGGTACTAGTGGACGATTAGGGATTTTAGATGCTTCTGAAATACCACCAACCTTTGGGATGCCTCATGAACGTGTTATTGGCTTAATAGCGGGTGGGGACTCCGCAATTAGAAAAGCCGTTGAAAATGCCGAAGATGCTACCAAACAAGCTTGGTTAGATTTAAAAAAGCATAATATCAATAATATTGACGTAGTGGTGGGTATAGCGGCGTCCGGTAGTACCCCTTATGTAATTGGCGGATTGGAAGAGGCTAAGAAAAACGGAATCCTTACTGCGGCAATCACAAATAATCCTGGAGCACCTATTGCGAGAATAGCAGATATTCCGATTGAGATAAACGTAGGACCAGAGTTTCTTACTGGAAGTACACGTATGAAAAGTGGTACCTCACAAAAGCTAGTCTTGAATATGATTTCTACGGCCTTAATGATAAAAATAGGCAGGGTAAAAGGGAATAAGATGGTACATATGCAAATGAGTAATGATAAGCTAGTTGACCGTGGAACCCGTTACATAATGGAAGGATTAGATATTGCATATGATGAAGCAGAAGCCTTGTTAAGAAAACATGGTTCCGTTAAGCTGGCGCTAGACGCGGGTAAGAATTAATTTTACAGCTATTTTTAAAACCGCATTAGTATTTAGAAATAGAATAATGCGGTTTTTTTGTTATTTATTTTGTGGAATAAGTTTGTAAATTCCTTTGCCTTCAACGGCTACGTAAATTAAATTATCTGGCCCTTCTTTTACAGCTCGTACTCTTCCTAAACCATCCATTAACTTTTCACGGGAAATAACTTTTGTTCCGTCTAAAACCAACCGTTCTAAATATTGAAATGCTAATGAGCCTACTAACAGACTTCCTTTCCAGTTCTGATACTTATCTGAAGTTACATAGGCCATTCCGCTCGGTGCTATGGATGGAACCCAATAATAAATAGGTTGTTCCATACCTTTCATTTCTGTTTTATCGGTAATAGGTGTGCCGCCATAGTTTATTCCGTAAGTAACCAACGGCCATCCATAGTTTGCACCCTTTTTTATTATATTAATTTCATCACCTCCTCTTGGGCCATGCTCATTATCCCATATTTCACCCGTTTTTGGGTGCTTTATCAACCCTTGCGGATTTCTGTGTCCGTAGCTATAGATTGCAGTCTTGGCTCCTTTAATATCAACAAAAGGGTTATCAGCAGGAATACGCCCATCATCATGTAAACGATATATTTTACCTCCATCCCTTTTTATATCTTGTGGGTTTATATCTCTATCCCCACGTTCACCTATAGAAAAATATAAAAATCCATTATTATCAAAAGCAATTCTAGAACCAAAATGTTGTCCTTTTGTGGTATTTGGTACCGCTTTATATAGTACTTCGACATTTGTAAGCGAATTGTTATTCAATTTTGCTCTTATTAAAGCCGTATGACCTCCTTTTTCATTTCCATCAGTAGAGGCATAGGTTAGGTAAATCCATCCATTTTTTTCATAATTAGGATGTAGTTCTATATCCAAAAGTCCACCCTGACCTCTGTTATAAACTTCAGGAATATTACCGATAAACGTCTTTTTTCCATTAGCAAAATGAATTAATTTTCCTTCTTTTTCAGTGATTAAAATACTTTTATCCGGAAGGAATGTAAACCCCCATGGAACCTGTAGCTCATCGATGAACAGCTCTGCCTTGAAAACGTTTTTAGTTGGGGTAGTTACTTTGTTTTCAGGGTTTTGTGCGCATGATGAATTGAGCATTACAACGAATAAAAGATTTAAAATGATACTATTTTTCATATTACAACGTTAGAAATATATTAAAGAACTTTTGACTTTTTAAAGATAAAATATAAGTATAAAAAATTACACCAAAGAACCATAAAGATCCCAAATCGAAATTGTTCTTAAAACGAATCTTAACCTATGCTCCCAAAACAACAGCGGTATACGCTGTATGTACTACTTCTGATTGTTATTTCAGTAATTGGTACTACGGCACTAGCCAACTCTAAGGTAAGTACCTTTTTCGAGGAAGTGACACATGTTATTGAAAAGACTGTTTCTGTCACTGTAGATAAACAATCCATTTTACAGAATAATAAAAACATTGCACCTTTGTCTACTATGGCTTCAACAGCCATGTTCACTACAATTATTGAAGGAGCTGATGATGTCGAGAATTGTAATGACAACGGATTTACAATTGCGAGATTTAATCTTTGCGGTGATTATGATGATCGTATTATAAGTTTATCTGGTGGTACATACAGTTCAGTTTCATGGCAAGTATTGGGAGGTTCTTGCTCACCTAATGTTAATATAGAATGCCCAAATACAGGTTCTTGTTATACAGAAGTACATGACGGACAAACTTTTACGTTAGATGCGAGTTCGGTTCCAGCAACAACTGGAGCAGAATACAGAGTTATTGCTGATGGACAAACGTATTATTTTAAAGTAAAGAAGAGTACTATTACCCAAACGTATGTTAAACAAGACTATATATGTGGTGTTGAAGGTAGAATTCAAATAACAAATTTATCCAGTGCATATGAGTTTAGTATTGATGGCGGAACTACTTGGCAAGGGGCAATATTTTCAAATTTAGCGCCTGGTACTTACAATATTAAGGCTAGATTAAGAAATACGGCTAACACCTGCGAGTATCCCTATGAACCTATAGTAATTGAAGAGAAAGAGATAGAAATTTCGGCTACTTTTACCGATGCCCTGTGTAGTGGAGATACTGGTAGTATAACTGTTACCGCTTCTAATGTACCCGGTCCTTATAAATATACGTTATTAAATTCAAGTGGCGTTGCGCAAGAATTTACTGCGTTTATAGCCACCAATCCTTACACTTTTTCTGCGGTTGGTTTTGGTACTTATACCGTACAGGTAGAAACACAACAATGTACAGGTGATCCATTGAACGGTATTAATCCTCCTAGACAAAATGTAGATACAAGCGGAAACCCTTTAACTATTGGTGCAGGGGCATCTGCCCTAGATGCTTCAACAGAAGTAAATAGTAGTTTTGGTTGTTCAAATATTTCTAGTGTTGATATAACGCTAAATACAACTGGTGGTTCTGCACCTTATTCTTTTACTGTTAATGGCGGACCAGTACAACCTTCATTTGGTAATGCGGCTACAGATTCGGGAACAACCACATATACCGTAACTTCTGCCGGAACGTACGATTTTGTTATTACCGATAGTAATGGTTGTATAATAAATGCTTCTTCTGACGTTGAAACACTATTGCCTCCAGATATTACTGTTTCTGGTATTGATGGTACCTGTAGTAATGGTGGTGCACAATTAGAGTTTACCATAAATAATGGTAGAGGTTACAATATATCATTTAGAGAAAGTGCTTCTGATGCATGGGTAAGTACACCACAAATTTCGGTGGCTGCTGGCACTTATAACGATATAGAAGTAAGATATCAACAAGGCGGATTTGAGTGTACATTGGATTTACCTTCGGTAACTGTTAATACAGTTGGTTCATTGTCAGGTGCAGCAAATAAGGTTGCCGATGTAACATGCACGGGCATTGGTACTAATGGAGGGCAAATAGATTTTGTTGGTCCATTTTCTGGTGGTTCTGGAAGTGGATATGTTTTTAGTATTGATGGTGTAAATTTTTCTGCTACAATTTCATATACTAATTTGGCCGCGGGTAATTATACACCCATTATACGCGATGCAGGTGGATGTCGCCTGGAACTTACTCCTATTGAAATATTAGATATTGACCCACCAACAAATTTAGATTTTTCTCAAAGTAATATTAGTTGTGCTGCAGGTACTTCTGATGTACAATTGACCCCTACGAGTAATGCAGCTATAAATAGATATGAAATAGTAAGTCCTGCTTATTTCGATAACGGAAATAATGATACGTTTACGGGATTATTGACTTCACAAGCTTATATTTTTCAAATTACCGATGTTAATGGTTGTACATATACCGAAGGATTTAGACCTGTGGAAATAAGTTCTATCCGTGTTCGTGTAAAATCTGGTGGCGATTTACGGGTTTGTAATGGTGCTACTGATGGTACAGGTACTTTTATTATTGATGGATTTGCAAATAATTACAGCTATGATATTAATGGGGGATTATTTTCTGGAGGACCACAAAACGATAACGAAATAGTTTTACCATTATCTGGATCTGGTACATATACGATTACCGTAACCGATGCGGATACAGGATGTACAGATAGTACTTCTTTTGATATTGAAGAAGCTCCAGTATTGGATTTGTCAACTAGCGTTGTTACGCCAATGAGCTGTGCCAATGGAAATTTAGGAGCGGTTAGAGCTAATGCAACCGGTGGTTGGGGTGCTTTTAGATATACGTTAACACCACCCACAGGACCACAAATTGGACCAAAATCCGGAAGAACATTTAGTAACCTTTCTGCAGTTGGTACGTACACTTTATTGGTTGAAGATGCTGAAGGTTGTACTGATACGTTTACGTTCGATTTAAACCCAATTGATGCACCTAGTATTTCTTTAGATGGTGCGGCTTCGGATTTATGTTATGTTGCAGGAGTTGGAGCTACTGTGGCAGTTACTTCAAGTGCTGGGACAGCTGCTTTAGGCACACATCAATACAGAATAAACGGAGGTACTTTACAGGCCAGTGCAACATTTGCAGGACTTTCTCCTGGTAACTATACTATTGAGGTAGTGGATGGGAATGATTGTTCGGATAGCCTACCTATTACTATAGCGCCTCAATTAAGGGTAAATACAAGCATAGTTACAGAAATACCTTGTGGTGGAGCTCCTGGTAGAATTGGTGTAAGTGTTACTGGTGGTTATACCACAGGACCAGGTGCAAAACAATATGAAGTGAGTTCAGATGGTGGAGCAACTTTTGGAACTGCTGTCCCGCTTACTTCTGATAGTTTCTTCTATGATACTTCTGTTCCCGGTGATTATGTTTTTAGAATTACTGATAATAATACTACGAGTAGTGGTTGTGTAGCAAACTCTGTTGCCATTACTTTAAATCCGCCCCAAAATATTGCCGCGGCTTCTTATGTAGCAAGACCGGTAAGTTGTAGTTCAACCAATAATGGAGCGGTAACGATTATTCCAGATGCTACTAGTGGTGTACCACCTTATGAAGTTAATTTTAATGGAAATGGATGGGGTACTCAAACTGTATTTTCAAATTTAACAGTAGGCACTTACTCATATATAGTAAGAGATGCTAGAGGTTGTGAAACGGTACTAGATACTTTTGATATTATTCTAGATACTACCGCTCCTCCTGCTACAACTGTTTCAGAAGTACAGGCCGTTTGTGGAGGTAGTGGACCTGTAAGTGGTGGTATATCTGTGAATAGTGTTACTGATGGTACACCTAATTTCGACTTTATCATTGAGGATAATACTGGAGTAGAAATTACTAGAAGAGAAAATGTTGCACCATCAGCTTTACCTTTACAGATACTAGATTCAAATTTAGTTACAGGTGATTATACAATTATAACTATTGATGCAAACGGCTGTACAGATATTGATACGGTAACAATTACATCAAACGAAGTTGTAATTACACCAATTCCGCCACCAGCTCCATTAGATTGTGATGATACTGCTTTTACCTATGCAGTAAGTGTAAGTGGAGGTTCTGGTTCATATCAAATTAGATTAATTGACCAACCTAGTTTTTACAATTTAAATGATACTCCTGCAATTAATGATCATACCTTTAGTAATGCTACAGACGGAATTCAATATGGTGTGGCATATACCGTTGTTGTTTTAGATGTAGTTACGAATTGTACCTATGAACAAGAGATTCCGCCATTAAATGGACCATCCACTTTAGATGTTTCTGCAACTTCAACACCTGGGGCTTGTGATATTAATAGAAACGGAGAAATAGCTTATGAAATAAATGGTTATACCATTGGTGATAATTTAAGAATTGAATTGATTGATAATGAAGATGGTTCAAGAATTATACTTCAGAATTCCGTAACTACTACGGGTTTACCTTATGTTGATACTTATCCTGAATTACCAGGAAATTATCAAATATTAGTTACGAATTTAACTGATACCTGTACTGCTGCGGATGCGGTAATTGTAGAACAAAATTTACCGAACATAGATATATTAGCTGAGGTGCCTGCCAATTGTAATGCCTTTGGCCAAATAACTGTGCAAGGTCGTGGGGGGTCAGGTGGTCCTTATGAATTTGCGTTTATGGACAATGGTGTTGTACCTAATTATCCGACTGATTATACTACTGAAACTACATTTACGGCTCCTGAAGGGGATTATGATATCTATGTAAGAGATATTAATGGTTGTACATCTTTTGATATTGCAACAATTATTCTCCTACAACCAGATTTGCCACTTCCTGCATTTACAGTAATCAATCAATGCGACCCTACGTCAACAGCATTTGATATTACGGTAAGAGTGCCAAGTTCTGTAAACACACCAAGATTTACCTTAGGTGGTGATGAACAGTTGCCAACCATTGTTGGTGCAAACTGGGAGTACACTTATACTGTTGGAAGTCCTGGAGATTATGTAGTAGATGTAATAGATGCAAATGGTTGTACTAGTCAAAACATAGCAACGGTTTATGATTTTTTATCGGCGACAGGTGATTTTACTACGGAAAGTACTTGTAACGATGCTGATGGAGAAATAACTATTTTGACCAATGGTGGAAGTGGAGATTTTAGTTATGAATTGACCGGGACAGATTTTAACGCTATTGCAGTGGGACCAATAACTCAAATAAATAACCCATTGTTTACAGGTTTAGCCCCAGGTAATTATGAAGTGTTAATTACGGATCGGATTGTAAACGATGGTTCAGGTTATTGTGAAACAACGGTTTCTAATATTATTTTAAATCAGGCCGCACAACCTGTAATTATTTCAGAAGAAGCCATAGATATTAGTTGTAGAGATGAGAATGATGGCTCTTTAGAAGTTGTTATTGGCCCGGCAAATGCATTAGTGCCTTTTACTTCACAAGATACACCTATTACCTATATTTTGAACGATGTAACGTCATCTACTGTTGAAGTAACAAGAAATACAACAGGTGCGTTTTCTGGATTGCCTGCTGGTGATTACCAAGTTCAGGTAATAACTGCTCGTAACTGTGAAGTGTTATCTGCAGTACATACTATAGAAAACCCCTTAGATTTTAGCATTACTGCTAGTGCGCCAGATTTTGCTTGTGAACCCGGAGCAAATCGATATAGTTCTACTATAATAACGGTTAATATAGTTAACCCTGGAACGATAGGTTCAGGTTATCAATATAGTATCAGCGGTTATGAGAATTATCAAACGGGTAATACGTTTGAAATAATTGATAATGGTTCTACTCAAGACATTACGGTTTATGCAATAGATGGTAACGGATGTCAAACAACCTTTGATGTTCCTACTATTAATCCTCCAACAGATGTTATTCCGACAATTACACAAATTGATATTTTGAATTGTAGAGATGATGAACGTGTGCGTATAGAAGTGTTAGGAACTACTGATTTTACGGTAAATACGATTTCAGTAATTCCTGTGGCGCCAGTGACTAATTTGTCGGGTAATAATTATGTAGATGTTTACCTTTCGGATGTAGGTGATTATTTATTTGAAATAACGGATAATACAGTTGGTTGTACTTACCCAATGCCAGTACATACGGTTAGTACGCCGGTAGCACCTACGGTTTTAATTAGTGAAGCAAAACCGGTTAGTTGTGCCGTGCCAGGAAATGATGGGGCATTATTCATAACTGTAGGTAATTATAGTGGTGAATTTAATTACATTGTTTATGAAGCAACCGATGTTGCTAGAACCACTCCTTTGGCCACTGGTACTTTTAATACTGCAGCCTATCCGGATGTTAATGGCGATGAGGCAAGAATTGATAATTTACCTGGTGGAAATATGATAGTAGATGTAGTTTCTACAAATATTCCATTTTGTTCAGGTGTCAGTAATGTTGCTAATATTAGAACTCCTAATGGTCCACTTCAAGTAAGTGCCGATTCTATTGGAAATGTTAGCTGTACAAATGATACTGGAGAAATAGTTGCAACTGGTACTGGTGGTTGGGATACAAATCCCTACGATTACAGATTATTAATGAGTACGGATGGTGGTACTAGCTATACGGCTGAAATAGTAGGATTCACTAGTAGTAATGAATTTACAGGCCTTTCTTTTGGTTTCTATTCGGTAGAAGTTAGAGATATTGAAGGCTGTACTAATACTTATGAAATTGAATTAGAAGAAGTACCTCAAATAGTGGCGGGTATAAGAGAACCACAAGGTTTAGATTGCCCTAATGGAAATAACGCTGTCCTAGAGGCTTACGATATCACTTCTGGAAATGCTTTAACGGCAACGGCCGGGGCAAGTGGTGGTTTTGCGGGTGCAGGCTATAATTATACCTTATTATATTTGAATAGTAGTGATAATACAGATGTAGTTTCCGAAAGTGGATTACAAAATACACCGACGTTTATTGGAGATAGTGGTGGGTATATTAGTGCAGGTTGGTATGCAATAGAAGTTTCATCTAGTTTTGGCTGTTCCTTTGTAACGGAAGCATACTTTGTAGATCCACCACCACCAATTCAACCGCTTTTAGTCCAAACTAGAGTTCCTGGTTGTGGGGGAGATGGTGAAATGAGAATGACAGTTGAAAACCCTGACCCGTTATTCACGTATGAATATCTACGAGTAGAAAATGGTATAACAATTGGTATTTATGAACCAATGGTTGGTAATTCAGTTACTATTTCTGGTATTGAAGGTATTACTTATCAGTTTGATGTAAGAAAGGTTAATGCCTCCGGTGCTTGTCCGGCAATACGTTCAAATGGTATTACAATGACAAATGCTACAGGGATTACCTTATTGCCAAATTTACCCGATGATATTTCTTGTGCTTCTGAATTGGATGGTAGAATAGAGTCCTTTGTAAATGGTGGAGTAGGTGAAGATTTGTTTTATTTATATGAAGGCGACCCAGTTGACGCGTTTAATCCTGTTGCAACCGCAACAGTTATTAGGGGTCCTCAGGATAACGGTACTTTTGAAGGACTATCAGAAGGAACAGCTTATTATATAGCGGTTACCAGTGGAACAACATGTATGGATATTGCCGGTCCGTTTGAAATCATAAGACCCGACCCTATTATTTTTGATGCAACATCAACAAACGTTACATGTAATGGTGAAGAAGATGGTACAATAACCGTTTCTGTAAGTGCAGGTGGAGAAGGATTAATTCAATTTGCAATTGCTCCCAACTTTAATGAGTTCTTTAGCGATTCAGATAATCCTGGCACCTATACTTTCGAAGAACTGGCGGCTGGTACTTATGAGATTTTAATAAAAGATGATAACGGTTGTTTCGAGAAAGATTTTATTACTGTGGAAGAACCAGATGAAATTCAAGTAGTTAATATTAGAACTACACCAGAGTTGTGTATTGGCGCAAATAATGGTACAGTAGTTTTTGATATTTTAGGAGGAACCCCATTTGAAGATGCTCTTATAAGTACAAATCCATATTTTGAATATAAGATTGAAATGATTGATCCTGTTGATGAAACGGGAACGGCGAGTTTTGCACCTTACACGGGAGATATTATTGAAAATTTACAAGGTGGCGCATCTTATGTTATATATATTCAAGATGTGAATATGTGTACAACCTCTGAACTTTTCACTATTGATATTGGAGTTGATTTAACTGCTGTACCACAAGTTGAGTATGGTTGTGACGGCATATTTCCGACAAGTACAACTACTATTGTTTTAGATAACAGTAGTATATCATCTGACCTTTTGTTTGCCCTTGATCCTATAGATCCAACCGATGCAATTACGGCAAATGCGACAGAAGAATATATTTGGGGAGATCTGCCTGTTGGAGACCATACAGTGTATATTTATCACGAAAATGGTTGTACAAATAGTGTTCAGTTTATTATTGATGGATATGAACCATTAAGTCTTGCGGTAGATAAAACTGGACCTAATGAAGTGGTTGCAACAGCTGCAGGAGGTTATGGTGCGTATGAATTTTACTTTAACGGTGACTCATATGGAGCAGAAACAACTTTTACAACTAACCAAAGTGGTAACGTGAACGTTAGGGTTGTAGATGCCAGAGGGTGTGTGTTGGAACTTAATGTGCCTTTTGAGTTCACAGGAATGTTAGAATTTCCAAATTTCTTTACTCCTGATGGAGATAACTTAAATGATATTTGGTCTCCTACTAATAGAGGTCTTTTTGATGGTGTCGAGGTTAAAATATATGATCGTTATGGTAGAGTAGTGGCTAATTTAGATGAGGTTAGCGGTTGGGATGGTACTTATGAAGGTAAGGAAGTGCCAACTGGAGATTACTGGTACGTAGTTAATGCTAATAGTAATGCAATTAGATACGTTGGTCATTTTACATTGTACAGATAAATAAAAAAAGAAATATAGATTCTAAAAAGAGATACAAATTGTATCTCTTTTTTTTGTTTTAGTATATTTCATAAACTTTAAGAAAATTATACATCTAATATTTATAAACTATAATGACCCTGAAATACTTTAACTTTAATTCAACTTGTTTTTAGGGTACATTTGATAAATAATATTGCTTTAGAAATGAGGTCATTATCGTATATTGTTTTATTTATTATATTCCAAAGCTGTGCATCGCAAGTAAAACCTACTTTAATAGATGCGGAAATGGAAACTAACGTAACGGAGAAACTTTCTTATTATTTATATTTCCCAGATGACTATGATGTGGATCCTGAGAAAGATTTTCCTATACTATTGTTTCTACACGGTGGTGGCGAATCTGGAGATAGTCTGGTTACAATAAAAAGAAATGGACCGCCTAAACTTATTTTAGAGGGTAAAAAATTTCCTTTCTTAATACTTGCTCCACAGAATCCAAATCCTAAGAAATGGTGGAATACTAGAGCGGTAAAGCAACTTTTAGACTCTATTGTGAAAACTAATAGAATAGACAAACGAAGAATTTATTTAACAGGTTTAAGTAGAGGTGGTGGAGCTGCATGGGAAATGGCTGTGCAATACCCCGAAACTTTTGCAGCTATGGCCGTTGTGTGTGGAATGACGCCGTTGCCCTATGCTTCTTGGATTAATAAAAAAATGCCAATGTGGGTTTTTCATGGAGAAAAAGATAAGTCAATTCCTATAGAAGAATCTGAAACCATGGTTGCTAAACTTAAGGAAATGGGCTATGAGGTACTTTTTACTAAATACCCCAATGTTGGCCATAGTGCATGGATTAAAGCCTATGAAACTGATGCCCTTTATGATTGGTTTATGGATCAGGAATTGAAATAATTGGCGTTTTTTTTAAAAATAAATGGGTAGAATATTTCTAAATTCAGGTGCTGTTCCTCAATAAATTAAGGTTTTATAGTCCTTATTATTTTTCCGTTATTATTATAAAAGTCAATTTCTGACATTGTATCCGTAATTGAAATAACCTGGGTTGACTGAGAATTAAAACTGTCGCCCCAATAGGCTTCTTGAATTCTTAATGAACCATCTTTGAATTTAATTATTGCCTTTACTTCATTTCTAAGAAATTTTTCATTTGTATTTCTGCGATTAACGGTATATTCATGAATACGGATTGAATCGTTATTTTGAGTCGCAATCAGTAATTCTTTTCCGTTATTTAAATTCACATTGACCAAAGCCTTTGCATCACCAGGTACATAAAAGTTCGATTCATTTAAATGAATGGCTTTAGTATTAAAATTCCCTTCATTTTTTAAGATTAGGCCAACTAGAGCATCAGCCATACCTTGCTGTACCTCCATACCAAAATCGTTTCCGACAACGGCCAAATCTAATAAGTTGTCATTGTCCAAATCTTTTAATAACATTCCGTAAATAGGGGCGTACTGAGCTTCTATTGGTAATTTATGCATTGTAAATTTCCCTTCACCGAGATTTTCAATTATGGAGGACTCCATATAATTAAAACTTAGTTTTATGGCATCATCTAACAGTCCGTCTTTAAACATTTCGGGAAGCGTAGAAGAACCAAATTCTCCAAAAGAATTAAATTTTTTCCTAATTCCAACATATTGTTTGGTAACATCTTGCCAAGGGTGATATAAGTATTCTTTTTTAGTTCCAATACTGTCTCTTAAGTAAAAGGAAAGTAAAGGATCAATAGATCCATTTTTATCTAAATCTTTTGCATAGAGGGTAATTGGCTCCTCTTTTGTTCCTTGAAAGTTGATATTTCTGCCAGAATTACCAGCTATGTAGTCGATATCGCCATCATTATCAAAATCTCCTGCTGTTATACTATTCCACCAACCTTTATTGTTTTGTATTCCGGTATTAACAGTAACCTCTACTAGCTTATCTTTTTTATTTTCAAAAAAACGTAATGGCATCCATTCACCAACTAAAATTAAATCTGGTATAAAATCATTGTTGAAATCTGTCCAAAGAGCATCGCTAATTAAACCTGGAAACTCCAAATCTGGATTTAACTTTCTGGTAACATCAACAAATTTTATTTCATTTCCGGTAGATTGGTTTTCGAATATATAGGAACGGTCTGCAGAGGGGTAGGACTGCGGTAATACTCTGCTACCAACAAATAAATCTAAATCCCCATCATTATCAAAGTCGGCAGCTTTTACACAACTTGAATTCGTTTTTAAATCAGGAATTGCAAATGAAGCATCTACAAATTTTCCTTTTCCGTCATTTAATAAAAGTTTGTCTTTATAAAAAGGATCACCACTTGGGTATTGGGCACTTCCCCGTGCAATATATAAGTCTAAATCACCATCATTGTCAGCATCGAATAGGAGAGTTCCCGAATCTTCTTCTAGTTTATCACCTTCTTTATATGTAACTTCTTTTTGTGTAAATTTATTATGATCTGTTTGTATAAACCAAGTTTCATTTTCACCTCTACTTCCCCCAATAAATATGTCTTCTAAGTTGTCTCCATTTATATCGCCGACGGACATTGAGGGACCGTATTGAGAAAATTTATGAGGTAGTGTTCTTTGAAAATTAAAATCTATAAAATCTAAATCTTTACTAAAATAACTTAAACCTAAGCTATCTGTTGCCTTTTTAAATATTGGGGTTAATATCTTTTTTGTTTTTTGACTTTCTGGGTCGTAATTAAATACGTTTACTTCGTTAATGTTGAGATTAACCGCTGTTTGTACTTCACCATTTGGCCAAATTATTTTTATGCTATCAACTTTTATTGATTCTCCTAAACCTATGTGATAGGTTTTTTCGGGCTGTGATAAATATCCTCTACCGGACAGTAAGGATTGTCGTTGTATTTTATTGTCGCTGTAAATAATTATATTACTTCCTATAGCTTCTTTGTTTTCCTTTATACCATTTAATTTTATCCTTAAATAGTTGCGACCTGTAAATAATTCATTGGTATTGTTCTTTAAAAGAGAAACGTGGTCATTGATATTATTAATAACTAAATCTAAGTCCCCATCATTATCTAAGTCCCCATATGCAGCTCCATTACTAAAAGTACCAAAGTCAAGACCCCAATTTTTTGTATAGTCTGTGAAACCTTTTCCTTCGTTGTTTTTAAAAATAAAGTTGGGAATTTTAATTTCGGGTATGGCTGCAATTAATTGTTCTTTTGGGACTAATCTACTAGCTGTTATTCTAAAATCTCCAAAATCACGATCAGTAACATCTTTGGGGAAACCATTGGTAATAAGCAAATCTTTCCATCCATCATTATCATAATCGGCAAATAGAGGTGCCCAGCTCCAGTCTGTTTCTTGTACACCAGCGAACATTCCTATTTCACCGAAAATAGGTAAATTATTTTCTGGGTTAAGTCCTAAATTTTGTTGTAATGTATTTCTTGTATATTGATGTTCATACATGAATTTTTTAGTGAAAATTTCTTTCTGATAACTACTAGGTCCTTGAAATAATTTTTTTCTTTTGTTATAGTATGGCTGCATTTCGGTTGTGAAAACATCCATTAATCCATCATTATTAACGTCTGTAATATCACTTCCCATTGATGAAAGGCTGAAATGTTTGAACATTTCACCAGCTCTATTTGTAAAAGTGCCATCTTGGTTATTGATGTAAATGAGGTCATTACTCAAAAAGTCATTTGCTACATAAATATCTTGCCAGCCATCATTATTAAAATCATTTATTAATGTACTGTGGCTGTAACCATGAAATCGTATTCCGGCCTTTTCAGAAACATCAATAAATTTTCGTTGATTTAGACTGTCTATGAAAACATTTTCATACAGAACATCTTTGCTTTTTGAAGTACCGTCATCGGTAAGTGGACTAAATTCGTTAGGGTTAATTCCTTCTATTCGATTTACTCCAATAAATACATCTAAATCACCATCGTTGTCATAATCAAAAAATTGTGCATGCGAAGAATACGTGGTATCGTCTAAGCCGTATAGAGAAGCTTCTTCCTTAAACTGCGGTAAGTTATTCGTATTATTACCTTGGTTAATGTACAATAGATTTTTTCTTAGGGTACTATCTTTTCTAAAAGTATTGCAGATATAAATATCCTGTAGTCCATCTAAATTAATATCTAAAATACTTACACCAGAAGACCATTGTAGTGTATCTGTTTTTCCTATTAGAGTTTCTTTGCTTATATCTTTAAATTTTAGATTACCTAGATTTAAAAATAGCTTGTTGTCCACTTGGTTTCCTGCCAGAAATATATCGTCTAAACCATCTGCATTAATGTCAGCAATGGCAACACCAGCTCCATTATATACGAATTCATTATCTAAAATATTTATAGAATCATTTTCAAATAATTGATTTTTGAAATCCAAACCAGAATTACCATGATCTATTGCGGTATATAGCTTTTTATCTTTCTTTTCCGTGCAGGAAATAAATAAAATTATAGATAAAAATATACATGATTTTAAAACGAATTTTTTCATTTTTTTTGTTGATATAAGGAGTATACAAATATGCAAGAACCTGTAAAAAGAAACAAAAAAAAGGCTACCAATTATGGTAGCCTTTTATAAAAATTAAATCTTAATTGTTATTAATAACCAGGGTTTTGAGTTAAAACATCTGATCCAGTAATATCAATTTGAGCTTGTGGAATTGGAAAGTACTCATTTTTACCTGTAGTAAAGCTTGCACCTCCAAATTTAGTAACCAATTTTGTTGATTCATATGCTAAGTAAGCGTTAAGCTCTTCAGCTGCTACACCCCATCTAACTAAATCAAAGAAACGATGTCCTTCTTCGCCAAGTTCAAGTTTTCTTTCGAAACGCACAGCATCTCTTGCGAAATCTGCATTAGGGAAAGATGTGTATTCTGAAATTACATAGTTGGCCGCATTATCGTCAGAATCATACTCTTTTACCCAGTGTTCAGAGTTTGCAGCTCTTCTTCTTACTCGGTTAACATATTCTAAAGCGGTATCCAATGAACCACCTGGTGCTTCAATTTCAGCTTCAGCCGCCATTAATAGAACATCTGCAAAACGAATTATTGTATAATTCATAATTGCATAACCACGTGTCCATGAGCTACCATCTGTAAAGCTATTTTCTTGACTTCTATAGTAAATATATTTCTTTGGAGAATATGGTCCGCCATATACTTGATCACGAATCCATGCTTTTCCTGGGTGCTCGATCCAATCTAAGTATGGAATACCTCTTCTTCCAATTACGTGATCGATTCTAGGATCTAATGGATCGGTATCTTCTACAAAAGGTTCATCTGCTTCAACACCATAATCATTTTTAACAGCGTTAGCAGCACTATTATATGAACCGTCTAATAATGGTAAACCATCTGCACCTGTTCTATAAGAATTTGCCATTTCAAAACTAGGTTGAAAGAAACCGCAACAGTTACCAGGACCATCAGGACCAGTGTTGTAAGGATAGTTCAAATCATCAAACCAGTTTGCATTATTCACACTTCCTGTGTTATTTGACGACTCAACATCAAATACAACTTCAGCGTGATTATCGTTTTCGGCATTGAATATTTGAGAATAGTCATCCAATAATGCATATTTGATTCCGTTAGAGGTTACCCCATTAGCAATAACATCGTCGAACCAAGTTTTTGCTTCACCAAATTTCTGTTGAAACAATTTGGCTTTACCCATTAGTGCGGCAGCGGCCCACTTGTTTACTCGGCCAGCACCATTAACTCCTGGTAAATTATCATAAGCGTATTGTAAATCACTTTCAATAATAGTCCAAGCATCACCATTGTTAGGTAATAACGCTAAATCTTCAGCAGGTACAGTCTCATCAAAAACAACAATATTGTTGAAGTGTTTTTTAAGGTCGAAATAAAAATGACCTCTTAACATTCTAGCTTCACCAGAAAGGCGAGCGGCATCTGCTGCTGACAATTCGGTTGAGTTAGCTATTGCCGATAATACTTTATTAGCTCTGCTAATTCCTTCATATCTTCCTCTCCAAAGACTATTAAAGTCATTGTTTGGATCTACTGGGCTAGCTTCATAACGTTGAATTGGATTTAAGGAACTGTAATCACCAGCATCAGTACCTTTATTTGCTTCTCCACCAACAATTGAGCCTGTTGCCCAATGGTTTGGACCTTCAAAACGGTTACCAAAGACCCCGTTAAGTGCAGAATAGGTTCCAATTAATAGACCATCAATACCTGCCTTGGTACTTACTTGTGCATCTGCAAGAGAGTCCGTAGGGGCTACCTGCAAAAATTCATCACTACAGGACATCGAAGCCAAAAGCAAAGTGCCGAGTAATAATGAGGTTTTTTTAAATTTAAATGTTTTCATAGTTTACTTTTTCTTAAAGTTACTAATTATTATATAATATTTTAATTTATACTATTTTAAATACCTATTTCTAAGGTGATTGCATAGCTTGGAGTAACAGGGAAGTTACCTACATCTACACCAAAGTTAGTATCTGGACCTGCTACTTGCGGATCAAGTCCACTATAATCAGTTAAAGTCCAAATATTATTTGCAGATAAACCAACGCTAAACTTTCTTAAACCTAAACTTTCTACCAAGTTAGTGTTGAAGTTGTAGCCAACTCTTAGTTGTACTAATCTTAAATAGCTACCATCTTCCACATACCAAGAGTTAGATGCACCACTAGTACTTAAATTAGAAGCACTTTCCCATATTGGAGCACCGGCATTGTTACCTAATTGTGGAGTCCAAGACTGGAATGCCGCAACCCCTTTGGCAGAACCTTCAAATGTGCCATAGAAATCTGTAAACCACTTAGACATGTTGAATATTTCGTTACCAACAGATCCATACCAGTAGGTTTGGAATTCTAAATTTTTATAACGTAATATTAAATCTAAACCTCCTGTAAAATCAGGAACGGCACTACCTATAACAGTTCTGTCATCTGGAGTGATTGCACCGTCTCCGTTAACATCTTCATATCTAAAACGACCTATACCTTTGCCATCTTGAGCTGGTGAATTTGTAACTTCATCTGCAGAGTTAAAGTATCCAATTACATTGTATCCAAAGAAAGTAGAAATTGACTCCCCAACAGAGTTACGTATTGGCGCAATACCTCTATAAGAAATGTTATCGCCAAAGGCATCAATACCTGGTGCCAATGCAGTAATCTCATTTTTAAGGAAAGAATTTGTACTCGTAACTTCAAAAGATAGGTCTTCGGTGAAGTTACCTCTACCTATAATTTGAAAATCAACACCTTTGTTACTCATACCACCAATGTTTACAGAAGGTGCGGCAGCATAATTACCAGATACACCTGGTAATGGAACTTGGTATAAAAGATCTCTAGTATCTTTCTTCCACCAGTCTAAAATAAATTCTAGTTTATTGTTGAATAAAGAAAGGTCAAAACCTATGTTCGTAGTTTCTGATGTTTCCCATTGTGCATTTGGGTTACCAATTCTACTAGCGGCAAAACCTTCATTTGCTCCACTGTTTTGTCCGTCAATTGGATAGAACGTATTTCCTCGATCAGATGCAAAAAGTGAATATTGGTTGTTTGGGGATACGTTAGTATCAGATCCCATTTCACCCCAACCACCTCTAATCTTTAAATCAGAAATAATTTCTTGATTTTGCATAAAAGGTTCGTCTATAACTCTCCAAGCTGCTGAAACTGCGGGGAATGTACCATATCTATTATTTTCTCCAAAACGAGAAGAGCCATCTCTACGTAAAACACCAGTTAAATAGTATTTTTCATTGAAATTATAATCTAATTTACCAAAAGTGGAGAAGTATGTTGAACCTTTATATTGATTACTTCTAACAACAGGGCTTTGTACAACACTTAAACTTTGGAAATCTAAATCTGTAGAAAAAGGATTAATACCATTACCAGAAATATTTCTACCTCTACCGGTATTTAAAGCTTCAATACCTGCAAGTGCAGTGATTTTATGCTCGCCAAATAATTTTTCATAACTAGCAGTATTGGTAAACGTCCATGAGAATCCGTACCCACTACCTTCGCCAAATGAGTTACTAGCTTCTGGTTCAGAATCTCCTAGGTACTTGTAATTGTAATCTACATAATGGTAATTGCTATAGCTACCACCAAGGCTAGATCTTAATGTTAAACCTTCAAATGGTTTAATTAGAGCATACATGTTACCAAACCCACCAATGCTGTAGGTTTTATCATCGCCATTATTCAATTTTAATCTTCTTACCGGGTTTCTTGGGTTATTAAAACCAGCTGCTTTTGTACTTGCAAAGCTTCCGAATTCATCATAAACAGGAATAATCGTTGGCATTCTAAATGCAGATAAAACCTCTGATTCATCATCTGCAGATTCCACACCACCAGCACCACCGGCGATACCAACAGCTGATCTATAGGTTACTTGAAAATTTTCACCAATAGATAACCATGGCGTAACATCCCATTCAGAATTGAAACGTGCAGCATATCTTGAAAATTCTTGACCTAATACTATACCGTCTTGATTTTGTGCAGAAACACCCATATAAAAACGACCGTTCTCATTACCACCATCAAAACCTAAAGAAACTCTGCTTTGAGGTGCTATTCTAGTAATTTCTTTATACCAGTTAGTACCTTGTAAATTTGGTCTTATCAAGAATGTGTTACCAGGGTCTGCTTCATAAGCGGCTCTTACGGCAGCCAAATCAACATCACCAGCGCTTACACCATTTTGACCATTTGCATGTAAATAATCTGGAATTGTAGGTGTAGCACTTGTTCCATACTGAGGGTGCGTGTATTGAACGGCAGTACCATTGGCAGCTGCATTATTCTCGTATCCTATATGTGTGTATCTAGCCATGTCTAAAGGATTCAACATTTTTGGCGAACCAGCAACGTTAGGATCCACAACACCACTATTTACATTCAAAGTCATAGAAGTTTTTCTTTTAGCTCTAGAACCTTGTTTTGTAGTATATACAATTACCCCGTTTGCAGCTCTTGCTCCATATATAGAGGCAGCAGCAGCATCTTTAAGTACAGTAGCTGTTTCTACATCATCTGGGTTAATGAAATCAACATTGGTAGTTGGTACACCGTCTACTACGTATAAAGGTGCATTGTTACCAAATGAGTTGAAACCACGAACTCTAATTTGACTGGTTGTACCTGGTTGACCATTGGTAAGTACAGTTACACCTGCAACCCTACCTTGTAATTGTTGTTCAATGTTACCAGAAGGTACTGCAGCTAAATCTTCAGCAGCAACGATAGAAACTGCCGCGGTAGTTTCACGTTTAGTTTGTACTTGGTAACCCGTTACCACTACTTCATCTAAGGCAGCAGCATCTTCAGCTAGTGACGTGTTCACTACTGATTGACCATTAACGGCAACTTCTTTTCTTTGAAAACCTAAGTAACTAAACACTAACGTAGCACCTGGTTCTACATTTAAGGTATAATTACCATCAAAATCTGTTTGGGTACCATTTGTAGTACCTTTTTCTACCACATTGGTTCCTGGTAGTGGCGTACCTAAATCATCTGTTACTGTACCCGTTACTGTTGATTGTACAGTTTTAACTTTTTCTTCATTCGAAGTTCCAGTTATTTCATTTGCTTGGGCCAGTTGAGCTCCTAAGCAAACAAGCATCGACAAAATCCCCGACTTAAAAAAGGATGACCTTTTTTTGGATTTGATCGACTTGTAATCACGTTTTTGATTCATAATCGTTGTTGTTTGTTAGTTTAAATTAAATTGTGTGTTTTTTGACTTTTTAAATTCATTTGTGAAACATGCAAATGTTAAAAAAATCAAAATCCGGTATAATAATAACAATTTTACGGCATATACCACTAAAACAAAAGGCTTATTTTATTAGGTAATGAATTTTGTTTTCTCTTATTACTATTGATATAATCCCTTTTAAAGGCTGTAATTATTGGCAAATCAATAATTTAGGGGTTTATTATATGTGATAATAGCATGTTAATAATTTTAACATCTTAATTAAAAAATGTAGTAAAATAACACGATTATTTACCGTTCTATATCGTTATAGTGGTATTCTAAAATATTTTTATGAGTACCACTTAGAAGGTAATTTTTTTGTGATTTATTATGTCTTAAGTGGTTTAAATAAAGACTTGATGACAGTACAAAGTAATTAAATTTTGATTTTTATTTGTCGTGAACATAAGGTAAGTTTTTCCACCATCTTTTAGCTTTAGTTTCTTTCTAATAGTAGCAACTGAATCAGGAAAATTTCTTGTTGAAATGTTTGCTTTTATAATCCCCATTTTTTTAAATGATTTTTTAGAATAATCCATTTCTTGAAGTATTTTAAACACTCTTCCGGGAAATTCAATTAAATCATTAGAAGTATATAAATGAGAATTAGGATGAAGTTTTTCTAAATTATAATGTTTGCCCACTAGGTTAAATGCACCCGATTTTAAAATTGAAGCATTTGGTTCGTAGAGATATGTTTTTGGTAAAGAATAAGTGGAAGTTGTTACTTTTTCTTGACTTATTTTAAATTCAAATTTTTGCTCAATATCATTTTTAAAGTTTACCGTTTTAATCAGCGCTTCTTTTGTATAATTTTTTTTTAATATCCACAGCACCTCTTTTACATCATTGCCTATCGCGATAATATGAATTTCTTTTACATTGTTTAGTTGCTTCAATCCGGTGTTTAAATCTAATAACGGACCTGTTTTTATTAATATATGGTTCGATTTGCTAAATAATAAATCAATATGCTCTACAATATTGGGTTCGCAATCACTTAAGTAGTAAACTTTTTTGTTGTTTTTATCTCTTCTAGAAGGGTCAATATATATCCAATCAAATAAATCTTTTGATTTTTTAAGAAATGGTATACCGTCATTAGGTATACATATAATATTGGTGATTTTTAATTGATTAAAGTTGTGTTTTGCAAGGGCTGATAGTTCATTGTTTTTTTCAACATGTATAACATTGGTAACCTTTTTGCTAAATGCAAAAGAGTCGACACCAAAACCTCCTGTAAGATCTATTAAACTATTACCGTCAACTAAGGATGTTTTGTATTCGGCAGTCAACTCTGACGAAGTTTGTGATAGATTAAGTTTATTTGGGTAAATTATATTATCTGTTTTAAACCAAGTAGGTATTTTTTGTTTCGCTTTTATTTTTGATTCAATTTGCTCTACCAGTTCTTTTGTCGACAATTCTGAAAATGGAGATTTTTTTAAAAGTATTTTATGAATGTCACTGTTTAGGTTATCGTTGATAAACTGCTGTACTTCGTTAGTTAAAATAAATGAATTCACGTAAGTATTAAAGGTTTTGAGTCAACGATTTAACAATTTGATTGTCAGACAAGAATTCTTTCAAAATCACCTTTATTGCTGTATACCCCGGTACTGCAACGATCATACCCACCACACCAAATAGCAAACCAGCTATAATAATAACCAAGAAAATTTCTAGAGGATGAGATTTTACACTGCTTGAAAATATAAAAGGTTGTGAAAAAAAATTGTCTACCAATTGCCCAAATAATAGTCCTAAAAATACGTATCCTGTTTTTGGTAATATTATTGCACTAAAGTCTGAACCTAAATTACTCGTCATCGTTAAGGTTAGCATCATAACACCACCAATAATAGGTCCTATATAAGGTATAATATTAAAGAGCGCACATAAAAAGGCTATTACTACTGCATTTTCAATTCCGACTATTAAAAGTACAATGGTATAAATGACAAAAAGAATAAATATTTGAAGCAATAAACCAACAAAGTACCTTGATAACAAGTTATTTATTTTTCCAATAGAATTGGTTGTTCCTTGTTTTTTGTTTATCGGAATAAAAATTAAAAGTCCGTTTTCGAACAATTTGCTATCCTTTAAAAAGAAAAATGAAATAAACAATACAGAGAATAAACCAATACTAGCCGAGCTTAACACGGTTAAAAAGGAATTTAAAAAGTTAGGAATAAAGCCTATATCTAAACCTTCTAATATATTTTTTTCTAAACCTGCATCATCAATTACATCTTCTACTATGTGTGAAGACAAGCCCAAGTAGTTTGTAATTTGATGATATAATGTATTTAGGCTGGTTTGGAGCTCATCTATATTTAGTAACGATAAGTTTTTACTCTGTTCGGATAATAGTGGAATAAACAAGGCTACTATGCCCACTAAAACCCCAACCATTAAAAACATTGTAAGTACAACCGCAATTATATTGGGTAATTTAAGTTTTTGTCTAAAAAAACGAACTAAAGGGCTTCCTATAAGGGCAACTACCGCCGCAATGGCCAAATAAGCAAGCACAGATTGAATGATATATAGAAAATAAAGTATTAAACAAATGCCTACTATAACTCCTAAAGCTCTTAGGATACCTTTTGAAATAGTTTTTGAATTCATTAGTTAATTTTTAAAAACATAGGTAATAATGTTTGCACCCATTTGTAGCGCTTTTTCTCTTATTTCAGCAGAATCGTTATGTACGGTCGGATCTTCCCAGCCGTCACCTAAGTCAGATTCTGATGTAAATAATAATACTATTCTGTTATTGTGGAAAATGGCCAATGCCTGAGGGCGTTGACCATCATGCTCATGAATTTTAGGTAAGCCCTTTGTAAAGGAATAATTATTTTTAAAAATTGGATGCTCAGCTCCAAGTTCCTCTAATGTTGAATTAGGGAAAAGTCTTTTAATTTCTCTTGTAATATAGGGTTTCATCCCATAATTATCATCAATATGTAAAAATCCACCAGCTTCAAGATAGCTTCTTAAATTATTAAGTTCTTCATCGGAAAAAACCACATTTCCATGTCCTGTCATGTGTATAAATGGGTACTGAAATATAGAAGAGCTCCCTACTTCAACTGTTTCTGGTTTATTATTAATAGTGGTGCCAATGTTGGCATTGCAAAACTTAATTAAGTTTGGTAATGCTGTTGGGTTGGCATACCAATCTCCACCACCTTGGTATTTTAAAATGGCAATTTCTTGAGCCATTATTGAATAGCTGAACATCAAAAAGTATAAGAAAATGGGGGCGGATATTTTTTTCATAATCAAATCTAAAAATAAGGAAACGAATTGTTACTTGTAAAATATGTTCAAATTAATTAGTTCTAGTCCTAATAGGAGGAATGCTAACCATTGTTAATTGTTGCGACAATAGTACATGCCACTATCGCTGCTGTTTCTGTTCTTAACCTAGTTTTTCCCATGGCTATTGGGGCATATCCGTTTTTTAATGCACTTTTAATTTCATTTGTACTAAAATCACCTTCTGGGCCAATTAAAATGGTAATATCTTGATCCGCCACAACTCTACTTTTAAGTTCGTGGCGTTCACTGTCTTCGCAATGTGCTATGAATTGTAAACCTGTTGTTGGTTTTTTTAAAAATTCTGATAAACTAATAGGCTCATTTAATTTTGGCAAATAGGTTTGGAGCGATTGCTTCATGGCAGACTCAATTACCCGTTGCATTCTATCTGTTTTAATAATTTTTCGTTCTGATCTTTCGCAGATTATTGGGGTTATTTCATCAACACCTATTTCAGTGGCTTTTTCTAAAAACCATTCATACCGATCATTCATTTTAGTAGGTGCAACGACCATGTGTAATACATGCGATTTAGGATGTGTTTTTTTTGATGAAATAAGTTCTACTTCACATTTTTTTATATCGGCAACAATAATTTTTGCTTGAAACAAATAACCCAATCCGTTTGTAATCCAAAGCTCATCACCAGTTTTTTTTCTTAGCACTTTTATAATGTGCTTACTTTCATTGGTGTCGAAAATGAAAATCTTATCGGTGATTTTTATATCAGGATTATAAAATAATTGCATAAATTTTTAGTTAACTCGATAATCGAGATTTAAATACTCGGACGCCTGCCCGGCGGTGAGGCAGGCTTACGCTAAAATCTTTATTAAATTTTCAATTCAAAGCCTAGTGGGCTTTGCCTCGAGATTGTTTACTCAAGAAATTAAATATCTGGCTTTTGCCGTAATATCTTGTTTTACGAAAGCTTCATTTTTATATTTGTAATACCCTACAATGCCGATCATTGCAGCATTATCGGTGCAATATTCAAATTTAGGAATGTAAGTCTTCCACCCATATTTTGCTTGTGCTTCTATTAAAATTTTTCGAATACCAGAATTTGCAGAAACGCCTCCACCAATAGCAATTTCTTTAATACCGGTTAGTTTTACTGCTTTTTTAAGCTTGCGCATTAATATAGTAATTATAGTGTATTGTATTGACGCGCATATATCTTCAATATTATTTTTTACAAAGTCGGCATCTTCTTTGGTCTGTTTTTGAATAAAATATAATATGCTGGTTTTTAATCCGCTAAAACTAAAATCTAAATCTTTAACCTTGGGTATAGGGAATTCAAATCTTAAAGGATTTCCTGTTGCCGCATATTTATCTATTAAGGGCCCTCCCGGATAGGGTAGACCAAGAATTTTTGCACTCTTATCAAAGGCCTCCCCAACGGCATCATCTAAGGTTTGCCCAATAATTTTCATATCAAAAAAATCATTCACCTGCACTATCTGTGTATGCCCACCACTTATGGTTAGTGCAAGAAATGGAAACGAAGGCGCTTTCATCGTTTCATCATCTATAAAGTGCGCTAAAATATGAGCTTTCATGTGGTTCACTTCTATAAGTGGTATTTGTAATCCTAATGCCAATGATTTTGCAAAAGAAGTACCAACCAATAGTGAACCCATAAGTCCAGGTCCGCGTGTAAATGCTATGGCTGATAATTGTTTTTTATCGATATTTGCCTTGGCTAAAGCTTGGGCAACTACAGGTACAATGTTTTGTTGATGGGCTCTTGATGCCAATTCTGGCACAACCCCGCCATATTCCTTATGAATTGCTTGGGTAGCTACAACATTGCTTAGTACTTTATCGTTCATTAAAACTGCCGCAGAAGTATCATCACAAGAAGATTCTATCGCGAGAATATAAATTGATTTGCTTTCCAACATTTTTGGAATAAAATTTGAATAACAAAGGTAAAACATATAGCCATATCAAAAAACTTAGGAAAATATTGATTAGAATAGTATTAGTGCTTTTACTGATATGCGTTTTAAGTACCTTAATTTTTTCTTTGCCTATAGTGCAAACCTTGTTGGCACAGTACGCTGCCAATAAAATAAATAAACAATATGACACACATATAAATATTAACCGATTAAAACTTTCATTAATATCTTGGGACACAGCCTTACAGGGTGTTTATATAGAGGATTATCAAAAAGATACCTTGTTTTATATTAATGAGCTTAAAACATCAATACTAAGTATTGGTAATTTGGCTAAAGGTAACCTTGAATTTGGGGATATCTCGGTAGATGAATTAAATTTTAAGCTTACCAATTACTACGGTGAGCGTAATTCTAATTTGGAGATTTTTGTTGATAAACTAGATGATGGTAAGCCAAGAGCACCAGGTACTCCTCCATTTAAATTATCATCCTCTTATGTAGATATTAAAAAAAGTAAGTTTAAATATATTGATGAAAATTTAGAGAAATCTACAATTCTACATTTTGATAGCTTAAATATAAAAGCAGATAATTTTCTTATTCTGGGACCAGAAGTATCAACAGATATACAAGATATGTCTTTTTATAGTAATAGAGGACTAAAAGTAAATAAGTTGGCTACTAATTTTAAGTACACCAAACAGCAAATGCGTTTCGATTCGCTCAATATTAATACGCCATTATCTCAGATTGAAGGTAACTTGGTATTTAATTATAATAGAGAAGATTTTAGCGATTTTTTAAACAAAGTAAATGTAGTAGCCGATTTCAATGAATCTAGAGTTGCTTTTGATGAGATAAACTTGCTTTATAACGAGTTTGGACGTGGTAAGGAGGTAACGTTTAGTTCTGATATAAACGGGGTCTTAAATGATCTCAATGCAGATAATTTATTTCTTTTTTCCGATGACACCGGAATACGGGGTAATTTCAATTTTAAAAATTTATTTAGCAAACAAAAGCCATTCAGCTTAAATGCAGAAATGAAGAACGTAACAAGTAGTTATTATCAGTTGAATGCGCTACTTCCTAATTTAATAGGTAATTCATTACCATCGACTTTTAGTAAATTAGGGCAATTTACTATAAGGGGAGAAGCATTTATCACTAATTCTTCTATGGACGCTAAAGTAAACTTAAATACTGCCGTTGGTAGTAGTTATGCTGATATAGTACTAAGTAATTTTAATAATATAGACAATGCAACCTATAAGGGATTTATTTCTTTAATAGATTTTGATTTAGGCGGTTTTGTAGATAGTAAAAGTTTAGGAAAAACAACTTTAGATTTTAATGTAGAGGGAAAAGGCTTTGTGAAAGAAAAACTGAACACCGAGGTTATAGGGCAAATCTATTCTATTGAATTCAATAAATACAATTACCAAGATTTAAAAGTTTCGGGTATAATTAAAGATCAATTGTTCGATGGGTCATTAACAAGTAATGATGAAAATTTGAAATTTGATTTTACCGGATTGGCGAATGTTGCTGAAACTAGGAATAATTTTAATTTCATTGCCTCTGTAGACTATGCGGATTTAAAAAAATTGAATTTCATTAATGACAGTGTTTCAATTTTTAAAGGAAATGTCAATATGGATATTACGGGTACTTCTTTAGACGATCTTGAAGGGGATATAAAATTTACTCGTACAAATTATCAAAATGTAAATGACACCTATTATTTCGAGGATTTTGCAGTAACTTCCAGTTTTGATAGTGATAATGTGCGTACTATACATATTAATTCGCCAGATATAATTACCGGTTTTATGAAAGGTAATTTTAAAGTTCGTGAGCTAGGAAAACTGGTACAAAATTCTTTAGGTTCTATATATACGAATTACAGGCCTTTTCAAATATCTGACGGTCAAAATCTTTCATTTAATTTTAAAATATACAATAAAATTGTCGACGTATTTTTTCCCGAAGTGCGTTTTGATCCAAATACATTTATAAAAGGGAATATTGTTGCCGATGAAGGTGATTTTAAGCTCAATTTTGAATCGCCAAGTATAGAAGCTTTTGGTACAGTAGCTGATAATATCGAAGTACGAATTGATAATAAAAACCCTCTTTTTAACACCTATGTTTCTGTTGGAGAGTTAGATACGCCTTACTATAATTTTAAAGATTTCAATTTAATAAATACAACACTTAAGGATACGTTGTTCTTTAGGTCAGAATTTAAAGGAGGTAGTAATTTTAATGATTCATATAATTTAAATTTTTATCACACCTTTAATAAAGAAAATAAATCTGTCATTGGTTTAAAAACATCTGATGTCAATTTTAAAGGTAATAAGTGGGTATTAAATAAAGATGGGGATTCTAAGAACAAGGTAATTTTAAACAGAGCTCTAGACAGCATTACTATACAAGAAATTGTAATGAATAATGAGGAAAAAGAGCAAATTAGGTTAAAAGGACAATTTGCAGATTCCACCTTTAAGGACCTTCAGTTGCAATTTAAAATAGTTTCCTTAGATAAAATTACCCCTGTTATTGATAGTCTTAAACTGGATGGGGAAGTTAACGGTACCTTAAACGTATTACAGAAAGATGGAATTTATTTACCTTCTTCAAATTTAAATATTGATGGTTTTGGTATCAATGATATACCATTGGGAGATTTAGCAATTAATATAATTGGAAACAAAGATTTAACTGAATTTCAGGTTAACTCGCAACTATCGGATAATGGCCTAGAAAAATTCAGTATTTTGGGTAGTATTAATAATGAAGAAGAAATACCCAAAGCAAATTTAATTGCCAATTTTAACAACTTTAGCTTAGTACCTTTTAGCCCATTGGGAGAAGGGGTAATTGATAAAATAAGGGGAGACATAGATGGTAGGGTAAGTATTGTAGGTAATGTGGATAATCCAAGTTTTAATGGGCTTTTGACATTAGATAATGCTGGTATTGCAATTCCATATCTAAATGTGGATTATAGTTTTGCACCGCGTTCACGAGTAATACTTTCTGATCAGACTTTTGATTTTGAAAATATTGCGTTAGAAGATGTGGCTATGGGTACACGCGCAAATTTAGATGGTACTATAACCCATAGTTTCTTTGATAATTGGGTCCTAGATTTAAACGTTGATACTAAAAATGAACGTTTTCTAATATTGAATACAGAATTTAAAGAAGGTGAATTATATTATGGTACAGGGTATTTAAATGGCCAAGGAAGAATATATGGACCTACAACTGCATTAAATATTACTGTTGATGGATCTACGGCTAAAGGAACTTCTTTAAAAATACCATTAAGTGATGTTGCCAGTATAGGGGATTATTCGTTTATAAATTTTGTTGAAAAAAACGACAGGCAAAAAATTGAGAGACAAAAACAATTAAAAGATTACCAGGGTCTTGAGCTAGAATTTAACCTTGACGTTACACCAGAAGCCGAAGTTGAAATAGTGACCGATACAAAAACAGGTAGTTCTTTAAAAGGTACTGGAGAAGGAATTATTTTAATACAGATCAATACGAACGGTAAATTTGAAATGTACGGAGATTTCGTCGTAGTAACGGGCGAATATAATTATAAGTTTGGGGGTATTATAGATAAGAAATTTAAGGTTGAGCCCGGTGGTACCATAAATTGGGATCAAAAGCCTTTAGAGGCTATTTTAGCCATGGAAGCTGTTTATTCTTTAAATGCCAACCCTGCGCCCTTACTAGATGATCCGCGTTTTACCAGAAGAATACCTACTGATGTTATCATACGTTTAACAGGAGAGCTTCAAAGCCCAACAATTGATTTTGGAATTGATTTTCCAGGTACTAGTTCAATTGTACAGTCAGAACTGGAATACAGGTTACAGGATCCCACTGTGGAAGAGAAAAATGCTATTTTTCTTTTGGCACAAGGTACTTTTGTAAATGCGCAAAGTGGAATAAACCAGCAAGCGATTACAGGGAATTTGGTTCAAAGCGCATCGGGTATTTTAAATTCTATATTAAGTGGTGGTAATGATAAGTTTAACCTTGGCCTTTCATATGAACAAGGTATTCTTGACCGATCAGCAGATATAGAAACAGATGATCGAATAGGGGTTACAGTTTCAACACAAATTTCCGATAGAATACTTTTTAATGGTAAAGTAGGAGTACCGGTTGGCGCATCAAGCGAAACCTTAGTTGCTGGAGATTTTGAAATTCAAGTTCTTTTAAATGAAGAAGGTACTTTAAGCGCAAAATTCTTTAGTAGACAAAGTGAAATTCAAGCATATTTGTCTGATCAACAAGGGTCAACACAAGGTGCCGGTTTAACCTATGAAGTCGATTTTAATAATTTCAGGGAACTCTTTCAAAAAATCTTAACAAAAAAACCGGAGAAAGAAGCGACAATTAAACAAAATGAAGTCCCTTCTTCTGTTATGGGAAACGATAGCTTAATTCGTTTTTACGATAAACCTAAATCAATAAATCCATAAGTTATTGACTGTTACCTGTTATGAAATTATAAATTTTAAGAACATTAGTAATAATCTATCACAACGAAATCCTTTTCGTTGATTTTTTATTAAATGCTAGTGGACATTATTTCGTTATTGAGTTAAGATTTAGTAATTTCGTTGGCTTAAATTTTTCGATGTCTTCAAAAATAAATAAAATAGCAGTACTGACTTCAGGTGGTGATTCTCCAGGCATGAATGCCGCTATAAGATCAGTTGTTCGTACCTGTGCCTATATGAAAGTAGAATGTATAGCAATCTACAGAGGGTATCAAGGTATGATAGAAGGAGATTTTAAAGTAATGGACGCTCGTAGTGTCAATAACATTATTAATAAAGGAGGTACTATTCTGAAGTCTGCCCGTTGTGATGATTTTAGAACGCCCGAGGGTAGAAAAAAAGCGCACGATGAACTTTTAAAAGCGGGTATCGATGCCTTTGTTGTTATCGGTGGTGACGGCAGTTTTACAGGAGCCATGGTTTTTAATAAGGAATATAACTTTCCTGTAATTGGTATTCCTGGTACAATTGATAATGATATTTTCGGTACCACATTTACATTAGGTTTTGACACTGCACTTAATACAGTTGTAGAATGTATTGATAAGATTCGGGATACAGCTAGTTCTCATAACAGGCTTTTCTTTGTAGAGGTAATGGGTAGAGATGTGGGTCATATTGCCTTAAATGCAGGAGTTGGTGCAGGTGCAGAGGAGATATTAATACCAGAGGAAAATTTAGGTTTGGATAGGTTGTTAGAATCTTTAAAAAGAAGTAAAGAGTCTGGTAAATCATCAAGTATTGTAATTGTTGCTGAAGGTGATAAATCTGGTAAAAATGTATTTGAATTAAAAGAATATGTTGAAGAACATTTGCCAATTTACGATGTTCGTGTATCTGTTTTAGGTCACATGCAAAGGGGTGGAGCGCCCTCTTGTTATGATAGAGTGTTAGCCAGTAGAATGGGAGTAAAGGCAGTAGAGGCCCTGTTAGCAGGTAAAACTAGCTTAATGGTTGGCATTCAGGATAACAAGTTAACGTTAACGCCAATTAACAAGGCTATTAAAGGGCATACAAAGATTGATAAGGAACTTATAAGAGTTTCAGAGATAATGACTACATAATATTAAATAATTAAAATAGAGAAAATGTCAAATTTGAAAATAGGAATTAACGGTTTTGGAAGAATAGGTAGATTGGTATTCAGAACTACGGTAAAACGTGGTGATGTTGATGTAGTAGCTATCAATGATTTATTAGATGTTGAACATTTAGCTTACTTATTAAAGTACGATTCAGTTCATGGTAAGTTCGATGGCACTGTTGATGTAAAAGATGGAAACTTAATTGTAAACGGTAAAACTGTACGAATTACTGCTGAAAGAGATCCAAAAAATTGTAAGTGGGATGAAGTAGGTGCTGCAACAGTTGCAGAATGTACCGGTATTTTCACAACTTTAGAAACTGCCCAATATCATATTGATGGTGGTGCCAAGAAAGTTGTTATATCTGCTCCATCTAAAGATGCTCCGATGTTTGTAATGGGAGTAAATCATAAAGAAGTTAAATCTTCAGATACTATTGTATCTAACGCATCTTGTACTACAAACTGTTTAGCGCCTATGGCTAAGGTATTGAATGATAAATTTGGTATCGAAGAAGCTTTAATGACTACAGTACATGCAACTACAGCTACACAAATGACGGTTGATGGTCCTTCTAGAAAAGACTGGAGAGGTGGTAGAAGTGCAATGTTGAATATTATACCTGCATCTACAGGTGCTGCTGTAGCAGTAACTAAAGTAATCCCAGCATTGAAAGGAAAACTTACAGGTATGGCATTTAGAGTTCCTACTGCAGATGTTTCTGTAGTTGATCTAACTGTACGTTTAGAAAAAGAAACTTCGTACGAAGAAATTAAAAAGGCATTTAAAGCTGCCTCGGAAGGGGAGTTGAAAGGTGTATTAGGATATACCGAGGAAGACGTGGTTTCTCAAGATTTTATAGGTGAAACTCATACAAGTGTTTTCGATGCTGGTGCAGGAATTGAATTGAATTCTAAATTCTTCAAATTAATTTGCTGGTATGATAACGAAGCTGGTTTCTCCAATAAAATGGTAGATTTAATTCAGCACGTAAATACTTTATAACCTTCATTTAAGTAAAACAAAGATATATCCTGAAAATGAGGCATTTTTTCCTTATTTTCAGGATTATTTTTTAAAGACATTAGGCATATGATTTTAATAGTAGATAGTGGCGCAACCAAATCTGATTGGATTGCCTTGGATGAAAAAGGCGAACAACTTTTTTTTACACAAACTCTAGGTTTAAGTCCTGAAGTTTTAACGAAAGATGTTATTGAAGATCGTTTAGCTAATAATTTTGAACTTTCTAAAAACCGTGAAAAAGTATCTCATCTTTATTTTTATGGAGCAGGTTGTGGTACGGATCGAATGAAAACCTTCCTTAAAAGTATTTTTAAAGACTTTTTTCCGAATGCGAAAGCAGATGTAAAAGAAGATACCTATGCAGCAATATTCGCTACAACTAGAGTTGGGCAACAAGGTATTGTGTGTATTTTAGGTACAGGGTCTAACTGTAGTTATTATGATGGTAACCAATTATTTCAAAAAGTAATATCCTTAGGTTATATTCCTATGGATGACGGTAGTGGAAATTTCTTTGGACGCAAATTAATACGTGATTACTACTTTCATAAAATGCCGGCAGATTTAGCGCATAAGTTTGCAAAACAGCACGATTTAGATGCAGATGTGATTAAAGAAAATTTATATAAGCAGCCTAATCCAAATACCTATTTAGCGACTTTTGCACGATTTCTAATTGAAAATAAGGAACACCCGTATTCTAAAGGCGTAATAGATAAAGGTTTTCAGCAATTTATAAATAATTACATAATGCAATTTGAATTGGCTACAAAAGTGCCTATTAACTTTGTGGGCAGCATAGCGCATTATCTTAAAGATGAATTAACCTCTGTATTATTAAGAAATGATTTAGTCGTAGGCGTAATTAGACAAAGGCCTATTGAAGGGTTGGTAGAGTTTCACCGAGCTAATATGTAATAATTTACTCGATAACCGAGATTAATATAAAACGGGGCTTGCTCGCTCTTAACGTTCGGGCGAGCTTCAAAATATTAATGGTTTAGGTTTTTGAGAATGCCTCACAGACTTACCTGTAAAGTAGATTACTTTACAGCAATCATAGAAATTTCAACATTTACATATTTGGGTAAATTTGCAACTTCAACAGTTTCTCTGGCAGGTGCTGTTTCTGCGTTAAAATAAGAAGCATAAACCTCATTTACTTCTGTAAATTGTTTCATGTCGCTTAAAAATATTGAAGATTTTACAACATGTTCAAAGGTCATTTCCGCTTCGGTTAAAATGGCCTTTAAATTTTCCATAGACTGTTTTGTCTCCATTTTAATATCTCCAGAAACTAATTCTCCATTGTTAGGATTTAAAGGTATTTGACCAGAAATATATAATGTGCCATTACTTAAAATTGCTTGGTTGTATGGGCCTATTGGAGCGGGAGCGTTCGGTGTGTTTATAATTTTTTTCATGATGTTTGATTTAAATTTGTTCATTAGTTTTGACTTCTGTTTTCCCACTTAAGGTCTTTTAATATTGATGAATCTATACCAATAAAAAAGTACCATCTTTTGTACTCACCAAATGGGGTCCAGTTAAAACGCATTGTAAAACTTTTTAGATCTCTTTGAAAACGTAATTGTGTCAATGTAAAGCCTTGGTTTTTAAAATCATATCCTGAAGATCCCCCAACAGACCACCTTGGTGCTAATTCAATATCTCCGGAAAACATTAAAGAATGGCTGCTAAATTCATTTTGTCTTGCTGAGTTGTTATAACTGGCAGAGTAGGCTAATCTAAAGTTCCATGGTATTTTTGTACCAAATATGGGGTTTTCAACATCAGAATTTTTATCGTCTTTTCGAATAGGGTTGTCATTAAAGCTATCGGCTCTACCAAAAAGGTCATCATCTCTGCCGCCACTTTGTGCAACATAATCAAACGGATCTTCCTCTTCTTCTTTATCCTTTTCATCTTTTTTACCGAACATTTCACTGCTTATAGAATAAGAAACGTTCGCATTTGCCCTTGTTAATCTAAACAAACTACCTCCATTGTCAATATTCCAAGTATCTATTCTGGTTCCATTATTGTCTATGGCATATGGGTCTAAACCTGCTGAAAAGTTTATGGACATTTTATTGTCGAGAATATTTGTGCCCCCGTTAATACTTAATGGGCTTATTCGTAATGAATCTGATTCAAAATTATAACCTGTAGAAATATTTAAATTACTAAGTAGTGATACCTTCTTTGGTTCTGTTTTAGTTGAATCCTTATCTCGAACCTTGGCTTCTAATGTATTTGCTAAAGAAAATCCTAAGCTATTAGATTTGCCAAGGGAAGGTGCGCCATTGAGCGTACCTTGAAAGCGACTAAATTGGACTACATCACCATCTCCATCTAAGTACTCATCGTAGAATTGGTCAAAAGAAGGGGCATACCCATAACTTAAAGAGGGGCGCAGTGTATGCCTTACGGCTTGTATTTTCTTGTCTTCACCGAAATTGAAAGTACCATATAGGGTGGTACCTACGCTTGCACTAAAATTATATTTATTGTAGCGATCAAAACCAGCTATAGTATCTGTTACCACTGTTTCTGATTCAGAATCATATCTTTTATTGTAGGTCTCTAGCGTCCACACATCTTCATAATTACCACCGGCACTTACACTAAAAAATTTGGCTACTTTAAAATTTGTAGCTACTGGAATTCTATGTCTCGCGCCAACTTTTGCATTGTCGAACATTCTGCTGGTAAGAAAGTCATCATCGTTTGTGGTAAGTCTATTCTGTGCGTTTACATCATATTGAAAATTTATATTATCAATAATACCTTTTTTAATTCCATCTCTTTTTACAAAAGGATAAATACGCTCCATACTCGCTTGGAAAGTAGGTAGGCTCATACTTATATTGTCGGCGTTAGTAGTTGTGGCTGTAGGAGACGTTAATTGCGAATGGGTAGCAGTTAAACTCATATTCACTGACGGGTACTCAGGAAAAGTTTTTGAATATGAAATAGATGAGGATAAGGTGTTGTTTTGAGTATTAGGTAAATTCCTTTGCTGAAGCGAATTTCTATAGTATTCGCTACTACCAAGGTTCACAGAAGCCGAAAACCTAGAATTTGGACTTGATTTTGGGTCTTGTGAATGCGAGAATTGTATGTTGTAATTTCTAGACAAGCTATAGTCGCTAAATCCTTTTTGACTACGAACTTGATTTTCATACCTTAAATTAAAATTTCCTCTGTATTTATATCTTTTTGTATATATGGATGCAGATCTAACAGCCCAGCTGCCATTGGTGTAAAAATCTCCCGAAAGCGTTACATCGGCATAGTCCCCCAAAGGAACATAGTAACCCATGTCTTGCAAAAAATAGCCAGTATTTGGGTCGTTTCCAAAAGAAGGCATTAAAATACCGGCAGATCTGCCTACAGTTAAGGGGAAATAAGCAAAAGGCATAGCTATTGGTGTCGGTACATCTGCAATATATAAATTACTAAAACCAGCTATAACCTTTTTTTTAGGTACGAATTTTGCCTTTCTGACTCGTATGTAATAATCAGGATTTATAGTATCTGTAGAGGTTGTTAGTTTTCCTTCGCTTAAGAAATAGACCGAGTCATTTTCTTTTTTGGTAATTTCGGCATAAACCTTCATAGCATCACTGCCTAAAGCTCCAGCTGCCGCTTGTTGTTCTGTTCTGGAATTCCAAATTAATGCTTTTTGCGTATCAAAATTAAATCGTATAGAATCTGGAATTACAATGTTAGACCCTTGTTTAAAATAAGGTAATTGACTATAGTTTCCTAAAGAATCTTTCATTCTTCCGGCATATACTTCATTCTTTATATAATCCATGATTATGACACCAGCCTTTAATTCGGTATCTTGATAGTATATTTCCGCCTCGTTATAAAGGTATATTTTGTTTTCTTTTTGACTTAGTTTTACATAATCTTTAGCTTTATATGTAATTTTGTCTAGTAGTAACGGTGACTTTTTATTAAGTGAATCTTTAGCTAAAGAATCGGCTATAATAGCTTCTTCTATAGCTGTAGCAGGGAATAATGGCGCGGTTATTGAATCTCTTTCTGCTTTAATGTTTAAGGGTGTAATTTTATCTTCTTGCGCAAGAGCATAAAAAGCACTGGCAAAAACTATGAATAGGAAAAGTAAGTATTGTTTGTTTGATTGCAAGGCTATATATCCTATTTTTGTAAAGATTTGAGCATCTAGAGCGTCATTATTTCAGATGTCAAACTTACATATATTTTTTAATCATCAAGTAGGGTGTTACAATAAATTTAACCATAATAAGGGCTATTAATCCCTAATACATATGAAAATAAAATTCAGATATTTCTCTTTAGTTTTAACTTCATCGCTTTTACTTCTTTCTTTTTCGGTACCAGTTGAAGAAAACAATATTAATGACCCTTTTGTGGTTGTCCTAGATGCAGGTCATGGTGGGCATGATCCAGGTAACTTGGGTAACGGCTATTTAGAGAAAAAAATAGCTTTAAATATTGTCTTAAAAGTAGGTGAAATACTTTCTGCTCATAAAGATATTAAAGTTATTTATACTCGTAAAGACGATACTTTTATAGATTTATACGTGAGAGGCGAGGTTGCAAATAAAGCAAATGCAGACTTATTTGTGTCCGTACATTGCGATTCTCATACATCAGATGCTCATGGAGCGGGCACTTTTGTACTTGGCCTACATGCAAATAAGCAAAACTTTGAGATTGCTAAGAAAGAAAACTCTGTTATTTATCTTGAAGATAATTATGAGAATAGATATGCTGATTATGATATTAACTCGCCAGAATCGGTTATCGGTCTAACCATAATGCAAGAAGAATTTTTAGATCAAAGTGTAGCTCTGGCAACGATGATTCAAGATAATTTTTCTAATTCTTTAAAGAGAACTGACAGAAAGGTAAAGCAGGCTGGTTTTATTGTTTTACATCAAACTTTTATGCCAAGTGTGTTGGTTGAAACAGGTTTTTTAACGAATAAGGAGGAAGGTGCTTATTTAAATTCAAGTAAAGGGCAAAATGATATGGGAAATGCGATAGCCAAGGCTATATTGCATTATAAGGAAGGGGTACAGCCTTCTGTAAATTCAGTTGCAAATAACGTTGAAAAGCCTAAAAATCAACCAGATAACAAGGAAATTATTAATAAAGTAGAAGAAAAAAAGAATGATGCCAGTGAGATAGTTACTGTAGTTAAAAAGCAAGAACCGGTCAGTGACATTATGGTTAAGGAAGAAGTAAAGCTGACAGTTATTGATGATAAAATTAAGGAAGCTATAAACCCTAAAGAAGTTGCAAATTCAATTGTATTTAAAATACAAATAATGGCCACAAGTAAAAACTTATCACTTAATCCAGGTAACTTTAAGGGACTATCAAATCTTTCTCAAGAGCCTTTTAAGAATTTATATCGATATATGTATGGTGAAACAAGGTCTTATAGAGAAGCTGAAATGATGCAATCCTTAGCACGCGATAAAGGATATGCTACCGCTTATATTGTTGCATATAAACTTGGTGAAAGAATACCCATAAAAGATGCAATGGATGAGGTTTCTGAATTTACCCCTTAAAGTGTAAATTTTATTCCTAATTTTGAATGGACTAAAAAAATAATTGCTTGAAACTATCTAGAGAATTAAAAACAGGAATTATTGTAATTGGAGGAATTCTATTATTTATAATGGGATTCAGCTTTTTAAAGTCATCGCCTATTTTTGATAATAGCAAAACTTTTTATGCTGTTTATCCAAATGTTGGCGGACTTCAATCGGGAACCTCAGTTTCAATAAATGGATTTAATGTTGGTAAGGTGATCAATATTAAATTTTTAGATGAACAAGGAAATTTATTAGTAACATTTAATGTTAGTAATGAGTTTGAATTTTCAAAAAATAGTACAGTAGAGTTATATGATACTGGAATTATTGGGGGTAAGGGACTACAGATTAAACCTGTTTTTGATGCTACGGATTTGGCACAGTCGGGAGATACCTTAATGACTGAGACAAGACCCGGAATTACTGATTTGGCTCAGCAAAAATTAACGCCATTGGTTCGCAAATTCGAATCTGCGATTTCTGGTGCGGATTCTGTTCTGGTTAATGTAAATTCTGTTTTGGATGAAAAAACAAAAATAGAATTAAAGGAGGTTATTGGTGGACTAAACGCTTTAATAACAAGTCTTAATGGTAGCGCTTCATCATTAAATACTATTTTGAAAGACAACGATGAAAAGCTAGATAATTCATTTAAGAATTTTGAAATACTTACAGCTAATTTTGCTAAGCTTTCAGATTCGTTAAATTCAGCAGGATTAGGTCGTACTTTGGCTAGTTTAGAATCGACTATGGCGAGTTTGGATAAAGTAACTAACAAAATTGAAAGTGGCGATGGTACATTAGGACTGCTTATGAATGATAAAGAAATGTACACGAACTTAACCAATGCATCAAGAGAATTAGATTTGCTATTACAAGATTTTCGACTTAATCCAAAAAGGTATGTTAACGTTTCTGTTTTTGGTAAAAAACAGAAAGAATACGAATTGCCGGAAGATGATCCTGCAGCAAATACTATAGAGAAGTAAAGAAGATTAATTTATATGCACTATCTCCCAAATATTATTTTTATTATCCTATTAATTGTAGGAATAGGCTTTTTCGTGAAAAATGTTTTAAAGTTAAAGCGAAATATTTTTTTAGGTAAAGAGGCTTCAATTACAGATAATAAATCACAGCGCTGGAAAAATATGGCAAAGATTGCCCTTGGACAATCTAAAATGGTAGTACGCCCTATTGCGGGTGCTTTGCATATAATTGTGTACGTGGGCTTCGTAATTATAAATATTGAAGTTTTAGAAATAATCTTGGATGGTATTTTTGGTACGCATAGAATGTTCGCATTTTTAGGTCCAGTTTATGATATTTTAATAGGCTCTTTCGAAATACTGGCACTACTGGTAATTCTAGCAGTTGTTGTTTTTTGGATTAGAAGAAATGTTATTAAATTAAAAAGATTCTTGAAACCAGAAATGAAAGGTTGGCCTAAGAGCGATGGTAACATGATTCTTTACATTGAGCTGGTTTTGATGGTACTTTTTTTAACCATGAATGGTGCAGACTACCAATTACAACAAATGGGCGCTGATCATTATGCTGCTGCAGGTTCATTTCCTGTTAGTAGTTTAATTGCTCCTATGTTTGAAGGAATGTCTGTTTCAAGTCTCGTATTATTAGAGCGTACAGCTTGGTGGTTGCATATTGCAGGGATTTTATTTTTCCTTAACTATTTATATTATTCCAAACATTTACATATTCTATTAGCGTTTCCGAATACATATTACGGTAAGTTAACACCTAAAGGACAGTTTAAAAATTTGCAATCTGTAACCGACGAAGTACGTATGATGATGGATCCCGATGCCGATCCATATGCGGAACCTGCAGATGATGCCGTTGTCCCAGATAAGTTTGGTGCATCAGACGTGCAAGATTTAAGTTGGGTTCAATTATTGAACGCATATACGTGTACAGAATGCGGACGATGTACGAGCGAGTGCCCTGCAAATCAAACAGGAAAAAAATTATCGCCTCGTAAAATTATGATGGATACTCGTGACCGACTTGAAGAAGTTGGTAAGAATATCGATGCAAATAAAGGTGAGTTTAAAGATGACGGTAAACAATTATTAAACGATTATATTACCCCAGAAGAATTATGGGCATGTACATCTTGTAATGCTTGTGTTGAAGCCTGCCCAATAAGTATTGATCCACTTTCTATTATTATGGATATGAGACAATATTTAGTAATGGAACAATCTGCGGCTCCGACTGATTTGAATAATATGATGGGTAATATTGAAAATAATGGAGCACCGTGGCCATTTAATCAAATGGACCGCTTAAACTGGAGTAAAGAATCTTAAATAAAGATATGGCAAGTGAACTAAAAGTGCCAACAATGGCCGAATTTTTTGCTTCCGGCACGGTACCTGAAGTGTTATTTTGGGTAGGCTGTGCAGGTAGTTTTGATGATAGAGCAAAAAAGATAACAAAAGCTTTTGTTAAAATATTAAATAAGGCAAACGTATCATTTGCAGTTTTAGGTACAGAAGAAAGTTGTACTGGGGATCCAGCAAAACGAGCAGGAAATGAATTTCTATTTCAAATGCAGGCAGTTACTAATATTGAGGTACTAAATGCATACGAAGTAAAGAAAATTGTTACAGCTTGTCCGCACTGTTTTAACACCATTAAAAATGAGTATCCAGGTTTGGGTGGTAACTACGAGGTAGTACATCATACGCAATTCTTGAAACAACTACTTACTGAGGGCAGAATATCAATGGAAGGTGGAGCTTTTAAGGGAAAGCGTATAACTTTTCATGACCCTTGTTATTTAGGTAGAGCCAATGATGTTTACGAAGCACCACGAGATTTAATTAGAAAATTAGATGCTGAGTTGGTTGAAATGAAAAGTTGTAAGCAAAGAGGTCTTTGTTGTGGTGCTGGTGGAGCACAAATGTTTAAAGAACCGGAAAAGGGCGATAAGGATGTTAATATTGAACGCACTGAACAGGCTTTAGAAACTAAACCTGAAATAATTGCTGCCGGCTGTCCGTTTTGTAATACAATGATGACCGATGGAGTGAAGAACAAAGAAAAGGAAGCTTCAATTGCGGTAATGGATATTGCTGAATTGATTGCAACTGCCGAAGATTTATAATATTTTAAATTAATTAATTTGCTAGTAGAATTTAATATATTACCAGAAACAGCTAGAGTTTGGATCTATCAATGCAATCGTTCATTTTCTGATGCCGAAATTGTTGATATCAGTTCAGATTTAGATTCTTTTTTGGAATCATGGACGGCACATGGCAATGATTTAAATGCTGGTTATGAGCTTAAATATAAGCGGTTTATTATTATTGCTTTAGACCAAACAAGCCAAGGGGCTACTGGTTGTTCTATTGATGCATCGGTACATTTTATTCAAGCCTTGGAAAAAAAATATGATGTTCTTTTACTTGATAAAATGAATGTATCGTATAAGCAAGGAGAATTTGTAGCCTATAAAAGTCTATTAGATTTTAAAGCGATGGCTAAACAAAAAGCAATATCTAAAAATACCATTGTATTTAATAATTTGGTCACAAATAAAGGAGAATATCAAGAGCATTGGGAAGTGCCGGCTTCTGAGAGCTGGCATGCTCGGTTTTTATAACATAAATTCTTCACAACGTGCATTATTAATTGGGTTATATCGATGAAATGCAATAATTTCAATTCTCAATAGTTATTGCTGTACATATAATTTTATGCGATATATTTTAATACTTTTTTGCGGTTTATTATGCTCTTCTAGCATTCTTGCTCAAAATCCACTAATTACAAAAGATAGTCTTGCTCAGAAAGCTTGGGTTGATAGCCAGTATTCTCAAATGACATTAGATGAGAAATTGGGACAATTATTTATGGTAAGTGTTGCATCAAATCAAAGTAAACAGGCAACAGACAACCTTAAAAGTTTAATCGTCAAAGAAAATTTAGGAGGCGTGATCTTTTCTAAGGGTGGTCCGGTTAGACAGGCTCAACTGACTAATGATTATCAATCGGTATCAAAAATTCCCCTGTTAATAGGAATGGACGCTGAATGGGGTCTTTCAATGCGGTTAGATTCCACTTATGCCTTTCCTTGGAATATGACTTTAGGTGCTATACAAGATAGTGTTGTAGTTGAGAAAGTAGGCTATCAAATTGGCAAACATGCTAAAAGACTTGGAGTACACATTAATTTTGCGCCAGATTTAGATATAAATACCAATCCTAATAACCCTATTATTGGTAATCGTTCGTTTGGGGAGGATAGAGATAATGTCGTAGAAAAAGGGGTTGCATTTGTAAAAGGAATGGAACGAGCTGGTGTTTTAGCGAATGGAAAGCATTTTCCCGGGCATGGAGATACCGAAGTAGATTCTCATCATAATTTACCGGTTATTCCTTTTTCTAGAAAACGATTAGATAGTTTAGAATTATATCCATTTAAAAAACTCATACGTTCTGGAATAAGTAGTATAATGGTTGCACATTTAGAAGTGCCAGCGCTCGAAATGCAAAAAGAACTACCGTCTTCAATTTCCGAACAAATAATTTCTGGACTATTAAAAGAAGAGTTAGGTTATAAAGGTTTAATTTTTACCGATGCTTTGAACATGAAAGGAGTGTCAACAAAAGGTAAGGAAGGCAGTGTAGAACTTGCTGCTTTTATGGCCGGTAATGATATGCTTTTAATGCCCGAGAACATTGTCAATGCTAAAGAAAAGCTAACCAAGGCTTACGAAAAAGGAAGGTTAAGTGAGCAACGGTTGGCATATTCAGTTAAGAAAATATTACTGGCAAAATATAAGGCGGGATTAAACAATTATAAGCCAATTGCAATTAAAAATTTATATGAAGATTTAAATAGTATTGAAGACGATATTATTTATGAGGAGGCTATTGAGAATGCCATAACAATAGTAAAGAATGATTTAGACCTATTAGCTATTAAGAACTTAGATAATAAGAAAATAGCTTATGTTAAGTTCGGTGATGAATCCAATGAGGCCTTCGTGAACGGACTCAAAAAATATACAAATGTAACTGTAGTAGAAGCTGATGACATTAACACCTTAAAAATTAAATTAAAGGAATATAATTTAGTAATTGTCGGCCATCATAAAAGTAATGAAAGTCCTTGGAAATCGTATAAATTTACATCGAAGGAGCTTAATTGGTTACAGGATATTGGCAATGAAAGAACCTCTAATCTTATTCTTTGCGTTTTTGCAAAACCTTATGCATTAGCTGATATTAAATCTTTTGAGAATATAAATGCTGTTGTAATGGCATACCAAAATAGTGCTATTGCGCAAGAGAAAACTGCAGAAGTTCTTTTTGGGGCAGTTGGTGCAACTGGGAAACTACCTGTAAGTGCACATTCTGATTTTCCTGTGAATACCGGACAAAAAACATTGTCATTGAGTAGATTAGGTTACAGTATCCCAGAACGTGTAGGACTAAGCACAAAAGGATTGGCGAAAATTGACCGAATGGTAACTGGTGGGCTCGATAGCTTAATGTTTCCCGGGGCTCAAATATTAGTAGCAAGAAAAGGAAAGGTCGTTTATCAAAAAGGTTTTGGTAAACCTACTTATGACTCCAAAGTGAAAATTACTAACGATTATATCTATGATTTGGCATCGTTAACTAAAATTCTAGCGACATTACCCATGGTTATGAAGATGGAAGAAGAAGGTGCTATTGGTTTAAATAATACTTTTGAAGAGTTAGTTCCCAACTATTCCAATACTGAAATTAAAAATGTAACGGTACTAAAAGCTTTATCACATTATGGACGTTTACCGGCATGGATACCTTTTTATATTAGTACGCTTGACGAGAATAAAAAACCGTCCGGGGAGTTTTATCGAAATACTAAGCTTCCTGGATTTTCAACTAAGGTATATGATAATTTATATCTGGCAGATGCCTATCAAGACTCCATTTATAATAGAATAGGCAGACAAGATTTAAAATCAAACCGATATCGCTATAGTGACGTTCCTTATTATGTAATGAAGAAAGTTATTGAAGATAATTACAAGCTAAAATTAGATGTATTAAGCAATAATTTTCTTTATAGTAGATTAGGGGCTAACCATACTGCGTATAACCCGTTAGAAAAGTTCGATAAAAGCATGATTGTTCCTTCTGAGGAAGATGATTATTATAGATATGGTACCGTGCAAGGGTATGTCCATGATATGGGTGCTGCAATGCAAGCTGGTGTAGGTGGTCATGCCGGTCTTTTTAGTAATTCCAATGACATTGCCAAGATTATGCAAATGTATTTACAAGAGGGTTATTATGGGGGCACAAAATTTTTCGATTCAAGAACGGTTAAGAAATTCAACACCTGTTATTTTTGTGAAAACAATGTTAGGAGAGGAGTGGGCTTTGATAAGCCTCAATTAGAACACAGTGGCCCTACATGCGGTTGTGTATCTAGGAAAAGCTTTGGGCATAGTGGTTTTACAGGTACCTATACTTGGGCCGACCCTGAAGAAGAAATAGTATATGTGTTTTTATCGAACAGAACATATCCTTCTGCATCAAACACACTTTTAGTTAAATCTGGGTTAAGAACAAGAATTCAACAGGTTATTTACGACTCTATTTTGAATTAAAAAGGTAGTTTTGCATTAATGAAAATAGCAATAGTATGTTATCCTACCTTCGGTGGTAGTGGAGTTGTCGCAACGGAATTAGGGATTGCATTGGCCAATAGAGGTCATGAAATTCATTTTATTACGTACAAACAGCCCGTACGCCTTGAACTTTTAAGTAATAAAATATTCTTTCACGAAGTTCATGTACCAGAGTATCCCCTTTTCCATTATCAACCCTATGAACTGGCTTTGTCTAGTAAACTGGTAGATACTATAAAGCTGCATAAAATAGACCTATTGCACGTGCATTATGCTATACCGCATGCATATGCGGGCTATATGGCAAAAAAAATGTTAGAAGAAGAAGGTATTTATGTGCCTATGATTACAACATTACATGGAACTGATATTACTCTAGTAGGTAAGCATCCCTTTTATAAGCCTGCAGTAACCTTCAGTATAAATCAATCTGATGTAGTAACTTCTGTATCTGAAAGTTTAAAAAGAGGCACGTTAGATACTTTTGATATAAAGGGTGAAATTGAAGTAATCCCTAATTTTATCGATGCAAAAAAATATAGTACCTCTTTTACTGATTGCCAACGTTCTAACATGGCAAATGAAGAAGAGCGTATTGTTACCCATATAAGTAACTTTAGAAAAGTTAAGCGAATACCTGATGTTATTAAAGTATTTAGTAAAATTCAACTTGAAATACCTTCTAAGCTTATAATGGTAGGTGAAGGGCCTGAAAAGGAAGGAGCTGAACGCTTGTGCGAGGAATTAGGTATTGCAAAAAAGGTGATATTTCTAGGTAATAGTAATGAAATTGATAAGATTCTTTGTTTTTCAGATTTATTTCTATTGCCATCGGAAACAGAGAGTTTTGGCCTTGCAGCATTAGAGGCTATGATAAATAAAGTTCCTGTAATATCCAGTAATGCCGGTGGTATTCCAGAAGTAAACACAGAAGGAGTCAGTGGCTTTCTTAGTAATGTGGGCGATCTTAATGATATGGCTGCTAAAGCAATTTCTATTTTAAAAGATGACGAAGTACTTGAAAGGTTTAAACTAAATGCTTTAAACGAAGCCAAACGTTTTGACATACAGAAGGTTGTGCCTCTTTATGAGGAAGTTTATGAAAGAGCTTTTAAGGCTCGTTTTAAGAATAATTAGACATTCATTTATTTGTGCTCTTTTTTTATAATTCAATTGTATTCAAGTAATAGTGTCTTTACAAACGAATTTCAGAATTCTGATAGTTTCAAGGTAGAAAATATATTGAATTAAAATTATAGCGGTCATTTTGAAGAATAATATTTTCTTAGTAAAAATCAAGATGAGCTAATTACCTATTACGTAAGGGTTAATAGAACCAAAAAGCCAGGTTTAAAACCTCTTGTAATTGAATTTACTCGATAATCGAGAATTAAAAGCTCCGAAGCTTGCCTCGAAATGAAAATATTTATTCCTATAACTGCCTTATGGGCTTGCCATGAGGTTGTTTACTAAAAGCATTTTATTGGTTTAGTGATGAAAAAATAATAAGCTTTGCAGAACTGCAGATTAAAGAGAATGTAAACACTTTAATTTTTCATAAGCTTAAACCTAGGACAAAGTAAGGGCATATATTTGTATTGAATCCATTTAGCATTTACAAACTTCGATTAAGCTCAAAATCCACATGAATTCAATAGTATTTTATCGATTATTAGATTACTTATAACTATCAATCGATTTTAATTGCTTTATGTGGAAATTGTTTGTTAACTGCTTGAATTACAATTAATTTTACTTTTTATAACCCAAATTTATTATTATGAGAACTATTAAATATTTTAGTTTTTTACTGCTATTTCTTGCGGCCAATATTTCCAAAGCCCAAGAAGAACTACAAATTACGGCAAAGGATAGTATTGTTCAAAGTTCATGGATTGTTGGTGTAGGTTTTAATGCCGTAGATGATTCAGGAAATGTTTTTGACGGTTTATTCGATGTCGGTGATGAATGGAATATTGTTCCTTTCCCTTCACGCGTGAGCATTGGAAGGTATTTTAAAAATGGTCTTGGTTTAGAAGCTATAGGTACGTACAATAAATATAAGGACGGTAAAATCATAGACGATGAGGTTATTTTTGAAGATATTCCTTACTATGCTTTTGATGCACGGTTAACATATGATTTAAATCAGATAATTGGTCAAACTGGTTGGTTTGATCCTTATATTGGTATTGGCGCTGGGTATACTGATGCCAATAATAGAGGAAGAGGTACATATAATGCCGTGGTAGGATTTAGAACTTGGTTTTCAGATAGATGGGGGCTCGATTTTAATTCTACCGGAAAATGGGCAATGAAATCAGAGGTTGGTGTAACAAATCATATACAACACGCAGCAGGTGTGGTTTATCAGTTTGGCATAGAGAAAGGACTTTCTAAAAGAGGAGAGGAGAAGCTTGAATTAATGGCGGCCATCGCAAAAGAAAAACAGCGACAAACTGATTCAATTAATGAAGTTAATAGGTTAAGGGACGAGGCTTTACTAGCGGAAAGACTTGAGAAACAGAAAAGAGAAGATGCTTTAGCGGCAGCAGAAAAAGCAAAATTAGATGAACTTAATAATAAAAGGAATAGTATTAAATCGAGAATAGAAGAGCTAGGTTATGTTTATTTTGATTTAAATTCATCTGTTGTAAATAGAAAGTCTAAAGACGTTTTAGACGATTTAGCTGAAGTATTAGGAGAAATACCAACCTTAAAATTAAAAATTACGTCGCATACTGATTCTAGGGGAACTTCTATGTATAATGATTGGTTATCTCAACGAAGGGTTGAAAAGACTAAAGCTTATTTATTGTCAATTGGTGTTAGAGAAGATAAATTGTTGACCGAAGCATATGGTGAACGTAAGTTACTAAATGAGTGTAATGATGGTACTTATTGCCCTGAAGAAAAACATGCGGTCAATAGACGTTCCGAGTTTGTTATAATAGAGTTTTAACTTAGAAAATAAAATATATAAAAGCCCGGTAGAATTAATTCTATCGGGCTTTTTATATATATCTAAATAAAGTTGTACAATTTACTCGAGTTAACGCTAAGTTATTTGTAGTCAAATGCTTTTACTTCATAAAGAAATTGACAATGATATTCAGTAAATAATAGTTTTATGTACCTACGCTAAAAGTGAATATTGGAGAAATAGATTCGTTACCAACGCTATCCTTGGTTACAATTTTCCAATAATAGGTTTTGCCATTTTCTACAGGTATATCGTTCAATCTTGTTGTTTCTATATCAGTACCGTAAAGCTCGGGGTCTTTAGCCTCACTAAAGTACACATCATACCCAACAATATCATCGTCTAAATCTTCTGAATTCCAAATGAGGTTAACGGTAGTGCTGGTTTGTGAAATAGAAGCACCAGATATTGGTGAAATCGCGGTTGCCGGATATGGAATAGTTGATTCAATACCAGGACCGGCATTGTAGAAATTCCAAATTTCACTGCTACTATTAAAACTCCCTGTTACGTACCATGAATATACAATGCCTCTATTAAGCGTTATTGCCAATTCTGTAGTTTCACTTTCAAATAATTCTGTTTGCCCAGTTGATATATTTGTTAAATGAACAAAATAGGGGTTATTGTTATTTTCATCTTTCCATTCAAAAATTAATTCACTTTGAGTTTCTGAAATAATAATACCTTCAGTGCACTCTGAGTTATTTTCAGGAAAAGTAAGGGTTATATTGATGTTTTTTTGCGCGTATTCCAAAAGATCTGCATCAACCCCGCAAGATTGGATGAATAGCACTATTGTAATTAAAAACCCTACTTTTCTCATTGTTTAATAAGTTTAAAGGATTTATTAATTATATCATTCTTTAATCTTAAAAAGTAAATACCGGTGGTTAAACCACTTGTGTTTATTTCAATAATGTTTTGTTCTACTTGATAAGTGTTTGTATGTATTAAAAGTCCGGCTTCTGTAAAAATAGCAATTTCTACGAAGTCTGAGGTGATTGATTTAATATCTACAAAAACACTTTCATTAACAGGATTTGGGTATACTAAAAAGGCGTTATCTATAAGAATAGTTTCTTCGAATTTACCTAGACATAACTGATCTGAAACTACACTTACATTATTAACGTCATCATATAGCGGTACTACTAATTCATTACTGTTAGTTTGTATACTCTTACCATTGATTTCAACAGTATATTCTTTTGCCCCTTGCATTTTTAGCGTTATACTATTTGTTAAAGAGTCGAAATTTAATTGAACATCTAATGGAGAAGGTTCATTTATTACAATTTTAGAGCAATTTTCATAACTAGGGAAATCAACCGAAGTAATACAAAGATCATATATTCCGTTTTCTAAGTCTGAAATATTCAATGCTTCAGAAAATGGATATGAATTATTGGTGTTTGGACCAGTAAGTGTTGCCAAAAAGTTGTCTATAGTAATAGATTCAACCAATATTGCACCATTGTTATTTGTAATACAAGTTGTTCCCGTAGCGGTTATTTGAAATTGGTTTGCGGGAAAAATACTTGTAATAGAGCAACCATTTTCATCTACCGTTTCACCACTCGGTGTATTTGGGCATTGGTCATTATTATTTAATACACCATCATTATCATCATCTGAAGTCGATGTAATGGCACAACCAGTGGAATCTACCACAGCTCCTGCAAGAGAATTTGGACATGAATCTATATCATTTGAAATGCCATCATTGTCATCATCTAATTGTGAATCGGCACATCCATTAGAATTCACTGTCGTACCGTTTGGTGTATTAGGGCATAAATCTAAAGAATTAGTTATGCCATCATCATCATCATCTTGGTTTATAGTTGTAGCTACAGTTAATACAAAATTTTCTGTGCAACCTTGAGCTGTTGTAAAAGTATAAGTTCCTGATTGTGATGGAGTAATATTTTCTATTAGATAATCATTGTTTACAATAGTACCTCCTGGAAGAGTAATAGTAAATGACACAGTGTTTGGTAAAATGCTTAATGTTAGGTTATTACCTTCCGTTACAGTTAAACTATTATTACCACTATCCCAAGTTCCATTTATAGCATATTCGGGAACTATACTATCTTCAGTACAAAAAGCTTCTGCCCAGATAGCAATGTTTTGGGTATTTATATTACCGGCAATGCTAAAATTTCCACCAACAATGAGTTCACTATTGTTTTTTGTAAATTTTAAAGTATTTACACGTGTGTTAACCCCTACGGTAGTATTTGGGCCCAAAGCCTGCCATCCTTGTGCATCGCTCCATCTGGCTAAATTGTTTACTATTTTATCAATTGTACCATTGTCACTAGCTGTTTCGAAAGTACCACCAACATATATGAAAGTACCATCTGTAGTAATTGCATTTACATTTCCGCTAAGACCTGTTCCTAAACTTTCCCAAGTTGAATTACTTAAATTGTATCTCGCTATTCTATTAACTGTTTGGTTTCCGGCAATTGCAAAATTTCCACCCACATATAAATAATTACCAATAGATTCAATCGCCTGCACAAAACCACTTGTTCCTGACCCTAAGGCTGACCAGTTTAAGCCATTCCATCTGGCTATTCTAGAGGTAGATATACCACCCGCAGTATCAAAATTACCACCGACATACATATTATTATTTTGGTCAAATGCAATAGATCTTATTTCGTTATTGGTGCCAGATATTCCAGTGGAATTGTCGGTAAGTGGACTCCAGTTATTATTTTCCCATTTTGAAATATTGTTCACGTCTACACCTCCAGCGGTAGTATAAACTCCTCCTACATATAATACCTCATTTGCGTCAAAAATAATTTTTAAAATAGGACCATTAGTTCCCGTTGAAAGTGATGACCATGCCGTGCCATCCCATTTGGCTATATTATTTGCATTTATTCCTCCTATAGAAGTGAAATCACCACCTACGTAAAGGGAGCCGTCTGCACTTACTACAGTTGAATATATAGGGCCATTTACGTCACTGGTTAATGTTTGCCATTCATTTTCTGAGTTGAGTAATGCTAAATTTGAAACATTTTGATTACCGGCTGTACTAAATATACCCCCAATATATTTGTTCTCTTCAGTTGTTTCAGAGATTGTTTCTACAATACCGTTAGTTCCTGTAGATATGGATTTCCATTCACCAACTCCATTAATAGGTGTTGTAACCGGTCCTGTACTGGTTTCTGTTAGCTTATAGAGTTTTACATTTGTACCGTAATCGGAAAAATATAATTCACCAGCTTCATCCTCTCCAAAAGAAGAAATGAACTGACCATTGGTTTTAAAAAGTAATTCATTTGAGGTGCTACCGTTAGACGGGTTGTAATCTAATGCCCAAACCCGACCGGATACATAGTCGCCATATATATATTTATCCTTAAGGACATCATTAGTTAAAGAACCTTTGTATACATAGCCGCCGGTAATGGAAACATCTGATGCACTATGGTCATAAAAAAATATAGGTTTTATATCTGGGTTGGTAGCAAGAGTGGTTTCTCGCCCATAACTAGGTTCCGAATTTGCTTCAAACCTATTCCAACCATAATTACCTCCTCTGGTAATTATATTGATTTCCTCATATGAATTTTGACCAACATCTGACCCCCATAAGATACCTGCAGAATCAAAAGAAAATTTCCACGTATTTCTTATCCCCCAGGCGTACAATTCATCTAAACCACTTTGCCCAACTCTAGGATTGTTTGAAGGTATTTCATAATTTCCATTTGGCAAATCGGGATTTGTTTCAACTGGGTTATTACCATCTAAATCAATATCTATACGAAGTATACTACCAAAGACAGTATTTAAATTTTGACCATTGCCCTGTGGGTCGCCTCCGCCACCGCCATCGCCTACAGAAACATAAAGGTAGCCGTCTGGCCCAAATGCGATTTTGCCGCCGTTGTGGTTTGAGTCTGATTGATTTTTAGTGAATTGTGCTATAATTGTTCTAGAAGATGTATTTAAAGTATTGGGATTACTGCTGTCTACTTGATACCTAGCAATATTTATTCTATAATTACTTGGTTGGTCTATGTAATAAACATAAACGTAACCATTGGAGGAATAGTTAGGATGAAAAGCCAGACCTAATAATCCAATTTCTTGGCCAGCACTATATGCCACGTTTGCTGATATATCTAAAAAAGTACTTAGTTCACCCGAGGTAACATTAGATTTATTTGGAAATACTTTTATTAAACCTGTCTGTTCTACAACAAATAGTCGATTGCTACCATCTGTACTTCCTTGAATCTCTACAGGGAAATTGAAAGATAAATTTGTAAACGTTTCTTCAAATGAAACTTGTGCATTTGCTTTAAAACTTAAAAGCAAAACAAAAATCAATAGAAATTTCAATAAACTTTTATTCATCAAGCTTAATTGGGGGTTGATTTATATACGGCACATTTTGCTTTCTGGATTTTTAAGTAAATATTTAATTCAAAAAGGGGATGCAATTTATCATATAAAATCTAGAATGCCCAATTGTTACATCATTTCATTTCCAATTAATTGTTTTTAATTATTTATAGGTTTTTACCAATTATACTAAAGTAGGGGTATTCTTAATCTTAAATTTAATAGCTAAATAAATAATAGAAACAAATCCTACAGGTATAATTAATAATAAAATATTGTTATGCCCCTTGGTAATAGCAAAATAGGCAAATACATTAAACAACATCTGAATTATAAAATAACCAGTAGAAATAGTTAGGTGGTTTATTTTTAAATCGTTTGCTAAAACTTGATATAAATGTCTTTTATGAGGTTTAAATAAGTTTTCTTTTCTAAATAATCTTTCAATAATGGTTAAACCCCCATCTATAAGATACATAGAAAGTGCCAAAAATATTAAGGGATTATTAGTTTTGATATAGAACGAGATTACAAAATATATTATGGCTAGCCCAATTGTAATGCTACCAATGTCACCTGCAAAACATTTAGGCTTATTTCTATAATTAAATACACCAAATACGAGTGTAGCTATTATTAAAATTATTAGCAAATTATTATCCGTGAACTCTAAATAATAGCTGTTTAGTGCCAGTAATATGGCGAAAGTAGCCAAGGTGTTTAGAAAGGTTAAGCCATTAATGCCATCCATAAAATTATAGATGTTTAAAAAACCTATAGCAACTATATAATAAATAGGAATAACAAAAATGGAGTATATACTAAACACATTTAATGTATAGAATATTAAAGTAAATGCAAGTATGTGAACTAGTATTCTAATTTTAGATGACAGACTAACCAAATCATCTATGAAACTTATTATGGCTACTAAACTTATAGAGACGATTAAATAACTGTAAGGCGGCACTAATTGATTAAACCATAGTCCATAAATTATAAAAGCTAAGAATATTATAATTCCTCCACCTCTAATGGTAGGAGTGGTATGTGAACTTCTACTATTTGGATTATCTATAATATTATATTTTTTTGCCACCTTTAAGTAAATGATTTCTACAACGAAAAGTAATATCGCTAGAATTATGTAAGTGGTAATATTCATAGTAAATTATTGTTTATAGCCTAGTTTAGCCAAAGTTCTTTATTTATTAATACTTGTCTTGGTTTCCAACCAGTTAATTTAACTTTAGAATCGTTAAACGTTAAGCTTTGGGTTATTTTATTAAGTTTATTACTATTTATAGGGGAAATTTTGCCCATTAAATCGCCAATGAGTGCAACTGGTTTAATAATAAAATAACTTAAAGATGGCACTCTTTTAATTTTATAATGATCTGCTATTACCTTAGAGAGTTCTTTAAAAGAAGGGTCGTAGCCATCGGTTAAGTGATAAGTGCCAGGGTGATTTAGTAAAGTCTGGATAGCTATTGCTATATCTTCCGCTAAAACCATAGATTTTTTTGCATCGCCTTTTCCTATATTAAAATAGAAACCTTTCTTAATTCCATTTATCATGTTAATAAGATTTCCTTTTGGATTATGGCCAATAACTAAGGGAAGCCTTAAGATTGTGGTAGAGACTTTATTTTCACTTGACCATTTTAATACAACTTCTTCGGCCATTTTTTTGCTAATACCATACGGAGTATTAGCGTTTAAAGGATTATCCTCTTTAATATCTATGCCATAATCTAGTCCGTAAACGGCTACTGTACTTATAAAAACAAAATTTTTAGGCGGTTTTACAAGGCTTTTAATTAGGTTTTTAGTGCCTTCTAGATTTACATCAAAAAACATTTTTTCCTCGTCCCTATTCTTAGGCACCATATGGGCTTTACCTGCTGCATGAATGACCAAATCGTAATAGGTGTTTATAGAGCTATTAAAATCTGCTAAGTTGGCAACAATGGTATTCTCTTTAGAACGGCCAATTGAATCTACCTTATGGCCTAATTCTTCAAAATATTTTTGAATTATTGAGCCTAAAAAACCAGATGCGCCACTTAGTAATATATTCATATTGCTACTACTCAAAAAGAGTATTGAATTTTCTTAATATAACTTTTTTAGAATACATGCTTTCCGCAAGTTCTCTTGCGTTATTACTTTTTAAGTTTAATGTAGAAGAATCGCATTTAGAAATGTCTACCAGAACTTCTTTTATATTATTAATATTTCCGGCTTCAGCAAACCAGCCTATATTATATTCTTTAATTAATAAATCTACTTCAGAGCCATTGTCACCAATATATAAAATTGGTTTACCTGCAGCCAGTAAATTATAGCATTTAGATGGTACACCTAGACCAAACATTCCTTTTTTTAAGGAAATAACGCCAATTGTAGCCTTAGCCATAAAAGTATTTTGCTCTTCACGAGGTAACCAACCATGTTTATGAACATTTGTATTGTTACTTTGTTCAATATAATTTATTATATCATTTTCAACAGCTCCCGAACCAATGAAAGTAAAGTTGTAATTATGTTCTTTTGTTTTATCTAGTGCTTCTAATAATAAGTCTAACCCTTGTAGTCTACCTAAATTACCTGCAAACAAAAAGCTAGGAGGCGAATTAGGTAGGTCTTGCTTTTGGATATTAATTGTGTCTCCCCAATTCTCAATAATTTCAATATTTGAAGTATTTTTTGTTTTTACCTCAAATAATTTTTTCATGTCACGACCTAGAACAATTAGGGTATTCATTTTTAAATATGCTCGTTTGAAAATAGATTTCAAAGTCCTATAAATAATTGAACTTTCTGATTTTAATACACCTGCGATAATCAAGTTTTCAGGAAAAACATCATGCACTAGGAGCTTGATTTTCCAACGTCTTTTCTTGACTGAAAAACTAGATAAAACAAACAATATCAATGGATTCGTAACCATTAAAATTTCACTCTCTTTTGGAATATGTTTTTTCATTAATCTAAACATCTTCCAACTAGTAGATAGTACTCCATAAATTCTAGAGACAAAATTATTCTTATTGTACTTTGAATAGTTTCCTCTAATTATAGTAATACCATCTAGTTTTTCTATTGCTGTATTTTCCTTTTCTTCGTAAAATTCTGGTCCGGCAATTACAGTGATAGAATTTTCTTTGGAAAGTTCCTTGGCAATTTCAGTCATTATATATCCCGTTGATATAGTCTCAGGATAAAATAATTCAGAAATTATAAATAGTTGCTTTTTTTTATTTTGACCAGACAACTCTGTTGACATAACCTGTGTATGAAATTATTATTCTTACCATTTTTTCAGAAACATTTGGCATTGAATAATCACTTACCGTTCTAAAATTTCTATTTGGATTGCGCTTTTGCACTTTCAGGGCAGCTAGTCCTTGCATTATTCTTTTTGGCTCTAAACCAACCATCATAACTGAAGCTTCCTCCATAGCTTCTGGTCTTTCATGTGCTTCTCTAATGTTTAACGCTCTAAAGTTAAGTACCGAAGATTCCTCTGAAATGGTGCCACTATCTGATAAAACAGCATAGGAGTTTAATTGTAATGCATTATAGTCTGAAAATCCTAATGGTTTTAAAAACTGAATTAATTTATGCGTTTTTATTTTTTTGGCATCTAACATATTACGTGTTCTAGGATGCGTAGAAACTATTATTGGGTATTGATATTTCTCTGCAATTTGATTTAAAGATTCTATTAATCCTTCAAAGTTCTTAGGGTTACTTATGTTTTCCTCCCTATGGGCAGATACCACAAAATAGTTGTCTTTTTTAAGGTTTAATTTTTCTAACACGTCCGATGCTTCAATTTTAGGCATAAACTGTGTTAAAACCTCAAACATTGGACTGCCTGTCTTTATAATTCTATCTGCAGGTAGACCTTCTCTTAAAAGGTATTCTCTTGCAATATCGCTATACGTTAAATTAACATCGGCAACATGATCAACAATTTTCCTATTGGTCTCTTCTGGTACTCTTTGGTCAAAACAACGATTACCCGCTTCCATATGAAAAACAGGAATTTGCCTTTTCTTAGCAGGTATGGCACATAGGCATGAATTGGTATCTCCTAAGACCAAAAAGGCATCGGGCTTTAGCTCTTCTAATAATGGGTCAATTTTTATAAGTATATTCCCAACAGTTTCTGTTGCATTTTTACCAGCGGCATTCAAGAAATGATCAGGTCTTCTTATTTCTAAATCTTCAAAAAATATTTCATTGAGCTCATAATCATAGTTTTGCCCTGTGTGGACTAAAATGTGATCTATAGCTTCGTTAGCATCTAATGCATTTAATACACAGGCCAAACGAATAATTTCTGGTCTTGTGCCTACTACGGTAAGTACTTTTAGTTTTTCCAATTTAGTCGGTTTATTTGTTTTTAAACATTTACGAAATAGGTGTCCGCATTTTCTGGGTCAAAAGGTTCATTAATCCAAAAGAGAGTAATTAATTCTTCTTCTCCAATATTCTTGATATTGTGTGTATACCAAATAGGCATATCTACATAAGCAGGTTCTTTACCATCTAAGTAATAATCTATAACTTCATCTGTACCAATCTTTCTAAGTTGTATAAGTGCTTTACCACTTATTACAGCAAAACGCTCTGCTTTTCTAGTGTGAAAGTGATTGCCTCTAGTAATGCCAGGTACTGTCGTAGAAAAAGAAAATTGACCACTTGTTTGGGTCTTGGCAATTTCAACAAAACTACCTCTAGGGTCTGTGTGTTTAGTGTATTTTACAGGATAATGATTTACGGGTACATAACATCTAAAGGTATTAAACAGCGCTTTTTCAAAGTCATCTTCAAGATTGGGGAAAATACCATTTTCCATGTAATTTTTTCTGTACTCTAGAATTAACGATAGTAATTTTGAAACTTTGTTTTTGCTTGTTGGGGCAATTTCTAATTCAAAACTATTGTTACCTATTTTATTCTTCCCTTTATCACTAGTTATACTTTCAATTATCAAGGCAACTAATTCATTAATATAGATTAGGCCAACTTCACCATCATTTATTATTTCGGGTTCTTCACCATTAGCAACTTTATGGCAAAATGTGGCTACTACGGAATTGTAATTAGGTTTTCCAAAGGGACCAAAAACATTAGGTATAGTCAACGATGTAAATTTACCATTCCCATTTTTTGCCCATTCAATTAATTTTAGTTTACCCTCTTTTTTTGATTTACCATACAGGTTATCTTTTGATTCTTGAGTAGAGGAAGAAAATAAAATATGTGGATAATGTTCTTGGTTTGTACAGGCAGCAATCAACTGATCTACTAATTTAATATTAGTGTCATAAATAACTTGTGGGTCATCATGCCGATTCATTGCAGATAAATGCACAACAGTATCGCACTGTTTAACAAAATTTTCTAGCTCAGCTGTACTTTCAAAATAGCTACGTTTAAATGGAATTAGTTTAATATTCTCATCTAAAGATAAAGTTGTAAACAGGTGATTGCCTACAAAACCGTTTTGACCAGTGATACCAATTGTTTTCATTCTTATTAATTTATTTTATAAAATCCCATTGATCAACAGGAAATCTATAATCATCATTTTTAGATTGATCTAAACTAAAGTCGGAATAGACCATAAGCTTAGAGTTTTTATTAATTGCTTGAATACCTGTGGCATATCCACCAGATATTTCTAAAACAACTGGATTAGAACTGTCTAAAACTATTTTCTCTGGTACTAGAAGGGAAGATGGATTATTAAAATCATCTATTTTCAATAGATTAATAACAAAGCTCCCTTCGCTACAGTAAAACCACTTTTTTTCAAATTTATGTCCTTGCCAAGCTCTAACTAGACTTGTAGACGCCGGATTTATTTCATACATCCTAACAATTTCTTTCATGTTAAGTGTGTTGAAAAATTTTATTGATCCTCTTTCGTCCGTATGCTTTAAACCTTCATAAATAGTATAAGCCATATTTTACAACTGCTCTTTTATATAGTCTAAATTTAAAAGCAAATTTTTTAATGCTTCATTAGATAATTGCTCTGTATTGTGAGAATGGTAGTCTTCTATGTTACTAATATCCGTTTCACCTTCAGAGAAATATCTGCTATAATTTAAATCTCTATTGTCTGCAGGTATTCTATAGAATTCACCCATATCTTCTGCTTTTTGCATTTCTTCTCTTGTACAAAGTGTTTCATACAGTTTTTCACCATGTCTTGTTCCAATAATTTTTATTGGGTTATCTGCTTTAAAGATTTCTTTTACAGATTGAGCTAAATCGCCAATGGTACTTGCCGGGGCTTTATTTACAAATAAGTCTCCCTGATTTCCATTTTTAAATGCAAAAAGAACTAAATCTACAGCATCTTCTAAAGACATTAGAAACCTGGTCATTTTTGGATCTGTAATTGTAAGTGGTAAATTGTCTTCAATTTGTTTCACAAAAAGCGGAATAACTGAACCTCTTGAAGCCATAACATTACCATATCTTGTTAAGCATACAATGGTATTATCATCTTGAATATTTCTAGAGGCCGCAACAGCAACTTTTTCCATTAATGCTTTACTAATACCCATTGCGTTTATTGGGTAAGCCGCTTTATCTGTACTCAAACAAATAATACGTTTTACACCATGTGCAATGGCAGCATCAATTGTGTTTTGAGTTCCAAAAACATTTGTTTTAGTAGCTTCTATTGGGAAAAACTCGCAAGAGGGAACTTGTTTTAAAGCAGCTGCATGAAAAACATAGTCAACCCCTCTCATAGCATTAGAAATACTATTATAGTCTCTTACATCCCCTATATAGAACTTTATTTTGCTGTTCTTTAAGGTGTTTCTCATATCATCTTGTTTTTTTTCATCTCTACTAAAGATTCTTATTTCTTTAATATCGGTTTCTAAAAAACGATTTAGAACGGCGTTTCCAAAAGAGCCAGTACCTCCTGTAATTAACAAAGTTTTATCTTTAAACATAAATGTATTTTTAAATACCCAATAGGGGTTTGTAAAGTTTTATATATTCTAAGTATTGTGTTTTCTTATTAAATTTTTCTTTTGCAAAAGCTAAACAATGCTCTTCATACTTTTGTTTTCCATTTTTCTTAATATGTTCAATTGCCTTTAAAGCAGCTGTAATATTCCCTTGCTCAATAACTAATCCTGTTTTTTCAGTTACAGACTCAACACTACCACCGGTTTTGTAAGTGATAATTGGTGTACCACAAGACAAAGCTTCTAAATTAGTTGTAGGAAATGTGTCTGCATATGTTAAGTTTAAGTAAACATCTGCAATAGAATATATTTCAGCTAATTCTTCAGCATTCGTTGTTCTTGGGATGGCTTTAATATTTTCAGGTAATAATTGGGCCTGTTTTGCTGTTACGCCAACCATTATTAGAATACATTCATCTCCAAGAATTTTGGAAAGCTCAATAAAATCAAAAAATCCTTTTCCTTTATCCCACACACTACAAACTCCTAAAACAGTGAATTTATTTTTTAAATTCAGCTTTTTTTCTAAATCCGCTTTTTTTCGTGGTTTAAAAATTTCTTGAGAAACGCCATTAGGAATAACTGAAATGGTATGTTCTTTTAAAAAAGATTGCTTAACCAGATCAGCTAACCAGCCAGAGGGAGTAATTATATTTAAGTTTTTCGGATAATTGAATAAGCGCTTTTTATCAATATAATTTTTCTTGGAGCGATCAAATAAAATAGAATTTGGGTAGGTATTTGTTTGTGGACATTTATAACAGCCGGTTAGCCATTTTTGACAACCAACATGCTCAAAATGAGTGCAGTGACCTGTAATTGCCCATGCATCATGAAACGTCCAAGTGATAGGTATATTTAAATCCTTTAAATAACTAAAAAGAACTTCAATATTAATGTAATACCCATGAAGATTATGTATTTGTATTAAATCTGGTTTAATTTCTTTTATTTGAGCTACTAATTTTTTTGTCGCATTTTTTGATGAAAAACAATGGTCGTCAAATAGGCGAGTGGAAAGTACATGTGCATAATTATCAATGTTATTTCCAATTCTTATAACCTTAGAATTACTTTTACTTTCTGGCTCTCTGCCATAAGCTATATAACTTTCAAATCCATCTTCTAATAATAAATCGCCAATATCATTGGCAATTTTACCAGGAGATGCGTAACCAACAGTTGTATTTATTTGTAAAATTTTTTTCATATTACTACATCAAACAATTGGTGCTTTTTTTTGCGCAAGATTAAGAAAAACTTTTTCTTGAAATTGAGGGTTATAATATTTATCAATAATAGTGTAGCAATTTTGTACTAAATCATTGCTTTTATTTGGATTCTTATTAATCCAAGAAAGTGTTTTTGTAAATAAATCTCTAATATTATTTTCTTCGAAATAAAAGCCAGTTACATTATCTTCAATTGCTTCGGCTTCAGGTCCTTGATTGCCAAAATTGTTGTGAGTACAAATAGGTGTTCCATAACTTAAAGAATGTATAGCAGTAAGCCCTACATTACCTGGAGAAACACATAAATCTGCTTTTGAGAAAAATTTTCCAATGATTTCCTCATCATAACAGCTACCATAGAATTTAAAACTTCCTTGCGGAAGATTAGACTCAGCAAATTTGTGCAAATGTTCACTATCCTCGCCATCCCCAATTATTAATACATTTACCTTTTGTTCATTAGCGTTATTAATTAATTTACACGTCTCCAAAAGCATTTTAAGTTTTTTGGCCTTGGTTAATCTACCAGAGAAGATTAAAACTGGTAAATTGGGATTCTTGAAAAAATTAAAAACATCACTCTTACTTACTTCAGTATACTTTTGTCGTTGACTTTTTTGGTAGTAATAATTTAGTGAGTTAAAAACGACATGAATTTTATTTTCTTTAAAACCATTTTCAATCAATATGTTTTTAGAACGTCTTTCATAAACCATATTTGCATTAGCTAATTTATAAAAGGTAGTTCTTAATAATTTTTTTGAAAAGCCCTCATTGCCATATAAACCATGACCTCTAAAAGCAATATTTATACCTCTAATTCTACAAACAATCGCTGCAACCCAATTAGAAAATAATTGAGCTTCTCCCAGTAAAATCATTAAATCTATTTTCTTGCCAAATAGACATTGCTTTATAACACCACCTTGCCAAACTAAGTACTTATTCTTAATCCAAATATTTTTGATGTTGCTATTTATTTTATTTGAATGTGCTTGATATTTGGGTGAGCTGAAATCTATAGTTTGTATTCCATTATTTTCATTTTTCCCACATGAAAAGCTAAAATCAAAATCATCACTTTCTAATAATTGCAATATTAATGGCTCCATGTAATGCGGAGCAAGGTTGTTTGTAAAATGTATTGTTGGTTTTGGTTTCATTTAAAAACGAAGTATTAATAGCCTAAATTATTTCCAGCTAGATGGTAAATAGTTATTTTGAATGGATACTTCTTCAATACTTTTTTTTAAAAAATGTTTCATGTGACTTAATTTCCAACCGCCAATAATATGGTCCCTTCTTGGTAGAAATTCATTCTCTTTTATTACTGTGCCATCACTTATATGTGCACCCCTAACGCCAGAAGAGCAAGAACTGTAACCTGTTTTAAAAACTAAATCGTATGCAGCTTTATTAAAGTTATTAAATCCGCCATAGGTATATGCAAAATGAGGAATATCTCCACAAGAAGCCGTTAAAACGGTTTTACATTGATTTAAATTATCCTCAAATTCGTTTAAGGTTAACTTGGCAACATCTTCATGGTTCATGGTATGGGCGCCTATTTCATGTCCTTGTTTCAATAAAGAATCTAAATCTTTCCAATTTAAAAATTCTACCGGAGGCATATCTATACGTGTTCTGCAAAATTCTGCAGCTTTTTCGATGGAATCTATTCCAATAGAATTTGGATTAACAAAAAAACAAGCTGATGCTCCATATTTATTCAATATTTCGGCAGCTTTCAAGTTACTTTTTAAGCCATCATCTGAGCTGAAAGAAATATAAGGTTTATCGATGTTGCCAGATAATACTTTTTTAATGGCATCTGAATGTGATAAAAAAGTGTGTTGTTTTGATAAAAGCTTTAATAACAAATCAAAATTGACTATTTCGTCATCGAAAATATGATGAATGTATAGAAAATGCACTCTTGGTTTTTCAAAGACTTTATCAAAATCTACACTACTTTCCTTTAGTGATATAAGATCTAAAGCTATGTTGCGAGCAAAACTTCTTATTTGGGCTTTTTTAGATTTTGCCCAATAGTTTTGTAATTCCTCTAATTTAGTTATGTAGTGCATTTTTATATTTAATTATATATTAAACGGACGAACCTTATTAATAGTATGATTTTTTACTCGATAATCGAGTTTTAAATACTTTAACACTTGGCTGCCTGTCGGCCAGGCTTAAGTCGAAATCTTAATTAAATTTTCCATTCAATGCCTTGTGGTCTTGCCCAAAGTTGTTTACTAAAATACGATTGGATAAATAGGGGGTGAGCACTTGCTATTTTAGGAAAGGTTGCAAAGTAACGATTTACCGTCTAACCCTTTTAGAGCTTCTAGAAAAATATAAACTTCCTCTAATGATTGCTTACCATCAGCAAAGCCAATAACCCCAAATTTAAAATATTTCATGGTTAAATTGTCTTTTTCAAATTGTTTTATAATCTCCCAGTTTTTTAGATCTTTGGTAATATATAAATGTGCGTTATTATCTAAAACTCCAGGACCAATTTCTCTTGTTGTTCCGGCTAAATAGGTGTTTTCATCAATTTTCTTGGTATACCAAGCAGGCCCCATTAGTTTTTGACCTATTTCTATAGCTTCTGTTTTTCTGTCAAATATGATGTGGTAAGATGGTTCAATTGGGCTATCCATTAGCCAGTGAACTTTATCTTCTGTAAAGATTATGCTACAGGTTCTATATTTTTGTTGACCATCACCAATTTTTTTAACTTCAGTAAAATCTTTGTTGGCAATAAGAATCCAACTTTCATCTTTAAAGTCACCTGTACAAACCCAGATTTTGTCGGTGAATTTATCGTAGTAGCAACCATGAACATGTTTTATGCTTTTTGCGGGAAATGTGTAAATTTCTTCCCAAGATTTACCGTCATCTATACTTCTATAAATAGGTACAGTACCTCTAGCATCGTTTGCCCCGTATTCACCAAAATATATATAACCCTCTGGAGTGCTATTTATAGATTGATGCATTACATTTCTACAATTTCTTAGCTTCAATGTTTCCTCTAACTTCTGCGTTAAGTGGTCATAATAATAGACCATACCTTGTCTAATTATTACGAGGTTTTTTTTATGATAAAAAACATTGCATTTATCTAATCTTAATAACCTACGAGAAATTCTGAATAAACCAAAAAAACGTTTAATTATGCTTGCTTCCGGAATTTTTATATTTTGTTCTAAATTATTGCTCTTATAATAAATAGAATTATAGGTAGAAGAAATAAGAATGTCATTTTCTGCAAAATGAATAATTTCTTTATTTAGTTTTTTAACTATTTTAAAATGCATAATGCTTATATGAGGTTTTCACCATAGCCTTAATATTACAACTAAGAATGGTAAACTTTAAATGAATGAAAATTGAAATAAGCTGTTAGTTTTTTAGACCAACAGCCTTTGCTATTTTTAAAACATTTTTTTTCAAACGTTTATAGTAATCAACTTTGTAGTTTTTTGGGTCTAACATGGTGTCTTTTGCATATGTTAAGTACATGTTTTGATTATCAAATTCAAACTTTTTATTTACGATGTCATTGTACATAGTTTCGAAACCTTGACCCTTTTCATTTGGTAAATGCCAAATGGCTCTTTTAAAATCATCCTTTTCTATGTTCCTGTAATAATTATGATTGGTCCACATTCTTTTTATATGAGCATTTAGACCACCGATGTTTCCATTATACTTGTAATAGAAATAGGATAAAACGTGAGCCTCTTCATTAAATTTTATTTTCCCTTCGGCATTGCGTTTCATTAATTCTTTAAATAATGTAGGAAAATCTTCCATTACTTTTTTAATGAAATCACCTTTACATAAAAGTACTTCCCCTCCAGAATAAAAAGGAAATGAATTTAATTGAACACCAAAATCTTGAAAAAGTTCTTTCATTTGTAGACCGGTAAGTCCATTAACATTACTGTTTGCTTTATTCTGGTCAAAAGAATAGGTAATTGATGTGAATTTAGAGGTGTTTAATTCATTAAATATTTTATCAATGGAAGTTGTAAAAATACAATCAGAATCCAGCATTAAAAAATTATCATCCTTATCGATAAATTTTGAAACTTCTTGAAGAATTGAAAACTCAAAAAATTGGTTTCTAAAGCTGTTAAAATACCCATTGGGTAATGGGTATTGATTTTTTAATGAAATAACTTCAATATTATTTTCTTCAAAAAAATCTTTTATACTAAACCCGTTAATCAATGGTATGTTCTCTGTATTCGTGAACAGGATATGACGATGATTTTTGTGAAAACGTAAAGATGTTTGGAAAAACACGATTACACAACGCCAGTATATTGCTTGAAATTCTGGAGAATTGCTAGAAGCTTTTACGCTATTATTTGGGTATTTTGATTTTTCTTCTTCACTATCTAAATAGACCCACGTAGAAATTATATTTTCTGCCAATGTTATTGTTTTATCTGTTGTTTCTCAAACTTTTAATATATAGACCAGGAAAGAATACTTTGTAAATCCCTGCTATTACTACAAAGGGAACTCTTGTTGGAAAATGGCGCCACATAAATAGAACAGTAGATTTAAAGGCCAGTCCTAAAGGATGGTTTAGATATTTCCATCGTTCAATTAATGTTTTTTCTGAAAAGCCTTCATACACTTCTTTGTGCTCATTTTCACAATGCCCTAAATAATCGGGTAGTACAAGACATGGAATATTCTTTTTAACTGCCTTTAAGGTATAATCTGTATCTCCGATGCCATGTCTATAGCCATCGGATAATATTCCAATTTGTGTTACAACTTCTTTTGGGACAAACATAATATTTGCATTTCCTAAATCGCATTTTTGATATGTTCCATTTGGTGGTAACGCATGATAGCTAAATTTAAATTTGTGGGTTAAAAGACTACCGCCATAAGTAAACTTTTTAGTATTAGGATCTTGCGTAGAGCCAATGTATATACCTTGTTGACCATATTTGTCAACGCAATAAACTTGTGCCTCTAGTAACTTTTTAAGGGCATTGTCGTATAAAGTTGTGTCATCGTTTAAAAGTAAAAAATAGTCGTAACCTTTATCTAATGCCGCTGTCCATGTATGGCGCATTCCGCCATTCCAATACAAATTACCGTTTCCTTTAAGAATGGTTGTTTTAGGAAATTTTTCTTTTACAGCTTCAGAAGTGCCATCGGTAGAACCATCATCGGTCAAGAAAACATCTAATTCAATACTTTTTGAAACAGTGGCATATGCATTATAAAGCGAATATAATGATGAAATTGTTTTTTCTTTCCTATTGAAACAGGTAAGTAATACAGCTATCTTTTTCAATAATTTTTAGTTTTATACTATAACTAAATAATCGGCTAAATATTACTTAATATTATCTGAATTTCTAGATTTTAATGGTAGTGGATGATTATTTATTGAAAATGAAGTAAGTAAACCTAAATAGAAACAGTGTAGGACAAAAACTTCAAAGTAACCTTCAAATATAGGTTCAACAAAAAACAAGAGATAAAACGCCAATATATATATAGCTAGAGTAGCCATGAACGGATCAATATTTTTGTTGAATCTTAAATTTTTGACCAGCATTTTTATGCTTTGGACAGAGAAAATGATTAATAATATAAATGGTATTATACCAGCTACACGTAAAACATCTAACCATAAATTATGAGAATAACCGAATTCATCTAAATTCCAACCTAAAGGTTTATCAAATAACATTTCTATTGATTTTTCCCAACGTTCAGTTCTACCACCAGCAGTATTTGTTCCATATTTTTTACTCTCCATTCGATCAGTATATGCTGAAATAAATTCAGAATCTTTGTCAACATTTAAATATCCAAAAGTTATATTACCAATTATTATAAGAATAACAAAGAATGTAAAGTTTTTTCTAGTAGATTGTCTAGCCACCAAGTAAAGGATTGCGGCTAATATTGAAAAAATAGATATGACCAATTGTGTTCTACTTCCTAATCTTAATACAGCGAATAAAGTTATTATATATAAGGAAATTAATATTAGCTTACGTAAAATTTTTATTTTTTTCCAGGAAACTATTAGTATGCCCGGTAGACACATATTTAATAAAAGGAAACCACCTGTATATGTTGCATTTTCCTCAAGCCCAGTCCATATATTATTGACATTACGGTTTAAAATATTATAACCATTTTCTAAAATTGAGTTATATGTAGAGAATAAAGCCGTAACAGAAAATACTAAAGCTATTAAAATTAAGCCTCTGGTATTTGAGAATAATTCTTTCTTTTCATTAAATAAGTAAATTCCTAATAAATAAAAAGTTAGCGGAAACATTCCATAAATGAAAATATTTTGAACTAAAATATCAGCACTAAATGAGTAAAAGATAGCATATGCTATAGAAAAAATTAACAAAATATAACCCAAAGAATCAAGTTTGAGAATAGTTTTTTTGGGATGTAATACCAAGAAAAATAATATTAAGTACCCAAAAATATAGCCATCTTTATTGGGGTTTATCAAATAAAAAAATACTAGAATTAATAATAACCAATTTTTCATAGTAAAGCATTATTTCTAAAGATTCGTTTTTTCAATCTTTTCTGACCTTAATTTTGTTTTTAATTTACTGATGTCATCAAAGTATGCGGCATGTTTTGTAATCCATTCTATAGATTTGTTCCACCATTTTAAATTTAAAAGATAATCAACATCTTCATTTTCAAATCTCATCTTTATAATTTTAGCGGGTATTCCGCCAACTATGGAGTATGGTGCTATATCTTTGTTAACTAAGCTATTAGCTGCAATAATTGCTCCGTCTCCAATAGTTATCCCATCTAATAACGTAACATTTGCACCAAGCCACACGTCGTTTCCTATATTTATTGAATATTTTTTTTCTGGATGTTTTTGTTTCGAGAATTCATGAAATAGATCCTTAGAAACAAAAGTTAGATTTACTTGTTTTCTTGTAGAAAAAAAGCTGGGGTGTGTACTTATAAATTTTGAAGTAGGGTGATTTCCAAATATACAATTAACATTAGGGCCTATAGAGCAAAATTTTCCAATATAACTGTCTATAAATGTGCTATTTTCTGAAATATATGAACCGAAACCAATGTGTGATGAATATATTCTACAGTTATCTCCTATGGTATTTGTTCCTTCAATTTTGGTAGATTTTGTTATTGTGATGCCTTTGCCAAATTTTAAATTTTTTTCTTTTTTTATAGATAACAAGTATAAAAAACTCCATTTCTTCATGAGAAAGGAGTTTTTAGTAACTATATTTTTGATTTTGGTAATATTCACTTTGAAAAGTTTGACTTAAAAATTCGGATTTGATTGAGCGGGTTCCATTTTTCGTCGATGACTTTTTCTGCTTCTACACTTGCTTCTAATCTTTTATTTGCATCAGCTGCCAACCAATACTTTATCTTAAAAACTAAATCATCTAAATTATCTTCTTTAAAAAAGCTACCTGTAATACCTTCTTCTATAACTTCAAACTCTGGACCATGTTTATGCAAATTATGATGCGTAATTACAGGACAACCATATGTTAATGAGTGAATGGCAGTTAAGCCTATATTGCCAGGGGTGACGGAAACCACTGAATTTGCAAATAATTCTGCTATTATTTTTTCTTTATAACATGGGCCATAAAACCAAACTTCATTTTCTAATTCTAGTTTTTTAACTAATTTGGGTATGCTATCATCATCTACTTCTGGACCAACAATTACCAAATTCGCCTTTTTTTCAGTTTTATTTATATGATCAAGAGCTTCAATTAAAATATTTAATTTTTTTGAATATAATATACGGCCTACATAAATAATAACGGGGTTTTCATTTTTAAAATGATCAATAAATATATTAGTTGTTTTACTTTCTTTTTTAATTGATTTTTGATTAAGGTAATCTAAAGAATTATAAATAGGAATAATTTTTTCCTTATTATAGTTTAACTTGATCATATTGTTTTTGGCATGTTCACCATATACAAACACTTTATAAGGTAATCTATAAAATAGTTTTTCAAACCAAAATAGCTTCTTTTTCTCAGTACATTTTATTCCATGACCCCAAGTGAATACTTTTTTGCCTAAAATTTTACCAATTAATAAAATTACCCAATGAGACAAAATTGAAGGCTCTCCAATTAATAAATAATAATCGAATTTTTTAAAAATTAATCTAATAACACCGTAGTTCCACATAAATGTAGTACCTAGAATCCACTTAGTTTTAAAAGTTTTTTTAAAACCTTTCAAACTTTCATAATTCATTTGTTTAACAGGGCTTGCAACTGATTCACCTATATAAAAGGAACTATTAAACTCTTCGTCCATCATTTTAAAAATGACGTCTCTGTAATGCGGAGCATGATTGAATATGCAGCAAAGTTTGGATTTACCTATTTCTTTGACCATATCATCTTTTTACATTTCGTTAGTAGTTTTTCCAATTCTGTCATTCCAAAAATTTTCGCCATAAAATAATAAACAAGGGAAAATATAATCATACTAATTATTATTTGTAAGATTATATTGGTAATAAAATGAAACAAAAGTAAGGTAATAATAGATAGCAGTATACTAATCAATATGGAGCCCTTTGCATCGTTTATTTGAGCCAATGCTCCATATTTCATGTACTTACTCGGGTAATAAGTGTTAATGAAAAAATGTACAGTAGTAGCTAAAAGTTCAGCTACTGCAATCCAAATTATTCCGAATTTTAGAGATATCAATAAAAATATAATCCTAACTAATAGTTTATAATACTGTTGTTTTAAAACTAAGTCGCTCCTTCCTATGGCATAAAGTAAATTAATATTTATACTAGAAATTATAGTGATTGCTCTTGCAATACAGATGATCGACATAATTGGAGCTGCCGCAATCCATTTTTCAGTTAATACAAGAATTATCATTGGTTTTGCCACCACTGCTAAAAAAAAGAAAAGCGGAAAGACTAATGAGGAGGACATTTTTATAATGCCTCTTGTTTGACTTACGAGTAATTCCTTTTCATTTTGTATGGCTGAAAGACTAGGTAAAAATACACTGTTATAAACAGAGTACATTGGACCGAATACCATATCGGCAAATTGTGTGCCCCTGGAATAATAACCTAATGATTTTACTGAGATTACCTTTCCGATAAATAGTGATGCTATATTGTTGGTAATATTATTTAATAATGAGGATATCAAAAGTTTTGAACCAAAAGAGAATAGACTTTTAAAGGATATTAAATTAAACTCGAATTTTGGTTTATAATTTACAATAACCCAAATGTAAACTGCAGTAATTAATGTTTTAATCAGTATCTGCCAAATTAGTGCCAATTCACCGAAACCTTTATACGCTAAATAAATTGCTATAAAACCGCTTATAATTGACGCACTGACATTAACTTTTGCCATGGATTTAAAATCCATTTTTATAGTCAGTAAGGTTTGAGGAATCGTTATCGCTGCGTTAAAAAATAGACACACCGATAAAAGTCTAATGAATGCGGTTAATTTTGGAACTTCATAAAAATCGGAAATGTAAGGTGCCGCAACCCATATAAGGGTATAACAAATTACAGCTACCATAAAGTTAAAAACGAATACGGTATTTATATCCTCCTTGGATCTATTCTGTTTTTGAATTAATGCAGTACTAAATCCGCTATCTATAAAAACTTGAGAAAATGAAATAAAAACAATCAATAAACCAATATTTCCTATTTCAACAGGTTCTAATAATCTAGTTAGAACAATTCCTATTATCGCAGAAACACCTTGTACAGAAAATTTTTCTAAAGAACTCCATATAAGTCCTCCAAAAAGTTTTGAAGAGAAATTTTCATTCTCATCTTGGTTGTTTATTGTTGGGGGTTTGATAGTTATTAATTTTTATTCAGATACCATTGGTATAGTTTTTCTATACCATTGTTTAAAGAGACAGAATGTTTCCAACCAAGTGCATTTAGTTTATCAACATTTGTCAATTTTTTCATTGTGCCATCGGGTTTAGAAGCATTGAATAATAAACTTCCATTAAAGTCTACATGTTTTTTAATACAATGAGCAAGATCTTTTATACTAATATCTTCTCCAGTACCAATATTAATATGTGTATTTCTTATTTCATTGGAATTTACATCTATTGTATCTTTAAAATCTCTGTTTTCCATTATGAAAACACATGCATCGGCCATATCTTCAGACCATAGAAACTCTCTCATTGGTTTGCCCGTACCCCAGATTTCAACGGTAACCAAATTTTCCGAGTTTTTTTCAATACCATATTTTTTTAAAATCCCGAGCTTTTCATCTTTACTGCTTGATCCGGAAATACCTTCTATGGGCAGTTTATTTAAATCAGAATCTATTTGTTTCCAATCAGAATTCTCTAAAGCCTTTCCTAAATAAATTTTACGTATTAAGGCAGGTAAAACATGAGATTTTTCTAAATCAAAATTATCATTGGGACCATAAAGATTAGTTGGCATTACAGATATGTAATTAGTGCCATACTGTAAATTATAACTTTCACATAGTTTAATTCCTGCAATTTTAGCAATTGCATAGGGTTCATTAGTGTATTCCAGAGGATTGGTAAGTAAATATTCCTCTTTCATCGGCTGCAAACAGTTTTTTGGATATATACAAGTACTTCCTAAGAAAAGTAATTTTTTGACCTTGTTTAAGTAGCTTTGATGTACTACATTGTTTTGGATCATTAAATTTTCATAAATAAAATCCGCTCTATATATATTATTGGCCATTATACCACCAACTTTTGCAGCAGCCAAGAAAACATATTCTGGTTTTTCTTTCTTAAAAAAATCAGCAACGGCAATAGTATCTGTGAGGTCCAGTTCAGCGTGTGTCCTGTGGATAATGTTGGTATATCCTTTTTCAATTAAGGTTTTTGTAAGGGCACTACCTACAAGACCACGATGACCTGCTATGTAAATTTTAGAATTCTTAATCATTCCTTCTATTCAAAGTAATTTAAAACACGGTAACCACCTTCTTTTAAAAACTGATCTTTTTTCATTAATTTGACATCACTTTGCATCATATCTTTAATAAGATCACTTAAATCAAACTCAGGCTTCCACCCCAATTTATTATTTGCTTTACTAGGGTCACCAATCAACAAATCAACTTCAGTAGGTCTAAAATACTTTGGATCAACTGCCAATACTTCTTTACCTATCTCTAATTGGTACTCCGGATTATTACATTTTGTAATATATGCTTTTTCGTCAATTCCTTTACCTTTGAACTCTAATTCAATGCCAACTTCATTAAAACACATTCTTACAAATTCTCTTACGGGTGTAGTTTTACCTGTTGCTATAACCCAGTCTTCGGCTTCATCTGCTTGTAAAATCATCCACATCATACGAACGTAGTCCTTTGCATGTCCCCAGTCTCTTTGAGCATCTAAATTACCTAGGTAAATTTTATCCTGCAATCCTAAAGCAATTCGAGAAGTAGCACGTGTGATTTTTCTTGTTACAAATGTTTCTCCTCTTATAGGGGATTCATGATTAAACAATATACCATTACAGGCGTACATGCCATATGCTTCCCTATAATTCACAGTAATCCAATAGGCATACATTTTTGCTACTGCATATGGACTTCTTGGATAAAAGGGTGTTGTTTCACTCTGTGGCACTTCTTGAACTTTACCATAAAGTTCTGATGTTGAAGCTTGGTATATTCTTGTTTTATCTGACAATCCCAATAAACGTACAGCGTCTAATATTCTTAAGGTTCCTAATCCATCTGCATTCCCGGTATATTCTGGTGTTTCAAAAGAAACCGCAACATGACTCATTGCAGCCAAGTTATAAATTTCATCTGGTTGAATTTCTTGAATTAACCTAATAAGATTTGTACTGTCGGTCATATCCCCATAGTGCAATATAAAATTACGCTCTTTTTCATGTGGATCTTGATAAAGATGGTCTATTCTATCTGTATTAAACAATGAGGAACGACGTTTTAAACCATGAACAACGTATCCTTTTTTTAATAAAAACTCGCTTAAATATGCTCCGTCTTGTCCGGTAACTCCTGTTATCAAGGCTACTTTCTTCATAAATAAATAATCTTTTAAGTCTGGTGTGTTTATATTTCTTTGCAGTAGAACGGCTATATCACTTAAAAATTTTGTTAAAGGTAAAAAAAAAGCCTCCACATGGAAGGCTTTAAATTTAATTAATTAAATACTTTAGTTTAAAAGGCTCCAATGTTATAAGTAACTCTTTCCCTTCCATAAAAATCAGTACTACATTTAGAATTTAGTAAAGAGGTATTTTGTCCCATACCAATTAAGGGACTTTCTGGCGATAATTGTAATCCACCAATTGAAGTTACATTGTTCAATAATGTTGAAGTGTCCTGGAATAATGGATCTCCACTAATATTGTTAACATCTGCAAAAGAGCTGGCACTATTTGCGTTTATGTTACCAGAAAAGTGACAATTTTCAAATTTAGTGTTATTATTTAAAGTAAAACCAGCGTGGTTTGTATATAACTCTTTGGATGCTGAAAAATGGCAATTAATGAATTCGTTATTACTATTGTTTCTATATGCTCTAATGCCATTATCTACATTGTAAAAAGTACAATTTAAAAATCTATTATCATTAGTTGGGCCTAAATTTGAAGAACTTTCAGAGAAAATTACACCATATGTTGCATTTTTAACAATTATATTAATATAATCATTGGCCCTTCCTGCATAGGGCGAGCTTGAGTCTTCACCGTGATCAAGAAATACTAGGCCGCCCCAAACATCATCAATTATAATATCTTTAAAAGTATTACCTGAACTTCCATTAGATGTTAAAAGATAAGTTAGCGCATCACCTGTCGTGCTGAAAGATCCTTGAATTTTTCCTTTTTCAAATAAATTATTATTGGCATTCGCGTAACTAGTTTCGATATTACTATTGATGACATTCCAATTTCTAAAAGTATTGTTTATTGCACCATTTTTGGTTATAAACCCATGCCCACCATGTCTAACATTACTTAATCTATGGCATCTATTGTATTCTATTACCAAATTTTGCGATGGTATTCCACTGTCACTGGTAACTAAATAAAAATAATCAGTACCATTTATTGTGTTGTATGAATAAACGACATTGTCAGAGTAAGTGCCGGAATTTGCACCTCTAATTTCAAGTGCTTGCTGTTCACAATTTAAGAAACTACAATATTTTACCATTAAATTAGTAGATCTTCTATTTGCTACACCTGTACCATGAAATCTATCAGGATTACTTTTGTCCGTTTGTGCTATATCCATTCTACCTTGCTCTACTAAAATAGAATTGATTAATTTACAGTTACTAGAGGTTGAATTATAAAGCAGACCAATATCACCGCCTTTTACAATTATATTATGAAACTCTATGTAGTCTCCGGTTATCGTAAAAAATATATCATCGCGAATGTATGACTTGTTAAAATAAGGCATTTGGGTATAATCTGGTGTGTTCTGATAATCAAATGCTACATTGTTTGCATATTGTGTTGAACCACGTCTATCTCTTGTTTCATTGCTCAATAAGTTTTGGGTTGACGCATCAATATCACCAGGACTATTTTTATATCCAATAAATTTTATTTCACGACCCGCTGATCCACTTTGATTGAAAGTATAGTTTCCGCCCCCATAATTACCAGCTTTAATATAGATTATGTCACCAGCTTTTGCTGCTTTAAAAGCATGGGAAATATCCCAGGCATTTGCTTCAGATTTTCCTGATGAATTACTTTTTCCACTAGTTGTTACATAATATACGTTTTCACCTGATGTCGGATTCTTATTTTCTGCATTACTTATTGTAACTGATCCTTCCTCTGTTGTAACAACACCGTCTTCATTTGTTTCTTCCGCAACATATATAAACGTATCTGTCTCGGCTTCTGAACTTTCAGTAGATTCTTCGGTAGCTGGTTCACTTTCAGTAGACTTGTCTTCATTTGTAGTGTCAGGTATACTTTCGTTTGTACTATTATCTGTTGGTTCTTCTACTACTGTTTGCGGTGTATAGGTAAGTGTGTTATCCGCATTAATAACAATTGTACCAGAAGTAGGTAAGGATGTTTCAACAATTCTGACATTGTTTAAATTATCGAAAAGATCATTCTGTAGAACATCAAGAATAATAGCGTTGTTATTTTGTATAAAGAAAGTGTCATCAAACACTCTATTATCTAAACTAGAACTGGAATCTGGGTTTTGAACAACATATTCTGATAATAAATCAGAATCTTTACTGCATGAATTTAAAAAAATTAGAAAAAATGATACAAATAATAAGGAAGTGAATTTTTTTAGGCTAAGTTTCATAGATAATTTTCTGTTAACGCGATTAATAACTTGGGAATTCAAAAATATTTATAAATTTCTTTTCATCGTTGAAATTCATTTTTTTTTCGATGAAATACCCATTTTATACGTGTCAACTTTCGCATTTAGATTTTTGAAACTTTCATATTCGATGAAATGCCTTTTTTTTTAACAATTTTAACAGAATTATTGAAATTCAACGAGATTTTTAATAAATAGTTATGATATTAAATAACTCATTGAATTTCAATTTTAACTTAAATAATCAAATTATTACCTAATTAAACTAAAGTGACCGTTAAATTGAATTGGTTCACCATCTAATTCATTTATAAAGTCAACTTTAAACCAGTAGTCAGATGAAGTCATTAGTTCATTATTATAAGTGCCATCCCAACCTGGACCTAAAGGATCCAGTCTCGATAGTAACTTTCCATGTCTGTCATATATATAAATTTCTATATTAGAAGTTATATTTAAGTTCTCTAAACCTAATGGTTTCCAGGTTTCATTAGCTCCATCTCCATTAGGACTAAAAAATGTTGGGTAATTGACAATAAGAAATGGTATACTACTTATGGTGGTTCCACACCCACTTATAGCTCTTACGTAGCCAGTATACAAACCACCATCTACATTTTCAAAAATATTGCTTTCTTGAAAAGGACCCTCCGCACTTGTAATGCTATATTCAAATTGCTCAAAAAGTAGTGGGTTGTCGTTAACTATTAAACGGACTCTATTACCGGAATCTAACATATAACCTTCGGCGGTAACCTCAACTTCTATTTGCGAAGGTTGCGGGACTTCATTCACTGTTATATTATAGGTGTTTATTCCTCCACATTCTGATGTTGCTCCTATATGATAAACTTGTAAAGAATAATTCCCTGGAACTTGAACCTCAAAAATTGCTTCTTCAATACCATCACCATTAGTATCATTATTTGGTGTCCAATCATAACGATAGTCAGTACCTAGGTCTTCTCCTAAAAATATAGACTCGGTATTTCCACTGCCTTCACATAAACTTAGACTGGTAGGAATATCAAGTATAGGTTCCTGTAAAACCGTTACATCAAAAAATGTTTCAGCTGTGCAGCTTGCATTTTCTTCTGCTTGCCCAAATATATAAATGGTTTGAGAGGATAATATTTGTTCTCCAGAATTTAAAATAGTGCCTGTGGCATTGGGACCCGTATAATAATTTTGGTTTTGTCCCAGATCTGGTAAAACATAGAACTCACATGCTTCAACATTTGCTTGTGGTGTTATGGTTGGTATTGCCGTTATAATAAGGGTTATTGCAACTCTATCACTTGTACATTGGGAAACTGTGTTATAGATTTCAGTGTAATAAACATAAGTTCCTTCGGTTGTTTCATTTGGTGTATATGTATCACCAATATTTAGAATATTTCCACCCACGGGAACATTATACCAGTTTATAATATTTCCTAAAGCGGTAGATGGGTCAACCGATAAACTGGCTGTTGGGGAACCTTCGCAATTATTTCCGTTTATTGGGTTTGTTGGTGCTGCTAATACAGAACAACTGCAATCTGGGGCCTCAATGGTTATAGTGCTATCACATCCATTATTACTTACTGTTATTATGATATCTGTATTTGATGGAATACCAACTATTCTATCATTACCAATCACTGTGCCTGCACTTGTAGTTAAAACACCGGTTAAAGGTTCTAATATAATTTCATAAGTCAATAAATCTGGTGCACAATTTTTTTCGTCTACTACCACTACAGGCGTTGTGTTTATAGCAACGTCAAAACTGCTTTCATCAGTACAATTGGGTGTTGTACCAGATTCTGCATAAATATAAATAGTTTGTGATGTTGTAATGACATCGCCACTGTTTAGCATATTACCAGTTGCGTTAGGCCCTGTATAGTAATTATTTCCTGGACTAAGTGGAAGTAATGTATATGAATCACAAGATGGCGGGGGATTTGCCATTGTATCTGCGATTGGGGTATTGTTGATTGTAAGCGTAACTGGTGTTCTTACACTTTCGCATGAGGTTACACTATCAAAAGTTTCAGCGTAATACGTATAAGTACCCACAGCTGTATCTAATGGTGAAAAAGTAGCGCCAGAAAATAAGAAGTTCCCACCACTTGCAGCGTCATACCAATTAATTGTATCACCTCCTGTAATCGGTAAATCAACTGATAAGTTGGAAGTCGGAGATCCTTGACAATTGCTTCCATTTAATGGGTTTATTGGAGCGTCTAATGTAGGGCAGTTACAATTTGGTGCAGTAATTATTAAATTAGTTACACATGCGTTATTTGTAGCTGTTACTGTGATGTCAGTGCCAGCCGGAATATCTGTTACCGTGTCATTACCAACAACGGTACCAGCAGTGGAAGTCAACGTACCAGTAAACACTTGGAAAACAACTTCATAAGTTGATAAATCTAATGAGCATGTATTAGAAATTGGTATTAAACTAGGGGTAATATCAATAGTTACGTCGAAACTGCTTTCATCTGTGCAGTTAGGCGTAGTGCCTGTCTCCGTATATACAAAAATTGTTTGTGATGTTGTTATAACATCCCCAGCGTTAAGTAAATTACCCGTGCCTCCTGAATTTGTGTAATAATTATTTCCTACAGATAAAGCTGGTAGGGTATACGTATCACAAACGGTTTGGTCGCCTATAATATCTGCGACAACCGTTGCATTTATTGTAAAAGTTACAGGAACTCTAGTAGCGCTCACACACCCTGATGCTATATTTTCTGCTTCTGCATAATAGGTATAGGTGTTAGGTAAGGTTTCCGTGGATGTAAATGTAGGTCCAGAAGATAAAGAAATTCCAGCGGTTGCCACATCATACCAATTAATAGTGTCTCCGGAGCCCATTGGGTCTAAATTCACACTAATGGGAGTGTTAGCAGCTCCTTCACAAATAGAAGCATTAGTTGGGTTAATAGGAGCTGTTGGAATAGTGTTAAACGTAATTGTAGCCGTCGTAGCTGGTGCCAACGTTAATACGCAAGAAGAAACACTGTCTTCAATACTAATTATTGACATGGTAACATCTGCTGTGGGGGCAGGTATTGTCACCGATTGATTACCTGTAGCGTCTAATGCAATTGACGTTGAAGGTGCACCATCTAAACTATACGTAATAATATCATTGGCATCGCCAGTTAAATTAAATACAGCATCTTCTCCATCACAAATTAATGCACTTAAAGGAACTGGAGTAACTATTGTTGGTCCTGTGGTTACTGTTAATGTAGCAGGTGCTTCTTCATAGCATAAGTAATCATCACCAAAAACCCGAACTCTATATTGGTTGTTATTCTGAGCTGCGGTAACTGCAGAAATTGTCATATTTGCTGTGGTGGTTCCCGAAAATGGAGCTACTTCTGTTAATAAATTAAAAGTAGCGCCGCCATCGGTACTTTCATACCATTCATAAACAATAATCCCGGTAAGTCTATTTGCAACGATAGAAAAAGTTACATCTCCACCTTCACAACTGGCTTCATTATTAAATGGGTTAGCTATCACTACAGGGTCTGTGGGCGTAATAACATTTACGGATACTGGTGTGCTATAGCCATTAGTTCCTGTTACAAGACCATTAGCGTCGATTATAGGTATACCGTTACCTACAAAATTATCATTATCATCATTGGTGTAACCAGCTTCAGTAGCGTCTGGGCAACCATCGCCATCCGAATCTGGATCCAAACAATCAGAAATTCCATCACCGTCTGTATCTCTATTTATTCTAATATGGTCATAATTACCTGCTAATTGATTATTGATTACATTTCCAGTATGCGTTATGCGAAGTAATAATTCTTGACCAATAGCAGGTGAGCCTGCTGGTACAGTTATATTAAATGTAAAATCGGTCCACGTTCCATTAGGGGTATCTTCTGGGTTCACGATTATTTGGCTAAGTGAAGTAAAAGAAGCAACCGGTCCATACCCAGCCTCAATTAAACTAACACCATCATTCCTATATCCATTTTCATAATCTAGACCATCACCAACAGCTATGGTTATAATGTACGATGATTCTTCCATTAAAATATCGGACCTTGTTTGTGTTAAAGAACCGTCACCGTCAATGAATGCAAATGTATCATTTTCATAAGCAGACGGAACAACAATACCAAAAGTAGGGTCGTCTGGTTGTAAGGTGCCATCGGTAAAATAATTTTGTGAATAGGGTTGACCCGTTCCTAAATCGATATACGAACCAGCATTGACCATATGTGGGCCAGCCCCGTTAGGGTTACTTGCCACCCAATAATCTATCATTCCAACACCATTAGGGCCAGGACCAGAAGTATAAGGTGCATTTAGAGTAGGAGGGAAGAAAAAGAAATTGTTTCTTAGAATTTCAAAATTTGCAAATTCTTCAGAAACTGGAGAAGATGTTTGGGTTAATTCACATCCTTCATTAATATCTAATATGCCGTCATTATCATTGTCTAAATCTAGCCCATCCCAAGCTGTTGCTCCATTCGGTTGAAAATAATAACGATCACCATCAGCTAAGCCATCACCATCTGTGTCGATTATATTGCAAGAATTTATAGAATTGTCAAAATAGGCAGCTCTGAGCCCTGTATAACCTGTAGCATTTCCAACATTATAACCAGTTACAAGACCATTTGTAGGGTTTATTCCTGAACCTTGTAATTGACTACTTCCATTATCTATATGACCTACTTCTGTAACGTCTGGGCAACCATCACCATCACTATCATAATCAATACAATCAGCATTGCCATCATTATCTCTATCCCTTAGTAAAGTAATATTGTCATAATCTCCACGACGTTGGTTAAGAATAGCATTTTGCTCATGCCTTATTCGAATTCTAATACCTTCACCTAAAGCAGGGTCGCCAGGGTTTATTTGTGTAGAAAATGAGAATCTGCTCCAAATACCATTTGGCGTTTGGTCGCTGGTTACGGTTAAACTATTAACTAGTACAAAGTTGTTGCCAGGATCTAAATAGCCAATTTCAACTATTGAAGTACCATCATTTCTATAATTATTATTGAAATTACCTATGCCATCACCAATGTCTAAACTTAAGATATATGCTCCTAACTCAAAAGAAGCAGAAGATTGTCTTTGACTAATTATACCATCACCATTTATAAAGCCATATTGGTTTCCTTCAGGGGCATAAAAATAATCATCTATGGAGTTGGGAATGGCTACATTTGCACCTTCACTACTTGTAGAGGTTATTTCCCAACCTTCATGAACTGTGTCACCTGGTGTTGAAGATTCAAAACTATAATTCAATACGGGGACTTCACAATCATAAATATCTAGAATACCATCATTATCATCATCAAGGTCATTTATATCTAGTACACCATCGAGATCAAAATCTATTATGTTACATGTTATTAAACCAGCGTCAAAAACAGCTTGGGTACTACCAGTGTAACCTTCTGTAGCATTATCTATTGACCCATCTCCTGATAATGAAAGTGTACCAGCTAGTAGTCCACCGCCGTCATCGGTATGACCGGCTTCGACTACATCAAAACAACCATCATTGTCAGAATCTAATTCCTTACAATTAGAAATACCATCATGATCTGAATCTATAGATAATCGTACAAAATCAACGCCTAACCCAACGGCACTACCCCCAATACCTGTATGGGAAATTCTTATTAGAATACCTTCGCCTTCAGCAGCATCGCCAGCATTTATTTGAAAGGGAATACTAAATTCGTTCCACCCTTCAACAGTTTCAGTAGGGCCATTAATATCTAAAAATGCACCTGGAATAGGTGTGTAGTTAGCATTGTTATCACCATATCCAAGTTCAAGACGTATATTTCCATCATTATAAAATCCTGCAGGTACGGTAGATCCAATTGGGAAAGGTAAGTCTGCTAGGGCAATTTCAAAAATGTAACTTGTTTCCCTATAAACTGCAAATGCATTGGATGTAGTTAATATAATAGTTTCAGCATATGCTTCAATATCAAGATAGTTTCCACCTTCTGCTCCAGGAAATGGACCATCATTTGCAGGTGAAATCGCCACAGAATTATTTACGATTCCATCTGAGGATTCAATAGTCCAGTTGGTTAAGCCATTTTCAAAACTAAAATTAGGTATAGTAACCTCACAATCATTACTATCTAAAATACCATCGTTATCATCGTCTACATCACATGCATCACCTATACCATCACCATCTGTATCTAAATTTAAAGGGTCAACAGTATTTATACATAAATCTGTAATATCGTCAACACCATCATAATCAGTATCTTGCCCATAAGTGGTAATGGTGAATAGAAGTAGTAAGAATGCTATATATTTTGTTCTCTTTAGCATAGTAGGTTTTTAAATATTATTGATTTTCACTCAAAAAAAAAATAATAGGTGTAAAAATAAGAAGCAATTTTTTTAAAAGTTTTTAATATCGCCAAACGACAAATTTAATAGATAAGATAATTCGTACTTGCTTTATTTTTAATTGATTATCAACAAAAAGGCCAAGAATGCTATATTCTTGGCCTTTTTGATTTTGAATTATTCAATAATTATCTTTTACCTATTTGATAATATGTAAAACCTTTATCGCTAAGGTTTAAGGAAGAATATTGGTTTCTGCCGTCAAAAATAACAGGATTTTTTAGCTGAATTTTTAATTCTTCAAAATCTGGAGATCTAAATTCTTTCCATTCTGTAAGTAATAATAAGGCGTCAGTGTTTTTTAAAACTTCGTATTTAGAATCAAAATAGGTAACATCTATTAAATCTTTTAAATAAAAGGTTTTTGCTTCGTGCATGGCCTTAGGGTCGTACGCTTGAATTTTAGCGCCTCTTTTTACCAGTTCTTTTATGATATATATAGCTGGCGCTTCACGCATGTCATCTGTTTCAGGTTTAAATGCTAGACCCCAAATGGCGAATGTTTTGTTCGAAAGGTCTTCTCCAAAATGTTGTATCACTTTATTGGCTATGACAAATTTTTGGTCATTATTAACTTTTTCAACTGCATCTATTAATCTTGGGGTATAACCATGTTGTTGGGCTGTACGCTTTAACGCTTTTACATCCTTAGGAAAACACGACCCACCGTAACCGCTGCCAGGATATATAAAACTATATCCAATTCTACTGTCAGAACCAATACCAACTCTAACTTTATTGACATCTGCCCCAACCAATTCGCAAATATTAGCTATTTCGTTCATAAATGAAATTTTAGTAGCTAACATAGCATTGGCAACATACTTAGTCATTTCAGCAGATCGCACATCCATTGAAATCATTCTATTTTGTGTTCTAAAAAAAGGAGCATATAAAGATTTCATTTGTTCTTCCGCTTCTTGAGATTCTACCCCAATAACCACACGATCCGGTTTCATGAAATCGTTAATGGCATCGCCCTCTTTTAAAAATTCAGGATTTGAAACAATTTCAAAAGGGATATCTACTTTTCTTAAGTCTAAACGTTCTTTAATTTTAGCTTTGACCTTGTCAGCGGTTCCTACTGGTACTGTAGATTTGTCAACGATAACTAATTTTTGCTGCATATGATCACCAATGTCAGATGCTACTTGCAATACGTACTGTAAATCGGCAGCGCCATCTTCACCCATTGGTGTGCCAACAGCTATAAAGGCTATATTTGTTTTTTTAAGACTACTTGCTAAATCGGTGCTAAAATGTAGTGTTTTGTTGTCTACATTTCTTTTTACCATTTGTTCTAAACCAGGTTCGTATATAGGAATGATACCTTTTTTGAGATTTCCAATTTTGTCGGTGTCAATATCCACGCAAGTTACGGTGTTACCCATTTCAGCAAAACATGTTCCACTTACTAAGCCTACATAACCAGTTCCAATAACAGTTAAATACATTTAAGTTTATTTATATAGCAAAGTTGTAAAAATAAAACGAATCATTCTTTTATAGTAAAGAATGATTCGTTTTATTTAATTATTAACTTTTTAGGTGTATTAAAGCCTTGCTGTATAGCCAGATAGAAGTTTACCCTTTACGTCATAAACTAACGTGTTTTCGTGTTTATATATAGCAAGGTCCTCTTTTAAAAATTCATCGTGAGATACTGCTAATACAATTATATCGTATGTGCCTTTTGGTTTTTGCTGTGTGGTAACAAGCCCATATTCATGTAAAACTTCCTCAGGATTTGCCCATGGGTCATAAATAGTAGTTTTAACACGGTATTCATTTAAGTTATTTACTAGATCAACGACTTTAGTGTTTCTAACGTCTGGACAATCTTCTTTAAACGTTATTCCTAATATTAAAACTTTAGAATCTTTAACGGTTAAATCATGTTTAAGCATTAATTTAATAATTTGTAGGCTTAAATATTCGCCCATACCATCATTAATTCTTCTACTAGCTAAAATTAAGTCGGGATTATAACCATGTTCTTGAGCTTTTTGAGCCAAATAATACGGGTCAACACCTATACAGTGACCTCCAACTAAACCAGGTTTAAATGGTAGGAAATTCCATTTTGTGCCTGCCGCTTCTAATACATCATTAGTGTCTATGCCTAAAAGCGCAAAGATTTTAGCTAACTCGTTAACAAATGCAATATTTATATCTCTTTGTGTATTCTCAATAACTTTTGATGCTTCTGCAACCTTAATAGTTGGAGCCAAATGTGTACCAGCAGTAATAACTGATTTGTATAAATCATCAACTTTTACACCAATTTCTTCTGTTGATCCCGAGGTTACTTTGAGTATTTTCTCTACTGTATGTTTTTTATCTCCTGGATTAATACGTTCTGGAGAATAACCTGCAAAAAAGTCTTTATTGAATTTTAGGCCAGAACTTTTTTCAAGTTCTGGGATGCATATTTCTTCTGTTGCACCTGGGTATACTGTAGATTCATAAATTACTATGTCATTTTTTTTAAGGACTTTCCCAACTGCTTCACTTGCCTTGATTAAAGGAGTAAAAATAGGTCTCTTAGTGTCATCTACAGGTGTCGGAACCGTAATTATATAATAGTTACAGTCCGCAAGATCTTCTAGAGTAGTGGTACAGGTTAAACCTTTGTCTTTTGAACCAAGACTAGAAACCAATACTTTTTCGAGGTCCATGTTGGTAAGTTCTAGTGTATTGTCTTTTCCGGAGTTTATTTCATCTACCCTTTTTTGATTAATGTCAAATCCTACAACTTTATATTTAGTCGCAAAAAGTGCCGCTAAAGGCAAACCAACATATCCTAAACCAATTATTCCTATTTTCATTATTAATATTTAATATTTAAATTCTTGTTTTATAATCATGATAAATAATGCTTTATTCTATCACTTTTGAATTCTAAATCTTATTTTATAAGATACATAACTAACAAAAAGCTTTTTTATTTGTTGAACACGTTAATTTATTTATGTTTTAAATACCAATCAACAAATTTTTTAATACCAAAATCTAGAGTAGTATTTGGTTTGTAATCATAATTTTTTTCTAAATCTTTAATTTCAGCCCATGTTCTATAAACATCACCATCTTGCATAGGGAGCATATTAATTTTTGCCTTCTTTTTTAGATGTATCTCTATGGTGTTTATAAATTCCATAAGCTTAACTGGACTTCCATTTCCAATATTGTAAATGGAATAATTTTTATTATTAGAATTTGAAATAAAACCTTTATTTACAATTCGATCTATACCATTAACAATGTCATCAACATAGGTAAAATCACGTTCTAATTTCCCATTATTATAAACAGGTATTTTTTCTTCTAATAAAATTGCTTTAACAAATTTATAATAGGCCATATCTGGTCTACCCCAAGGGCCGTAAACCGTAAAGAATCGTAAGCCGGTTGTTTTTAAATTATAAAGATGGCTGTAGGTATGTGCTAATAATTCGTTACTTTTTTTAGTAGCGGCATATAGGCTAATTGGCTCATTGACTGGATCTAAGGTGGAAAATGGAATTTTATCACTATTGCCATAAACGCTAGAACTACTTGCGTAAATAAAATGTTTAATTGAATGTTCTTTACAATTCTTTAAAATATTGTAAAAACCATTAATATTAGAATCTATATAGGCATCAGGATTAGAGATACTGTATCTAACTCCCGCTTGAGCTGCAAGGTGAACAACAATGTCAAATTTTTCTAATTTAAATAATGACGCTATAAATTCTACATTGCATATGTCTTCTCTATAAAAATAAATATTGTCCTTTCCCTTTATTTTTTTTGGCTCATAATACCTAGAGTCAATTTCAATACCAAGTTCTTTTAGTCTTAATAGTTTTAAATTAACATCGTAATAATCGTTTAAATTATCAAGACCAATTAGTTCATGATTTTGTTTTGATAAAATCTTGATGAGATGAAATCCAATGAATCCTGCTGCGCCAGTAATTAATATTTTCAATATTTTTTTTGTTAAAAATACGTGTTATTTTATTTGCACGAAAACGTGGGCTTATTCGATTTTTACAACTTTTTTAATCGTAGAATCATCAATGGATGTGCTTGCCAATTCCATAAGATAAACACCGTTGCTAAGAATTGATAAGTCAATCTCCAGCAACTCAGTATGATTAGAATCTATCATCTTTTGAAATACTAATTTACCATAAATGTCATAAAAACCAATATTTAAGCCTTCATTCATAAACTTAGAAAGGTCAATTTTTAAGGTTTCATTTCGTACAGGATTAGGGTATATAATAATATCTTTTAGTTCTGAAGGGATGTTTAGTGGCTCATTTTCGTTTACTAAAATAGTAATACTTTCTGTGTCGGCTAATCCGTTTGCATCTGTAACTGTAAGGGTAACTACATGGTTTAAAACATTATCAAAGGTATGTGTTGGGTTTGAAAGATCGGAAGTTGTTCCATCTGCAAAATCCCATAAATAGCTTACTATACCATTGTCATCTGTTGAATTACTTCCCGTAAAGTCTACCGTTAAAGGTGAATTACCCGAAATTGGATTGGCAGAAATTATTGCCACTGGAGCTTCATTTGGTAAATCATTGACTGAAATTGTAATACTTGTCATATTAGATTCACCATTTGCATCCGTAACTGTCAGCGTAACATTATAATCTAAAATGTTGTTAAAGGTATGTGTAGGATTTGCAAGGTCGGAAGTTGTTCCATCTGCAAAATCCCATAAATAGATTACTATACCATTGTCATCTGTTGAATTACTTCCCGTAAAGTCTACCGTTAAAGGTGAATTACCCGAAATTGGATTGGCAGAAATTATTGCCACTGGAGCTTCATTTGGTAAATCATTGACTGAAATTGTAATACTTATCATATTAGATTCACCATTTGCATCCGTAACTGTCAGCGTAACATTATAATCTAGAATGTTGTTAAAGGTATGTGTAGGATTTGCAATATCGGAAGTTGTTCCATCTGCAAAATCCCATAAATAGCTTACTATACCATTGTCATCTGTAGAATTACTTCCCGTAAAGTTTACTGTTAAAGGGGAATTTCCTGAAATTGGATTCGCAGAAATTGCTGCTACTGGAGCTTCATTAGGTAAATCGTTTACAGTGATTAAAGCAGTTTGGGTATTAGTTAAACCGTTTGCATCCGTAACTGTCAGTGTAACATTATACTCTAAAATGTCGTTAAAGGTATGCGTTGGATTTGCAAGTTCGGAGGTTGTTCCATCTGCAAAATCCCATAAATAGCTTACTACGCCATTGTCATCAGTTGAATTACTGCCGGTGAAGTTTACGGTTAAAGGAGCATTTCCTGAAGTTGGATTTGCAGCGATAACAGCGACTGGCGCTTCATTGGTAAAACCGTTTACAGAAATGGTTATGTTTTCTGTATCTGTAATTCCGTTTGTATCCGTGACAGTTAAAGTAACAACGTAATCGCCTACAGTAATAAAAGTGTGATTAGGGTCAGCATCTGTAGAAGTTGTTCCATCGGCGAAATCCCATAAAAAGGACACTATACCAATATCATCGGTAGAGTTGCTGCCTGTGAATTCTACGAAAAGTGGAATACTACCTGAAACAGGAGTTGCCATAATAGTGGCCACAGGGGGTTGGTTTGTTAATGAATTTACCGTAATAGAAATACTTTCCGTGTCTGTAACATTATTCGTATCGGTTACCGTTAAGGTAACATTATAAACACCTGGTGTAGTAAAGGTATGAGCAGGGTCGGCCAAGTTGGAAGTTGAACCATCCGCAAAGTCCCAGCTATACGATAATACGTCGTCATCAGTAGAATTACTGCCTGTAAATGCTACATTTAAAGGTGTTGTTCCTGAAGTTGGATTAGCTGATAGTACCGCAACCGGTAGTTGATTTGGTACATCGTTTACCGTAATGGTAATGCTTTCCGTGTCTGTTACATTATTTGTATCGGTTACCGTTAAGGTTACATTATAAACACCTGATGCAGTAAAGGTATGAGCAGGGTCGGCCAAGTTTGAAGTTGAACCATCCGCAAAGTCCCAGCTATACGTTAATACGTCGTCATCAGTAGAATTACTGCCTGTGAATGCTACATTTAAAGGTGTTGTTCCTGAAGTTGGATTAGCAGATAGTACCGCAACCGGTAGTTGATTTGGTACATCGTTTACCGTAATGGTAATGCTTTCCGTGTCTGTTACATTATTTGTATCGGTTACCGTTAAGGTTACATTATAAACACCTGATGCAGTAAAGGTATGAGCAGGGTCGGCCAAGTTTGAAGTTGAACCATCCGCAAAGTCCCAGCTATACGTTAATACGCCATCGTCAGTAGAGTTACTACCTGTAAATGCCACATTTAAAGGTACTGTTCCTGAAGTTGGGTTTGCAGATACTATTGCAACCGGTAGTTGATTTGGTACATCGTTTACCGTAATGGTAATGCTTTCCGTGTCTGTTACATTATTTGTATCGGTTACCGTTAGGGTAACATTATAGACCCCTGAAGTAGTAAAGGTATGAGTTGGGTCGGCCAAGTTTGAAGTTGAACCATCCGCAAAGTCCCAGCTATACGTTAATACGCCATCATCAGTAGAGTTACTACCTGTAAATGCCACATTTAATGGTACTGTTCCAGAAGTTGGGTTTGCAGTTACTATTGCAACTGGTGATTGATTTCCAGAATCTAATACCGTAATTTCAATGGTTTTCTCGTCTCGCAAACCACCTGTATCATATACTGATAGTTTTGCCAAATAGGTACCTGGATCAGTATAGGTATGCGAAGGATTCTTTAAAGATGAAGTTGTGCCATCTCCAAATTTCCAAACATATTGGCTAATTCCAACATCATCTGTGGAAGCATCCGCGTTAAAATTGACCAGTAAAGGTCCATTTCCATTTAAAGTACTGGCACTAAATTCGGCGGTAGGTGGGTAGTTGCCATTAGTGGCTGTTAGGTTAATAATTTTTAAATTATCAAAGTACGCCCTTCCTGGACTTGTTGACCCATAGTTACTGTACATCCAAACATCTAAGGTCTGTGTGTTTGCAGGCACAAAGAATGTTCCACTACGTGTTAACCAATTGGATGGGAAACTTGCGGAAACTAATGGGCCACTAATCGTTGGGTCATTGTTTCTATATATTTCTATTGCTGCGGAATTGGTACCCTTTCCATCAATCTCAACATATATTTCATCACCGACTTCAATCCCATAATCAGCAATTTTTATTGAAGAGGAGAAATGAGCAAATCGTTCACGGTTAGGCTGTACTGCATCAATGGAATCGTTTCGTACTTCCAATGCACATTCAGAGAAATTTGTTTCCGTTTTTGTTCCAATGGCCTCATCTAAAAGTCCGTTTAAAGAACCAGATGTAATAAATATTGTTGGATCTTCATTTGGAAGATAATCGGGACATTCATTACCTGTATTATTGTTCACTAATGAAAAATAGATAGTTGTTGGACATCCGCTTGGTGTGGTAAAAACAAATTGTCCTTCATTGGAACTATCTACAAAGCCATTGTTTCTATCTGGGTTGTTCCAGTTGGATAAATTAAAAGCTGGGGAAACATAGGTGTCTAATTTATACGCATTGTCGACAGTGAATTTGTCTGAATTGCTTACATTGCTATAGGTTGGCCCATCATATTGAGAAGTTGTTAAGAAATACTCACCAGTATATCCTTTTGGTCTTATAAATACTTCAGCTCCTAAAGGTGCTACTATAGTATTACTTTCTATCCATTGGCCACTTAAACCTATTCTATATTCGGCAGTTAAATAATTTCCAGCACAATTGGTAATATCTGGATTATTCGTATTTAATCCTTCTTGATATAGTCCTTGAATTTCTGCTGGGCTAAGTACTTTATTATAAACCTTTAAAAGATCCATTTTACCACTGATTTCATCAGTTATTCCACTTTCATTACCGTAAGACACGGCAGGAAGGGTTCTACTGCCATCTTCGTAAAATCCAGAAGCTGTAAAACGACTTAATTCAGTTGCATCGTTTAAAAATGTAATATCGCCGCTCATTGCTCTGCTACATACTTCTACACCATTGGCGTATAATTTAGCAACTGAGCCATCATAAGTAGCCGCAAGGTGTACCCAGGTATCTAACGGTGCATAACCTGCATAACAATCCAAAGGACTGTCCGCTCTAAAAGCCCATTTATATAACGTATTATGAAAACCAAAAAACATATTCGGATAGGCTTGGCTCAAAATGCCCACATTCGCTATTTTACCATTTAATTCGGTTATACCGCTACTACTATTTCTATAGACCCATGCAGAAACAGTAATGGAACCTGCGGTTGAAGCTAATTCGGTACTATAATCTATTTCCAACAATGAATTACTATTGAATTCCAAACCATCGAATTCTAGGGCATTGCCAACGATTCCATCAGACCAAGTATATTGGTTAGCTGTTGCTGGGCTACCATTGTCATTTCTTTGAACAATAGTTCCATCGTTTCCATACTGCGAGCTGTCTGTCGCATTTATTCCACTAGTTTCATCAAACTGCATATCCAAAACCAAATTGGAATTATTCGATAAAGGAATTTCCGAACCAATTTTAATTGTATGTGCTATTGAAGGTACACCGTTAGCATCTAAGGCAAATAACATATAATACCCAGGTGGTAATAATTCTCTTTCTGGAATTGCTACATTGTAACTACTTCCACTTGACGTAAAACTTACAGGTATTCTACGTTGTTCGTTATTAGTAGAATGTGTAGCTGCAGAGAAACGTATTAAACTAAATTCCTGAATTCCAGGAGTTGCGGTTAAAGTTATGTTTGATTCGTAATCTGTACTTTCTGGGCCACCAAAGATTTCTGGTCTTGTAGCGAGTGTGTTATTAGAATTAAAAAGGTATGGAGGACTATAAATTTCTGCATCCATATGATTTACACAACCTGGAGAGCTATCACAAAGGCCACCACCGCCAACAAATACTCGTCCATCAACCATTAAAATTGCAACACTATGATAAGTTCTAGGTGTGGCCATTTGTGCTACTGTTCGCCATTTGTTTCCAGTAGCATTTGGATTGAATATTTCAGCCCCAAGTACTGCTCCTACGTCCGTAAATACGGCCGCATCAGTAAGACCTCCAGTAACCAATACTTCTCCGTTGGGTAAAACCGTACTATTGTGCATGGTTCTTTGGTTACTCATATTTCCTGTAAATGTAACTGTAGGTGTAGGTGTATTGCCGGTGCCATTGATATCTATTACGAAAGAATTGTTTCTCGCCGGCAATTCAGGCATATAATCATCTCCATAAGTTGGTGCCCCTCCTGTTTTTAGAATCTTTCCAATATCGAACATTACAGTATTTCCTTTCATGGAGTAGGCATCGGTTACCCCCGCGGATAAATCTTGTCGTATGCCTGCTTCAACTATTGCTCCACCTGGAGCATCTACATCGATCCAATGCATCATTTCACTTGGTCCTGCATGAAAAAGTTTTCCATTGGGTGCAGGCCATAACCACAAGTGATTGTCTACTCTGTATTGCCCTTGGATATCTGAATTTAAATCGTTTGCAGTGTAAATATCTTCTCCTTGAATATTAGGTAATCGTAACCAACCCGTTAGCGATGAATAAATTTCAGCATCTCTGTTCCCATAGTTTCCGCCGCTCCATGAGCCTCCTAAAGTAAATACAGAACCATCGGTTAAGGTAACATTACCTTGATAGCCCCTAGGTATGTTCATTTGGTCGGCAACCATCCATTTATTTGTTTTCCAGTCATATATACTGGTTCTTTCACTACTGGTACCGCCTGCTGACAGAATTCTACCATCAGCAAGATTATTAATGCCTGGACAGAACATATCATGATCTGTACTGCTTGTAAATGAACCTAAAGCTTCTCCTAGACCACCATTTCCGGCAGGGTCAAAAAGTTCAGTAAATGTAGTGCCATCACCCTCAACTATAAAAGTTCCTCTAAACTGGGATGACCAAGTAATTAAATTACCATCTGGTAGGTTAGCTACCGCCACAGGAACTATGCCAAATGGTATAGGTGCACCCCATTCTCCTTGAGTACTTTCGTTTTGAGAAAAAAGTATTATAGGGAAAATTAATAGTAGAATATATATCTGTTTAATTCTTTTTATCATGATGTACTAACTCAAATTATAAAATGTCTCGTTCTGCAGTACAAAAATAATCAAAGACTTTTCAAGACATGTTTTTAAAACGTTTAATAACCGTATATTATCGATGAAAGACGTGTAAGAAAAATAGTAACATGTGTATAATATAAGATAGAAAATATAGTTTTAATGTAAACTATATATTTTAATAATATTTAATGATTGTTTTTTGAGTGTTTTGTAACTTTTTGTAAGAACCAATCGAAAGAAAAAGTACCGTTAAACGAATTTATAATATCTTTGGCGAAATATAGGTGGAGTTTAAGTAAAGAGAAAGGTGTATTGGTATATTTGACTTCAGAAATTTAACCTATTATTGATATGATACTAAACTACATTGTAAGAAATTCTGAAAATTATCGTCCCAAGTGGATTGTTATTATTATTGATTTAATAATTTTTGGTATTGCTTTTTTTCTTAGTTATTTTATTAGATTCAATCTAACCTTGTCTTTTGATACGGGTCAATTGTTAACGCAGCTTCCTGTTGTAATACTTGCTTCCTTTTTGGCTATAATGATTATTGGCTCCTATAAAGGTGTAATAAGGCATACAGGGGCTAAAGATGTTTATAATCTATTCAACGTAGTATGTTTAGCTAATATTTTTACCATTTTAGGGGTCATCATAAATAAATTTTATGGATTCGTAGATGAGTTTACGGTTCCTTTATCCATTGTAATTATTCACAGTTTATTATCTTTTATTGGGCTAACTGCGGCACGATTCATTTTTAAATCGGTCTATCATAGGTTAATCAATTCAACTGCTAAGATTACAAAGAGTGTTTTAATTTATGGTATTGGCGATGCTGGTATTATGACGTATAACGTTTTAACGAATAGTCCTAAAAATGCAGCAAAAGTTGTAGGGTATGTAGATCACCTTGATAAAAAGACAGGTAAAAATATTAATGGAACCCATGTTCATGGTAAATCTGAACTTAGTAAGGAATTTGTAAAACTTAGAGGAATACAAGAAATTATATTTACAGCATTAGATATTCCTCAAAAACAATTAAGAGAAGAAGTTAAGCGCTTGGTTGATTTAGATGTGGAGGTTAAAATTGTTCCACCAATAGAGACTTGGATAAATGGCGAGTTAAAAGCATCCCAGATAAAAAATGTTCAAATAGAAGATTTATTGGACCGCCCACCTATTAAAATTAAAAATTTAAAAACAGCTAAGGAGTTAGAAAGTCAAACTGTTTTAGTTACAGGGGGAGCAGGCTCTATAGGTAGTGAGCTGGTTCGGCAAATTTGTTTATATGATTATAAGACTTTAATAATTGTTGATCAAGCTGAATCTGCACTTTATGATTTACAACAAGAATTAATTAGAAAAGGCTATCATAATTTTGTTTGTATAGTTGGTGATGTTCGGGATAGAAATAGAATGAACCAAATATTCAATGAATTTAAGCCGACATTTATTTTTCATGCTGCAGCTTACAAACATGTTCCATTAATGGAATATAACTCTTATGAAGCTATAAAAGTGAATATAGCGGGTACTAAGGTAATTGCTGATTTGGCTATTCAATATAGTGCAAATAAATTTATTTTGGTTTCGACCGATAAAGCAGTGAACCCTACAAATGTTATGGGGGCTTCTAAACGAATAGCAGAAAAGTATGTAGGTTGTATGCAAAAATTAGGCAAGACCAAATTCATTATTACAAGATTTGGAAATGTTCTTGGATCAAATGGCTCTGTTATTCCATTATTTAAAAAACAATTAGAAAGTGGTGGACCTTTAACGGTTACCCATAAAGATATTACTAGATATTTTATGACAATTCCCGAAGCTTCACAACTTGTTTTAGAAGCAGGATCTATGGGTAAAGGAGGTGAAATATTTATCTTTGATATGGGAGATTCTGTCAAGATTTTTGATCTTGCCAAGAATATGATAAAACTGTCTGGTTTATCATATCCAGAGGATATCGATATTAAAATAACAGGATTGAGACCAGGTGAAAAGTTATATGAAGAGCTTTTAGCTAATGACGAGGATACACTACCTACGTATAACAAGAAAATTATGATAAGCAAGGTAAGGGACGAGGACTTTACTTATGTTCGGTCAAAAATCGATGAACTTTGTATTACTAATATTTTATTTAATGGCGATACTGTAAAATTGATGAAAGAAATAGTTCCAGAATATATTTCTAAGAATTCTAAATTTTCAGAGTTGGATAAAGTTGAAACCGAAAATCCTAAAATAATAAAAATGGAAACGGGTTTAAAAAGAGAATTTTCTAATTAATTATAATAACATGATAAAGTTTAACCGTTTTTTATTTGTAAGTCTTAGTGTTTTAATTTTTACTTCTTGTGCATCTAGAAAAGACGTGGTGTTTTTTCAAGATATGGCAGATTTTGAAACATTAGTTAACGATAATACAGATTCTTATAGATTTAAAGTCGATGATGTCGTAAGTATTCATATCTCAACACTAGATCCAGAAGCAAGCTTGCCATTTAATTTATTTAAGGGGTCGGAAGTGGCGGGATCAAGACCGGAACAAGTTGATTATATAATTGATAAAGAAGGAAATATTGATTTTCCGGTATTAGGATCTGTGAAAATAGACGGATTAAGCCCAACTGATGTAAAAGTACTTTTAAAAGAAAAACTTTCAGATTACCTAAAAAATCCAATTGTTAACATACGATTAAAGAATTTTACGGTTACAGTTTTAGGTGCGGTTAATAATCCTGGAACATATCCTGTAAATGGAGAACAAATTTCAATACTAGAAGCGCTTGGATTGGCCGGTGATTTAAATATAAAAGGTAGACGAGATAATGTTCTTGTGCTAAGGGAGTTCAATGGTACAAAAGTTTCTAATCATATAGATCTAACATCAAAAAAAGCATTGGATTCACCAGTATACTACCTTACTCAGAACGATGTAATTTATGTAGAACCTAATAAATCTGGAATTACTTCTTCCAATTTAGATAATAGAACTTCAAATGCAATTTCAATTGCCTCAATCATTATTACATCTACAGTTTTAATATTGACTCAAAGAAATTAAAAAAATTATTTTACTATTATTTTATGGATACAATCTCCAAAGGTTTTCAACAAGAAAAGGATTTAAATGATATTGTAGCTCGTTATGCTAAGCGTTGGTACTGGTTTTTATTGGCAATCATTGTATTATTGGGCATTGCATTTATCTACAATAGATATGCTGTTCCTAAATACGATATTGGTGCTAAAATTCAAATCTTAGAAGAAAAAGGTGCTTCATCGGAGCTTGCAGTTTTCAAGGACTTAGATTTTTTAGGAGGCAAACAAAATGAAGTTGAAGATGAAATTGAAGTACTTAATTCTAGATCTAATTTTATAGAAGTCGTAAAGAATTTAAAAGCGAATATTTCGTATAATTTAGTAGGAGACATCAAAGAATCGGAATTATACGGAGATATTCCTGTAAATATTAATTTTCTTTCTCCTGACTCATTAATATTTAATTCGAAACATGTTTTTTATATTAAATTAATTTCGAAAAGTAATTTTGAACTTAGAAATAAGGAGGGTGAACTTCCTAAATTATATTCATTTGGAAAGAATATTAAAACACCAATAGGAGATATAATAATTACTCCAAATCTTCAACATTATAATGCTTATGAAGGAGATAAAATAAAAATTTTGATAAACCCTGTAAGTACAGTGGCTCAAAATTTAAAAAAAATCGTAAAAATTTCGAATATAGATGAATTTTCCAAAATTTTAACCTTAACTGCTGAGCATCCAATACCTGAAAAAGGTATTAGTATAATTAACTCGTTAATAAATGTATACAACACCAATGCCGTTCAAGATAAAAAGGAAATTGCTGATAGAACCTTTACGTTTATAAACGAAAGAATAGCAGATATTTATTCAAATTTATCTGTAGTAGATCAAACCGCTCAAGAGTTTAAAACCGACCGCGGATTATCGGATATACAGTCACAGGCTAATATAAATTTAAATGTTGGCGCGGCAAATCAACAAGAATTAGAAAATTATCGTAACCAGCTGAATATCGCAAGTGCAATGAGGGAAATTGTTACGGACCAAAATGATTCCAACGAAACTTTACCTTCCAACATTGGTCTTTCTGATCCATCTATTGCAAATAGTACGGCAAAATATAATCAACTTTTACAAGAAAGAAATAGATTGTTAAAAAGTTCAAATGATAAAAACCCTGTAATTGTAGGCTTAAATGAAGAACTTCAAAGTATTAAGAACGGGCTAACTGCAAGTCTCGGGGCCATGGAGAATAATTTATCCTTAACAGTGAATAACCTTAGCAAACAACAGTCTCGAATAAATTCCAAAATTTATTCTGCACCAAGAAACGAAAGAGCGTTAAGGGATATTACTAGAAAGCAAGAAACTACAGAATCACTTTATTTGTATTTATTGCAAAGAAGAGAAGAATCTCAAGTTGCATTGGCTTCAACTGCTCCTAAATCTAAAGTTATAGATTCAGCATACTTAACAGATATTGACCCTATATCACCAAATAAATTTAAAATTTATTTAGCGGCATTGATTTTAGGGTTTTTAATTCCATTTTCAATTATTTACTCTCACGATTTACTTGATAATAAAATTCATAGTAAATCCATGCTGGAAAAAATGATTGGAAATTATCCGGTTTTAGCTGAGCTACCGCGAATAGATAAAAAATCCCAAAAATATGTTCATGATGATGATAGGTCTGTTTTGGCAGAGTCTTTGAGAATATTAAGAACAAATTTAGATTACTTAATAAAATCAAAGAAGGCTGATAAAAGGAATAACGTTGTTTTAGTTACTTCAAGTGTTTCGGGAGAAGGTAAAACTTTTGTTTCGTCAAATTTGTCCATGATTTTTGCAAGTACGAAGAAAAAGATATTGTTAATTGGAGCAGATATTAGAAATCCAAAATTAACAGACTTTTTTAGTGAAGACAAAAACGTAGATGTTTTGGGTAGAAGTAAAAAGAATAAAGATTTAGGACTTTCTGAATATTTAATGGACGATAGTATTGAAGTAGATGATATTGTAAAATCAATGCTAGTCCATAATAATACATTGGATGTTATATACTCAGGTAAAATTTTACCCAACCCTTCAGAATTATTAATGGGAGATAGATTTAAAAATCTAATAGAAGAAGTTGCTCCGAAATATGATTATGTAATAATAGATTCTGCACCGCTTATGGTTGTAACCGATACTTTATTAATATCTCCATACGCAAATCATACTATTTATGTAACAAGGGCTCATGTAACAGAAACTAAAGTTGTTGATTTCCCAATTGCATTACAGAATGAAGGCAAATTGGTGGGTCTTAATTTTGTTGTAAATGATGTCAAGGAAAGTAATTTGGGCTATGGTGGTAAGTACGGCTATGGTTATGGAATAAAAACAAAAAAATGGTGGCAATTTAGTACATAATTTAATAGTGTAACATTGGTCGTATTTATATGCTATTACGACGAGTATTTTCTTTTTTATTCTTACCGAAAATTTCTAATGGTTAAATTTATGTGCTTCCCCACATTTATTTAACCATTATTCTTTTTAATTATGCAGTTTAATCGCAAAATTCTATTTTGCTTATCAATATCAACGTTATTTCTGCAACTTTCATTTGCTCAAAGTTTAAATCAAATTGGTGAGTGGAGTGATCCTATACCATTTGGAATTGTGCCAGTGGCTGTAGCCAATTTACCTGATGGAAGACTCATTTGTTGGTCTTCTCAATTTAGGGATACCTTTAGGGATGCTGCCGATGGTTCAACTTTTACAGAGATTTTTGATCCGTCAATTGGGTTAAATGGTATGGCTTTGGGTGAAACTGTTACTCAAACTAATCATGATATGTTTTGCCCGGGTATAAATAACTTACCGGATGGAAGAATTTTATCTGCAGGCGGGACAACAAGCCAAAAAACTAGTATATACGATTGGAGAACTAACAGTTGGAGCGCCGTTAACGATATGAATATTCCAAGAGGATACCAAGGAAACGTTACATTAGCTAATGGTTCTGTTTTTACCGTTGGAGGATCTTGGGGAGGTGGTGCATATGGTAATCGTGACGCTGAAATTTGGACAGAGAATTCTGGCTGGTCTTTGCTTTCAGGAATTAAAGGATCAGACTTCTTTACGAATAACGACTTGTTAAAAGATTCGCAAGGGTTATATAGAGTAGATAATCATGCTTGGTTATGGGTTGCACCAGATGCATCAATATTTCATGCTGGACCAAGCGAGCAAATGAACTGGATTGATTTACAAGGAAATGGGTCTGTAAGTTCCGCAGGTTTACGTGCAAATGATACATACAGTATGAAAGGTACTACGGTAATGTTTGATATTGGTAAGCTTTTGAAAGTGGGAGGTTCAGAATCTTACTCAAGTTTAACTCCAGCAAAATCTAATTCTTTTGTAATTGATATTAATGGCGGTTTTGGAACTATACCCTCTGTTACTTCAACCAGTAATAATTTGTTTTTTTCTAGAACCATGCATAATAGTACGGTATTACCAGACGGGTCGGTTTTGGTTACTGGTGGTCTTGATCATGCTGAGGTCTTTACAGATAACGGTGCTAGGTTAACTTCTGAATTATATAACCCTGAAACAAATTTATGGAGTACGGTTGCAGGAATGGCAACTCCACGAACATATCATAGTGTTGCAATCCTAATGCCTAATGGTAAAGTATTTGTAGGCGGCGGTGGATTATGTACTTATTTTTCTGATGATTGTCAAAATCATTTTAATGCTGAAATTTATAGCCCACCTTATCTTTTTAATTCTGATAATAGTTTGGCAGTAAGACCAACAATAACAGCTCCGGAAGCTGTTAATTATAATTCATTGGTGAATGTTACTGGTACAGCAGGAATACAAGAGTTTAGTTTAATTAGACTTTCTTCAGCAACGCATAGTACAAATAATGAGCAAAGAAGAATCCCGGTAGATTTTACTTCTGTAGATTCAAATTATTCTTTAAGTATACCAAATGAAAATCTTCTTCCACCAGGATATTATATGCTATTTGCATTGAACGCAAACGGAGTACCTTCTGAAGCTGAGATTATGAAGATTGGAGAAAATGTAACCTCTAACATCTTGCCTGATGATTTACTGGTTTCCTTAAATTTTGACGAAAATTCTGGAATTTTAGTTAATGATGAGACTATAAATAATAATGATTTTGTTATTAAAGAAAGAACTGATGAAGGTCAACCTACTGTAGCTAATGACCATACTTGGGGTGGTAATGGAGTTTATGAAAAAGGCTTAGAATTAGATGGTAAATATCATTCAAGTAACTCTATTTTGGAATTACCTTATAATCAGAATATAGCTCAAATTCAAAATGGAATTACCGTTATGGCATGGGTTTATAGAGATGGTAGTAGCGTTGTACCACAAACAGGTAAACCTGCTAATGTTGCCATTTTTGCGCATAATTACCCAGCAATGTTTACTGGTTTTCATAATTCTTTATTGAAGTGGTCTTTTGCTACTTCTGGAGGCTTTACGGATTGTTACGGTGGATATGCCCCCTTAAATCAGTGGGTTCATTTAGCGGTAACTTATGACGGGCAAACTGCTAGATTGTATTCTAACGGTATAGAAATATGCAATAGCCCATTAACAGGGACTATGTTGCTTAGGAATGATTCTAATGTAAGAAGTAATTTTACAATTTCAGGTTTTTATGAGCATAGGACCAATTTGCCTGTTGTTCCTTACGGAAATAAAAGTGGCATCACCGATGAGTTAGATGGAAGAATTGATGATTTTAAATTATTTAAACGTCCTCTTTCCGCCAATGAAATAAAACAATATTATAATGTAGGATTGTCAACTAATACTCCCGGTATAGCTAATTGTAATGAAGGATTAATTATTCCTGAGTACAAAATTAATAATGGTGATTGGATTCAAGGAAACAGAATTAGTGCTCCATTAGGAAGTAGAGTTTATATAAGAGCAAAAAATTATAATGACAGCTATTTTATTACAACACCGCAATATGATGGTCCTACATTTAATAGTATAAATGATAGCAATAGATTAACAGCTGAAGGAGCATATCAACTTGATACTTTTGTTCAAAAATTTGATTATTACAGATGGGGAAATCCTGATAGGGGAAATGGACTTGTTGATGACTCTAATGTTGGTCAATTTGTATTAACAACTGTAGATGGTTGCCCTACAGTAATTAATTTTAAAATTGGTGCAATTTCCGATAATAATGAACCGCCTAATGCTGTTGCAAACGCAAGTACATTTACAGGAAATTCACCTTTAACGGTTAATTTTACAGGTAGTAATTCTACTGATGATGATGGTATTGATAATTATTCATGGAATTTTGGAGACGGAAGTGTTTCTTCTCTTATTAATCCTCAACATACCTTTACAACGATTGGTACATACAATGTAGTTTTAAGCGTTACAGATACAGATGGATCTATTGATACTGATAATTTAACAATTGATGTAAAAAGCGAAAATTCTTGTCCTGACGGCCTATTAAACGATGACGTTTCAATGGTCCTGTCGCTGGGCAATTTCGTTGGGGGCATAGATTCCGTAATCGGGACCGATGTAGAGACCAATGGCAGTCCATGCGGTATCGAGGTTGTGAACAATGATAGTAACCAGCCATGGGGCCGTTACCGGATTACGATCCGTCTATCCGATTATGGTATCTCCATAGGAGATGAGCTTTTGATAGGATTGGACGGTAAGGACGGAAGCGGGGCCGCTCGCTTGGAGATAAGCCTGAACGATACGCCGAACACATCCATAGGGTCATATAATTATGGTGCCGATTGGAGCAGGTTCGAGACCACGGTCACCGTTCCGAGCGGGACGAACACGTTGGATCTGTGGATGTTCAGCAACTATGCCGTGAACACCCCCGGCACCGCTTATTACGATAACCTCAGGGTGGTGAACCTGAGTGCCGCGCCACCATGTGATGGCCTGGGCTATACAATTTATTATGCGGACACGGACGGTGACGGCTATGGCGATCCCAACAGTACATTGGAAGCTTGTACGGTACCGACAGGATATGTGACGGATAATACGGACTGCAACGATAACGAAGCATTGTCGTATCCCGGCAATGTGGAAGTGTGCGACGGTATCGACAATGACTGCGACGGGGATATAGATGAGGACTTTACTTTGACCACCTATTATTTAGATACGGACGGTGACGGCTATGGCGATCCCAACAATACATTGGAAGCTTGTACGGTACCGACGGGATATGTAACGGATAATACGGACTGCAACGATAACGAAGCATTGTCGTATCCTGGCAATGTAGAAGTGTGCGACGGTATCGACAATGACTGCGACGGGGATATAGATGAGGACTTTACTTTGACCACCTATTATTTGGATACGGACGGTGACGGCTATGGCGATCCCAACAATATATTGGAAGCTTGTACGGTACCGACAGGATATGTGACGGATAATACGGACTGTAACGATGGCGAAGCATTGTCGTATCCCGGCAATGTGGAAGTATGCGACGGTATCGACAATGACTGCGACGGGGATATAGATGAAGAACTCAATTGTTTTGTAGAGTGTCCTGACGGCCTATTAAACGATGACGTTTCAATGGTCCTGTCGCTGGGCAATTTCGTTGGTGGCATAGATTCCGTAATCGGGACCGATGTAGAGACCAATGGCAGTCCATGCGGTATCGAGGTTGTGAACAATGATAGTAACCAGCCATGGGGCCGTTACCGGATTACGATCCGTCTATCCGATTATGGTATCTCCATAGGAGATGAGCTTTTGATAGGATTGGACGGTAAGGACGGAAGCGGGGCCGCTCGCTTGGAGATAAGCCTGAACGATACGCCGAACACATCCATAGGGTCATATAATTATGGTGCCGATTGGAGCAGGTTCGAGACCACCGTCACCGTTCCGAGCGGGACGAACACGTTGGATCTTTGGATGTTCAGCAACTATGCCGTGAACACCCCCGGCACCGCTTATTACGATAACCTCAGGGTGGTGAACCTGAGTGCCGCGCCACCATGTGATGGTCTGGGCTATACAATTTATTATGCGGACACGGACGGTGACGGCTATGGCGACCCCAACAGTACATTGGAAGCTTGTACGGTACCGACAGGATATGTGACGGATAATACGGACTGCAACGATAACGAAGCATTGTCGTATCCCGGCAATGTGGAAGTGTGCGACGGTATCGACAATGACTGCGACGGGGATATAGATGAGGACTTTACTTTGACCACCTATTATTTAGATACGGACGGTGACGGCTATGGCGATCCCAACAATACATTGGAAGCTTGTACGGTACCGACGGGATATGTAACGGATAATACGGACTGCAACGATAACGAAGCATTGTCGTATCCTGGCAATGTAGAAGTGTGCGACGGTATCGACAATGACTGCGACGGGGATATAGATGAGGACTTTACTTTGACCACCTATTATTTGGATACGGACGGTGACGGCTATGGCGATCCCAACAATATATTGGAAGCTTGTACGGTACCGACAGGATATGTGACGGATAATACGGACTGTAACGATGGCGAAGCATTGTCGTATCCCGGCAATGTGGAAGTATGCGACGGTATCGACAATGACTGCGACGGGGATATAGATGAAGAACTCAATTGTTTTGTAGAGTGTCCTGACGGCCTATTAAACGATGACGTTTCAATGGTCCTGTCGCTGGGCAATTTCGTTGGGGGCATAGATTCCGTAATCGGGACCGATGTAGAGACCAATGGCAGTCCATGCGGTATCGAGGTTGTGAACAATGATAGTAACCAGCCATGGGGCCGTTACCGGATTACGATCCGTCTATCCGATTATGGTATCTCCATAGGAGATGAGCTTTTGATAGGATTGGACGGTAAGGACGGAAGCGGGGCCGCTCGCTTGGAGATAAGCCTGAACGATACGCCGAACACATCCATAGGGTCATATAATTATGGTGCCGATTGGAGCAGGTTCGAGACCACGGTCACCGTTCCGAGCGGGACGAACACGTTGGATCTTTGGATGTTCAGCAACTATGCCGTGAACACCCCCGGCACCGCTTATTACGATAACCTCAGGGTGGTGAACCTGAGTGCCGCGCCACCATGTGATGGTCTGGGCTATACAATTTATTATGCGGACACGGACGGTGACGGCTATGGCGACCCCAACAGTACATTGGAAGCTTGTACGGTACCGACAGGATATGTGACGGATAATACGGACTGCAACGATAACGAAGCATTGTCGTATCCCGGCAATGTGGAAGTGTGCGACGGTATCGACAATGACTGCGACGGGGATATAGATGAGGACTTTACTTTGACCACCTATTATTTAGATACGGACGGTGACGGCTATGGCGATCCCAACAATACATTGGAAGCTTGTACGGTACCGACGGGATATGTAACGGATAATACGGACTGCAACGATAACGAAGCATTGTCGTATCCTGGCAATGTAGAAGTGTGCGACGGTATCGACAATGACTGCGACGGGGATATAGATGAGGACTTTACTTTGACCACCTATTATTTGGATACGGACGGTGACGGCTATGGCGATCCCAACAATATATTGGAAGCTTGTACGGTACCGACAGGATATGTGACGGATAATACGGACTGTAACGATGGCGAAGCATTGTCGTATCCCGGCAATGTGGAAGTATGCGACGGTATCGACAATGACTGCGACGGGGATATAGATGAAGAACTCAATTGTTTTGTAGAGTGTCCTGACGGCCTATTAAACGATGACGTTTCAATGGTCCTGTCGCTGGGCAATTTCGTTGGTGGCATAGATTCCGTAATCGGGACCGATGTAGAGACCAATGGCAGTCCATGCGGTATCGAGGTTGTGAACAATGATAGTAACCAGCCATGGGGCCGTTACCGGATTACGATCCGTCTATCCGATTATGGTATCTCCATAGGAGATGAGCTTTTGATAGGATTGGACGGTAAGGACGGAAGCGGGGCCGCTCGCTTGGAGATAAGCCTGAACGATACGCCGAACACATCCATAGGGTCATATAATTATGGTGCCGATTGGAGCAGGTTCGAGACCACCGTCACCGTTCCGAGCGGGACGAACACGTTGGATCTTTGGATGTTCAGCAACTATGCCGTGAACACCCCCGGCACCGCTTATTACGATAACCTCAGGGTGGTGAACCTGAGTAATAATATTTCAACATCGAAGACATTAAATACCATAAGTAATATAGACGTAAGTCAAAATTATTTAAGTGTAAATAATGACCCTAGTGAAATGGTATTATCTCCTAATCCTGTATCCGAATTTTTAACAATACATTTTATTGAAGAGTTCAACCTTGAAGGTATTCAAATTCATGATAATTTAGGAAGGTTATTAAAGGAAATGACTAACTACAAAGGAGATAGTGTCGTAATTAATATGAGTCAGTTTAGTTCAGGAACTTATTTTATTACTGCAATTAATACTGAAGGTTTAACAATTCAAAAAAAGGTGGTTGTTATAAGATGATAAAATTTTAATTTAAGAAAAAAGTATTAGTGTTTTTTATTAATGGAATAATTGAATTAAGTTGTTTTTTGTTTAAAGTAATTTTCTTTAATTCATTAATATGGCCCATATTGTGAGCGTCGGAGGCAATAAAGTCAAACTTTAAATCGTCTAATAATTTGTATGCAATTTTTTGAATAGTCTTACCATAAAAACCGCTTATGGAAAGAATATTTAATTGGAAAAATACACCTTTAGACTTATAATATGTATAAATGTTTTTTTTGCTAAATAAATAAGCATATCTCTCAGGATGAGCTAATATAGGATGAAATCCATTCTCCTTAATTTTATCTATAGATTGTTCAAAATTTATGGAAGCCTGTAAATATGACATTTCTATTAAGAGATACCTTTTAGATAAAGGCATTATTTTTTTTTCTTCTATTAGTTTTTCAAAACCTGAATCGATCATATGTTCAGCAGCAACATTGATATTTACATGATTTAGATTACTCATTTTTAATCCATTTTTAAGCAGACTTAAAGAACTGTTTATTGTAGTAGGGTTGTTGGGATAATAATTTTCCATGATATGAGGAGTACAAATAAAATCAGAAACACCAAATTCACCAAACCCTTTGATTAGATCTAAAGAATCTGTAACAGATTTTGAGCCGTCATCTATTCCTGGTAAAATATGATTATGAATATCAATAAACCCTTCAAGATGATCAATTATATAATTTTTTTTACTAAAAAAGCTGAGCATAAATAAAATTTGAATTTTTGATTTTTTTCCTTTACCGTTATAATATTTCATTATATAACGGTGGAAATTGTAATTTGTGGTGAAAAAATAAGAGAGAATGAACGGAAATTTTCAATTTGGCTATTTTCGATGCGAAATTAATGATTAGACCTTAATTTCCCCGAGATATCACCAAATAATATTTTTATAGTTTTATTTCGTTAAAGTCTCTAATTTTCAACTTTTTTCATAAACTAATAATTTCTGTTTTTTAGATCCTAGCTACCTTAATAAAAGTTTATGATATCAGTTTGAAAAAAATTGTTTCCCTTTTAATTGACATTTCTATATTACCTTAAACAGCTATAGTTTTTCCTTTATTTCAATGACTTTATGAATATTATCTCATTTTTACCTTCATTGATTTCAAAATTTAATTTAACAAGCTCTAAGTTCTTGTTATTGGATAACAATAAGAAATCAAATGTTCTAAGTAAAAATTAGTCTTAAACCTTGGGTTATATTATACGTAAAAACTAAAAAAAATAGTGTTTTAATATCTAGAGCACCGGTTTATACTATTAATTTGCGAAGTATATCTTTAGATTTTTCTTCACCTAATTCTAAGTTTCCAATTGGTAGACTATATTCGTCATGTCTTGTGGATTAAAGTAATAGTATATTTTTCAGTTGTAATGTACTTGGCCTTATAAAAACAGATTTGTTCTCTAGTGAATCTACCACTGAGTAAAGATGTGTTTTTAAGATTAAAATAATACTATTTTTTAATGTAAATAATTAATATACAGCTACTAATAAAAGTTATGACTAGTATAATTTTAAATTAAAAGGATTGTAGATTACTGAATATCTCACCTTGATACTTATTTTTACAAAAAGAAAAAACATGCTACATTTAAAATTAGCAACGGACCCACGTTGGGTTAACATTGTCGAAAATAATTTAGAAGAAATATTAACCGATCATGCATGGTGCGAACAAAAGGCTGCAACTAATGCAATTACGATTATTACGCTCAATTCTGAATACCCAGATTTAGTTACTGATTTACTTCTTTTAGCACAAGAAGAATTAGTACACTTTCAAATGGTTCATGATATTATTAAAAAACGTGGTTATACGCTTGGCAGAGAAAGAAGAGACAGTTATGTCAATGAACTCTATAAGTTTATGAATAAGGGTGGAAACAGACTACAGTCTATGGTAGATAGACTTTTGTTTTCTGCTATGATTGAGGCAAGAAGTTGTGAGCGTTTTAAATTACTTTCGCAAGAAATAAAAGATCCAGAGTTGTCTAAATTTTATCATGATTTAATGATTAGCGAAGCAGATCATTATACTACTTTTATTGGCTTTGCACGTAAATACGGTCAAGAAATTGACGTTGATAAACGTTGGAAAGAGTTGGTTGATTTTGAAGCAGAAGTAATTAAAAACTATGGCAAAGAAGAAACCATACACGGTTAATTTTAATGCTTCAATAACGAAATGAATTTAAATATTTAATCACTATTACCGATGACCTATTTCAATTGTTTATTCTCAACGAGAATGTAAATTTTCAAAAAATTTGTTTTTGTTTAGTAATATCAAGTAGTTCTAATGATTTCCTATTTCATTTTGCCAATAGGTCTAATCTTGAAAGTTTTCCCTCGTTTCTAATTAATTAATTTGAATTTCAGATAAATAAAAGTCAACCTAATACTTATAGGTATGTTTATCAAATAAAGCAAAATTCAAATTCAAACTCATTTATTTCAAGCGTCATTTTTTTTTAAATATGTTCAAATAAGGAAGATGTTATAAAAAATATAAGTCCGATCTTAAGTATGTGTAAATAGAAGGGGTAAACTGAATGTATAAAATTTGTAATGGTGCCAATTCATTTTTGTTTACTTTTTTTTAATGTTTCGTTTTACTTCATTTATTTACGTATTATCTTTTAATTAAGGCTTTTAGCTTATTTTATTTAATGTAATACTTATCAATGTTAATAAAAATGTGGAAAACCTATTGCTTGTTAAGACAAAGCAAGGGGATTAAAATAAGACCTTTATGCTTCCATTATTTATAACAATTCCGAGACAAAATACTATGATCATAACCCATCTAGTCAAAAGAGATTTTACGACTAAACCTTTTCAGCTGCATAAAATAACAAATGCCATTTTAAAAGCCATGACGGCAGAAGAACAAGGTGGACCTGGAGATGCAGAACAAATTACTAAAAGTGTACATAATGCCTTGTTAGAGCGTAAGACTGCTGATGAAACCTATACGCCAACTGTTGAGGAAGTACAAGATTTCGTCGAGACAAAGTTGATGGAGGCGGGTTTTTTCGACGTAGCAAAAGCATATATAATTTATAGAAACGAGCAGGCTCAAAGGCGTAAGACTAATATTTTTGAAAAGCGTATTAATTTAAAACCTTATGAGTATCCACAACTTTACGAATACGTACCAGCTATAAGACACTCTTATTGGATTCATTCTGAATTTAATTTTACGAGCGATATTCAAGATTTTAAAACGGGATTATCGGAAGCTGAAAGAGTTGCATTAAAAAATACTATGTTGGCAATTTCACAAATAGAAGTTGCCGTTAAAAGTTTTTGGGGGGACATTTATCATAGAATGCCAAAACCCGAAATAGGTTCGGTAGGAGCTACTTTCGCAGAAAGTGAAGTTAGACATGCTGATGCTTATTCTCATTTACTAGAAATCCTAGGACTTAATAATGAGTTTAAAAATTTAAAGAAAAAACCTGTAATGATGAAGAGGGTACAGTATTTGGAAACTGCCCTTAAGAATGCACATAGTGACGATAACAAAGAATACGCAGAGTCTATTTTATTATTTTCTTTGTTTATAGAGCATGTTTCTTTGTTTTCCCAATTCTTAATTATAATGGCCTTTAATAAACATAAGAATATGTTTAAAGGTATATCCAATGTTGTAGAAGCTACCTCAAAAGAAGAGCAAATTCATGGAGATTTTGGTATTGATGTTATCAAGATAATTAAAAATGAAAATCCAGATTGGTTTAATGACGAAAAGAATATAATGATCCAGCAAATGTGTAGAGAAGCATTTATTGCAGAGAGTGAAATTGTTGATTGGATATTTGAAAAAGGTGAACTTGATTTCTTGCCCAAAAAAGTTGTAAATGAATTTATAAAAAACCGTTTCAATAATTCATTAGAAAGTATTGGGATTAAAAAAATATTTGAAGTAAATGAAGAATTATTAGCAGAAACTGAGTGGTTTGATGATGAAATTATAGGCACCAAACACGGCGATTTCTTCGTTAAACGATCAATCAATTATAGTAAAAGAACTAAAAGTATAACTAGCGACGACCTTTTTTAAATGAACGAATTAAACACTACCCACAAGATTAAAACTACTATTTCTGAAAGCGACCAACTAATACAAGCCAGAAAGGAAGCTTTAAAAAACCACAAAAATAATTCAGATTCTGGTTTCGAATGGCTTACACAACATAGTCGGGATTTTTTAAATTCGGGTTATTTGACAGAAGGAGTAACACCGGAACAACGTATTCGCGAAATTGCGGACAGAGCTGAAAGTATACTAAAGATTGATGGTTTTTCAGATAAATTCTATGGCTATATGTCAGATGGTTTTTATTCTTTAGCTTCACCGGTTTGGTCTAATTTCGGAAAAGAAAGAGGATTGCCAATTAGTTGTTTTGGCTCACATATAGATGATGATATGGGAAATATTTTATATACCCAGTCAGAAGTTGGTATGATGTCTAAAATGGGAGGGGGAACATCTGGATATTTTGGAAAAATTAGACATAGAGGTGCAGAAGTAAAAAATAATGGTCAAGCTTCTGGAGCGGTACATATTATGCAGCTTTTTGAGTCTATGGTGGATGTTGTGAGTCAAGGTTCTGTTCGTCGTGGCCGTTTTTCTCCTTATTTACCAGTAGAACATCCAGATATATCTGAGTTTTTAGAAATTGGCACGGAAGGTAATTCTATTCAGGAATTAACACACGGTGTAACCGTAACCAATGAATGGATGCAAGCAATGGTTGATGGTGATGTTGATAAACGAGCTATTTGGGCTAAAGTTTTACAGCGTCGTGGTGAAATGGGCTATCCGTATATATTTTTTAAAGATAACGCTAATAATGGTGCTGCCGATGTTTATAAAGACAAGCAGCATACAATTTTCGCAAGTAATCTTTGTACCGAGATTATGCTACCATCAAATGATAATTGGTCTTTTGTTTGTGTACTTTCCTCAATAAATGTTATGCATTTTAATAAATGGAAAAATACAGATGCGGTTGAAACTATGGTCTACTTTTTGGATGCCGTAATTACGGAGTTTCTTGAAAAACTTGAAGTATATCGCGATTCGGATAAACGAGAGGACAGGCAAACATTTTTGTTCATGGAACGTGCCTATAATTTTGCAAAGGATAACCGAGCTTTAGGTCTAGGAGTTTTAGGATGGCATTCACTTTTACAATCAGAAATGCTTCCGTTCAATAGTCAAAAAGCATATGACTTGAACAATGAAATATTTAGAACGATTAAAACAAAATCTTATAAAGCTTCTGAAGAATTGGCCTCTAAATTTGGTGAGCCAGAAATACTGAAAGGTTACGGTCGCCGTAACACGACATTGAACGCTGTAGCACCAACAACGTCATCTGCCTTTATTCTAGGGCAAGTATCACAAGGTATTGAGCCTATTTGGTCAAATATATATGTTAAGGATATAGCAAAGGTAAAGACTACCATTAAAAATCCATTTCTGGTAGATTTATTAGAGGAAAAAGGCCAAAACGTTACTGAAGTATGGCGAAGTATTCGCGAGCGAGATGGTTCTGTACAACATTTAGACTTCTTGTCTGATTTAGAAAAAGATGTATTTAAAACCTATTCAGAGATAGACCAAATGGATATAATTTATCAGGCGGCTAATAGACAAAATCATATTGACCAAGGTCAATCAGTTAATATTATTGTTCATCCAGAAATGCCTGTGAAAGAAATAAATAAGATTCATGTAACCGCTTGGAAACTTGGTTTAAAATCACTCTATTACCAGCATAGTATGAATGCCGCACAAAAATTTAAGCAGAAAAAAGACTGCGCAAGTTGTGAAGCTTAAATTACTAAAGGAGATATTTACAGTTCAATTTATAAAAGTAAAAAGTCGGCTATAAATGCCGACTTTTTACTTTATAACAATTTAATCTTCAATTTATGGAGGAATAGTAAAATAAATATGAGTTTTACCTCTTGAAATAAGCTAACAATTTTTTCAATCTTTTTTACTATTTAATAGATGTAGTTTGGTGAGGTTATTTGCCGATACAGAAATTAGCAAAAATATTCCCAAGTAATTCATCATTAGTTACTTGTCCTGTAATTTCACCAAGGTGATATAGAGCTTCACGAACGTCAATAGCCATAAGATCGCTAGAGAGGTCTGCTTTCATTCCAAATTGCACTTTTTCTATTTCTTCTAATGCTTTTAGTAGTGAATTGTAATGACGGGTATTGGTTACAATAGTTTCATTATTGCGTAGTGCACCTGTATTAACAAATTCTAATAAACTATTCTGTAATTCTTCTACACCTTCTCCGGTTTTTGCAGATAGATATTTAACGTTATCTAAATAGGTGCCGATTATATTTTTATCATCCTCAGAAAGGGTATCTGCTTTATTTACCAATAGGACTAATGGTTTTAGCGGATTCTGATTCTTTATCTTTTCAAAATCAATAACGATATTTTTCAGTTTTTTATCGTCGGATAATAGCTTAGAGCCATCAACTAAAAGCAAAACTACTTGTGATTGTTCTATTTTTTCAAACGTTCGTTTAATTCCCATGCCCTCTACAACATCTTGGGTCTCACGAATACCTGCAGTGTCTATGAACCTGAAACCTATGCCTCCAATAGAAATTTCATCTTCTATGGTATCACGGGTTGTTCCTGCGATATCGGATACCAATGCCCGTTCTTCATTTAAAAACGCATTTAAAAGGGTAGATTTACCTACGTTGGGCTCACCGACAATAGCTACAGGAATTCCGTTTTTAATCACATTTCCAACTGCAAAAGAATCTATCAAGCCTTGTAGTACCTTTTGAATTCGAGTAAGCAGTTCTTTAAATTCAGTACGGTCTGCAAACTCTACATCTTCTTCAGAAAAATCAAGTTCTAATTCTATTAGGGAAGCAAAATTTAAAAGCTCTGTTCTTAACTGCTTTATTTCATTACTGAATCCGCCACGCATTTGTTGCACTGCAATTTGATGACTAGCGGCATTATCGCTAGAAATTAAATCGGCAACCGCTTCAGCCTGACTCAAATCCATCTTACCATTTAAGAAGGCTCTTAATGTAAATTCTCCAGCATCTGCAGTTCTACAGCCATTTCTAAGGAATAGTTGTATAATTTGTTGTTGTATGTATGGAGAACCATGACAGGATATTTCAATTACGTTTTCTCCTGTATAGGAATGTGGGTTCTTAAAAATGGAAATAAGTGCCTGATCCAGCAGATTTTCACCGTCTTTTATATATCCTAAATGTATAGTGTGACTTTTTTGGTTTTCAAGAATTTTACCTGATACTGATTCAAAATGTTTAGTGGCAATGGTAATTGCATCGGGACCTGAAAGTCTAATAACTGCAATTGCACCTGCACCTGCAGGAGTTGCTAAGGCTATTATAGTATCTGTTTGAATCATTTTGCAAAAATAATCAATTATTAACTGTTGTAGTTTTCTTAATTTATTGCAATTTTATTTTAAGTGTTTATTTATATAGTAATTTTGTGCTTTATAAAATTTATAATTTAAAATGAAAAAAGTAATTGTATTGTTTGTTTGTATGCTTGTATCTGCTGTGGGAGTTTCACAAAGTAATCTTCCAGCGTCTTCTGAAGATATCTCAATTGAACAGCAAAAGGAGTTTGATGAAGTAAAAAAGAAGGTTGATAAGAAGGAGGCTAAGGCTAAAAAAGAGAAGAAGGAAGCTGCTGAGAAGAAAAAGGAAGAGAAGTTAAAAAAGCAGATTAAGTCAAAAGAGAAGTCTATTTCTAGTGAAGAAAAACAAATAGAGAAATTAAGAAGTCAGTTAGAAAAAGGCAAGATAAAAGGTACTCTTTCTCCAGTAGATATTCAGAAAAAGGAGGATAAAATTGCTAAGTGCCAAATGAAGATTATGAAGCAACAAGAAAAGCTCAAGAAATTGAATAGAAAACTTTAACTATCCTTTATTGTAACATTTACGGCGTTTGTGCGTCTTATTTATAGTATTCATCATTAAATCAATCAAAAATGGAACTAGTAAATAATAACGCAGTAGTTGTCCGTGAAGATCGCAATCTTTTGGTTATAACACATTTGTCTCAATATTTAGATTTTATAACCGGATTTGGTGGACTCGTAGTACCGTTGGTAATTTGGTTAACAACCAAAGATTCTGTTGTAGGTATGAATGAGCATGGTAAATCCGTGATCAACTTTCAATTAACCTTAATTTTATATTTGATAATAGGTATACCTGGTATATTGCTATTTGGATTCGGAATCTTATTATTGATTTTCGCAGGAATCTTATCGATAGTTATGCCAGCTGTAAATGCTATAAAGGCTAGCAACGGAGAATCTCCTAGTTATTTTGGAGCCATTCGGTTTATCTCATAAATATAGTAATGAACAAAAAAAAAGGGTCAGTTTAATAACAACTGACCCTTTTTAATTTATAGATTTTTAGTTTTAGCTGTTAAGCATAACAGGCATTACCAACATAGTAACGTATTCACCTTCATCTAAACCGTCTGTAGGAGTAAGGATTCCTGCACGATTTGGTAAACTCATTTCTAAAGAAACGTCATCTGAACTTAAATTGTTTAACATTTCAGTTAAGAATCTAGAGTTGAAACCAATTTGCATATCATCTCCTTGGTAAGAACAGGTCAATCTTTCCTCTGCTTTGTTAGAGTAATCAATATCTTCTGCAGAAATATTCAATTCGGCACCAGCAATTTTTAAACGTATTTGGTGCGTTGTTTTATTAGAAAAAATAGAAACCCTTCTTACTGAACTTAAAAATTGATTTCTAGCTATGGTAAGTTTATTTGGATTCTCTTTTGGTATTACCGCTTCGTAATTTGGGTATTTGCCATCTATTAGTCTACAGATCAATTCTGTTTCTTCAAAGCTGAACTTTGCATTACTTTCGTTATACTCTATAAGCACATCAGACTCGCTACCTGCTAATATTCCTTTTAATAAAGTTAAAGGCTTTTTAGGCATAATGAACTCGGCTACTTGAGAAGCGGAAACATCTGTACGTTGATATTTTACCAATTTATGGGCATCTGTAGCAACAAAAGTTAAGTTTTCTGGTGAGAATTGAAAAAACACACCGCTCATTACTGGCCTTAAATCATCATTACCTGCTGCAAAAATTGTTTTATTTATTGCGGTAGCTAAAATATCTCCAAGTAAAGTGGTAGAGCTTGGGCTTGATAATTCTACTGCTTTAGGAAATTCTGCTCCATCAGCATATGCCAAAGCATACTTACCGTGGTTAGAGCTAATTTCAACGGTATTGTTGTCCTCTACAATAAAAGTAAGGGGTTGTTCAGGAAAAGTTTTCAAGGTTTCTAATAGTAATCTTGCCGGCACTGCAATAATACCTTCATTATCAGAATCTACCTTAATTACCGAACTCATAGTTGTTTCTAAGTCAGATGCAGAAACAGTTAATTTATCTTTTTGCAAATCGAACAGGAAATTATCCAGGATTGGCAATGTATTACTGTTATTAATGACACCTCCTAAAATTTGAAGCTGTTTAAGTAAATAGGTACTTGAAACTATAAATTTCATTCTTTAAATTTTATTGATATTATTTACTCGATAATCGAGATTTAAATGCTCCGACGCTTGTGTCGAAATATTAATTATGTTTTCAATTCAATGCCTCGCGGGCTTGTCCCGAGGTTATTTACTATTCTAAATAAGAATAATATGTTAAACTACTTACTATTACTAGTTTTAGATAACAACAAAGATATTTTAATTGACCTTTTTAAGGAAACAAACTTATTAACAGTTTATATAACCTAATGCTCATGTAGAGCGCTATGTATTACTAGTTAAACCTTGTGAATATAACAATTGGGAAATAGTTATTAACTTTTAAGAGATTTGATTGTCGTTTAAAATTAGGGTTTTAAATTAATATTAAATCATTTTTGATTTATTCAAAATCAACCATAATCGTATCTCTATAGTCAAGTCCTAGTAGGGTAGAAGCTCCGCCCACAGTGGTTAAATTACTTTTATAAATGGCTAATTCTATATAGTCCGAAGAATTGAAAATAGCTAGTAAATCGCCAGCGCTTTTTCGCTGTCCTTTTTCTAAACTATAGTCGATAAAATCATTGTACGCATTATGTATTTTGTCAATTTTATGGTTTCTTGCTAAAAGCTTAAAATCCCTGCCATTTCTATAGGCGTCAAAAAGATTTTTGCGAATATTTGTGATGACATTGCCATAGTTGTCAATATAAATAACACTACCTATTATTTTCTTGCCATCTTCGACAATTCTAGGGGCAAACTCCCTTAAATCATTAAGGCCAGAGAAAGGTTTGCCAACAATTTCTAAAGTTCCGCCACGAGCAATATGGCAAGCTACTTGTATAAATACGTTTAACACTGGAAAAGAATTTGCAATAGAATCCGGTAAATTTATTTCAACAACTTTTTCTGGAGTCATTTCAGAAGTTATAAGTCCAATGACACCTGTATTTGCACTAATAAAATAATGTCCGTTAACTAGCGCTACTACATGTTTGTTATCTGGTGTTTCTTCCGAATCTACGCCTACGATATGTATGGTGCCTTTTGGGAAACTTTTGTATGAATTTGATAAAACATATGCACATTCATGAATGTTAAACGGCATAATATCATGGGAGATATCAACAATTTTAGCATCGGGTAATTCAGTATATATGGAACCTTTTAATACGGCTACAAAGTGATCTTTTAATCCGAAATCTGTTGTTAGGGTAATGATTGCCATACAGCAATGTTGATATGTTTTTAGTTAGTCAAACTTAAAATTTGCTTAAATTTGATATACAAAATTAAACAAAAAAATAGCGATTAGAAATTAATCTTCGCTAACTATAAATTATAATAAAACCGATTATTTGAACGAGATAATTCTAGAACTTACCGAAATTAGCCCGAGAGAGTTTTTTGGGCAGCAAAATGAGCATATTGATTTATTGAAAAAATATTTTCCTAAGTTGAAAATAGTTGCCCGTGGTAATAAAATAAAAGCCTTTGGTGATGAAGAACTTTTAGAGGAATTCGAAAAACGTTTCGATTTATTGACCCAGCACTTTATAAAGTATAATAAATTAGATGAAAACAGTATTGAAAGGGTGCTGACAAGTTCTGAAGATGATGAACTTAAATCTTCAAAAAACAGTGGAGAAACCTTAGTTCATGGGGTTAGTGGTCGTTTAATTAAAGCACAAACGGCTAATCAAAGAAGGTTGGTAGACGCTTCTAAAACTAATGATATGGTTTTTGCTATTGGACCTGCGGGTACTGGTAAGACCTATACAGGTGTTGCACTTGCCGTAAAAGCTTTGAAAGAAAAACAGGTAAAGAAAATTATTTTAACGAGACCAGCTGTTGAAGCTGGTGAAAATCTAGGTTTTTTACCCGGTGATTTAAAAGAAAAACTTGACCCCTATATGCAACCTTTATATGATGCACTTAGGGATATGATACCTGCAGAGAAATTGGTGCACTATATTGAAAATGGTACCATACAAATTGCACCTATGGCCTTTATGCGTGGTAGAACTTTAGATAACGCTTTTGTTATTTTAGATGAGGCGCAGAATACCACTCATGCACAAATGAAAATGTTTTTAACCAGAATGGGAAGAAACGCTAAATTTCTAATTACGGGAGATCCAGGACAAATAGATTTGCCTAGAAGAACAATTTCAGGATTAAAAGAGGCTTTGTTAATTTTACAGAATGTTGAAGGTATAGAAGTCATTTACCTTGATGATAAAGATGTTATTCGTCACAAACTAGTAAAAAAGGTTATTGAAGCTTATAAAACTATTGAACACCACAATTAAGAATTTAAATGTCAAAGAATACTATTTACGAAACTGAATTTAATTTTCCAGGTCAAAAGAATGTCTATAAGGGCAAAGTGAGATCTGTTTATACTTTAGAGAACGATATGTTAGTTATGGTAGCTACAGATAGATTATCTGCTTTTGATGTGGTGATGCCTAAAGGAATCCCCTATAAAGGACAAATCCTAAATCAGATAGCAACACAAATGATGGCTTCTACTGCCGATGTTGTACCTAATTGGTTAACTGCTACTCCTGATCCTAATGTGGCCGTGGGTGTGGCTTGCGAGCCTTTTAAAATTGAAATGGTTATTCGGGGTTATTTATCTGGTCATGCAGCTAGGGAATATAAAAAAGGAAATAGAATGCTTTGTGGTGTTACTATGCCTGAGGCTATGAAGGAGAATGACAAATTTCCGAGTCCGATAATTACTCCTGCTACAAAAGCAGAAATGGGTGATCATGATGAAGATATTTCTAAAGCGGATATTCTAAGCAAAGGAATTGTTTCTGCAGAAGATTATGCACTATTAGAAAAATACACCTATGCTCTTTTTCAAAGAGGAACAGAAATAGCCGCGGATAGAGGATTGATCTTAGTGGATACTAAATATGAGTTCGGAAAAACTAAGGAAGGCAAAATTGTTTTGATCGATGAAATACATACACCAGATTCTTCAAGATATTTTTATTCTGATGGTTATCAAGAAAGACAAGATGCCAATGAACCTCAAAAACAACTTTCTAAAGAATTTGTGAGGCAGTGGTTAATTGCCAATGACTTTCAAGGTTTGGAGGGGCAAACTGTTCCGGAGATGACCGACGAATTTATTGAAACAGTTTCTGAGCGTTATATAGAATTATACGAACATATAACAGGTGAACCATTCCTAAAGGCTGATACTACATATATTCACGACAGAATTAATAGAAACGTACTAAGTTATTTAGAGAGCCTTTAACGTTATCTAAGTAAATATTTAAGGGAGAAGTTTTTCTTTTCCTTTAAACGAGAAATAATTTTTAAAAAGGCGATTGCTGTAATGTAGGCGTCGCCCAATGCAGTGTGTCTATCTTTTCTAGAGATGGAAAATTTCTCTGCTAATTCATCTAATGTATAATTTGATTTTGGCTGTAACAAATAAGATTTAATGAGTGTTTTCTTATAAATAATCCCTGTATCCAATACAGTGTTTTTAAGTTTAGGTAAACCATGTCTCTCTAGAGCTCTATTTAACATACCTATATCGAATCCTGCATGGTGCGCAACTATAATGGCATTGCCAACATAGTCTAAAAACTGTTCAAGAGCCAAAATTTCACTGATACATTTTCGATTTCCATTTTTTAAAAGTCCGTGAACATGAACAGTATCTTTATTAAACTTTTCTTGCTTTAAATAAATTTCAAAAACCTCTTGAACTGAAATGGTTTCGTTTTTGATTTTTACAGCGCCAATAGAGAGTATACGGTCATCTTCAAAACTAAAGCCTGTTGTTTCAGTATCCAAAACTACAAAAGTTAATTCGTTAAAATTTTTGCTTTTTGCGTCCTTGAAAAGGTTCTCATAGGTTTTCCAATAGTCAGGTAGAATTTTAGGTGTTCTTTTAAATAGTCCCATTATCCTAAAATACTAGTCACCTTAAATCGAAGTGTAATCAATTCTTGAATTTCCTTAATAGCATTAAAAGTGCGTTTCAATTTCATTTTTTCTTGTTTGCTCAATTGATCTAGTTTAATAAATCTTCCCGAATCATGATTAGCTAATCCTTGTCGCGTTCTAAATTTCAATAATGCCTTTGTAGCATAGGAGCAAGCCAAATACAACTCTTGGTTGTTGGGCTCAAGTTCCGCTAGCTTTTCATAGCGTTCCCAAGTGTTGCTAATTGCCTTAACGGAATGCGATAATATCAAAACACGTGCAGCATCTATCAACGGCCTTAAGGCTCTGCTTTTTAAATCGAATGAATCCTTATGTTGCCCATCTTGTTCAACAACAAATTGTCTAAAGAAACCCGTGGGTGACGGACTTTGAAGTGCTCCGTTTGCCAAATGAACTAGAAAAATAGGATATTTCTCAACGGTTTTAAAAATATGGTCAGACATGTTGTCAAGTAAACTCCGCTCTCCAAAAGCTAAGCTATAATCAAAAAAAATGGAGGACATTAAAACCTCGTTCGGACCTGGATTACTGATCCAATAAGAAAGTTTATTTTTCCATTCCTGTAAGCTTAAACACCATTTTGGGTTAGAAGCCATCATGTCTGCAGGGCAGTACTCATATCCTATAATATTTAATCCTTTGGTTATATGTTTGGAAAGCTTAAGAAAATAAGTGGTGGTCTTAGGTAAATCTTCTTCAGGTACATCTTCAAAAACCAAAGCATTATCTTGGTCTGTGTGTAACAGTTGTTCACTTCTACCTTGGCTACCTAATGCAAGCCATGCAAATTTAACGGGTGGGGGCGTATCCATCTTTGCAATGGAAATTTCTATTACCTGCTTAATACATGTATCATTCAGTTCAGAAATTATCTTGGCAATTAAGCCTAAAGGAATGTTTTGTTCTAAGTATCCGGTTAAAAGTACCATCACACTCTTTCTAATCTGCTTTATTTTCTTAATACGAGAGGTGCGTTTAATTGCTTTTACTAATACGGCAGGGTTGTCGCCTAGGGAAACCATTACATCGTGCTTTGATAAAATACCTAATGCAGGAGAATTAGGCGTACCGTCTTCCGTGATGACTAAATGACTAATGTTGCTTTTCATCATTGCCATTTGAGCTTGGGTAATCGTCAGATTTTTTGGATACGTAATTACCGGTGTGGTCATTATAGATTTCACCGAAGCTGTTATCGGCTGCTCACCCGATATTACTTTATTTCTGAAATCTTTATCGGTAATAATGCCAACGGGTAAATCTTTACTGGTTACCAATAATGAGCCGATTTTCTTTTTAGACATGATGTCGGCAGCCTTTTTAATGGTAGTTCTCGTAGAACAAGAAACCAATTTTTTTGAATAGCTGGCTAATTGCAGATCTGGTAGTACCACTTCTTTTGTAACCTTTTCTTCAACTTCGTTGTCATAAAGTTGCCCTTTTTGATTTTTTGCATATGGATTACGGGTGTTGGAGGCAAAACTCTCCATCAAGAAAATAGTTACTTGGTCATTCTGTTTAGCAATAGGTTTAAATATATCGATAGGAATTCCGTAGAGAATACATTCTTCATGTGCTCTAGCTTCTAACTTATAATTTTCATTGGCAAAAAGCGGGCGTAATCCGAATATATCTCCTTCATCACAATAGTCAATGATATTAGAACTACTTCGATTAGTAAGGGAAACAGCTCCCTTATGTACCAAATAAAAGTGTGAATGTTGATTCTCATCAACCGAAAATATGACACTATTCTTTTCTTTATAGACAATTAGAACCTCTTCGGATAAAGCATGTAAGGACTTGGAGTCAAGAATATTAAAAGGGGGGAAGTTTTTAATAAAATCTGCAACTCTTTCAGAAATAAGGTTTTTCATATATTAAAGTTAGAAGAATTTATATAAAAAAATAATGAGAACCTTTTGGTTTAAAAGAATTTTAATGCGTTTATAAAACTAGCAATCACTTAAAAATACGCCAACCGCTAAACCACCTTCTGATGTTTCTTTATACTTAGAACTCATATCTTTTGCAGTTTCCCACATGGTTTGTACCACCTTATCTAACGGTACTTTTGCAGCCGATGGGTCAGAGCCTAAAGCTAATTCTGCCGCATTAATTGCTTTTATAGCACCCATGGAGTTTCGTTCTATGCATGGTATCTGTACCAACCCACCTATGGGATCACATGTTAAGCCTAAATGATGTTCCATAGCAATTTCTGCAGCCATTAAAACTTGCTCAGGAGAACCACCTAGTAGTTCGGTAAGTGCACCTGCCGCCATTGCTGAAGAAACACCTATCTCTGCTTGACAACCACCCATTGCTGCTGATATAGTAGCTCCTTTTTTAAAGATACTTCCAATTTCACCTGCTACTAATAGAAACTGTTTTACATGTTCAAAATTCCCAGCATGGTTTTCTATTACCATGTAATACATTAAAACTGCCGGTATTACTCCGGCACTACCATTTGTAGGTGCGGTAACTACACGGCCTAATGAGGCGTTTACTTCATTTACACTTAGTGCAAAGCAGCTTACCCATTGTAAAATTTGTCTAAACTTTACCTCTGTCTGTCGTATACTTTGTAGCCATTCTTCCGGGGTAGAGTAGGGAAGGTCGCTTTTAAGCTTGTTGTGCATTTCAAAGGCCCTACGTTTTACATTGAGGCCTCCAGGTAATGTGCCTTCGGTATGACAGCCGGTATACATGCATTCTAACATTGTATTCCAAATACGATTTAGTTGGTAGTCAATTTCTTCATTGCTACGTAACGATTTTTCATTTTCAAGAACAATATCCGAGATTTTTAAATCTTCTTTCTTACAATATTCAAGTAATTCGGTTCCCTTTTGAATAGGGTATGGGAATTTGTTAAACATGTCAACTTTACGTTTGGCATTTTTACGCTCCTCACTTATGACAAACCCGCCACCTATAGAATAATACGTTTTAGAAATTTTTCTGCCAGATTTTAGTATTGCCTGAAACTTTATACCGTTAGCATGAAATGGTAGAAATTTTCTATTAAATACAATATTTTTTTTAGGGTCAAATACAATTTTGTATTTACCATTAAGCTTCAATATGTTATTGTCTTTAATACCAGTTATTAATGGGTCAATGTCTGCAATTGGTATTTGTTCGGGATCAGCACCTAAAAGTCCGAGCATAACCGCATAGTCAGTGGCATGGCCTTTACCAGTTAAAGATAAGGAACCGTATAGGTGAACTTCTACTTCTTCTACCTTTTCAAGATTTCCTCTAGAGTCAAGACGAGCCAACCATCTTTCAGCAGCACGCCAAGGACCAAGTGTATGGGAGCTAGAAGGGCCCACACCTATTTTTAGCATATCGAATACACTTATACTTTCTATTTCCAAAACGTCTTAATTTTATAAGCTAAGGTACAATGTTTCGGCAACCTTTTACTATACTAAATTGGCATATTTATTTAGGACTAAACGATATTAGTGACATCATGTCAGTTTTTTTGGCTTGGCATATTGTTTGTCAATTACTAATCGATTGTAAAATAAAGCACTTAATTTAAAAACATATAAAATGAGTAAGATTATAGGAATAGATTTGGGTACTACCAACTCCTGTGTTTCAGTAATGGAAGGTAATGAACCAGTAGTAATTCCAAATGCAGAAGGAAAAAGAACAACTCCGTCTGTTATCGCTTTTGTTGAAGGCGGTGAAATTAAAGTTGGTGATCCAGCAAAAAGGCAAGCAGTGACAAACCCTAACAAAACCATTTATTCTATTAAAAGGTTTATGGGCAATAAATATTCAGAATCTAGTAAAGAGGCTGGTAGAGTACCTTACAAAGTAGTTAAAGGTGATAATGATACACCAAGAGTTGATATCGATGACCGTTTGTATTCTCCACAAGAATTGTCAGCAATGATTCTTCAGAAAATGAAGAAGACTGCTGAAGATTATTTGGGTCAAGAAGTAACTCGTGCAGTAATTACTGTACCTGCTTACTTTAATGACGCGCAAAGACAAGCTACGAAAGAAGCTGGTGAAATTGCAGGTTTAACTGTAGAGCGTATTATTAACGAACCTACCGCGGCATCTTTAGCATACGGTATGGATAAAAAAGATACTGATCAAAAAATAGTTGTTTTTGACTTTGGTGGTGGTACGCATGATGTATCTATCCTTGAGTTGGGTGATGGCGTTTTTGAAGTATTGGCTACCGATGGTGACACTCACTTGGGTGGTGATGATGTGGATCAAAAAATTATTGACTGGTTAGCCGAAGAGTTCAAGTCTGAAGAAGATATGGACCTTAGAAAAGATTCAATGGCTCTGCAACGTTTACGTGAGGCAGCTGAAAAAGCTAAAATTGAATTGTCATCTTCCGCACAAACAGAAATTAACTTACCATATGTTACAGCTACTGCTTCTGGACCTAAGCATTTGGTGAGAACATTAACGAGATCAAAGTTTGAGCAATTAATTGCCGATTTGGTAAAAAGAACGATAGAGCCTTGTGAGACTGCTATGAAAGCAGCAGGACTTTCTAAGAGTGATATCGATGAAATTATCTTAGTTGGTGGTTCTACTAGAATACCTGCAGTACAAGAAGCTGTTGAAAAATTCTTTGGTAAGAAACCTTCTAAAGGCGTAAACCCAGATGAGGTAGTCGCTGTTGGTGCCGCAATCCAAGGTGGTGTTTTAACTGGTGATGTAAAAGATGTATTATTATTAGATGTTACCCCGCTTTCATTAGGTATTGAAACTATGGGTAGTGTAATGACTAAATTAATTGAGTCTAATACTACGATACCAACTAAAAAGTCTCAGGTATTCTCTACTGCTGCTGATAACCAACCCTCAGTTGAAATTCACGTATTGCAAGGTGAAAGACCAATGGCAAACGATAACAAAACAATTGGTAGATTCCATTTAGATGGTATTCCACCAGCGAAGAGAGGTACTCCTCAAATCGAGGTTACTTTTGATATTGATGCTAACGGTATTATAAAAGTTTCTGCAACTGATAAGGCTACGAACAAAACTCAGGATATTCGTATCGAAGCTTCTTCTGGTTTAACGGAGGAAGAAATTAAAAAGATGAAAGCTGAAGCAGAAGCAAATGCTGAATCTGATAAAAAAGCAAAAGAAACTGCGGACAAATTGAATGAAGCAGACGGAATGATTTTCCAAACGGAATCTCAGTTAACTGAATTTGGCGATAAATTATCCGATGATAAGAAAAAACCAATTGAAGATGCCTTAGCAGAATTGAAAGCGGCTTATGAAACCAAGGATATCGCAGTAATTACTCCAGCTTTAGATAAAATCAATGAAGCGTGGAAAGTTGCATCCGAAGAAATGTACAAAGCACAAGCTGATGCTCAAGGTGGCGGTGCTCCTCAAGGAGAGCCAACTGCAAACGGTGCTGCTTCAGAAGGTGATAATGTTGAAGACGTAGACTTCGAAGAAGTTAAGTAGCCTGTCTTGAGCGAAGTCGAAAGGTAGACTTCGAAGAGGTTAAATAATATAACTATAAGTTATTATAAAAAAGGGACGGAATTTACCGTCCCTTTTTACTTTTATAGTAATTTTTTAAATCCCAGTATTATAAAGTAATTTTGCATCATGAATAAAAAATACCTACTTGTTATTTTATTGGTACCTATGATTTCTATTTTGAAAGGGCAAGAAATTCAGATTTTTACGCGGGCAGATTTTGACCTAAAAGAAAATGTAAAATTTTGTTTAGTAAGTACGGATTATGGTAAAGAAGAATATGATTTTAATAAAAAAGGGTTACTAACCAAATCAGTAACAAGATACAATGCTACCGATTATGATGTGGTTTATTATAAATACCTAAATGGCGAATTAGCGGAAAAACGTTCAGAATCTTATCGAAATAATGCATTTGACCCTAGCACTTCTATAGCTCACTTTTACCAGATTGATTCTACAGAAAATGTAAAAATACAAGAGCGTATATTTTCTTATGACAAAGAGTTTTTAGATGAATATGTTTATGAATATGACAAATCTGGAGATTTAACAAGTATTAGAAGAACAAACAATGATGGTATTGACGTTACATTGGTTGAGCATAAAAAATTTAAGGGAGAGTACACAATAACTTATTTGTTAAATGGAGCGCCGCTAAAATCTATTCGTACTTCTACACTTAAACCCAAAAATAAGCCAGAACAGAAAATAGTTTTAACTAAAGAGTTTTTAAAGGGAGAAGCGAATTATGCCTTTGAAGAAGTATTTAGTTCAAATGGCCGTTTAATGGCACAGCAAGAATTTGAATACAATACAGCTAATGAAAAGTTTGAGCCTACTGTAAGAACCACTTACATGTATGATGAAAATGACATGTTAGTTGCTGAAATTGCAAAAACTAAACTAGAGACTACAAAAAAAGAATATATCTATCAATACGACCAAGAAGGTAAGGGCAATTGGATAAAGCAAATTGTTACTCCAGATAACACCTATACTACAAGAAAAATCACCTATTACCCTAAAGAGACAATTGTAGTTGAGGATTAATTTTAATTAGTATTAGCTATCCATTTTTTTGAGTAAGCCATAACATAACTGTAAGTGCTTGTTTTAAACTATTTAATAAATAATATGTACTTTACGTATTATAATTTCTAATATACAGCCAATTTTTCTGATGTCAATAGCTTTTAAATATTCTAGGGAAATCTCAACTTAGTTTTAGAACAAGCTGTTATTTCTACTTTTGTATGTGTTACTATAATTGATTTATGATCTCTTTTTTTACTTCGTGACCGCCTTCAAAACGTATTTGACGAACTTTATTCCCAAAAAGCATTTTTAATTTTTTACTTTCATCCACTAATCTGTCAGGCGTTAGATATTCATCTTGGTTACCTAGTATAGAAATAATTTCTGTACGATCACTTAAAAAACTGAAATCCGACTTTTTCAATTCTTTTGGTAATCCACCGGCGTAAAGAATTAATTTTGCACATTCTAATTTGGAATAAGCTAAGTACCGCAATGCTATAGAAACACCTTGAGAAAAACCAAAGAATACAATTTTGCAATGATCTGGCAAGTTTTCATTTTTTAAAACAGCATCTAAATAATTAAATAGATTTACTGTTTCCTGTATTGTATTCTCTTTCGTTAACCAACTGGCCCCAACATGCTTGTACTCATTTTTTAAATAGTATTTAGATGGGGCTTGAGGGGCAATAATGTAATTTTCATTTTTAGGTAACTCGGTGAAATAGTTAAGGAAAAACCGACTTAAAAAACCTATTCCGTGAAAAACCACCCAAACTCGTTTAGTATCACGATTCAATTCATTTAAGGTATCATAGGTGTTGGTTGATTTATAAGAGATGTTTTTTATTTGGTTTTCCATAGTTGTTACAAAGTTTTTGAGCTTTCCAGTTGGTAATGTAATGCTTAATTTTACAAAAAAAAGGATGAACGACTACAAAGAAAAAATTCTAAAGATTTGTAACGAAACTTCTAAGAATACATTAATGGAGACCTTGGATATTGAGTACATTGATGTAGGAGAGGATTTTTTATTGGCTAAAATGCCGGTTACCCCAAAAGTACATCAGCCAGATGGAGTTTTGCATGGTGGTGCTACTGCGGCATTGGCCGAGAGTGTGGGTAGTGCAGCATCTTATGTATTTTTAGACGGAAGTAAGTATTTTGTTAGAGGATTGGAAATTACGGCAAATCATGTTAAAAGTGTAAAAGAGGGCTTTGTATATGCTAAGGCAATTATTTTACACAAAGGTAGAACTACACAGTTATGGGAAATTAAAATTACCAATGAAGATGATCAATTGGTTTCACTTTGTAAATTAACTACAATTACATTACCTAAAAACTAACATGGCACAAGAACTATTTAATCGTGCCGAAAATTGTTTTAAGCAGTTACCTTTTGTGTTATATAGAAAGCCCAATGAAAAAGAATTGGTTGGAGCCTTTCAAAATACCGATGAGGTTTTTAAAGTGAAGGACTTTACTGAATCTGGATTCGTTTTTGCTCCTTTCGATTTAAATTCTGATACCATTCTTATGAAAATGGACACTGTTTTGAAGGTTGCCTATACTACTAAAAATAAGGATATAGACACTGATATAGATAGGAATACAACGCTAAATAACACCATTGAAAAGCCACGATATCTTGAGCTAATTTCAAATGCTATTAAAAAAATTAAACAAAACGATTTTAATAAAGTGGTACTATCACGAAAGATAGATTTAGAATGGAAGGAGGATTATTTTGATATGTATAATCGGTTATTAAATACATATGAAAAAGCCTTCTGTTATTTCTGGCATCACCCAAAAATAGGAACTTGGATGGGAGCCACTCCAGAAATTTTAGTAAAAAGCAGTGGTACGCGATTTACTACTATGTCGTTAGCAGGAACTCAAAAATCAATTGATTTAGAGGCTCCAAAATGGTCAGAAAAGGAATTGCATGAACAGCAATTGGTAACAGATTATATTTTTGAAACGTTAAAAGATAAAGTGGTATCGCTAAGTAGTTCTAAACGAGAATCTATTAAAGCTGGTCAGCTTTGGCATTTGCGTACCGAGATGAAAGGATCTTTTGCACCCAATAAATTTGGTGAAATACTCAGAGCACTTCATCCTACCCCTGCCGTATGTGGTAGTCCATTAGTAAAGGCTAAAAATTTTATTTTGGATAACGAAAACTATAACAGAACTTTCTACACAGGTTTTTTAGGGGAACTGAACATAAAATCTGAACTGTCAAGAAATAAAAATCGAAAAAATCAGGAGAATAGCGCGTACAAAAGTATCGTGAAAACTTCTGAGCTTTTTGTAAACTTACGTTGTATGCAATTGGTAAATGATTTGGTATTTATTTATGTTGGAGGAGGAGTTACAAGTGATTCTAATCCAGAAAGTGAATGGGAAGAAACTGTATTAAAAAGCAATACAATGTATCGCGTTCTTAACGATAAATTGCACTAAGACTTTTGGGTAATAAGCGGCTTAGTTTGTATTTTTGAATACATGAAATATTCGCTAATACCTACAGCCCAAACAGTCGTTCAACATTGCCAGGCTAATGATATTTCTAATATTGTTATTTCACCTGGTTCAAGGAACGCCCCGTTAACAATAGCATTTGCAGAGAATCCTTTTTTTTCTTGTTTTAGTATAGTTGATGAGCGCTGTGCAGCATTCTTTGCGTTAGGTATGGCGCAACAATTAAAGAAGCCTGTAGTAGTTTTATGTACTTCGGGTAGTGCACTTTTAAACTATTATCCGGCAATAGCCGAAGCTTATTTTAGTAATATTCCTTTAATAGTAATTTCTGCGGATAGACCTATTTATAAAGTCGGCATAGGGGATGGGCAAACAATTAATCAAAAAAATGTTTACGAAAATCATATAGGTTACTCTGCAAATCTTAAGCAAGATGTAACTCATTCTACTGATAAAATTACACAATATAAACCCGATTGGATTAAAAATAGAGATGTACTTACAGTTCAGAATGAAGTTCAAAAATTTAATGATAATGAACTTAACAATGTTTTAAATACAGCAATCACCGGTAATTACCCTGTACATATTAATGTACCTTTTGAAGAGCCACTTTATAAAACAATAGCCAAGTTAACGGTACACCCTAATATTCAACCTATTTATAAAAAGGAAATACAGCTGCCTTCTTTGAATTTTGAGAAGAATATTTGGAATACTTCAAAACGAAAAATGGTACTTGTTGGTGTAAATACCCCAAATAGTATTGCCGAAAATATAATATTGAACCTTGCTAATGACCCAAGTGTAATTGTCTTAACCGAAACTACGTCAAACTTATATCACCCTAATTTTTTTAATAGTATAGATTCAATTATAGCGCCTATAGAATTGAATGATGCAAATGAAAATTTATTTGAAAGTTTAAAACCTGACGTGTTAATTACTTTTGGTGGGTTGATAGTTTCTAAGAAGGTAAAAGCATTTTTAAGAACATATTCCCCTAAACATCATTGGCATATTGACGGGACAAATCCTAATGATACGTTTTTCTGTTTAAAGAAACATATTAAAACATCCGTGAATTCGTTTTTTGGTATAATGTATAACAACTCAGTTGAAGTAAAGAGTAACTACTTTAGTTTTTGGAACCGAAAAAGAAATTACTATGTCCTAAAAAGAGCTGAATATGTTAATGAAATTCCGTTTTCAGATTTTGCGGTTTTTAACTCGGTATTGCAGGCCATACCTAATAACTACTTGCTACAATTAGCCAATAGTTCTACCATTAGATACACCCAATTATTCGATTTAAATTCGTCATTAACGGTGAATTGCAATAGGGGTACTAGTGGTATTGATGGTAGTACCTCAACAGCTATAGGAGCTTCAATAGTGAGTAAAACACCAACCTTGTTTATTACAGGCGACCTTAGTTTTTTCTATGATAGTAATGCGCTATGGAACGATTATGTACGAAATGATTTTAGAATAATAGTTATAAATAATAAAGGCGGAGGTATATTTAGAATTCTTCCAGGTAAAGAAAACAATGAAGTATTTGAAAAGTTTTTTGAAACACGACATAATTTAAATGCACAACAACTTTGCAGCATGTTCGGTTTTCATTATGCTATGGCAGATTGTGGTGAAAAACTTGATAAGGAAATGACTTTATTTTTTAAGGATTCAGGTCAACCTAAATTGTTAGAAATTGTGACTCCTTCATTAATAAACGATAAAATTTTGATTGATTATTTTCGTTTTATATCTTAGAGGGGTATTAACCATTAATTATAACACATTAACATGAGTAAAAGAGATGATTTAATTGAAAAGTATGCTGCCGACATCAAAGATAAGTTTGGTGAGAATGCAGATATGGATTTACTTAAGAAAGTAACTGTAGGCTTAGGGCCATCAATTTACAATCTAGACGCATCTAAGGTTTCTGGCGGTGACCAAAAAGAATTGGACACTGTTAAGAATAATTACTTGATTAAGAAATTAGGTCTAAAGGATAGTCCTGAATTAGATGCTGCTATTAAATCGGTTTTGGACAAGTATGGTTCATCTAATAAAAACAAGCATAGAGCGGTAATCTATTATAAGCTATGCCAACATTTCAAAAAAGCTTCTGTTTACAATAAATAAGAAGTATTAATTATTAGAATATTGACTAGACCGTTACCTTTTTGGTAATGGTCTTTTTTTTACAATTACATATGTAGATTTTAAAATGTAATTTTGTAGCATGATAGAATTAGGACGTATAAATAACCTAGAAATACTAAGAGATACCAGTGTTGGTTTATTTTTGGGTGATGAAGAGGGAAATGATGTTTTATTACCAAATAAGTATGTGCCAACAACTTATGAAATTGGCGATAAGATAAAGGTATTTTGTTATTTAGATTATGATGAGAGACCTGTGGCAACCACCTTAGAACCAGATATTATGCTTGGCGAATTTCGCTTATTGCAAGTGGCTGAAGTAAATGAATTTGGGGCTTTTATGCAATGGGGACTTGAAAAACACTTGTTAGTACCTTTTAGAGAGCAAAGGGTGAAAATGAAAGAAGGGCAATGGTATGTTGTTCATTGTTATTTAGACGAGCGTTCGAGAAGATTAGTTGCATCTAATAAATTAGACAAATTTTTAAGCAATGAAAGTATCGATCTTAAAGAATGGGAGCAAGTAGATTTGGTGGTGACCAGACAAACAGATTTAGGATGGGAGGTAATTGTCAATGAAAGACATAAAGGGCTGGTTTATTTTAATGAAGTGTTTAAACCAATTAATATTGGTGATGTTATACCAGGATGTATAAAAACAATTAGAAAAGATAATAAGCTAGATATTTCATTACAGCCTTTAGGAGCAAAAGTTCTTGAACCTGCGGCAAAAAAAATTTATGAGGTATTAGTTGAAAGTGGAGGTTTTTTAGGGTTGCACGATAAATCCTCACCAGAGGAAATAAGAGATGTTTTTCAAATGAGTAAGAAAACATTTAAGAAAGGATTAGGTACGCTGTATAAGGATAGAAAAATAAAAATTGAACCTGATGGTATTTCATTAATTGATGATTAATTAAATATGACCATAAAAATTTTAATTATCTGATTAGCAGAATTATATACTAATTTGGCAGATATAATTTTGTTATACTTAGTAATTAATTTTATTTTTGTTGGAATTGAAAAGTTATTAATAAAATTTAACTTACATTTAGTTAGAAGTATAATATTTACCCCCTGTAATATGCCTTTTATAGAAGAGAGTGATTTATTAGAATTACATAAGGATGTTGATAAAGCTCAAATTATTAATGAACGATTATTAGATCAAATAAAGTTCAAGAACAAAGAATTAAAAAAGAGCAAGATTCAGCGAAACATTTTCGCTGGTATTACTATGTTTTTTTTAATTGGTGGTTTAGCATTTACTTCGTTTACGGCAGGTATCTCAAGTTCTGGTGGTTTTAATAGAAATCCAAATAATGATTTACTATTGTCTTCTATGGATAGTACAGATGCAATTCGTGCTAGACTTGAAAATTTAAAAGAACAGAACGAAGAACTTAGTCTTGTTAAGGAGTTTTATTTGGCCAAGGAGTTCTTACAAAAAGAAAAAATATATTCTGTTCAAGTAAAATCGTTTGTTGATAATAATGTTACCCTTGCTTCGGAGGCCTTAACAAATACACTTTTTGTAAAAACAAACCCTTTTTACTCCTATTCATTAGGTAATTTTGAAACCTTACAGGAAGCACAATCTTTTAGAAAACAATTAGTAGATATTGGTTTTGGTGATGCATTTGTTGCATCTTATCAAGATGGTAAAAGAATTCAAATAGAAGATCCTTATTAGTGACTAAAGTAAGGGCATGGCTCAATGCAGCAAGACTAAGAACCTTACCTTTATCTGTATCTGGCATTTTGGTCGGTGCAGGTTTAGCTGCTTCGCAAGGGGTTTCAAATACGGTTATACTACTTTTGGCATTGGTAACAACCGTAGGACTCCAGATAACTTCAAATTTTGCCAATGACTATGGTGATGGTATAAAAGGTACCGATAATGACGATAGAGTTGGTCCAAAAAGAGCTTTGCAAAGCGGTATTTTAACAGCCAAACAACTTAAACGAGGAATTTATAGTAGTATTATTATAAATTTTTTATTAATTGTAGTCCTAGTCGTTACTTCTTTTGGAATAAAACATATAGTATACCCTGCTATATTTTTGGTTTTAGGCGTATTTGCTATCTGGGCCGCTATTAAATATACGGTAGGGAAATCAGCTTACGGATATAATGGTTTGGGAGATGTATTTGTATTCATTTTCTTTGGCTTGGTGAGTGTTCTTGGGTCTTTGTTCTTATTTCTTAAGACCATACCAATAAACTCTATTTTACCGGCTATTTCTATTGGTTTGTTGAGTGTAGGTGTTCTTAATTTAAATAATATGCGAGATGTAAAATCTGATAGTTCTGTGGGTAAAAATACGCTTGTCGTTAAAATTGGATTACGAAACGCGAAAATTTACCACTATTTTCTACTTATTATTTCTTTTTTATGCTTGTTTTTATTTTTGTTCACAACAAAAGGATTGTCTTTACGTTATGTATGTCTTATTGGCTTCGTCCCGGTGTTTATTCATATGAATAAAGTTAGGGTAACAAGCAATGAGGTGGAGCTGGATCCGGAACTTAAAAAATTAGCGTTGAGTACTTTTTGTACTGCCTTGCTGTTTTTTATTACTTATTTTTATTTTTTGTAATTTTGAATATAACCAACTAAATTTTTTTTAAACTTGGAACAACCTATTAAAATTCTTATTGTTGAGGACAATGTGATTATCGCTGATGACATGCAGTCCATGTTAGAGGAAATAGGATATGAAATTGTAGATAATGTTATAGTTTATGAACAGGCTATTGAAGTATTAAAAACTAAACAAGTTGATTTAGTACTTATTGATATTATTTTAGCTTCTGATAAGACAGGTATAGATTTAGGTAAGCATATAAGAGATAATTACGATATACCTTTCATTTTTGTTACCTCAAATTCTGACAGGGCTACAGTTGAAAATGCTAAAACGGTAAAACCAAATGGGTATTTGGTAAAACCTTTTGAGCAACAAGATCTTTATACTTCTATTGAAATTGCACTTTCTAATTTTATCTATGGTAAACAAAATACCGAAAAAGGCTTTTCAAATGATGAGGTGAATGAAGACGTGCCAATGTCTAATTCAATTTTGAAAGATTCAATTTTTGTTAAAAAACAGCATTTATATTATAGAATACAATTCGGTGATATTCAGTTTATCAAAGCAGATAACGTTTATTTAGAAGTAAATACAATTGATAAAAAGTTTTTAGTTCGTTCACCATTAAAAGATTATTTGGAAAAACTACCTCAAAATAAATTTTATAGAGCGCATAAATCTTATATTGTTAATGTAGATCATATTGATGCTATTAATTCTAAGGATATCATGATTAATGATACCTTAATTCCTATTTCAAAAGACTTTAAAGAATTTATTATTTCGGCAATGAATTCTTAAACATTTTACAATAGATTTATAAAACACCTATTAAGGTGTTTTTTTTACTCCACTAATAGTTGAAAGGCGTTTTTTCATCGGTAAAGAGCTTGATTTTATCGGTGAATTGCTATGTAGTCCGTTTGGCTTTACCTTCACAACAATAATTGATAGTTACACAACAAATAATGCAAACCTAGTTGTCTAATTTCTAAATTTGTAATAATTAGAAATTTTCAATATTCTTAATTAATTACACTTACTAGGAGTATTGTTTTAGTTTAATTTTCTAATTCATTTGCATAGTGCGTAGAACACACTTTATGAGTTCCAGGTATTTATAAATCTACCTTTTTTGGCTCACAACAAAAATTTAATAGAATCAAGTATAAGTTCTATGTTTGATTCTGTTTTTAATATGATATGGAAAAAATAGCTGTTTTGAGATTTATTATTACTTTCTTTATAAGTACATTTTCGGTCTGTGTAATAGCGCAAGACAGTTTGTCCTCTCAAAACGAAGATTATTATAAACAATTTCAGGATTTAGAAAACGGCGAGCTACGTACATTCTTCTTTTTTAATACGCCCAACCGTTATAATCTAAACTCCCCTTACGATTGGTTAGATACGGTTAAAGTATACCTTAACACCTCCGAAAAAACAAAAGATACTACTTCAATTCAAAATTATCAGTTAATTGAATCGCAAATTTATTTTGACCTAGGGGATTATGAAAAAAGTTTAGCAATTGTTAGGTCCTTGTATGACAATTTTGAGAAGTTAGATAATGATATAAAATTTAATATTTTAGAATTATTAGATGCCAATTTTTCTAAGCTTCAATTGTATAATAAGCAAATAGAAATAAGAAGGGTAAAACGTGAATTGGGCTATGAGGACAACGTTTCTTTTTATGATATTTATGCTAATCTGGGCCAGTATAGAAAGGCTATGCGCGATTATATGACAGAGGAGAAAAAAGAGATAAAGGACGATGATTATTACGGGCTTGCAATTTATAATAATACTATAGGTAATTACTTAAGACTTGATAAATCTACTCCTACTGCTCTTAGTTATTTTAAAAAATCAGAAGGACTAATTAGTGTATTTTTAAGTGATGTAACAAATCAAAGAACTGAAAAGGAAATTGCTGATGGTAGAATTTTAAATGGATTAATTATTGGTAATATAGGTAAATGTCATGTTCAATTAAATGAGTATGAAAAAGCGATTCCATTTCTAGAAGAGAGTATAGGCATCATTAAACAATATAATAAAGGTAAGTTTTCATCAGAATATAATGAAAATAAATTAGCGCTTGCTGAATGCTATTTGCAATTGGGCAATTACGAAAAAGCTACTGATATTTTAAGTGATGGCTTAAACCTTATAAATCTTGATAATATTCTTAAGCAAAATATAATTTATGCAGACTACTATTACAAAACAGGGGATTTTAAGAACGCTACAGTTTATTTAAAGAAAAATAATAGAATTAGAGATTCTATTGACAACCTTGCATCTGACATTAAGAATCAGCAATTGACGTCAATTGTTGAACAAGACTTAGAGAATTCTAAAAAAATGATGGAGCAACAAAAAGCTCAGTTAGAAGAATCTAGAAAAGATATAGCTGCTAGAGATGATAAAATTAGTTTGGTATTCGTATCCTTAATATTTACACTTATTGGTTTTGCTGGCCTGGTATATGCCTATTTAAAAAGTATTAAAAATCAAAGACTAATTGCTGAACAAAAATTTATTATTGAAAATGCATTGGTGGAAAAAGATTCGCTTTTAAAGGAAATTCATCATAGAGTAAAAAATAATCTTCAAATGGTTTCTAGTCTATTAAGTTTACAGACAAAAAATACAAGAAGTAAAGCGGCAATAGAAGCACTGGAAGAGGGTAAAAGTAGAGTTAAGGCAATGGCTTTAATTCATCAAAAATTGTATCAAAATGACGACCTTTCAGTAATTGAAATGCAAGGATATATTGAAAGCTTAATTAATAGCATACAATCCGTTTACAAAAAAGGTGGCCACAATATTAATATTACAATTGACGCTGAAGGCGTTGAGTTGGATATTGATAGAGCTATACCTTTTGGACTTATTTTAAACGAGTTAGTTTCCAATTCATTCAAATATGCATTCCCTCAAGATGATAGTAGTGGTAAAATTTATATTCATTTACGAAAGATAGTAGGCCAAGAAGGCTTTTTTGAATATACAGATAACGGTATAGGCTTACCAGAAGATTCTGAGGAAAGAGCAAATTCATCTATGGGTATGCGTCTTATGAATAGATTGGCAAATCAATTACAGACATCGTTAAATACAGATAAAACTACGGACGGTGTTCGTTTTTGGTTTAATTTTAAATAGCCTATCTAACTTTACTTTTCATAACCACTTTGTGTAGTAGTTTTGGAAAAAACCTTTTTAAGTAAATGCCAAATATTTCTTTTCCACCTATGTAGGTTTCAAACCGATTCTTTTTAATTGCAGTGATAATTTTTTTGGCGCATTTGTTAACTGGCATGCCATTTTCTGTGGCGTTATCTTCTTTTTGTAATGCAGAACCATCACCAGTCAATGCATTTTTTGCAACGTTTGTCTGTATAAACCCAGGACATATTATAGAAACATTAATATTGTCTTTTTCATGTTCCATACGCAATGTATCAAAGAAGCCATGTAGTGCATGTTTTGCACCACAGTAACCTGATCGATATGGAGATGAAAATTTACCCATTAAACTAGTTACGGTAACAAAATGACCGCTTTTTTGAGCTATAAAATAGGGAAGTACATGTTTTGTTAATTTAATGGTACCCAAATAATTAATATCAATCATTTGTCGATACACTTCAAAATTGGTGTCAATTATGAGAGAACGTTGACTAAGACCACCATTATTAATTAAAATGTCAATTTTCCCAAATACAGAAATAGCCTTGCTAGTTATGCTTTCCAAAGAATCAAATTTGGTTAAATCTAAAGGCAGAATAGCTGCATTTTTCTGGAACTTGCAGTTGTTTTGTACTTTCAAAAGCATATCTTCTCGTCTTGCTGAGAGTATAATTTTTGAGCCAAGTTCATTTAATTGATAGGCTAATGCTTCCCCAATTCCTGAAGAAGCTCCTGTTATCCAAATCACCTTATTATTCATACTAGTCAATCATTCATTATTAAATTTAAAATATACTTAAATTTGAAGAATTATATGAAGGCTACGTTTAAAAAGTATCTCTTAAATTTTAAAAATCCTAGTGGAACTTCTAGAGGAATTTTACGAACCAAAGAAACTTGGTTTCTTTTTTTGGAAGAAAAAGGGAAATGGGGTGTTGGAGAATGCGGATTATTTAGAGGCCTAAGTTTTGATGATGTGCCTAATTATGAAGAAAAATGTAATTGGGTAGTAAAAAATAGAAGCTTGGGCGAAACTAAATTGCTTAAGCAATTACAAAATTTCCCTAGCATTCAATTTGGTATAGAACAGGCTTTAATATCGCTTCGTTCCAAAAATCCATTTCATCTTTTCGATTCCGATTTTTTAAACAATCAACAACCAATTACTATTAATGGGTTGGTTTGGATGGGAGATAAAGAGTTTATGCACCAACAAATAGAAGACAAGTTACAGCATGGTTTTTCTTGCATTAAAATGAAAATCGGTGCCATTGATTTCGATACAGAGTTAGCATTGCTAAAATCAATTCGAGAACGTTATTCAAAAGAAGATATTGAATTACGTGTTGATGCAAATGGTGCTTTTTCTCCACAAGAGGCTTTATATAAACTAGATATTTTGTCGAAATTCGATTTACACTCTATTGAACAACCTATTAAACAAGGACAATGGAAAGAAATGCAAAAACTTTGTGCCAACACACCTTTGCCTATTGCATTAGATGAAGAATTAATTGGTGTGGTTAATGTAACTAATAAAGAAGATTTAATACAAACTATTCAACCACAATATATAATTTTGAAACCAAGTTTGGTAGGTGGTTTTGCAGGAAGTAATGAATGGATTGAAATTGCTAAAAAAAATAATATAGGTTGGTGGATTACTAGTGCATTGGAAAGTAATATTGGCTTAAATGCTATTGCCCAATGGACGGCAACGCTCAATAATAAAATGCCACAAGGGCTAGGAACGGGTTCAATGTTTACCAATAATATTGATAGTCCGTTAGAAGTAACCAATGGAGGTTTGTTTTATAACAAGTCTAAAATATGGAATACTAATTTAATTGAAATGTAATGTATATAGAACAAGGATATAAGGGTGATTTAGGTTTGTGGAAATATTTAATTATTCCTGGTTGCTTTATAGGGCTAATGGTTGTTAATTATATCGCTATTTTATTTTCGCCGGTTAGTGTTGAGGATAGTATGGCGCAAATGATTAATGCTCTAGGCTCTAATATAGTTTTAATTCTTGTATTGGCGCCTTTGGCTGTTGGTCTGTTTGTTGTTTTGGGATGGACAAAATTAGTGCATTCCCAAACTATAACATCCTTAACTACATCTCGAAAAAAGATTGATTGGAAAAGAGTATTTTTTGCCTTCGCAATATGGGGTTTGGCAACTATTGTATTAACCTTTGTTGGTATTTACTTATCTCCAGAAGACTATGTTTTTAATTTTAAACTAGTTCCTTTTTTATCTTTAGCGGTTATAGGAATAGTTCTTATACCATTACAAACAAGTTTTGAAGAGTATTTGTTTAGAGGTCATATGATGCAAGGTCTAGGCATTGCAACAAAAAATAGATGGGTTCCTTTGATTGTTACTTCAGTTTTATTTGGCTTAATGCATTTAGGTAATCCTGAAGTTGAAAAACTAGGGTATGGAATTATGATTTATTACATAGGTACGGGTTTTTTCTTGGGCATTATTACTTTAATGGATGAAGGTTTAGAGTTGGCTTTAGGTTTTCATGCCGCTAACAATTTAATTGGAGCACTTTTGCTAACTGCAGATTGGACAGCTTTTCAAACAAATTCTTTATATAGAGATATATCTAACCCTGTATTAGGTTGGGACGTCTTAGTTCCAGTATTTATAATTTTCCCTATTCTTTTAATAATTTTTTCTAAAAAATATGGATGGACTGACTGGAAACAAAAGCTTGTAGGGAAAGTGTTATCTAAAGAAGAATTTTTAATTGAAGAGATTACGCAAAATGGATAGACCAGAAATACACCCTTATTTTTCAATACACGGTAGAAAATTATCTTTTGATGACCTAGTAGAACTTAGTTATAGTTTTATTAAGGAAGGTGATGATTTTGAAAAACACATTGGTGAGTTCATTTTAGATTGGATAGATGATTCACCCATAATTTCAGTACAAACATCAGGCTCAACAGGTGCTCCAAAAATTGTTTCTATTAAAAAGGAACAAATGGTTCAAAGTGCTTTAGCAACTGGCGAGTACTTTAATTTGACTCCGAAAAAATCTGTCTTACTTTGTTTATCTGCAGAATTTATTGCCGGGAAAATGATGATTGTAAGAGCTTTGGTTTTAGGACTGGATTTACATTTGCTTTCACCTACTTCAAGCCCATTACAAAGTGTTAAAAGGACGTTCAGCTTTGGAGCTATGGTCCCTTTACAGGTTGAAAATTCTTTAAGTAAATTAGGTCAAATTGAAACGTTGATCATAGGAGGGGCACCTATTTCTATTGCGTTAAAAGAAAAATTAAAAGATATAGGTAATACAAGTTATGAAACTTACGGAATGACGGAGACCTTAACACATATTGCAGTTAAGCCTTTGAATTATGGGGTAAGTGATCAAACACCTTTTTCTATTTTACCAGGCATTGAAATTTCTATAGATGAAAGAGGTTGTTTAGTTATTAATGCTCCAAAAATTTCAGATAATCCCGTTATAACCAATGATTTGGTTGATTTAGTTTCTAAGACCGAATTTAAATGGCTTGGTAGATTTGATAATATAATTAATTCTGGAGGTGTTAAACTTAGGCCTGAGCAAATAGAAGATAAACTATCAAATGTCATAGATCAAAGTTTTTTTATAGGTTCATTACCAGACCCAAAACTTGGAGAACAGCTAGTGTTGATAATTGAAGGAAAAGCTGATCCCGAATCTTTAATGCAAGATATAGTGGCAAGTACTTTATTATCCAAGTATGAAATACCAAAGCAAATAAAAATACTTCCTGTTTTCTTACGAACGAATAGTGATAAAATAAAAAGGAAAGAAACAATGGACTTGCTGAAAGCATAACTTCCCTCATTGTAAGATACCCTTAGCTCATTTTTTATTTTTAAAAAGCGGCTTTCTTAATAGGTTTAATGCTCAAACTTTAAACCAATTATTATGAAAAATGCAACTTTACTATTCTTTCTTCTAAGTAGTATGCTGTTGTCGTCACAACATGTTACTATTAGTGGTACCGTTTCTGACCACCAAGGAAATCCTTTGCCTGGTGTAAATGTTATGGAAAAAGGAACGACCAATGGCACACAAACAGATTTTGACGGACACTATACGTTAACAGTATTAAAAGGAGCAGAATTATCATTTTCGTATATAGGCTGTAAGAATCTAATTATGAAAGTTAGAGATAAGGTGATTATTGATGTTTCGCTTGAGGAAGACTATCAAGTGCTAGAAGAGGTCGTAGTTTCGGGGTATGGTATTCAAAAACGTCGTCATGTTACGGGCGCTGTTGCAATGGTTAACATGCAATCTCCTAAAACCAATATTAGTAGAGCATTACAAGGCAAAGTTAGTGGTGTAACTATCCGTGGCACGGGTTCTGTAGAAAATAAAAATGTAGGAACTAATGCGAAAAGACCTTTATATATAGTTGATGGTGTTCCTATAGAGAAGCAATTTAATTTCATTGTTCAAAGCTTAAAAAGCGAAAATATTAATAGTAGAAAAGAACTTAGGGCTTCTGAAGCGCGGCGTCTGTATGGACAAGATGCCAAGTATGGATGTATTGTAATACATACGATAAAAGGAAATTATAAAATTGAAAATGACGAAAATTATGCCCACATCACTGAAAACCAGTTTCAAAATGTAGTTTTCAACCCGTTGTCAACTTTTTCTATAGACGTAGACAAAGCAGCTTATAGTAACATTAGAAGATTCATTAACAATGGCCAGGATGTTCCTGTAGATGCAGTGAAGATTGAAGAAATGATTAATTACTTTGATTATGACTATCCCCAACCAAAAGATGATCATCCATTTTCTGTAAATACAGAAGTTGCACAAACCCCTTGGAATATAGATACTAAACTTGTGCGCATTGGTTTGCAGGGAAAAGAATATTTGAATGAAGAATTACCGGCATCTAATTTAACTTTTTTGATAGATGTATCTGGGTCCATGTCAGATGAAAACAAATTACCACTACTTAAATCGGCCTTTAAATTATTGGTAAACCAACTTAGGGAAAAGGATAAAGTCTCTATTGTAGTTTACGCCGGTGCGGCAGGGATGGTATTAGAACCTACATCTGGTAGTGACAAAGTAAAAATAATGAATGCTTTAAATAACTTAGAAGCAGGTGGATCCACCGCTGGAGGAGAGGGTATTGAGTTGGCTTATAAGTTGGCAGAAAAACATTTTAAAAAAAATGGGAACAATAGAGTGATATTGGCAACAGATGGTGATTTTAATGTAGGACTGTCACATGACAAAGACATGGAAAAATTAATTACGGAAAAACGAGAATCAGGTGTTTTTCTTTCGGTCCTTGGATTTGGTATGGGGAATTATAAAGACTCTAAATTGGAAACTTTGGCAGATAAAGGAAATGGGAATCATGGTTACATAGATACCATGCAAGAAGCTCAGAAATTATTTGGTAAGGAATTCGGTGGGACTTTATTTACAATTGCAAAAGACGTTAAACTGCAGGTAGAGTTTAATCCTGCAAAAGTAAAATCATATCGATTAATTGGTTATGAAAATAGATTATTGGCTGATGAAGATTTTATTGATGACACCAAAGATGCAGGTGAATTAGGTAGCGGTCATACAGTAACCGCTTTGTATGAAATAATTGAAGTAGGTGCCGCATCGGAATATGATAGAGAAATACCAAACTTAAAATATTCTAACAATACTAGTAAGAATGTATTTTCTGATGAACTGTTCACCGTAAAATTCAGATATAAAAAACCAGATGGCAATAAGAGCATAGAGATGATTCATGTACAAAATAAGAATACGCAAGAAATGTCAAAAGATTTTAAATTCTCTGCTGCGGTGGCATTATTTGGTCAGCAATTACGAAAGTCGGCTTTTATAAATAAAACTTCTTTTAACGATGTAGTTCAACTAGCAGAAACGGGTAGGGGTGAAGATAAGAATGGATATAGAGCAGAGTTTATTAGGTTGGTTAAAAGCATCAATGAGAAATTGGTGACAGAGAATTATTAATATAGTAAAATTCCAAATAATTTTAAGGAATAGGTTATTTCAAATGTGTGTTATTTTGTATTTTCAAGGCTTATATAAAACAACACTCATGAGAAAACTATTCCTTTTAATTTGCCTAATTTTTATTGGTTCACTTAATGCCCAACAAATTCTAAATGAAAAAGAAAGAGCACAGGTAATTGATGAAATTTTAGACGACCGTTTTAATAATTTACTTCCAAATTTAATGGATGCCGCAGATTTAGATATGTGGGTGGTTATCTCAAGAGAATATAATGAAGACCCTGTTATTAGAACAATGCTACCGGCAACATGGTTAAACGCTCGCAGAAGAACTATTCTGTTATTTTATAGAGATAAGGCAAAAAACACCATAGAAAAATTGGCCGTAGCCCGCTACAATGTGGGTAAGAATATTGTTTCTGCTTGGGATAAGGAGAAAGAGCCAAACCAATGGGCCAGATTAATGCAATTGATTTCAGAAAGAAACCCGAAAAAAATAGGACTTAATTATTCTACAGATCACAATATCGCAGATGGCTTGGTAAAGACTGACTACGAAGAATTTATGGCTAATCTGCCTAAAAAATATACTTCAAAAGTGACCTCAGCAGAGCAACTTGCAGTTCGGTGGATAGAAACGAGAACTGAGCGAGAAATGGTTATATATGACCAACTCGTAGATTTAACCCATGATATTATAGCAGAAGCTTTTTCAGAAAAAGTTATAACCCCTGGCGTTACAACAACATCAGATGTGGTTTGGTGGATGAGACAAAAAGTAACGGATTTAGGATTGGAAACATGGTTTCACCCAACCGTGGATGTGCAACGAAGTGAAAAAGACAAAGCCAGTCAATTTTATTCGTTTGCAGACAAGCCAGATGATATGGTCATTTTACCTGGAGACTTAGTGCATTGCGATTTCGGAATTACGTACTTACGTCTAAACACCGATTGTCAAGAATTGGCATATGTTCTTAAACCGGAAGAAACCGCTGCGCCAAGTTATTTGGTAAATGGACTAAAAGATGGAAATAGAGTACAAGACTTTTTGACTAGCAATATGATTAAAGGTAGGTCCGGAAACGACATTTTAGCAAAATCTTTAAATGAGGCTAAAGCTGCCGGATTAAAACCTTCAATTTATACGCATCCACTAGGTATGTACGGACATTCTGCAGGTACCACTATTGGTATGTGGGATTCTCAAGGTGGTGTTATGCGCGATGATGGCGAAAATTATACCTTAAACCCAAATACAGTGTATGCTATAGAATTAAATACAACGGTTACTATACCTGAGTGGAACAGAGATATCCGTATTATGCTCGAAGAGGCTGGATTTTACGGTGAAGAAGGTTTTAGATATGTAAATGGTAGACAAACCGAACTTTTATTGATACCAAGGGTAAAAGAGCATCAAGGGAATTAAGACCTTTGTTTTTATCTGTATTTCAATATCTTAATTTTACTCAGTTTTATGCAATGGAATTCAAATTTTCTTTTGAAAAGAATCGTAATAATTTTTGCGTGGGTTTGTTTCTTCTTTATGCCAAAAAGTTTGTTTTCCCAAACGGTATTTAAGGGGGTAATATTAGATGCGGATACGGGACTCTCATTGCCTTATGTAAATATTGGTTTTATAGATAAAGGTCTAGGTACGGTTTCAGATGAATTCGGTGCATTTAATTTTTTGTTTGATTCCGCTAAATTATCAGACTTAGATACCTTAAAAGTTTCTTCTATAGGCTACAAGGAATATAAATTACCATTTCCTATGGTGATTGAAAAGGACATGAAATCAACCAAAATAGAATTGGAACCTGATGTTGTTAGCCTTAACGAGGTTGTCTTAACGAGTAGTAAGAGAAAGAAAAGAAGTAAAACCGAAAAAATGGTCGGGTATTCTTTTGTAGGGCAGTTGAAAAATGGTTCTTGGGAAGGTGATGGTGCTTTAGGGGGTGAGCTGGTAACTAAAATAAATGTCAACAAGAAAAAAAGGGAACTTAATGCATTCTATTTTTATGTGTTAAAAAATACTTCGGATAGTCTTTTGTTACGGGTAAATGTATATGATGGTACAACAATGGTTCCGGAGAAAAAGCTATCCAACAAGAATATAACATATACCCTTAAAACAAAAATAGGGAAGGTAGGTATAGATTTAACTCCATTTAATATTACTGTCGAAAATGATTTTAGTATCGGTATAGAGTTATTAAAAGTGTACGGAGATAAAATTGACCTTGTGGTTGCTGGTGATGATACGCCTGGGGTCTCGTATCGTAGATATATTAGTCAAGGAGAATGGAAACGATACTCAAAAGATGCTTTGACCTATTTTGTTAGTACAACCATGCTAGAGGAAGAGGATGAAGAAGATGTTGTGTTGCAAGATGAAAAACTAATAACCAATTATACCAATGAACAGCTATTGCAAAGCATGGGTAGAAATGTTGGGGTGGTAAGTGGCTTTGTATTTAAGGATGGCGAAAGGGTAAAAGGAGCTCAAGTTCAAAATTTATTTTCCAAAGAGGTTACTACAACCGATGAAAATGGGAGATATACCCTAAAAGCCAAGGTGAAAGATGAATTAAAATTTTCATATGCCACACTGCAAAGCGAACTTAGAACAGTACTGGAAACCACTTTTGCCATAAATGTAGCTTTAGAGGAACAAGTAACCGAGCTTGAGGAAGTTACAGTAACTGCTTTAGGAAAGAAAAAAAGAACACAGGAAGAATTGTATAGAGATTTTGCTGATGATAAAGAAATTATAAAAACATCTTTTGGTATTTACAGTAAGGAAACTTCGGGTTATTCAATGAGTATAATAGATGAGTCAGAATTTGGGAGTACAGCTTCTTCGTTAGGAAATTTATTACGGGGTAAGGTTCCTGGTTTAAGTATGCTATCCACCGATAAACTTGATGGTTCAACACAAATATTTTTAAGACAGCAAGGTACCAACAATCCTATTCCTGCTGCTTTTGAGGTAGATGGACTATTGGTCTCAGGTTTTCCTACTTTTCTTGATGTAGCTCAAATAAAACGTATTGCAGTACTATCTGGGTTGGCATCTGTCGCTAAATATGGTACAATGGGTGCTGGTGGTGTTATCATTATTAATACAAAAGTTGCTAATTTTTCATCTTCGACTTCTGGTTCAACTAAAAAAATGAAGGTGTTTACCCAAGAAATGAACGAAAAGGTAATTTCAGAAGAGGAAGCCCGTCGAAATTGGCCCGATTTTTTGCAAGAACTTTATGTAAGCGAAAACCTTTTAAAAGCACAAGAGATTTATAATTCTTATGAACCCAAATTTGGCACAAATCCTAATTTTAATATTGACGCTACAAATTACTTTCTCGAATTTTGGGGTAGTGAAGCTTTTACATCGGAATTGGTTTCTAAGAACTTAAGCCGATTTGGGAATAATATCAGTTATTTAAAAGCCTTGGCTTTTGTGTTAGATAAGAATAAAAAGTATGACCAATCTGTAGATTTATACAAACAAATTTTACTGCTGAAATCTAATTCTGTCGAGTCATATAGAGATTTGGCAAATGCATACGTTAATAACAATCAAAAGGAAAGAGGAGAAAACATTTATGCCAGGTATTTCAACTTAACTAAAGAAGGCTTTTTTTCTAAGCAACCCGATGCTTTGCAAAATGTTATTAATACAGAAGTGAAAACCTTATTAGATATTTCAGAAGATAAATTAGATAGTTCAATATCAAGTTTTATTACTAAAGAGGATACAAAAACAAGAATTGTGTTAGAATGGAACGATGATGATGCAGAATTAAATTTTCAGTTTGTATCGCCTGATGATTTTTTAAGTAGTTGGTCAAATAATATGGATGGGGAATTAAGCGAGAGCTTGTTATCTAAAGGGTATACTAGTAAGGATTTTTTTATATATGGGGACCAAAGTAATTGGCGGATTAATGCGGATTATAAAGGAAATAAAACTGGTTTAGCTACCTATTTAAAGATTACAATTAGTACAGATTACGGCACTGAAAATCAAAAAGACATGATTAAAATCTTTAGAATGGATGTTAAGAATGTAAATAGAAACCTTATACAGGTTCCTTAGTAAAACTTATATTTTTTATTATTTTAACTATTAAAGCTTTTCCTAAAGCATTACATTATTTCGTATATTTAGTTAACTGTTAACACTTTAGGTATATGAAAAACTTATCTTTATTTTTTTTCTACAGTCTTTTAATAAATATTGGTTTCGGACAAAACGCCAAAGAAGTTTTTGGTGTAATCTCAGATGATTATGGGCCATTAGAAAATGTTAAGGTATTAGTTATTGGTAAAGATGCTTTAACAACTTCTGATATAAATGGAAAATATAAAATTAATGTCCGGGAAGGTGAAATTTTAGGTTTTAATATTTTGGGTAAGATTCCTGTAGAAATTAAAGTTGAAGACGTTACCCGTATCCTTAATATAACTATGTACGATAAGGTTGAAAAATTGGTTGAGGTTACAGTCAAAACTAACCGCTTTAAAAGTCAGGAACAGCGTGCTTTGGAATATGAAAATAATCCGAATATTATAAAAAGCGCCTTTGGTTTCTTGGATAAGGAAACTACAGGGTATTCATTAGGTATTTTAAACGAGAAGGATATTGGATCGCAGTTCTTGGATATTGGAACTCTTTTAAACGGAAAATTCGCTGGGGTTATGGCTCATTGTAATCGGGAGACAGGTTTTATAGAGATTACCGTAAGACAGAATAATACAAGTTATGGTGGAGGTTCTCAGGCAATTTTTGATGTAGATGGTATACGTATGGATATGTTGCCCTGTTACCTCATAGATCCCTTAAATATTAAAAGAATCGCTATTATTAGAGGTAAAGGAGGAACGGGGATTTATGGAAGTAATGCCATGGGCGGTGTTGTTGTAATTAACACCAATTCAGGTACATTTACCCCATTAAAGGAGGATAATTACCAAAAAGCAAAGGCCGAAAGAGAAAAGCATAATCTTTATAATGGAGAAGCACTATCAATTTCCGATATAGTGTCAGTTCCTATATACATGGAAAGCTATAAGCGTGTAAATTCGGAAGATGAAGCTATTGACGTGTATTACTCAAATCTTGAAAGGTATAATGGATCATTTTATTTTTTATTGGATTCGTACAACTATTTTATTAAGAATTGGAATAACGACAAATTCAATGAGGCGATCATATCCGATAATTGGAGGGTATTTGAGAATAATCCTATCGCTTTAAAATCGTTGGCATATATCTACGAGGCCAATGGTAATTTTGCAAAAGCGCAAAATATGTATAAAGAGATCTTTATTTTAAGACCGGAATATGCTCAATCCTATTTTAATTTAGCTAAAAGTTATGTGGACAACAACGAATTTTCTAGGGCGGCAACATTGTTTACACGTTATGACCATTTAAAGGAAGTAGGTTTTTTGAATGATGCTAAAGGAAACTTTACCGCCTTGATGGATATTGAATTCGAAAATCTACTTCGGTTAAAAGGAACTTCATTTTTGTCGGATACGGATCGTAAAATATTTGTTTCTAACAATAGTTTTGATGGTACCCGTTTAGTTTTCGAGTGGGCCGATAGCGAGGCTGAGTTTGAGCTTCAATATGTAAACCCTGAAAATCGCTTTTTTAGCTGGAATCATACCTTAAAAAGTAATACTGAACGTATTCAGGATGAAAAAATGATTGGGTACACCACCGAAGCTTACGAATTGGGTAAAAACTACAACGGTACGTGGCAGGTTAATATTAAATATTTGGGCAATAAAAGTTTAACACCAACTTATTTAAAGGCTACGGTGTATCGTGATTTTGGAACGTCAGCACAACGTAAAGAGATTAAGGTATTTAAACTAAGTTTAAAAAATGTAAATCAAAAGTTGTTTACTGTATCCAATACAGTAGGTGTAGCTTTAAACTAAACCTGCAACACTCCCATATTAAATGGCTTTTCAATTGGCGCATGGTCAGCTGCTTCTATGCCCATTGAAATCCATTTACGGGTGTCCTTTGGGTCAATTATAGCATCAGTCCATAATCTAGAAGCTGCGTAATACGGAGAAACCTGATTGTCGTAACGTTGTTTTATCTTATCGAACAGTTCGTTCTCTTTTTTCTCGGTTAGGGCTTCACCTTTCTTTTTTAACGAAGCTTTTTCAATCTGTAATAATACTTTAGCAGCAGAATTCCCACTCATTACAGCTAGTTCCGCACTTGGCCACGCAACAATTAATCTTGGGTCATATGCTTTACCGCACATGGCATAATTTCCTGCTCCGTAGCTATTTCCAACTACAATAGTGAATTTTGGTACAACGGAGTTACTTACTGCATTTACCATTTTAGCTCCATCTTTTATAATACCACCATGTTCACTTTTACTACCCACCATAAAACCGGTAACATCTTGTAAAAAGACTAACGGAATTTTCTTTTGGTTGCAGTTAGCAATAAAGCGTGTTGATTTATCTGCAGAGTCGGAATAAATTACTCCGCCAAATTGCATTTCGCCTTTGGCAGTCTTTACTACTTTTCTTTGGTTGGCAACAATACCAACGGCCCATCCGTCTATTCGTGCATATCCGGTTAAAATGGTTTGTCCGTAGCCAGCTTTATATTCTTCAAATTCAGAATCGTCTACCAATCGCTTAATGATTTCCATCATATCGTATTGCTCAGCTCTAGAGCTAGGTAGTATTCCGTAAATTTCATCGGGATTTTCCTTTGGCTTCACGCTTTTCTTTCGGTTATATCCTGCTTTAGAGAAATCACCGATTTTATCCATAATATTCTTTATGGTATCTAAAGCCGCCGCATCATCTTTGGCCTTGTAATCGGTTACTCCGCTAATTTCACAATGCGTAGTTGCTCCACCTAAAGTTTCATTGTCAATACTTTCGCCAATAGCGGCTTTTACCAAATAGCTACCTGCCAAGAAAATACTTGCGGTTTTATCTACTATTAATGCTTCATCGCTCATAATTGGTAAATAAGCACCACCGGCTACACAACTTCCCATTACTGCAGATATTTGGGTAATTCCCATACTACTCATGATGGCATTATTTCTAAATATGCGCCCAAAATGCTCTTTGTCTGGAAAAATTTCATCCTGTAAAGGCAAATAAACTCCTGCACTATCTACTAAATAAATTATTGGAAGTTTATTTTCTATAGCAATTTCTTGTGCTCTTAAATTCTTTTTTGCGGTAATTGGGAACCAAGCGCCTGCTTTTACGGTGGCATCATTGGCGACTATAATACATTGTTTGCCCTTTACGTAACCAATTTTTATAACTACTCCACCAGATGGGCACCCTCCGTGTTCTTCATACATGCCATCGCCAACAAAAGCACCAATTTCAATACGTTCAGATTTTGGGTCTAAAAGATAATCAATACGTTCTCTAGCGGTCATTTTACCTTGCTCATGTTGCTTGGCAATTTTTGATTTGCCACCACCTAAATGTACCTTGGAAAGTTTGCGTCTTAAGTCTGATAATAACAACTTATTCCTATCTTCGTTTTGATTGAATTTTAAATCCATTCCTTCTATTTTCTTTTCTTCGGATAAAGATAGGAGTTAATTTTGGTGTTCATGCAACAAAAATAAAAAGTATGATAAAGTGGGGTATTGTTGGGGCAGGTAACATTGCGCATAGTTTTTCAAAAGATTTGGCATTGGTAAATGGAGGCAAGTTGGTATCTGTGGCTTCTAGAAATTTGGAAAAAGCTAAGACTTTTGCAGATGAGTATGGCGCACCAAATGCTTTTGGCAGTTACGATGAATTGTTTAATAGTAATACGGTAGATGTTATATATATTGCAACACCGCATACAAATCATGCCCAACTAAGTATTGCGGCCATGAAAGCTGGTAATAATGTACTTTGCGAGAAACCTGCAGGGGTTAATAAAAGTGAGGTAGCGCAAATGGTAAAAGTTGCTAAAGAAAATCAAGTCTTTTTTATGGAAGCTTTGTGGTCGCGTTTTAATCCTACTATTATTAAAGTAAAAGAATTAGTGGATAATGGTACTATTGGCAACATTGGCTATTTGCATGCGGATTTTGCTTTTTATGGACTGGATCGTAATGAAAATGGAAGACTTTTGAACCCCGAACTTGCAGGTGGTTCTTTGTTAGATATTGGTATTTATCCTATTTTTTTATCGTATTTAATGTTAGGTAAGCCAAAGGATATTAAAGCAACCGCTAATTTTTATAAAACGGGCGTTGAGGTTCAAATGAGTATAATTTTTAATTATGAAAATGCACAGGCAATTTTATATAGCGGACTTAATTCTAACTCAGAAAAGAAAGCAGAAATTGCTGGCAGTAAAGGAACTATTTTTATTCATCCTAGGTGGCATGAAGCATCGGGTTACACCATAGAGAAAGGGGACGATACGCGTATTAATCAGTTAGTGAAAATAGGAAAAGGCTATACTTATGAAATCGAAGAAGTGCATTCTTGTTTACGTTCCGGTAAAAAGGAAAGCGAGCTGTGGAGCCATCAAAATAGTTTGGATTTAATTGAGATTATGGATTCTATTCGTAAAAAGACGGGAATCGTGTTTCCGTTTGAATAATAGAAGGGGTAATAGTGGGCATATATCTTAAAATTTACGATATTTGATGTTCGCTTAAATTTTAATTGATTCGAAAATGAATAAGAATACAGTGCTCTCTTGGGCAACTTTTATTATGATTTTTGTAGGGCTAGCCCTAATTGCATTAGGTGCTTTTCGCTATGATGATGTTGCTGGTTGGGGATTTGCATCCGTAGGTATAGGATTTTTTGCTATTGCTTGGGTGTTCAACGCACTTAAAGGGAGAGTATAATATATTTTTAGAACCGTCAGTGAATTCTTCTGTTTGGTTTTAATTTTCACTTAACACTATAATTTTATGTCAGACGATAAGAAGGTAATCTTCTCCATGTCAGGAGTTACGAAGACCTATAAAAATGCTAATACCCCAGTTTTAAAGAATATATACTTAAGTTTTTTCTACGGTGCCAAAATTGGAATCTTAGGATTAAACGGTTCTGGTAAATCAACCTTATTAAAGATTATAGCCGGTGTAGATAAAAACTTTCAAGGTGATGTTGTTTTTTCTCCTGGATACAATGTTGGGTACTTAGAGCAAGAACCAGAATTGGATGAAAACAAAACCGTACTAGAAATTGTAAAAGAAGGAGTAGCAGAAACTGTTGCTATTCTTGATGAGTACAATAAGATAAACGATATGTTTGGCCTTCCAGAAGTGTATGAGAATGCCGACAAAATGCAGAAGTTGATGGATCAACAAGCTGTGTTACAAGATAAGATTGATGCTGCCAACGCTTGGGAACTGGATACCAAGTTAGAAATTGCAATGGATGCTTTACGTACACCAGAGCCAGATAAGAAAATTTCAGTACTGTCAGGTGGTGAAAGAAGAAGAGTTGCTTTATGTCGTTTATTACTTCAAGAACCTGAAATCTTGTTATTAGATGAGCCTACCAACCACTTAGATGCTGAGTCTGTACACTGGTTAGAGCATCATTTAGCACAATATAAAGGAACAGTAATTGCCGTAACGCATGATAGATACTTCTTGGATAATGTTGCCGGATGGATTTTAGAATTAGATAGGGGAGAAGGTATTCCTTGGAAAGGAAATTATTCTTCTTGGTTGGATCAAAAATCTAAGCGTATGGCTCAAGAAAGTAAAACTGTCTCTAAAAGACAAAAAACATTAGAACGAGAGCTGGAGTGGGTTCGTCAAGGAGCAAAAGGGAGACAGACAAAGCAAAAAGCGCGTCTTAAGAATTACGATAAGTTAATGAGCCAAGATCAGAAGCAGCTCGACGAAAAACTTGAAATCTATATTCCTAACGGACCTCGTTTGGGTACTAATGTAATTGAGGCAAAAGGAGTAAGCAAGGCTTATGACGATAAATTGCTTTACGAGGATTTGAACTTTAAATTACCACAGGCAGGTATAGTAGGTATTATTGGACCTAATGGTGCTGGTAAAACCACTATTTTTAGAATGATCATGGGTGAGGAAAAACCAGACAAAGGTGAGTTTGAAACTGGTGAAACGGCTAAAATTGCCTACGTAGATCAAAGTCATTCTAATATAGATCTAGAGAAAACCATTTGGCAGAATTTTAGCGATGAACAAGAACTAATTATGATGGGTGGCCGTCAAGTAAACTCTAGAGCTTATTTAAGTAGGTTTAACTTCTCTGGTAGTGAACAGAATAAAAAAGTCAGCATGCTTTCGGGTGGTGAACGTAACCGTTTACATCTTGCCATGACATTAAAAGAAGAAGGTAACGTTCTCTTGTTAGATGAGCCTACCAACGACTTAGATGTTAATACACTTCGTGCATTAGAAGAAGGTTTAGAGAATTTTGCCGGTTGTGCTGTTGTAATTTCGCATGATAGATGGTTCTTAGATCGTATTTGCACACATATATTAGCTTTTGAGGGTGATTCTCAGGTATACTTCTTTGAAGGTTCTTTTTCTGATTATGAAGAGAATAAAAAGAAACGTTTGGGCGGGGATTTAATGCCGAAACGTATTAAATATAAAAAACTAATTAGATAGCTAAAAAGCCCGCAATGGCGGGCTTTTTTATTTTCAACTAAGAACTAACACTAGTATTCTTCATTAGGGTACCAATCTAATTGTATTACTTCAATATCTTGATTGGCGGCGTCTACTAATTGTTTAAATTTTGTAATGTCACTTACATCTGGATTGCCTCTATAGTGATATGGGTATACTTGTTTTGGTTTGAAATCTATTACTGCAGAAGCAGCGCTTTCAACTGTCATGGTGTATGGTAAATTCATACATATAAAGGCTTTGTCGATATTTTTTAAAGAACGCATTTCAGCAATATCTTCGGTATCACCAGAAAAATAGATTCGTTCCTTTTCGATATTTAGAATATAACCATTGCCACGACCTTTTTCATGAAATTTAAGAGCTTCTTTTCGTAGGTTATACATAGGTATGGCTTCAATGGTAATTCCGGCTAATTTTTTGCTACTACCGTTTTCCATAATTTCTAATTGCGATGCATATTTTTCGGGCAATTCATCGGCAACAGCTTGTGGTACTACAAATATGGTATTTGAAGTGTCCAATGCATTAAGCGTTTCTGTATTTAAATGATCACCGTGTATATCAGTGATTAATATTAAAGTCGGATTTTTTTGGCCTTCAAAAGAAGCAGCTCCTCCTGTAGGGTCAATGTATATAACTACATCGTTAAATTCGATGACAGCGGTAGCATGTTCTATTGGTATAATTTTTATTTCATCGGATTTACGCTCTTTAACGATATCGGTTATTTCCTTATTTTCCTCAATATCTACAGTAGAATCAATCTCGGTATCTGATTTCCTAACTTCTTTGCATGAAAAAGTTATTGTTATAGCGAATAGTATAAAAAGCAATTCTTTTATTCTCATTGTGTTACGTTTAAAGTGTTAGTTCCATTTTTATATCTGACCTAAGGTAAATTGTACTCTTTTCTAGCTGAACTTCTTTAAAACCAAATTTTTTATAAATGTGAAGGGCGGTATCCAATTTAGTGTTCGAGTATAATTCTATTTTTTTCCAATTTTTACTTTTTGCATAGTCGATGGCATAGGTAAGTAATTTTTGACCAATTTTATGTCCATGATGCAATTTATGAACTGCCATTTTCCCTAATTCAAAATTACCTTCCGAAATTTTAATAAGGGCGAAACAACCTACGGGCTCATTATCCCATAATCCTATAAATATATATCCGCCTTTATGGATTATAGATGACTCACAATTTTCTAATAGCTCTTTGTCTTTATCCTCAACTATAAAATATTCACTAATCCAGGCAATATTAAGTTCCTTAAATTTTTGTGCGTATATAGGTTCATAAGGTACTATGCTTAACATGAATATTATTTTAGTGGGTCGTGGTCTAAATTATAATTTTCTAGCTTGTAATTCCTAATGATTTAAATTAATTTAACATCGAATAATCTAAACGTTAAATCCAAACGTATATAACCTGAACAAACAGACACTTTATTAAATTAAAAATTATGACTGAAACAAAAAATAACAATGGTTTAAAAGTTTTAACCGCACTTTTAGGGGTTGTTCTCTTAGGAACAATCATTTATACCGTTAGTCTTTATCAAGATAAGAAGAAGACAGAAGTTGTACTTACCAAAGAAAAAGAATTGGTTGTAGAAGATTTAAATAGCTTAAAATCTGAATATGATAAAGCAATTTTAGAGAGTAATGCAACAAATGAAGAATTGGTTAGTGCAAGAGATAATATTGCAAAATATATTGATTCTGTAAAAACTATGAAAGCTGACATTGGAACTTTGTCTAGATATAGAAGACAAGTTGGTGTGCTTAAAGCAGAAAGAGAGCAATTATTAAGACAAGTTGATTCATTAACTCGTTCTAATACTATGATCGCAATGCAAAGAGATAGCACCTATGTAGAGTTAGAAAAACAAACAGTTTTTAATGATTCTTTAGTAGTACAGAATACAAACCTAGCTCAAGTAGTTGAAAAAGGTTCTGCATTAAATTTATCTAAATTCAATGTTGATGCTGTTAAAGAACGTAATAGCGGTAAATTGGTTTCTACCCAACGTGCAAAAGCTACTGATAAGTTTAAAATTTGTTTTACTATTGCAGATAACGTTATTGCACAAGCTGGGGATAGAGAGTTTTATTTAGAGGTGTTAGACCCTCAAGGTAATATTCTTGGTGGTAGCAATTCTAAAACTAATGATAACGGAGCTTCTATAACCTATAGTAAGCAAACAGGTTTTTATTACGAGAATAAAGCTTTAGATGTATGTGATTACATCAATAAGCCTTCTGGTGATTTTAAAGATGGAAATTACATGGTGAACGTATATGACGACCAATTAAAATTATTAGGTACTTCTAAATTCATGTTGAAGTAAGATGACTTTATTGGCACCGCCAAAGGGTATAATACCCCGAGGCTTGCCTCGAAATTAAAAGTTCGTTTCGGGCGAATGCCTCGTGGGCTTGCCCCGAGGTAGTTTACTATAAAAAAAATGGCGACCAATTTGGTCGCCATTTTTTGTTTTGAACTATTTATTTTTAGTCTCTTAAACTACCAACCATATCTTCTGGTTTTACCCAGTCATCATAATCTTCGGCAGATACATACCCTAAATTAACAGCTTCCTCTTTTAAGGTTGTACCATTTTTATGGGCAGTATTTGCAATTTCAGCGGCCTTGTAATACCCTATTTTTGTGTTTAAGGCAGTAACCAACATTAAAGAATTATTTAATAATTGTTTAATTACTTCATGGTTAGGTTCAATTCCTGCAGCGCAATGCTCTTCAAAACTTACACTAGCGTCGCCAATTAACTGTGCCGATTGTAAAATGTTAGCGGCCATCATAGGTTTAAAAACATTTAGTTCATAGTGCCCTTGGGTGCCACCAACGCCAATAGCTACGTCATTACCCATTACTTGAGCGCATACCATTGTTAGGGCCTCACATTGCGTAGGGTTTACTTTTCCTGGCATAATAGAACTACCTGGCTCATTTGCCGGGATAATGATTTCTCCAATTCCTGAACGTGGCCCCGAAGCCATCATTCTAATATCATTGGCAATCTTATTCAAAGAAACAGCCAATTGTTTTAATGCACCGTGACTTTCAACAATTGCATCATGTGCTGCAAGTGCTTCAAATTTATTTTCGGCGGTGATGAAAGGTAAACCAGTAAAATCTGCAATGTACTTAGCAACCAAAACGTCATAACCTTCTGGAGTATTTAATCCGGTACCTACTGCCGTTCCTCCAAGAGCTAATTCACTTAAATGAGCAAGTGTATTATTAAGTGCTTTTAAGCCATGGTCTAATTGTGAAACATAACCAGAAAATTCTTGACCCAAGGTTAGGGGAGTGGCATCCATAAGATGCGTACGGCCTATTTTAACTACGTTCTTGAATTCTATTGCTTTCTTGTTCAGTGTGTCTCTTAATTGAGTTACTCCTGGTATGGTAACCTCTACAATTTTTTTATAAGCTGCAATATGCATGCCTGTTGGGAAAGTATCATTTGAAGACTGGGATTTGTTCACATCATCATTAGGCTGAATGGTTTTTTCTCCTTCACCAATAACTTTACCGGCAATTTCGTGTGCTCTGTTGGCAACAACTTCATTGACGTTCATGTTGCTTTGCGTGCCCGAACCTGTTTGCCAAATAACTAAAGGGAATTGATCATCGTGCTTACCTTCTAAAATTTCATCGCAAACTTGCGCAATTAAATCTCTTTTTTCTTGTGCTAAAACCCCTAGCTCGCAATTTGCATATGCTGCGGATTTTTTTAAATAAGCAAATCCGTAAACAATGTCTAACGGCATTGATGCAGATGGACCAATTTTAAAATTATTTCTAGAACGCTCAGTTTGGGCGCCCCAGTATTTATCTTGGGGTACCTCTACATTACCCATGGTGTCTTTCTCGATTCTAAACTTCATGCTATTATATTTTAATGAATCTTTGGTTACCTTATTTTAATAAGTTCAAAAATAAGGTATACATTTATTTTTATTGTGATAAGATTGTTGAGAATATTGAAATTAATTTTGCAGAACGTTTGCAAAAAATAATTCGTTTATGGTATCTTTGCAATATATAAGTTATAAGATATGTTTGATTTTGACCAATATTTAGGATTTTTAGCTTTTTTAACCATTTTAACAATTGGTTTTTGGTTAATGATGTTTTTGTTATTATTTGTTGTTCCTTACTGGTTGGGAGGAAACATAATTGAATTGTTAAAAGAAAGACGCGACAAAAAGAAAGCCGCAAGAGAATCATAAATAATATAGTATAAAAAAGGAGCCTATTGGCTCCTTTTTTTATGTCTTGCTTTCTGCTTTTTATCCTTCAATCTCTTCACCGCCTTCTTCACCACCATTTCCTCTTGACCCTTTGTTACGTTCTTTTGGTTGGTTAAAACGATATACAAAGCCCATTGTTATTTGACGTCTTCTCCATTGAAACTCACTGTCCGAAGTAAAAAACTCAGTTTCTGTGTAGGACCTTCTTTTTCTTGTATTCAATAAGTCACTTACATTAAGAGATAATGTACCGTTATCTTTTAAAATATCTTTACTGAATGCTAAGTTTAAAGAGAATATACCTTTATTATCTGTTTGAGCTGTAGCAGATGGACCTCTGTAGAATGCATTGGTTTGCCAGTCTACCTTTGCAGGTAATGACACTTTAGAACTAAACCTTGCAAACCAACTTGTATTGGTTGTGCCGTAATCGACCCCGTTAAATATACCTTCTGTAGAAAATCTGAAGAAGTTAAAACTTGAATTCAACCTTAACCATTTAGTTGGACTATACATCATACCAGCTTCTAAGCCCAATCTGTCATTGGTAGAAAGATTTATCGGTATAGTTCTAATAATTTCTATACCGTCCGTGGTTGTTTGTCCAGTTTCTTCTTGTACTCGTTCAAATGAATTCGTTTCTTGCTGGTAGTAGATAGATGATGTAAGGGTAATTTTATCCCATCTTTTTAAATAACCTAAATCAAACGCATTTGAAAAAGCAGGATTTAAATCAGGATTTCCTTGAAATATATTTGCTCTACTTGATCTTGATGGGAACGGATTAATGAACCAACCTCTAGGTCTATTTATTCTTCTATTGTATCCTAGAGAGATATTTTCACGCTCGCCTAATTCGTAAATTAAATTTACCGTTGGGAAAAGACCTAAGTAGTTTTTGTCAAAATTTACATCGACATCTACTCCTAGTTGTTCTTCTAGCTCTGTAGTGTCGAATTCAGAATCTAATTGACCTTTAAGCTGAGTGTTTTCTAACCGTAAGCCTAGTAAAAATGAAAATTTTCCAAACTTGTTTCCATACTGTGTATATAATGCATTTACATTTTCATTGTAGGTAAACATATTGGTTAGGTTCTGGTTTATATCAAATCGTCCTGTTTCTTGGTTTAAAGAGTCTAATCTATAATCAGTAATATCTTCTTCAAAAGTCCCCCTGTATCCGATTTCAAATTGTGCATCACCTATTGGCAAAACATAATCTGCCTGAACTAAATATTCATTTTCCGTTTCTGTCTCAAAAACATTTTCTAGAATTAATAAATTCTCATTTGGGACAGTATTGTTTTCTTCTATTGTAGAAAATTTGGTTTCTTCTCCTTTAGAGTACTGAAGGTCTACTGTTAATTTTTGTCCATCGTCATCAAGGTCATTGACATAATTTAATGAAAACTGGTAATTGGTATCATCTTCATTTTCATCTTCTGTTCTAAAAGTTTCACTATTCAACAAATTGCTGATGAATCTTTGGTTTGTATTGTCGGTTTCATCTTCACTTTTCGATGTTCTATAAAAAACACTACCCGTTAAGGAGGATTGCTCTGTTATAAAATACTCTAAACCTAAGTTGGTGTTAAAACCTTTTCTTAGCCTATTATATTCCCTATCCTCAATTATTCTATCAAAACTTCCTGAAGAGTATGTATTGTCAAAATATGCATTTCCTGGTGCATCTCTGTAGTTATAACCTGAGGTGTTAAATAAATTAAATTTATCTGTACGTAAATTGGCATTTATAGAAACACCACTATTTACAGGGTGTCCAATGGTGGTATTTACAGAGCCATTGAACCCAAGTGTTTTTTCTTTTTTAAGAATAATGTTTAAAATACCAGCAGAGCCTTCAGCATCGTAGCGTGCGGATGGACTTGTGATTACCTCTACTTTTTCAATCGCATCGGCAGGTAATTGAGTTAAGGCGTCAGTAGAACCAAAACCTGCAAGGGCAGACGGTTTTCCGTTTATTAGTATTCTAACATTTTCATTTCCCCTTAGGCTGATAGCACCTTCAATATCAACATTTACAGAAGGAACGTTGTTTAGTGCATCCGTAATGGTAGCCCCACTATTGGTTAAATCTTTACCTATATTATAAATCTTTTTATCTAAACGAATCTCTACAGTTGTTTTTTCCCCAACTACTTCAACGGCATCTAGTTGAGCAACGTCTAATGAGAGTTTTACGACGCCTAAATCGGTGTTTTTGGTAAGCGTTTGATTTGCTTTTTTATAAGTTTTATAACTGATGTACTCAATACTTACATTGTACTGACCTGCAGTGGTTTCAACATTAAATTTACCATCAATATCAGTTATGCCACCAGTAATAATTTCTGGATTGTTTACACTTTGTAGAACAAGTGTAGCATATTCTAAAGGTGCATTGGTTTCTTGATCTAAAACTTGCCCCGAAATAATAATTGGGCTACTTTCCCGGTCTCCTCCCGGTCTTTGACTAATTGCGTAATTTGTTGATAGTACTAGTAATAGGAGTAACGGGAAAAGTTTTTTCATTAAGTTAGTTTTTAGATTTTTTTCGTTTTTCTTTTTTCTTCTTTTTTATGGTTTTTGCAACCCCATCTTGTTGAAGGGCTACAAAAGCTTCATATTTTTCTAAAGGCAAGCCTGCTTTTAATTCTTCATCTTGCCTTTTGGTAATATTTTCATAAACTTCTCTCATTTTTTCCGGAGGAAGTTTTAAAATTCTAGCTTCTATACGTTCTTGTACATATTTCTTTAATACAGAGCTTAAAACGGCTTGCTCAAAATCATTTAATCCTAAGGCTTCCGTTATGCCCGGCATTTCTCCATCAACTAGTTGTTCTGCCGTTTTTGGCTCAGGTTCTTTTTGGGTTTCCTGAGCTTGCGGTATAGCACTGCGTTGTCTGCCATAACCATAATTTCCCCTTCCACCATATCCATAGCCGCTATTACCGTAACCATATTGCGCGTAAATTTCAGAACTTCCTAATAAAATTATCAGAAGCATAAAAAATTTAACGCCACTGAATTTGATTTTTTTCTTCATATTCTTTGATTAGATAATTATAGTTTGGTTTAATTAAGAATGGTTAATTCTTTGTTAATACATTGCATCAATATGTTAACCTAATTTATAAAATTGATTTTATGTTAGATGCTGGCCTGCCAATAACTGCACTTTTTCCATTTATAATTATAGGTCTTTCTATTAATTTCGGGTAGGTAATCATTGCATCTAACAACTCCTCATCTGATAATGATAAGTTTTTAAACTTTTCTTTCCAAATTGCTTCAGTTTTACGAACAAGATTAATAGGTTTAATTCCTAGACAACTAATTATATTTCTTAACTCATCCTTTGTTGGTATGTCTTCTAAATACTTTACTATCTCAAATTTCTTGCCAGAATTTTCTAGTACACTAAGACCTTCCCTAGATTTACTACATCTAGAATTATGGTAAATTTTAATCATAATAATTTAAATAATTAGTTTTTCTTATTCTAAATGAAGAATAAGAAAAACTAAGGTTAATCTTCTTCTTTTTGTCCCATCATCATAAGGAACGCTTTTAGAAATTGGTCTATATCACCATCCATTACATTGTCAACATTGCCCGTTTCTTCACCAGTTCTTACATCTTTTACTAATTTGTATGGATGCATAACATAGTTTCTTATTTGTGAACCCCATTCTATCTTCATTTTTGAAGATTCAATTTCTTGTCTCGCTTCCATTTTTTTTCGCAGCTCAATTTCATATAATTGAGATTTCAGCATTTTCATTGCTGTTGCCCTATTGTCATGCTGACTTCTACTGTCTGAACAAGAAATTTGAATTCCAGTAGGATGGTGGGTCAATTGAACTTTTGTTTCTACCTTATTTACATTTTGACCTCCAGCTCCACTAGATCTAGCAGTAGTTATTGTAATATCTGCAGGGTTGACATCTACTTCTATACTATCATCCACTAACGGATATACATAAACTGAAACAAACGAGGTGTGCCTTTTGGCATTGCTGTCGAACGGGGAAATACGGACTAATCGATGTACGCCATTTTCTCCTTTTAACCAGCCAAAGGCAAATTCACCATCAATTTCTAATGTTACGGTTTTAATGCCTGCAACGTCTCCTTCTTGATAGTTAAGTTCTTTTATTTTATAACCGTTCTTTTCTGCCCACATCATATACATGCGCATGAGCATAGCAGCCCAATCACAACTTTCGGTGCCGCCGGCTCCTGCAGTAATTTGCAGTACTGCCGGTAGTTCATCTCCTTCTTCGGAAAGCATATTTTTAAACTCCATCTTTTCTAGAGTAATTAATGCTTTCTTATAGTGTAGTTCAACCTCTTCTTCAGAAACTTCCCCTTCTTGTTGAAATTCTATCAAAACCTCTAATTCTGAAACCAGCATTTGCGCATTATTATAATCATCTACCCATTGCTTTTTAGATTGGATAAATTTCATATGTGCCTGTGCTTCTTGGGGATTGTTCCAAAAATCAGGTGCCAAGGTTTTTTCTTGCTCGTTTTCTATTTCTATTAATTTCGCATCGATGTCAAAGATACCTCCTTAACGCACCAAGGCGATCTATAAGACCTTTGTAATGGTCCATACTTACGTTCATACAATTCTTTATTTTAGGTAAAAATAATACTCTTTTAAATAATTATGGAAGATTATTTAAGTAATACCTATTGTTAACTTTGAACTAAAACGGTATCTGAAGGTACATTAGATCCATTTGAATGAATTACACTTCGTAAAGGGTAACGATCATTATAATCCTTTCCGTGACAAAACTAAATATAGTTGGTATGTACTAAAATATTAGTGGAGGGGTTAAAACTTTACGGCCTAGTTGTGTACTATGAGTTTGTGCCCAAGAAAACATTTGAGATTCTCTTAAAAGACCATGTTTTTGATTTAAATAACAAGCGACCAAACTTATAGGTCGTCCATTTTGTCTTAGTTAATGCAAATTAAATGCGTTATATTTTTGAAAGCCTTACCTGTTTAGCTGTCCTATTATCAAATATTCTTGAATTTACTTGAGGTAACATCAGTTTTAAATTATTGTAGGTTAAAATCCCTTTATAATGTTTGACATAATTATCAATGTGGCCCGTATTATTGATGTTGATATCTAATAAATTCTTGGTATTTCTTGTTGATTATTTTAATAAAATCATTAAAAATGTATTCAATAAATGTTTTAAAGTCTTGCTTAATTTTTTTAACAAATGTAAATTCATAAACTGCTCTTAGCTTACTATTTTCACTTGTTTATTAACCTAGTCCAAAGAACTCATAATAAACTTTCGCTATTTTTAATTCAATATCAAAAATTCTAAATTAGTTCATCGTATATTTTTTATAAAGCCTGTGTATCCTATCATAGGATTTTGCACATTATAAAAGTGTAATCCATTAAAAATTTTTCTAAACCTATCACCATCCTTTCCTTAAGATAAAATTGGATTCTCAAACTTAGAATTTATCATAAGGTTATTTGTTTACTATTCTTAAGATTTTCTATACTTTTAGGAAAAATAATAGAGAATGAAAAATTATTATGTACTTCTAATTGGTTTGACTTTATTTTCATTAAATATTTTGCAGGCACAGTTTAGCGAGCAGAAAAAGGATTTTAAAAAATACGAAGGATTTTATGATTTCTTTTACGACGAGGCAAAGGATAAAATCTATTTAGAAGTAAATACATTAAATAAAGAATTTTTATACGTATACTCTTTAAGTAGTGGAATTGGTAGTAACGATATTGGTTTAGATCGTGGCCAATTAGGAAACGAACAAGTGGTTTATTTTAAAAAAGCTGGTAACAAGCTTTTGTTGGTTCAGCCTAACTTAAAATATAGAGCAATTACCGATAATGATTTGGAACGGAAATCAGTTGAGCAGGCCTTTGCAAAATCAGTTTTATTTGGGTTTCCAATAGAAGAAGATAAAAATGGAATATATACCATTGATATTACCGATTTTTTAATGCAAGATGCACATGGTGTTGCTGAAAGATTGAAAAAATCGCAGCAGGGTTCCTACAGTTTAGATAAAACAAAAAGTGCTTTTGCCTTAGATAGAACTAAAGCTTTTCCTAAAAATGTGGAATTCGATGTTACCTTGACATTTAAGGGAGAACCAACAGGTAGCTATATTAAAAGCGTTACGCCAAATGCAAGTTTGGTAACTGTTGCAGAGCATCATTCATTTATTGAGTTACCGGACAATAAATATAAGAAGCGAGAATTTGACCCAAGAAGTGGTTCCTACCCTTTCTCTTATTATGATTATGCCACGCCGGTTGAATCACCTATTCTTAAACAATTTATAACAAGACATCGATTAGAAAAAAAGAATCCGACAGCGGAAATAAGTGAAGCTGTAGAACCTATTATTTATTATTTGGATAATGGTACACCAGAACCGGTTAGATCTACTCTTTTGGAAGGAGGACGTTGGTGGAACCAAGCATTTGAAGCAATTGGTTACAAAGATGCTTTTCAATTGGTAATGTTGCCAGATGATGCAGATCCTTTAGATGTACGATATAATGTTATACAATGGGTTCACCGTTCAACAAGAGGGTGGAGCTACGGTAGCAGTATTACCGATCCAAGAACAGGAGAGATTATCAAAGGACACGTAAGTCTTGGAAGCTTACGTATACGACAAGATATTTTGATTGCCCAAGCGTTAATGAACAAACCTTTTGCTGAACGTGATGATAATTATCAACCTATGTTAGAAATGGCAATTGCTCGTATTCGTCAATTATCTGCTCATGAAATAGGACATACTTTGGGTTTTGCGCATAATTACGCAGCGAGTACCACGGATATGGCTTCTGTAATGGACTATCCTCATCCGCAATTTTCAATGGTAGATGGTAAAATTGATTTCTCTAAAGCATATGAAACTGGAATAGGGGATTGGGATAAAGTAACCGTGGCGTATTCTTATCAAGATTTCGCAAAAAATGAAGAAAAAAAAGGGTTGAATGCTATATTGGATAAAGCCAAAGCTGACGGACTTAGATACATTACAGATCAAGATGCACGTCCACAGGGTAGTGCGCATGTATTAGCTCATTTATGGGATAATGGTACTAATGTAAGTAAAGAGTTAGATGAGATGTTGAATATTCGTAAAACGGCAATTAATAATTTTTCAGTAGATAATATACAAGATGGCACTCCATATTCTGTTTTGGAAGATGTATTTGTGCCTCTATACTTCTTTCATAGGTATCAAACAGAAGGTGTCGCTAAAATAATTGGAGGATTAGAGTATAATTATGCGGTTAAGGGTGATGGACAACAAACGGTAGAAATTGCCGATAAAGCTATACAAGAAGAAGCTTTAAAGGCTGTTTTAAAAACCTTAGACGCTAATGAAATTGCAATACCAAAAAATAAATTAAGCTTGTTTCCTCCAAGGGCTTTTGGTACTCCTAGGACAAGAGAGTCTATTAATGGAAAAACTGGTATTTCTTTTGATGCGTTATCAGCTGTCGAAACTGCATCGGATATGACTTTGTTATTTTTATTACATCCTGAGCGTGCCTCTAGACTTATTCAGCAAAAAGCAATTGAAGTAAATAACTTAGGTTTAGATGAGGTTTTGAATGAGTTAATTTCGGCGACAATTCACAAGAAACATAAAGACACGTATCTAAATGAAGCGCAAACAATTATTAACTTTAGAGTTCTGTTTCATATCATGAATTTGGCTGGTCATACAGAAGTTCATCCGCAGGTAAATGCAATTGCTTCTCAGAAATTAAAAGAATTAAGTTTTCAGTTGGTTAAAGATTCTGGCAGCAATGCAATATATGCTGAAATGATTAAAAGGATAAAGGAGTTTAATGAACATCCAGAATTGTTTAAAATAATACCATCGCCGCAAATTCCAGATGGCTCACCAATAGGTATGGGTTGTTTTCATTAATCTAAAATTTACGTAATAGCAATGCAAATTAATCTCATAAGTGACACAGTAACAAAGCCAACTCCAGGTATGTTAGACGCCATGATGTCAGCTGTGGTTGGGGACGATGTTTTTAAAGAAGACCCAACAGTAAATGCTTTAGAAGATAAGGCTGCCAAATTATTTGGAATGGAATCTGCTTTATTTTTTCCTAGCGGAACCATGACAAACCAGACGGCCATTAAATTGCACACACAACCGGGAGAGCAATTGATCTGTGATAAATTCGCACATATTTATAATTATGAAGGTGGTGGTGTTAGTTTTAATAGTGGTGTTTCTTGTAGGCTTGTAGATGGTAATAGAGGAACTATGACTGCAGAGCAAGTAGCTTCTGTTATAAATCCGCCGGATTTTTATCATAGTCCATTAACCTCTTTAGTTTGTATTGAAAATACTGCGAATAAGGGTGGGGGTACGTGTTGGGATTTTAAAGAGCTACAAAAAATTAGAAAAGTTTGTACCGACCATAAATTAGGTTTTCATTTAGATGGTGCTCGTTTGTGGAATGCTATGGTAGAAAAGAACGAAACTGCCCAACAATATGGATGGTTATTTGACACTATAAGCATTTGTTTAAGTAAAGGGCTTGGTTGTCCTGTTGGTTCTTTGTTGTTAGGAACAAAGGAGCAAATGGATAAGGCTATACGAATTCGTAAAATTTTTGGCGGTGGTATGCGACAGTCTGGCTTTTTGGCTGCTGCTGCAATTTATGCACTAGATAATCATATAGATCGTTTGGCTGAAGATCATAAAAAAGCAAAAGAGATAGGTGTAGCATTATCCGCGAAATCCTTTATAAAAAAAGTAGAGCCTATTGAAACCAATATTGTCATTTTTGAAATTGATGAGTCTTTCATGACTAGTGATCAATTCGTAAACACATTAAAGGAAAAAGATATTTTAATAATAGGAATGGGGCAAGGAAAATTAAGAATGGTTACTCATTTGGATTATACAGATAATATGCATGAAGTATTATTGCAACAATTAACATCATTGTAATGCTATTTAATACCTAATTCTATACTATTAGTGATATTTAATATTCCGTTTTCCATACCAGCTTCTGAAGAATAAAGGCCACTAGAGCCTACAATTTCTCCAACGGAGTTTTTTAGTTCTACTAAAAACTTGCCATCAGTATTTGTTTTGCGTTCAAATAATTTTGCCTTAGCACCTTTTAAAGCCTTTATGTCATTAAGTGTATTGTCTAATTTTTCTTTACTCGAAAAAGGAATGCTTTTTAATAGCGTTCTACCGTTATTTGATTTCAATTTAAATTGAAATAATCCGCCCTTTTTTTTATCAATTTTAATCATATCCTTAAAGATAAATAATATTTGTTTAGAATTTTGGAGACTTCTAAACAAATATTAAGCATTACATAATGAGACTTATGAGGTTTTCGCTAACATTTTTAATTTCAGTAAAGAATTAAGAAATAAAGATTAGCGTAAGTATACATGTTAGTATATATAACAATTTAAAGCACTTTATTAGTCAAAAAGGCTTACGCATAAATGTAACCCATTTTTATTTCTAGATGTTTTTCTGCAGAATTCCAGTACGAGAATTAAAGACTCTGTTTATACGATATCTATATAACGCATCAATATTCTTTCCCTTAAAATTAAATACCTTTATAAGTGGCAAACCTTTCTCATTTTATTTGCCAAATAAATCCTTATTTCTGGAGATATCAATACAAATTAAAATGGATTATCAACTTTTATAGTTCATTGTTGAAAAAAATATCCGTTATCAACATTTTACATAGAAGACACCAATCGCTCCCTAAAGTACATAAGTATATTCTTATCCTGTTTTTTTAAATACAGATAGCTCAGAATTGTAATTGTTTAGCCATTTAGTATCGTTTAGGTAATTAAAATCTGTTTGATCAGAGCCAAATAATTAAATCATAAACAAAAAATTAATATGCTTTAGAATAAATATTTTAGTGCTTATTTTTCATTACTTGTTAAACTTACTTAAATAGCGAATCCATACCAGGAATATTGGGCATTCCTTCTTTTGCAACCGCTGCCAATTCAGCTTCATTGACACTTGTTGCCTTTTGTATGGCTTTATTTATAGTCATAATAAGATAATCTTCTAATTGATCTTTATCTTGAAGAATACTGTCATCTAATTCGATTTTCTTAATTTCTCTATTAGCGGTTATCGTAACTGAAATTAAATTATCATTAGACTTTTCTTCTAGTGTAACAGTATCCAATCTTTTTTTTGTCGCTTCAACTTTTTGTTGAGTTTCCTTAAGTTTCCCCATCATACCCATCATATCTCCGAACATAATTTTATATTTAGAATTAGATTGTAAAAATACTAAAAATAGGGGCATTTCAGTTTTTAGCCGCAATAAAACGGGGGTCAACGAATTAGCCTTATTTTTGTGTTCTTATTTTATAATGAAGTTTGTATGTCAGTAAAGCATCCGCCAAAGGCTAAAAAAATTCCAAAGGAATTAGTTATTCATGAAGATGTTCGTTTAGATAATTACTATTGGTTGAACGAAAAGGAAAACAAAGAGGTTATTTCTTATCTAGAAGCTGAGAATGAATATTATAATGCCTTAACTGCACATACTAAGGATTTTCAAGAAACTTTGTTTCAAGAAATGAAGGGGAGAATTAAAGAAGATGACTCTTCTGTACCTTATAGATTGAATGGCTACTGGTATAGTACAAGATATATCATAGGCGGAGAGTATCCTTTGTATTCTAGATTTGAACATAACTTAGATGCTGCAGAGGAAATCATGTTCAATGGTAATGATATGGCCAAAGGACATGATTATTTTAGTTTAGGCGGTATTGCTATAAGTCCTAATAATAGCTTAGCGGCTTTCGGTGTTGATACAGTTTCTAGAAGACAATATACCCTGCAAATTAAAAATTTAGAAACAGGAATTGTTTTAGATGATAAAATTGAGAATACAACTGGCGGTGGTGTTTGGGCCAATGATAACGAGACATTGTTTTACACTAGAAAAGACCCTGTTACACTTCGTTCAGATAAAATTTATAAGCATAAATTAGGAACACCAACTTCTGAAGATATTTTAGTTTTTCATGAGGAAGATGATACCTTTAGTACCTTTATTTATAGAACTAAATCAAAAAAATATTTAGTTATAGGTTCATTTAGCACATTAACTTCTGAGTTTCAAATTCTTTCTACCAATAATCCTGATGGTGAATTTAAAGTTTTCTCCCCTAGAGAAAGAGGCTTGGAGTACACTATATTTCATTACGAGGACAGTTTTTATATACTGACAAACAAAGACAAAGCAGAGAATTTTAAACTGATGCGTACCTCCGAAGAAAAATCTGGTTCCGAGCATTGGCAAGAGTTTATTCCTCATAGAAAGGAAGTGCTTTTAGAGGACATTGATATTTTTAAAGAATATTATGTGCTTTCGGAACGTGAGAATGGATTGAATAAAATTAGAATTGTTCGTTGGGATGGTACAGGGGAGTATTTTTTGCCGTTCGATAGTGAAACATATACAGCATATGTAGGTAGTAATCCGGATTTTGATACTGAAATTTTGCGGTATTCTTATAACTCAATGGCTACACCTAGTTCAGTTGTCGATTTTAACATGCGTACAAAAGAAAAGGATGTTAAGAAAGAACAAGAGGTATTGGGAGGTTTATTTCAAAAAGAGAATTATACAGAGCTTCGTTTATGGGCAAATGCTAGAGATGGTGCCAAAATACCTATGTCTGTCGTTTATAGAAAAGATACTGTTTTAAATGAAAATACTCCAATTTTGCAGTATGCTTATGGTTCATACGGTTCAACTATAGACCCTTATTTTTCAACGGTAAGATTAAGTTTGTTAGATCGCGGTTTCGTATATGTTATTGCACATATTAGAGGAGGGGAGTATTTAGGGCGCAGATGGTACGAGACTGGAAAACTATTGCAAAAAAGAAATACGTTTACAGATTTTATAGATTGTTCTAAATTTTTGGTTGAGAAGGAAATGACAAGTGCCAAGCATTTATATGCTATGGGCGGTTCTGCAGGAGGATTGCTAATGGGAGCAATTATAAACATGCAACCAGAATTATATAATGGAATCATAGCTGCTGTACCATTTGTTGATGTAGTTACAACAATGTTAGATGATTCTATTCCGTTAACTACAGGTGAGTATGACGAATGGGGAAATCCAAATGAAAAGCAATATTATGAGTATATGAAGTCTTATTCTCCTTACGACAATGTGACCGCACAGGCTTATCCAAATATGTTAGTTACTACAGGATTACATGATTCTCAAGTTCAGTATTTTGAACCGGCAAAATGGGTAGCAAAATTAAGAGAATTAAAAACAGATAAAAATCAACTAGTACTAAATACAAATATGGAAGCCGGCCATGGTGGTGCATCTGGTAGGTTTGAATCTTTGAGAGAAGTGGCTAAAGAATACGCCTTTCTTTTAGATTTAGAAGGAAAAATCTCATAGTGGAAAAAAAATAGTAGCTTTGCATCAGAAATTTAAACAAATTTCGATTTATAAATAACTTAACATTGATCCCCCTTATGAAAAATGAGATCAGGGCTTACAACAATATATTAGAACTAGTTGGCAATACACCGCTAGTTAAATTAAATAAAATAGCAGAAAACCTTACCGGTAATTATTACGCTAAGGTTGAAGCTTTTAATCCCGGACATTCTTCGAAAGATAGAATTGCTTTACATATTATTGAGCAGGCTGAAAAAGCAGGTATCCTTACCGAAGGCAGTACAATAATAGAAACAACCTCTGGTAACACTGGTTTTAGTATTGCTATGGCCAGTATTATTAAAGGCTACGATTGTATATTAGCAGTTAGTTCAAAATCATCTCCAGATAAAATTGATATGTTGCGCTCTATGGGCGCAAAAGTATATGTTTGTCCAGCTCACGTAAGTGCAGATGATCCTAGGTCTTATTACGAGGTTGCTAAAAGACTACATAAAGAAACAAAAGGCTCCATTTATATTAATCAGTATTTTAATAAACTGAATATGGATGCACACTATAAGTCTACTGGTCCTGAAATTTGGGAACAAACCGGCGGACAAATAACGCATTTAATTGCTTGTAGCGGTACGGGTGGAACAATTTCTGGTACGGCTCGTTTTCTAAAAGAACAGAACCCTAATATAAAAGTTATTGCGGTAGATGCTTTTGGTTCGGTACTTAAAAAATACCATGAAACAGGAAAATTAGACACAAATGAAATCTACCCATACAGAATAGAAGGTTTAGGTAAGAATTTGATACCTGGGGCTACTGATTTTAGTATTATAGATGAGTTTATTAAAGTAACCGATGCTGAAAGTGCGCATACAGCTAGGGAAATTTCTAGAACAGAAGGTATTTTTGTTGGGTATACGAGTGGAGCAGTAATGCAAGCTATTAAACAATTAGATGAACTAAATACATTTAATATGAATAGCAATGTTGTTGCAATATTTCCAGATCATGGTTCTCGCTATATGAGCAAAATATATAGTGATCAGTGGATGGAAGATCAGGGATTCTTAAACACAGAAACCGTAGAAGAGACACAAGAGGTTCAATATATAAAGTAATTTATACGATAAAAAAATTTAATTAAAAGTGGGTTTATAGCCCACTTTTTTGTGTTGTAAATAATTTATGAATTTTTATCAAAATTATTTACTTTTGCAGACAGATCCAAATTAAACAATGAAAGACTTATTTGATAGAATTTTAGCGAATAAAGGCCCTTTAGGTAAATGGGCTTCACAAGCAGAGGGGTACTTTGTGTTCCCTAAATTGGAAGGTCCTATTTCTAATAGAATGAAATTTCAAGGGAAAGATGTTATCACCTGGAGTATCAATGACTATTTAGGCTTAGCAAATCTTCCTGAAATTAAAAAGGTGGATGGTGATGCAGCTGCTGAATATGGAGCGGCATACCCTATGGGAGCTAGAATGATGAGTGGGCATACTGATTTTCATGAACAGTTAGAGAAAGAATGTGCGGCTTTTGTTGAAAAAGAAGCAGCTTATTTGTTGAATTTTGGATATCAAGGTTTTATGTCTGTTATAGATGCCCTTGTTACTAAAGATGATATTATCGTTTATGATGTAGATTGTCACGCTTGTATTATTGATGGTGTACGTTTACATATGGGCAAACGTTTTACGTTTGTACATAATAATCCTGAGAGTCTTGAAAAGAACTTAGAGCGTGCTACTAAAATGGCAGAACAGACAGGCGGAGGTATATTAGTTATCTCTGAAGGTGTTTTTGGAATGAGGGGTGAGCAAGGTATATTAAAGGAAATTGTTGCGCTAAAAGAAAAATTCAACTTCCGTTTATTAGTGGATGATGCTCACGGATTTGGAACTTTAGGAAAAACAGGAGCTGGCGCTGGGCAAGAGCAAGGTGTTCAGGACGGGATTGATGTTTACTTAGCTACTTTTGCTAAATCAATGGCTAGTATTGGTGCATTCGTTGCTGCTGAACAAGGTATTATCGATTATTTAAAATATAACTTACGTTCACAAATGTTCGCTAAATCATTACCAATGGTATATGTAAAGGGAGCATTAAAACGTTTAGATATGTTACGTACGCAACCAGAGCTTAAAGCTAAACTTTGGGAGAATGTAAACGCGTTACAAAACGGATTAAAAGAAAAAGGTTTTGATATTGGAACAACTACTAGTTGTGTAACTCCAGTTTATCTTAATGGTAGCATCCCAGAGGCAATGGCATTAGTAAAAGATTTACGTGAAAATCACGGTATATTCTGTTCTATTGTTGTATATCCTGTAATACCTAAGGGGCTTATCCTTCTACGTTTAATACCAACTGCTACACACACGTTGCAAGATGTCGAGGAAACATTGGCGGCATTCTCAGCTATTAGAGAGCGCTTGCAGAATGGTACTTATAAAAGATTATCAGCTGCAGTTGCAGCCGCAATGGGAGAATAATCTCTTATTTAATACTATTAAAAAAAGCCCGAAATCATAATTGACTTTGGGCTTTATAGTTTTGCTAATATTTAAAGCGATTTTCTATACGTTCTTCTTCGCTTATAAACAACGGGGTCAAAATGCTTCCACATTTGTTTAATGGCTAAGTTCTCTTCTAATTCTGGAGTTCTATAACACATATCTATTCCTTTTTCATTGAACGTTTTATAATATTCATTGAAAATTACAGCGGTAACACCCTTGTTTTGATAATCTGGGTGTATGCCTATTAAATAGAAAATAACATCTTTACTATTTTTCTTAGCATTTAACAGATGGAATAAACCGAATGGAAACAGCTTTCCTTTTGCTTTTTGTAAAGCTTCGGAGAATGATGGCATCACTATGGCAAAAGCGATTAGTTTATCTTCCTTGTCCTTTATGAACTTAATGTACTCAGGGTTGATGAAGCTAATATATTTTTTCTTGAAATAAGCTTTCTGTATTTCTGTGATAGGTACAAAAGATGATAGGCTAGCATACGTTTCATTAAAAAGGTCAAACATTTCATCCGCCAAAGGCATAACTTCTTTTGTCTTTGTGAAGTTTACCTCTTTTAAACCGTAACGTCTTTTTACTAGATCATTCAATTTTGTAAAAAGAGCAGGATCTGCATTTTTGGCAGGAAATTTATTTTCCATATATTCCTTTTCCTTTACAAAACCTAAATTTTCATAATGGTTTTTGTAATAAGGATGGTTGTACCAAGTAATCATTGTCCCAATATGGTCAAAACCCTCCACTAAAACACCTACTTTGTCTAGGTTAGAAAAACCAACAGGGCCTTCCATATATTCTAAGTTGTTTTCATTACCTATTTCAGCGACTTTCTCTAAAAGGGCTTTTGAGACTGCTGGATCATCAATAAAATCGAACCAGCCAAAACGCATTTTTTTAACATGCTGCTCATTTATTTCAAGATGATTGATGACTGCGGCTACACGCCCTACAATTTTCTCTCCATCCATAGCAAGAAAAAACCATGCTTCGGCATCCTTAAAAACCGGATTTTTATCCTTGTCAAAACTTTCCAGTTCATCATTAATAATGGGGGGCACCCAATATTTATTGTTTTTGTAAAGTGAGAAAGGAAATGTTACAAAGCGTTTTAAGTCTTGCTTTGTTTTAGCTTCATGTAGTGTAATCATTGAACTTCTTTAGAAGTATCAATATTAGGGATATTAATCAACAAAGTAAAGTTGAAGGATATGAAAATTATGTAATTAAGATAAGTATTAGAAATCTATCTCGCTACTATCTTTCTTTTTCTTCTTTTCGGCCTTTTTTAATTTTTTTAATTGTTTTTTTGAAGGACCTAAATCAATATCTTCAGCGCCACTTCCTTTATTTTTCCTCTTTTTATCTATCTTCATGGCATCTTTGTCAATTGCGCCGCCATTTTGGTCTGCTTCCTGATCCTCAATTGGCTTTAGACTATCTTTATGGAAATCCATTCTATAAGATCCTCCAATGCCAAAAAAAATGCGCGATGGCGTATTTTTTAAACTTGCACCCATATTAAAATCTAACTGTAAATTTTCTTTTAATAAATGTGCTATACCTCCTCTAATCAATAAATCTGCATATCTATCACTTTGTATACCTTGGTGCTCTACAAATACACTCCATTTTGGGTTTCTAAATGCATGAGATAAAGAAATAGTATAGCTAAGTTCTGGGTCGTCTGTGCTAATACGATCGTATGCGGTATTTGTGATCAATACAAACCTAGGTGTAAGTCTACTTTGTGTCGCAATCATACCTCGGTAAGATAATGTTGGTTCGCCAACATAAAAAGGGTTGTCTCCAAACACAAAATTTGCACCACCATATAATGATACAGCCGGAAGCAAATTTTTAAACTGAAACTTATTGTTGGCTCGCCAACTGTATAAATTTGGTTTATTCGCTTCAGGATTTTTAAAAGGATCATAAATAAGATATTTTAACCCAAGTCTATTTCTAGAAAAATCTCTTCTTTTGGCAAGAAGGTTAAAATTAGAATAGGTAATATCTTGATCTTGAAAAGTGCCTTCATAATTAAGCTCTAACCGCTCAAACAATAATCCGTATCGTAATGAAATGTCAGTGCCCCAGATGTCCGATTGGGTGTTTAATAAGGTGTGATCACGCTGCTCATAAAAAAGTCCCATTTCTGCCTGTACCACATTTTTTCCAACCGCATATGCACTTACCGAAACACCTGGTCGGTTAGAATTTATAACATCGGTATACTGTGAATTTCCCAATACAGGTAACAGAAGTAGAAAACTGAATATGTATAGATTTGATTTTGAGTAGGCAAATAGACTATTCATGAACAAGATTTTATATTTATTTTAATACTATGATTCTATGTTATACAACGTGATAATTGTATTTTTGATATACATAAGCAGTAATAAATGGCGTTTTTAAAAACTATATTGATAATTCTTTTGGTGTATTACCTACTAAAATTTTTAGTAAGGTTATATGCACCAAAAATTTTAAGCTACGCAGCTAAAAAAACTGAGTCTCATTTTAAACAAGCTTTTGATAATCAAAACGCTTCATACGAAGAACAAGTTGGTGATGTTATTATAAATAAAAAAACAACCAAGAAAAAGGCAGATTCTGAAAAAGTAGGTGAATACATTGATTTTGAAGAGCTAGACTAGTTATCTTTGTCAAAACACTACTTACCTATATAATGAAGCAAGGCTTAAAATTCTTTTTCATACATTTCTTTGTAATCGCATTTTTTATAATCGCCGCATTGGCATACTTCAGTCCTGTTCTGCAAGGTAAAGTGATGTACCAGCACGATATTGTCCAGTACACGGGCATGGCCAAGGAACAGAACGATTTTAGAAAAGCAAATGATCAAGAACCTTATTGGACAAATAGTGCTTTTGGAGGTATGCCAACATATCAGTTAGGGGCAAACTATCCGCATAATTATGTTAAACAATTAGACCGTATAATTCGGTTTTTACCTAGACCTGCAGATTACCTTTTTTTATATTTTATTGGTTTTTACATTCTTCTTTGTTGTCTTAAAGTTGATTATAAATTGGCCATAATAGGTGCTTTTGCATTTGGTTTTTCCACATACCTCATAATTATATTAGGTGCAGGGCATAATTCAAAAGCCCATGCGGTTGCTTATTTACCGGTTCTTTTGGCAGGTATTGTACTGGTTTTTAGAAAAAAATATCTTTGGGGTTTTGTTCTTACTGCATTGGCAATGGCCTTAGAAATTTCGGCCAACCATTATCAAATGACCTATTACTTTATGCTACTTGTACTTGTATTGGGGATCGTTTATTTGATTTATGCTATTGAGGAAAAAGAAATAAAACATTATTTCATTTCTGTTGGCCTATTATTAGTAGCGGTTACTTTGGGTATCGCTGCAAATGCTACAGGATTAATGGCAACAAAAGAGTATGCCGATTGGAGTACACGCGGTAAAAGTGAATTGACAATAAACCCTGATGGCTCCGCAAAAGAGGATACAGGTGGTCTTAGTAAAGAATACATAACGCAATGGAGTTATGGTATTTCCGAATCATTGAATTTATTTGTACCACGGCTTTTTGGTGGTGCAAGCCAAGAAAATTTAGGTGAAGATTCAAAATCTTTTAATTATTTACTCGACAAAGGCTTACCAAGGTCAAGTGCTTTGGATTTTGTTAGTGGTTTACCTTTATATTGGGGAGAACAACCCATTACCTCCGGGCCTGCATATTTAGGTGCCGTGATTTTCTTTCTTTTTATTTTAGGATTATTCTTAGTAAAAGGCAAACATAAATGGTGGCTGCTTATTGGCACTATAATATCGTTGATATTGTCATGGGGAAAAAACTTTAGTGCGTTGACGGATTTTATGATCGACTATTTTCCTTTGTACGATAAGTTTAGAGCGGTGTCTTCTATACAAATTGTTTTAGAACTTTGTGTTCCCGTATTAGCAATTTTAGCATTGAAAAAATTGTTTATGGATAAAGTGCCACAAGCAGATAAAATGAAATCTTTGAAGTTTGCTGCAGGTATTGTTTTTGGTTTAGGTGTGTTGTTGTTTGTATTGAAAGGAGCATTTCACTTTGTTGGTGCGGCCGATGATAATCTACGAATGACAGGTTTAGAAGAGCTTCCAGAAATGTTACGTTTAGATCGTAAAGCTGTTTACACTAGTGATTTGTTACGCTCATTAGGTTTTGTATTAGTTACCTCTCTTTTAATTTGGTTTTATTTAAAAGAGAAATTAATGATGAATATAGTAATCATTGCTATTGGGGTTTTAGTAGTAGTAGATTTAGTTGGGGTTGATTTACGCTATGTTAACGACGATAATTTTGTATCTAAACGTAAAATGTTAGAACCTTTTAAAGAAACCGCTGCAGATAAATTGATAGCTGAAGACGATGGTGTATTTCGTGTTTTTGACCAAACTGACGGATTTGATTCTGCAAAAACAGCGTACTTCCATCAAAGTATTACAGGATATCATGCCGCGAAACCAGCTGGTATGCAAGATTTGTTCAACTTCCATATTTATAATGGGAATCTTTCTGTATTGAATATGTTGAATATTAAATATGTAATTCAACAAGATAAAGAAGGAAATTCTTTTCCGATAGAAAATCCAAATGCTAATGGAAATGCATGGTTTATTAAAGAGCTTAAAACTGTTGAAAATGCTGATGTAGAAATTAAGGTATTAGATAGTTTAAATACCAAGAATGTTGCAGTTGTAAACACTTCTAAATTTAAAAATATTTCTGCAGGACAATTTATTGTAGATTCTACTGCCACTATTACATTAACTCATTACCAACCCAATCAACTTACATATACCTTTAATAACGATAATGAAGGTGTTATAGTTTTTTCTGAGATGTACTATAAAAATGGTTGGATTGCAACTATAGATGGTCGTGAAAGTGATTATTTTAAGGTCAATTATGTGCTCAGAGCTATGAAAGTACCTGCAGGTAAGCATACCATTGATTTTATATTTAAGCCAGAAGTTGTAGAAGTGGGCAGTAAAATTAGCTTGGCCAGTTCTATAGTATTAGGATTAGTAATCATTTGTGGATTAGGTTTTTCTTTTTGGAGGTCTAGAAAAGAAGAAAAAGCATAATGAGAAAGGTGCTGGTCATAACTTATTATTGGCCACCTGCTGGCGGACCAGGCGTACAGCGTTGGTTGAAATTTATAAAATACCTAAGAGATTTTGGGGTGGAACCAGTTCTTTATATTCCAGAAAATCCGCATTACCCTTTAATAGATAAATCTTTTTTAAAGGATATCCCTAAAAACCTTACTGTTTATAAACATCCTATAATGGAGCCTTATCGATTGGCTTCAATATTTTCAAGCAAGAAAACCAAACGAATAAGTTCTGGAATAATTCAGACTAAAAATCAATCGTTTTTAGAAAAAGCTTTGCTGTGGGTACGTGGAAATTTATTTATTCCAGATGCAAGAAAATTTTGGGTAAAACCTTCAGTAGATTTTTTAAAAAGTGTTATAGAAAAAGAACAGATTGAAACTATAATTACTACAGGTCCACCACATAGTGTACATTTAATTGGATACTATTTAAAGAAAGAAAAACAACTAAATTGGATAGCAGATTTCCGTGACCCGTGGACAACAATTGGGTATCATAACAAATTGAAATTAACTTCTTCCTCAGCACAAAAACATAAAAGGTTGGAGTCAGATGTATTGAATACTGCTGATAAAATTATAGTAACAAGTAAAACAACTAAATTAGAATTTGAGCATATAACCAAAAGACCAATACGTGTAATAACTAATGGGTATGATGGTGAAATAGTGTCGAATAACAAATTAGATGCTAAGTTTACCATATCGCATATAGGTTCCTTATTAAGCGGTCGAAATCCTAAGAATTTATGGAAGGTTTTAGCTGACTTAGTTAAGGAGAATAGTGAATTTAAAAAAGCACTTTGTCTTCAGTTTATTGGTGTGGTTAGTGATAATGTTTTACAAACTATCGAGGATGCTAAACTTTTGGAACATACTATAGTGTTGGGTTATGTATCGCATGAAGAGGCTTTGGCATATCAAAGGTCTTCTCAAATTCTATTGTTGGTAGAAATAGATTCTGTAGAAACTAAAGGAATTATTCCCGGTAAAGTTTTCGAATATATGGCAGCAAATAGGCCTATTTTAGGTGTAGGCCCCCATAGCTGGGAAGTAGGTGAAATTGTAAAAGAAACTAAAACAGGGTGCATTTTTAATCATTTGGATGATATTGAGCTTAAAAACGTACTTTTAAATTGGTTTTCACAGTATCAGAAAGGGGAGTTGTCTGTTTCTTCTACTACTATTGAACACTATAGTAGAAGGGAACTTACTCGAAAACTAGCCAAATATATATAATGGGAATCGTACTTAAACAATCGTTGAACAATACCATTGTAACCTATATAGGTTTTGCAATTGGGGCAGTCAATACCTTGTTTTTGTATACTAGTTTTATGATGCCAGAAAATTATGGTTTAATACAAGTAGTGACATCCGCAGCTTTAGTTCTAATGCCAATTCTGGCGTTTGGTGTACCAAATAGTCTAGTAAAATTTTATTCAAGTTTTAAAGACGAAAGTGCCAAAGATGGCTTTTTAACTTTAATGCTACTGCTTCCTTTGGTGCTAATAATTCCTATTGCCATGCTGAGTTATTTTGCCAATGAAGCAATAGGAACTTTACTCGCAAAGGAGAATGATATTGTCAAAGGATATGTATGGCATATATTTTTTATTGGTATGGCCATGGCCTATTTTGAAGTGTTTTATGCTTGGGCTAGAATTGAAATGAAATCAATCTTCGGCAATTTTATGAAAGAGATTTTTTGTAGAATAGCGCAGACCGTTTTGCTGCTTCTTTTATGGTATAAGTTTATAGATATAACCTTTTTTATTAATGCCTTGGTGGGTTGTTATGTGTTAAGAACACTAATAATGAAATTATATGCTTACAAAATACGTAAACCTAAACTCAATTTTCATTTTCCGGAGAATCTGGTAAGTATAGTAAAATATAGTGCTTTAATTATTTTAGGGGCTTCTACAGCTATCGTTTTAATGGAAGTAGATAAAGTAATGTTGAATAATTTTTTATCGCTTGATAATGTTGCTTTCTATGCGGTTGCTGGTTTTATAGCGTCAACAATAGCAGTGCCTACAAGAGCTATGCACCAAATAACATACCCTTTAACAGCATCTTATTTAAATAACAAAAATATGTCCGCTCTTAAAGGTTTATATCAGAAAAGCTCATTGACCCTTTTTATTATTTCAGGTTTACTTTTTCTATTAATTCTATTAAACTTAAATGAGTTGTATCAGTTATTACCGGAAACCTATGCAGGCGGATTTATGATTGTTTTTTGGATAGGGTTGGCTAAGGTTTATGATGCTCTTTTAGGAAATAATAATTCTATTTTATATAACTCGGATTATTATCGTTCAATTTTGTTTTTTGGGGTTTTATTAGCAGGCTTGGCAGTCACTTTTAATTTATGGTTAATTCCTACTTATGGTATTGACGGTGCTGCGATAGCTAGCTTTACGGCATTTTTTATATACAATACACTGAAACTGATTTACGTAAATACGAAATTTAAAATACTGCCTTTTACCCATGAAACTTGGAAAGTATTTGGTTTACTTGTTGTTTTTGGAATACTATTTTCCTTATTTACATTGCCTTTTCATCCTATTGCAAATATTGCAATTAAAAGTATTTTATTGATAGTGGCCTATGTGGGAGTATTATACAGATTTAAGATCTCTGAAGATTTATATGGCTTTATAAAGAAATATTTGCCCTTTTAGTTTATTCCTTTTGCGCCTTTAATATATTTATTGAATTACATTTTTTAAAAAATAGTTAATACGTAAATGTTATTGACTTGACAATATGCAATTGGTAGAAAAACATATGGCGGTATTAAGTAATGACGCAATAAGATTGCAAGAATATGGAGTAGGTGTTTTTGAAAGAATTGCAACAAAATCGGCCTTGAAGAAAGCCATTAAAAAGAAAATGATTTTTGTTAATGATAAAGTGGCAACTACGGCAACTTTTATTAAAGAAGGGGATAAAATTGAATATCGTTTCGACCAAAATGATGATACAAGAAAGAAATTTAGATTAAAACTCCCGATTATTTATGAAGATGATTATTTGGCGATAATTAACAAACCCGCTGGTATAGTAGTAAGTGGAAATAATTTTAAGACCGTAGCTAATGCTTTATGTCAAAATTTAAACCCAAGTTCTATTCATGATGCCGCAAAACCACAACCTGCTCATCGTTTAGATTTTGCCACTACCGGACTATTGTTAATAGGTAAAACTAGTAGTGTAATTAAAGAGTTAAATAGATTATTTGAATTTAAAGAAGTTCAAAAATCTTATTATGCTGTAACCATTGGGGCTATGGAACCAAAGGGGGAAGTTAATTTGCAAGTTGATGACAAAGAGGCCTGTTCCATTTTTGAAGTATTAGAAACTATACCTTCGATAAGATTTAATTATTTGAATTTAGTAAAGTTGAGCCCTAAAACAGGTCGAAGACATCAATTAAGAAAACATATGCTGGCGATCGGAAATCCAATTTTAGGAGATGCAACTTACTTTAAGCAGGGTTTAATGTTAAAAGGCAAAGGATTGTATTTGCATGCTCAGTCCTTACAGTTTATTCATCCTAAAACATATCAGGAAATGTATGTTGACACTACCTTACCTGTTAAATTTAATAAGTTATTTCGTAGTATTTCGTAACCAAAAGAAAAACGCCGTAATGAATCATATTCATTACGGCGCTAAACAACTAACCAACCTAAAAACTATTTTAATTTCTTTTGTTACTTCTTGTTGTCGCTGACCTAGAGGTTGTACTTCTAGATGGTGCCTTATTAACCGTTCTACTACTTGTACTTCTACTAACCGTACTTTTAGTTCTAGACGGACTTGCAGTCGTTGATCTAGTAGAACTACTACGTTGAGTTCTCGTACTTGCTGTTCTAGTAGTTGCAGTTCTAGTAACTGGTTTTTTATACGTAGTAGTACTTCTTTTTACCGTTGTACTTCTTGGCTTGCTAACAACTTCTCTTTTAGTTACAGTTCTGCCTGAGTTGCTTCTTACAGCCGAATTATTTCCACGCTTTACTGTATTGTTATTGGATGAACTTCTAGCTACTGTTCCGCTTTGTGAATTTCTACCGCTATTGGTATTAGTTCGTTTTACAGTAGTCGATCTGGCTACTGTTGAATTTCTATTTGTTCTAGCAGTATTATTGTTAGCTAAAGTTCTATTGTTTCTTAAACCATTATCTCTCTTAGCAACAGTTCTATTACTTCTATAAGAATTATCTCTTACCGCTACACGCTTATCATTTCTGTAAATTGTGGCTCTTTCGTTTCTTACCTTATTATACCTGTGTTGTTTACCTACATGTACATAAGCTTTACGAAAGTTGTTTCTATATGGGTTATAATAGGTATATCGAATTGGGCTATAATATCTTCTATATGGACTGTTGAATACCAAACCAAAACCTATTGATGGTCTTACAAACCATCTATGAAATGGTCTGTAAACATAATGTCTATTATAAACATTTATATATCCAGTATGGTAATCATAGAATCCTCTATTATTATAGTAAACATACATTCCACCTACGCTACGAACACGGTTGTTTAAGTAATTGATATCTACATCGCCAATTTGACTTACACGACCATAATAATCGTAATAAATAGGTACATTTTCTACCTGTATTACTGCTCCGTAATCATCATATTGGGCATATGGGCTATAATCAAAACCGGAGTTGAATGTTACACCGTTTCTTTGAGCTGATATTTGATTTTCTATATAAAAATCAAATTCACCATCTGGATATACGGAAAATGTAATTCCATTTTCTACAAAAATAAATGAGTTGTCGTATCTATAAGCATTGCTGGTTGCAACCTTATCTTCGTTAATACCGGTAGCGAAAACACCTGTGGTGCCTAAAATCATCGCAGTAAAAAGGAGTACTAAGTTCTTCATAATATAAGGTTTTAAATCTGCCCTTAAGCAGTGGTTTAGAATGTAACTATTCACATTCCCTTACATCATTACAAACAGCGTGCCAAAAATATTAACTACGTATTATGTTGTTGAAAACCAGTCTATTGTATTTCCTTTTTAAAGATGCTATTTTATTAAAACCTATAGTAACTTCTCTTTTAAATACCCTGCTGTATACGATTTTTTGTTATTTATAACCTCTTCAGGAGTTCCTTCAGCTAGTAATTGACCACCATTTTCTCCGCCTCTAGGGCCTAAATCAATGATATAATCGGCACATTTTATCAATTCAATATTATGTTCAATGACCACTATAGAGTGTCCTTTTTTGATTAATGCATTAAATGATTTTAATAATTTTTGAATATCATGAAAGTGCAAACCAGTTGTAGGTTCATCAAAAATAAACAGAGCTTTATCTTTTGTACTTCCTTTAATTAAGAAAGATGCTAATTTAATACGTTGCGCTTCACCACCGGATAGGGTAGAAGAAGACTGACCTAAAGTTACATAGCCCAAACCAACATCTTGTAATGGTTTTAGCTTGGATACAATTTTGGTTTGCTCTCCTGTCTCAAAAAACTGAATAGCATCATCAATGGTCATATTAAGAACGGCATCAATATTTGCATTGTTAAAAGTAACTTCTAAAACTTCTTTTTTAAATCGCTTACCGCCACATGTTTCACATTCTAAATGAACATCGGCCATAAATTGCATTTCTACGGTAATTTCACCTTCGCCTTTGCATTTTTCACAACGACCGCCATCTACATTAAAAGAAAAATGTTTTGCTTGGTAATTTCTTATTTTACTTAATTTTTGGCTAGCATATAAATTTCTAATATCATCATAAGCCTTTATATAGGTAACAGGATTAGAACGAGAAGAACGCCCAATTGGGTTTTGGTCAACAAATTCTACATGTTTAATATGTTGAAACTGGCCTTCAACAGAAGTATGCTGACCTGCTTTTTCTCCATATCCACCCACTTCTTTTAAAATTATGGGATATAATAATTTCTTTACCAGAGTACTTTTTCCACTACCAGATACTCCCGTAACAACAGTAAGCATATCCAAAGGAAAAGTAACATCAATATTTTTAAGGTTATTTTCCCTAACTCCTTTAATGGTAATATGGTTCTTTGATGTTCTTCGTTCTTTAGGAATCTTAATTTCCATTTTACCATTTAGGTATTGCGCGGTAAGAGAATTTGATTTCAATATTTCATAAAGTGTACCTTGCGCGACCACTTTACCACCATGTGTGCCCGCTTCTGGCCCTATATCTATAACCATATCTGCAGCTTTCATGATATCTTCATCATGCTCTACAACTATAACGGTATTTCCTAAATTCCGTAATGAAATTAATACTTCAATTAGGTTCTCCGTATCTTTTGGGTGCAATCCTATGCTTGGTTCGTCTAAAATATACATAGAACCTACTAAGCTACTACCAAGAGAGGTTGCTAAATTTATTCTTTGACTTTCCCCGCCCGATAAGGTGTTAGATTTTCTATTAATAGTTAGGTAGTTTAAGCCAACTTTGTCTAAAAAACCTAATCGTGTATTTATTTCTATGAGTAGTCTTGCCGCAATAGTAGCATCACTATCGTTTAGTTTTAGATTAGTAAAGAAAACAATCAATTTTTCAATGGATAAGCCTACTAAAGAAGAAATTGATGCTCCGCCTACTTTTACATAATCTGTTTCTGGGCGTAAACGTTTGCCATTACATATATTACATTTGGTTTTACCTCTGTATCTGGAAAGCATTACCCTATTCTGGATTTTGTAACTTTTTTCTTCCAGTATTCCAAAAAAGGAATGTAGCCCAGTAAAGTGGGCGTTACCGTCCCAAACCAATTGTTTTTGTTCCTCTGTAAGCTCAAACCACGGTTTATGAATAGGAAAATCATATTTGTAAGCGGTATTTACAAGTTGATCGCGATAGGTACCCATGCTTTCGCCACGCCAAGCGAAAATTGCATTTTCATAAACAGATAATGCTGTATTTGGAACTACTAAATCTTCATCTATACCAATAACATCGCCATAACCTTCACATTTAGGGCAAGCCCCATATGGATTGTTAAAACTGAATAAGTGCACATTTGGTTCAAGAAACATCATGCCATCTAACTCAAACTTATTGCTAAATGGTGTTTGTTTTCCATCGGCCAGTTCTTCAATAATACATTCTCCTTTTCCTTCAAAAAAAGCGGTATCAATAGCATTAGCTAATCGATTAAAAAAATCTTCATCGTTTTTAGAAATGATCCTATCAATAACCAAATAGAAGTGCTTTCCTATATTTTCAGGCGCTTGATCTATTCGTAAAACTTCATCATTATACTTGATACGAGCGTAACCTTGTTTAGAAAATAGCTCTAAAGATTTTATTGCATCCCTATCTTCACGAATAGTAATTGGTGCTAAGAGTAACAGTTTAGTTCCTTCAGCATACGTTTTTACATGGTTTACCACATCTGTAACCGTATGCTTTTTTACTTCGTTTCCTGAAATAGGAGAGAAGGTCTTGCCAATTCGAGCATATAAAAGTTTTATATAGTCGTAAATTTCTGTAGTCGTACCAACGGTAGATCTAGGATTGGTAGAATTAACTTTTTGTTCAATTGCAATTGCTGGAGCTATGCCTTTTATATAGTCAACCTTTGGCTTGTCCAATTTACCTAAAAACTGCCTTGCGTAGGAAGAAAGACTTTCTACATATCGTCTTTGTCCTTCAGCATATAATGTATCAAAAGCTAAACTAGATTTCCCAGAACCAGATAATCCGGTAATGACAACAAGTTTGTTTCTTGGGATAACTACATCAATATCTTTAAGATTGTGCAGTTTAGCGCCTTTAATAATGATGTTCTCTTTCGGATTTACTTCTGCTAGTGTGGGCATAAAATTATCTAAGTTTGCAAAGATACGCTTTGCCTTTTTTCTGAACTAAAAAATGCAGTTTATCTAAAATATTGTAAGAAGTTTTCACATTTTTATAAGACTATTTATTTTTTTATATCTTTGAGGCTCATTATTATTTAATACGCCTATAACGCAACATTACTTTTTTTAAGTTAGAATTTAACCATTAGACCTTTGTTCATTGAATAGTAGGTCTGCATTTTAACCCTTAAAGTAACGTTATGGTAGTACAGATTGAAGACTCTCAATTAGTAAAGCAATATATTCAAGGTGATGAAAGAGCTATAGAAGCTTTAATAAATCGTCATAATTCCCGTCTTACTGGTTTTATCTATTCTAAAGTAGGTGACCGCGAATTAACAGAGGACATTTTTCAAGATACATTTATGAAAGTTATACGTACCTTAAAAAAAGGCGCATATAATGAAGAAGGCAAATTTTTACCTTGGGTAATGCGTATAGCACATAATCTAGTTATTGATCATTTTAGAAAGCATAATAGAATGCCAATGTACAATAGTAGGGAAAGTTATAATATCTTTTCTTTATTAGATGACGATAAGTTAAATGCAGAAAAACAATTAATTAAGGAGCAAATTGATTCTGATTTAATTAAAATGATAAAAGAATTGCCGGAAGATCAGCAAGAGGTATTAGAAATGCGTATATATAAGGACATGAGCTTCAAAGAAATTTCTGATAATACAGGTGTAAGTATTAATACGGCTTTAGGAAGAATGCGTTACGCTTTAATAAACCTTAGAAAGCTTGTTGAAGCAAATAATATTGTTTTAACGAATTAATTGGTCGCAGGTCGAATGGATCTACTATCTTCATACATGTGTCGTTCTTTAGTTGAACCTAAACAACAAGTACCATGGAAAAAATTTACACAGAAGAAAATAATAATACAATTGTAAAAGCAAAACCGGAAACAATTAAGTTTTTACTTTCGTATTCTAAATCTTTAGAAATAACTGAAGCAAAAGGTTTGCAGTTTGAAAGCAACTTAAACTAGTATTTCCTCAATCATATATTAAACCCTTAGGTAAAGCCTAGGGGTTTTTTGGTTTAAAATAGATTGTAATTGTCACTTGCCGATACTAAGCTTCTAATTGCTTGTAAGAAATCAATGTTTTTTACCCTACCCATAATACATGTATAGTATTGCAATACTAATAATTAAGGGCTTTGGGTCATTATTACCCTTCCTACATTTTCTTGCTGAACTATCTGAAATCTTTTTTATTGTATGGAAATATACTTTTTCGATGTTTCACATCAAAAAAACGTGTTTTGACAACATACTTTTTTCAACAGCTCCCCTTTTCTCTAGTTTTATATCAGAAATAAAAAACAAACCAATTAACTAAAAAGATTTTCCCAATCTTAACCAATTAAAGAATGTAACTCGTATGAAACTACAAATTGAAGACTCAGAATTAGTTAGGGATTATATCAGCGGTAACGAAAGTGCCCTTGAAGTTTTGATTAATCGTCATAACCAACGTATAACTAGTTTTATCTATTCTAAAGTGTTGGATAGGGATATTACAGAAGATATTTTTCAAGATACTTTTATTAAAGTAATTAAAACTTTAAAAAAAGGTAAGTATAGTGAAGAAGGTAAGTTTTTACCTTGGGTAATGAGGATTTCTCACAACCTAATTATTGATCACTTTAGAAGAAATAAGAGAATGCCAATGTTTGAAGGCAGTGATGACTTTAATATTTTCTCTGTTATTGGAGATGATAAGTTAAATGCCGAAAAACAATTAATTAAAAATCAAATAGATACTGACCTTAGACAACTGGTAGAGGAGTTGCCAGATGACCAAAAAGAAGTACTTTTAATGCGTATTTATAAGGATATGAGTTTTAAGGAAATTTCAGAAAATACGGGTGTAAGTATTAATACAGCGTTAGGTAGAATGCGATATGCATTAATTAACCTTAGAAAAATCATTGAAAAAAACAATATAGTTCTTACGAATTCTTAGAAGTACAAAATACAATAAACAATATTTCCAAATTTGCTGCGTTATTTTATTGTAACAACGTAGGAAGTATGGAAAAAATTTACTCTAATTACCAAGAACAGACCGGATTTGACAAAGTATGTCCGAAGACTATCAACTTCTTATTGAGCTATTCTCTAGCACTTTACGAATTTGAGTACAAAGATTTAAGTTTCGAAACATTTTTAAACTAATATAAAACCCGCAATCAGCGGGTTTTTTTCTTTTTATAGTAGTCGTTGAGGACTGTTTTTCTTCCTATTGTTTTAGTGATTATATCTTTTTCTAAGTCCCATCCTCTTGCTGGTGAGTATTCTCGACCATACCATATAATTTGTAAATGAAGGTCATTCCAAATTTCTCTAGGAAATAATCTTTTAGCATCTTTTTCTGTTTGTACCACATTCTTACCGTTTGTAAACCCCCATCTATATAATAATCTATGAATGTGCGTATCAACGGGAAAAGCTGGTATTCCAAATGCTTGCGAGATGACTACACTTGCGGTTTTATGACCTACTGCTGGTAATTCTTCTAAATATTCAAGCTCTTTAGGTACAATTCCATTATATTTATCAATCAATATTCTTGAAAGCCCATGTATGCCTTTTGCTTTCATTGGAGATAAACCTACGGGCTTAATTATTTCTCTAATTTCTTCCACGGTAAGTTTAACCATATCATACGGATTGTCCGCCTTGGCAAATAAAAGTGGAGTAATTTTATTTACGCGAACATCGGTACTTTGAGCAGACATCAAAACTGCAATTAGTAAGGTATATGGATCCTTATGATCTAATGGAACCGGAATTTCGGGATAAAGCTTCTGTAGTGTAGAAATTGTAAAAGCTATTTTTTCGGCCTTCGTCATTAATTGTTTAATTTTGAGTGATAAAATTTAAACACAAATTTATAAAACTAAATTTATGAATACGTTAAAAGTTGGTGATAAAGTACCTTCATTCACAGCTAAAGATCAAGATGGAAATACGATTAATTTAGATGATTTTAAAGGGAAAAAATTAATTGTCTTCTTCTATCCAAAAGCGAGCACACCTGGGTGTACCGCAGAAGCCTGTAATTTAAGAGATAATTATAAGGAATTGCAATCTAAAGGTTATGAACTTGTAGGGGTAAGTGCAGATTCTGAAAAAAAACAAGCAAAATTTAAGGATAAATATCAGTTTCCTTTTCCGTTATTGGCAGATGAGGATCATACGGTTATAAATGCATTCGGGGTTTGGGGACCTAAGAAGTTTATGGGTCGTGAATACGATGGCATTCATAGAAAAACTTTTTTAGTGAATGGTAATGCTATTGTTACTAAAGTAATCGATAAAGTAAAAACAAAAGATCATGCGGCCCAAATTTTAGAAGAGTAGGGTAGTGTAAATAAAAATGCGCTCATTATGTAAAGAGCGCATTTTTTTTATGTTTAATTATATGATAGTAAAAATCTATTATTAAGATTCGTTAGCTTCCACTTCTATTGTTTTTCTTGTAAAAAGATTTTTCTCTTTAATGATTTCTGAAAGACCTTCAGGTAACATATCTTCCCAGCCGTCTTCATTATTCATAAGTTTCTTAAGAACATCTCTAGAGAAAATATCCATTACATCTGGTTCGTAGTCTATAATGTCCATTACCTTGCCATTGTATTTAAAGAATTTATATAATTCCTTCATACGAGGGTGAACCTTAACATTATTACTGGTCATTATTTGACCGGTATCTGGGTTTTTCATAGGATATAAGTACACTTGTAAATCTTTAAAGAACAATTTACCAAATGCCTCAAGTATACCACCACTTAAGTGACGGTAGTATTTTTCGTCAAAAATGTCCACTAAATTATTGACACCCATAGTAAGTCCAATTCTATTTTTAGTGTAATTGTTAAAGTATTCTACCAACTTATAATATTCTTGGAATTTAGAAATCATAACCGAATGACCTAAAGAACAAAGCAATTCTGCTCTATCCATAAAATCTTGTTCATCAATTTCTCCGGATGCTTTTAAATTTGATAAGGTAATTTCAAATATGACCATAGTGTTCTCTTGGTCAACACCTTTGTCGCGAATGAAAATGTCATAAGACTTTTCAAACATATCTAAATTAACCTTCGTAACTGGTCTAAAACTACCACGTAACGCTAAAATATTTTTCTTGTAAAGTACGGCAGCTGGTAGTAGATTGTTGCCATCAGGACCAAACATTACAGCATCTGTCATATCATTTTTAATAAGCTGTAAACTCATTAAACGGTTGTCAACTTCTTTAAAATTAGGTCCAGAAAAGTTGACCATGTCAATTTCTAATGTATCCTTATCTATGTGGTCATATAAATATTTTAGCATTTTTTTAGGCTTGTCATATTTATAAAAAGCACCATATATTAAGTTTACACCAAGAATACCTAAAGTTTCTTGTTGTAGCCTTGCCTCATTTTGTTTAAACCGAATATGAAGAATAATTTCATCAAGTTCTTTTTGTTTTGGGTCTAATTGATAGCGTATTCCAATCCATCCATGACCTTTATAACGTTTGGAGAAATCAATTGTTGCCACAGTATTTGCGTATGAAAAGAACAATCTATCAGGGTGGTTTTCACGACTTATTCGTTCTTCCATTAACTGCATTTCATGACTCAACATCGTTTTTAAACGAGCCTGTGTTACATACCTGCCATCTTTTTCAATACCATAAATGGCATCACTAAAATCTTTATCATAAGCGCTCATTGCTTTTGCAATGGTGCCAGAAGCTCCACCGGATCTAAAGAAATGACGAGCAGTTTCTTGTCCTGCCCCTATTTCTGCGAAGGTTCCATATATATCTGGATTTAGATTTATACGTAGGGTTTTCGCTTTTATCGAAGGAATATTCTCAAAGACACTATCTCTCTTTAATACCGATGCCATTTTTTTACCTGTTTTACTTTTAACAAAGTTATAAAGAATGGTTGTTACAATGGTCATTAGCCCGAAAAAATTGGGATAAGTTTCTGTTATAGTTTTTATTGCCAATTTAATACAGTGATCTTATAAAATTCAACCTGTTACTTTATTAAAAAGGAATTAAATTTGTAACTCATGAAGGATAATTTACGTGTTACTTTTTTGGGAACTGGAACTTCGCAGGGTATTCCAATTATAGGGAGTACCCACCCTGTTTGTTTAAGTACAAATACTAAAGATAAACGGCTTAGAGTTTCTGTTTTGCTTTCATGGAAATCGTATAATTATATCATAGATTGTGGCCCCGATTTTCGTCAGCAAATGTTACTTCAGAATATTACACATTTAAATGGTATTCTATATACTCATGAGCATTCTGACCATACTGCTGGACTTGATGATATAAGACCTTTTTTCTTTAAGCAAGGAGATATTCCCATATACGCCCATAAAAGGGTAGTAAAATCATTGAAAAAACGTTTTGGGTATATTTTAAAAAAGAAAGATAAATACCCTGGTGCACCCTCAGTTGAGATAAACAAAGTAAAAAATAATCATTCGTTTGTAATCGGAGATAAGGAGGTGATACCTATAAATGTATTGCATAACAAGCTTCAGGTGTTTGGTTATCGAGTAGGGGATTTTTCGTATTTAACTGATGTAAAAACTGTTAAGAAAAAAGAGATTAATAAAATAATAGGCACTAAAGTTTTGGTAGTTAGTGCTTTACGGATAGATCCTCATATTTCACATTTTAATTTAGAGGAGGCCTTAGATTTTATTAAAAAAGTGAATCCGGAGAAAGCCTATTTAACACATATTAGCCATATGTTAGGTTTTCATGATGAAGTAGAAAAAAAACTACCGAAAAATGTACATTTGGCCTATGATAATTTAACTATCAACCTATAATTATGAGAAGTAAAATATTTCTTTACCTATTTTTATTTATGTCATTGATTTGCCTTTATCTTGTTGTAAGCAGCGGCAAAATGGCTAAAGCGAATTCGGCAAGAGTTACGAAATTAGAAAATGAAATAAACCTTTTAAAAGATTCTGTCCAAGAGTCTAATTTAAAGGTAATGGATATGCAATATTTCTCTTTAGAGAATAATGATGACGCACTGGCTTATTTTGAACATCTTAATATAGATGATCCTGCACGGTATATAGCTGACAAGCTGCTAGAAACTAATACCAAAAAAGGGGATAATCCTTTAGTGCCTTACGAAGGAATGCAGAATGATTTTAAAATTAATAAAATTAAAATATTAAACCACAAATGGATTTTAACCGATTTTTCTGATGGAAAATACTGGGGCGAACTTTTAATAAAGTATGAGCTAAAAGATGATTTAGGGGTTGATTTTATCTTACTAGACCACTTGTTATATACAGAAAGCAATTAGGTTTTATCTGTAATCCATTTTTTTAATGAATAGAAATTTTGGGGAGCAACACCATGCCCTGCAGGAAATTCCTCATAGGTATGTGTTATACCCAACTTAGTCAGTAATTCCGGTACTAACCTAGCCCAGTCTACAGGTATAACCTGGTCCATGTCTCCATGAGAGGCATAGATGCTCAAGCTATTAAAATCGTTTTCTTGGTACGACTCTAAAAGGATTTTTTCATTGATATATCCACTTAAAGCAATTACATTTTTTACTTTGTCAGGATATGATAATGCAACGGCGTAACTAAGAATGGTTCCTTGACTAAAGCCTAAAAGATTTACATTAGTTTCATCTAGACCATAAGTAGTACAGGCTTCATTAATGAATTTTTTGATTTTATCCCGAGATTCAGTAGCTTGGACATCATCACTCCATTTACCCTTGTCATCGTCGAAATTTATGGCATACCACGCGTACCCGTAAGGTTGTAGAATGTAAGGTGCTCTTATGGCAATTATGCATAATTCCTTTGGCAATTCGGGGGCAAAAGAAAATAGGTCTTCTTCGTTACTACCGTAACCATGTAGCATAAAAAGTACTGGTGGCTTTTTATCGGTAAGGTTAGATGGTCTAATAATGTGTTCTAAAGATAGGGGAGCTGTTGTCATTATATTATTGAATAAAAGTGAACCATTTTTGAAAATACGAACCCAAAACGGGAACCGCTTGTTCTTTGTTAGCCAATAGGCCTAAAAAGGCATAAAACCAAAGTACGATATAGAATATATAAAGTCCATAAAAGCCATATGCATTACCCCATTGTGCGTTTAATATAGCAAAAGCAAGAAAGATAATATGAAGTCCGAAAGCCTGTCTTGTGTGAAAACGGGCAAATTTGTGTTTTGGTTCTGAATTCATACTAATTGCAATTAGTGCTCCTACAATTGTAAGGTAGGCTACAATGGCGGTTGTTTTTCCAGGTAATTCGGGAGCTTTCTCCATGTTACTTATTTAATATCAATTGGTTATTTGCAATAGATCCAACTACTTTTCCTTTCATTGGTTTGCCGATTGCCATGGAGTTTTTACTGGAGCTAAGGATCTGATCTTCTGAAAATTTATAAGCGTCATCTGTAGTAAAAAGAGAAAGGTTGGCAGGTTGTTCAACTTTCAATTCTGGCTCTTTTATTCCGAAAACTGATCTTCCTTTTGTTAGTAGTTCAATGGTATCTTCAATACCTAAAAGTTCGTTCAGCATACCAAAGGTGCTTTCTAGACCTATTGTGCCAAAACAAGCATTATCAAACTCCACATGCTTAAGTTCAACATTCAATGGTGTGTGATCAGATGTTACAAAATCTATAGTTCCGTTTTTTACTCCTTTTTGAAGTGCCTTTATATCTACTGCCGTTCTCAGTGGCGGCATTACTTTATATTGTGTGTCAAAATCTTCAAGAGCTTCATCGGAAATAACTAAATTGTGTACCGCTACACTACAGTAAACCTGTAGTCCTTTTTTCTTTGCATCTGCGATTAACTTTACTGAATTTGCTGTTGAAATGGTAGGTATAAATAATTTTCCGCCGGTATACTCTAAAATAAATAAATCTCTCGCAATCTGTAATTCTTCCGCTAGGGTTGGTATACCTTTTAAGCCAAGTTTGGTACTTGTAATTCCTTCGTTTACGATACCTTTTCCCGAAATACTTGTATCCATGGGAAAAGAAAATACTAAGCCGTCAAAATTTTGAGCATATTGTAATGCAATTTTTAAAAGATTGGCGTTGGTTAAAGGGTGTTTATAATCATAAAATCCTATTGCGCCAGCATTTTTCATGTCATAAAGTTCCGCAAGTGCTTGGCTTTCACCTTTTACGGTTAAATTACCTAAAGGATGCAGTTTTGTTAAAAAATCTTTTGCAGCATTTTTTAAATAAACAATATCAGATGATGAATCTGGCGTAGGGTGGCTACTGGTATTTAAAATAATATCTGTAAAACCACTTTTTGCAGCAGTTAACAATCCATTTTCAATAGTCTCACGCTCCTCATAACCAGGCTCCCCAAAACTTACACCGCTATCAAACCAACCCAATGAAACATGCAAGTTTTTTTCATTGATTATATTAGTTTTCCCTTTAGGTTCTATGGAAGTTTCAATGGCCGCAATTACCCCATTTTTAATTAGGATATCTCTTTTTTTAAGGTGCAGACTCTTAATTTTGCTATGTACTATCGTTACTGATTTTAAGAGTATGTTCATAGGTTTGTGGGCGGTTCGTTACTAGTTTATTTTAAGAATTTTTGTAGTACTGTTTCAATGAAAACAAATGCTAGTGCTAAAATAGCAAACCATTTCCAAAACTCGTTTATGGCATTGTTTTTTTGGTTTTCAATAAAGTAATTAGACAATGATGTTTCACTGTTAGCTAATGGTAGTTGAGTGTAAAGTAATTCGCTTTCCTTTCTATTATCATTAAAACTAATATGTCTTATAATGTTATTATTATGTATAATAGTATAAATTCCCGCTTCTTTTGGATTCTCTATAAAACTGATTTGTACTTTTTTTGGTAAAACCTGCTGTTGCGGTATAAACTCATTTTCCTTGTTCGCTATTTTAATAATATCGTCTTGCTGAAGGGTAATAGGCAAATCAATGGAAATTTCATCACCTAGCGTACCATATAATGGTAACAGTTTTAAACTATTTATACCCATGTTGTAAAAGGTGGGTACAATTAAAGGCGAGTTTCTAAAATTAGAATTTTCATCATTTAATGCTGCAGAAAAGAAATAGGCATTATTGCTTCCCGATAAAAAAGGGGCTTTGTTTTGAAATTCTAATGCAACAGAAGCGTTAGTTGTTAACTTATAAAGCTGTTTAACTTTTGGGAATTGAAAATCGGAAACCTGTTTTTCAAATACATTAAAAAATAATGGATGTTCTATTTTAACGGTTGATATTGGAATTTCTTGATTTATACTAGTTGAATAGGTAGTGTTGTATGCCGATGCTAATTCGTTGTAAGTTGAGATATCACCATCAATTGCAGGTATTAAAACAAAACTTCCACCATTGGTATTTAATAATTTTATTGAAGCTATAAGCGAGCTAGATAATTTAGGAATCTCATTAATAATAATCAAATCTTGATTTTCAATAGTACTATAGTTTAATTGAGATAGCGTGCTTGTAGTAATATTGAATTCATCATTAGCGTAAATTCGATTTAAAAAATTTGATGGAATAGTGCTGATTACTAGGACGTTAATTTTAGGTTTTTTGTCGATGTTGAAATAAAATTCGTTGTCATAATTTAATCCGTTATCGGTAATGGCGATTTTTCCTAAAATAATATCTTTAGCATTTATCGTAAACCGGACTTCGGCCTTTTTATTTTTATCGAATTTAGCGGCGGTTTTAGCAATCAACGTTTCTTCGTTATATAGTGATACAGGTATAGTTTCTTCATTGGAATTGGTAGCTAATTGAGCAACAATTTCAATTGTTTCTGTAGTACTGTTACTTACAAAAACCGAATCAATGGCTGTATTTATTATAGTACTTGTTAATGGTTTAATATAACTTATGTTGATGGTATTGGTTGAGTCTATTACAGCTGGAATACCCATTCGTTGTTGAAAATCACTTATAATAACAAGATTTTTCTGTGCAAAATTATTATCGGAAAAGTAAGTATTGCCCTTTAAAATTAGTTCAGAAAAATCTAATTGTTGTGAGGACGTCTCAAGGTTTAATAAGTCATTTTGTATGTCTTTTATGTTTACCCCTTTAAACTCCTGTTTATTAGTAAATAAAGTAAATTTTTCATTTTCAGGAATGTATTTAATGAATTCTTGGATGGCATTTTTAAAAAGGTTGCCGTTATCAATTCTTGCATCCATACTATAAGAATCGTCTAGATAGAAAACCGTTTCTTTTTCTTGTAATGCAGTTTCATTTGCTAAAAAAGGTTGAGCAAAGGCTAGTACTAAGGCGGTTAGTAGGCCTAGTCTGGTAAAAAGTAATAGCCATTTTTTTAAGGTGCTACTTTTTCTTGATTCAGAAACTACCTGTTTTAAGAACTTTACATTGGTAAAAGGTGTTTTCTTAAAACGACGTAATTGAAAAAGATGAATTAATATAGGAATGATAAGAAGTAAAAGACCCCAAAGAAGTTCTGGATATTTGAATTGCATTCCTGTAATTGATTAAGCAAAGATAATTATTTAGTATGTATAAGGTTCTAAGTAAGTAACTATTATTTTGAAAATTGAAATTTCTTTAATCAAGCTCTTATGAGATTTAGCAGAAAAAGAAATACGCTTTAGAGTCCTTTAGTTCTAAATTTGTAAAGAAAGCTCTAATGCTTATTTGTTCTTCTTCATTGGCTACGGTAATGATACTTATTGGGTTTTCAATTTTTTTAAGTTCTGAATAATGCGATAGTATTGTCCCATAAATATCTTTTCCAATTTTCTTGGGATTATCACAAACCCAATAAAAAGGAATGTTTTTTTGTACTAAGGACTTGGCTATCGTTTTTCCCTTTTTGCCAGCGCCCCAAACCACTAGGTTATGGGGTAATTTGTATTCTAATTTTAAGAAGTAGCGAAGTTTTATTTCCAAAAAATAGTTTTGTGCATAATGCTCACTAGTCCGTGATGTTCTGTTATCATAATCTCGCCAGTAGTGTAGGGTAGTGGTACAGGGTATACATTTTAATTTTGCTTCATAGAAACGAAATGCAAGGTCGTAGTCTTCGGGATAAGTGTTGGGGTTAAATGCGCCACAAATATCAAAATCGGTTCTATGCACCATCCAGCAAGGCGAAGGTATTACACATTCTTTATAGATTTCATCAAAGTTTGTTCCTTTGGAGGTTAATCCATTCAACCATTTCTCATATCTGTCATAACCATCATTTACCCCGTTTTTAGAGAAGTATTTTACCTTACCAATAGCGAGACTTCCTTTTCCATTATGGTGTAATGAAGTAACCATTATTTGTATCCGTTCTGGCGCCATATAGTCATCGGCATCCATTCTGGTAATATACTTACCCGTACTATTAAGGTATGCTTTACGTAGCGCTGTAATGATACCCAACTCGTTGTTGGTTAGGATTTTAAAGCGATTATCTGCTGCGGCAAATTTAAGTGCAATTGCCAGACTGTTATCAGTAGAACCATCATTTACGGCAACAACTTCCCAATGTTCATAGGTTTGTAAATGAATCGATGTTAAACATTCCTCAAAATAATCTGCTACATTTTTAAAAGGAATTAAAATACTTACTAAGGGTTTTGTCATATTGGGAAGGTAATAAATAACTGAAATTCAACCTTTTTAATTGTTCGGAATTTATGATGATTTTCATTGATGAAAAATAATTAAGAAAAGGTTTTAATAGCTAAGAAAACCTTTATATATTTGCACCCGCATTCAGGGAATACCTGATGAGGCACTCAGGAGAAATGGCAGAGTGGTCGAATGCGGCAGTCTTGAAAACTGTTGAGGGTCACACCTCCGGGGGTTCGAATCCCTCTTTCTCCGCGGAAAGTCCTATAAACGGCAACAAAAACCCTCTAAATCATTGATTTAGAGGGTTTTTCATTTTTATTGATTTCATTTAATACCATTTACTTACAAACAAAAAGGGCAGCATTCGGTGTCACTTTTATTCTCTTCTCAACTGACACCGAATGAATCATAAACAATTGATATTATGATACTTATGTGTGTTTAGGTTTGTTTTTTATTTCTTACATTTAAGTGAATCAAAAATAAATTAGGTGTCACTTTCATTATCAATACTATTTTATATCAAGAAAAGCAAAGCAGATTCAACTGGTAAATCGAATATTTACCTAAGAATTACTGCTGAAGGAAAAAGAGCTGAATGTAGCATATATAGAAAAGTTAAGTCTGATCGTTGGAATCCTAAATCTCAGCGAGCTCTAGGTAACTCAGCAGATGCAAATGAAATTAATCGACAAATCGATTTAATAAAAAATAAAATATATAAAATACAGCAAGAGTATTTAGTTAATGATAAGAGATTCGATGCAGTTGACCTTCGTGATGCCTATTTGGGAAAAGGAAAAGCTCTTAAAATGCTCTTAGAAATTTTCCAAGAGCACAACGATAAAGTAGAAAGTCTTATTGGAAAAGATTTTGCCTCAGGCACGGCAGAACGGTATCGAACTTGCAAAAAACACGTTGCAGGGTTTATAAAGCAGAAATACAAGAAAAATGATATTCCTGTACAGCAAGTAGACCATAAGTTCATTACTGGTCTTGAATACTACCTTAAAACTACTCGCAAGTGCGCTCATAACTCTGCTATTAAGTATATCACCAACTTTAAAAAGATTATCCGAATTGCGCATGCTAATGATTGGATAGACAAAGATCCTTTCTTACATTGGAAAGCCAAACTTAAAATTGTGGAGCGTGAATTCTTAACAGAAGAAGAAATTCAGCGAATCATCGAATTGGATTTTAAGATTGAACGTCTTGACCAGGTTCGTGATATTTTTATCTTTTGTTGTTTTACAGGTCTGGCCTATGCAGATGTTAAAAAACTAAATAAAGTTGATATTGTTATAGGTTCTGATGGTGAGGAATGGGTTAAAACAAAACGCTCTAAAACAGATACCAGAAGTAATATTCCCATTCTGCCTATTGCTAAAGTAATTATCGAAAAGTATAAAGACAATGAGCTACTGAAAGAAAAAAAGTTAGTACTTCCTGTATTGAGCAATCAGAAAATGAATGCATATATAAAAGAGATTGCAACATTGGCCGGAATCACTAAAAATCTAACTTTTCATTTAGCACGACATACTTTTGCGACCACGGTTACCCTTACAAATGGTGTACCGATAGAATCAGTCAGTAAAATGCTAGGTCATACCAATCTTAAAACCACGCAACATTATGCTAAGATTTTAGATATGAAAGTGAGTAAGGATATGGAAGTTTTAAGGAATAAGTTTAAGTGATTTTTTTATCGTAACGAGGGTAGAAATGTTGAAAAATTACCTTCGTTTTTACGATGTGGGTAAAACTTACGCTCGCTAATTTTAATTTTTTATCACAAATTTTTCTTTAAAATGATAATCATACTGCGTATAATCTGCGCCAACCCATTCAGACTAAAAGCTTCTCATTATTTTTTATCTCTCATTTGCTTTAGATGATTGACATAGCCAGAAATTGGACTAGTCCTTTTTGGTTCTTCTAGGTTAAAATTATTCTTAGCAAAAATCTTAGCTATTATTTGCCAGTTTTCTGTTTTCCATTTCTTTAGTTTAATGTAGGTGTAGAATTTTCTTGCTTCCATTTCTGGCCAATCATTTTTTTTAAAAAATAAAAAAACTTCATCTTCATTAAAAATAGCTAAGGCCTTTTTATTTAAGTTTTCTTTTGTTTTTAGTTTATTATAAGGTACCAAATTTTGGCTGGGTTCTGGAACGCACTTGTCCAAATTTTGGACTTCCTGTGTACCAGTAGTTGTCCCATTTTTGGGACACACTAAAGTTATTTTAATTTTAGAACCTATCAAGGGATGATATGATGGGTAATACGTAAGATATTCCCAATTATGAAGGTCATGTAAATGATTATGATAGGTTGTTTTAGATTTGATTTTCGCTCGTTCCATTATTATTTCCCGATTGATTGTCAGGGTTTCTGCGAAAAATTTACGATTCCATAAATGAAAAAATGCTAGGTATAAAGTGATATGCCCTTGCTTAATACGTTCATCATTATAAAACGTTTCCAAGACGGTGTTAAAATGTGCGATGTAGTTTACCTTCCCCATTAGTCATCAGTGCTTGGGTATTTGCTTTCTTGAAAACCTGCCTTGCTTATGGGAAGGCCTTTTTCCTTATCTCTATCCGTATATTTTTTTTCTAATATTAGTTTTTTCTTGGATGGTTCAACTTGCTCAAAAAGAGATTGCAGCATTGCAACAGTAGGTTTGGTTTGGGTCTTTTCAATGTCTTTCATTATGGCAATCATTCCATTCATTCGTTTTTTAATAAGTAATGAAATGCGCTTTTCAAGAGTTTCCATACTTGGACCAATTGACTCAGCCGGTGAAATTTTATTTTCATTGAAAAAATCCATCATTAGAAGTAATGTCATTGATTGTGATTTCGACAACATTTTACTAAATTTTCTAAATTCAAGAGCTACCGATTTTTTAATCTTTAGTGTTTCAAATTTTTCTTTTTTAAATCTCTTATCCATAGTTTTTAGTAAAATAATTACCTGTTAATGGTGGTCTTTGAGTGTTTTTAGTAAAAAACAGCGTTTTATATAAAAAACCATAAACTCAGAAATCTCTCCTAGGTCCTATAAACATTAAGTTAATAGGTGAAATCGTATAACCGAAACATCGCGTAGCGTGTTACCCTCTTGCTATTCCGATTCCTTCATTTCATTTCAGAATTTCACTACTTTTCAACCATAGTTGAAATGCTATTCGAGATTCTTTTTAAGCCTTTTTTTTTAGTAATAAAGTGAAGTTAATTATTTATAAATAACTGTTAATCAATTAAATAAAATAATTTTAATATTCATTATAGATGGTTTTATTTGATGTGATTTGGTATGATTTTTCTATTAAAATCACCTACTTATTATATCTTGAGCGTTTTCCTTTTCTTTTGGTATTAAATTCTATGTATTCTTTTAGTCACCCAATTTATTTGTGGTAAAATGATTCAGATTAGAGCTCAATTCAATATCATTCACTTACTTCCCATAGCGCCATCGCCGTTACCTTTTCGGTAACTGATGCTAAAATTGTGAGAGAGTAAGAACTTATAAAAGTGAAGCCTGCCCTGAGCGCAGTCGAATGGGTGAGCGAACGATTATGCAGTTCGTCTCGGTCAGAATTTTTTTCTTTGTGTAGAAAAAGGTTGTAGTAATCGTTTTACTAGGCGAACGCTGTCGCTTTTTCTGCGACAGGGTTCAAGATTGTTTAGTGAACCTCTTTTCTCGGAATGTAGCTTTTCGCAAAATGTAGAGGAAAGGGGTGGAGCGGGTTGTGATTATCGACTGCTCTGGTTTTTGATTAAGATTTCAGGAGAGTAGGTTAATGCTATCAACATATTAATCCATAACAAAAATTCTATTTCTATTTAGATTTAGGCAACAAGCTTTCATGAAACTTCATCAAATTATTAAATTGTTTCCAAAATTTTTTACTCTGCTTTTTGATAACATCCTTACCATCATTTAAGGACTTCATACTTTCATTCGCTTTATAAATATAACTTAGGTAATTACCCCAATAATATTTTTTCGTACGCTCATAGTTAGTTGGGTCGGTTTTAGACGGGTGGTATATTAATTTTCGGTTCGCACCTCTATGTGTAAAACGTTTATACAACCTTGATTTAAACAAGCTTTTATCAGGATTCTTGCTATGAATTGCCAATGAGGTAGATTTTTTAAATGATCTTTTCATTGATCTATAAAATTTAGAGAAACCAGAATTTTTAATGAGAACTCTTTGACCATCGAATGAAAAACCTAAATACTCTAAACATTTATTATAATTATGGTCTTTGAAATCTTCATCAATTTCGAACCCCTTAAATACACCATCTATTTTCTCAAATCTGTATAAAGCAGTTTTTGAAGGATGTATTTCTAGTTTTGCCAAATTCTTGACTTTATCTCTTATAAATTTCAATATTTCATCTTCATGTTTTTGCTCACATACTATTATTAAATCATCACTATACCTTTGATAATAACCACCTATGGCTTCAACCTTATTATAAACTTCTTGGTCAAAATCTAACATATAAACATTAGCTAAAGTTGCGCTAATTGGACTACCTTGTGGAATACCTTTTTTATTTCGAGCAGAAATAACCAAATTCAAATTATTTTGTAAAAATTCTTTTTTAGTGCAGTAAGCAATTGCATTTTTCTCCTTGAAATAATGATTGGATTTTATACCAATTCTTTTAATTTCTTTTACTTTAGAAGAGTTAGGCACACCTTTTTCCACCAGCATTGTTCCTTTATAGCTGTTGAATAATTGATCTCCTTCTACATAATGTAATTTAGTTAAGGCCTTAAAAACGTTAAAGTGATGTTCAGGTAATGTTTTTTTATCAAGAACTTTGCACCATTGCTTTTTCAATATTTTATGGTCTAAATTGTCAAAAAACGCAGTAACATCTGCGACAATAGCGGAGAGTTTTACGTTTTCATTTTTTTTAATAAACTCAAAAGTACTTTTTGCAAAATCTATATTACATTTATTTTTATCAGAACCGGTTTCTATTGGTATTTTTCTATACGCAACTATGGAATGATTGAAGTTTTTAACTTTCAGAAGTGCCTCATATTTATCGCTTAGTAAGTGGTTGTAGTATGAAAACACTATGGAATCCAGATGAGATGCATAATATATATGTCTAACTTTTGGTTTTTTTATTATCCGCATACGTTCACCTTTTTTGTTTCTATCTAGGTTAACTGTATCCGCCCGATATTTCCGACTTATTATACACTTGTGAATTAAGGGTAAAAAACTGTGTTCTTTAATACATTTTTCATCTTCCACATATTCTTTTATCCATTTGTAATCCTTATTGGATAAAGGTTCTCCTATATGTGGATATCGTTTTAATTTATACCAATCTTCAGTTTCCATAATTTAAAAATAGGGCCAGATACTATTAGTAGCAGGTTTGAAATGTACATGCCTTTCGAAGCTTTCACTCAAATTGAGCTATTGCGACGCTACTCTTTTCAGGTATAGAAATTGTTATCTTTGTAGAAACCATCTTAAACATCATTAAAATGCTTGGACAATTAAACAGTAAACACAACTTCAGGACACCAAAGGTATTGACACCGTTGGCAACCATCTCCATTTCTGCTATTACAGGCAGATATTTGGAAAATGGTATTATCCTTCCAATCTAACTTATATCTTAGAAAGTTTAACGGAGTAAAACGTAACATTCCGACCTTCTGGCCCATTTTATAATTTTTTAATAATTACTTCTCTACTTCTCTACTTCTCTACTTCTCTACTTCTCTACTTCTCTACTTCTTTACTTTTGTTTTCTTCCACTCCCGCTCCATCTCAAACTCATACACTTCTACACAATTATCACACAATGGCTCATTTATTTCAGTATTTGTTTCCATACCACATCTATGGCAATACTTCTCTTCGTAATCAGGGTTTTTAAATTTATTCCATTCCAAAAAGCACTTCGAACAAAAAGGCTGATTTGGGTAAAATGAAATTTCTGTGTTTGAGCACCTAATACAGTAACCATGCTTTGTATTACAGAAATCATGAAAAGATTTAAAAGTATTTATATCTAGCACCTCTCCATTAATAAAAACAGTCTTGGCATTAGCTTCAAGAATGAATGGTCGTTTGGGAATTATATTTTTTATTCTTTCAATATCAATATTGCTGTCTTGGCCTAAGAAAATACCTTTTAAAAGATATTCTAAGCACTCAAAATACATTTCGTCATCTTCTTCTCTATTTATATCTACACCTATCTCATAATTATGGTTAGATGATTTGGTTAAATTCATGGTTGAGATTACCCCAACTTCTTCGTTGATATAAAATTTTGCATGTAAATTTTTAACTGCAACGAATTCTACATTAGGAAGGGATTTTAAAAACTCCCTGGAGCCGTTTGAAATACCTGATTTAAAATTCGATTTATCTGATTGTCTGTACACAATTATTTTAACTACTTCGGACTTTAAGGAATTAAATGCCTTCATCATGTCCTCATCTAAATCTATATATGGAGAAACTATAAACACAAATTTATTAGCGTTTCTTATTTCAGATTCAATTGCATGTCTTAAATCTCTATCGGTAATCAGTTCTGCCATATTTTAATATTTCTTCAATTTAACAGATTCAGCATCATAATAATAATCACTAACGCTACCATCTTTTATTTTACTAACCATTTCATCAATAATAAAAATAGGTACTAAGAACCATTCATTCGGTTTAACAGGCTTTCCAAAACGGTCTTTAATTTCAATATCTAATTTAGCTGAATAGAAAAACTTATGAATGATGTTTTCTAATTTCACTCGGTTTATGTTCGCTAATTTATAAGTTGCCACAACTTCTACCTCTGCCATGAGAAAAGTAGGGTCGTTTTTTGCATTAGAAATACGTTTTTTAACTTTGCCACCGGTAACTCCTATTTTATGGACGACGTCTTTATTTTCTTTAACTATAGGGTTATTAGAGAAGCTACGCAAAACGTAAATTGTTCCACTTTCTTGGTCATCTTCACTAGTTTCATCTGAAAACAATGGACCTAAAGATGTATCTGTTATAAATCTACTAGTCTCATCTTTATACATTGCTCTAATCAATGATCGAAGTAAAATATTACTTTCTGTACCATTAGAGTATATAACACGTAAACGTGCATCATCCTCTCCGTTTGGAGCTTTAAAGGTTTCCCCAATTTCGGCTATATGTGCTATCTGTCCACCTACAATAAGAAACTGTGCTTGCCTTAAGCTTGTTTTGGTAAATCCTGCATCTTTTCGAAACCTTATTGTTTCTCTTAAACCCGTATCAATCTCTCTTTTTATTTGTTCAAAAAAAGGTTTAAATTTTTCAAAGTCTTCACATAAAGTTCTATTAGCAAACTCTTCAACTGCTCTTTTTTCTGCACGAGTCTTAACGTGTTTAAGATTTGTTATTGAGTCTTTTTCTGCCTCAACTCCTAAAAGATTTAATAGCTCATCATCATCTAAATCATCTGATATTTCAATAGTTTTTTTAAAATTACCAGATAAAACATTTTGATAATCAATGTCTTTTAACAAATCAATAAACTCTTGTTTCTCTTTAATTTTTTCTAGTCTAACTGCGTATAATCTTTCAAAAATATCATTTTCTTCACCGTGAAGAGGTAGTCGTTTGTGCTCTTCAATAAATTTTTGAATCTCCTCAAAACCTGCAATAACGCGTTCCTCTAAGGCTGTAAATATGGCTTTCTTTTTAACTTCTACCTCTACTCCTAAAGCCGCTAACAACTCATCATCCTCAACCGTGAATTTGTCTTTCTTAGCCATTTTGTTCTTCTGATTTTTTTCTTGCTAAATAAGCGATTGCTTGTGCCATTTTTTGCTCATATGGGTCAGCAGATTTTATATCCGGTAATCTACCTCTTTCATTTTTAAATTTTAAAGCTCGCCTAGCTAAGATCCTTGCATCTTCTATTGACATATTTGGCTTTTTAGCTGATATTACTTCTGCCATTGCCTTTAAACTTTTTTCATTCATTGACTTTGAAAGGATTGAGTATGCTTCGCTAAAAGGATTAATACTATCTATCCAATCTACATCTAAATGCCTAACATCTAAAGCGAATTTACGTATACCATCGATTAAAGAAGTATTCGTTTTGATATTGTCTTCATTACCAGTATTAATGGCTTGTTTAGCCATTTGAGTAATATTTAAAGCAGCTACAGCATGTTGTCGTATTGCTTCAATATCTTCATCATCAATCTCTGGATATTTTTCCTTAATAATTTTACCTAATCTTACTTGAGTTAATTCTTGAGGAACTAATTCTTCATCAAATAAACCACGACCAATTGCTTCTTTATCTTGCGCAAAAGCAGCAATGACCTCGCTCAAATCTTCTTTGCAAATTCGCTTAGCATCTTCTCCCTCTGGCATAGCTAAGCCTTTAATTTCTACTTGATATTCTCCCTTCTCTTCATTCCATCCTACATTTTCTTTATTCGGGTCGTAACCACCTTCACCATAATCATATCCATCTTCTGGATTATTTTGAGGGTTTTTAGGTGTAAAGTTCATTTTAGGAATTAAAACTTGTTCCATTAACAAACTTGCAGATATTGCCTTTAAAGTATCATTTACTGCATCTGTTACAGAGTCTTCAGTAGCATCCACTTCTGCTATTAAGTTTGTAAATCTTGCATGAGTTTTATTAGGCGCATCACGTGTGGCACGTCCAATAATTTGTACAATCTCTGTTAAACTAGAACGATACCCAATTGTTAATGCGTGCTCGCACCATATCCAATCAAAACCTTCTTTAGCCATCCCTAAAGCAATAATAATATCTACATGATCACGATTACTTTTGATTTCGGACATTCTAAGAGCAGCCTGAACTATAGGACGTTTTGATGGATCATCATCTACTAGGTTTGCCACTTTAATTATTTTGCCTGAATTTGTCTTTATAAGATTAAAACCAGTAGATTCTTCAATCCCTTGCCATTCACCTAATTCATTTAATATATTATCTACTTCTTGTTGTTTAAATCGGGTACCACCAATACTTTCTCTTGAATTGACATTAGGAATATGTATGATTGTTTTTTCCTCTGGATTTAAAACTTTAGTAATGTCATCTGTATATGCTCCACTATAAAAGTAATATCCAATATTCAACGTTTTTAAATACTCGTAACCACTTAATTGCTCATAATAAGTATAAGTTACGGGCACAAACTTTAACTCATCATCTGGCATTAAAACAGGATTTGCGTCTCCTCTAAAATAAGAGCCTGTCATTGCTACAATATGTACTTTATCCCTTTCAATAAAATCTTTAAGCTGAGAACCAAGTACATTATCTTCACTTGCACTTACGTGATGAAATTCATCTATAGCAATAAGTCTATTATCAAAAACATCTATACCAAAGCGCTCTACTGCAAAACGTAATGTAGCGTGAGTGCAAACTAAAACTTTATCTGTACTTTCTAAAAAGGCTTTTACTGATTTTACCTTACCACCATCTTCACCTGGTGAATTACATAAATTCCATTTTGGTGTCACTTCCCAATCATAGTAAAATCCATAATTAGACAATGATTCATTATTAAAACTAGAACCTATTGATTTTTCCGGAACAGCAATTATAACTTGCTTAATATCTTGATTGTTTAGTTTATCTAAAGCGATAAACATTAAGGCACGACTTTTACCAGATGCAGGTGGTGATTTAATTAATAAATATTGTTCACCTCGTTTCTCATAAGCAAGCTCTTGCATTGCACGCATACCTAACTCATTAGACGTAATAGAGCTGCCGTTATTATTATAATTTACTGTTATAGTAGGTATGTTTTTTTCTTTATTCATTGTCTTATTTTTCAGAAGTCATCTTAGTATAGAGTTGAAATAATTTTTCTAAACGCTCCGTATCGTTTTTAAATTTACGACCTATGTAAATACGTTCCAGCACTTCATCATTGCGTTTATGCGCTTGGCGTAAATCTTCTGGCATTTTATCTGGATTATATAAATCTGCAATAGTTGCAGGGAAATGGCGCTCCCTAGAAATTAATATCTCTTCTACGCAAGTTGTTAGGTCTTCCTTATTTTTTTTTGTCAAAGTTGGTATTGGAAAGGTGTTCCAACCAAGTGTATTTGAGTAATTAAAGTCGGTTCTGAGCTTGCCACAGATAGAGTCAATCCAAACATAATGCAATTTTGATACTATAATTGCAAAATTCCATAACGCAGCATTAAACAAAGCAAAATTTCGGTTTGTGATTATATTACCAGGCTTTAAAAAACCACAAGGTAAAATATTGCGATTTCCCGAAGAAACGGCTGGAACAACAATTAATAATTCATTGCCATTTTGTCTTTTTTCATCAAAACGATGTGGATAATCTGCCCCCTTTTGAGTAGCAGCTTTTTTACTTGCTAATCGCATTTCTTTAACAGCTTCTATCCTGTCATTAATTTTTCTAATACGTTTTGCAGTATCGATATCTTTATCATTAATCCATAGGCAATATCTTACTTTGTCCGATATAAGTTCTGAAGAGCCATATATTCTTTTTACATATTTGACTTTTTCTGTCTGGCTCAGTTTTAAGGATGTTAGCTCATCTTTATCAAGTAACAGATTTCCTCCATCTACAGGTTTACTGCCAAACGTCATCTCATCAACACCAGAAAGAGGCTTTGATAATTTTCGAACTATTACATCTTGACCATCGATCAAGTATGCATTTATAAAATTCACTTTCTTTTCTACTGTTTCATTGCTATCATTAATGGAGAAAAGTCTATTATAATTACTACTTGATTTTGAGATTCCAACAATAATTACCGTTACACCCGCATTATAACTGGCAAGATTTGCCCATTTAAAAGATGTATGTGCAAAATTTATTTTATGTCCAGCCTTAAAGATTATTGGCCATAAAATGGGTACGTGTTGACCTTGGCAAATAGAGTTAGTCGAAACGAATGCGGAGGCTGCATCAGTATTATTAGCAAATTCTGCAGCTTTCATAAACCAACCACTTACATAATCAAGGGTTTTCCATTGTTTTGTGTATTTAGAAAAAATGGATTCTAAATCTGCTTTTTGCTCTTTGGATTGCCAAGTAGAGCCAAGATATGGCGGGTTTCCACAGATATAAGTTTCGCCGCCTTCATTATCAAAATCTATTTCGGCTTGATCTAATGGTGTAGAAAACAAATCGTCTCCTAATAATTTTACTCCAGTTCCCATTGGTGGGCATACTGACAACCAATTAATTGTTAATGCATTCCCTTTTGTAATCCAATTTTGGGCATCTAGTGGCAAAAACTCTGCAAGTGCAAGACTCTGACCTCTATATAAAACATCACATTGGTATTCAGCTATAATTAATGCTAAGCGTGCTACTTCTGCTGAAAAGTCTTTTAATTCAATACCCCTAAAGTTAGTTAATGGTATTTCACTTGCTTTATTTTTTTCTCCTCGTTTTAGGTTAATCTCATTTTCAATTTTACGCATTTCTTTATACGCAATCACTAGGAAATTACCAGAACCACAAGCAGGGTCAAATACACGTATACGAGCCATACGGTTGCGTAGATTTAGTAATTTTCGACTGTTATCTTCTGCCTTTTCTAAGTGCTCACGTAAATCATCTAAAAACAATGGATTTAACACCTTTAATATATTTGGAACAGAAGTGTAATGCATCCCTAATGAACCACGTTCATCTTCGTCTGCAACAGCTTGTATCATTGACCCAAATATATCTGGGTTAATTTGCTTCCAATCTAAACTACCTACATGTAACAAATAAGAACGTGCTATTTTGGTAAACTTAGGCACATCAATAGAACCTGAAAAAAGCTCCCCATTTACATAGGGGAATTTTTTACCCCAAACTTTTATTTTTTCTTCATCACGATTTTCGAGTTTAGTATCCATCGCCCTAAAAATCTCACTAATAACCTCGTGAGTATTAGATGCATTTGAATCACTAATTTTTTGAACGGTATCTGTAAAAAGGTCGTCTTCTCTAAATATATCTGTATCCTCAGCAAAAAAACAAAAGATTAAGCGTGCTAAAAAGTGGTTCATGTCTGGACGTCGCTCTATACTTGTCCATTCGGGATTATGTTCTAATAACTCAACATACAATTTATTTAAACGACTGGTTGCTTTTATATCAAATGCGCTTTCACGTATTTGTTTTACTGTGGTAATATTTGCTAGAGAAAGAAAAAAGCCAAAATAATTATGAAAATCTTCATACTCACAAGCTACAGTTTCACCACTAAATATGTTTTCAGCCTGAAAATCTAATCCATCTGTTGCCAAAATATATTCTGCTTTACTTTTAGTGGTTGAAGGACTTTTACGAAGTACATCTAAAGTTTCAGAAACTTTCCCTTTTTTACAAGTTGCAATATGAATGTTATTTCGTTGTAAAATAGCACCATCAACATCTGTTTTATTAGAAGAACCGCTTCTTAACTTCTTTATAGTGGTATCTTTATTACCAAAAGCCTCTAAAAAGAGAAAAGGAAATTCTTTAGCTTCAAAGGGCTGTAGGGCAAGTTCTGATACTGCTTCTTCTATTTCTACTGCGTTCATAAAATTGTAATACTTCGTTTAATTAATTTAAACATATAATTACTAGGAAGCTAAAACTCCGTACATGTGATGCTTTGAATAATTAAATTTTCCAAGGAATCATCTCGATTGTCTAAAATATGACGAATAGAATTACCTATCATACCAACTTCAGAACTTCCTGTCCTAGCACCGTTAGCAGTTTTCCAAATAATTTTAAGCCTTACATTATTGGCAGAGTTATTTGTAACCAAATAGGCCTTATAACTTCCTATTTCTGCCACTTGCACGTCTACACAAAAATCATATTTTCCGAGGGTATAAATACCTATGTGAACTTTGCCATTAATTTGTTTGAAGTCTATTGTCTTAGGAAAAGCATTACCAACACCGGCTACAACGGCAATAAAATCTTCAATATTCTCAGCATCAGTTTTTAGTTGTTTGAATTCTAAAATTTCTTCAGGAGAAAAGTCTTCTGATTCTTTTAAAATCTCTTCTATTTCATCGGCAATGTCTTCTGCATCATCTTTTAACTCTTCACACGCGTCCTCATCCATTATTGCTTCTTTAAAATCACCTATGATTCTGGAAAGATTTCGATTGAAGTCGTCGGGGCTTTGAAAACCTGAACACGGGATTAAAAAACTTAGAAAAAATAAGGTGATTAAAGTTTTCATTTATTTTATTTTGGTCATTAGTTCATTTTTAAGCCACCCAAAAGCAGCTTCGTGATTGTATTCAATTTCTGGTCGCAACAAAGCTTCCATATCTCCTGTAAAATTAGGGTCGTTCTCTTTTTCCTCTATATTCATTAAAAACTCTTTTCTACTTGGTGTTTTGTCCACGGAGAACTTCATGTATTCATTAAAGCATTGGATGATAGCATCATGGTCTAATTTCAAATTCAATCTAGAATAATCTAAATCAAACAAATCGCGACCTTTGCTACGTTGGTATAATGCCCTAAGCTTAGTACCTAAAAGTTCATTGATGTTGTACGTTCGAATATTAGCGCTTCCTTTAAACCAATCGCTTTGCACCTCAAAAGGAAATTCAACCCATGGTAGTACATTAAAATGCTCTTTACAATTAATTTCTAATTTTAAGCGCAGTCTAATACCCTCATATTCAGAAGTAAAACGATATAATGCTTTTGCTCCATGTCCTCCGATTTTAGTGCTTCTTTTTTCTTCAAAAAATGTAATGACTTCATTGAGACGTTGCATTATTGGTTTTATTGGACCTTCTTTAATTTGAACCAAATCGATATCTTCAGAATATCTTGGCGCAGGATTTAGATACAATTTATGCAAAGCAGTTCCACCCCTAAAGGCTAGATTTTCTCTTAGAAAATTATCAGAGAAAATTTCTACTAATGCTCTGCTAATTACAAGGTCTTGTTCTACTTGATAAAACTGTTTCCAAGGGGCTTGTTTTTGCCATTTTGCTATGTAGGGCTTTGGAATCATAAATCGTTTTCCAGTTTTATATTCACATCAACTTTCCAGTGATTATTAATGGCTCCAGGTCTCTCTTTTGATTTTGGACTCAATAACACCGGATAGTATTTTGATGCCTTTAAGCATTCCATAATTGGTACATATAAATTAGATTCAACTTGTAGTGCTGACTCTAACAAAAAACCAAAACGTTGTAGGGTGCTTTTGTGAGGATACCAACTTAATAAGTCGTTTATGTCTTGAACGGTAATCTCTTCTGATAACTCTTCTAGAATGGCTAACATTCTATTAATTCCACCCAACTTAGTTTGATGACTAATTAAATCTGCAGCGGTTAGCGCTGGACTTGAAATTTTAAAAATACCTGCGTCCGATTTTTTTTCTAAAATGTTTTTTGTTGGCCATTTTGAAGTTGTAAAAAAATGGATGTCCAGCGATGATTTTTTAATGTTAGGAAATTGGTTATCCGTCATCACATATTCCCGTTGCACTTGTTGATGTCCTGCACCGTGAAATTTTGCAGCGGAATAAAAGCCCAGGTAATACTTACTATCCAAATAGTTAAAAAGTTTATCTGCAAATAATTGTATAGGAAGCTGTTCTTGTTTTGAATATCTTGGTGGAATGATTAGGTAAAATCCTTTTCTTAGATTTATAATTTCCTTTTTTGTTACCAATCGAGAGAGCTCTCGCGTTAAAGCAGTTTCTGTTTTATGACACTTTTGTATAAGTTCATCCCAGGAAAATGAGTACTCTTCAACCGATTGTAATTGCTTTATGTAGTCTGAAATATCCAATTCAAAAGTAATATTTTTAGAAAGATACCACTTTATGGTATTAATCTCATTATTTTACTATAATATATTTAAATTTAATCAATATTAAGGATTGCCTACTAACACGAAATAATATCAATTTAATATGAGAATCCTCTTCATCTGCTCCGCAAATAAGCAACGCTCTAAAACGGCTGAGGATTACTTTGCTTCAAAATTTCCAGAACACGAATTTTTGAGCGCAGGAACAAATAGTAAAATTTGCAGAAAAGAAGGTACGACTGAACTAACTGAAGTTTTATTAGAGTGGGCTGATAAAGTCTATGCTATGGAAAAGAAACATCTTGACCAGATTCAAAAGCATACTGGGTCGAAATATTATACGAAAGTCACGGTTTTAAACATTCCAGATATTTATGGATATTATGACAAAGGGCTATTAAAGATTTTGGACGAGAGAATCATGCTTTAAAACTACCAATATAATGGTCGTTTCATGCCTTAAACTGTGATATCTACCAGTATAGTGGTAATATATTGTTGGTTAGATCTATAGATTAGAAGTCATGATTGAACAAAATAGACTTAAAGGGGCTTTGAAAAATATAATTTGCTCCCTTTTCTGCCGATTTGAACCCATGGATAGTATAAAACTGCCTATACTCCCAAACTTTTGTTAAATAGGGGCATATTTGGTGGACGTATAATTTGATGCGGCTATTAAGCCCTTAAAACAATGGCAAAATGAGATTTTGGTTAGTTCCTCTTTCTCCGCATAGGAATTTCTAAATTCTGTTCAAAGCCTGTAAACAATATGTTTACAGGCTTTTTTTTGTCTTCATTTAAAGTATTTAATATCCAATTTTTAAATACTGATTGTTTTCAAATGACGGAAAGTTTCATAAAGGAATAGGGAAATGTTTAATTCATTAAAAATTAAAAATTATTTTGTTTAATGTTATTTAAAATTAATTAAACATTTTGTATTTTTACTATTAAATTCTAGAAACTAATTTCTAAATATTAGAAAGCAACTATGTTCGGATTATTCAAAAAGAAAACAGAGAAAGAAAAATTACAAACTCAATATGAAAAGCTTTTAAAAGAAGCGCACACTTTATCTACTACAAATAGGAAGATGAGCGACCAAAAAACTTTCGAAGCAGAAGAAATAATGAAACAGCTGGAAAAGCTGTGATACTAAGTTCTATTTAAAATGGCAGAGGATAAAAAACCCGATACTGTAGTTTTCAATAATGAGTCCAAAAAATATGATGCAGCTCTTAAACCCTATGCAACTTCTGTTGGTGCACCAGTAATAACACCTACCGATACTATTGCTTGGAAAAATAGAAGTATCAATAAAATAAATCACAAGTACAAAACAAAATACTTAGAACTTAAGGCCGAGTACGAAACAATGATGCAGGAGTTCCAATACAACAAACTTGTATTGAATGCAACTATTTCGTTTGAACCTATTGTAGGCGAACTATATCATTTATACAAGAAAGAGAATGGGGAATCCTTTCTTTCTATTATAGAACCAGAACAGTGTAAATTTAATTTTATTGGTAGTTTTTATTTTAATGCAGACCAAATTTGGGAGAAATTATAGATTAAAATGGGTGACACAAAACAATTTACAGAGCGAGAACTAGATCGCATTATTGAAATGGCTTGGGAAGATCGCACACCTTTTGAAGCACTATTATTTCAATTTAAAATACCTGAAAAAGAGGTAATTAAAATTATGCGAGGTAATCTTAAAGAATCTAGTTTTAAGCGTTGGCGCAAACGCGTTAATAGTGGTGTTAGTAGTAAGCATTTAAAAAAGCGAAGTGATGAAATCACACGTTTTAAATGCACCAGGCAACGTGCCATTTCAGGAAATAAAATAAGTAAGCGTTAATGAAGTTCGCAACTCATACTCCTGTTCATTTTCCTACTAATTTCGGGGCTATTTTAAATAGAATTGCAGCAATTGATCCTATTAATTATGGACCTACACGAAATTATATTGATGGTGCGGTAAGTTATTTATCACCCTATATCTCGCGTGGTGTAATTTCTACAAAATTTGTATATGAACAATTATTAAGCAGAGGCTTTCACCCTGGGCCTTGTATGAAATTTATCCAGGAACTTGCTTGGCGAGATTATTGGCAACAAGTATGGATCGCTAAAGGTGACGCCATAAACACGGATATAAAACAAGCACAAACACCTGTACATACGACTAATATATCCAGTGCCATTGTTCATGCAAATACGGGAATAAAAGTTATTGATAATGCTGTAGACCAATTGTACACTACAGGATATATCCACAATCATTTACGTATGTATTTGGCATCTATTGCTTGTAATATTGCTCAAAATCATTGGAAAACTCCAGCGCAATGGATGTACTATTATTTATTAGATGCAGATTGGGCAAGTAATGCTCTTAGCTGGCAATGGGTTGCAGGTGCTAATAGCAATAAAAAGTATTATGCAAATCAAGAGAATATAAACACCTTTTGCTACAGCAACCAAACCAATACTTTTTTGGATGTTTCTTATGACGAATTCGAAAGCTTAGACGTACCTGAAATCTTAAAAACTACCGAAGTCTTTAATTGTATTTCATCATTACCACCAAAAACGAACATCGTTGTAAACGAAGAATTACCCACTTGTATTTATAATTTCTACAATTTAGATCCTATTTGGAAAAATGACATATCGGCAAATCGTATTTTTATATTGGAGCCATCACATTTTAATCAGTATCCTATTTCTAAAAACACGATAGATTTTATTTTAAATCTTGCTAAGAATATAACAGGTATTCAAATATATGTAGGCGAATTTAATGAGCTACTATGTGATTATAAGCACCTAAATATATATTTTAAAGAGCATCCGCTAAACAAACACTATAATGGTATTGAAGAACCTAGGGATTGGATGTTTAATGTTCACGGTTATTACCCTTCATTTTTTGCTTTTTGGAAAAAATGTAAAAAGCAAATTCATTTTTGAACAAGGAGCCTTTAAATATTGTTTGGTTACAACGTGATTTTAAATCGCAAGACCATCGGCTTTTATTTAAGGCTGGGCTTTCTGGTATCCCTTATCGTATTATATATTTGTGTGAGCACTCACTTGTTGAATATTCCATTACTAGCCCAAGATATTTACAGTTTATTTATCTTTCTATCTTAACATTAAATAGAATACTGGCTCCTTTTAATAGAAGGGTCGCTATTTTGTGTATAAACTATAGCCATGGATTACCCTTTCCCAATCGTGAAATTACAAGAAGGCCAGGTTTAACAAGAGATAAAATATGGGACACAAAAAGCGTATTTCTTTATTAATAGACAAAAAACGAATAGTGAATAAACACATAAATAAAAACTAAATGATGTATACCAAGGAAGCTATAGAAAACATGGACCGTATTACAAGGTTAAAATTATTCAATGCTATTTCGGGTATAAAATCTGCAAATCTTATTGGGACTATTGGTACTAACGGAACTACTAATTTGGCTATCTTTAACTCAGTAGTTCATATAGGTAGTGACCCCGCTCTTGTGGGATTTATCTCTAGACCACAAACCTCTGAAGTTGGCCATACGTTAAGGAATATTCAAGAAAACGGACATTATACGATAAACCATGTGCATCCTGAATTTATTAAAAATGCCCATTATACCTCAGCAAAGTTTGAGGCACACCTATCAGAATTTAAACAGTGTAAATTAACCGAGGAGTATACTAAAGGTTTCCAAGCACCTTTTGTAAAGGAAAGTACATTTAAAATGGGTGTGCTGTTTAAAGAGGCGATAGAAATTAAGCTAAACGGTACCTTTTTGGTAATTGGCGAAATTGATCATGTTATGTTACCTAAAAATTCTTTTGTTGATGATGATATTAATTTAGAGCTTACAAAGAGCGTTGGTGTTTCGGGGTTGAATACTTATTATTCTTTAAAGAAACTTGAAAAACATCCTTTTGTAAGAATACATGAAGTGCCTAAATTTTTAGAATGAAGAAACAACACCTACCTCAAAAAATATGTATCGTATGTGAGAAACCCTTCACCTGGCGAAAAAAATGGGAAAAGAATTGGGAAGAGGTAAAATATTGTAGTGAACGTTGTAGAAGAAATAAATGAATAAATTAAAGATAACTTCAAATTTCCGGTCACGCTATTATATTAAAATCGAAAGTTTATTGTTTATAGGCTTGCTCCAAAAAATTAAGGTCCCATTTTAAGAATACTTTGTGCCTATTTTGGGATGTTTTTAAAAGTTCACCTGATAATAGAAAATTAAAAATTTTTACTCACTATCGAAATCTTGATTTAAAGCCTTGTGTGCTGGCCGTTAGGTAGTTTACTCGATAATCGAGATTTAAAAGCTCCGAGGTTTGCCTCCAAATGAAAGTATTTCTTCCGATAAATCCCTCATAGGCTGGCCCTAAAGGAGTTTACTCGATAATCGAGATTTAAATGCTCCGACGCATGCGTCGAAATATTAATTATGTTTTCAATTCAATGCCTCGCGGGCTTGTCCCGAGGTTATTTACTGTTTTTTGTTTAGATTCTTTGATGTCTTAAAAAGTTGCATGAAAGTAAGCGTAAGAATCAACGTCGTGGCAATTCCCATTATTGCAACAGTAAAGAATACCATACCTTCAAGATTTAAATTTTCGAATCTATTTTCAAAGAGTTGCGTTAAAAAATCTGTATTAATTTCAGTTGCATAAAAGGCAAAAAAGAGTGTAAATATAAGGGTGCCCATAAAACCAGTAATTAATCCCGTAGAAAATCCTTTGGCATAATTAAATTTTTGACCTTCTTCAAGAACCCGATATTTTATCGCCTCGTAAATTCCAAATCCTGTAATTACTACGTTGAATAGACTATAAAAAACTTGGGTATGAAGGTTAATCAAGGATAAGATTAAAAAATAAGCAATTAAGGAACCACTCGTTGCTAATCCAAAACGTATAGGTAAACTGAAATTTCTCATGACTTTTTAGGTATAAATTTATGATTAAAACTACTTGCTATTATGCTTGCCAAAATAGGAATCGCTATCTTTGTTTAAAGATATATCAAAAAAAATAAACAAAATTATATTTTTACGTATTTTCATTCAAAATGAAACAAATAAACCTCGTATTTCCACACCAATTATTTAAAGAATCTCCAATTTTTGAAGTAAACACAACTGTTTACTTAATTGAGGAATATTTATTCTTTAAGCACTATCCATTTCACAAACAAAAAATTGCCTTTCATAGAGCAACTATGAAAAGATATGCAAATTTTCTTCAAAAAAATAAAAATTTGGAGGTACATTATATTGAAGCCATAGCAGATAATTCTGACATTCGATTACTTATTCCTGAATTAAAAAGTAAAGGTGTTGAACATATCAATTATATTGACCCTACAGATAATTGGCTACAAAAACATATAAAAAAAGCGTGTTTAGATAACGATATATCAACTACAATTTATAACTCGCCCTTGTTTCTAAATAACAAAGAAGACTTATTGACTAGTTTTTTTAGAACGGGTAAAAAGAAATATCATCAAACTACTTTTTACACGGAACAGCGAAAAGAACGAAATATACTAATTGAAGCGGATGATAAACCTACAGGTGGTAAATGGACATTTGATTCTGAAAATCGAAAGAAATATCCAGCTAAGAAAACACCTCCTTCTATTCAATTTCCAGATGCGGATGATTATTACAAAGAAGCTAAAGCTTATGTGGAAAAGAACTTTTTAACTCATTTGGGAACTATTACGGAACATTCTTTATATCCAACTAGTTTTGAGGCCACTAAAGTATGGCTCGATCAATTTTGTGAGGAGCGATTTATAAACTTTGGCGCATTTGAAGATGCTATCGTTGCCGAAAATTCAATACTAAACCACAGTGTTTTAACACCTATGCTTAATGTAGGCTTAATTACTCCAAAAGAAATTATTGATATTTGCTTGAACTATGCTAAACAAAATAAGGTGCCTGTTAATTCTACCGAAGGCTTTGTGCGTCAAATTATTGGTTGGCGAGAATTTATAAGAGGTATTTATGAAGCTAGGGGTAACGAACAGCGTACGACGAATTTCTGGAAATTTAAAAAGAAAATTCCTGACTCATTTTATAATGGTACTACCGGTATTCCTCCTATAGATCAAACGATAAAAAAGGTTTTACAAACGGGATACTGTCATCATATTGAACGCCTAATGGTGCTAGGTAATTTTATGATGTTATGTGAGTTTGATCCGGACGAAGTCTACAAATGGTTTATGGAACTTTTTATCGATGCCTATGACTGGGTTATGGTACCGAACATTTATGGCATGAGCCAATTTGCAGATGGTGGTTTAATGGCAACTAAACCTTATATAAGCGGTAGTAACTATCTGATGAAAATGAGCGATTATATGAAAGGAGAATGGCAAGCGACCTGGGATGGTCTTTTTTGGCGTTTTATGCATACTCATCGCGATTTCTTTCTGTCTAATCCCCGCTTAAGCATGTTAGTACATATGTTTGATAAATTATCCAATGATAAGAAGCAAACGCATTTAGAAAATGCAGAAAATTTTTTACAAACTTTAAACTCGTAAAAACTATGAAAATAGGATCATTGAAAATTACCTTCTTATGAATATCTTAGGCATGGCCGTATTTCTATCTAGTAGTGCTTTCTATTTCTATGGTGTAAATTGTTTAATCTCTAAACACATGGTACATGAGTTTATAAGGTTTGGACTCGGTAAAAAAAGTAGGTTATTAACGGGATATTTGCAATTACTTGGCGCTAGTGGTTTATTGTATGGTTTCTTTTTTTCACCCGTTTTGGTTTTTATCGCCTCTACCGGGTTAACAGTATTAATGATCTTAGGGTTCGCAGTACGCATTAAAATTAAAGACAGTCTAATGCTAGCTATGCCATCTTTAATATTCGCTTTCATTAATCTATATATTTGTATAGAATATTACAAGATGCTATTCTAAGTTATACTTATACAAAGGCTATAAAAAGACACATTACTAAAAATAGTGCTGCAGGTAAGGATTTGATCAAGGGGTCTTTTATTTTAATATGCATAAGTATAGAACCGGTTAAAAGTGCTGCCAATCCTAAAGCTGCAGGTTGTTTTAAAAATGGATGCCATATTGATAAAACAAGTAAGATGGCTAAGGTGACCTTAAGAAAGCCAATAAGATAGCAGATTCCGGTAGACAGACCGTAGACGTGAAATTCTTCGATAATTGTGGTTGCATTCCCTCCACGCCAACGTGTCGGTTTTTTATTCTGAACTAGCCATACGTTTAAAATACTTATACTTACGATAACTTGAAGAGCACTAATTACATAATCCATATCCTACAATTATTATTGGTTTCTATTTTTTGAATTTATATATCATTGAAAAGTTAAGTGTAATCACTTTCCGTTATAAAAATACTAATTTTGTTTATTATTTTATGTAAATTGTTAAACAAATATCTGTAAATCTATAGTAGAAATATTAAAAATTTTAAAACACAACAAGGCATGTTATTTAATACCAGTTATCTTCATAAAGAATATACTAAAGAAAGTGTACGGGTAGTAGGTGAAGCTTTTTCTTTTTCCGAAATGTTAAAGCTCGGTGTTATAGGTTCCGGTAGGTTGATTATAAAAGAATTAATCACAAAACTGCGACCAAAAAATCTGCAACTAATTGCCATTAATTATTCAAATATTGAGCTACGACCAAAAGGCATTGTAGTGCATTCTTCGCCAGGACTTGACCGTTATTCTTGGATAATTCCGTATTATCGTTTAGTTAATTATAATACGCAAACGTTCAGTATCCACTCCAACGGAAATTTTATAAAATTTTCTAGAAATAGGAACTACCTTGATAATAAAAAGTTTATTGATAAAATGAGTGATTTTAAAAATAACTTTTTAAACCTAACCTATTATGATTCGTAGTACTAGTAAACAAAGTAAATATAACCGCAAATAATTCTACTCAATATACCTTTAGTAATTATGACTTCAGTACCTATTTTTGATTTTAAAATAACAAGTGATACTAATCATTGGACCATTGTTGATGACGTGGTCATGGGTGGTAAATCATCAGGAAAATTCACTTTAAATAAAGAAGGGAATGGTGTTTTTGAAGGTGACATTTCACTAGAAAACAATGGTGGGTTTTCTTTGTTGCGCTATCGGTTTAATAAAATAGGTACCAAACAATATTCAAAAATTATATTGAAGGTTAAAGGTGATGGAAAAACGTATCAGTTCAGAATTAAAAGTAAGACAACTGATGATTATGCTTACATAAGTTTTTTTAATACTTCAAAAGATTGGGAAACTATAACGGTATCTTTAGCTTCTATGTATCCGGCATTTAGAGGGCGTAAGCTCAATTTTTCAAATTATGATCAAGAATCTATTGAAGAAATTGCATTTTTAATTGGGAATAAAAAAGAAGAGAATTTTAAGTTAGAAATTGATTCTATCGTTTTAAAATAGTTGCTGTAGTTTGTGTTTAGTAATACTTAATAAAGTGAACATAGACTCCCTTCAGAAATAAGAGCGGTCATTATGCGATTCTATTTCAAAATCTAAAGGAATCTTTAAATAATTATAGTAATTACAAGTGCTTTGTAATTTTTGAGCTTATAGGTTTGGTAATGGAGTAGTAGTAATCAATTAAATTTCCTTGTTCATCAACTAAATACTTTTGAAAATTCCATTTTACACTAGAATTTTTTTTACCATTTAGTTCTTTTGTTGTAAGCCATTGGTATAATGGGTGTTGCTTACTGCCTTTTACAGCTATTTTTTCTGTTAGTAAAAAGGTAATACCAAAATTCAGTTCACAAAATTCTTGAATTTGCGAGGAACTTCCAGGCTCTTGTTTCCCAAATTGGTTACAGGGAACACCAATGACCACGAGTTTATCAGCATACATATCGCTCAGCTTTTGAAGTTCCTTATATTGATTCGTAAATCCGCATTCGGAGGCCACATTTACAAAGAGTATCTTCTTCCCTTTAAAATCGTTCAATGAAATTGGTTGGCCGGTTAAGCTCTTTATAGCGATATCATAAATAGATTTCTTTTTTATTTTTGTAGCAGCTCTTGTTGGCAATTTTGCTTTATCTGTTGTTTTCATAGCTATTTATATTTTTAAGGTCACCATCTTGGAGTCTTTCATTATTTTTTGGTAAACGATTTAATTTATGCAATCATAAAGAGCGTGTTTTGGGTGCTTATATTTTAGGGTTTAACTTATGCATTTATTTTGATTTTTGCTCGATCATCGAGATTTAAATACCCAGACGCTTAAGTGAAAACTTAATTAATTTTTGAATTAAATGCTTTGCGGCTTGCCCCGAGGTTGTTTGCTATTGGTTTAAATAATTCTGTAATTCAGAAATTTTGTTTGGGGTATTGAACACTCCACCATAAAATGACGTTACAGTCGTAGAAGTATCATCTTTGATTCCTCTAGAAGAAACACACAAATGTTTTGCGTCTATGATCACTGCAATATCTTCGGTATCCAATACCTTGTTTAATTCTGCCGCTATTTGGTTTGTTAGTCGCTCCTGTACTTGTGGCCGCTTTGCATAATATTGTACTATTCTATTCAGCTTAGATAGTCCTATTACTTTACCGGATGAGATGTATGCAATATGTGCCTTTCCTATAATAGGAACAAAATGATGTTCACAATTAGAATAAAAGCTAATGTTTTTCTCAACTAGCATGTGATTATATCGATATTTATTTTCAAACAAGGTAACCTTTGGTTTATTTGCCGGGTTTAGACCCGAAAAAAGCTCTTCAATATACATTTTGGCAACTCTATTCGGAGTACCTTTTAATGAATCATCTGTAAGGTCTAGCCCCATTACATCCATAATTTGACCGAATAATTCAGAAATTTTTTCTCTTTTTTCTATGTCACTTAAAAAAGGTGCATTAGGTTTCATTGGTGTTTCTAAACCTGTATTTAAGTGATCTTCTCCTATTTCATCAATAGAAAGGTCGCTAATTGTGCTAATATTGGTAAGTGCTGTATTTTCTGTTTTTAACTTCATCTTGTATTAAGTAAAAATATAGTTTGTTGTGCTTTAAAATAGTTATACGCTTGTAGTGCGTTCTTTTGTACTAGAAAAGAAGTCTCACTATCGTATTCAAATTTACAATTTTGTTTAATTAAATAATATAATAATTAAACAAAATTAATACTTTTGTGCTTTTACTATTTAGTAAGCTATGGTATACTTATTTTTAATAAAATGGTTCATTAACAAAGAGGTTATTGATAAGGTAAAAATCTAGATTTAAAAATATAGTATGTCCAAATTACCTTTAGAACATAGATTTTTAGACCTTTCGGATTATGGGAGGTATTTTGGAAAATCTATTGCTAATTCACTAAAAGAAACTTCATTTACTCCTATAGATGTCACCATTTGGTTTATCATTTCGGGTTTACTGGCCATTGTTTTTATTTTATTGGAACTTTACTGGGGAGCTGCTTTTTTTTTAATTTTTAAATCTATTTTGGATGCTGCTGATGGAGAATTGGCAAGGGTAAAAAAAACACCTTCGCATACGGGTCGCTATCTAGATTCTATTGCAGATATTATTTTAAATATTTTCATTTTTACTGCGCTTTGGTATTCCTCACAAGCTAGTTTTATTTCATGTTTTCTTGGCTTTTTAGCTATTCAACTACAAGGTACTTTATACAATTACTATTACGTTATCTTAAGAAATAATTTAAATGGCGATACAACGAGTAGGGTATTTGAAATTGATTGTCCCATTGCTATGAAAGGGGAAAAGCAAAAAAATGTAAACTTGCTTTTTAGAATTTATAAAGTGCTTTACGGGGTTTTTGATAAAACAATTTATAGACTGGACCCAACAGCTGCTAAAAGTAAAAGATTCCCTAAATTACTAATGACCGGGGTATCTACATTTGGACTTGGTTTTCAGCTTTTTGTTATCAGTGCTATGCTCGTTTTAGGGTTTAAAGAATTTATTTTTTCTTTCTTTTTGTGGTACTCGATACTGATTTTTGTTTTTATTGGTATTCGAAAACTACTGTAGTTTGGATCATATTATTTTAAGACTGCTTTATACCATGCTCTATTTTCAAGACTCATTTTATGAATAAGGGTATTCCACAAAGTTTCTTGGTGTTTCATATAGTTTAATTTTTAAATCAAATTGAGATTCAATTTCTGGTCTTAAAATGTTATAAACGACTATTGCTATATTTTCGGCCGTAGGATTAAGATTTGTAAACTCTTCGGTATCTAGGTTAAGGTTTCTATGATCAAACCTATTCAGGATTTTTTCTTTTATTAGGTCAGACAAAATCTTGGTGTCTATTACATAACCCGTTTCTGGATTACATAAACCAATTACCTTTACTTCTAATTCGTAATTATGACCATGGTAATTGGGGTTGTTGCATTTGCCAAAAATTTTTTTGTTTTTTTCGTCACTCCATTCCTTATTATGTAAACGGTGTGCTGCATTAAAATGTTCACACCTTACAATCGCAATCTTTTTCATTTATATAGGGGGTTATAGTTGTAAAATATATTCTTGGTCGTAAAAGTATTTTAATTATTGTTTACTATTTTATAAAATTTGTTAAACATAAATTAAAAAGCTTAGTTTTGTATTTTTAAAGTGTGGAGTACCAATTACAATAAAATGAAAAATTCTAATCTTAAAGTACATATTGTAGGCGCAGGTATTAGCGGACTGGTTGCCGCTGCCGTTCTTGAACAAAATGGATATTCGCCTGTGATTATTGAAGCTACCAATAGCGTTGGAGGTAGAGTAAAAACCGCTATCGTAGATGGTTATCAACTAGATCACGGTTTCCAGGTATTACTTTCGGCATACCCAGCAGCTAAAAAGTATCTTGATTTTGATTCGTTAGAATTGCAAACATTCCTACCTGGTGCCGTTATTTTTAAATATGGGAAAGAGTTGACCATTGGTGACCCTTTAAGAGATGTCTCTTTTTTATTTTCTACATTATTTTCTGGGATAGGAAATTTTTCCGATAAAATTAAAATACTAAAGCTAAACAGGAGATTAAAGAAAAAATCATTGTCGTCCATATTTTCGGAAAATGAGCAAACTACATTATTGTATTTAAGGCAATTAGGCTTTTCCAACGAAATTATCGAAGACTTTTTTACCCCATTTTTTAGCGGTATTTTTCTTGAAAACAAACTAAATACATCCAGCAGAATGTTTGAGTTTGTTTATAAGATGTTCGGAGAAGGTTATGCTACTATACCTAAAGCGGGAATAGGTGCTATTCCAAAACAGTTAGCTAAAAATTTAAACCATACGGTGTTTAAATTTAACACGAAAGTGGCAACTGTACTAGACGGACAAATAGAACTGGAAAATGGTGAAAAGTTAGCAAGTGACTATACCATAGTAGCTACGGAAGCTAGTAACTTAATTCCCAATTTAAAAAATCAAAAAACGGAATGGAAATCGTCAGATACTATCTATTTTGAAACAACAAAGCGGGTAATCAATAAACCGCTAATAGGTCTTGTTCCTGTAAATGGATCGCTAATTAATTCTATTTTTTATCCTACAAGTCTTGGGACTATTTCTAAAAATTCTAAAGAGTTACTTTCTGTAACGATAGTTGATAATCAAAACCTACCAACTAAAATTCTTATTGAGCGTGTGCAACAAGAATTAAAGCGATACTGCGCAATAGAATCCTGCAGTTTTATTAAACACTACAAAATTCCTAATTCATTGCCAGTACTGAACAATTTGCAATATGATATGTTACCTTCGGAAACCCGTTTAAATACAGGTGTTTTTCTTGCAGGTGATACCTTACTTAATGGCTCTCTTAATGCAGCAATGATTGCTGGGGAAATGGCTGCGCTTGGTGTCGTAGAAGCAATTACAAATACCAAACGTTAAGAATTTATAGCGCTATTTTTAGACTGGAGCCGTATGATAATAAAGCATTATTAAGTACTATTAACTATTTTCAACAATCTTTATTTCCTCGTACTTTAAGCCGTATAACTTGTATACCATAGTATCAATTGCCGTATCTGTTTGGGAAATTTGGGTTTGTAAGGCCTGTGCTTTTTGTTTGTTTTCTTCAAAGAGGTCCAACCACCCAAACTCATCTTTTCTTGTTAATGCCGTTATAATTCCAAATAGAACCATTTTTTATTGTCATTTTTTTCAATGTACCAGCGTTGGAAAGCTCATTCAATAAATTTTCACTTTCGATTCTTGGAGTACCCGAAAGTTCTGAGTACTCTTTTGCCGTGAGCGAATGATATAAAGAAAAGAGTGTTTCCCAATTTTTAACATATTCACTTTTTGTAACATTAGGGTCCAATTTTAGAATGGCCATTTCATAAAAAGCATAGGGCCTGCTACCATAAACAATTTCTTTATTTCCCGAATCGTCAATAAAGAATAAGGTTGGAAATCCTCGTACGCCCAATTCTTTTCCCAATTTCAAATCTTCTTCAAACAGTACTTTTGCTGCCCCTTCAAAATCACTTTTCAATTGCTCACTATGTAGTCCAACATTTTTAGCAGCAATAGCCAAATTTTCCCATTTGGCAATATTTTTCTTCTGAAGAAAAACCATTTCCCTTATTTCCCGAAGAAATAGAATTGCTTTTTCATTGTTTTGAATTTGTGCTGCTTTAAATGCAATGGATGGTGGATAAGATGATTCTAAAGGATCTATCAACCATAAATCTCCGTCAATGGGCATATCGTAATACACACTCACTTCGTCCCAATGGCTTGCCACATCCGATGGTTTTCCAATACCTCCGCTATTGTAACTCCAATTGGGCAATAACCCTCCCATTCTATATTCTATTGTAATAGAATTGCCATATTCCAATTTTAGTTTACGTAATTGTGGTTCTATTCCCCAACAGGATGAGCAAATGGGGTCTGTATAGTAAATTACCGTAATGGATTTCTTAGTGGATTGCATGTCACTTTGTAATACGGTATCCGTACTTTGGTCAGATGTTTTGCAGATGCCGGTTTCTATGTCGCATAAAAGCGGATTATTTTCTGATGTTTCGATTTTCATATTTTCTTCTTTTTAATTGCATCAACTAGAAATAATATCAAAAAGCCAAATCGAAAATAAACAAGAAATTCAATTCTTGTGTCATTAGATGTAAAATGGCTCTTAAAAAATAGGGAGTAAAAAAAGGATAACTAATTTTAGTTATCCTCTTCGCAAAATAAAACTAAATTTTAAAGGGACGTTGCTCCTGCTACTGCTACAGTATGGTCATTTTCTACTGAACTTCCACTTACCCCAATAGCTCCGATAATTTTGCCTGAAGCGTTTTTAATTGGAACGCCTCCTGGAAATGTAATCAATCCATCATTTGAGTGTTCAATATTAAACAATGGTTGGCCTGGCTGAGATAATTCGCCAATTAATCCGGTGTTCATGTCAAAATACCTAGCAGTTTTTGCTTTTTTAATAGAGATGTCGAGTGAACCCAACCATGCACCGTCCATACGGCCAAATGCTACCAAGTTAGCTCCTGAATCGACGATTGCAATGTTCATTTTAGTATCTATTGCTGTAGATTTTTTTTTTGCTGCTGCAATTGCTTTTTCTGCTTGTTCTAATGTAATATTCATAATGAACTATTCTAATTGTTAGTATATTTTCAAACTGAAAACTGTTTTTACCATTTCAGGATTGTGATATCTTTAGGTGTTGAATGCTATAAATTTTTAATTACTTTAATGGTACAAGGAATTAAACAACATCTTAAAGGTGCCAAAGGTTTGACCGCGCCATTGAGGACTGAAACCGAACAAGACAATTGAACCTTTACCCTGATTAATCTGCAAAGCTGCGGCATTTCCTTTTAAATGTTCCTCTCCGGTTAAATAACCCGAACGAAGAATAGTAGCGGTTTCAGGATAACTCACGAGAACTGAACCTTGAAAACCATTTTTTGTCTTAAAAACGGGACTGTTGTTAAAATAAATGTCCGTTTCCTTGGAAACACCGCTCATGATAGCATTATCTTGATTGATTTTAGCACGAAATAATGAACCGCTACCATAGAAATCACCACGGTTTTTGTCTTTAACTACGTTTTCGACCTGTAGGTTTAAATGCTTAATAGCGAATTCGGTACTCTCATTTAAAAAAACCAACTTCCCTCCATCTGCGACAAAAGACTTTAAAGCATTTACACCTTCTTCTTCAATACCTCCGGCATACTTTTCAAGTGTTTCATCCTTAGAATATCCATGTAGAATAAAACTATCCTTGTTCTCGCCCCCACGTCTAGCGGTACCTATTGAAGGGAAGATGACAACATCATAATTTTTAATCGTTTTGCCATCCTTAAAAGCGTTATTATAGAGTAGGTCCACATCATATTCATGTTCTTCAAGTAGCCATTGGGTCCAACCTACATCATAAAGACTACCGTGCCAAGGTTGATAAAGCCCAATTCGAAGTCGGTTTAACGACTTACCGGAATTTGTCTTTGTCCACTGCCCTGGTATATTTAGTTCTTTTACCCATGTGCTCAACGTATTCTTATCAATACCCGAAACTATGTACTGACCATTGGAACGGGAGTTATAGCCGTTCTTATGATGAGTCACTTTTCCTCCATTCTTTAAAGCTCGATTGATCAAAATATAAGAATGGTTTACCGTTGGGTCTAAAACTAAAAAAGAACCGGAACCTTCAATTGCCTTAGTGGGAGAGACTATTCCTGCGGCTACGGCATTAGCAGTAAATTCGGCTTTTTTGTTCGCATCCCATTTCGTTGGCACACCTTTTACAGGGGTCATTGCTTGAACCGTTTTGTCTGATAGAGGATCTGCTATCGGGTGAACATCAACTCCCATGGAATAGGGCAATGTCCAGCCGGCTACATCATAAGGAACTTTTAGTTCATCGCCTTGCATAATATGTGGATATTCCTGGATGCCTAAAATTTCTGGAACAAGATTTCCAAATACTTGATTCGTAGGAATAACCCATGTCCCAGCCTGATAAGATAATTCTCCTATGGTCGTTTCCTTTGTAAACTGATTTATTTTTACCCCATTAAAAGCTAATCTACGTAACATAGTAACAGCATTGTTTGGGTCATCTTGCTCTTGAGGAATTATATAAGCAGCGGGAGATGCTTCAGGATAATTCTCAATGGTCTCCATGCCCGCTTTATATCGATTATAGAGAATATCTTCTCGGTTATTTTTCGCGTATTTCAACACACCATAATTTACCGCCACCATGTATTCTACTTGATCGCTCAAATTCCACTGACCACCTTTCCATGGACTTACCAATAAATTTCGAGCACGGAACGTCCCTAATTTTTCCAAAACTTTTTCCTCTGCAATTTTATAGGGCTCACCCCATTGATTTTGACCGCCATCGACCTCTGTCCAGTAAGCAATGGTATTATGGTACATATTTATATAATCATTATAACCCGTGTAGTAGGCATCATATGCTTCGCCTAAATGTGTGGCACCTGTAAGGCCCCTTGTTTCTAATTCTTGAGCCATCTGCATTCCTAAAGTGTTCATTTCTCGCAGAATTCGTGGAGGGGTATGGACCCCTACTGGAGATGCAAAAGGTGGAAGCCATATTCTATGATAATCTGTTTGTTCGGAACTATGACCTTGTTGATGATGAACATGAAGAATTTCCGGTTCCCAATTACGCCAGGTATGAGCCAGTACTTTAGATTCTTGCATATTCAACATATACCCATCTCTATTGTTATCATGTCCTACATACTTTTGATACACCTTGTTGAGCGGTGCCGTAGGATGATCGGTGTTTTTAATTTCCTTATACCAATCCACAACAATGTTTTGTCCGTCAGGATTTAAGGTAGGCCATAACACTAGTATTGTATTTTCAAAGAAATATTTAAACTCCTCTTGGTTCATGGTCATCAATTCATAGGCAAATTGATTGGTGTGTTGAGAACCTGCTATTTCACCTGCATGTAGACCTCCATTTATATCTATAAAAACGGGCTGGTCTTTAATCAACTCCTTTAAATTTTCCTCACTCAAACCTTCGGGATGAGCAATCCGCATGTTATTTTCTCTAAATTTCTCTAAATTTTTTAAATTTTGTGGGGTTGAAATAACGCTTATGTACCAAGGTCGTTCTTCACTGGTATGTCCTACTTGCACTATTTCCATCCGGTTACTAGCCTCTGCCAATTTCATGAAATAATCTATAGACTGTTCATAATTGATTAAATGGTAAGTAGCCCCTACCTCATGGCCAAATACAGATTCCGGTGAGGGAATATTTTGCGCGTAAAGATTAGTTTTTGCTAAAAAGCTGAAAATTAGAATAGTAAATGAGATTAATCTTAGAATCTGTTTCTGGTTATATTTTTTGTTTCCCATTATTACGGTTTTTAAATACGTTATATTTTTACAACTTTCACTTTTATTTTTTAAAACCAACCCAACAAATTGGTTTGCAATCATCCAAAAATAATTTGTTGATATTTAGTTATTTATGGTATTTACCAAGTTACCAATTCTTTTAATAACTCAATTTCTGTTTTTTCATGGCACGGCGATAATTCATCGCCACTGCATCGAATTTTAAATGTAGCTCTTCAGTGAAGTCGAAGGGAACTTGCTCGGGTCGTTGCGATTCAACAATACGTTTGTCTTGATCAAAAATGACTTGTTCAAATTCTTGTAAAATTGTGTCTGGCTCATCCTGGTCATAATTACGACCGATAATACAAAAACCACGACATTTATTTTGTGAGATAGGTTGTGAGGTAAAAAAGTAGACCATGCCTTTTTCTTTACCCCATCCTAAGCGAAGTACAATAGTATAGGGTAAATGCAGTTCGTACACACTTCTTCTCTCTGGTTGTACCACATCGTCATTTGCAAAAATGGGAAAGTCATCGCTATTGGTTGCTTCGGGCCGTACCACGGAATAATGTAAGACCGAATCTTTCACGGTCACTTTACAATCAGGCACTTTTGGTCGCTCAGGATCTCCTAGTAATCCAGGATGTACCCACGGGAAGTGACCGAAATCAGTGAAATTTTCTACTTGTCTGGAGCTATCGCTATTCCAATCGAATGGCCCTGTATTTACCAATTTCCAATCAGCGTTTTCGTACTCGGGTATATTAGGAAGATCATAAACCGGTTCTTTTAAGGCAACCCATACCAATCCGAATTTTTCTTGGCAATGATAACTAGGGGTTTTTGCCTTACTAGGGATTTTCGCGTCCGGATCCTGCGGAATCTTTACACAGGTACCTTTTTTGTCAAATTGCCAAGCGTGGTAGGGGCAAACCAGACAATCGTCTTTTATCCACCCTAAAGACAAAGCAGTTCCTCGGTGGATGCATACATCACGCATTGCATGTACCTCGCCGTCAGAGGTTCGCCAAACAACCACGGCTTCGTCTAAAAGAAAAGTACCAAATGGAGTATCGGCCTTTATCTCATTGCTATATCCTACTGGATGCCAGCATGCATAAAGTTTTTCTGGAAATACAATTTTAGCATTGTTCATAAGTGGTAGTATTAGTATTAATATTTACATCAACAACTGTTGATGTAAATATATCCATTTGTTTTTAATAAACAAATGTGTCTTAATTTTCTGGTTATTGGACTAATTGTATATTTATACAAATGAAAAAAAGAACAAAAAGGGAACGCTTTTTGAAAGTAGCTCTTCAATTAATTCATAAAAAAGGTTTTAAAGCAACAACCATGCGCGATATTGCACATGAGCTTAATTTTGATGTTGCCAATGTTTACAACTATATAGATTCAAAACAGTCTTTACTAGATACCTTTCTTTTCAGTATTCAAGATGAGTTTCAAGATTCAATTGATTTTATTGTAGCATCGACCCATACTTCAAAAGAAAAGTTACTACTAGTAGTAACTTCGTATATTGAAATTACAGCTAGAAGACCTTTTGAGCAAGCTCTGCTTGCCAATGAATGGCGTAATTTAAAAGAACCAAGACTTCATGAGTTCTTGAATCGCCGTGAAGGGTTTGAAAACAAAGTGAAAACAATTATTCAAGAAGGAATCACAAATGGAGAGTTTAGAAAAATAGATGTAGAAATTACAACACAAATAATACTGTCTAGCCTTCGTTGGGTTTATCTTAGTTATATTAATCCTCAATCAAAAATAAATTCTGAAATTATAGAACTAGAGTTGACTAATTTTATTAGCGCTGCGGTTATTAAAAATTAATATGGAGCACTATAGTTTTTTGATAAATCGAACGCCTGTTTACGTATGCTTTCCAAGTCCTTGGTCATGGTGCCTTTTCATTCAATAACACCAATGGCAATATCATTGTCTAAGATGTCGCCATCTGCCTTGCACAAATTATTTTGGTCCTTGTATTCTGCAACTAAATTATAGTATAGTTTGCCTTAGTCTTTAGGGTGTAGTTCAATATATTCACGAACAACTCGGTTAAAAATATACCCCGATATTCTTCTCCTTTTGAGCTGCGTATATTGTCTTGTATGGTGGGGTTTGAAAAGTATTTCCGGTATTTTTTATATGTCTTGTCTACCTCTGCGGAGTTTTGTAAAACAAGGCGCGACTTAAGTACTGAAAGTTAAAATAATGCCATTATAATTATAAAATGTTTGTTTAGCTAAAGTAACAGATGATTATACTTTTCAATAAATAATTTTCTCAGAGGTTATACATTAAACTATACCGTACTTACGGGAAACCGTATTGTTGGGGTAAGGATATTTTTAAACGGAATTAAATGGGTAAATTCAACAAAATTTATAAGCCCAAATTACGAGAGTATCTTTTCTTCTTGAAAATGAAAGATAGCGTATACTATTTTTTTAACGATGCAAAATAATCCTTAACCTCACCAATGCGCTTTTGTTTAGCATCTGCGTTTAACCAACTAGCCTTAAATGCATTTACGGCCAATTGCTGAATTTGGTCTAAAGTTAAATGTAGGGCTTTGGCGGTTTCATAATAATTTTCGTTCATATACCCACCAAAATAGGCAGGGTCGTCGGAATGTATGGTGGCTATAATTCCCTTTTTTAGCATTTCTGATACTGGGTGCTCTTCCATTTTCTGTATCACTTTTAATGCAACATTACTAGTAGGGCAGAGGGTAAGTGGGATTTTTTCTTCCACTAATCTTTTTACCAATGCATCGTCGTCTAAACATCTATTTCCATGGTCAATGCGTACTACTTTCAACAGGTCCAACGCTTCCCAAATATAGGCTGACGGACCTTCTTCACCGGCATGGGCTACTAGTTGATATCCTTGTTGTGCCGATGCTTTAAATACACGTTGAAACTTACTTGGCGGATTTCCTAGTTCGGATGAGTCTAAACCTACACCGTCTATAATATGCTTAAAGGGGAGCGATGATTCTAATGTTTTAAAGGCTTCTTCTTCACTTAAATGACGTAAATAGCTCATAATTAGTTTGTAAGAGATACCGAATTCACTTTTTGCTTTTTCTAATGCCTTATGTATTCCGGTAATAACAATAGGAAAAGGAACCCTTCTATCCGTATGTGTTTGTGGGTCAAAAAATAGTTCTACATGTATTACATTCTGGCTATGCACTTTTTTTAAGTACGCCCAGGTTAAATCAAAGAAATCTTGTTCGTGTAACAGTGCTTGTGCGCCTGCATAATAGATGTCTAAAAATTCCTGAAGATTATTAAATTTATAGGCTTTTTTTAACGATGCTATAGATTTGTACGGTAAGGTTATCTGATTTCGTTGAGCTATTTTGAACATAAGCTCCGGTTCAAAACTTCCCTCAATATGTAAATGCAGCTCTGCTTTTGGAATGCCTTGTATAATATTTTTAAGTTCTGATGATTCCATTTTGTGTTGTACGTTGAGGGATTATTTTACAAATTTACACATTCGCGTGGTAATGTAGATTTTGTACCCTGTTGCGTATTTAGAAATTTTTTTACTCGATAATCGAGATATAAGTGCTCCGAGGTTTGACTAAAAATTAAGATATTTCTTCCTATAAAAACCTCATGGCCTTGCCCTGAGGTTGTTTACTTGATAATGGAGATTTAATTGCGCTGACCCTTGCAAATATTTAACCTCATTTGTCTGGTAAAGGCCTTAAAGGGGTTTATTAGCTGCTGTGACACCTATGATTGCGACCAAAGTGCATATTTCTACAACGCTAAAAAAAATGTAATGCAGCATATTGTCCCCAGTAACTAAACTACCAAATTGAACCACTAGCATTAAAACGGCGACAGTTATTGTAAGTATTTTATTCAACCTATTTTTAAGAACAGTGGATAGCACAATCATGAGCATAGGTATTTCCATAATTATCGCAAACTTTAGAAGGAATTCCTCGTTAAATTGGATACCATCTACCTCACCTGTAAGTAGTTGATTTAGAAATACGGAATTATAAATGGAGAATACATCGCAAAAAAGGTAGTTAGCGGTTAAAAATATCCAAAGTGTACTTTGTAGCTGTTTCGTTTTCATGCTGTTGTCGTTGCTATTGTCAAATTTAAAACCGACATGTGCATCGGTTAAGTTTGTTGCAAAACTAGAAATGAAAACGTGTTGATAACGTTCACTTAAGTGAAGAAATGGAGATTATACGTTCTTATCTATAATTCTAGAACGTATTCTGCTTAGTGATTGCGGTTTTACGCCAATAAAACTAGCCAGCTGGTGTTGTGGTATGCGCTGTATAAGGTCGGGCCTATTTTTTAATAAACTTAGATAGCGTTGTTCTGGAGTAGATGTTTTAAACTGGTCAAAATCTATTTGTTGTTTTGCTAAAAGCTCTTCGGATAAAATTCGACACAAGGTTTCAAATTTTGGAAATTTCTTAAAAATTTCACTTTCCATATCTGGGTTAGAAATTACTAGAATGGAATCTTCATTACAGGCTATATAATGTTCAGACGGTTTTTTGCTAATTACACTATGTGGTGTAACACCTTCCATTTCAGTATAAAAAGCTGTAGTTTTTTCTTCGCCGTCAATAACGTAATAAGTTCTAATGCATCCTTTTAGAACAAAATAACCTTCATTACTACGTTGTCCTTCCTTAAGCAAAATAGCACCCTTTTTTTTAGTGTGAAAAATATTCAGGGTAATTAGATTTTCTTTTTCAGCGTCATCAAGGGTAAGGTAGTTTGATATAAAATTGAATAATAAATTATGCATCTTGTTTTCTTATCAATTTTTTAATCAATTCATCTTATGGATGAAAACTGTTAGATTTTATTTTTCTAAAACTTTTCAAAGGAGGCTTATCAACTTAACCATTTTAATACATTGAATATGCAGACCAATATTCGTACTACCTGTGGTATTACAAAACGTAGTTGTTAAATAGGTCTACCAACTCCTTTTCAGGGTCTAAACTTAATCCCGAACGCGTGGTAGAGCTTTGTATAACGGTGCTTCTGCAAGCTGTTAACCACCCAAACCGGTCAGGTAGATCTAGCTTTCCTATTGGTCCGCCATTGGAGTTTCCTTCACAAATTAATTTCCAAGCTTTTAAATAATCATTTAGTATTTCATACTCAATTTCTGGTGAAAATGCTTTTAGTTTCTCCTTATCAATATGGTATTTTATATCCAAAAACTTAGTTCGTTTACAGAAAAGAATAACGCCTACATTAAAGAATTCTTCTCGTTCTACTTTGGGAACGATACGTACTATCGCAAATTTAAATGTTTGTCTATCTTGCATCTTCCGCTTCTTTTACTAAAACATCGATCATAGATAGCTTAGTAGTGATAAATTTAATGTAAGCCGTCCTTTTTTCATTCGCATTTAAAACATCGGATTCACTCGTTAGCCAATCTTCGGGTATTTTTGAAACTATTTCCGTTATTTTTTCAAGTGTAATGAATTGTTGAATTTCGGATGCAGCTTCAGTTAGGGCAGTGGCTTGTTGTAAAAGTACATGGTCTTTTATAAATGGGAATGTTCTAGAAAGATGACTTTCCCATGTTTCCCAATTATGATGAAAATAGAAGCTTGCACCATTATCTATCACCCATAGCTCATTATGCCAATACAAGAGATTTGCATTCTTGGCCGTTCGGTCTATATTACTTATTAAACTATCTAAAACAACAACTTTTGAAGCTGTTATGGCATCTGCCTTTGATATTAACGGGTCAAAAGTTATGGCACCGGATAAAAAGTGCAAACCAAGATTTAGCCCAACACTAAACTTTAATAAATCTTGAATTTCCTCATCGGGTTCCGTTTGTCTAAAGGAATCTTCTAAATTCATAAATACCAACTCTGGTACTTTTAAACCAATAGCACGTGCCAATTCGCCACCAATAAATTCTGAAATGAGCGATTTTTTACCTTGCCCTGACCCTCTAAATTTAAGCACGTACAAGAAATCGTCATCTGCTTTTACAATAGCAGGCATAGAACCGCCTTCCCGCAAAGGCTGTAAATATTGAACAACATCTACTGTTCTAATATCAAGTGTATTCATACTTGCTAAGGTAGCGTTTGTGTAGTTATCAATTTGTATAATGCTTTAAATGACATTGGCTATAGTCTCAAGAATATAGTGCAAAGCCCCAACAATGATCGCAAGCGCAATTATTATTACCAGTCTGATCAGAAATGAATTGTTATTGTTTTGTACCCTTTTTTTTAGATAGAAAATATCTAATAAAATAAAGAGTAATGCTATAATACAACCAATAATTACACCTACATAAAGTAAAACAAAATCGTGAATACTATTTAAAAACGTAAACTCACTGGTTTCGGACTTGGAAACTGGTCCTAAAACAATACGCATATGTAAAAACCCTAATAGAATAGCGAACAATGTCCAGCCAAGGTAATTTAAAATTCGTTTTACCATACGTTTTCGTATTTAACGGTCTTTATTTTCGTCAATTAACTTTTATCTTTTGCCATCGGAGAAATCATAATATGCGCTCTGTGAGTACCGGGATTCATGAGCCAAGGATGGTCTGGTGCCGATGGAGTTTCTGGTATGCCGGTAGAGGCCGATGTGGACCAAGGCATATAAATTACATACCGTAATTGAGCACCATCAACCATTGATGTTTCTGGGTCGTAAGTGGTATTTGGTCCGTAGTAAATATGTAGGGTAGCACCTGGGGTAATTGTAAATTTACCAGATTTCATCTCTTCTTCTCGAATATCAAATATTTCTTCAGAAGACTTTCCTTCGGCTCGTAAAGCTCTACCACGTGCCATAAAAGGTTCAAGGTCTTTATGGTAACAAGCGGCATTAAAACCGTCTTTATTTGGGTCATCTGCAAGGACAATGAATTCATTTTCACCCTCTTTTAGCGTTACAAATTCGCCTGCCATATTATAACCGATAACTTTACTTTTTGCTCTACTTTCTGCCGGTGCCGCCATTAACGAAGTTGCAATTAAATCTTCATTGGTTTCTATAGCTTTTAAATTTTTAGGAATTGCAGTTGATAAACTTTCTGCAGTTGTTTCTGTATCAGATGTTTCTTGTGTTGTTGTTTTTGTTTTGTCCGATGAATTACAAGAAATCAATAATCCTGTAAGAATGAATGCGGTGATAAGGTGTTTCATGGCTTGCGATTTTAAGATTATAATTGATTTAGAAAGATACGGATTTAAGAAGATTTCTGGAAGCGGGAATTGGCAATAGCATTTTTATTCGATAATCGAGATTTAAATGCTCCGAGGCTTGTCTCGAAATGAAAATATTTCTTCCTATAAATGCCTCATGGGCTTGCCCTGAGGATATTTATTTTGTATCTCTTCAAACTTAACTTAGGTTTTCTTTGGAAGAACAAATGTTAGGCTTTTTTTAAACATTTCTATAAACTTTTGGGTCCTCATTTTCATAATCTTCATCTACATTCATAATTAAAGTCCTACTTATTCATCAGGTGTTTTACGTAATGCTTTATTCCATCTTATATGCGTCTCTACTTTCAATTAAAAACTCGAAGTTTCTATATTTTCTTATTTTTTTTGTGTTCAATTCGGTTAGTAATTTTTTTCTAAAATTTTCATCTTTAAGTTTTTCTAACATTGAACTATTCTCAAAATATTCTAATTGAATTAGTAGTCTTCTAAAAAATTCTTTTTCAAAATCTTTCGAAATCAGACCATTGTAATAGTCTATTAAATCATGTTTTTCTATGGGTTTATAAAATACAAATCCATCAAATACATTTTTGTACTTGAGTTCATTTTTTGTTGGTTGTAAATCGAAAATATCGTTTCCGAAAATTGAATTATTAAAATCGAAACCATTATCTTCAGTATTCAAATATTTGAATGTAGCATCCCATTTTCCATCTTGAATAAGTTTGTAAGACCAATCATTATCTTTTCTGAAAAAAATAGGACGATTGATTAAAATACTTACGGCTTTATGTCCAAAATAGTCAGATAGATATTTCCCAGCGTTTTCCACAATTTCGCCATTAGGAGTAATTAAATGTGTTTTATAAGCGTGTCTGAAATTCAAGATGATTAGTGCTTTTTTATTATTAGCGGATTTTATTTTTTTGTATTGGTTAATAATATTTTGAGCTATTAAACTATCTCTTGGCTCAATTTCAATTTCATATTCCCTTGCGTAATCTTCAACACTTTTTACTTTCTTCCAGTCAAATTCAGAATCGGAAGGGTAAAGTGAGATTTGATTTTCAGAGCTGTTGTTAATATCATATATAGTTCTTAAAAAATAATGATAACTATATCTTTCCCAAATAGGATACATTTCAGAATTCTGTTGATATTCATTAAGTTTTTTTTCTAAATAAATACTATCCAAATTACGTGTCTTTAGAAATTTGGTTATTTCTGGTTGAAGATTAACAACTCCAATTTCTGTGAATACGTTCCTTATATTTTCTTTGAAATAATTGTCGGATAAAATTTCTTTTATCAATTCATATTGTGAAATTTCACTATGGTCTCTTTCGCACAGAATTACAATGTCGTGTTCCTTAAACTGTTCCACGATGTAATCTTTAGCAGATTTCTTTTCTACTTTTTGTAAAAAATCGATATATGGTTTAATTTCAGAATTTTGGGAAAAGCTAAAAAGTGGCAATAGAAATATTATTAAAATGCTTTTCATCATTTGTATTCGGTTTTTTTACATTGCGTACAGCTAATAAAAATATACATAATAAAGGTGTATGTCAATCATTTAAAATTTATTGTTTTAGCGTATCCGCTTCCCTAAATTCAATACTTTTATCCTTTAAATAATCCCATAATTCTACCGTGTTCCCGGCTTGGGATAGTTCTAAAAAGTCTTCTTGAGATATGCAATAGGTAAGAAATCCGTCCATATGTATTTCAGGGATATGAAAACTATCGGACATAGATTTTTTTGAAAATTTAGAGATGATTTCTTTCTCCAATTCCATTTTTTCATCACGTTCTACCCTCTCTTCTAACGATTTTGTTCTGCCAGAAACACGGTTCATTATTTTGTGGGTATTTATGCTAACCGAAATAAATGCATGACTTAGAATCTCATTAATTTTTCCGTAGTTATCTATAGTGGCCAAACTTATATATTTACCTCGGTCGGCTTCTAAAAGTAGACGTTCGCTATGCGTCATTTTAACTAAATCTGCATTGGGCAAACCTAAAGAAGAAGAAGTAACTGCGGGGTCCAGGGCTAAGCGTTCTATATCCAAATCTATTTTACCCGTTAAATTATATGGGGTAACGGTAACTTCACTTAAATCAATAACGTTGTCCGAAAGGGTTATAATGATAGATTTTGATTCTAAAATTTCATCAGTAACACTAATGTCTTTTGGAAGGTATTGAACAGCAGTAAACCTTATAATATCTTTTAATTTAACGGTTATAGAAAACCTACCTAAGGAATCCGTAATTGTAGATATCTTAGAATTAAGATTAACGATTAAAATATCGGAAACTTCATTATTTGGGCTTTTCACACTCCCATTTAATAGGGTAGTGCTGTCTTGACAAAAACCAAAAGAACAAGACATTACAATAAGTAGTATAATTTTTAAATACTTCTGCAATAGGTGTTATTTAGGTTCAATAATAATTGGTTTTTCCGTATGAAAGTTGACCATAATTATGTGCCTTAAAGCAACATTATCAACAATATAGAATTTTATATTTGAAGAAAAACGCTACTTAACTTTTTGTTAGGGAATACGGTATGGTATGGAATGAATAAAAAAAGCCCATCTATTAATGATGAGCTCTGTCTCTAATGTAATGATTCTTTTAGTTGGTATTAGTTTAGATAATCCAATGTATTTACCATTTCAAATTTTGGACTCCTGTTTATAAATTCACGTAACATTGCGGTATGTGCAGAGCCCATAATAATAAGAACTCTGTCTGCCTTTTTCATTTTTATTCTGTTAAGATTCGAAAATATTCTCATGTTACGTTGGTAGAATAGGGCAGCTTGGTCAGCACCTACAAAATTGTCATCTATACCTACATAAAAAAGTTTGTCTGCGTTAGTATTTAAAGAATAGTCCAGCATTACCGGATGGTTCGTTAGTTTTATTTTCTCAAGTAGCGATAAACTATCGAAGTTCTTATTAAGAGCATCTAACTCAGGGTGCTCTTTTAATGGATTATTCGTAATCTCCAAATAAGTTTCAGCATCAATGGCATTGGTAAGTTCAGGACTGTTTTCAATAAAATCTCCCACGCTATAATTGTACCCAATGTAGTTATCAATACCGTATACTTTTTTTAGTCCGTTTATTCTGGCAACATCATAACCCACCATGCCTAATTCACCATATTCCGTATCAAGCTTATCTGGGTTTTTAAGGAAATTTTGATATGCCTCATTTATTTTATCATCAATTTCTGGGGTATATTCCAAGCAAATAATAGTAGGTTTAAATTGTGAAAGTAACTTAGATAGCTCACGTACTTCTTCTTGTTCTTTTGCATTGTTTTCGTCGAAATCTACTTTAGTGGCATCACTTGTTGTTCCAAAATGAAAAAAACCAACATTTAAAACTTGTATTTTGTCGGTTTTTTTTGGTGCTACTGTACTTGCATTTTCAGTTAATTCAGGTGTAGTGCCATCTGTGCAGGCCAGTAAAGAAAGGGAAAGGATAAAAATGAGTTTCTTCATAAAAACATTAATTTTTTATTGTTGTTGGTTGGTTATAAAGACTTATAAAAATCGAATAAAAATAGTTATAACCTATATCATTTCTATAAGAATTTTATTAATCTGGTTAAGGTGATTTGTAGGCTTTTCTAAAATTGCAACGCAACTTTCCGTTTTCGTATGTGCGCGCAGTAAAAGCTTATTGCTTGCCAGCTGACTAAGCAGGTATACACAAACCTTTCGGTTTAGATCTCATGTCAGCATTACATTTAAGTTTTGTAAAACGTTATCTTTCAAGATATTCATCAATCCTTGCTCTATTTGTCAATTTATAAACGATATTTTTTCCGTCTTTGAGTTTTACTAAAAAACCTCTTTCTTCCAAATCAGTTAAATCTCTACTGGCTGTTTGCCTTACAACATCATGTTTGGAAGAATAAGCTTGTATTGTTATTTCTGATATCGGTTTAATGAATAAATATGAAAGTAAGTCCGCTTGTCTTTTATTAAAATCACTTTTCACTAATTCATACATGAGTTCTGAAGCTCTCTGTCTTTCCGCTCTTTTTTTATCTCTATAATTCACTAAGTTTTGAAAAGCAACTCGTAAGCTTTTCATAGAATACATTATAAAATAAGTTAAATCATTTTCATCGTTTTCTGTCCGTAAAAAAGCTTTGTCGTAACTGGTTCTCGAATTAAGAATGGCTTTTGAGATTGAAATATGTTTTAGAAGGGTATATCCTTTTTTAATCAAATACCAATAAAATAATGCTCTTGCCGTTCTACCGTTTCCATCTCCAAAGGGATGAATATAGCCAATCATGAAATGTAGTACTGAAGCTTTTATGATAGGGTGAATAAAATCTTCTTCATTGTTTATGAAATAGATTATGCTTTCTATTAAATTATCAACTTCTTCATGTTTTGGAGCTGTAAATGCAATTTCTCCATCCACATGGTCTTTTACATAAACCGGATGGTCTCTAAACTTTCCGGCATATTTACTTGCCTCGGTTTTGGTTGTCATCAATTCATGAATTTCTAAAATCAACTGAGTTGATAAATCTTCATCTAAACGGTTTTCAATTTCTCGGATTGCCCGAAAGTTGTTGATTATCATTTGTTCCGACTCATTTCTTGGCTTTCGTCCAGATTTCAACATATCACGAGCGACATCTGTCGTTGTGGCTGCTCCTTCTATTTGGGATGATGCTATCGCTTCTTCTACCAGAGAATTCTTGAAATATTCTTGTTGGTCTTGAGGCGTGATAGAATTTTTATAAAGACCTCCAATCAGTTTTAAATCAAAAAGATGTAAATCTTTTTGTATATATGAAGTTAAATTATAAGTAAATTTATGGTTATGGAAGTAAAGACTTTTTCCAGAAATTTTTCTATGTGTTTTAACCATTTTCCATGCGCTCTCTGGACTATCGAATGGCATGTTGGGTCTGTGTTTGATTTCAGACCAATAGAAATATCTTTTGTCCGCTTCGTGAAGAAAAGGTAGGATATCATCATTACCAATAGAGTCGATATAATCTGTATAATCTATATCAAACTGGGGCGGCATTTCTATTTTCATGTCACTACATGTTAAATTTAACCTCTAATTTAACACGTTATAACAGATATTTGAAGTTTTTTACTTGATTTTTCTAAAAAAGTTGATGTTTTTTAATGAATGGCAACGCAGCGCTATGACAGATTACATATAGTGACTTGATATGTTGGGTTGTTTTCTTCCGTTAAGCGTCGTATTGGGCAAAAGATCGCTTATCCTACGGTTTTATGTAATCTGTCATAGCGCTGCGATAATGTTGCATTTCCCTTTGTGCGGGCGACATCTACGCTAGTAGTGGGCAAGTTGGGGCGTTGGCAAACAAGATGTAGCATATAGGGTCGACGTAGGAGAATGCAACATCATCGGTCTAGTGTATGATTTCGTTGCGTGTTTAAGCACTAAATTTAGCAAATAAATCACAGATAGAAAGTCCGCAAGGACTTTCGTAAATAGGCTATAACTAGTAATGAATTATACACATTGTGCCTGTTGCACAAGATATAAAAAATATCGAGCTCTGATCCTTGCCGATCGGACATTTGATCGTAACTTGTTGTATGCAGGGAAAAAAGGAGTACCAGGAGAAGCTTTTCGCTAGTTTCCAACTTAGTGAACGTATACCGAAGAACAATTTTTACAGGCGTTTGGGATCCGCCCTTGATCTTGGTTTCCTCTATAAGTTGACTCGGCCCTATTATGGGGAGAGCGGTCAAAAGAGCATAGACCCCGTGGTGTTCTTCAAGCTTTGTCTGGTGGGTTATCTGGAGAACCTTATCAGCGACCGTAAACTGATTGCGCATTGTTCGATGCGCTTGGACATTCTTTATTTCATAGGCTATGACATTGATGAGGAACTTCCATGGCACAGTACCATAAGCCGTACACGCCAACTGTTTCCAGAGTCCGTTTTCGAGGAAGTGTTCACGAATATTTTACAGTTGTGTATAGAAAAGGGAATGGTAAGTGGTCATACCCAAGCGATAGATTCGGCACCGGTAAAGGCGAACGCGAGTATGGATACCTTGGAACTGAAAGTGCCCGAGGAAGAACTAAAGGAGCACTTGGTGCGGATACGGGCGATCAGCGCCATGGACAGGGAAGTGCCACACCGTAAGTCCAAGGATAATAAAGCGGATAAGGGCGATCGTAGTATTACCGCAAGTGGAAAGGAGCTGAATGCGATAAAGAGCCGTAACAAGAAGTGGGCGAAGGATCAGGATCAAAGACCCGGTGCAGGTAATAAAGGTGCGAAGTACACCAGTAACAAAACACATTATAGCCCAACGGACCCCGATGCCAGGATAAGTGTGAAACCCGGCAAGGCCAGAAAGCTGAACTATCTTTCTCAACTTAGTGTTGACACGGCGCATCATGTTATAACCGACATCAGGGCGTACCATGCAGATGGAAAGGATAACCAGCAATTACAGGATATCGTACAACGCTTGCAAAGAAGATTATGGCAACAAGGTCTGGTATTTGAAAACTGCGTGGCCGATACGGGGTATAGTAGCGGGGAGAACTATGCATTTCTGGAAAACCAAGGGCTAAAAAGTTTCATTCCACCGCATGGCACCTATAAAGGTGGTCCCGATGGGTTTACGTACATCAGGGAACACGACAATTATCTATGCCCACAGGGCAAGGTGATCCCTTTCAAAAAAGTGTTCCTTGACAGCCGGACCAAGACCAAAAAGAAGGCGTACCGCGCGTCGAGCAAGATCTGCAAGGGCTGCTCGATCATGGAAAGCTGCCTTGGAAAGGTCAACGAGAAACAGTTCTCGGTCACGTATTATCGGGCGGAATACGAACGGAACATCGCAAGGGTCGAGAGCCCACAGGGCAGGTATATGAAGGGTAAACGACAAAGCACCGTAGAACCCGTTTTCGGTACCCTCACCCAGTTCATGGGCATGCGCAAGATAAATACGATAGGTCTGGAACAGGCCAACAAGGTGATGCACCTCTCCGCAATCGCCTATAACCTTAAGAAGTACCTGAAATTTGAACTGAAACGTTCAAATAGTGGGCTAGCAAAGCTTGCTTTTAAGGTCTTTATAAAAAGTACTGTCCAAGATATGTTTTCAGTATTCCTAAGGCATCAAAAAGTGACATTCTAATACTGAACCGGTAATAATAAAACCTCTTAAAGAGGCTTTATTATGTTGATTTTATTCAGAATTTAAGCTTGTGCAACGGTTACCGTTGTTAGCAAAAGTATTTTTTTTATACCCAGATTACGTTTCGCAAGACTAATTGCGTTCAGCTTTTAAAATTCTTTTTTCCATTACGATTCCATAATATTCGTAAAATCTTTTGCACGTTTGGCTCGTTTAGTTTTTCCATTCTGACTGCGCAAACTTTGCGTTTTACTTTTCAATTCCAACAGCGCAACGTTTATAAATTCCGATTGCGTACAGTTTTTAATTCCGATTGCGTATTGTACTTAAAACACAGATTTTCCTTAAAAAAAATTTCGTTTAGCCAGCTCGATTCCAGTTCAGATTTTGACGTTCCTGAATATTTTTGCTAACAATTTTATATATAACATATGTTATATATACCTCCAATATAAGAAATATATCACATATGTTATATATATCTTTTATATGACTTTAATTCAATAATGCTATTTTAGAGAAAATCTTCAGATGTACATATAGTATCCGCACTATTAAGCGTAAAACCATTAAACGAACTTTTTTTTGCCGAGCTTATTTTTAAATAATTCAACTTAAAATAGACTTCTAAATGTAGATTCAGTTTTAAAATGATATGAAAAATATAGTAATACCTATTTTAAGAATAGGAGTATCACCTCTCAAAAATTTAAATAAAAACCAATCAATTCTTATTTAGAATAAATAAAAATAATTTATTTTTGCCATTGTTATTAAGATTAATATTTAAAAAATAAACATGAAAACCTTAACACAAATAGCTTTAACCGCCCTATTGTTTGTAAGCTTTACAGGTATAGCACAACAGAAGAACGAATTGTTGGACCGTAATTTCTGGAAAAGCAATCCTGATGTTGCCACCATAAAACAGAAAATAGCCGAAGGTAACGACCCAACTGTAATGGACTCCAATTCTTTTGACGCTACTACGTTGGCGATTACCAGTAAAGCCGATACCGAGGTCGTTAAATACTTACTATCCTTAGAAGGTAATGAGGTAGATAAGAAAACACATGATAGCCGTATTTATTTGCATTGGGCAAGTTATGCCGGTGATGCAGAATTGGTAAAATACTTATTGGATAATGGTGCTTCGGTTACCGCTTTGGATAGCCACCGCTATACGCCACTTACTTTTGGTGCAAATGCGGGACTTACAAACCCTGAAATTTATAAAGCTTTTGAGGCGAAAGGCGTTAACTTGGTCGAAGAGAAAAATGAACATGGTGCAAACCTTTTATTATTGGCAGCACCTTCTTTAAAGAATGAAGCAGATTTAAAATTCTTTTTGGATAATGGCTTGGCTTTAGATAGTAAAGATGAAGATGGAAACGGAATTTTTAATTACGCTTCTAAAAAAGGCAATATCGATTTTCTAAAATTGCTCGTTGAAAAGGGTGTGGATTATAAATCGTTGAACAATAAGGGTGGTAATGCTTTTATGTTCGCATCGCAAAGTGGTCGCGGTTTTAGTAATGGACTTCCGGTCTATGTTTACTTAAAAGGTCTAGGTTTGGAACCTAATATTGTAGAAACTAGCGGAAGCACACCTTTACACCGTTTGGCTTCTGGAAATAAAGATGCTGCAATTTTTGAACTTTTCCTAAAAGCAGGTGCAGATGTAAACCAAGCTGATGAAGAAGGGAATACGCCGTTCTTAAATGCCGCTGCTAGAAACGAGCTTGCAATAGTTCAACTGTTAGCTAAAGATGTGCAGGATTTTAATACCGCAAATAAAGCTGGTGAAACTGCATTAATGTTGGCCGCTCATGACAACAATTCAAAGGTTGTAGGGTTTTTAATTGAAAACGGTGCGGAAGTCAATGTCCAAGATGCTACAGGTAATACTGCTGCTTATTTCTTGGCAGAATCTTATACTAAAAGAAATGCAGATGCTTTTGATGCGAAACTGTCTTTGTTGACGTCTAAAGGATTAAAATTGAATGCCGTGCAAGGGGAGGGAAATACCTTATATCATGTTGCCGCTAAGAAAAATGACCTTGAGTTATTGAAAAAGATATCTGAATTTAATATCGACGTAAATGCGAAAAATGATGAGGGTATGACGGCTTTACACGTAGCGGCAATGAAGGCGGAGAATGATAAACTTCTTAAATTTTTACTAGCTAAAGGCGCCGATGCGCATAGTAAAACCGATTTTGAAGAGACTGTTTACGATTTAGCTAGTGAAAACGAAATGTTACAGAAAGGGAATACGTCATTGACTTTTTTAAAGCAATAGAAAAATCAAACCGATTATAAAGATGAAAAGATTTTTAAAAATTATTCCGGCAATAGTATTGGTTGGGTCATTGTTATCAGCATTTATCGTAGTTGATAAAACCACCGTAAAATGTCTTATTCAGTTAACCAATTATTCTGGTGAAGGTGCCTATTTAATCGTATCTATCGTTGACACCGATAATGAATATGTGGAAACCTTGTACGTACAAGGTAAAGACAATGAATGGTACAGCGAAATTACCGAGTGGTGGAAATTTTATGGAAAAAACCGTCCAAATATTGATGCTATTTCGGGGGAAACCATAAGTGGAGGAGAACGTGCGTTAAATGTTTTGCAAATACCTAATGATAAAATAGATAAAGGCTACAACTTGCGTTTTGAAACCTCGGTGGAGGATCAAGGGTATTATGCAGATGATATTCAGTTTCCTTTGACTACGGAGAATTTAACAACCAAAGTTGAAGGAAAAGGATTTATCCGTTACGTACGCATGCTGCCTCAGTAATAGCTTTAAATTAAAAAGTCTTTGCGAGGAGCCTTTTAGCGACGAAGTAATCTGTCGATTAGTTGTGAATATGTGAGGTTTAGGTTATCATGTAATAGATTACTTCACTTTGTTCGTAATAACGTTTTACAGTTGTCATGTTATATATAGCGTAGCTGAAACAAGTTGTGTGATACCGACTTATATGTTCTCCACCGCGCTCCAAATAAGGCTTTAGTTTATATGTTTATTTTGCAATCACAATTAAACTTTCAGAGTATATTTAATTGATGCTCTGGAAGTTTTTAAATAGTACAAAACTACATTACTTCGTATGACCATTTCTATTTGGCGCTATAGCCATCTTACGCTTGCCCTGGTTTCTTCGCTGTTTTTAATAGTGGCTTCCGTAACAGGAATTATATTGGCAGTTGAACCCATTTCACACCAAGCAAAAGGCTATGCGGTTGAAAATTTAAATGAAGTCTCGCTGGCAACTGCTATCGATGCCTTAAAGAGTACCTATGATGAGGTATTAGGATTAGAAGTAGAATCTTCAGGATTTGTTAAGGCTTCTGTCCTAACCATGGAGATTGAAACCTTAGATGTGTACTTCAATCCAAAAACGGGTGAGCAATTGGGTGAAGTTAAAGAGCGACCCCACGTGTACACTTTTGCTACTAACGTACATCGTTCTTTATTTCTTAAAAGTATAGGTCGATTTTTTGTTGGTCTTATTTCGTTACTCTTGCTTATTATTGCAGTTACAGGTTTAATACTGTTAGCTAAGCGCCAAGGCGGATTCTTGAAATTGTTTTCAAAAGTCCATAAAGACTATTTTGAACTACGCTACCATGTGGTTTTAAGTAGATGGTTCTTTATTCCGATTGTGATCTTGGCATTTACCGGAGTGTATTTGTCTGCCGAGAAATTTAATTTATTGCCTAATGCAGTTGTTCAGCAAACAGAACTAGCAGTAAACAAAACTGTGCAGGAATACAAAAGTATTTTAGATATTCCTTTTTTTAAGGAAACGTCTTTGGCAGATATTCGTCAGGTAGAATTTCCTTTTTCAGATGATCCCGAAGAATACTACCTCATTGCTTTACAAAATAGGGAAGTAGCGGTAAATCAGCATACCGGTGAAATAGTAAGTAGTGGCGATTATCCTTTTGTAACCTTAGCTTCGCGATTAAGTTTGGTTCTACATACAGGAGAAGGTAACGTTATTTGGTCTCTTGTTCTTTTGCTTGCCAGTGCGTCTATTTTGTTTTTTATGTATTCGGGATTCGTAATGACCTTAAAGCGTAGAAAGAAAGGAAAGCGCATTGCCAAAATGACGGATAAAGATGAATGTGAGTTTGTCATTTTAGTAGGGTCGGAGAGTGGTACGGCATTCGATTTTGCACAACGTTTTTATAACGGATTAGTGCAAATAGGGAAAAAGGTCTATTTAACGGAACTTAATAAATACACCAACTATGCAAAAGTAAAAAATGTAATTGTGTTTACTTCAACCTATGGCAAAGGAGAACCACCGACGAATGCGCGTAAATTTTCAGCATTATTTTCAAAGATAAAGCAACCGAATATAACAGATTTTTCGGTTATTGGTTTTGGTTCTTTGGATTATCCCGATTACTGTCAATTCGCAATTGAACTTGATAATCAATTATCGGTAGCTGAAAACTTTAATCAGCAATTGCCACTTTTTAAAATTAACAAGTCCGATTTTAATTCTTTTGAACAGTGGATGATTCAATTTCACAACAAAGTCGGATTTACAATTCCCATAGAAAAACCACTTCTAAAAAAGAAGAAGTATAAGAAAATTGAATTCGAAGTTTTACAGCGAACGGACTTGAATGTCGATAATACATTTTTGCTGCGTTTACAACCAAAATCTAAAATTGATTTTACTTCTGGCGATTTATTGGCAGTTTTTCCAAATGATGATGAAATGGTACGTCAATATTCAATTGCCAAAATTGACGAATCTATTTTATTGAGTATTAAAAAACATGAACTTGGTAGGGGTTCTAATTTTCTCTTTAATTTAAAAGTAGGTGAAACTTTAAAAGCTGCAATAGAAGAGAACGAAGATTTCCATTTTTCCGAAAATTCAAAAAATTCAATTTTCATCTCAAACGGGACAGGCATAGCTCCGTTCTTAGGAATGATTTCAAAAAATGCAACAAACAATATCACAATGTTCTGGGGAGGGCGTGAAAAGGCTTCTATGGAGATTTATAATTCCGTTTTGGAAAAAGAAATCTTAAATAATGAAAATATACAGCTATTTACTTCATTCTCTAGAGAGGGGAAAAAGCAATACGTACAAGATGTTGTTTTTGAGCAAAAGGAATTAGTTTTAAGAACCATCAACCAAGGTGGTACAATTATGATTTGCGGTTCACTAGCCATGCAACATAATGTTCTTGATGTATTAGAGAACTTGCTAGAAGGAAATAAAACCATATCTTTTGAAACCTTTGAAAAAAGTGAGCAGTTAAAAACGGATTGTTATTAGACTTCTAACTAAAAAGTTCTCGACTGCGCTCGAAATGACATTAGGTTGAATTGAAAATGTCATTGCGAGGGGCTTTTTCGCGACGAAACAACCTGTCTAAATTAGGCAGTATGTGAATTCTCGACTACCAATAAACAAATTACATCAGTAGGTTAGTAATGACAATTGAATTGTCAGCGTGTCACATTGAGCGTAGTCGAAATGTTCGTTATGTGAGATGCTAGCTTATAGGTTCTCGACTGCGCTCGAAGTAACAATTTTTTCTAATTTAATCCCACTGCATCTTCTGTAATCTAATCGCATTTAAAATCGCTAATAAGGCAACACCAACATCGGCAAAAACGGCTTCCCACATAGTGGCTAATCCACCAGCACCCAATGCGAGAACTATAAGTTTTACCCCGAATGCCAAAGCAATATTCTGCCATACAATTTTTCGTGTGGAGTTACCGATTTTAATAGCGGTAGCAATCTTAGAAGGTTGGTCGTTCTGTATAATGACATCGGCAGTTTCAATGGCTACATCACTACCTAATCCGCCCATGGCAATACCTACGTCACTAATCGCAAGTACTGGGGCGTCATTGATTCCGTCGCCCACAAAGGCAATTTTGGCGTTCGGTCGTTTTTTAAGTTTTTCTACTTCTTCCAGCTTTTCTTCTGGTAGCAATCCGCCTTTTGCCCAATCTATTCCTAATTCTTTTGCTACTTGTTGGGTAATGGAATCTTTATCACCTGAAAGCATTATAATGTCATCTATTCCCGCTTTTCGCATATTAGAAATAGCTTTTAAAGCATCTTCCTTTAATTCATCGGCAATGGTAATATAACCAGCGAATTTTCCATCGATAGCCATCATTACTATAGATTCAACTATGGCATCGGTTTCTGTTGGGACTTCAATTTGGTTTGTAATCATCAAACTTTTATTTCCCACTAAAACCAATTTTTCGTTGACCGTTCCTTTTAATCCTTTACCGGCAATTTCAGTGACACTAGTTGCTTTGTACGCATGTTCATTTATCCTGTATTCTAAAATAGCCTTTGCAATTGGGTGTGTAGATTGCGTTTCGATCGCGATCAAGTACTTCATGAATTCGTCTTCGGTAAAGTTCTGATCTTTAATAAGATCCTTAATTTTAAAAACCCCTTTGGTAACAGTGCCTGTTTTGTCCATGACCACGGTATTTACCTTAGTTATGGTGTCTAAAAATGAAGCTCCCTTAAATAAGATTCCATTACGTGATGCAGCTCCTAATCCGCCAAAATATCCTAATGGGATAGAAATTACCAAAGCACACGGACAAGAAATTACCAAAAATATTAACGCACGATACAACCAATCTTGAAAGATATAATTTTCGACAAAAAAGTAAGGCAAAAAGGTCAGTGCAATAGCTAAATACGTAACAATGGGAGTGTACACCTTTGCGAATTTTCGAATAAAAAGCTCGGTCTTCGATTTTCTGGCCGTGGCATTTTGTACCATGTCTAGAATACGGGCAATAGAACTGTCTTTAAAAACCTTGGTGGTTTCAATTTCAATAACTCCGTCTAAATTAATACTACCTGCGTAAATTGAATCTCCTTTTTTAATGGTGTCCGGTTTGCTTTCGCCTGTCAAGGCCGCGGTATTAAATGACCCTTTACCTGAGCGTAATATACCATCTAACGGGACCTTCTCGCCAACTTTAACTTGTATTATTTCTCCGATTTTGACATCTTCTGGCGATATGGAAATAAAGTTATGATCACGGAAAACCAAGGCTTGATCCGGCCGTAGATCAAGTAAAGCTTTAATATTGCCCTTAGCGCGCTGAACCGCAGCACTTTGAAAAAGTTCACCCACAGCATAGAATACCATTACCGCGACACCTTCAGGATATTCGCCAATACCGAAAGCGCCAATTGTGGCAATACCCATTAAAAAGAATTCTGTAAAGAAGTTCCCTTTTTTGATACTTTCCCAACCTTCTTTTAAAACTGGGAGCCCTACAGGACAATATGCGATAATATACCATGCTAAACGTAAATTACCTTTGAAGAATGACAAAGCATCAAAATAGTCTATTGCTATACCGACGACCAGCATAGTAAAGCTGATAACTGCTGGTAAGTATACTTTAAAGTTCGACGTATGTGCCGTTGTTTCGTGCGTATGTTCGTCATCACTACAATGGGCGCATGTACTTTTGGGTTTTGTAAGTGATTGTAGATCTGTTTTTTTCTTTTTCATAACAGCGGCAAGGTCTAAAAAGAAATAGTGCAACAGAAGTGCATTTAATAATTACTACACGAATCACAAATACCTTTTATGACCAAATTGGCATCTTCGGCAAGGTATCCTTTAGGTAGATTTATATGTGGAATTTTATGCTCGGTTAAGCATATGGTTTTGTCGCAATGGCTACAGTGAAAGTGTAAGTGAAGGTCTTGGTCAATATCACAATTACAGCCTGGTTGACATAGTGCGAATTTTGAAATATTGGTACCATCATCTATTTGATGAACAATCCCTTTTTCTTCAAAAGTTTTTAAAGTTCTATATAATGTTGTTCGTTCAGCTTTCTCAAAGGCGTTCTCAATATCGGTAAGTGAAACTGCCCTATTTTTACCTGCCATAAATTTATAGATAAGTATACGCATAGCGGTTGGCCTTATACTTTTGTTATCTAATTTTTTTTCTATTTCCGTCATGAAAAAAGGAGTTTAAAAATACGCTTAACACTAATGTAATCAATGTTATACAGGATTTCAATTTCAGAGGATCTTTAACTTTAAATTAAGCAAATGTTGTGCTTAAATGCGATAAAGTTTTTATTTCTAATGTACTGAAAATATGAAAATTAGTGCTTTATAATGTCGATTTTTGAAATTTGCGAAACAAACAAGAGATATTCAGTGTTTTTGGTTGAGTATCTTATTTATTTGGTATCGGAGCTATTTATGAGTTAGGTAATTGCTATTTTGTTCTAGTTATTGCCTGGCGGTTAATGATCCATCAATCAATGAGATAGCCGATATTAATTACAGCGGATCTTTAATGTTTTGAGTTTTAGGAAATAGTAAGGTTAAAATTTTAAAAACAGTTATTCCACATCGTATGCAATATGAAAAATTGCGTCGCCTTGATTCACAATCGGCGATTGGTTGATGCAGATAATGTAGCCAGAGTTTTTAGCTAAAATTTTCTTTTCAAAATAACCAAATGGACCTGATATACTCCCTAATTTGCCTCCTTTTTTAATTTTTTGACCCACATGTACCGTTGGGTGAAACATTCCTGAATGTTTAGCGCGAGACCATTTTGAAGCATGCACTAATTTAGGAGTTGTTTCTAGTGTAAGATATTGAGCTAGTTCTTTTTCAAAATTGCGCATGCCCAAATGTTGCATCATACGTAATGCACCAACTACGCCTGTATCGGTAATTTCCTTATCTATATGCAACGATTTTCCACCTTCGTACAACAATACTTTTTTATCTAATTTGTGTAGTGTTTCTCGAAACGATTTTTCTCTTCCAGCAGATTTTACAATAAATTCCGCACCAAAAATTTTTGCCAATGCTAATCCGTCCGCATCATCCTTATCTATTCTAATCTGTGGAGCATTAAAACGGCTGTCACCGCCCGTGTGGTAGTCAATACAATAATCTATAACCGGTGCAATATCTTTTACAAGGTGATAGGCGAATCTGCTTGCTAAAGAGCCTCGTAAGCTACCTGGGAAAACTCTGTTTAAATCTCTACCATCAGGAAATTGACGAGTCTGGTTTAAAAAACCAAAAATGTTCACTACCGGGATGCAAATAACCATACCACATTCTGGCATATTATATTTATTAGAAACCAATTGACGAACAATTTCAACACCGTTTATTTCATTGCCATGAATACCGCCTGTAATAAGCAAAGTAGGTCCATCTTTTTTACCACGCTGTACAATTACCGGAACTTCTATTTTAGTTCTCGTATGTAGTTTTGCAATGTCTAAATTTAACTGGGCACCTTTTCCTTTTTTTATGGTTTCTCCTAAAACAGTATACTTTTTATTTATCATTCTAATCTGTCTATATTCCTCTTACCGTGTTATAACCTAAATAGTTTCAATTTGTTATATATGCGATATGAAATTACTACTTAATTGTAGTAGGATGGTAAATATAAGTATCGATTATCTCATTAAATCTCGAAGAGTATTTAAGAAATATGCATCGGATTGTACAAAAAAAAGGACTTAATAATTGAATTTGGGAAATCACCTACCGAAGATGTTCATTGTTTATCATTTTTTAAAGGAGATATTTTCTTGTTTCCAGTAAACTTTGAAAGGTGATATTGGCTTTGTGCTTTATATTCAAAAGATTCTTAATAATTTTTGTTAAAATTCATAATTAAAATCTAGGTCAACCTTAGTTGTAAATTAAATATATCTTTGAAATTAGATATTAGACCGTATGAGAATTAATAGCTTGTTTTTTGTTTTTGCTTATGTATTCATTTTGGGATCTTGTAAAAATCAAAATAAACCTGACGATAAAAGTGATAAGCATGAAAGTAATGCGTATACAAATGATTTAGTAAATGAAACTAGTCCGTATTTATTGCAACATGCTCATAACCCAGTGAATTGGAAACCCTGGTCAAATGATGCATTCAAGAAAGCATCTACTGAAAACAAATTAGTAGTATTAAGTGTAGGTTATTCTACTTGTCACTGGTGTCATGTAATGGAAGAGGAATCCTTTGAAGATGTAGAAGTGGCGAGTCTGATGAACGATAAGTTTATAAGTATTAAAGTAGATCGTGAAGAACGTCCAGATCTTGACATGGTATATCAAACGGCATTGCAATTGGTGAATGGAACTGGTGGGTGGCCTATGAATGCTATATTAATGCCAAATGGTAGTCCTGTTTATTTAGGTACTTACCATGAGAAAGAGGAATGGAAGGCTGTGCTTTCTAAATTTAGTGAAGAATATACCAAAAATCCCGAAAAAATGAAGGAATATGCTGCAATGTTGGCATCTGGGGTACAGGAAGTGTATGAGCAACCAACAAAACAAATGGCAAATGTAGTTACTGCGGATAAGGTTAAAGTTGGAATTAATGAATGGTCAAAATTATGGGATGTTGAATGGGGAGGTAATCTTGGACAGCAGAAATTTATTTTACCATCGAACTTAAATATGTTATTGGATTTTTCAGTTTTGGAACAAGATTCTGCCGCTAGAAATCATGTTTTAAATACCTTGGAAAAAGTGACCCACGGTGGTATCTATGATCATGTAGATGGTGGATTTTTTAGATATAGTACAGATGATACATGGAAGGTGCCACATTTTGAGAAGATGTTGTACGACAATGCCCAATTGGTGAATTTATTGTCCAAAGCTTACAAATTAACTGGGAATATCGAGTATAAAGCTAAAGTAGAAGAAACCTTCAAATTTTTACGGAGAGAAATGAGAAATGATGGTGGTGGTTATTTTAGTGCTATGGATGCAGATACCAATGGGGAGGAAGGTGTTTATTATGTGTGGAAAAAAGAGGAGTTGAATACGTTATTAGAAAATGACATTGAATTATTTTCTAAGTTTTATAATATTCAAGACCATGAAGTATGGGAAGATGGAAATTTTGTTTTGAACAATACAATTTCAAAACAAGATTTTCTAAAGGAGACCTTATTGAGTGAAGAGGAATTTAATAAGAAAATAGAAATTTGGAAATCTACCTTGTTTCAGGCACGTGAAAAAAGAGATAAGCCAACAAAAGATTTTAAAGTTCTTACCTCTTGGAATGCTCTTTTGATAGACGGATTAGTTGAGGCATATAAAGCATTTGGAGAAAAAAAATACCTTTCAGAGGCGATAGCTATTTTTAATTATTTAAATGCAAACAACTTTAAGAATGGTGATTTGGTTCACTCTTATACGACAGATAGTAAACAGAAAGATGTTTTTCTAGAAGATTATGCATTTTTGGCTAAAAGTGCATTTGGCTTGTTTGAAGTTACTTTAGATACAATTTATTTGAATACTTCAAAAAACCTCATGAATGCCGCCATGGAAAAATACAAAAGTGATTCTGAATTGTATTATTATAATATTTCAACTGAACTGGTACCGAAAATTATAAATACTTCAGACGGTGTTGTACCCTCGGCGAATGCGGTTATGGCACAGAACTTCTTTAAAATTGGTCACTTAGAGTATAATAAACCGTATTTAAAAAAGGCTAATTCAATGGGAGCAATACTTGTGTCGGATTTTGAAAATCAGGCAATAAGTTATGGTACGTGGGGGTCATTGTTTTTGCAACAAACATATCCTTTTTATGAGGTGGTGGTAGTAGGCAATACATCGGAAAATCTTATGGCCGAATTAAATGCCACATATTTAGCAAACACAATACTCGTAGGGTCTAAAGTGTCTAGCAATATTTCTCTCTTTAAAGATCGTTTTGATGACGAAGAAACCTTTATTTATGTTTGTCAAAATAATACTTGTAAGCTTCCTGTTAAAACTGTTAAAGAAGCCTTTGGGCAGATGGAGTCTTTTGGCTATGAGGGTTTTAACTCAGTTTATCAATAGTAGATCTTTAGTATAATGATTTGTCGATTTTTTTACTTTTTATGATAAGGTAATTACGGAAGTTTCAATAGTTAAATTCGGTTTACCTTTGTAAAATGGAAGAATGGTATGCCTACCCTTTGTTAATATTAGTTGGCTTTATTGTAGGTTTTATAAATACAGTCGCAGGCGGTGGCTCTCTACTTTCGCTACCTATTTTAATTTTTCTTGGATTACCGTCAACCTTGGCCAATGGAACAAATAGGGTAGCGGTAATTTTTCAAACAGCTATGGCAACGGTAGGCTTTAAAAGTAAAGGAGTATCCACATTTCCGTTCAATTTTTATTTAGGTTGTTCTGCCTTTTTAGGTTCTATAGTTGGGGCAAATTTAGCGGTAGATATAAGTGGTACGTTATTTAATCGAATATTGGCCATTGTTATGTTTTGTGTAGTGCTTATTATAGCTTTTGGGCCAAAAATGGGGATGAAAGAAGTTCAAGAGCGACTTACAGGAAAATATTTGTGGCTTGGTATTATTGCCTTTTTCTTTTTCGGAGTTTATGGTGGCTTTATAAATGCGGGTATTGGTTTTATTATTATGCTATTTCTACATTACGTAAATAGAATGACTTTGGTACGTTCTAATGCAACTAAGGTTGCCGTAGTATTTATGTACATGGTTTCTGCATTAGCTGTTTTTGCATGGAACGACCAAGTGGATTGGAAAATAGGGTTAATATTAGCTATTGGCAATGGTAGTGGGGCTTGGGTGGCCAGTAGGATATCTGTAAACATGGGTGATGGTTTCGTAAAAAAATTTCTTATTATTATGGTATTGATACTGGCCATAAAACTTTGGTTTTACCGATAATTTAAACAAGATTTGTATAACTATTAAAACAAGTAAAAATGCCAGGGTTCGAATTATTTGGAGATAGAGAAAAAAGTCAAGTTCAAGATGTGCTGAACACCGGAGTGTTAATGCGTTATGGCTTTGATAGCATGCGTAATAACCATTGGAAAGCCCTTGAACTTGAAGAAGCTTTGGCTAAAAGAATGCAATCCAAATACGCCCAGGTAGTAAGTAGCGGCACAGCGGCCCTTACGGTTGCATTAGCCAGTGCAGGAATAGGGGCAGGAGATGAAGTTATTATGCCGACATTTACTTTTGTGGCCAGTTTTGAATCCATATTAGCATTGGGTGCGGTGCCAATTTTAGTAGATGTTGATGACACCTTAACCTTAGATCCAATTGCTGTAGAAAATGCTATTACCAGTAAGACTAAAGTGGTAATGCCGGTACACATGTGTGGTTCAATGGCTGACCTTAAGGCGTTAAAAGTTATTTGTGATAAACATGATTTATTGCTGTTAGAAGATGCATGCCAAGCAATTGGTGGTAGTTTTGATGGTAAACCCTTAGGTAGTTACGGGGATTTAGGTTGTTTTTCTTTCGACTATGTAAAAACAATTACGTGTGGTGAAGGTGGTGCGGTAATTACAAATAATGAAAAGTATAAACTGAATGCAGACCACTACTCTGATCACGGCCATGACCATGTAGGAAGTAATAGAGGCACAGAAACACATCCGTTTTTAGGATATAATTTTAGAATTTCTGAATTGAATGCAGCTGTTGGTTGCGCGCAATTAAATCGTTTAGATGATTTCTTAGAAATTCAAGAAAAGCATTACAATAGTTTCAGAAAAGAAATTGAAACACTTTCTAATATTACACTTAGGAAAGTGCCAAATGGCGGAGTTGAAAACTATTCATTTATATCTTTCTTTTTACCAACTACAGAATTAGCAAAAAAAGCACATACAGCTTTAGGTGATGCAGGGGTAGATGCTTGTTTTTATTGGTATGATAATAACTGGCATTACTATAAGAAATGGGAACATTTAACCTATAAAAAATCTTTAGGTAATCTTCCGCAAGAGGTTATAAATCAATTGCCAGATTATTCCAAATCCGATTTTTCGAAATCCGATGCATGGGTAGGTAGAACCATTTCATGCCTAATAAAACTAAGCTGGACCCAAGAGCAAGTTCTAGAACGTGCTGCTAAAATGAAAGATGTATTAACTAAATTCGCTTAATAACTAATAGGCAACATATTCTACAATTTCTAACCCATAACCTACAATACCTACACGTTTGGTCTGTGTGCTATTGGTCATAAGGCGCATTTTGTGAATACCTAAATCATGTAAAATTTGTGCGCCAATACCAAAGTCGCGACTGTCCATTTCTATTTTAGGTGCTTTATGAATACCTTGTTTTTGTAGCTCTTTAAGTTCCCTTAATCTAGATAATAGATTAAGTGATTCCGAATCTTGATTAATAAATACAATGGCTCCTTTGCCTTCTTCATTTATTTTTTTGAACATGTCCTCTAGCTTTTCGTCTGGGTTATGTGTCAATGTTCCTAATATATCGTTGTTGATTAGGGTAGAGTTTATACGGGTCAAAATTTTCTCGTCAGAAGACCAGGAGCCCCTTGTAAGAGCTATGTGAACATGGTTATTTGTAGTTTGCTTATATGCTCTTAATCTAAAATTTCCAAAACGGGTAGTAATGTCAAAATCAATTTCTTTGTCAATTAAACTGTCGTGTTCCATTCTGTACGCAACAAGGTCCTCAATTGAAACTATTTTTAAATCGAATTTTTTAGCAACGTCTACCAATTGTGGAAGTCTTGCCATACTGCCATCTTCATTCATTATCTCCACAATAATGCCTGCTGGTTGTAATCCTGCTAAACGAGCAAAATCTATAGCGGCTTCTGTATGCCCTGTACGTCTTAAAACGCCACCTTCTTTTGCTACTAATGGAAATATATGGCCTGGTCTAGCTAAGTCGTGTGGTTTAGTGTCGTTTTCAGTTAATGCAATTACCGTTTTAGACCTATCACCGGCTGAAATACCCGTTGTTACCCCTTTGCCACGTAAATCTACTGAAACGGTAAATGCGGTCTCTAATGGGTCTGTATTGGTGCTCACCATCATGTGTAATCCTAAGTCTCTACATCTTCCTTCCGTTAATGGTGCGCAAATTAACCCTCTACCGTGTGTAGCCATAAAATTGACCGTTTCTGGAGTAGCTAATTCGGCTGCAGCCAAAAAATCACCTTCATTTTCACGATTTTCATCATCTACTACAATGATGACTTTACCTAAACGAATGTCGGCAATTGCTTCTTCTATACTGTTCAATTTTATTTTACTAAGGTCTGTCATGTTTTAACAATCAGCTTTTATCTTTTTTCTTAAATATTTTTTTGAAGAAATCTGAAATGAATCCAAAATTCATCATTCCCTTGTCCTCTGTAGCTCTTTTGGTAAGAAATATACCAAGTGGCAGGACAATTAATGTAGAAAGCCAGGCGCCTAAAATGGGGTGAATATTATCTTCTTTAGCATAGTTACCAGCAAAAACACCGATAAAATAATAGATTAAAAAAAGAACTATGGCAATAACCATAGGTAATCCTAACCCACCTTTTCTAATTATAGCTCCCAAAGGTGCACCAACAAAGAACAGGATAATACATGAAAAGGCCAATGCATATTTATTATGTAAAGAAAGAATGTGCATGTTATAGATTTTATATCTTTTTTGCATCTCTTCTTTTTTACCACTAACAGAACCTAATATACTACTGGTGGCATTTTTTGCACTACTTAAAATCTGTATCTGTTGCCAATCTGGAAAAAGAATGAGTATATTTTCTTTTATAGAATCTTGTAGGGCAATATTAGCTTTTGCTGCTATCGCTTTTTGGGCAGATATGGAATCTTTTCTAGTGGCCAAATCGGTAAGTGTAGAATCGGCACTATTGTTAATAAGAGGAACAAATAGTCCACTTCTACTTTCAATATTTTTAGAAAATGCACGAACAATATTATAGTTATCCCCACGTAAAGAATCGATATCCTTGGTTAGCCGAGATATGTTTTTCATTTTATCTGTGCTAATATCGCGTTCTTCTTCTAGCTCGTCATTATTGATTTCAGGAATTTCGATATTCATAGTGTAGGTATCGAAATTTGCTTGGGCAAAAGGAAATTTCATCTTGCTATCATTACTTTTCGAAGTAACGTCCTCATAATAGTGCCCGTTTTTTAAAACAAGTTGTATTAAGTCAGAGGCTTCACTACTAACTAATTCGCCTGATTCAGATTTTATTACTGTAGTGTTCAGATTATTTTTTGACTTAATATGAATAATTACATTTCTTAAAAAACGATCATTATCGCCATATTTCTCATCAACTTTAATATTCATTCCTTCAAAATCACTAAAAACCCCTTCAGAAACTACTGCAGCGGGTTTTACTTTGGCGATATTTCTTCGGAGATTGTAAATCTTTCGTTGGGATAGTGGAATTACATTATTAGCGAAGAAAAAAGTGACTCCCCCTAAAATAGTTACAAAAATAATTAAGCTAAGCATGGATCGCTGCAATGAAATTCCTGAAGCTTTCATAGCCGCAAATTCATAATTTTCTGCAATTGCCCCAAAGGTTAAAATTGAAGATAGTAATACGGTAAGGGGTAATACTTTTTCTGTTAAGTCTGGCATTAGGTAAAACAGAAATTTACCGATAATAACAATGTCTAAACCTTTACCCGCAAGGTCATCAATAAAAAGCCAAATCGTTTGAAATATGAAGATAAACATCAATATTACAAACGAGCTGACAAAATTAAAGACGAATCTTGATAAGATATATCGGTCTAGTATTCTCAATTGTTCTAATTTCTTAGAATGAAATAGCCTTCATCCTTGTATTTAGCTTCATCAAAAGTAAATAAGGTTTTGGACAACACTTCGTTTGTTTTAAAAGAATTAACAATGATAGTAGTCTTTGTACCGTTCTTGCCCGTTTCTATAAGTTTATAAATATGTTTTGTTCCCATATCAATACCTAATAATCTTGATTTTATTTCAGTATCGGAATCTATAGGTGTCAATTTTACATATTGGATTTTACGGCCCTGTACGTCCTGGGTAATATCCCACGCATAATTATGTCCTTCTTTGTAGAAAGTTAGCATTTTTGAAGGGGTCATAGCATTTTCATCATCGGATTTGTCTTCAATGGTTACCTCTTCATTTTCTGGAACAATAGTGTATACTTTTTTTCCATCATACAACTGCTGAGAACCTAGGTAATTGAATATATATTTATTTCCGGCTAAGGTTACATCCCCTCTTGTTTCTTGATTAATACCAGCTTCCGTATTTTTTAAGTCAAATTTAAAATCTACAAAAATGTTATCGTAGCTTTTTACTTTTGTGTATACCTCGTCTAACAATGCCTTTGCTTTGTCTGAACCTTGCGCATTTGCATAGGTTGCGGTAAACATAATCGTCAATACAATAATAATTTTCTTCATCTCTTTTTTAATATTATTCATTATCCAATATTTGTTGAAGGGCTACCATGTCCGTCACATAAACTTGTCGTGCTTTGCTGCCTTCAAACGGGCCTACAATTCCTGCTGCTTCTAGCTGGTCAATAATTCTACCAGCTCTATTGTAGCCTAACTTTAATTTACGTTGAATTAATGAGGCCGAACCTTGCTGTGCAATTACGATAACTTCGGCAGCTTCACGAAACTTAGCATCCCTTTCAGACACGTTATTATCAAGACTCGTGCCAGAATCTTCACCTACATATTCTGGAAGCTCATGTGCATCTGGGTAAGCACGTTGACTGCCTATAAAATCTACAATTTTCCCAACTTCGGGTGTATCGACAAAGGCGCATTGTATACGCGTAACGTCATTACCTTGGGTAAATAACATGTCACCACGACCTATTAATTGGTCTGCACCGGCAGTATCTAAAATTGTTCTGGAATCTATTTTAGAGGTTACCCTAAAGGCTAACCTGGCAGGGAAGTTGGCTTTTATAATACCCGTAATAACATTTACCGAAGGTCGTTGCGTTGCTATAATTAAATGAATACCAATTGCTCTAGCTAATTGTGCTAGTCTGGCAACGGGGGTTTCTACCTCTTTACCGGCCGTCATAATTAAATCGGCAAACTCATCAATTACAAGAACTATATAGGGTAAAAACTTATGACCATCATTAGGGTTCAGCTTACGAGCCTTAAATTTTACGTTGTATTCTTTGATATTACGAACCATGGCAACTTTCAATAATTCATAACGATTATCCATTTCTATACAGAGTGAATTTAGTGTATGAATTACCTTGGTATTGTCCGTAATGATTGCTTCTTCAGAATCTGGTAATTTGGCTAAGAAATGACGTTCAATTTTATTGTAAAGCGTTAATTCAACTTTCTTGGGATCTACTAATATAAATTTTACTTCAGCTGGGTGTTTTTTGTATAATAATGACGTTAAAACAGCATTTAAACCAACAGATTTTCCTTGCCCCGTAGCACCTGCCATTAAAAGATGTGGCATTTTCGCTAAATCTACCACAAAAGTTTCGTTACTAATTGTTTTACCAAATGCAATAGGGAGTTCCATTTCAGCTTTCTGAAATTTGCTCGATGCAATTACGGATCGCATAGAAACAATAGAGGCGTTTTTATTTGGAACTTCAATACCTATAGTTCCTTTACCTGGTATTGGTGCTATTATACGAATGCCCAAAGCAGCCAATGACAATGCAATATCGTCTTCTAAATTTTTGATTTTGGAAATACGTACACCTGCTTCTGGAACAATTTCATACAAAGTAACGGTAGGTCCTATAGTTGCTTTAATTTGAGCAATACCAATTTTATAGTTCTTAAGAGTTTCAACAATTTTATTCTTGTTTTCCTCTAATTCCTCTTGATTAATAGTAATACCACCAGTAGCGCCATGTGCGTCTAAAAGTTCTATGGTTGGAAATTTATAATTACCTAATTCCAAGGTAGGGTCAAATTCCCCAAAATCATCAACCAGTTTATTGGCAAGAATATCTAATTCTTCAGGTTCTTCTATTACCTGTTCAACTTCCATAGCCAAAGTTTCTTCCGGCTCCGATGTATTAATTTTAAAATCGCTTATATCTTCCTCTTTTTCTAAATGAGGAATTTCTGTTTTATGGGTATAGGTATCCATAATTACAGATGAATCTTCTTCTAAAGACCGAATAAGCATGTCTTCTTCCTCTTGTTCGGTTTGCTCTTTCTTACTATTTGCTTTTCGTTCTTGGTTAGCTTTAAATTCTGATGAAATTGCTTCTTTTCTTGATTTAAAGAATGCAGATATGCCTTCAGGTGTAACCTTAAACAGCCGAACTAAAATAAAGATTAGTCCGAATATTAATAACAAAAGAACACCAATTTTTCCGGCGTAATCTTGTAGGAAATCATTCATTTCAAAACCTACTAAACCTCCTAGTAAAGGACTGTTCGTAGCAAAAAAACCTAAGGCAATGGAAATCCAAATTACAAATATTAACCCCCATATCCATTTTTTAAATAAGGCTTTTAACGGAAGTCCTAAAAATAGATAAATACCGGTTATGCAAATTAAAAAAGGAAATATAAGGGATGCAAGGCCAAAGCCTTTGTACATAAAAAAATGGCTAATGCTCGCGCCAAATTTGTTTAATAAATTTTTAGCTAGTTCGTTACGATCCTTAAATTCTGAAAGTAGACTTTGGTCATCTTGCCAATTAAAATAAAAAGATATAAATGAAAAGAACAATGCGATACTAAAAAGCATCAATAGACTACCCAAAATAATTTTATTTTGTTTGGATAATTTAAACGATAATCCTTTTTTAGTAGGTTTTGGCTTTGATTTAGTTGCCTTTTTTGCCATTAAAAATTAATTCTGGTGCTAAATTACAAATTTACTCGATAATCAATATTTAAAATGCCTAGACGTTTTAGTCGGATTAAAACTGATTTACTATTTACAGCCGAATGGCATGCCTAGTAGTACTAATAAGATAAGCTAGAGGGAATCATGACGAATTCTATAAAATTTTTGGCAAGTAAATGATTAAACCAATTATTGTAGATGCAATGGAAACCAACATTACTGCACCTGCAGCTATATCTTTAATGAACCCAATTTTTACATCAAATTCTGGTTGTACATAGTCTGCTATTTTTTCAACTGCCGTATTCATTCCTTCGATACCTAAAACCAATGCAATGGCGAAAATTTGAAAAATCCATTCCGTATTGGATATTTCATAATAAAAACCGGCAGCGGTCATTACAAAAGCAATAAAAACTTGAATTTTTATGCTTGCTTCTGTACGTATCAGTAAAAAAGCACCTTTAAGAGCAAAACCAACACTTTTTATACGATTGACCAAAAAAGATTCTTTGGGCATAAGTGTCGATTATTCGTTCATTAAAGACTCCAATGCTGCCTTGTAATTAGGTTCTTCGGTCGTTTCTGCTACTTGTTCAGTGTATAAGACATTTCCTTTTTCATCTACAACGACTACGGCTCTAGAGTGTAATGGAGCTAAAGGGCCATCAGAAAAATCTACATGATAAGATTTACCAAAATTACCATCTTTAAAATCAGAAAGCATTTCAACATTTTCTATTCCTTCAGCACCACAAAAGCGTGCTTGTGCAAATGGTAAGTCTTTAGATATACAAAGTACTATTGTGTTATCTAATTCTGCAGCTTCTTTGTTAAATTGACGAACAGATTGAGCACAGGTTCCAGTGTCTACACTAGGAAATATATTTAAAACTACTCTAGAACCCTCATAATCAGAAAGTTTTACAGTAGATAAATCATTTTTAGTTAATTGAAATTCAGGAGCCTTGCCGCCAGTTGAAGGTAAAGTGCCTAAAGTGTGTATCGTATTTCCTTTTAAAGTAACCGAAGCCATATCCTTAGTGTTTTATAATTGAAGATGTGAAATTATAAAATATAAAGATGAAATGTGATTTTATACGAATAAAAAAATCCCTTCGTAAACGAAAGGATTTTATATGCTTTATTTTTTTCACTTATCTATGGAGCCCATTACACGCTGCATAAATTGATTCAGCGCTTCTTTTTTAGGTGTTCCTTGGGCTATGTTAGCAGCCACATCTAGAGCGCCGTACATGTTAGAAATAAGTTCACCAATAACGTCAAGTTCTTCATCTTTTAGCGAAGGCAGCTCTGTTAATGCTTCTAGAGTTTCAATAGTTTCTTGAATGTAGTCACTATCTTTCTCTTCTATAAATTCGGTCAGTAATTTAATTATGGGTAACCTCACTGATTAAATCTTTTAAAAGGTCATACTTATTTGTTTGAACCTGATTTTTAAACTTTCCTTTTTCAAAAGAGGCAAAAGTTGGCAAATTATTTACATTGGCAAGTTTTCTTGATTCAGGAAATTTTTCTGCATCTGCAATTACGAAAGTTATATTTTCGTTTTCAGAAGCTTCTTTCTTAAATTTTGGTTTCATAATTCTGCAATTACCGCACCAAGTTGCTGAGTATTGAACAACTACATTATCATTGTTATTTATAATTTCCTGTAAATTATCTTGTTCTAATTCTAATAACATAATTAAAGTTATTTAAGGATTAATAAAATGAACATGAAGGGGTTACTTCATGTTCATTAAAAATTGTAATTAATTGGCGTGGACAGATAGGTAATTTGCAACTCCGTCTCTATTTGCTGACATTGCTTCTTTACCTTCTTCCCAGTTTGCCGGGCAAACCTCTCCTTTTTCTTGTACGTGTGTTAAAGCATCAACTAAACGTAAGTACTCACCAACGTTTCTACCTAAAGGCATATTATTGATACTTTCGTGTTGTACAACACCCTCTTCGTCTATAATATAAGTTGCTCTGTAAGTAACATTATCGCCTTCAACCTGCACTGTTTCTGTTTCTTCATCGTAAACTTCGTTTTGGATATCTAAAATTCCTAAAACGCTAGATAAGTTACGGTTACTGTCAGCCAAAATTGGGTATGTAACTCCTTCAATACCGCCATTATCTTTGTTTGTACTTAACCATGCAAAATGAACTTCTGGTGTATCACAAGAAGCACCTATTACTAAAGTATTTCTTTTTTCAAATTCACCTATTGCTGCTTGGAAAGCGTGTAGCTCTGTAGGGCAAACAAAAGTGAAGTCTTTTGGGTACCAGAAAAGAACCACTTTTTTATTGTTTTTTTGAGCTTGTTCTAAAACGTTAAGTTTAAAAGTGTCGCCCATTTCGTTCATTGCGTTTACACTAATATTCGGGAATTTTTTTCCAACAAATGCCATACTATATTCTTGTTTTATAATTTATTATAAAGCAAAATTAAGACTTGTAAGAGGGTTAAAGGACTTTCTAAATTAGATTTTTCAATACAAGAATAACTATTTTGAATAGCTGAAAGAATGGTAGGGGTTTAATACGAAAAGCTCAAAATTAAGAGTAGATCGTTATGAGATTATTAGTTAAAGTAGTGTATTGACTTTAATTAACTATTTTTAAAAATTAAGATTCATTTTTAGTAAGTTGTCTTATCTTAATATTAAAAGCAGCAAATATTAATGTCATAATAGGACTTAACCAATTAAATATAGCAAACGCAAAATATTCAGAAACACTTACGCCCAGCACTCCCGATTGGTACGCCCCACATGTGTTCCATGGAATTAGTACAGAAGTAACAGTACCGGAGTCTTCTAAAGTACGACTTAAATTTTCAGGAGCTAAACCTCTATCTTGATACGCTTTTTTAAACATTTTACCTGGAATAACTAACGCCAAGTATTGGTCGCTTGCAATAATATTAAGACCTAAGCAGCTAAGTACTGTGCTAGAAAATAGTCCAAAAATACTTTTCGCCACGGATAATAGGGATTGGGTAATTCTTGATAATCCTCCAATCCCATCCATTATACCACCAAAAACCATTGCGCAGCATATTAGATAAATTGTCCAAAGCATACCATTCATTCCTCCAGAACTAAAAAGTTCATTCAATTTTTCATTATCCGTTATAATGGCCGTATCTGTTAAAACAGCCTTAATAATGGCGCCGAGTTTTGAGTCAGCTAGAGAGGCTAATATGTCTGGCTGAAAAATAAAAGCAAAAATGCCAGCTAAAACAACACCTGTTCCTAAAGCTATTAGGGGTTTAGTTTTTAATAAAATTAGGGCTATAACTGCCACCGGAACTATAAATAAGTATGGGCTAATATTAAAGGTTTGTGTAATGGTATTTAATAAGCCTGTAACATCAGCATTACCGGTAGTATCTATATTTAAACTTATGATTGAAAAGGTAATAATTGTTATAAGAATGGTAGGTCCTGTTGTAAACAACATATATTTAATATGTGTAAACAGATCAGTGCCGGCCATAGCAGGAGCTAAATTCGTAGTGTCGCTCAGAGGGGACATTTTATCTCCAAAATAGGCTCCAGATATTACAGCACCTGCAATCATTCCTGTGGGTATACCTAAGGCTGTGCCAATACCCACTAATGCAATACCAACTGTAGCTGATGTTGTCCATGAACTACCCGTAGCAATTGAAATAATAGCGGCTATGACTATTGATGCGGGTAGGAATATTGACGGACTTAATACTTTTAAACCATAATAAACCATCGCGGGTATTATTCCACTTACTAGCCAAGTGCCTGCCAAAGCACCTACAAGAAATAATATCATTATTGGAACGAAAACGCTTTTAAGGTTTTCGTAAATTTCCATAACCATGGTTGCGAACGTCGTTTTGTTAAAAAAACCAACTATTGCTGCAAAGAACCCTCCGATAAGTAATATAATCTGATTTGAATATTCACCAAACCATTCGCCATCTGCAAAGAATATATTGTAAGCCAGCATTGCCATTAAAAGCACCACCGGAATTAAAGCTTCAAAAAGGCTTAACTCTTTATTTCTTACAATATGCTCGTTTTCTCTATGCTCATTGGTGTTTTGGTCTGACATTTAAAGGACGTTTGGTTATTACGTAATATTACGATTTATGCTACTGTTGTGCAAACCAATTTATTTTTTAAATAATTAGGCTTTTATACTTGTAATATCTAGTATTTTAAGGTCTAATAAACACTTTTTCATTAAGGAATAGGTTCTTTGAATATCATCGTCTAATCCTATTGAAAAACGAATTAGCCCGTTTCCAAGTCCCATTTCTTCTTGTTCATCTAACGGAATTTCTGAAGATGTTGAAGTGCCAGGCGCACTAAAAAGAGTTTTGTAAAACCCAAGACTAACAGCTAAATACCCTAATTTTCTTTCTTGCATTAATTCCATCAAAGCATTGGCATTTTCTAGGGTGCCAACGTCCATTGTTACTAAACCACCATAACCATACTCGGGATTCATTTGGTCTTCCATTATTAAGTGTCCTGGATGAGATGGTAACCCTGGATAAACCACTCGAAGTCCATCTTTTTCAAAGTTCTGAGCTAAAAACATGGCATTCTCACTATGTTTTTTCATTCGAATATGTAACGTTCTCATGTTTTTTAAAATAGATGCCGCACGTAAACTATCCAGTGTGCTTCCAAGGAGCATACCTGCGCCATTATTTACATCTTTAAGACTTAGACAAAACTCGGTTGTACCGCATACTACACCTGCAACACAATCACTTGTTCCGTTTATAAACTTGGTAAGACTATGAATAATAATATCTGCTCCTAATTTTGCAGGGGTTACCGTTAGTGGAGAAAATGTATTATCTACTACCAAGGGCAATTCATTTTTTTTGGAAATTCGTGAGAGCGCAGAAATATCCGCTACTTCTAGTAAAGGGTTACTAACACTTTCACAGTAAATCATTTTTGTTTTTGGTGTAATAGCTTTTGCTACCGCATCTAAATCAGTGATATCTAAAAAGGTGGTTTTTATTCCAAATTTTATTAAAAAATTCTTCATGAAAGCGTATGTGCCGCCATAAATTGTTCTACTACTTATAATGTGGTCACCTGCATTACATAATTGTAATATTACGGCAGTAATTGCACCCATGCCGCTAGCAGTAACGTTTGCACTTTCTGTGCCCTCCAGAGCGGCAAGAGCTTCACCTAAATATAAGTTTGACGGCGACGAGTGTCTACTGTATAAATAACAGCCTTCAGTATTCCCCTCAAAAGTATCGAACATTGTTTTTGCCGATATAAATGTATACGTAGAAGAATCTGATATTGAGGGGTTTACGCCTCCATATTCTCCGAAATATTGTAAATCTTGTAAATCGTTGCTCGTCTTTTGACTCATGGGTTATATTTTTAAGTAAATTTAACCTATGCTAGTGTTATTGTCAATGTGAATGTAAAATTTTAGAATTTAAATCTAAAATAATTATAAAATTAGAATTTAAATCTAATTTTAATTAATTTTGATGTTCTTTGTAGAAAATTAATCACTATGAAATTAGACGAAACAGATGGTAAGTTATTAGCGCTTTTGCAGGCGGATAGCAAAAAAACTACCAAGGAATACGCCTTAAAATTAGGCTTATCAACAACTGCCATTTATGAGCGTATAAAAAGATTAGAAAGAACAGGGGCAATAAGAAATTATGTTGCTCTGGTAGATAAGGCCATTGTCAATAGAAATTTTACGGTATTTTGCCATGTAAAGTTAGTGCAGCATGTAAAAGATAATATTGCGCAATTTGAAGCCCAAGTTTTACGTTTGCATGAAGTTGTGGAATGTCATCATTTAAGTGGTGATTACGATTACCTGTTAAAAATCCACGTAAAAGATATGGAGGCTTACCGTAATTTTATGGTCAACAAGTTAACGGCTATGAATCATATTGGTAGTACACAAAGTTCTTTTACGATAAAAGAGGTGAAACAATCTACAGCGATTCCTCTTTAGCAACTACTATTTTTTTAACCTATATTATTTTGCATAATACTGCTATTACTTCATTTTAAATAAGCTAAGTTATATAATGCCAATGAAAAACATCACAGAACAGTACAAAAGGTAATGTTTTCGGTACTAAACAATAAGTTTAAATGAGTTCTAAAACTAAAAATAGTAGTAATTTTGTAAGACATTAGAAAACAAATATTTTATGGATCAATATGATGTAGCCATTATAGGCTCAGGACCTGGAGGATACGTAGCAGCCATACGTTGTGCACAACTAGGAATGAAAACTGCAATAATTGAAAAATATTCCACCCTAGGGGGAACATGTTTAAATGTAGGGTGCATTCCTTCTAAGGCCATGTTAGATTCTTCGCATCATTATGAAGATGCAACTAAGCATTTTGAAGAGCATGGTATTGAAATTCCAGGAGAGATAAAAGTAAACTTGGAAAAAATGATTGCCCGTAAGCAAGGTGTTGTTGACCAAACTACTAAGGGAATTGAATTTTTAATGGATAAGAATAAAATTACCGTTTACGAAGGTGTTGGTAGCTTTAAAGACGCAACTCATGTAAACATTAAAAAGAACGATGGTAAAGCGGAAGAAATAAAAGCAAAAAATATCATTATTGCTACGGGCTCTAAGCCATCTACCTTACCGTTTATAAAATTAGATAAAGAACGCATTATTACTTCTACGGAGGCGCTAGAGTTAAAAGAAGTGCCTAAACATATGATTGTTATAGGTGGTGGTGTTATTGGTTTAGAATTAGGGCAAGTGTACAAAAGACTAGGTGCAGAAGTTACTGTAGTCGAGTTTATGGATCGTATTATTCCAGGTATGGATGGTGCTCTTTCCAAAGAACTGACCAAAGTATTGAAAAAGCAAAAAGTAAAATTTGCATTATCGCACAAGGTTAAATCTGTAGAAAGAAAAGGCGATAAGGTTATCGTTAAGGCTGATGACAAAAAAGGGCAAGAAATTGTTTTTGAAGGTGATTATTGTTTAGTTGCTGTTGGCAGAAAAGCATATACAGACGGATTGAATGCAGATGCTGCCGGAGTAAAGTTAGATGAAAGAGGAAAAGTAATTGTTGACGCTCATTTAAAAACTAACGTTGATAATATTTATGCAATTGGCGATGTAATTAAAGGTGCTATGTTGGCGCATAAGGCGGAAGAAGAAGGTACTTTGGTTGCTGAGATATTGGCAGGTCAAAAACCACATATAGATTATAACTTAATTCCTGGTGTAGTTTATACATGGCCAGAAGTTGCTGCTGTTGGTAAAACAGAAGAAGAACTACAGGAAGCAGGAGTAGAGTACAAAGTAGGTCAATTTCCAATGCGTGCTTTAGGGCGTTCAAGAGCAAGTGGAGATACAGATGGATTCGTAAAAATTCTTGCAGATAAAAAAACCGATGAAGTTTTAGGAGTACATATGATTGGCGCCCGTTGTGCGGATTTAATTGCAGAAGCGGTAACTGCCATGGAATTTAGAGCGTCTGCTGAAGATATCTCTAGAATGAGTCATGCTCACCCTACCTATGCAGAAGCGGTAAAAGAAGCAGCATTAGCGGCTACAGATGATCGTGCTTTACATGTTTAAAAAATAGAGTACACTATATAAAAAAAGCAGCCTATTGGCTGCTTTTTACTTTAAATTGATTAAGAATTTAATTTTTAATTAATCCTAAAACCCGTAATATTTTTTCTGTTACCGTTCTTAACAGTTCAAAAACAATAATCGCTATTTGTTCCAAGTAAATTCTTGTAGTAGATAAAAAGCTAGAAATGTTTGATTTAATTTCTACTTTATGATTTTCATATCTCAACGCCAAAAAAGTACTAACAATCATAAATAAAATTGCTCCAGGTATGGCTATCCAAGGATTTAAGGAGTGGTGAAAAAAACGATATAAACCTACGCCAGTGAAACTGCCATAAAGAATAATAAAATGAATAATATAAATTGACAAAGTACTTTGTCCTATTCTTAACCAAGTTGCATTCATAAGTGCTTTTCTCAGTAGTATGAATATGGAGAAAACAATAAGTACATCTCCTAAACGAATGAATAAATAGTTGTTATTGAATATTTGTTGAAATAATTCAATACCAGTAATTTCATAGATAGCATAGAAAAAATCTGAGGATGCAAATATTAAAACCAAGCCAATAGATACATATATAGGAACGATATAAGAATACAGATTTTTACTGTTCTGGTATTTAGAAAACATAACAGACATAAAACTTCCTATAGTTGCATATCCTAACCACGGTATAATTGTAAATACAGAACCATTTGCTTTAGTTAGGTAATTTGCAATAAGCTGAGGAAGAAATTCAAAACTAGATGCTTTGTATAGTGGTTCTAATAAAAACAATAGCACTGTTGTAGATGCCAGTATGGTTGGAAAAATCCATTTTTGTTTAGCAAAGGTTAATAAGTAAAAACCAATAATAAACAATAAAGAAAGACCAATGCAATGCAGCACATCTACCAAATAAAATGAATCGTAGATTTCACCTTTAAGCAAACCAAATAGGTTCATCCTTAAGAGGTATGCAATTACCAAAAGTTCAATCCCACGCTTAATTCCCTTTTTTACGCGCGGGTTGGCCCAGCCAGTTTGTGGAGACCTTATTAGTAAAAATGTAAAAATAAAACCCGATACGGTAAAAAATACCGGCGCTGTAATTCCCCTAAAATATTTCCATGTACTAAATAGTATGTTAGCGTCGTTACGAAAGACATTGTCTAACAAGCCGTCAATGAAATGACCTTGTAACATCATTAAGATAGCCCATGCTCTTATGGCATCTAAAAAAAACAATCTTGACTTAGCGTTGCTCATTGTAACATTTATATCCTATATACTTATAAAACAGTATGTTTGGATGTTTCACGCGGCAAAATTAGATAAAATAAGTTAACGTTTGTTTTAATTGAATTAAATTCGCCGATATACATTAAAATAGTAGCATGAGTTATGTTTTAGCATTTGCCGGTAGTAATTCTTCGGTTTCTATCAATTATAAATTAACGAAGTATACAACTACGTTGTTAAATAACACTGAGGTTCATGTACGTGATATGGCAAGGTATCCTTTTCCTATGTACAGTGAAGATGCAGAAAAGGAAAACGGTTTCTCAAATTCACTTATAGAGTTTAAGAATGAAATTAGTAACGCAACGGGCTTAATTATTTCTGTAAATGAGCACAACAGTTACCCATCGGCCTATTTTAAAAATGTTATTGATTGGCTTTCAAGACTTGATAAGCAGTTTCTGATTGACAAGAAAATTCTATTAATGGCAACTTCAAATGGTGGACGTGGTGGTGCTGGTGCTTTAGAAGCCGCAGAGAATATGCTAACAAGATTCAAAGGTGAAGTGGTAGAGACCTTTTCCTTACCTAAGTACAGTGAAAATTTCGATGAGCAAAAAGGAATAATAAATACTGAATTAGCAAAAATTCACTCAGAAAAAGTTAGTGCTTTTTTAAAGGCAATTTCATAATTGCTTATAACTAGTTTACTCGAAAAAAATGACCGCTTAACTTATATAAGTAGTACTACTTATTTACCTTTATGCTGTGTTAAAAGCATTTAAACAACATATTGAAAAATCTTTTCCCGAGCTTTTAAATAATCATTTCATAATTGCATGTAGTGGTGGTTTAGATAGTGTGGTTCTTTCTACACTTTGCCAGCAAGCGGGACTTCAATTCTCTATAGCCCATTGTAATTTTAGATTAAGAGGTGTGGAAAGTGATGGTGATGAACTCTTTGTTCAAGAATTTGCTAAAAACTTAAATAAAACTATTTACCTGACCCATTTTGATACCTTGGGTTATGTTAATCAACATAAAGTTTCTGTGCAAATGGGTGCTCGTGAATTGCGCTATACCTGGTTTGAACAATTGTTGAAAGAAAATAGTATTGCTTATTTACTAACGGCACACCATGCTAATGATAATTTAGAGACTTTTATAATTAACCTTTCTAGAGGTACCGGTATTGAAGGACTTACAGGAATTCCCTCGAAAATAAATTACCTAAGAAGACCACTTTTACCTTTTACCAGACAGGAATTAGAAGATTTTGCACAGTCTTTAGATTTAAATTGGCGTGAAGACGCTAGTAACGCTGATACTAAATATTTACGAAATAAAATTCGGTTAGAAATTGTTCCGAACCTTAACGAGTTGCATTCTACTTTTTTTGATAATTTTAAAAACACTATAGCTTATTTAAGCCAGACTGAGCAAATTGCATCGGCATATCTTCAGAAATTAAAGAAAGATATTTTTATTGAAAAAGAGGGGAGAATTACAATTTCCATACAAAATCTAAAAGAACTTAAACCATTAAACACATATTTACACGGATTGTTTGGTGCATACGGATTTAAGGAATTAGATAATCTTGAAGCATTATTAACGGGAATGAGCGGTAAGCAATTATTATCTGCCACACATATTCTAGTTAAAAATAGAGATTCATTAGTCTTGTCTGAACTAATTAAAAATGACGAAAATGATTCATCGTTTTTAATTACGGAAGAAATGGTAACAATAGAATTTCCTTTGCCTTTAAAATTTTCAACAGTAACGGAACGTTCAGATAATACGGAAAAAGTAATTTTCGTTCAAAAAAATACGTTAAAGTATCCATTAGAGATAAGGAAATGGAAAAATGGCGACTATTTTTACCCAATAGGACTAAATCGTAAAAAGAAACTATCAAAATTCTTTAAAGATGAGAAGGTCGATGTTTTAGCCAAAGAAGAAAAATGGTTGTTATGTTCTAATGAACAAATAGTCTGGGTGGTAGGCATGCGCGCGGATCATAGATTTAGGGTTGTTGATACTGAGCATGAGATATTAAAAATAGAATTTAAATGATAAGATTTTTTACCGTTATACTTTTTGCAGTTTTTTTACCCTTAGGGCTATATGCTCAAACAGATGACAATCCTGTAGTTTGGGAACAGAAAGTGAATAAAATAGCTGAAACCGAATATGAACTTGTTATGCAAGCCAAAATTTTTGAAGGATGGCATCTGTATTCTCAATTTACTTCTGAGTTTGGTGGTCTGCCAATAGTATTTAAATATAAAGAAGCATCTGAAAAATATGATTTGGTCGATGGTACAACCGAAAGCGAAACATTTACGGAGTATAGTGATATTTTTGAAGTAGATGAGACTTTTTTTAAAGACAATGCTAGATTTACACAGCGTATAAAAGTTACAGATTCTACTATAAATCAAATTGAGGTTTATGTAGAGTATCAGGTCTGTAAAGATGTTTGTATACCTATGGATTATACACTTCTTTTTACGTTAGATGGCTCTGAGGCAAAAGAAAAAATTATTAAAGTTGATGAAAGAAGTCTAGCTTTAGGTCAAGAATTACGATTAGACTTAAAAAATAAAGAACTCCTAACTCAAGGTAAAGATACTATTGCCAAGAGCACCAATATTTGGGTCATATTCGGTTTAGGGTTTCTAGGTGGGTTAATAGCTTTACTGACTCCTTGTGTATTTCCTATGATACCACTGACGGTGTCTTTTTTTACAAAGCATTCCCAGAAAAAATCTAAAGGAATTATAAACGCATTGCTTTATGGTTTCTTTATTATTCTAATTTACTTTTTATTAAGCTTACCATTTCATTTGTTCGATTCGGTGGATTCTCAAATACTCAATTCAATTGCGACCAATGTTTGGCTCAATCTTTTGTTTTTTGTCATATTTGTATTTTTTGCATTCTCCTTTTTTGGATATTATGAGCTAACATTACCAAGCTCTTGGGCAAATAAAATGGATGACGCTTCATCTAAAATAGGCGGAGTTATCGGTATCTTTTTTATGGCGGTTACCTTGGCTATTGTTTCATTCTCCTGTACAGGACCCATTTTAGGTGGCTTGTTAGGTGGTACTACATTAGCGGAAGGTGAAGTTGCAATGAACCTTACCGCAGGTATGACCGGGTTTGGTGTAGCCTTGGCATTGCCCTTTGCTTTATTTGCTTTGTTTCCCGCATGGTTAAATTCTTTGCCAAAATCCGGCGGATGGATGACTACCGTTAAAGTGGTTTTAGGGTTCTTGGAAATTGGTTTAGCCCTAAAATTCTTATCTAATGCAGATTTAGTCGGACATTGGGGAATATTGAAAAGAGAAGTATTTTTAGGTATTTGGATTGTTTTAGGAATAGCAATGACGCTTTACCTTTTTGGTCTATATAAGTTCCCACATGATGGTCCTGTTAAAAAATTATCGGTTGGTAGAAAATTGACTGCATTCGTAAGTTTGGCTTTTACTATTTATTTGATTTTGGGAGTAACAAAAATTACAAACCTTAAATTGTTAAGTGGATTTCCGCCACCAGAATTTTATAGCATTTTTGAACAAGAAAGCGATTGTCCTTTGGGGATAGACTGTTTTAAAGATTTTAATGAAGGTTTAGCCTATGCACAAGAGGTTAACAAGCCAATTCTACTAGATTTTACAGGTTGGGCTTGTGTTAACTGTAGAAAAATGGAAGAGAATGTCTGGAGCGATGCTGAAGTGTTTCCTATCATAAAAGATAATTACGTTCTTATTTCTTTGTATACTGATGATAGGGAAGAACTTCCTGAGGCCGAGAAATTCAATTTTCAATTTGATAGTGGCCGCGTAAAAGAGATAAATAACATAGCCCAAAAATGGGGAACTTTTCAAGATGTGAACTTTGGTTCTATTTCTCAGCCATTTTACGTATTGCTTTCTTCAGATTTAGAAGTTTTGAATACATCGATCCAAAATGCAGATGTAACTACTTATAAAAACTGGCTATTAGAAGGACTTCGAAACAATAAATAAGTTTCTATTAATGTAGGATGTTGACTACTTGTCAATAAAAAGCAGAGCTCCGAGGTGTTTTTTGTGGAAATAGTTTTAACTTAGAAACTTATTCCCCCTATAAAAATATGAGAACACTTAAGAAATTAGGATTTATTCTGCTGTTACTAATTACGATTCTGGTCATAGCGACCGGAGTTATCGTTTATACATTAAAACCGGATTATTCCGGTGAACAAGAACTTGTTCATCTACAAAAAGAGGTTAAAGTCTATTATGACACTTACGGCATACCACACATTTATGGAGAAAATGAACAAGATGCGTTTAGAACATTAGGTTATGTTCATGCACAAGATCGTTTATGGCAAATGGAGCTTTTAAGGCGAATTGCAAGTGGTGGTCTGTCAGAAGTTTTTGGTAAAGATTTAGTAGGGACAGATAAATTTTTCCTTTCTCTAGGTATTGCAGATGCTTCAAAAAAAACGGTTGCCAACAGTAATAGAAACGATGAAGGTGTTGTATTAGCTGAGGCTTATTTGGACGGTATCAATCAATTTATAAAAGAAGGGCCAACACCCGTAGAGTTTTATCTTACCGGAATTGATAAAAAAGAATTTGTTTTAGAAGATGTGTATAATACCATTGGTTATATGGCTTTTAGTTTTGCCATGGCACATAAGACAGATCCTTTGTTAACTACCATAAATGCAAAATTAGGCCCAGAATATTTAAAGGATTTAAGCATTAGTTCTGATACTACTACGGTATGGATAGAAAATTACAATCCGTCTCAAAAAGATTCCCTGCAAAATAATCTAACCGCGGTCGTAAACAAAGCATTGGGGGTATTGAACGTTCCTTTGTTCGAGGGCAGTAACAGTTGGGTAATTGCTCCAGAGAAAACAAAAAACGGTAAAGTTATTTTAGCAAATGATCCACATATTGGTTTTGCTCAGCCTTCTGTTTGGTACGAAGCTCATATAGAAACACCTACATATTCAAAGTATGGTTACCATATTGCAGGTATACCTTTTCCGTTATTAGGGCATAATAGAGCATCTGCCTACGGTATTACTATGTTCGAAAATGACGATGTAGATTTTTATTATGAACAAAACAATCCGGAAAATGACGGTCAATACCTTACTTCGAATGGATATGTTGATTATGAAATAGTAGAAAAAACGATTAAGGTCAAGGACACTTCTTCTGTTGAGTTTACGTATAAAAAGTCGGTACATGGACCAATATTAAATGGCATTGCAGACCAAATACAAGATGAACGCCCTATTGCCATGTCTTGGATATACACACAAATGGACAATAAGGTTATTGATGCATTATTTGGATTAAGTCACTCAAATACGCTTTCTGAATTTAGGGCTGCATTACCCAATATACATGCCCCAGGTTTAAATATAATGTATGGGGATGCGGAAGGTAATGTGGGTTGGTTTGCATCGGCACAATTGTATTCGATACCAGATTCTATTAATACAAAAATGATCTATGAAGTGGGTAAAGGTTTGCCAATTGAAAAAGAGTTGCTTGCTTTTAATCAAAATCCACAGGCAATTAATCCACCTAGCAATTATGTATATTCTGCTAATAACCAACCAGATTCTATTGCGGGTATGTTGTATCCAGGCTATTATTTGCCAGAAAATAGAGCTAAGAGGATTGTGGAATTATTGGAGCCAAAAAACGATTGGGATAAAGAATCTGTAAGCGATATGATTACCGATGTTACCTCTGCTATAGACCCTGTAATCGTATCTAATTTATCTAAATATATAGATATTAATTTATTGAGTGAAAATGGGTTGAGGGTTATTGACAGTTTAAAAATGTGGAACGGTGACTATAAGTTAGTATCCTCGGAAGCTACCGTTTTTAATAGATGGATCTATCATTTGCTAAAGAATACATTTAAAGATGAATTAGGCGAAGATTTATTTAATCAACTTTTAACTACACATTTTGTAAAAAGACTAATTGCTCCATTATCTAAAAATGAAAACTCAGTTTGGTGGGACAACGTAAATACTAATGAGGAAACAGAACGTATGGCAGCTATTGTAAATAAGTCTTTCACAGATGCAATAGCCTCGTTAGAAAAAGACTTTGGTGCAAATGGTGAGAATTGGCAATGGGAAAAAGTACACACCATAGAACATGAACACCCAATTGGGCAAATTGAAACATTACGTTCATTTTTTAATGTCGGCCCCTATCCAATTGAAGGCGGAAGAGAGGTAATTAACAACTTGGCGTTTTCGTATGATGATACAGGCTACTACAAAACAAGTTCAGGACCCTCTACTAGAAGAGTAATTGATTTTTCCGATGTTGAAAATAGTATAAGTATTTTGCCTACCGGCCAATCAGGTAATCCATTTAGTTCGCATTATAAAGACCAAGCGGAAATGTACGTTAATGGAGAATTTCGAAAAATGATGATGAATGAAACCGAAATTAAAAATACATCAAATTCAATACTTATTTTTAGCCCTAATCAATAAGTGATTTCTGAGTGTTTTTGTTAAAATTTTGAATATTATTCATGTTTAAATAGGGATATAGGTGTTTTTTTTAAATTATAATTTATAAAGCGTTATGGGAGAATTAATATTATAAATTATTGTTATTTTTAAAACAAGAACCAACCCTATGAAAACCAAACAACTAGTAGTTGCGCTAGTTATATTTGTTACAGTATTTAATTTTGTAACAAGTCAGAATGTGCAAAAAGAACCAAAATTTTATAATTGGTTCGACAATCAAATAAATAGATATAATACTTCGCTATTTAATGGTATTGAATATGTAGAACTCTACAGGACCATAAATGAACGACACAAGTTTTTTGAAAGCAGCGATTTCCTAACCGGGTCAATCGTATATGACGGTCAATTTTATGATGAGGTACCGTTAAAGTATGATCTAAATGTAGATGAACTACTCTTTAACGTAGGGTATAATTACGAGTACCCTACATTAATTCTTTTTAAGTCTAAAATTGAAAGTTTTCAACTTGGCAAAAGCAATTTTGTTCAGATAAACAATTCGGAATCAACTATAGAAATGAATGGTTTTTACGAATTGTTAGTTGTAAAGCAACCCATAACTCTGCTTAAGAAGAATAAAAAGAAACGTTTTAAACGGATTAAAGGTAATACCGTTTATTATGAGTTTGACAACGATAATAGTTATTTTATAGCGTATCAAGACGATTATTATGAAGTAAAGTCTAAAAGCGATGTTATTAGAATATGGCCGGACAAAAAGCAGTATATCAACGAATATTATAACCCGGCATTACGAAAAACTAACGAAGATTATTTTTGGACGGATTTCTTTGAAAAGTTGGCAGATACATTTATTACCGAAAAACAAGGAAATAAGCTATGAGAAAACAGGTATTAATACTCATATTATTTTTGAGTGTCGGCATTTTTGCACAAGAAAAAGAAAGCAGGTATAATTTTCAGTTTCAAAATAAAAATATTTTAGATGTTCTTAAAGAAGTAGAACGCGAGGCTGGTTTTACCTTTTACTTGGATGAAAGTTGGGTTACAGATAAAACATATTCTGGGAATTTCACCAATGAAACCCTAGATGATATTTTAAACACCTTATTTAAAGAAACCAATTTAAATTTCTTTAAACTAAGCGATTCTAAAATTATCCTTACTCAAAATAATATTATCTATAAAGACTTGCCCGAAGGTTTTTTTGGGAAAGAAGTTGTGGACTCGGTTATTGAAAATGCGAATAATATTAGAGTAACAAGTAATCCCGTATTTTCAAATATTGAAGCTTCGAACAATAATTCCATTTCTAGAACTGTACGTATTGGTAAAGAAAATTTGGGAAATGCAAAAAGTGCTTATAATGTAAGCGGTTATGCAAGAACAGCCGAGCAAGGTCAACCCATTTCTAATTTATCAATTATATTAAATGGTAAAAATTCTGGTGTAGTAACAGATGATAATGGATATTTTGAATTAGAAGTACCAATGGGTACCAATATTGTTAAAACATCCTCTTTAGGTATAGAAACTAGCACAACAAGAATTATTGTTTTTAATGACGGAGAATTAAATTTTAGTTTAAACGAAAGTGTTGAATTTTTAGATGAGGTAACGGTTGAGGCAAATGCCGCTAAAAATGTGGAAGAAGCTTTATCAGGTAGTACAGAATTAGTTGTTGAAGAAACTAAAAATATTCCGCTAGTATTAGGTGAACGCGATGTTTTAAAAGTAGCAACAACCTTACCGGGAATATCTACAGCTGGTGAAGGTGCAGCAGGTTTTAATGTGCGTGGGGGAAGTACGGACCAAAACCTTATGTTATTGGATAATGCCGTAATTTATAATCCTTCTCACTTTTTTGGAATTTTTCAAGCCTTAAACCCATTTACGACCAAAGACCTTAAAATACTTAAAGGGGGAATACCTGCTGAATATGGTGGCCGTTTATCTTCTGTTTTTGATATCACCTCTAAAGACGCAAATAACGAAAAATTTTCTGGTGAAGCTGCTATAGGACCCGTAACGTCTAACGTGGCTTTAGAAATACCTGTGGTAAAAGGAAAATCTGGTTTGCTGGTCGGTGGTAGAGGAACGTATTCTGGTTGGATTTTAAGATCTCTAAAAGATGAATCATTAAATAATAGTAAAGCGTCATTTTATGATGGTATTGTAAAGTATACGCATACGATTAATGATAAGAATACTGTAAAAGCTATGGGGTACTATAGCGGTGATGCTTTTAGTATTACCTCAGATTCTGTTTATGGGTATAATAATAGATTACTCTCTTTTCAATGGGACCATCAGTTTAATGAAAAAAACACGGCGAGTTTTATTGTAGCGAATAGTAATTATGAATTCAATATTGGTTATGAAGGTAATTCTGACAGTAATTTTGATTTGGGCTTTGTAGTAGATGAAACCGAAGCAAAATTTAAATTCACCTATTTACATAGTAAAGAACACAAATTTGATTATGGGCTTTCTGCAAAATTGTATAATGTACAACCTGGAAATTTGGAGCCTAACGGTAGTAATTCCATTGTAGATTCTAAAATAATACCTACTGAAAAGGCTGTAGAAGCTGCACTATATGTATCCGATAATTGGGAAATTAACGATAAACTACTAATAGATGTAGGGCTTCGGTACTCCATGTTTGCGACATTGGGAGCTGCAAATGCGCGTGTTTATGAAGAAAATATGCCTAAGAACGAAGAAACATTGGTAGAAACCGTTTCTTATGATAACAACGAAGTAGTAGAAACGTATGGCGGGCCGGAAGTTAGAATTTCAGCACGTTATTTTTTAGGTCAAGACCTATCTGTAAAAGCTAGTTATAACAGTACTTATCAATATATACACAGACTATCGAATACGACTACAATTAGCCCAATAGATACCTGGAAATTATCGGACAATAATATAAAACCACAAAAAGGAAGACAAGTGGGCCTTGGTTTGTATAAAAATTTGGAAGGTAATCTGTACGAAATAAGTTTAGAAGGCTATTATAAGGAAGCTGATAACTTGTTAGATTTTAAAGTAGGTTCTGAGCTTTTACTAAATGAAACTATAGAAACAGAAACTCTACAAGGGGATGGACAGGCATATGGGGTAGAATTTCTAATTCGTAAAAATTCTGGTAAACTTAATGGATGGTTGGGGTACACCTACTCACGTTCTTTTTTAAAGTTGGATAGTGAGTTTGCCGAAGAGCGCGTAAATAATGGCGAGTACTTCCCAACAAACTATGATAAGCCTCACGACTTTAGTGCGGTATTGAATTATAAACTCACAAAAAGGTATAGTTTTTCTGCGAACCTTTCTTATCAAACCGGTAGACCTTTAACCTACCCAGTAGCACGCTATAATTTTAATAATTCGGAGTATGTTGTGTATAGTAACCGTAATGAGTTTAGAATACCAGATTATTATCGATTAGATCTAGGGGTGAATATTGAAGGGAACCACAAGAAAAATAAATTAGCACATAGCTTTTGGAATATTTCGGTATATAATGTGCTGGGTAGAAATAACCCGTATTCTGTATTTTTTGTAACGGAGAATGGGGAATTAAACGCATACCAAAGCTCTATATTTTCAATTCCTGTACCTACAATTACGTATAATTTTAAGTTTTAAAATGAAAGTGTATACGACAAACATGGAAATAACACTAATGGCAATGACCATTGGACTTTCTATGAGCAGTTGTATAGAACCTTTTGTGGCTGAAGCTGTAGATTTTAATAGTGCCATAGTGATAGAGGCTACTATAACCGACGAGAATAAAAACCAGGAGATATTGGTTTCTAGAACCTTTGCTTTAGATACTACAGGTATTTATGGGGAACGTGGTGCGCATGTATCGGTTACTGATACTAATGGCGCTGTTTATGATTTTGAAGAAAGTGAAGAGGGTAAATATATTTCTAACGTTTCATTTGCTGCGCAAGCGGGTTTAGGCTATAGCTTATCTGTAACTACTGTTGATGGAAGTGTTTATTCTTCAGATGAAGTTGTAACTCCACAGCCAACACAAATAGATAGTGTTTATAGTGTTCGGGGTTTTAATAATATTTCTTTGAAAGATGGAATGTTTATTTACATTGACTCTTATGACCCAACAGGTGCAAACAAATATTATAGATATACTTATGAGGAGACCTATAAAATTATCCCACCGTTTTGGAGTGCTTATGAAACTTTTATTACAACTTCGGACCCTCTTTCCCTTTTGGTAGATTTAAGACCTAGGCAAAGAGAAGAAAGGGTATGTTTTACTACTGCAGTCTCTAATTCTATAATCCAAGAAAGTACAACCAATTTTAATCAAAATCGAATTTCTCGGTTTCCCGTACGATTTATAAGTAGGGAGAATTATATACTATCACATAGATACAGTATTTTGGTTAAGCAGTATGTGCAATCACCAGAAGCATATGCTTACTTCCGTGGTTTAAATGACCTTTCAAAATCGGGTAGTATTTTTTCACAGATTCAAACCGGGTTTTTGGAAGGTAATATTAAATCTGAGCAAAATTTGGATGAAGAAGTTGTTGGTTTTTTTGAAGTGAGTTCAGTTTCTGAAAAAAGAGTATTTTTTAATTATTCAGATTATTTTCCTGAAGAAAAACTTCCACCCTTTATTGCCGATTGTACGTTTCAAATTCCAAATCAGGAAATTTCGTTGATATTTTTGGTTGAGAATGAAATTCTTGAATTTTTTCAATTTGCTGATGGTGATGATGATGAAAGACCAGATAATGGAGGAGTGCCACAATATCCATATGTTATGGTACCTACAATATGTGGAGACTGTAATGTATTGGGTAGTAATATAAAACCAGATTTTTGGATAGATTAATTATAAGATAATAATGAAAATTTATACAACAAAAGCGAATATAGTTCTAATGGTAATGACCATTGGGCTTTCTATGAGCAGTTGTATAGAACCTTTTGTGGTGGAAACTGTAGATTTTAATAGTGCACTAGTAATTGAAGCCACTATTACCGACGAGAATAAAAACCAAGAAATATTGGTTTCTAGAACCTTTGCGTTGGATACTACAGGTATTTATGGGGAACGTGGTGCGCATGTATCGGTTACTGATACTAATGGCGCTGTTTATGATTTTGAAGAAAGTGAAGAGGGTAAATATATTTCTAACGTTTCATTTGCTGCGCAAGCGGGTTTAGGCTATAGCTTATCTGTAACTACTGTTGATGGAAGTGTTTATTCTTCAGATGAAGTTGTAACTCCACAGCCAACACAAATAGACAATCTTTATGCCGAACGAGACTTTAAGGATGGTGAGGTCAATGAGGGTATCTTTATTTATGTGGATAGCGAAGACTTAACCAATAGTAATGAATATTATCGTTATGTATATGAAGAGACCTATAAAATTATTGCTCCTTATTGGAGCCCTTTAGATGCATATGTAATATCAAGGGTTGTTCCTGATATTAGAGTTGGTACATTTGATAGGGAAGAAGATGAACGTATATGTTATAATACCGTAACCTCTAAAAATGTAATACAGATTGAAGCCTCTAATTACAATAATAATAGAATCAATAAATTTTCAATCCGTTTTATCGACAGAGACAATACTATTCTTGCCAGTCGCTATAGCATTTTGGTTAAACAATTTGTGGAATCTAGAGCTGCTTTCAATTATTACGAGACCTTACAATCTTTATCAGATTCAGAAAGTTCATTGTATCAAGTGCAAACAGGTTTTATCGAGGGGAATTTACATTCGGTTACTAACAAAAACGAAAATGTAATCGGGTTCTTTCAGGTGAGTTCATCTGCTGAAAAAAGAATCTTTTTTGAATTCGAAGATTATTTTCCAGGTGAAGACCCTCCAAGTTACGATTGCGAACTGTTAACTCCTCAATTAAAGAATATAGGTGGTAGTGAGGGATATTTGATATATGGAATTGATAAGGATTTATTTACTTTTTATAATGAAACTGAACCTCCAAATGTTGATACTCCATTCGTAATGGCTTATCCAAATTCTTGTGGCGATTGTACAGTATTGGGTAGTAATGTAGTTCCGGATTTTTGGGTAGAAGATTAAGAAATAGATTTTACAAATAATAAAATTAAAAAATGCTGATAACCAGTAAATTGACGATTATAAAGAAGCTTGTATTGGCATTAGTCATTGGGCTTGTTATGCAAAACTGCATTGACCCCTTTGAAGTGGAAGCTACCGAATTTAAAAGTGCTATGGTTATAGAAGGCACAATTACCGATCAGGTGGAAACACAGCGTATTTTGGTATCAAGAACATTTCCGCTAGATACCGTTTTAATGACAGGCTTAAGTTCGGCAAAAGTAAATGTTGTAGATAGTAATGGAGGCGTTTTTAGCTTTAACGAGGCGTCACCTGGCGAGTATGAGTCAACAAGTCCTTTCGCTGCCATACCGGGAACTACTTATACATTGAAAGTTGAAACCGCAGATGGTAAAAGCTATTCCTCAGAAGAAGTAGAAGTGCCAGCAAAAACCACTATTGATAATTTGTATGCCGTTAGAGATTTTAAAGATGGTGGAGCAGAAGAAGGTATGTTCATCTATGTAGATAGTTACGATCCTACTGGCCAATCTAAATATTACAGATATGAATATGAAGAAACTTATAAGATAATAGCCCCGTTTTGGAGTGCATCAGACGCTTATATTGTTTCACCTTTACCAAACCCGGAAGTGGCAATAAGAACTAAAACAAGAGAGGAGCAAGTGGCTTATAATACAATTGCTTCAAATACAATCATTCAAGAAAATACTACTGACTTAGGAGAAGATCGTATTAATAAATTTCCTGTTCGCTTTATTAATCGTGAGAATTTTATACTATCGCATCGCTATAGTATTCTGGTAAAACAATTTGTTCAGAATAGGGCAGCTTATGCGTATTATGAAACGCTACAATTACTCTCAGGTACAGAAAGTTTGTTTTCGCAAAGACAATCAGGTTTTTTAGAAGGTAACATAAAATCTGACACTAATGTAGAGGAGGATGTCGTTGGTTTTTTTCAAGTAAGTACGGTTACGGAAAAAAGAATATTTTTTAATTATACCGATTTTTTTCCAGGAGAAAGTTTACCTAAATATCCCGTTGATTGTACTTTGGTTTCTCCACCTATTATAAATGAAGCTGGTGCTTCACCATTACTTATAGCAATAGAATTGGAAACGTTAAAATATGTGGAAGAATATAATCAAGAAAGTAATCCATTAAATTTAAGTGAATACGGTCCTTTTTTAATGGTTGCCACACCATGTGGTAATAGTACATTTTATGGTTCAAATGTAGTGCCGGAATTTTGGGTAGAATAAAGAAAATAGATATGAAGTTGAAAATTAATTTGGTTTTATTAATCGTTGTGCATTTTGCTTATTTGCAAATTTATGCGCAAGGTAATGCTGTAAATTTTTTGAATGATGATAAACTAGTGCCTCATCAAGAACAGGTATTTGTACATTCCAATTCTAATTTGGCTTTTGTTGGGGAGTATATTTACTATTCCATTTATTGCTTAAAAAATAATACGGGACTTCTGAGCGATGTTAGTAAAATTGCCTATTTGAAATTGGTTGACGAAAATGAAGAAATCGTTTTAAATCAAAAAATAAAGTTGATCAATGGTAAAGGAAATAGCAATTTCTTTATACCATCTACTATTCCTTCAGGCAATTATAAACTTATAGCCTACACCCAATGGATGCTTAATAATGGTAAAAGTTATTTTTACAGTAATGATATAACCATAGTGAATCCATACACCAGTAATCAGGCTGTATTTAGAGATAAGAATGTAGACTTAACCGAAGATTCATCAACTAATACAAATAAAATTGAAAATAATACAATTGTCAATTCTACATTAAGTATAGATCTTGGGGAAAATACTTATGCAACCCGCCAACCTATTAATTTAAAAATTGCAGCTTCTACATTAGAGGGATTGGGTAATTACTCTATATCTGTTAGAAAAGTAGATGAACTGGAAACTAAAACAACTACATCAACCTTAAATTTTAAGAATAGTTACCCAGAAATGAGTAATGTTGACCATCTTATTTTACCAGAATTAAGGGGAGAGCTTTTTGTAGGTGAAATATCTGCCAATAACGATTCAACAAATATTAATAATAAAGCAGTAGCACTTTCATTTCCCGGTAAAGATTATCTTTTTAAGAGCGCAACTACTGATGCTAATGGACGATTTTATGCAAATGTGGAAGAGGACTATACTGCCGAAGAGGTGTACGTTCAAGTAATGAATAATCCCAATAACGAATTTGAAATTGGTTTAAGTCCAGAAGAAGCAGTAAATCTGTCTAACTTAAAGTTCAACCAGTTTACTATTCATAGAGATATGGAAACCCTAATTCAAGAAAGAAGCATCTATAATCAAATTGAAAATGCATACTACAGCAGTAAGCCAGATACGATATTAATTGGGAAGCCTAATAAACGATTTTATGGTGAAGGCACTATGAATTATGTGCTGGACGAGTACACTAGGTTTGCGTCTATTAAAGAAACATTTGTTGAGGTTGTTGAACATGTATGGATACAGCAAAATAAACAAGGTCAAAATGAATTTCATGTACGCCCTATAGCACCTTTTGTAGAAACAGGTAAACTGCCATTGGTATTTGTAGATGGTATTTTAGTACAGGATCACGAGCGATTAATAAACCTGTCTTCTGCTCAGGTAGAATCTATAAATATATCAAGAAACCAGCATTTTTATGGGACAAGGGCATTTCAAGGTGTTGTAGATGTAGTTACCTTTAAGTCCAATTTTTATGAGAATTATTATACGCCAAACTTATTAGCTCAGAAATTATTTAAACCTAACGAAAGTAAGAATTACTACGAACAATCGTATGATGGGGATTTAAAAGAAGCAAATGAACGTTTGCCCGATTTTAGATACCAGTTACTATGGAAGCCTACCATACAAATGGCAGAAAAAGTAGAGAATATTAAATTTTACAGTTCAGATATTACAGGTGAATTCGAAGTGTCTTTAGAAGGATTTACCAAAGCTGGTTTACCAGTTTCCTTAAAAAAGAACTTTTGGGTGAAGTAGTCCTAGTGAAATTTTAATAATAAAAAGGTTACATTTAAAATCCAAAAGGATTAATAATGCTTACAAAAGTTTATGGTAGTGCAGTGTTTGGCGTTGAGGCCACCACTATAATTGTTGAGGTTAATATAGATAAGGGAATTGGTTATCATTTAGTAGGACTGCCCGACAACGCAATTAAGGAAAGCAATTACCGTATAGCAGCAGCGTTACAGAACAACGGCTACAAAATTCCTGGTAAAAAAATTACAATAAATATGGCACCTGCAGATCTTCGTAAGGAAGGTTCTGCGTATGACCTTACTTTAGCTATAGGTATACTCGCCGCTTCCAGTCAAATAAAATCAGAAGATATTGAGAAGTATATTATAATGGGTGAACTGTCTTTAGACGGTAGTTTACAGCCTATAAAAGGGGCGTTGCCCATTGCCATAAAAGCTCAGGAAGAAGGATTTACAGGTTTTATATTGCCTACTGCAAATGCTAAAGAAGCTGCTATTGTGGGGAATTTAAAAGTATATGGCATAGATAACATAAAACAAGTCATAGATTTCTTTGACCAAGGAACTCCGTTAGAGCAAACTATAATAGACACGCGGGAAGAATTTTATAAAAATTTAGATTTTCCTGAATTTGACTTTTCTGATGTAAAAGGGCAAGAAAGTATAAAACGCTGTATGGAAATTGCCGCTGCAGGCGGACACAATATTATATTAATAGGTCCGCCAGGAGCAGGTAAAACCATGTTGGCTAAAAGATTACCTTCTATTTTACCTCCTATGACTTTGCATGAAGCTTTGGAAACCACCAAAATACATAGTGTGGTGGGCAAGATTAAGAATATGGGATTAATGAGTCAACGACCTTTTAGGAGTCCACATCATACCATATCCGATGTTGCACTGGTTGGTGGCGGAGCATATCCGCAACCTGGGGAAATATCCCTCTCTCACAATGGAGTTTTATTTTTAGATGAATTACCAGAATTTAAACGTGGTGTATTAGAAGTAATGCGGCAACCGTTAGAGGACCGTGAGGTAACCATTTCACGTGCTCGTTTTACCGTAACTTACCCAAGTAGTTTTATGCTCGTAGCGAGTATGAATCCTAGTCCGGGAGGGTATTTTAATGACCCAGATGCGCCTGTGACTTCTTCACCCGCAGAAATGCAACGGTATTTAAGTAAAATTTCGGGTCCTTTGTTAGACCGTATAGATATTCATACTGAAGTAACTCCTGTTCCTTTCGAAAAATTATCTGAAGAACGTAAAGGTGAGGGAAGTGTTGAAATTAGAAAACGAGTTACTGCAGCTAGAGAATTACAAACTGCCCGATTTGAAGAACTAGAAAATGTGCATTACAATGCGCAAATGAATACAAAGCAAATAAGGCAATATTGCAAACTAGATGAAAAATCGAAATCCCTTTTAAAAAATGCAATGGAACGTTTAAACCTTTCTGCAAGAGCCTATGACAGGATTTTGAAAGTTGCAAGAACCATAGCCGATCTTGGCGGTGACGCAGTTTTAAATGGTGACCATATTTCGGAAGCTATTCAGTATCGAAGTTTAGATAGAGAAGGTTGGTTGGGGTAATGTACATTGTTTTTTGGGTTGTGAAATGTAAACTGGAGATAGATTTTACTTTAAGATTGTTTTTTTTTCGCTTACTTGGAATGCCACTAGTTACAAACTAGCGAGAACGGGTGGCTACTAGTTTAGTTTATTTTGATTCGCTTTCCAAGATAGTCGTCCCCACTATAATTAAAAAGTTTAGCTGTATTTTCCATAGATGCTTTCTCTTCTAGTATTATGGAGTCTGAACCTGAAAAAATTATTCCTCCATTTGACAAAATAATATTTCTATTTTGATCGTATAATATTCCCTGAATATATATTTTGTTCGGGGGTACAAAATCGGCAGAAAAAAGTACATTACCGTCAAAGCCTATCAACTCAATTCCATAATCATCTCCATTAAATGTAAATATTCCTTCATCTTTGAGTATAAATTCATTCGAAATATTGTTATCATCCATGAACAGTACAACCTCCTTTTCTTTAGTTGCAATATTGGCCGTAAATAATATTTTTCCTTCATTATCGAATCGATACAATAAAGGGCACTCATTTTGAAAAGCATTTGTAAATGCTTTTTCAGGTATTATACAAGTGCGACTATCACTTTCAGTCCGCTTCATTTCGTTAGCTAAATATTTAACTCCACCATATTTATTGTTAGATGAACTTCCTAAGATAAAAACTAGACTGTCTTTATTAATGCTAGTTGTCGCTTTCAAAAAAGTACCTCTTACATTATTGTCTATACTATTTCTTTTAAAGGTGGCGGGATTCATTTGATTAATTATTGAAGGCTTAATCAAAAAATAAAAACTGGAAAATAGCATAATTAAACCAATAATAATAACTAATGGATAATCTCTAATTTTAACAAAAAAGGATTTTTTTTCACTTTCTACTTTTTTAATTATGATTGGTGTTCGCCTTCTTCTATTATTAATTTTACTTTTTTTGCTCATAACATAATATTGATAGGACTTTTATTTTTATGAAACTTATCTATAAATTAAATATAAAACATTTCCCAGCTACCGCTAGTTTGTAACTAGTGGTGTTTCAAGTAAGTAATAAATAGTTAAGAATCTTTCTTATCAACCATTGGTTATCAAATTGCCTTATGCTTAAATATCTTATATAACAAGAAACCAATACCACCCGTAGCCCAAAATTACAACACAACAAATTAAAAAAAATTATCCCATCACCTTCCTAAGTGCTTTATCAAATAGCTGCACTTCTTCAAGTGTCCCTGTACTAATACGTGCCCAATCAGTAAATGGAGGGAAAGGTCTACCAATAAGGACATTCTCTTTTTCCATGGCAGCCATCATTTCAGAAATTGGTCTGCCTGTTTTAAAGAAAACAAAATTGGTGTGCGATTTTTGGTGTTCTAAATTTAAATCGGTTAACGTTTTATAGATACTATTTTTCGCCTCTACGTTTTTAGCGACACTGAACTTGTAAAATTCATCGTCTCTTAATGCTTCCTTGGCAGCTTCAATGGCTATCACATTTGTCATCGCCATAACATTCTTTTTTAACCTGGTGGCAATATCTGGTCTGGCAATTAAATAACCAATACGTAGTCCGGCAAGGCCATACACCTTAGAGAAGGTTTTAGAGACAATTACATTCATGTTCTCTTTTACCAATTCTACCATAGAAGGGTAATCGGGCTCGGTAATAAAATCGTAATAGGCTTCATCGCTAAAAACCATGGTTTTTTTGCTTACCGAAGAACAAAAGTCCCTCAGCTTATTTTTATCCAAAAGGGTACCTGTAGGGTTATTGGGGTTGCAAATGAAAATTAATCCTGTTTTAGAGGTAATGCGTTTTTCCATCTCCATTAAATCGTGACCCATATTTTCATCTACAGGAACGCGATGAACTGTAGCACCAAAATTTTCGGCATAGGTCATTAAAGATTGAAAAGTAGGGTCTGCGGCAATGATTTCTCCGCCATTAATTCCGTAGGTTAAACCGGCAGCTTTTAAACCTTCGGTTGAGCCCCCTGTTATTACAATATGGTCTTTTGTAACGCCTTCTTTCTGGGCTATTTGTTCCACCAATGGGCGTAAACTAACGGAAGGATATCTACATGCAATATCTAAAGAATTTAAAATTACCTCTCTTACTGCTTTTGATGGTCCGTACGGATTTTCGTTAGAATTTAGTTTGGCAATATTATACTCTATGGTAGCATAAGAACTTTTGGTAGGTATGGCTAGTGCGCCAAATCCGCCTAAAAAAGTAAATCCACCAGTTAGTCCTGCAGTTTTAAGCCATTGTCGTCGGTCAAGGTTATTCATTTATCATATCTTTAGTAGGTAAAAGATACGATAAATTGCCTGAAAGTAGCTTTATGAATTAGGTACTATTTAGCTTTTAATTAGGAATATAATTCCTCATTGTTAGCTTCATCTTCATTTTTCTTCGGAGTGGAGAAAATGTCTTTAAGAATAAAACTTGCTATAATTGTTAAGCCAAGGGTCAAGGTAGGAATAGAATAATTCCAGTTTAATAAATGCATGAGTCCGCCTAAAATAATGGTAAGAACACCTATGACCATTATAAAATTCCAAATAATTTCAGTTAAGCTGTTCCTAACTTTTCCTTTTTTATCCATAAAATAGGCAGTACCTTCCATTGCAAACCAAGCTATAAATGTGAACCCTGTTCCTAACTGAAAAAATAAGGTGTAAGGGAAATTTAGAATAGTTAAAAGGCCATTAGTAGTCCAAAATAATACTAATGCCATTTTAATTATGTCTATTGGTTTTTTCTCCTTTTTCTTCGAAAACCGAAAAGCATATAATAGGAGTATCACTGCAAATGAAGTAAATATAATTCCTGCAGAATAGGGCCAATGCAGTATTTGCATAAGAAATCCAATTAATAGGGTAGCTAGGGCTACCCTAATTAAGTTCTTATTTGCTTTTTGAGAATTTTCCATAATTGATATTTTAATTAATCACTTTTATGTTGGCTTTTAGTCCTTCCATAATGCCTATAATATTGTTCACCGTTTCATTTAAATAATAACGAACGACAATATGAGGAATGCGAATGGTCGTAAAACCATTTTTAAAAGAGTGCATAGCTTCTTCTAAATTGTTAATAGCCTCGTGCTCTGTAAGTTTGTCGTAAGCAGAGTCAATTTCAATGTTAAGCTTTACCCTAGAAATGGCAATATCTATTGATTTTTTACCATCCCACCATTCTAGCATAGAGTTTATACCAGCTTCTTTAAGCGCATAGTATAACTGAATAGCTTCTAAAGGGGTGTCATGCTTCGTAATAAGCTGCTTAATGCGTTCATGATGTTTTGTACAGAGTTCTACACCTGCGCTCTCCATAGCATTTTTATGGTCCAAATAACCAAGTTCTTTTTTACATTCTAAACAAATCATTAATAGGTTAAGTTTAAGGTTTGGGGAAAATTATAACCCAGATATTTTAAGATTAGTATAATTTCTCGATGAATGACCATCAAGTTTTAGACGAATTGCATTTTTTTAGATTAACTGCATTTTTAAATGTTAAAATTGTGGTGAAAATGATTTTGGGGTTGGTAAGCAAATTCATTTTTTAGAGATTATATTTACAGGAACGATAATTTAACTAAATGTTTAAGAAATTAGGTCCAGGTGTACTCGTAGCAGCAGCTTTTATTGGGCCAGGCACGGTTACGGCATGTACTTTGGCAGGCGTTGATTTTGGGTTTAGTTTACTGTGGGCCATGTTGTTATCTATTATTGCTACCTATATTCTCCAGGAAATGTCTGCAAGATTGGGAATTGTTACACAGAAAGGTTTAGCTGATGTAATAAAACAAGAACTACATAATCCATGGATTCGCAATGGAGTTATAGCACTTATCTTTTCGGCAATAATCATTGGTAATGCGTCATATGAAGCAGGTAATATTGGAGGAGCTACAATGGGAATGGAAGCTTTGTTTGGTATTGAATATAGTAAAACTTACCCTTTTATACTTGGAGGACTAGCGTTTATACTCTTGTATTTAGGAAGTTATAAAGCATTAGAAAAAGTATTTATTGTTTTAGTGCTTATTATGAGTTTATCCTTTGTAATGACCGCTGTACTAACGAAACCAAATATGTGGGAACTTATAAAAGGACTTGTGATACCTACGGTTCCTGAGAAAGGGATTTTGACAATAATTGCTTTGGTTGGTACTACCGTAGTTCCTTACAACCTCTTTTTGCATGCGGCGCTCGTTAGTGAAAAGTGGAAATCTAAAGAGGATTTAAAACTGGCAAAACGTGATACTTTGGTTTCAATAATCTTAGGCGGACTCGTTTCTATGAGTATAATAATTTCTGCATCAGCCATAAATTCAACTGAGGTCAATAATGTTATGGATATGGCAAAAGCATTAGAACCTTTGTACGGTTCTGCGGCCTTGTATTTTTTAGGAATAGGAATGTTTGCAGCCGGTGTTACCTCTGCGATAACTGCACCTTTAGCTGCGGCCTATGTCGCAAATAGTTGTTTTGGATGGAAAGCAGGATTAAAAGATGCAAAATTCAGGTTTATTTGGATATTGATATTGGTTTTAGGAGTATTATTTTTATCGTTCGGTATTAAGCCAATAGAGGTTATAAAGTTTGCTCAGATTACGAATGGATTGCTTCTGCCTATTATTGCAGTTTTTCTACTTTGGGTCGTTAATAGAGTAGGCGTAATGGGTATTTATAAGAATACTAGGATGCAGAATGGTATAGGACTTGTAATCATTTTATTATCGGTATTATTGGGAGCAAAAAGTATTTTCAGTGTAATAGGTTTACTATAATGACAAAAAGTACAATAGATATAAATTGTGATGTTGGTGAGGGAATAGGTAATGAGTCGAACCTATTTGCTTTTATAAGTTCATGTAATATAGCTTGCGGTGGTCATGCCGGTTCGGTAGCAACAATGAGGTTATGTATAAATTTAGCTAAACAGTTTAATGTAAAAATTGGTGCCCATCCTTCATATCCGGATAGAGAGAATTTTGGTCGGGTTTCAATGGACATTTCTGATGAAGACCTTGTAAATAGTATAGGTAGGCAAATCAATTCCTTTATAAACGAATGTAACAATCTAAATGCCAAACTTCATCATATTAAACCACATGGAGCCCTTTATAATGATATAGCCAAGAATACGCATTTAGCAGAAGTATTTCTTACAGCGATTGCTCCTTATAAGCAGAAAGCAATATTATATGTTCCCTATGGCAGCTTAATTGAAGAAATTGCTGTAAAGAATGGTTTTGTAATTAAGAAAGAAGCTTTTGCAGATAGAAATTATAATTCAGATTTAAGTTTAGTTTCGAGAACACAAGCGCAAGCATTGATTACTACGGGCAAAGATGTTTTAAAACACTTGCTTTTAATGTTCAATGAAAATTTGGTAGAAACAATTACTGGAGAAAAAAAATCAATCTTTGCCGATACGTTTTGTGTTCATGGAGATACCCCTTCGGCGTTGCAAATTTTAATGTATCTTTCAGAACAATTGCCAAAATATAATTTACAGACGAAATCGTGAATTCCCCTGAAATACATATAAAACCATTAGGAATACATTCTATTCTAATAGAATGGCCAAAAGAAGTTAGCGAGCATATTCTCGAAACTATATTAAGTTTTGAATCTTTATTACGTACCGCAATTTGTATTGAAAAAGAATGGGAAATGGTCCCTTCATATAATTCTCTGTTATTGATTAATAGAGGAATCACTATCGATTTTGATAAATTTTCAAAAGAAATTTATGCAGCCTATTTAGAATTAGGAGAGTTTAACAAACCAAATAGATACTTATGGCGATTGCCAGTTTCATATGATTTGGAATTTGGTTTGGATCTTGAAGATGTAGCTAAGAGTCTTAATAAGACCATACCAGAAATTATTGCAATACATACAGGTGCTACATATACTGTTTATGGAATAGGTTTTTTGCCGGGCTTTATGTATTTAGGAGGAATAGCAAAAGACTTAGAGTTACCAAGAAAAGCAACACCTAGACCAAAAGTAGTTAAAGGTGCCGTTGGTATTGCGGGTAAACAGGCAGGTATTTACCCACAAGAATCTCCTGGAGGTTGGAATATAATTGGAAATTGTTCTGTTCCTATTTTCGATGCAACAAAAGAAAATCCCTGTTTTGTAAATGTTGGTGATAAAATTGAGTTTTATTCCATATCTAAAGCGGAATATGATTTACATAAAATAGAAGCTGAAGTAGGTATTTATATACCTGAAAAAATAAAGATAGATGCTTAAAGTTTTAAAAGCAGGTTTTTACACCTCGGTTCAAGATTCGGGCAGGTTTTATTATAGGAATAAAGGAGTTCCTGTATCTGGTGTAATGGATGAAATGTCGGTATTTAAAGTAAACTCTTTACTGGAAAACGAGGTATCTTCTGCTGTATTAGAAATAACAATGACAGGACCTACTCTTGTTTTTGAAGAGGAAACATATATGGCATTAGGTGGCGCTAAAATGTCTGCCACTTTAAATAATTTGCCCATACAAAATTATAAAGTTTATCAAATTCAAATTGGGGATATTCTATCATTTGGAAAATTAGAAAAAGGATACAGATCATATTTAGGAGTGAAAAATGGTTTTATCTCTGGTTCAGTATTAGGAAGCAGATCTTTCTATAAGCCAATTACTAGGGAAAATAGATTAAAGGATAATGATGTTGTTCCCTTTGCTTTTAATAATCTATTTGAACCAAAAATTTCTGAAATTAAAGTTGATTCTTTTTTAGATGAAAGTAAAATAGAAGTAAGTAAAGGGCCAGAATTCGATTTATTGAATGATAAACAACTAGAAGAGCTATTTTCTAAAACTTTTTCTGTAGCACATGAAAATAATAGAATGGCCTATCAAATTCAAGAATTAATTTCACCACATCAACTGTCTATGTTGACCTCGGCAACTTTACCGGGTACAGTGCAATTAACACCTGCTGGTAAACTAATTGTATTAATGAAAGACGGACAAACAACGGGTGGGTATCCTAGAGTTATGCAATTAACGGATAAGGCAATTTGTGTTCTTGCACAAAAAAAAGGCGGAGATGTCATTAAATTCAAGTTGGTGTAATATTATACTTTTTTCACCAATTTTGTTAAGCTGTAATTTATCTTCTAAATTTTTATTATTATTGTAGTATGAAATTATTAAATCTAAATATTGAATTAGTCATTATTATTCCTATTCGGGGATGATATAGCTTTTCATTATATAGAAAAACCTGTATCATATTTAATTGATGCAGGTTTTTTTTATGGTTTAAGAATAATAACTCTGACTTTTGAAGTATTGAATATGGTATATAATAGTATTGTAATTATTTGATATATAGAGTTTTAGTTATTTTTTAGAGCAAATGAATTTGTTTTGTAAACTAATGTTAAAATATAATTTTTTTTTAATCTTTTATCTTTGATTTAATAGAATTAAGTAATCAAGATAAGCATACTAGAATTACATTATGGAATTGAATAAACATAGTAAGAATGTAACCCAGGATCCCACGCAACCGGCAGCACAGGCCATGCTTTACGCCATTGGTTTAACCGAAGATGATTTAAAGAAACCATTAATTGGTATTGGCAGTACAGGTTATGAAGGTAACCCTTGTAATATGCACTTAAATGATTTGGCGCAAGAGGTTAAAGTCGGGGTCAATGATAGCGGCTTAGTAGGTCTTGTTTTTAATACAATTGGTGTTAGTGATGGTATATCTATGGGAACATACGGTATGCGTTATTCTTTGCCTTCTAGAGATATTATTGCAGATTCTATGGAAACTGTAGTGCAAGCAATGAATTATGATGGATTAGTTACTGTTGTAGGTTGTGATAAGAATATGCCTGGAGCACTTATGGCAATGATTCGTTTAAATAGACCATCGGTTTTGGTTTATGGTGGTACTATTGCATCGGGTTGTTTTAAGGATAAAACCTTGGATATTGTTTCTGCTTTTGAGGCATGGGGAGAGAAAGTTGCAGGTACTATGAATGAAGAGGATTACAAAGGGGTAATTCAAAATGCATGTCCTGGCGCTGGTGCTTGTGGTGGTATGTATACTGCTAATACAATGGCATCTGCTATTGAAGCATTGGGTATGGCTATGCCTTATAATTCGTCTAACCCTGCAATTGGTAAAGACAAACAGCACGATGCTATAAACTCTGGTAAGGCATTAAAAAACTTATTGGAGAAAGATATTAAGCCAAGTGATATCATTACCCGTAAATCTATGGAGAATGCTATACGTTTGTTAACTCTTTTAGGTGGTTCTACAAATGCAGTACTTCACTTCTTGGCTATTGCAAAAGCTGCCGATGTTGAATTTACATTAGATGATTTTCAAAAAATTAGTGATACTACTCCTTTCCTTGCAGATTTAAAGCCAAGTGGAAAATATTTAATGGAAGATGTTCACCGTGTAGGTGGTGTACCTGCTGTTATGAAGTTTATGCTTGAAAATGGAATGTTACATGGCGATTGCCTTACCGTTACTGGTAAGACAGTTGCTGAAAACCTTGCTGATGTTCCCGGATTATTAGAACACCAGCAAGTTATTAAACCTTTAAATAATCCTATAAAAGCTACAGGTCATTTACGTATTCTTTATGGAAACTTGGCCATAGATGGAGCAGTAGCTAAAATTACGGGTAAAGAAGGCCTGTATTTCTCTGGACCGGCAAAAGTGTATAATGACGAGTTTTTAGCAAATGCTGGTATTGGTAGAGGTGAAGTTAAAAAAGGTGATGTTGTGGTTATTCGTTATGAAGGACCAAAAGGCGGTCCTGGTATGCCAGAAATGTTGAAGCCAACGGCAGCTATTATGGGTGCAGGTCTTGGTAAAGAGGTTGCATTGATAACAGATGGTCGTTTCTCTGGTGGTACTCATGGTTTTGTTGTGGGTCATGTATCTCCCGAAGCACAAGAAGGAGGCGTAATTGGGTTATTGGAAAATGGTGATATCATCACTATTGATGCTGAGAAGAACGAGATTTCGGTCAACCTTACGGATGATGAAATAACCTCTAGAAGAAAAACTTGGGTGCAACCTGAGTTAAAAGTGAAGAGAGGAAGCTTATACAAATATGCTCGTATGGTTTCATCGGCTTCTAAGGGTTGTGTAACAGACGAATTTTAAGTAGAAGTAGTATACTTTTAATTGAGTACTAGGTGCAATATAATGTCGGGAAATGTACTATTTAAATACAACTCTCGAATTTGAACATTAATTATGGAAATAGTAAAAGAAAAGAAAAAAAAGACAGAGCCTAAGAAATCAATAAAAATTTCTGGGGCAGAGGCATTAATTCATTGTTTATTGGCAGAAGGTGTTGAGACAATGTATGGCTACCCAGGTGGAGCTATTATGCCCGTTTACGACGAGTTATATAAATTTCAGGATAAATTAACGCATATACTTACTAGACATGAGCAAGGAGCTACACATGCCGCTCAGGGGTATGCACGTGTTTCCGGTAAGGTTGGGGTCGCTATTGCAACATCTGGGCCTGGAGCCACAAATTTAGTTACCGGTCTTGCCGATGCGCAAATAGATTCAACACCTATGGTTTGTATCACTGGTCAAGTTACCAGACAATTATTAGGTTCCGATGCTTTTCAAGAAACAGATATTATAGGTATTTCTACTCCGGTAACGAAATGGAACTATCAAATAACGGAAGCTTCTGAAATTCCAGAAGTAATGGCAAAGGCTTTTTACATCGCAAAATCAGGTAGGCCAGGTCCGGTTTTAGTTGATATAACAAAAAATGCTCAAATAGATGAATTTGAATTCTCTTATGAGAAATGTTCTAGTGTTCGTAGTTACAAGCCAGTACCTAAAGTAGATAGGACTGCCGTACAAGCAGCGGCAGATTTAATTAACAGTGCAAAAAAGCCTTTTATTGTTTGGGGTCAAGGTGTAATACTTGGTCAGGCAGAAAAGGAGTTGAAGGAAATGGTAGAAAAGGCAGGTATACCAGCTGCATGGACTATTATGGGTGCTTCGGCATTAAGTACGGACCATCCTTTAAATGTAGGTATGGTGGGAATGCACGGTAACTATGGGCCAAATCTATTAACCAATGAGTGCGATGTTTTAATAGCCATTGGTATGCGTTTCGACGACCGGGTAACTGGTAGATTGGCTGATTATGCTACTCAAGCAAAAGTGATACATTTTGAGATTGACCCTGCGGAGGTTAATAAAAATGTACATGCAGATGTTGCTGTTCTTGGTAATTCTAAAGAAACACTTGGCTTACTACTGCCTTTATTGAAAGAAAATAAGCACGATTCTTGGCATAATTTATTCAAGGAAAAGTATAAAATTGAGTTTGATACAATTGTAAAAAATGATATCCATCCTACTAAAAATGGATTAACAATGGGTGAGGTTATTGAAGAAATTAATATTGCTTCAAACAACCAAGCGGTTATCGTTACCGACGTGGGTCAGCATCAAATGATTGCTTGTCGTTATGCCAAATTTGCGCAATCTAAAAGTAATATTACATCTGGTGGTCTAGGTACAATGGGCTTTGCTTTACCAGCGGCCATTGGTGCTAAAATGGGTGCAATGGATAGAGAAGTTGTTGCAATTATTGGTGATGGCGGTTTTCAAATGACTATACAAGAATTAGGGGTTATTTTTCAACATAAAGTACCTGTTAAAATAGTTGTTTTAAACAATGAACATTTAGGTATGGTTCGTCAATGGCAAGAGTTATTCTTTGAAAAAAGATATGCGTCTACAGTTATGGTAAATCCAAATTTTGTAAAAATTGCCGAAGGTTATAATATTGAAGCTAAACAAATTTCTGAACGTAAAGATTTAAAATCAACTATTAAGAAAATGATGGAATCTAAAGAGCCTTATTTCTTAGAAGTAAAGGTGGAGCAAGAGGATAACGTTTTCCCTATGATACCTTCTGGGGCTTCGGTATCGGAAGTTAGATTGAAATAGAAAATTAAGAAAACATTTTCATGGACGATACGAACATACAGGATATTCCAAAAATTCATAAGGAGATAATTCGTAAATCTAAAGAAATTGGATTTACAATGCCGTCGGATTTATATGTTGGTAGTTTTCTTAAAACATTAATTGCATCTAAACCAAAAGGTCGGTTTTTAGAAATAGGAACTGGTATTGGTTTAAGTCTTTCATGGATGATTGAAGGCATGGATAATGACGCTAAGTTAATATCTGTAGATAATGATAAAAGCTTAATAGATATTGCTATCAGTTATTTTGGTAAAGATGAAAGAGTTGATTTGGTTTGTAAAGATGGGGCGGATTGGTTAAAAGAGTACTCTGGAGCAAAATTCGATTTAATTTTTGCAGATGCATGGCCAGGAAAGTATAGTGAAATTGATGAGGTTTTGGATTTAGTGAAAGTTGGTGGATTTTATTTAATTGACGATATGACCAAGCAACCCAATTGGCCTGTAGGTCATGAAGATAATGTTAGCACATTGACTGCATATTTAGAACAACGTGAAGATTTACAATTGACTAAAATGAATTGGTCAACAGGATTAATAATGGTAGTTAAAAAATAATATGAAACAACTGGCTCATAAATGGGATGCTGATTTCTATAATGATAAACATTCCTTTGTTTATGGTTATGGCGCGGCATTGGTTGAGTTATTGAATTCTCAATTTGGTGAGCATATTCTTGATTTAGGTTGTGGTTCTGGTGAATTAACAGAAAAGATAAGGGAATATTCTCCAAATGTTGTGGGTATGGACAGTTCTATAGACATGATAGAAAAGGCACGTCAACTTTTTCCCTTGTGTAATTTTGAAATTGGAAATGCAAGTGATTTTGCTTTTCCTAATCAATTTGATGCTATATTTTCAAACGCCGTATTGCATTGGGTAGCGGATTACAGAGGTGCTATCAAGTCAATGTATAGAAATTTAAAAACTGGCGGTAGAATAGTACTGGAGTTCGGTGGTAAAAACAATGTTCAACAAATAGTTGAAGAGCTTAGAAAATCACTTTTAAGTAAGGGATATACAGAGCAGGCGGAACTAAATCTTTGGTATTTTCCTTCTATAGGAGAATACACAACTGAATTAGAGAAAGCTGGTTTTACCGTTAGCCTAGCTCAATGGTATAGTAGACCTACAGAATTGGCAGATGAAAATAACGGCATTAAAGATTGGTTGTTAATGTTTTGTAAGCCTTTTTTGAAAGGGGTTTTTGAAAAAGATATAAATAGCATCCTTAATGAAGTACAAGAAAGTTTAAAAGACAAGCTATTTATAAATAATAAGTGGTTTGCAGATTATAAAAGAATTAGAATAGTAGCACATAGATAAGTCATAATGGAAAACAAATGGTTTACAATATCAGTATATTCAGAAAATAATGTTGGATTACTGAATAGGATTTCAGGTATTTTTTTAAAGAGACATATTAATATAGAGAGTTTAAATGTCTCTAAATCAGAAATTGATGATGTTTCTAAGTTTACAATAGTAGTGCATACCACAGAAAAATGGGTGCACAATATTGTTGGTCAAATAGAAAAGCAAATTGAAGTAATTAAAGCATATTCCCATACTGATGATGAAACTATTTATCAAGAATCTGCATTGTTCAAAATTGCTTCCGGACTTTTATTCGATGAACGTCAAATTCAGAATATTATAAAAGATAATAACGCACAAATTGTCACTGTATCAAGAGATTTCTTTGTTATCGCCAAAAGTGGAAGAAGAAATGAAATAGATGAAATGCATGATCAATTAAAACCTTATGGTATTATGCAATTTGTACGTTCTGGACGTATTTCGGTAACTAAAGACGAGATGAAAATTTCAGCGATACTTAAGCAATTTTAGAGAAAATAAATTATATAAATAATTAAATAAAGTAAATATAAAATGGCCAATTATTTTAATACACTATCATTAAGAGATCAATTAACGCAACTTGGAAAATGCCGCTTCATGGATTCATCAGAGTTTGCAGATGGTGTAAGTGCTTTAAAAGGCAAGAAAATTGTAATCGTAGGTTGTGGTGCGCAAGGACTTAACCAAGGTTTGAATATGAGAGATTCTGGTTTAGATATTTCTTATACCCTTCGTGATGCAGCTATAAAAGAAAAAAGACAATCGTTTGTAAATGCTACTGAAAACGGATTTACAGTGGGTACTTATAAAGAATTGATTCCGTCTGCCGATGTGGTGATCAACCTAACTCCAGATAAACAGCATACTGCTGTTGTTGGTGCTGTTATGCCGTTAATGAAAAAAGGTGCCACACTTTCTTATTCTCATGGTTTTAACATCGTAGAAGAAGGTATGCAAATACGTGAAGATATTACGGTTATTATGGTTGCTCCTAAATGTCCTGGATCAGAAGTACGTGAAGAATACAAAAGAGGTTTTGGTGTTCCAACATTAATTGCGGTTCATCCAGATAATGATCCTGAAGGTAAAGGATTGGAGCAGGCCAAAGCTTATGCAGTGGGTACCGGTGGTGATAGAGCAGGTGTATTAATGTCTTCTTTTGTTGCCGAAGTAAAGTCAGATTTAATGGGAGAGCAAACTATTCTTTGTGGTTTGTTGCAAACAGGTTCTATTCTTTGCTTTGATAAAATGATAGAAAAAGGAATTGATGCGGGTTATGCTTCTAAGCTAATTCAATACGGTTGGGAAACGATCACGGAAGGAATGAAATATGGTGGTATTACGCACATGATGGACCGTCTTTCAAATCCAGCAAAAGTTAAGGCATTTGAATTGTCAGAAGAATTAAAAGATATTATGCGTCCGTTGTTTCAAAAACATATGGATGATATTATGACGGGTCATTTCTCTAAAACCATGATGGAAGATTGGGCTAATGATGATAAAAACTTATTAACCTGGAGAGCCGCAACCGGTGAAACTGCATTCGAAAAAACACCAGCAGGGAATCAAGAAATTTCTGAGCAAGAGTTTTATGACAATGGCGTACTAATGGTTGCTATGGTAAGAGCGGGCGTGGAATTGGCTTTTGAGGCAATGACAGAATCTGGGATTATAGCAGAATCTGCATACTACGAATCGTTACATGAAACTCCGTTAATTGCAAACACGATCGCACGTAAGAAATTATTTGAAATGAACCGTGTTATTTCTGATACAGCCGAATATGGTTGTTATCTGTTTGATCATGCATGTAAGCCTTTGTTAACTGATTTTATGAAGGGAATAGATACAAACGTTATTGGTAAAAACTTCTCAGAAGGTATGGACAATGATGTTGATAATGCACAATTAATTGCAATAAACAAAGCGTTACGTACGCATCCGGTAGAAATTGTAGGTACGCGTTTACGTGAGTCAATGACAGCAATGAAACCTATAGTTTAAATATTAAAAGTTTATTTATACCTATTAATTGTCCGGTTGAGTGCACTCGATAATTACAATTCTTTTTTGTGTTGTAATGAATGTCGAAATGTTCTGAATCGGACAATTTTAGTTAAAAGTTAAATGCAACTTTAAGAAAGAATTTATTTGAATAGTATTATATGAAAGGTGAGAAACCAGCTTATTTTCCAAAATTGGATGCCGTGAAAAAGGCGGCTAAAATTATTTCGGAAATATCCGAAATAACACCATTATCGGAAAGCATAAGACTGTCGAAACAATTTAATTGTAAGGTTAGTTTAAAACGGGAAGATTTACAAAGGGTTCGTTCCTATAAAATACGTGGGGCATTTAATAAAATAAGCTCGTTGTCTATAGAGGAAAGAGCCAAAGGTGTTATTTGTGCAAGTGCTGGAAACCACGCTCAAGGAGTAGCATTTGCATGTTTTCATTTGAAAATAAAAGGTACTATTTATATGCCTTCGGTTACACCAAAGCAAAAAGTTGAGCAAACAAATTTGTTTGGAGGAGAATGGGTGGAGGTTGTTTTGGAAGGCGATACTTTTGATGATGCATCGCAAGCGGCTAGAATATTCGGGGAGAAAACAGGTAAAATATTTGTACATCCGTTCGATGACCCAAAGATTATAGAAGGTCAGGCAACTGTTGGTCTTGAGTTAATAGAACAGACTAAAGCACCTATAGATTATCTGTTTGTGTGTATAGGAGGTGGCGGATTGGCATCGGGATTAATTAGTGTGTTTAGTGAGCTTTCTCCAAATACAAAAATAATAGGAGTGGAGCCAAAAGGTGCTCCGTCTATGAAAGCTTCTATAGACTCGGGTAAGGTAGTGGCTCTAGATCAAATCGATAAGTTTATTGATGGTGCTGCGGTAAAAAAAGTAGGCGATTTAACTTATCCCATTTGTAGTTATTATTTAGATAATATGATAACTGTTGATGAAGGTAAGGTTTGCCAGACAATTCTAGATTTATATAATAGAGATGCAATTGTTGTAGAGCCTGCGGGTGCTTTAACCATTGCTGCTTTAGATGAATATAAAAATGAAATTAAAGGCAAAAATGTAGTCTGTATTATTGGTGGTAGTAATAATGATATTACAAGAACAGCAGAAATTAAAGAAAGAGCATTGCTTTATGGAAAGTTGAAGCATTATTTTATTATTCGCTTTCCACAACGACCTGGAGCATTAAAAGAATTTGTAGTTGATATTTTAGGTCCTACAGATGATATCACACATTTTGAATATTCTAAGAAATCGAGTAGGGAAAATGCACCGGCTGTTGTGGGTATAGAACTTAAAAATCCAGAAGACTTACAATCATTAATAAATCGTATGAAAACTAACAATTTTTATGGAGATTATATAAATGATAAACCAGATTTGTTTGAATATTTGGTTTAAACTACTTTTAATAGTAACGATTCAATTTCTAGTTATTTATAGAAATCAATCCTAAGTACAATTATCAATCATAGTGTAAAATATAAAAGAAATGAGCGATATTAAAATTCCTGAAGAATTTAAAATTACATCAACCATAGACCAAAAACATTATCTGGTCAGTGGAGAATTAAAAGAGTGGAAAGGGGATACTACAGAAGTTTATTCTACCATTTCTTCAACAAAAGAATATAAGCGAACCCTATTGGGTAGTATCCCAGATTTACAAGAATCGGAGGCTTTAGATGCTTTAAATGGGGCATTAAAAGCTTACGATAAAGGTAAAGGTGTTTGGCCTACCATGCACGTTAAAGAACGTATTGAGTGTATGGAGGTTTTCGTGAAGAAAATGAAGACCAAAAGAGAAGAAGTGGTTAAGTTATTAATGTGGGAAATTGGTAAGTCTTTACCAGATTCTCAAAAAGAATTTGACCGTACAATCGATTATATTGAAGATACCATTGAAGATTACAAGCAATTAGACCGTAACGCGGCAAAATTTACAAAGAATGATGGTGTTTATGCGCATATTAAAAGAGGACCACTAGGTATTGTTTTATGTTTAGGACCTTATAACTATCCGCTTAACGAGACTTTTGCATTGTTGATTCCTGCAATTATAATGGGGAATACAACCATATTTAAACCAGCAAAACATGGTGTATTATTAATTACACCGCTATTAGAAGCTTTTCAAACGAGTTTTCCTAAAGGGGTTGTCAATGTTATTTTTGGAAGAGGAAGAACCGTAGCAGCGCCTATTATGAAAACAGGTAAAATAGATGTGCTTGCTTTAATTGGTAATAGTAAATCTGCAAATGCGCTACAAGAACAACACCCAAAGAGCAATCGTTTGCGTTTAGTACTTGGTCTAGAAGCAAAAAATCCGGCAATTATTCTGCCAGATGCAGATTTAGATTTAACCATAAACGAATGTTTGGCAGGTACGTTATCTTTTAACGGTCAACGTTGTACGGCATTGAAAGTAGTGTATGTTCACGAAGAAATAAGTGCCGATTTCAACAAGAATTTTGCTAAGAAAGTAGATGAATTAAAATTTGGAAATCCGTGGGAAGATGGTGTGAAATTAACTCCGCTACCAGAACCGGATAAGGCCGCTTATATTCAAGGTTTAATTGATGATGCGCTTTCTAAAGGTGCAAAGATTATCAATAAAAAAGGAGGGAAGCATTTTGATAATTTTATATGGCCTGCAGTTCTATATCCTGTTACAAAAGACATGCGTGTGTACCAAGAAGAACAATTCGGACCCATTATACCCATCGTACCTTTCACTGATATCGAAGAGCCTTTAGATGATATGGCAGAAAGCAACTATGGCCAGCAAGTAAGTTTGTTTGGTAAAGATGTGTATGCACTTTCTCCGTTAATAGATACTTTGGTGAACTTAGTATGTCGTGTGAATTTAAATAGTTCTTGCCAAAGAGGACCAGATGTGTATCCGTTTACCGGAAGAAAAGATTCTGCACAAGCAACCTTAAGTGTTCATGATGCGTTGCGTTCGTTCTCAATTAGAACATTTGTAGCGTTCAAAGACAATGAATTGAATACCGAAATTATTGAGAATTTGCTAGAAGCCAAGCTTTCTAATTTTGTGAGTACAGATTATATATTATAATAGTCCATAGTCAAGACTTTAAAAAACCTCTCCTATTAATTAGGGGAGGTTTCTTTTTTACAGTTGCTACTGATCTCATTTGCTCTTTCTAAACCTGAGTAAGGGTAGTAGGGTATGGTTTGTTCTTCTTCTTTAAATAATACAATTGCACGTTCCACATCTTCGCAATAGGGTGCTGTAGATTTACCAAAGAATTTTGCAGTTCCCATATCCCATTCCGTTTTTCCTAATAATACTCTGGGGTTATTAGGTGCAATAGCTTGTGCTTTTTGATAGATAGCCACGTTTTCACCCGATAAGGTCATTCCGTATTTTGCACCGTCAAAAGCAATGTATGCCGTATTTAAAAGGGCGTACGAAATCATTATTTCAGGGTTGTTTTTTGATTTTGCTGAGGCGTTATCTAAAAACTCTTTTGCTCTGGTTAATTTGGTGTTTAACAAAGCTTCATCTTTTAATCCAAAACTGCTTATTATTTCTAATAGTCCTGCATAATATGATGGTAACCAATTATCGGTTTCTGCAGATGCTATTCTTTCAAATAGTTGCACGGCTTCTGTATTCTTTTGTTGCTCCCATAAGGCAAAAGCTTCGTTCATTCCTTTTTCATAAGGCGTTTGTGCACTTAAGCTAAATGTGAAAATTAATGTGGCAATTAATAGTACTGATTTCATGATGTTTTGTTTTTTGATGTTATTTATTGTTGTTCAAATATCTTTCTATTCCATTGTTTTTGATAAAATAGATGACCCAGTTGTAGGTTCTTTGTAGTGAACTGTAATTTCTATAGGTTATCTAACTGATTGTCATCTTTGTTGTCACTAATTGTCCAGAAGAAACCAATGAAAAAGAAGCGGTCTGCAGCTGGTGTAATTGTTCTTCTATCAAACACTCCATCCATATTGGTTTGGTTAGCGTATTGATATCCGTTCACATTTTTGGTTCCTAATACGTTACTCACAGATAGATATAATATTTTCTGCGGACTTATTAAATAAGCGTAATTGGCATTTAACGAATTGAAGCTTTTGGCCTGTTCCGTTAAGAAACCTCCTTTATTTGGGTCGGTATAGCTGCGACCGGAAGCATAATTGTAGCTGAGACCAATCTGACTTTTCCAATCTTCTATCCAACGCTTTACAACTAAAGATGCATTGTGTTTAGATGCAAAATCAGGAGTAGCATTAGTTGGATAGTTTTGATAATCCCGTTCAGTATCTAAGTAAGAGTACGACATCCAATACTCTGTGTTATTAATTGTTTTATTATCTCGCCAGAATATATCCAAACCTTTAGCAAATCCACTTCCATTACTGGTATAGGTAGAAGTAGGTAGGGCAAAGGGAGTGTTAAACTTTACCAAATTACCGTAATCTTTGAAGTATGCTTCGGCCCTGAATATTTGTTTGTTTTTTACATATTGATAGTTGGCAATATAATGCGTAGTATTCTCGGCAGTAAAATCTGTATTATATTTCAAGTAATCGTTCTTAGGGTTTTGAAAGAACTCCCCGTATGCCAATGAGAATTGCGAATTTGGACCAGCTTTATATGCCAGAGATAATCTTGGTGAGATATTAAATTCTTGTAGTAGTTCAGCGTATTCTCCTCTTAGCCCAATCTTTGTGGCAAATTTTTTGGAGAAGAATATATCTGTTTCTACGAAGCTGCTAAAAATATTATTATCGAATTCATAATCATTTTCAAAGTTTGTATCTCGGTAGTCTTCTGTAAAGTTGGTTGCGAAATATTCTACGCCAAAGTTGAGTTTATAGCGACTAGAAAAGAACTTTTTAAACGCAATTTTTAGATGTGCCGAGTTTTCAATATCTGTAATATCAGCATCATTATATTTTATTTCAGAGCGGTCATTAGCGAAACTTACACCTGTAGAAACGCTCCAGTCTTTTTCTAAGAAATCTTGATAAGATGTGTTGATGTATAGATTTTTATTTTTAAGTCCGAATCGTATACCATCTGCTTCATTAATATCTTCTTGTGTTAAGTCAAAATTTACAGAACTATAGGCGCCATAAACCTTTAGTAATCCGTCGTTATTAAATTTATATCGATACACGGCTTCACCACCTACAGATTCAATAGGCTTGTGCCATTCATTATTATCAGGATACAATTTTTGATACGGTGCTAAATTTATATAAGATGTGTTTAAACTCAGAGAACTCTTCTTCCATTTTTGGGTATTCCCAAGTCCTAGTCCGACAGTCATAATAGAAATTTCAGTTTTTTCTTCTTGTGGTTCGCTAATGCTATTTAAAAGTAGAACACTTGATAATGCTTGTCCGTATTCCGCTGAGTAACCACCGGTTGAAAAAGTGATCCCTTTAAATAAGAAGGGTGACAATCTACCTCTAGACGGAATGTTATTTGCAGAAGGGGAGTAGGGCGTAAATACGCGCATACCATCTACAAATATTTGGGTCTCTTCTGCATCGCCACCTCTAACGAATAATCTGCCATCTTCGGCAACATTAGATGTACCGGGTAATGTTTGTAATGCTCCCACGAAATCGCCAAGGGCTCCTGCTGTGGTTACAATATCTAAGGGTTTTAATGCGGTAACTTTTGCATTGTCGCCAGCATTGAAAGTTCCGGCATTTACAGTTACGGCATCCAAGGTATTTACATCATCTTTTAGTTTTATTGTAACATTATTAAAACTTGTGATGTCGGCTAATTTTGAAAATGACTCAAAGGAAATAGATGATGCAATCAAAGTTTGTACACCGGTTGCAGTTGTTTCAAATGTAAATGTGCCATCCTCGTGGGTTGCAGTACCATCATAAGTGCCCTGCAAATAAACATTTGCACCCATAATGGGTATTCCTTGTTGGTCAATTACTTTACCTGATATTGTTGATTGGGCAAATAAATTATAACTGAAAAGTGTAAGTAATAAGAATAATAGCGTCTTCATTGTTGATTTTATTTTTGATTGATATCACAAATATGAATCGTAATTGAAGGTTTAAATAAAAAGGGTTTCTCAATTGTAGAATTGTTAAACTGAATTGTAGAAATTATCTAATTAATGATTTTTGGAATGGTTAATTAATTACAGAAATATGGTAATTATTATGAGTTAAGACTGACATATTGGTTCTAACTTTGCCTTTGTAATACTGAGAGTTAAAAAGAAGAATGAAGAAGTAGAACTTAAAGTTATGATTTATGGAAACTATAAAATCAAATAAGAAAGCATTATTTGCTTTAGCCATCGGTGGTTTTGGAATTGGACTTACCGAGTTTGTAATCATGGGAATTTTGACCGAGGTGTCAGGTTCTTTAGGAATAACAATTCCACAAGCTGGTCATTTTATTGCAGCTTATGCATTGGGTGTTGTAGTAGGCGCGCCATTGTTAACAGGTTTAGGTTCTAAGCTTACTCCTAAGAAAATGCTATTTCTTTTAATGGTATGGTTTACGGTATTCAATACCTTATCCGGACTAGCAACCGGTTATACCAGTTTGCTATTTATGAGATTTTTATCTGGTATTCCACATGGTGCTTTTTTTGGTATTGGTGCTGTTGTGGCTACAAAATTGGCTAAAAAGGGAAAAGCTGCTCAAGCTATATCAATAATGTTTTCTGGTCTTACCGTTGCCAATGTAATTGGAGTGCCAATAGGTACTTATTTAGGGCAACAGTTTAGCTGGAGTGTTTCTTTTTACCTAGTAGGCTTTGTTGGTCTATTGGCTTTGGGAAGCATTTACCTGTGGATGCCAAAAATTGAAGTAGAACAGAGCGAAGAGAAAGTTAGTGTTTCTAAAGGATTAAAGAATACAGAGCTTTGGGCCTTAATTGCGCTGACTACAATCGGTACTGGGGGATTCTTTGCATGGTACAGTTATGTGGCTCCACTAATTACTGATGTGGCAGGGTTGCCAAACCATTTTGTTGGCTATGCAATGATGTTGGCAGGTTTAGGGATGGTTGTTGGAAACTTTTTAGGAGCTAAGATGGCAGAGTTATTTTCTCCTTTAAGAGCTGTAATTGTAAGTTTATCGGTTATGTGTGGTATTCTCATATTAAATATGTTTATCGCCACTAATCCGTATTTATTAATGATATTGACCTTTGTCATAGGAGCTATATCCTTTACCGTTGCAACCCCGATTCAAATGGCGATAATTAATACATCTAAAGGTTCAGAGATGTTAGGGTCGTCTATGAACCAAAGTGCATTTAATATGGGCAATGCTTCTGGTGCTTATTTAGCCGGATTGCCAATTGCATTTGGGTATGGTATAATTTACTCTAGTTTAGTTGGCGCTTTGTTAGCTTTTTCAGGTGTTGTCATTGCCGTGGCCATATTAGTTGTTCGGAAAAGAAAGGAAATTAAATATCGAAAAATGGCGATGAGCTGTTAAGATTTATATCCAAATTATATGTAAAAAAGGAAGTTGGATGACAAGTTCCTTTTTTTGTCCCAAATTTGGGGTAGAAACTTTATATCATTTTTTCTTTCTTGTCTTATAATCAGTTTGTTTGATGTTAAATTTTGCATTTTATGTAGTTCATCGGTAATTTTATTCATTTTATCACGTTGTAAGAAAACCAAAACCTACAATGTTGTGTCACGTACCAAACTATTTTTTGGAGCCATAATAATGGTTCTTTTACTTTTTGTTCTTACAGCTTCTTCATTTAAGCCAGAACATTCTAAAGCAATCATTTCTGATTCTAACCCTGTTAAAACTCTAGCAGAGAAAAGGGAGATTAAACTTTATAACATTCGTCAAAAAGCCTTGAAAGATGCCTTGACCGATTATTTCAATAAGGCCATTACTTCAGGTGATATCGTTGGGGCAGGGGTAAGTATTGTAAGCGGTGATTCTGTGATTCTTTCCGATGGATATGGTAAAAGAAGTTATAACGGCAGTGAAATGGTGGATGGAGAAACCTTATTTAGATTAGGGTCAATATCAAAAGGATTTACTGGTGTTTTGGCTGCCAACTTAGAGCGTGAAGGAAAATTAAGGTTAAAGGATAAAGTGGCGGATTATTTGCCGAATTTTCATTTTGGGAATCAACAGAACACACAAAAAATTGAAGTTGCACACTTGCTTTCTCACACAACTGGAACTCCTTATCATAGTTATACGGATTTAGTGGAGGCTGGTTATTCCATGTCAATTATAAGTGAAAAATTCGATAAAATAAGTCCAATAGCTGTACCTGGTGCTCAATATAGCTATCAGAATGCAATGTTTTCAGTTTCACAAGAAGTAATGTTCAAAGCAACAGGAAAGGACATTCAAACTTTATTAACGGATAAATTTTTTACTCCATTAGGAATGAATTCTGTTTCTATGGATCATCAAACTTTAATTAATACGGAGAATATTGCATTGCCTCATATAAGAAGAGGAAATAGTTGGAGGACCATATTACCAAGAGACAACTATTATAATGCTATTGCTGCTGGTGGAATAAATGCTAATTCTAAGGATATGGCAAAATGGATGCGGTTTTTATTAGGCCATAATCCAGAGGTAATGTCTAAAGATGCAATGGCACAAGTTTTTAAGCCTTTTGTTGAATTGAAGGGACATCGTAAGTATTATCAAAAATGGAAAGGACATTTGACTTCTGGTTACGGATTGGGGTGGAGAATACATACTTTAAAAGAGAATGAGAATGCACCAGAGGAAACTATTTGGCACCATGGCGGTAGTGTAAATAACTATAGAAATGAGATAGCCCTTTTTCCTGATTCTGATTTGGGTATCTGCGTATTGATCAACGGGCCGTCTGAATTGGTAAAAACAGTGATCCCAGATTTACGTGCAATTGTAAAGAGTATTTACGAACAAGAAATTAAAATAGCTACGAGTATATAATTATAGAGCACCTCAGATATAAAAAATCCCTTTAATCATAGATTAAAGGGATTTTCATTTTTAAGTGTATTTCCTAAATGTTGCTAGCCAACCAATCACCAACTTCACTTGTCTTATAACTTTTACCACCTTCGGCAAGATCTTCGGTAACATAACCTTCTGCTAAAGATTTGTTTACTACACGTCTAATTTCCTCAGCTTCATTTGTCATGTTCATGTCTTCAAAAAGCATTGCTGCAGAAAGTACAGTAGCTAAGGGATTAGCGATGTCTTTACCAGCTGCTTGTGGGTATGATCCGTGAATTGGTTCGTATAAAGATACTTTACTGCCTACAGAAGATGAAGGCATTAAGCCCATAGAACCTGCAATAACAGAGGCTTCATCTGTTAAAATATCACCAAATAAGTTTGCTGTAATAATTACATCATACCCTTTTGGCCATTGAATTAAGCGCATAGCAACTGCATCAATAAACTCGTAAGAAACTTCTACTTCTGGATACTGTTTTTCCATAGCTTGTACGGTTTCTCTCCAAAGTCTAGATGATTCTAAAACGTTTGCTTTATCAACGCAACATAATTTCTTAGAACGCTTCATAGCGAATTCAAAGCCCTTTTTTGCCAAACGTTCAATTTCGAAACGTTGGTAGGTCATGGTGTCAAAAGCGGTATTACCGTCATCTTTTCTACCACGCTCTCCAAAATAGATGCCACCCGTTAATTCTCTTAAGATGATTAAATCTGTACCTTCAATACGATCTCTTTTTAAAGGAGATTTATCTATAAGTGAAGGGAAGGTAAATGTAGGACGTACGTTAGCGAACAGACCTAATTTCTGTCTCATTTTTAATAATCCTTGCTCAGGACGAACTTTTGCCGAAGGATCATTGTCAAATCGTGGGTGACCAATTGCACCAAATAAAACTGCATCCGCATTGGCACAAATTTCGTGTGTTTCATCTGGGTAGGGCTCACCAACAGCATCAATAGCTGCAGCACCTGTAAGTGCAGGTTTCCAACTGATATTATGGTCATATTTTTTTGCAATGGCATCACAAACTTTCACAGCTTGATCAATTACTTCGGGTCCGATACCATCACCGGCTAATAAGGCAATATTTAATTTCATTTGATGTGTTTGTATGTTGCTCGTATCTCGTCATTGCGAGGTACGAAGCAATCTGTTTAATTTATTCTCAATTTTAACTCGTGTGTCAAATTTTGACTAACAATTTTTTGTGCTTTATGTCTTAAAATACTTTTGCGCACAGCGCGTCCTGCGTCCTGCGTTTAGCACCTAAATAATATTCAACATTTTCTCAGTCGCTTTAATAGCACTTACTGTTTGGTCAGAATCTAAACCTCTTGTGGTAAATTCTTTTCCGTCTAATTCCCAAGTGATTACTGTTTCGCATAAGGCATCAGAGTTACTTCCTGGCGGTATTCTTACAGCATAATCGGTTAATTTGGGTAATGTTTTTTTCTTTGCTAGATACACTTTTTTCAAGGCGTTCATAAATGCATCATATTGGCCATCGCCTTGTGCATGCGCTTCGTATATATTACCGTCTACTTCTACAGAGAGGGTAGTGGAAGGCATTAAACCTTTGGCATGCGTTAATACGTACGATTTTACAAATACTCTTTGTTTATGATCAGTAGTATCTAAAACGTCAGAAATAATAAAGGGAAGGTCATCTTTGGTAACGCGTTCTTTTTTATCTCCTAGTTCTATAATTCTAGCAGTAACTTTTTTTAATTCCTCGTCATTCAAGGTTAAACCAAGTTCCTGCAAGTTTTTTTGAATATTGGCCTTACCCGACATTTTACCTAGTGCATATTTACGTTTTCTTCCAAAACGTTCTGGCATTAGGTCGCTAAAATATAGGTTGTTTTTACTGTCGCCATCGGCATGTATTCCTGCAGTCTGGGTAAAAACATTATCTCCAACAATTGGTTTATTCGCTGGTATAGTAAAACCTGTAAACGCAGAAACTAACTTACTTACTTTATATAATGAGGTTTCGTTAATCGATATTTCAACTTCTGGTAAAAAGTCATTGATAACGGCTACGGCACTTGCCATAGGAGCGTTACCGGCTCTTTCTCCCATTCCGTTTACGGTAAGGTGTAAACCATGACAGCCTGCTTTTACAGCTTCCATGATATTGGCAACACCTAAATCATAATCGTTATGACCGTGAAAATCGATATGCAGCTTTGGGAATTTCTGTATAATTTCAGACAGATATGCAAATGTTTCGGTATGCGTTAAAATGCCTAAAGTATCTGGTAATAAAATTCTTTTTACATTCTGAGTTGATAGAAATTCTAAAAACTCAAAAACATACTCTTTTGAATTTCGCATTCCATTACTCCAATCCTCCAAATAGATATTATTGATAATACCTCTCTCAGTAGCTTGTTTGAAAATTTCAGCAATTTCCGAAAAATGTTGCTCGGGAGTTTTCTTTAACTGATACTTTAAATGGTTCATGGAACCTTTGGTCAGCAAGTTCTGTGAAATTGCACCAGATTTTTGCATCCAATCCAAAGAAACGCCACCATCAACAAAAGTTAGTACCTCTATTCGTTCTATGTAACCTTTTGTAGCTGCCCATTCAGTAATTTTCTGAACAGCTTCTAGCTCTCCATCAGAAACACGCGCAGATGCAATTTCAATTCGGTCTACTTTTAGTTCTTCTAAAAGTAATTTTGCCAAGGTCAGTTTTTCCAACGCAGAAAAGGATACGCCTGAGGTTTGTTCACCATCCCTAAGGGTGGTATCCATGATTTCCAACTTTCTTTTTTTCATTTGTTCTACATGCCATTTCTCAATTTATAAAATGGCATTGGGTTAGTTAAGGTAAATGCTTTGTACAGTTTTTATATAGAATTTTATAAGGGAGTATTCTCCGCAAATGCTGCAATATCTTTTTTGATGTTTAATAGGTAATCAATATCATCAAAACCATTAAGCATATTGTTTTTCTTGTAATCATTAATGTCAAAAGATTCACTCTCTCCAGTTGGTAGTAAAGTAATTTTTTGCTCTGGAAGATTAACTTCCAATTCAGTAGCTGGATCTGACTCTACAGCATCAAAAATCTTTTGTAAAAATTCAGCACTTACTTGCACCGGTAATACTCCAATATTTAAGCAGTTACCTCTAAAGATATCTGCGAAGAAACTTGAGACTACACACCTAAATCCGTAATCATAAACTGCCCAGGCAGCATGCTCACGAGATGACCCAGAACCAAAGTTCTTACCACCTACTAAAATTTTTCCACTAAATTTATCTTGGTTCAAAACAAAATCCTCTTTTAAAGTATTGTCTTGATTGTAACGCCAATCTCTAAAAAGATTGTCACCAAAACCAACACGTTCAGTTGCTTTTAAAAATCGTGCAGGTATTATTTGATCTGTATCAACGTTCTCTATTGGTAAGGGAACCGCAGTTGATGTTAATATATTAAATTTATCGTATGCCATTTTTTATAGCTTTTTGCTTAGGGCCTTTAGCCTTTAGCATTTTAATTTATAAATTGATTTTTGCTATTGGCCAACAGCCAAAAGCTAAAGACAAACTTGTTACACAAGTTCTACCATTAATTCTCTAGGATCGGTTACTTTTCCGGTAACGGCAGCTGCCGCAGCAACTAACGGACTAGCCAATAACGTTCTTGATCCAGGTCCTTGTCTACCTTCAAAGTTTCTGTTCGATGTACTTACAGCTAATTTACCTGCAGGCACTTTATCATCGTTCATTGCTAAACATGCAGAACAACCTGGCTCACGAAGCTCAAAACCTGCTTCGGTTAAAATATCAAGAATACCTTCTTCTTTTATAGCTGCTTCTACCTTATGAGATCCAGGAACCAACCATGCAGTAACATTAGCTGCCTTCTTTCTTCCTTTTACGATAGAGGCAAAAGCTCTAAAATCTTCAATACGACCATTAGTACAGCTTCCAAGGAAAACAAAATCAATCGATTTGCCCATCATACTTTCTCCTTCATTGAAATTCATATATTTCAATGATTTCTGGTACGTTGTAGCGCCACCTTGTACGGCATTTGCCATAGGAATATCATTAGAAATTCCCATACCCATACCAGGGTTAGTACCGTAAGTAATCATGGGTTCAATTAAAGAACCGTCAAAAGTTAATTCTTTATCGAAAATAGCATCTGCATCTGTGTACAAGGTATCCCAATATGCTTTTGCTTTATCCCAATCTGCACCTTTAGGAGTAAACTCACGCCCTTTTACATATTCAAATGTTTTTTCATCGGGAGCGATCATACCACCACGGGCACCCATTTCTATACTTAAGTTACAAACGGTCATACGACCTTCCATACTCATGTCTCTAAAAATTTCACCTGCATATTCTACAAAGTATCCAGTTGCGCCAGAAGTTGTTAATTGAGAAATAATGAATAAAGCAACATCCTTAGGTGTAACCCCTTTGCTCATTTTTCCATTAATATTAATACGCATTCTCTTTGGCTTAGGCTGCATAATACATTGTGTAGCCAAAACCATTTCAACTTCAGATGTACCAATACCGAAAGCTATTGCACCAAAAGCACCATGAGTAGAGGTATGTGAATCTCCACAAACAATAGTAGCACCTGGTTGGGTAATTCCATATTCAGGACCTACAACGTGTACAATACCATTTTTTGCATGACCTAATCCCCAATACGAAATACCATGCTCATTAGCATTTTCTTCTAGCATTTTTAATTGGTTTGCAGAAAGTGGATCTGCAACAGGTAAATGCTGATTAATAGTCGGAGTATTATGGTCAGCCGTTGCGAATGTTTTTTCAGGATGCATTACAGGAATACTTCTATTCTTGATACCTAAAAAAGCAACAGGACTTGTTACTTCATGAACCATATGCCTGTCAATGAACAGTACATCTGGACCATCTTGTATTTTATGTACTACGTGGGAATCCCACACTTTATCAAATAATGTTTTAGTTGCGCTCATATTCTTTCTAATCTAAGTTCACAAATCTATTAAAAACAAGGGTTTCTTGGAAATTAACACACTTTAAAATTACGATGTTCAACGATAAATGTGTTAAAAATAAAACTAACTAATATACGTCCAAATATTCTTATGCTTCACTAACTGGGCATACATATGTCTAATAATTAGATTTTCGGGTTTGCTTAAAGATGGATCTTCTTTTAGTAACTCTAGTGCGTAGAAGCGTGCGGTTTTAAGTATATCATTGTCCTTGACAATATCCGCTATTTTTAGCGATAATAATCCGCTTTGTTGGGTACCCATTATATCTCCTGGCCCGCGGAGTTTTAGGTCTACTTCTGCAATTTCGAACCCGTCATTGGTAACAACCATAGTTTCAAGTCTAGTTTTAGCTTCTGCAGATAATTTGTGGCTAGTCATTAAAATACAAAAACTCTGATCCGCACCACGACCTACACGTCCTCGTAATTGGTGTAATTGCGATAATCCAAAACGCTCGGCACTTTCAATAATCATAACCGATGCATTAGGTACGTTTACCCCAACTTCAATTACGGTTGTAGCAACCATTATATGGGTTTCACCACGTACAAATCGGTTCATTTCAAACTCCTTATCCGCTGGTTTCATTTGACCGTGAACTATGGATATCTGATATTTTGGCTGGGGAAAATCACGCGCAATACTTTCATAACCATCCATTAAATCTTTATAGTCCATAGCTTCCGATTCTTGGATTAATGGGTATACAACATAAATTTGCCTTCCTTTTTCTATCTCATCTCTAATAAAGCGAAAAACCTTTAATCGGTTAGTATCATATCTATGTACGGTTTTTATAGGTTTACGACCAGGTGGTAATTCATCAATAACAGAAATATCTAAATCGCCATATAAACTCATGGCTAAAGTTCTGGGGATCGGTGTTGCCGTCATAACCAAAATGTGTGGCGGAAATTCGTTTTTATGCCATAGTTTAGAACGTTGTGCTACACCAAAGCGGTGTTGTTCATCTATTATAGCCATCCCTAAATTTTTATACTTTACTTTATCTTCCAAAAGGGCATGGGTGCCAATAAGTATATTTAGCTCCCCACTTTCTAATTGCTCGTGAATTGGTTTACGGGCCGATTTCTTTACAGAACCTGTCAATAAAGCACATGTAATTTCAGTTCCTTCCAATAATTCAGATATTCCTTGAAAATGCTGATTGGCCAGAATTTCAGTGGGTGCCATTAAACATGCTTGAAATCCGTTATCAATTGCCAAAAGCATGGTCATTACGGCAACAATGGTTTTTCCAGAACCTACATCGCCCTGTAATAAGCGGTTCATTTGAGCATTACTCCCTAGGTCGGCCCGTATTTCTTTTATAACTCGTTTTTGCGCTCCAGTAAGTTCAAAAGGTAATTTGTTAGTGTAAAAATCATTAAAATATTCACCTACTTCTGTAAAGGGAAATCCTTTTATTTTCTTTTTTCTAGAAAGTTTCTTAGCAATGAGCTGTAATTGAATGTAAAATAACTCCTCAAATTTTAAGCGCCATTGTGCTTTCGCCAATAGCTCCTGATTCTTGGGAAAGTGAATATTAAATAGAGCTTCACTTTTGGAAATAAGGTTTAAATCAATTAGAATTCTCTCAGAAAGACTTTCATTGAATTTGCCATTAACTTCTATATAAAGCTGTTGCATCAATTTACTGATGACTTTATTTGTAATTCCTTTATTACTAAGTTTTTCGGTTGATGGATAAACGGGTTGTATGTAAATTTTTGTTCCTTGCTCATGCTCTTTTAATAGCTCCATCTCTGGGTGTGGCATTGAAAATGTACCATTAAACCATTTACATTTTCCGAAAATTACATACGGCGTGTTTAGTTTTAAATTTTCGCGTATCCATTTCTGGCCTCGAAACCAGACTAATTCTAATTCTCCTGTTTCATCAATAAATTTGGCTACAAGCCTAGTCCCTTTTTTTTGTTCAACTGTTTTTATGTTAACTAGTTTTCCAATAATTTGTACATCGGCACTCGTACGTTGTAATTGACCTATTTTATAGTATTGCGTTTTATCTATGTAGCGATTAGGGAAAAGATTTAAAAGATCTTGATAAGTTGCAACTCCAATTTCAGAAGCTAAACTTTCCGCCCTATTGGGACCAACCCCTTTTAGGTAGACAATTGGCGTTTGCAGAAAACTATTGTTCATAACACGAATTTAGATCTAAAGACGTTTAAGTACAAGTAGCAATTGACCTTTTGAATAAAAGTTTATAGGAAGTTCATTTTTTTGAAAAATAAAAGGTAAATATATTTACATAATGAAAACATATTTTATTCTATTCATGTTTTTAGCGTTTGGTTTGGGTAATGCCCAAATTAAACAAGTAGATTTTATAAAGATATCAGCTACAATAACTCCAGACAGTTTAAAAAAGGAAATCGTAGGTGATGCGGTTTATACGTTTTTACTAAATGAAGAAATTGATTCTATTTATATAGATGCTAAAAATATTGAAGTAGTTGAGTTTAGGTTGGATGGTCGTAAAAAGGATATTTTTAATGATGGTAAAAGGATCGGTTTTAAAGCACCTAAAAGAACAGGGGAGTATACAGTTCGGATTTCTTACGTTGCCCAACCAAAACAAGCTTTATATTTTGTTGGATTTGATGATAGGCTAGCGGGTAATGAACAGATTTGGACGCAAGGTCAAGGTAAATATACTAGTCATTGGTTGCCGTCATTCGATGATATGAATGAGAAAACGGAATTTGATTTGGAAATTATTTATTACCCGAACAGTACTGTTATAGCAAATGGTAAACTTTTGGAAACTAAAAAAATAGACGACAAAGTTTCATGGGTATTTAATATGGAGAAACCTATGAGTAGTTATTTGGTAGCTTTTGCTGTAGGTAATTATGAAAAACAAGATTTAGTTTCAGAAAGTGGAATTCCTATAGAAAATTATTACTATCCTTCTGACGTTTTAAAAGTTGAACCTACATATAGATATACAAAAAGAATTTTTGATTTTTTAGAAAATGAAATTGGTGTTCCATATCCTTGGCAAAATTATAAACAAATTCCTGTTCATGATTTTCTTTATGCCGGTATGGAGAATACGGGCACAACACTATTTTCAGACGCTTATTTTATCGATGAAAAATCCTTTAAGGATAAAAATTATGTAAATGTAAATGCTCATGAACTTGCGCATCAATGGTTTGGAAATTTGGTTACTGAAGAAAGTGGCTCACATCATTGGTTACAAGAAGGTTTTGCAACGTATTACGCCTATTTAACCGAGAGGTTAATTTTTGGTGAAGATGATTTTTATTGGAAATTAAGTGAAACAGCCAAAACATTAAAAGAAAGGGCAGATAAAGGAATGGGAGAATCTTTAGTAGATCCTAATGCCGATAGTTTAACTTTTTATGAAAAAGGAGCGTGGGCATTATTTATGTTAAGAGATGAGATTAAAGATGTTGCATTCAAAAAGGGAATCATTTCTTACTTAAATACCTATAGTTATAAGAATGCTACTGTAGATGACTTTATTAGAGAAATGGAAAAGGCAAGTGGTAAAAATCTTAACTCATTTAAAGAAGAATGGTTAGAAAGTATCGATTTTCCATATAAAAAGGTTTCCGATTATTTAAGACGGCATAGTTCATCTTTAGTTCAATATGATACTATAAAAGCCAGTGCCTTAAATACTGAAACGTATTATAAAGATTCTTTGATGACGTCGTTTTGGGATGTTGGTACCTCTGAGAATTTAAAAAGTCAATTTATTTTAGATTTTAATATTAAGATCAGTGATCTAAAACTAACAGAATTACTACAAAGTAATGATATTAAACCAAGACAAAGTTTAGCTATAACACGAGATCCTATTTTTAAAACTTTGAAGCCATTATTTGTAACTATGTTAAAAGATGATAGTTATATTACTATGGAAGCTGCACTGTACAAATTATGGGTAGAATTTCCAGAAGATAGAATTCAATATTTAAATGAGACTAAAGATATCGTAGGACTGCCTAATAAAAATATCCGCACGCTGTGGTTGGCATTGGCACTGGTAACTCCATCATATAATTTGGTAAAAAAATCATCTTATTTAAAAGAACTTAACAGCTATACTTCATCTGCTTATCATATGGAGGTACGCCAAAATGCCTTCCTTTATCTTTCAAATTTAAAAATTTTAGAAGGCGAAGCGTTGGTGAATTTGATTAAATCTACAAACCATCATTCCTGGCAATTCAGAAATTTCACAAGAAACTTGTTAGACGAAGAATTAAAGGATGAAGAGCAAAGAAAAAAAATAGATTCCATAGCCTTAGTTTTGGATTCTAAGGATTTACAGTACCTTAAGAAAAAATTGGAAAAAGAATGAGAGCTTTGGTTATTTCTGGTGGTGGTAGTAAAGGTGCATTCGCCGGTGGCGTTGCCCAATACCTAATACAAGAGGAAGGAAGAAACTATGATATTTTCGTGGGTACTTCTACAGGGAGTTTACTTATTTCTCATTTAGCATTGGGTAAGTTAGATAAGATTAAAGAAATATACTCTAACGTAAATCAAAAAAGTATCTTTAACAATTGCCCTTTTTTAATTAAAAAAATTCATGGAAACGAGGAAATTTCTATTAACCATTGGAACGTACTTCGCAATTTTATAGTTGGTAAAAAAACATTTGGAGAGAGCGAAAACTTGCGGAAACTTATAGAAAATAGTTTAACCATAGAGGAATTTAAAACTTTAAAGAATGGTGACTCTGATGTTATCATAACCGTTTCTAATTTGTCTTTAAATCAAGTAGAGTATAAATCTATAAAAGATTGTACGTATGAAGATTATTGCGATTGGGTCTGGATTTCAGCTAATTATACTCCATTTATGAGTTTGGTTCGCAAAAACGGTTGTGAATATGCTGATGGAGGCTTGGGCAGTATTGTACCTATTGAAGAGGCAATAAAAAGAGGTGCAACTGAAGTTGACGTGGTTGTCTTACATACCGAAGTTAATTACTTGAATAGGGTGGCATCAAGAAACCCGTTTGAACTGATTACCACAATGATGAGTTTTATTCTGGATAGAATTGAAAGTCAGAATATTAGAATTGGAAAATTAGTTGCTAATCAAAAAAATGCAATAATAAATTTATTCTATACGCCCACCATTTTAACTACTAATTCATTAATATTTGACAAGGAAAAAATGACCTTATGGTGGAAACGGGGCTATTTATACGCTAAAAATAAGAATGAAGAAACGAACCCTATTGAGCCTAATTCCAACGAATAAAAGGATTATATTTTAACCAAGTATTACTATATAAAATAAAAAATGCCTTCTTTAAGAAAGCATTTTTTGATTTATATCAATATCGTCTCTGTATATGGCTCGTAGCGTGTAAATTAAACAATTATTTTCGGATTAAGCACAAGCCAGATTTTTAAATTTTACTATTTATCTTTTTTATTGGAAATCGTCAAATTTAAAAATTTGGCGACTTTTCAAATATGCCTTAAATTCGATTAAGCAACTGCCCAGCTATGAGCTATATACGTTGTTGCCAGTAGTATTTTATTCCATTCTACTCATTTAAGTCGCTCCTTGCATAGCTCCAATTGATTCAAAAACTTCTTCTTGGTCTTGTTTTTCAGTCCAACCCATTTTTGATAATTCAGCTCTAACTTGGTCTTCCGTTTTTTCCTTTACAAAATGATAGTATGCAAAATCTACAACTTCCATTGGAATCCTTTCAAGTGAATAAGATATTAGACTTGACGAAAGTCTTAAAATACCAACAAAATAGGTAATTACTAATTGTAAAATCCAACTGATTAATAATCCTATCCAACCAGTATTTAGATTTTTAAGCGTTAATCCAGCTTCAAACCTTGCTTGCATAAATTCCCAAAAACTAAAAGGTTGAAAGTTATTTTCACTTAATATTATTTGATACTGAAAATACTGATTTGAAATGTATGTTATAAGAATCATACCGATTAAAAGGTAATGTAAATGGTCATAAAAAGTGTAATTACTCACTTTAATAAGCTGTTTTAAAACAAAACCCATTACAATTGCGACTCCTACTTCAAAAAGTCCAATTATATATATTCCTTTTACAGAAAGAAATGCAACAATAAAACCTAATAATAAAGACGTAATTAAACCTCCAACGATTGGAATCCATATTTGAGGTTCTTTTCGGATTTTTGGTTGTGGTAAGTTTTCAGGGATTTCATAATCATCCCAATTATTTTTTTTCTCTACTTCTTTTTCTAATTCAGCTAAAGTTTCTCTGTCAAATTCCTGTTCAGTTTTTTTAAATGCGTGAATAAATAATTTTACTCGTTTAGAATTTCGTCCATTATCCCACATTTCGTTTCCAAGTGAGACGCTTTTTATTGACAGTTTTCCATAATCGAAAGAAACAGTTATTTTTTCAGTCCATCTATTCCAATCTCCTTTTCGTTTAGCTTCAGCACTTTTTTCATCTTGGTAGACTAAGTTCCAACCTAACTTTTCATAAGTTTGAATTACAATCGGAATAATTACAGTTTTATTTAAATCCGTTCTTATTTCTTCTTCAAATTTTGGTGTCCAATTGAAACTATGTTTCTTCTTTATTGTGGATTCGTATTTCTTTAGTTCGTCGGTCATTTTATATTACTGGCAACTATACGTTAAATATACTACCACAAATCTCCAATTTCCTTTTTCACAAACGATAATGCCGTAGCAGACGGTGATGTCTTGTCCATGGTTTCATTAAGTATGTCTTCCCTTAATTTATCGGCTGATTCTGTTTGACTCATTGCTGCCTTTCTAATCATTTGTATAGTGGCACTTTTTGCTGCTTTTATAATGTTCCAACATTCATCACTCAAATAAATTTGCTGTGAAAGGTTATGGTCAAATTCTGTTTCAATACTTTTTATTAATAAGCTTTCATAAGCACCTTTTTCTTTAGATTGTGGTGCAACTCGTACAACTAGACTAGGGATTGCAATGCGTTCTAAAAATAATGCCATTCGTTCATAAGCCTGTAAACGTATTGGTAAAGTGTCTTTTTGAGAATCTTTATGTAATAGGAAACGTCTACGTCCTTCTTCATTATTGGTATGCATTCTAAAAAAGTAAAATGCTATAGCTCCAGTGACTACTGAAGGTAATAAATAAGCAAAAAGTTGAAATATTTGATCTGACGTCATTTTTTAATTAGTTATAATTTACGAAATAAGAACGTCCAAATTTCTCAATTAGTATAGTGTTTTATCGATGAAATGCAAGTAATTTAATTTTTTATATCTCCTTTTGCCATATCATAAAATGCTTTATAATCGGGCTGAAACTTTATTTGTAATGATTCGCGTAAGCCTCCATCTTTTCCTACGGCTACGATACGCTCACCGTTTACGCCGTAATCTTTTATTAGAATACTAGCAATTGCAGTAGCTTGTTGTAAAGCAATATCCATTTCACCAGTTATATTTAAACTTGCTATAGTGATAACACTTTTAGGATTTGCATTGGCAACTTTAGCAACATTTTCAATCCAAGTCTTAGATTCATCAGTTGGTTTAATACCTATGCCATCGGCAAAGAAAAAATCTAAATTTTCTGAAATAATAACGGAGCCATCGGCTACACTAACTTTTGCGTTTTCACCCAAAACTTGTTTAGAATTCGTCAATAGTACAACAGCGGTCGAATCATTACTGGAAACAGCATCTGTCACCCCTTTTAGTTGCTTTTCTTTTCGTTCCAAAGCAGCCATGGTTTTATTGATATTCTCAGAATTTTGACTAGATAATGCTGCAAAACTATTTAAGTTCTTCATTAAAGTTGCATTTGCATCTTGTAACTCTGCTACTTGAGACTGATATTCATTTGAACGTTGATCAGCTAACTTCTCATTTCTTTGAGAGGTACTGACCATTCGTGAAATGGAATCTAGTTTATATTTTAAATCTTGATTCTGTTCTATTAATTCACTTTTTTTCTGTGCCTGTATAGTAGATATCCCAACAAGTAAAAATGCTAAGTATAAAAATATTTTCATCATATTTATCTAAATTTTGCCACCAAGATACGAACAGTCTTTTAATTCTTGTACACCATTAAAAGGTACTTTGGTTTTATTATAACCGTATGTAGATGCCAAACTGCGGTTTAAGTCATTATCATCAACATTTACTTGAACATCATCCATAGTAAATTGGCTAGGATGCTCATAGCCGGCTGCATGGGTAATTTCTAAAAATTCTTTTCTGAAAGTGTTGAAATATTGTGCCAATCGGTCCGATTTTAATGGCACGTTAATACCTTTTTGTAGCCATTTACTTTGGGTTGCAATACCTGTTGGGCATCTGTTTGTATGGCATACTTGTGCCTGTATACAACCAATACTCATCATTGCTTCACGTGCAACATTTATGCAATCTGCTCCCATTGCAAATGCCATAGCTGCTTTTGCAGGAAAACCCAATTTACCTGATCCAATGAATACAATTCTATCCGTTAAATTTCTGTTCAAGAATACTCTATACAGACTTGAAAATCCGTACACCCAAGGTAAAGAAACGTGGTCAGCAAAAGATGGGGGAGCGGCTCCAGTACCACCTTCACCACCATCAACAGTTATGAAATCTGGACCTTTTCCTGTTTTTAACATCATATCTGCCAATTCTTCCCATTGGTCTAGTTTTCCTATAGCTCCTTTTATACCTACGGGTAATCCTGTTTCATCAGCAATGGCTTCAATTAAGGCCATTAATTCTATAACATTTGAAAACGCTTTGTGCGTAGCAGGTGATAATACATCTTTACCAACTTCAACACCTCTAATTTCGGCTAGTTCAGGGGTAATTTTTGCTCCTGGTAGTACACCACCCTTTCCTGGTTTTGCACCTTGTGATAATTTAATTTCAATAGCCTTAATTGACGGATTATTTTCTACCAATAATTTCATTTTCTCCATAGAGAAATTGCCATCTTCCGTGCGTACACCAAAATAACCAGTACCAAAATGAAAAACAATATCTCCACCGTGCTTGTGGTAGGGAGAAAGTCCGCCTTCACCCGTATTATGAAATGCTCCCGCTTTTCTAACCCCTTTATTCATAGCCTCAACGGCTGCAGCAGATAAAGAGCCAAAGCTCATTGCAGATACATTTATAACACTAGCAGGTCTAAATGGTTTTCTACGATTGTTATGTAGACCCATAACTTTGGCACATGGTATAAAGGTTGGTTCTGTAGCATTAGGGTGCCCGTTAGGAACTTCAAACCCCATCATTCTATTTTTTATGAATATATGTTGGTGTGCATAAAGATCACGGTCAGATCCAAAACCTTCATAATTGTTCTCTTTTTTTGCCGAAGCATAAATCCAACCTCTTTCTATTCTATTAAAAGGCAGTTCTTCCCTATTATTTGCAACAAAATATTGTCGCATTTCTGGACCAATACTCTCTAACCAATAGCGTAAATGTCCCACTACAGGGAAATTGTGCTTAATAGTATGTCGTTTTTGGATAAATATATCCCAAATCGCAACTAAAAAAATAAACAAAAAAATCCAAGCCCACCATGGTAGGCTTGGAATGCTATTTAAAAATTGATTCATCAAAATTATCCTTTTGGTTTAATATCTAATAGTGGTGTTTGATCACTATTCAAATAATCTATACTCATTTCTGTTAAAGCACGTACTCCTAAAAGTAAACCACTGTCATCTATTAAAAAATCTGGTGTATGGTGAGGAAATGATTCGGTACTACCTGGTGTCATTCCGCCTAAGAAAAAGAAAAAACCGGGTGCTTCTCTTTGAAAGTATGAGAAATCTTCTGCACCGGTTACCGCTTTTTGATTTTGCACATTTGCATTACCCGCTATCCTTCTAATAGTAGGTAGCATTTGCTCTACCAATTCTGGATTGTTATAAGTAATGTCAGTAGCATCCTTAATTTCACAGGTAGCCTCACCACCATATGCCTTGGCTATATCCTTAACCATTTCGACCATGCGCTTGTTAAGTTTGTCTTTCATGTCATAATCCAATGTTCTAATTGTACCGATCATCTCAGCAGATTCAGGTATAATATTAAAACGAACACCACTTCTAATTTTACCAACGGTAATTACCGCAGCTTCATTGGTAAGATCAGTTTCTCTACTTATGATAGATTGCAGTCCATCAATAATTTTTGCACTAATTAAAATCGGATCTACACCTGCCCATGGTTGAGAACCGTGAGATTGTTTTCCTTTAACATTAATAGTAAATTCTTGAGCTGCGGCCATAGTGCCGCCAGACTTATATTTGATAACACCAACTGGGGTTTGAGAGTTAATGTGTAAACCAAAAATAGCATCTACTTTTGGACTATTCATTACACCTTCTTTTACCATTAATAAAGCTCCGCCTTCTTCTCCTGGTGGTGGACCTTCTTCTGCTGGTTGAAAGATAAATTTAACGGTGCCTTTGATTTTATCTTTGTTTTTAGACATTACTTCAGCAACACCCATTAAAATGGCAGTATGTGTATCATGCCCGCAAGCATGCATAACACCCACTTTTTCACCCATAAATTCTGAAGTTACATTAGATTTATAGGGTAAATCATTTCGTTCTGTTACTGGTAATGCATCAATATCCGCTCTAAGTGCTACTACCTTTCCGGGTAAGTCACCCTTTAAAAGACCAACTACACCAGTATGTGCAACACCCGTTTGTACTTCAATTCCTAAAGATTTCAGGTGCTTTGCAATTTTCTCCGCAGTTTTAAATTCGCGGTTTCCCAATTCAGGATTTTGATGAATTTCTCTACGCCAATCCACTACTTTGCTTTCAATGGCCTTGTAGTCTTTTTCAAGATTTGGTCCTTGTGCTTGCACGGAATATCCGAAAAGTACTAAAGCCAATAAACCTAGTTTTTTCATAATCAGTATTTTAAATTAAATTGTTCTCTTTGTTAAGTTGACATTCGTTTCTCAAACTCATCAACTGATAAGCATACTATTCGGAATTAAAGCTTAAATATATTCAAAATGAAAAGAAATACCATCCATTGTTTATAAATCTAAATAACATCACTTTTACGATCTCTCAATAATGGCTAAATTCACGCCTTTAAATAAAAGAAAATTTGAGCTCATTTATAGATGAATTGAACGAAGCCCAAAAGGCACCTGTTTTACATAAAGACGGACCTTTAATGGTTATTGCTGGGGCAGGGTCGGGAAAAACGCGTGTATTAACGTATAGAATTGCACACCTTATGGCGCAAGGTGTGGACTCTTTTAATATTTTGTCATTGACATTTACCAACAAGGCAGCACGTGAAATGAAAGCACGTATTTCTAATATTGTTGGGGCTAGTGAAGCTAAGAATCTTTGGATGGGTACGTTCCACTCCGTTTTTGCCAAATTATTACGTATTGATGGTAATAAACTGGGTTACCCTGCTAATTTTACTATTTATGATACGCAAGATTCTCAGCGTTTAATTGCGTCTATTATAAAGGAAATGGGGCTTGATAAGGATATTTATAAGTACAAGCAGATACAGAATAGAATTTCTTCTTTTAAAAATAGCTTAATTACGGTAAAGGCTTATCGTAATGATCCCGATTTGGTGGAGCAAGATGCCATGGCCAAAAAACCTAGAACAGGTGATATTTACGAAAATTATGTAGATCGTTGTTTTAAAGCGGGTGCAATGGATTTTGATGATTTACTATTGCGAACCAATGAACTTTTAACTCGTTACCCCGATGTGTTGATGAAATATCAAGATCGGTTTAGATATATTTTGGTTGATGAGTATCAAGATACCAACCATTCGCAATATTTGATTGTAAAGGCTTTGGCCGATCGTTTTCAGAATATATGTGTGGTTGGGGATGATGCACAAAGTATATATTCTTTTAGAGGAGCAAATATTAGTAATATCTTAAACTTTCAAAAAGATTACGATAATGTAGGTATGTATCGTTTGGAGCAGAATTACCGCTCTACCCGAAACATAGTAAATGCGGCAAACTCTGTAATCGGTAAAAACCAAAACCAAATAGAAAAGGTAGTTTGGACCGCAAACGACGATGGAGCTGTAATTAAAATTCATAGAAGTCCCACCGATGCAGAGGAAGGTAGGTTTGTTGCCAATTCTATCTGGGAGCACCGTATGCAAGAGCAAATGGGTAATGGTGAATTTGCAGTATTATATAGAACAAATTCACAATCTAGAGCTATTGAAGATGCTTTACGTAAGAGAGATATTCCATACAGAATTTATGGTGGTCTATCTTTTTACCAGCGTAAAGAGATTAAGGATGTGCTGTCTTACCTACGTTTGGTCATTAATCCAAAAGATGAAGAAGCTTTAAAAAGGGTAATTAATTTCCCAGCTAGGGGAATTGGAGGCACAACATTGGATAAATTGGTAGTCGCCGCTAACCATTATAATCGTTCCATTTTTGAAGTAATGGAAAATATTGACAGAATTGATTTAAAAATTAATTCTGGGACCAAAAGAAAACTTCAAGATTTTGTTACCATGATTAAGAGTTTTCAGGTAATGAACGAAACTACCGATGCTTTTGCCTTGTCTGAACTTGTAACTAAAAAAACAGGGATTCTTTTAGAGTTTAAGAAAGATGGAACTCCAGAAGGGATTGGTAAAATGGAGAACATAGAGGAGCTCTTAAATGGTATAAAAGATTTCGTTGAAGGCCAAAAAGAAATTGATGGCGCCACTGGAAATATTGCAGAATTTTTAGAAGATGTTGCTCTTGCTACAGATTTAGATAAAGATACTGGTGATGATGATAGGGTTGCATTGATGACCATTCACCTAGCAAAAGGACTTGAATTTCCATACGTTTATATTGTTGGTATGGAAGAAGATTTATTTCCTTCTGGTATGAGTATGAGCACGCGCAGTGAGCTTGAGGAAGAACGAAGGTTATTCTACGTTGCCTTGACTAGAGCAGAAAAACAAGCGTATTTAACCTATACTCAAAATAGATACCGTTGGGGTAAGTTAATTGATGCGGAACCAAGTCGATTTTTAGAAGAAATAGATGAGAAATATGTTGAAAATTTAACACCGGTAGATGGCGGCTATCGTTATAAGTCACTCATAAATCCGGATATTTTTGGCGAAGTGGATAAAAGCAGATTACGGCAAGACAAACCAGTAAGGGGAACTCCCCCAATTATTGGACAACCAAATTCTAATCAACTTAAAAAGTTACGTAAAATTAGACCACAACTTGCAGAGCCGGTTGGGAATACGCACACGATCGATCCAAATTTGGTTGCAGGTTCCTTAGTGAACCATACACGGTTTGGCAGAGGCAAAGTTGTAAAAATAGAAGGAGCCGGAAATGACAGAAAAGCTGAAATTATGTTTGATAAAGGTGATATCAAAAAACTATTGCTAAGGTTTGCTAAATTAGAGGTAATACACTAAAAAGTATGGCTGAATAAATTTGTAATTATTTCTTAACTAAAATTCATTATCGTATTCTACACCTAACTAATTTGCAGTTAATTTAAATTATTTTCTATAAATGATTTTAGTTTTATAGAAGTATCAAGAAGGTTAAGTCCTACCCACCCATGACCTTCATTTTGGTAAAATGTAAATTCATGAATTACATCTAACTCGGTCAATCTAGTGTTTAGTGCTACTCCTTGAGCGTTGGGAATTAATGGGTCTTGACCTCCATAAAATAATATGGTTGGTGGCGAATTTGCATTTAATTGGTATAATGGACTAGCATTTTGTAAATTTTGTTCATCGTTACCAAACAAACCAATTAAATCATTTATAACCGGATCAGTACTGTTTTGATAGGCATCATCCAATAAATTTGTTGGTCCTACAATGCTGCAAACCATTTTAACTTGTTGTTCATTGTCATGCGCATAGCTCCATAAAAGTCCTAAATGTCCACCTGCGCTTACGCCAATTAAACCAATTGAATTTGAAATTTGATACGCTGAACGCTTTTCTTTAAGTAAATTTATTAAACTTGAAATATCATTAATTTGCATTGGATATGGCGATGTTGTATTATTGGCAAACCTATAATTCATATTTACTACAGCAATATTTGGCAGTTCTGTTTTAATAAAATCTTTAAAGCCATTCATATCTATTTTATCACCCGAGGTCCAACCGCCACCATGTATTAACAATATAACTTTGGTATCTTGTGTTCTGTTTTTTGGTAAGTATATGTCATAAATTTGTTTTGCATTATCACCGTATGATAAATTATTTAGGGAAATGGCCTCATCTGTTTCAAATTCTATTGTAGTATTGTTATCTTCTGTACAGGAGGTAAAAAACAGAGCACATCCAATAAAAACAATAATGCTAGCTTTTTTCATAATAAAAATAGTGCGTTATTTATAGTATAACGTTTTTTACAAAGATTTGATATGGCGGAGTTTATAAAAATATACGAAGAAAATCCTAATCCAAAAGAAATTAAAAGGGTAGTGGATATTTTGCGAAAAGGGGGTTTAGTTATTTACCCTACTGATACGGTTTATGGCTTGGGTTGTGATATTACAAATACTAAGGCGCTTGAGAAAATTGCGCGTATTAAGGGAATTAAGTTAGCTAAGGCAAATTGGTCTTTTATTTGTACGGATTTAAGCAATCTGTCTGACTACGTTCGTCAAATAGATACCGCAACCTTCAAAATATTGAAAAGAGCATTGCCAGGGCCCTATACCTTTATTCTACCTGGTAATAATAGTCTTCCAAAAGAATTTAAGAAGAAAAAAACTGTGGGTATTCGTGTTCCCGATAATAGTATAGTAAAGGCTCTAGTTGAAGGTTTAGGAAATCCGATTGTTTCAACATCTATTAGAGATGATGATGATGTTTTAGAATATACTACAGATCCAGAACTTATCTATGAGAAATGGGATAATTTGGTTGATGTTGTTATTGATGGTGGTTATGGGGGTAATATTGGTTCTACAATTATTGATGTCTCCACAGGGTACCCAGAGGTAATTAGAGAAGGAAAAGGAAGTTTAGATATACTTTAATTTTTTCGTATTGAAGTTTGATAAATAAAAAAAGCGGTCATATAGACCGCTTTAATTTTATAAAATAATTGAATACTATTATTTGTTGATAGAAGGATCTTTCATTCCTTCTTCAATCATACTATAGAATTGATCAATTTTTGGAAGAACAACAATACGAGTTCTTCTATTTTTAGATTTTTCAGTTGAAGAAACAGGTATATATTCTGATCTACCAGCAGCGGTCATACGCTTAGGATCAACATTGAAATCATTTTGTAAAATACGCACAACCGCAGTAGCACGTTTAACACTTAAATCCCAGTTGTCCAGCAATGATCCATTTCCTCTGTAAGGTACGTTATCTGTATGGCCTTCAACCATAAATTCAAAATCTGGTTTGTTGTTAACTACTTTTGCCACTTTACCTAAAACCTCTTTAGCTCTACTAGTTACATTATAGCTACCACTGCTAAATAATAATTTATCAGAAATAGATACGAATACAACACCTTTTTCAACACTGATTTCGATATCCTCGTCATCCAAGTTTCCTAAAACACCTTTTAAGCTTTGTACTAAAGATAAGTTCACAGAATCTCTTCGTGTTATAGCGTCATTTAACTTACGAATAGTTAGATCTTTTTCTTGTAAACTTTCTAAAGATTTTTCTAAGTTCTCAGCTCCTTTGGTGGTCAAAGTAGTTAAGTTGCCCATATTATTTATCAAATCTTGATTGTTCGCTTTTAAGAAAGCATTTTGATCTTCCAAAGTCTGTAATCTAGAAGAAGCTGTCGCTTTTTCCTCTAAACAGTCATTTAATTTAACTGTAGCAGAATTTAATAAATCTTGTGCCGTTTTGTGTTTTGCCTCAAGGTCGGCATATTTCTTCGATGAAACACACGAAGACAATAAAAGCGTTACTCCAAGACATCCTAATAATACTTTTTTCATAATTTAAATCTATTATACTAATTTAGTTATTTACTTCAATTTCGCATTTTAGCGACTTCAAAATTATAGAATTACAAAGTCACTTATATGTCACGTTAGTTAATCTTTTACTAAAATGTTAAAATTGCTTATTCTATTTACGAAGTAAGACCATACAATGGACTTCGTAGCGTAATATTTTCTAATAAATTGAGTTTTTTCTCGCTTTTTATACATTTTTCTAAATTGTCTGTAAAAGCTTAGGTGAGCTCTAAAAATAGCGAAAAAGTGCTTAAATCTTAACTGAAAAAGAAAACGTATTGCTGCAATACCATCTAATAGTAATCTAAGGAAGATAATGGTAAAGGCTTTTCTTCTAGGAAGATTTTTGGTTATTGAAAATAATGAGTTCCTAAAATTTAAATAGGTTTTTTTTGGATTCATATTACTCAGAGTAGACCCTCCCAAATGGTATACGGTAGAGGTTCCTACATACATTATCTTATACCCGTGATTTTTTGCACGCCAGCAAAAATCTACTTCTTCTTGATGGGCAAAATAGTCAGAATCAAAACCATTTAGTTCTTCGAATACATTTTTCTTAACGAACATACATGCGCCTGTAGCCCAAAATATTTCTTTAATATCATTATACTGCCCATTATCACGTTCTAAAGTTTGAAAAACCCTTCCTCTACAGAACGGATATCCTAATTGATCAATGAATCCACCTGCTGCTCCGGCATACTCAAAATGGTCTTTTTTAAGTAGGTCCAAAATTTTAGGTTGTATAATTGCGGCATCGGGTATCCTATTAAAGGCTTCAATGATGGGGACCAGCCAATTGGACGTAACTTTAACATCTGAATTTAATAAGCAAAATATATCAGCATCTACGTTGACCAAAGCATCGTTATAACCTTTGGCAAATCCACCGTTCTCCGTATTTTTAATAATTTTAACTGATGGATGATTTTTGGTTATATAATCAATAGAACTGTCCGTTGAGGCATTATCGGCTACATATATATCTGCATCAACAGAATATTTAACAACATAAGGCAAGTATCTTTCTAAAAGTACTTCACCATTCCAATTTAATATGACGACGGCTATCTTCAAAACGATCGCAAATTAACGGCTAAAATCAGGAATTTCTTGCATAAATTCATATTTTTCCGCGACTAGGTCCGTTTTACAATAAAAATGGGAAAGCCCATTGGTCACCATTAAATAATTTGCATTTAACTTAAAATTATACTGGGCTATTTGGTCAAAAGTACTTTGACTTATTGTTACGGAAGGTGCTTTGCACTCCACGAGAATATCTAATTCCCCATCTGGTTTAAAAACTACTATGTCATATCTTTTCTTTAAACCGTTTAACGTTATTTGTTTTTCTACATTAATATGGCTTAAAGGATACCCTTTATCTTCTATAAGAAATTGAACTGCATGTTGCCTTACCCATTCCTCTGGAGTAAGAACCACAAACTTTTTACGTATATCGTCAAAAATTAAGGTTCTATTTTCGTTATTTTTGACCCTGAAAGTGTAGTTAGGAAAATTTAGTGGCTGCATTGCACAAAGTTGATGAATTTTATTGAATGGATGAAGCTGTACAAATAGTCAATACAATTAAGAAAGGGCAAATTAGCCCAATCTATTTTCTTTATGGTGAAGAAGCTTATTTTATTGATAAGATTTCTGATTTTATTGCAAAGAATATATTGACTGAAGAAGAGAAGGGTTTTAACCAAATGGTGCTGTATGGTAAAGATGTTACAATAGAAGATATTGTCGGAAATGCTAAACGTTACCCGATGATGGCAGAAAAACAAGTTGTTATCGTAAAAGAAGCCCAACACTTATCTAGAACTATTGAAAATTTGTGCGCTTATGCAGATAATCCGCAACAGACTACTGTACTTGTAATCTGTTATAAGTATAAGAAGCTAGACAAGCGTAAAAAGCTTCATAAAATAGTAAAGAAGAACGGAGTAATTTTTGAAAGTAAAAAGCTTTATGAAAATCAAGTAAGTGATTGGCTTAGAAAACATTTACTGGCAAGAGGGTATTCAATTTCTCACAAAGCTTCTTTGCTTTTGGTTGAATATTTAGGTACGGATTTAAGTAAAATAAGTAAAGAGTTAGATAAATTAAAGCTTGCGCTACCCCAACAGACCGAAATTACACCGCAGCATATAGAGGAGCATATAGGTATCAGTAAAGATTACAATAACTTTGAGTTAAAAAGGGCAATTGGTGAAAAAGATATTGTTAAGGCTACAAAAATTATAAATTATTTTGCGCAAAATCCAAAAGACAACCCATTTATTTTAACGGTTACCTTATTACATAGTTTTTTTACGCAATTATTGCAGTACCATGGTTTAAGCGACCATTCTCCTAAAAATGTGGCCAGCGCATTACGTATTAATCCATATTTTGTAAATGAAGTACAAACGGCTGCCAGAAATTATCCTATGAAAAAAGTAAGTGGAATTATATCTAGCTTACGCGAAATGGATTTAAAAGGAAAAGGTGTTGGCGCAGTTGCTATGAGTGATGCCGATTTACTTAAAGAACTACTTTATAAAATAGTTTAAGTTTTATTTTCTATCAACACTAAACTTCCCTGGGCCAACCAAAATTATAGTAATAAAAGAGACTAAATAAAGAAGTGCTTTTTCTTTAGTTCCAAAATCATCGGCACCATGTGCTATAAATGCCGCAACGGCCATTGTTATTGCTGTTGGTATTGCAGATAATCTAGTTTTAAATCCAATAATTACTAAAATTGGACAAATAAACTCTCCAATAACTGCTAAAAATAGAGAGGGTGTAGCTCCAATACCAATTGGGTCACCAAATTGGAAATCTCCGGATATTAATTTTTGAAATTTAGGTAGACCATGTGTCAACATCATTCCAGATATGGCTATTCTAAAAAAAACTAAACCAATATCTTTTAAAAGGGGGCTCTTCATGTATTCTTTTATTTGACCTAAAAGTATTAATTTTTTTTTGTCTTTATCAAAATATTATCAAGTTCTTCAAGTAGTGTATTTGCATTTTCTTTACTAAAATATAGAGGTGGCTTAATTTTTAGCTCATTATCATGCGGACCATCGATTCTAATTAATATAAATTTTGACCGAATTTTATTTTTATTCATTGCCGTTAAGTCTGTGGCTGGCTTTTCGTCTTTAGTTACTATTTCAACTCCTAGGAAATTTTAGCAAGAGATAGTCCATACGATTTTATTAAAGAATTACTATGAACTAATTCCGCTAAAAATATTCATGAAACAGATGTGAGCAAGCGAAAAATATTTTAATCAATTATTAAGTTTAACATTACAGAATTTGTTGAGATTATTTCTGAACATGTAATATTATCCTTTTATAATGCTAATAACATCTCGTTTTTAGCACAAATTAGTTCTAAAACTTCTGTAGAATTTGGATAGCCTTTAAATAGATAAATATAAGTTAGTGTTTCAATTCTAAAGTTTATACTATCATACCCTTCTAGTTTAATTATTATAGTGCTGTTGATGTCGTTGTTCTTTTTTAAAATAGAAACTAAATGACATTCTTCTTACATGGGCTAAGTGTATAAATTTAAAAGTTTACCAGTAACTGATTATTAGTGTTTTAATCAGTGGTTGATATTGTTTTGTACTATCTTTAAATGTTATATTTACTCGATAACCGTGATTTAAATGCTCCGACGCATGCGTCGAAATATTAACTAAATTTTCAATTTAATGCCTTGTGGACTTGCCCCGAGGTTGTTTGTTAAAAACAAAATACTATTCATCATGAAAAAAACAATCCTTTTTATTATGCTTACCATTTTCATTGTAGGTATACAAAATGCACAAGACTTTGAATTTAAATCTGACCAGATAGATTTAAAATATGAGCGCTTTGTATTACCTAATGGTTTAACGCTGCTTGTACATGAAGATCATAAAGCACCAATTGCAGCGGTCAATGTCTGGTACCATGTAGGATCCAAAAACGAAAAGCCAGGTAAAAGTGGATTCGCGCATCTTTTTGAACATTTAATGTTTAACGGTAGTGAAAATTTTAACGACGATTATTTTCAGGCATTAGAGCGTATAGGTGGTACTGATTTAAATGGCACAACAAATTCTGACCGTACAAATTATTTTCAAAATGTTCCTATTTCTGCTCTTGACCAAGTACTATTCTTAGAATCAGATAGAATGGGTCATTTGTTGGGCGCTATTGATCAAGCCAAATTAGATGAACAACGCGGTGTTGTCCAAAATGAAAAAAGACAAGGTGAAAATCAACCTTATGGTAAACAATGGGATTTATTGACGAATGCTATGTACCCTAAAGGGCACCCATATTCTTGGACTGTTATTGGTGAAATGGAAGACTTGAACGCTGCATCTTTAGAAGATGTACAAGAATGGTTTAAGGTTTACTATGGTACAGCAAATGCGGTGGTAGCGGTTGCCGGTGATGTAAACCCTCAAGAAGTGTATAAAAAAGTTTTGGCTTATTTTGGAGATATTCCGGCAGGACCAACAATTGCTAGACAAGAAGTAAATATACCAACGAAGACTACAGATACCTATCAAGTTTATGAAGATAGAGTACCAGAAGCGCGTATATTGTTTAGTTGGAACACGCCAGAATTTGGAAATAAAGAGGATATTCATTTCGATTTAATATCTTCAATTCTTACGAGTGGTAAAAACTCCCGACTATATAAGAGGCTAGTATACGATGAGCAATTGGCAAGTTCTGTTGTATCATTCCAAGCTTCTAATGAAATTGCCAGTGAGTTTGTAACATGGGCCAATGTTAAGCCTGGTGGTGATGTTGCCAAAGTGCAACAAATCATGGAAGAAGAACTGGCTAAATTGATAAAGGACGGGCCTACTGAAAATGAACTGAAAAGAGTTAAAGCCGCATATTTTTCGGGATTTATTAAGGGGCTGGAACGTATTGGAGGATTTGGTGGAGTGTCAGATATTTTAGCTTCTAATGAAACCTATTTCGGTGATGCCTCATACTATAAAACTGTTTTGAAATACGTAGAAAATTCAACCGTTTTAGATGTGCAGAATACGGCAAAAAAATGGCTTAGCAATGGAAAACACATATTGCTTTGTAAGCCTTTTCCAGAATATTCAATTACAGAAAGTACTATTGATAGAACAAAGTTGCCAGTAATAGGTGAAGCTAAAAGTTCAAAATTCCCAGAACTACAAAGAGATAAATTATCTAACGGAATGAACATAGTTTTGGCAAAAAGAACAGGAGTGCCAACCGTAGTAATGAATTTAATGTTTAATGCAGGTTATAAAACTGATTTTCTTTCGAGCCCAGGCACGGCTGAATTGTCAATGGATTTATTAGATGAGGGAACCAAAGAATTAAATTCTCTTCAAATTAATGAAAAGTTACAATTATTGGGGGCTAGCCTTTATAGTTATTCTAGCCAAGATAATTCTAATGTTTATTTAAATACATTGAAACCTAGTTTAGATGCGAGTATAGATTTATTTGCCGATGTGGTTTTAAATCCAGCTTTTCCCGACAAGGAATTTGAACGATTGAAGGATGACCAACTTAATACAATTCAACAAGAAAAATCAGAACCTATTTCAATGGCCCTTAGGGTCATGAATAAATATCTTTATGGTGAAGGACACCCTTATAGTAATCCTTACACAGGTACAGGGTATACCGAATCGGTTTCCAAATTAACAAAAACAGATGTTGAAAATTTTTATTCAACTTGGATCAGACCTAATAATGCCACCCTGATTGTAACGGGTGATTTAGATATGCAGGAGTTGAAATCGAAATTAGAAAAGTCTTTTGGGAAATGGAAAAAGGGAGATATACCTACAATTACATTTCCTACACCAAAAGTAAATTCTAAGAATACACTTTATTTAATGGACCGCCCTGAATCTGAGCAGTCTGTTATACTAGCCGGTCACCTTACTGAAAAGTATGGCGATGTTTCTCAAATTGCTTTAGAACAAATGGTAAGTGTTTTAGGGGGTGATTTTACTTCTAGAATTAATATGAATCTTCGTGAAGACAAGCATTGGGCATATGGGGCAAGTGGTTTTGTAATGGGCGCAAAGGCAGAAAGACCATTTATTATGTACGCACCTGTACAAACCAATAAATCTGCAGAGTCTGTAACGGAACTACGTAAAGAAATATCAGAATTTATTTCAACAAGACCCGTAACGCAAGCGGAATTGGACAAGGTTAAAACGAATCAAATTTTAAGCTTACCAGGACAGTGGGAAACAAATAGTGCCGTAAATCAGTCAATTGTTAATTTAATTCAATATGATTTGGCAGATGACTATTATCAAAGCTATGACGCTAATGTTAGAAACCTGTCTTTAAATGAGGTTAGGGAAGTAAGTAAAAAAGTAGTTAAACCTGAAGCTGTAAATTGGTTTATGGTAGGAGATAGGGCTAAAATTGCCGAAAAACTTGATGGTTTAGGCTTCGATGCAATTATAGAAATTGATGCAGATGGAAATCCAAAAAAAGCTATACTCCCTATATCGAATTCGGAGATTAAAAATTAATAAATAATTTTATTTAACAATCTAGATTTAAATGTTCTGATACCTGCCTTCCAGTGAGGCAAGCTTGTGTTGAAATTTAGTGTTGAAAGTTATATTAATGCTTTACGGACTTGCCCTATGGTAGTTTACTAGCATAAAAAAATCCCATTTACTAATGGGATTTTTTTATACTTAACTATTTGTGTTTTATCTTAATTTAGGGTAATCATTAGGGCTTACCTCATGCATAATTGCATAAACCTTTTCGAAAATATCCTCTCTATTTGGTTTCGAAAAATAATCGCCATCGCTTCCATAAGCCGGTCTATGTGCCTTGGCACTCAACGTTTGTGGTGGACTATCTAAATATTTAAATGCCCCTTGTTTTTCAATAATTTCATTTAGTAAGTAAGCGGAGCATCCGCCTGGTACATCTTCATCAATAACTAATAATCTATTTGTTTTCTTGATACTTTCTAAAACATCTTTTGTAATATCAAAAGGTAAGAGTGTTTGCGCATCAATTATTTCGGCATCTATACCTACTTCTAAAAGTTCCTTAGCAGCTTTTTCAACAATTCTTAAGGTAGAACCATAGGAAACTAAAGTAATGTCGTTCCCTTCTTTAATAGTCTCTATTTTACCAATTGGAGTGCAATACTCACCAAGATTACTAGGTTTTTTTTCTTTTAAGCGATACCCGTTTAAACTTTCAATTACTAAAGCTGGTTCATCACTTTTTAATAATGTATTGTAGAATCCTGCTGCCTGTGTCATATTGCGCGGAGCCAAAATATACATTCCACGAAGCAAATGTATTAGTCCGCCCATTTCTGAGCCAGAATGCCAAATGCCTTCTAGTCTATGACCTCTTGTTCTTATGATTAACGGAGCTTTTTGTTTCCCGGCTGTTCTATAAAGTAACGATGCTAAATCATCTGTTAATGTAGGCAGTGCATAAAATATATAATCTAAATACTGTATTTCGGCAATAGGTCTTAGACCTCTTAAGGCCATTCCTAAACCTTGACCAATAATGGTGGTTTCTCGAATGCCAGTATCGGACACACGAATATCACCATATTTTTCTTGCATTCCTTCTAATCCTTGATTTACATCACCGATAGCACCAGTGTCTTCTCCAAAAATTAAGGTATTAGGATATTTCTCAAATAATTTATCGAAATTATCCCGTAGTATAACCCTGCCGTCTACTTCTTCGGCATCATCTTTAAAAATCGGGGCAATTGCATTAATATTGGTAGCCTTATTTTCATTTTCACTGTAAAGATGCTTGCTATATGTATCTTGTGATTCTTTTAAAAAGTTCGTTGTCCAATTAACTAATGCTGTTTTCTCAGTGCTCGTTTCTCCTAAAAGAAAACGTAACGATTTACGAGCAGAAATAGCCAAGTCTTTTTTAATAGGCTCTTCTGTAGCAATTAAATCGTTTTTAAGTTTATTTAAAAAGTTTTTATTTGGACTTTTTGCCGCTGCCTGATCTATTAAACTAACTAAGGTGTTTTTAGCAGAAAGTAAACCTTCTAAGTATTCTTCCCAAGCTTGTTTTTTAGCTTCCCTTACAGTTCGTTTAATTCGTTTTTCAATAGATTCTAACTCCTCATTATTCGCTATTCCAGATTCTAAAATCCATTCTTTAAATCGCTTATTGCAATCATTATCCCGCTCCCAGGCTAATCTATTATTGTCTTTATACCGCTCATGAGATCCTGATGTAGAATGTCCCTGAGGTTGTGTTAATTCTTTTACATGTATCATTACAGGCACATGCTCTTGTCTGGCAATGTCAGCGGCATTTTCGTAGGCGTGCATTAATGCAGTATAATCCCAACCGTTAACTTTGAAAATTTCATATCCATTTTCATCGTCAGTTCTTTGAAATCCTTTGAGGACTTTTGATATATCTTCTTTTGTAGTATGATGTTTTGCAGGAACGGATATGCCATATTCGTCATCCCAAATACTAATTACCATGGGTACTTGAAGTACACCTGCCGCATTGATAGTTTCAAAAAACATACCTTCACTGGTACTTGCATTTCCTATAGTGCCCCAAGCAATTTCATTACCATTTACAGAAAATTTAGCGCTATCCAAGCCTTTTTGATTACGGTATACTTTTGATGCTTGTGCTAGGCCTAAGAGTCTTGGCATTTGCCCAGCAGTACATGAAATATCTGCACTACTATTTTTTTGTTTTGTAAGATCTTTCCAACTACCGTCGGTATTTAAACTATGTGTTAAAAAATGACCGCCCATTTGTCTACCGGCACTCATGGGTTCTTTTTCAATGTCAGTTGTTGCGTAAAGTGCGTGAAAAAAGTCTTTTGGTTTTAGAAGACCTAAAGCCATCATAAAGGTTTGGTCTCTATAATAACCACTTCTAAAATCTCCATTTTTAAATGACCTGGCCATTGCCAATTGAGGCAATTCTTTGCCGTCTCCAAATATGCCGAATTTTGCTTTACCGGTAAGGACTTCTTTTCTTCCTAGTAAACTACAAGTTCTGCTTAAAAAGGCAATTTCATAATCGCTTATGATTTGCTCTTTGAAATCATCGAAAGAAATATCGTTACTAGTTTTTGAAGAAACATCCATGTATTAAACGTGTTTATGCAAAATTACCGAATCATGCTCTTCTTAGCAACGCTGTAGCGAGTTAATTTATTCCATATTTTTCAACAAATGTGGCGAATAGGTGAAAATATCTTAATTTTTTTGGCGAATTGTGATAACAGAGCTAGAATTCTTGATTTTAAAACCATTTTCTAGTGAATAGCCCAGTTAGCGTTTTTGGACTTACGGTAATAATAAAACGAATCTTTTCTCCGTAGTTTGGTTGCGAAATTTCCCAACCATTATTGGAATAAACGGGAAGATATAACTCAAAATAATCGGTCACTAAATTTAAGCGAACTCCAGAATCGTAAACGAATTTTTCATTTATACCTGTATTTTTTACCAATCCTGCATCTCCATATAATTCAATCCATCTCCAAAGGTTAAAACTCCCGTTAACAGTGGCCATCCAATTGTTTGAAAATCTGTATTTCTGGTCTAAGAAAGATTTAAAGCCCCCTTCGGCAATAATTATTTGTTGGCTGTAAATACCCGAGTCTTCTGATCTGCCTAAATACCCATAATCAAACAAATAATCTGTTGGCCTATCTAATGCGAAACTAAAAAAATCGGTTTCCGTTTTATTACTTAAGAATTTACCCGCAAAAAACCTTAAATTTAATTGACGGTTGTTTTCAAATAATTTTCGGTATTCATATTCAAAAGCTAGTTTACTAAAATTACCTGCTAATTGGAAATCTACGAACCAAGAGTTGTAATCTAATATTCCATTATTTCTATTCAAATAGCGGGCATTAAATACACTATAATCAGGATTTTCTGGGTCGTTTGCCAAACTTTGTAATGAAGCATCAAAATCACGTAAAATATTTACATATCTAAAGGAAAGAAATTCTCTTTTGTTCGATAATAAATCTTCGGGTCTAAAGCCGAAACTTAATGATGGCGTTATAGAAGTATACCGAGAATTTTCATTAAAGTGTGAAGTGGAAGCTCCTAAGCCGTAATTGGCAACATACAAACCACTTTTACTCAAATACTTTCTGTAATTAAATTTGCCATAACCTACAAAAGCCTTTTCCCTAAACGAATAGGATGGGGAGAAGTCATAAACAAAAGGGCGTTCTAGGAGTGTTTTATTATACAGTCGCATTCCTGGTGCCCAGCCGTCATAAACGTTGAAATTTAAAACAGGTACATAAAACACCTGATTGTAATATGGGTTTTCGGCATCCTTAAAAAAAGTGAAATTTAATTTCTTGTTACTGGATAAAAACCCTTTTAAAGATTTCCAGTTATCTCGCTGGTTAAACTCTGGTATTGTCTGGTCGTAATTAAGTACTAATTTATCTTCTTGGTTATTAGGAATTGTAAAGGTTTCCTCGAACTTAATATCACTAAACCAATATTCTGATATTATAGAATCATTTTTAAGACCAAACACTGAAATTGGTACGTTGGTGCCTTCTTTATTTTTAATGGTTACTGCAAGGGAATCGTTAGTCTTATTTACCTTTTTTATTTTAAAATCAATTTTACGATCTGTTGATACATAATCTTTAAAAAACCAATTGATGTCTTGGGTTGTTGAGCGTTTAAGAATAGACTCAAAATCTAGTATTTTGACTGTATTTGATTTATAATATTTAAAAAATGTTTTAATACTTTCATCTACTTTTTCTTTCCCTATATAATCGGCAAGATAGGCTAGTCCCAAGCCTGCTTTATATTTATTAGCAATTTTTTGATTAAATTTTATAAGCGAATCGTTTGATGTTTGCAGTGCTTGGTCTAGATTTTTACGAGCAGTTAAGTTATATAGGAATGAATATTGGTCGTTGAAATCCATTTTTGCCAATTCAAAACTTCTAAACCCCCAAATTTTAGAAAGTTTACCCAAAAGTTTTTGATCAGGGTAATATTTTTCAACATATGCAATCATTAAATAATTGGCAATAGCACTGTTTAGCCATTGCTCTTTGCGAGGATTTAAAAACATAGTCTCTCTTAAAATGCTATTTATCGCAGTTTTAAGAAATTTCATTTCAAATTGAAATTGTTCTTCATAAGGTCTTATAAATGAGGGTAATTGGTTAAGTCCATATAAGGGATCTTTATTATAATCTAATTCACTAACCAATATTTTTTCATGAGGATAAGTTCCTAAATTACTATAAATAAAATCAGCTACTTTATTAATTGAAATACCTTGACCAATTGGGCTATACCTTGGAGCTTGAATATTAGTAAGAAATTTCATGTGTGGAGTTACATGGGTTGTAAACTCTTTTTTAGTATTCAAAATGATTTCTCCTCCTGTTTGAAGGTTTCCCTTTAATTGTGCAAACTGACCATTAGGAAATGTGGTTAAAGATTCTATTGTAAAGTTTGAAGCTAAATGTAGACTATCTGGAAATTTAAAATCAATTACCGTATTGGTAACATTCATATATAAATCTTCTAGATTTTTGTTAGAATACAAATGCCATTTACCGTCATAAACTGCGGGTGTTAAATACCAGTCTTTAAGGTAGTAGTCGCCTCTTTGGTCATAACCATATGGTGTGTATTTATTTGGAGGTAGCTTAACCTTGTAGGTGATGAAAATTTTGGTTGAAGCCTTTGCAGGTAGTATGTTGTTTAACGTAACCTTTAAAATATCTTGATTTTCTGTATGATTCCATTCTAAGCCGTTATATGCATCATCTACTACACTAATTATGGTTGTGTTGCCGCGTTCATCGGCTTTAGCTAGGTGCAATGATTTTTTAAATTCTTGTGCAAACCTCTTTGCCAAAGCCGTATTTTTATCTGAATATGCATTTGCCCAATCATTAAAATAGAGCACTCCTAAATTGTAATTGGAATTATTATAATATGTGAATTCTTGACGAATATCTAACTCTTTGGTATACTCATTTAAGGTAACTGTTAAGTTTGTTTCATACTGCCCATACCCATTGGTTACAAATGAAACCAAAAGAATTAGGCTAAAACAAAAAAGGATATTGAATTTTTTGATCAAGGCTTTGATTAAAAATTAGGACTCATTGAATGCCCTTTGTAGAAAGAGTCTATTATTTCTACAACTTCTTCTTCGGTATCTACAATTTTAATAAGATTTAAATCTTCAGGACTAATAGTGCCCATTTTAAGCATGGTGCCTTTAACCCAGTCCATTAGTCCTGTCCAAAACTCACTTCCCACTAGTATAATTGGAAATTTTCCAATTTTATGAGTTTGTATTAATGTAATAGCTTCAAAAAGTTCATCTAATGTTCCAAATCCGCCTGGCATTACGACAAACCCTTGAGAGTATTTTACAAACATTACTTTTCTAACAAAGAAATAATCAAAGTCTAAACTCTTATCATTGTCAATATACGGATTGTCATGTTGCTCAAAAGGTAAATCAATATTTAAACCTACTGAAGTTCCACCAGCAAGATTCGCACCTCTGTTACCTGCTTCCATTATACCTGGTCCACCACCAGTAATTACACCATAGCCCGCTTCAGCAATTGATTTTGCTATGGATACAGCTAGTTTGTAATAAGGGTCTTCTTCCTTTGTCCTTGCTGAACCAAAAATAGAAACACAAGGTCCTATTTTGCTCATACGTTCAAAACCATTAACAAACTCACCCATTATTTTAAAAATGGCCCAAGAGTCGTTTGTTTTTATTTCATTCCAACCTTTATGATGTTTTTCTGATCTCATATATTTTTTACTATGCTATTAGTATTTAAATACTACATTTAAAATGCTAACTCTCTTTTTAGAAAAGTCGCTGTATAACTTTTTTTATCCTTTGCTACTTCTTCTGGTGTTCCTTTGGCAACAAGTTGCCCACCAGAACGGCCGCCTTCATAACCAATATCAATGATGTAATCTACCATTTTAATTACATCCATATTGTGCTCTATTACTAATACGGTATTTCCTTTATCTGCTAATTTATTCAAAACCTCCATTAAAACACGTATATCTTCAAAATGAAGTCCGGTTGTAGGTTCATCTAAAATATAGAATGTATTACCAGTATCTCTCTTAGATAATTCTGTTGCCAGTTTTATTCGTTGTGCTTCACCACCCGAAAGAGTAGTGGATTGCTGTCCTAGCGAAATATATCCTAACCCAACATCTTGTATGGTCTTTAACTTACGATGTATTTTAGGAATTAGTTCAAAAAAAGATACCGCTTCATCAATAGTCATTTCTAAAACATCGGAAATTGACTTGCCTTTATAACGTATTTCTAATGTTTCTCTATTAAATCTTTTACCATTACATGTTTCACATTCTACGTAAACATCCGGTAAAAAGTTCATTTCAATAACGCGTAAACCGCCACCTTGACAAGTTTCGCAACGTCCACCTTTTACATTAAAGCTAAACCTACCAGGTTTATATCCTCGTATGGAGGCTTCTGTAGTTTTGGTAAATAATGACCTTATTTCACTAAATACACCTGTATAGGTAGCAGGGTTGGATCTCGGTGTTCTACCAATTGGCGATTGGTTAATATCAATAACTTTATCTATATGCTCTAACCCGGTAATTTTTTTATAGGGCATAGGTATTTTAACGCCATTAAAATAATGGGCGTTCATTATAGGATAAAGTGTTTCATTGATTAAGGTAGATTTTCCACTTCCCGAAACTCCAGTTACCCCAATCATTTTGCCCAGTGGAAATTTTACGGTAACATTTTTTAAATTATTCCCTGTACAACCAGTTAATACAATTTCATGACCATTTCCGACCCTTCTCTTTTTTGGAACGGCAATCTTTTTCGCTCCGGTCATATAATCTGCCGTTAGCGTGTTAAAATTCATGAGTTGATCAGGTGTTCCTTGAGAAATAATTTCACCACCATTTTTACCCGCTTTAGGGCCAATATCTATAACATGGTCTGCACGCTCTATCATATCTCGGTCATGCTCTACTACAATAACCGAATTTCCAATATCTCTTAACGATTCTAAAGATTTTATTAAACGCTCATTGTCCCTTTGATGTAGGCCAATGCTCGGTTCATCTAAAATATATAGCACGCCAACTAGTTGAGAGCCAATTTGGGTGGCCAAACGAATACGCTGTGCTTCGCCACCAGAAAGTGATTTGGAACTTCTGTTTAATGATAGATAGTCTAACCCAACATCTAATAAAAATTGGATTCTAGTATTAATTTCCTTTATAATTTCTTCGGCTATCTTTAATTGATTGCCTTTTAATATTTCATCTAATTCATTAAAGAAATTTGCTAGTTCTACAATATCTAAATTGGCCAACTCAGCAATATTTTTATCTTCTATTTTAAAATAGAGCGATTCTTTTTTAAGCCGAAAACCTTCGCAAGTAGGACAAATAATTTTATCCATATACTCTTTGGCCCATCTTTTTATTGAGGTTGTAGCCGCTTCCTCAAATTGATTTTTGATGAAGTTAGAAATTCCTTCGTAATCTATTTTATAGGTTCTTTTAACTCCTAATGTTTTTGAGTCAACCTCAAAACTTTCTTTACCACCATTAAGCAATATTTGAATAGCTTCGGTCGGAATTTTTTCTATGGGGTCAGTAATCTGAAAATTATAACGTTCTGCGATTGTTTCAATCTGTTTAAATGCCCAAGATTTTTTGTAATCGCCTAAAGGTGCAATGCCACCAGCTTTAATTGATAATTTTTTGTCTGGAAAAATCTTCTTCTCATTAACTTCATAAACATGACCTAAACCACTACAGTTTGGGCACATGCCTTTTGGTGAGTTAAATGAAAATGTATTAGGCTCAGGGTTAGGGTAGGAGATACCTGTTGATGGGCACATTAAATCTCTACTAAAATACCTAGGTATATCTGTGCCTTCCTCTAAAACCATAAGTACGTTATCACCACTATACATTGCTGTATTTATGGTTTCAGATAAACGCTTATTAAAATCTTCGCTTTCAACAACTTTTAGTCGGTCAATTACAATCTCAATATCGTGAGTCTTGTAACGATCTACTTTCATGCCTTTTACAATATCTTTTACCTCACCATCAACTCTAACTTTTACAAACCCTTGCTTGGCAATTTGTTCAAATAATTCGCGATAGTGACCTTTTCTTGATTTTATTACAGGAGCTAGAATATTTATTTTTTTATCGGAATACGATTCAATAATCAAATTTTTAATCTGCTCATCGCTATAACTTACCATCTTTTCGCCGGTATTATAACTATGTGCATCTGCAGCACGCGCAAAAAGAAGTCTTAGAAAATCATAAATTTCGGTAATAGTACCAACTGTAGACCTAGGAGATTTAGAGGTTGTTTTTTGCTCAATGGCAATAACTGGAGATAATCCATCAATTTTATCAACGTCTGGTCGTTCCAATCCGCCTAAAAACTGCCTTGCATAAGCAGAAAACGTTTCAATATATCGTCTTTGACCTTCTGCATATATGGTGTCAAAAGCTAATGAGGATTTACCACTACCGGACAAGCCAGTTATTACGACTAGTTTATCTCGGGGAATGGTAACATCTATATTTTTTAGGTTATGAACGCGCGCCCCTTTAACCTCTATATTTTCTTCAAAATTAATCATGTATTCATAGCAAAGGTGCAAAAGTACGAATATGAGTGCGATTTACATATGTAATGTTATTCTTTGCAATATCATTAGCTTCGATTACTTTGAAAAAAACAAAACTATTATTTAGGTTATATGTTACTGATGTTGAAAGTGCTAAATTAATTTAGTCATATGCTTCTTAATGTCGGAGTCTGTATAAATTTGCTGAACTAATTCGCTGTAAAGACTAGTGAATTTTTCTTCATTAATTAAGTTGCCAAATATTGATTCTTGTCTTATAAAAGCTAAAGGGTCAGTGTTTGTTTTGCTTGCTGCCGCATGTAGTTGTTCTTGCGTAGCATCAATAATTTCAATCGGGTTACCGTTTTTATCTATTCCTTTATCACTGTAGTAACACCAAGCTGCAATGACTAAAGTTGCATATGTAATGCTTCCGCCTTTTGCTAAATTATCTTGAATGGTTGCAATTAAAAATTTCGGCAATTTTGCAGAACTTTCTGAGCAAATACGACTAACACTATCTTTTATATTCGGGTTTGCAAAACGTTCTTGTAAACTATCTTTATATGCAGTTAAATCTATGCCTTCTAATTTGTCTAAAACAGGAGTCGCTTCTTCGTCCATGAACGCTCGTAAATAGGTAACGAACAAATCATCTTCCATACATGCGTTAATAGTTGGGTGACCATGAATAGCTCCTAGAATACCCAATACAGAATGCCCTGCATTTAATAATCGCAGCTTCATTTTTTCGTATGGCTTTACGTCTGGTACAAACTGCACTCCAACTTTTTCGAATTCTGGTCTTCCATTAGAGAAATTATCTTCAATGACCCATTGTATAAAAGGCTCACAAGTTACTGGCCATTCGTCTTTTACATTATAAGTACTTTCTAAATAATCAATATCTGCTTGAGTAGTAACCGGAGTAATTCGATCTACCATGCTATTAGGGAAGCCCACTTCTTTTTCGATATATTCAGCCAATTCTTTATCTTGTCTGTTTGCAAAAGCAAGTAGCATTTCTCTGGTTACATCACCATTGTGCTGAATATTGTCGCAAGACATTACCGTAAAAGCAGGTAAGCCAAGATTGCGTCTTTTTTTAATGGCAGCCGTTAAAAAACCGTAAATGGTTTTAGGGTCATTCGGATGCTGTAATTCGTGCTGTACATCTGTATTATCAAAATCAAAATCACCTGTGGAAGAGTTGAAATTATAGCCTCCTTCGGTAATCGTTAATGATACTATTTTTGTATCAGGATGCGCCATTTGGTCAATAACTACATCGGGAGTTTCATGACCAAGTTTAAAGTCAATAATAGAACCAATTACTTGTGAATCTATCTTACCATCAGGATGATTTACAATTAACGTATATAACCCGTCTTGTTTTTGAAGAACATCATGAATTTTTTGGTCTCCTTTTCGAAGGCCAATGCCACAGATACCCCATTCAGCAGCATCTCCCTTTTCTTGTAAAAGGTGAGTATAGTATGCTTGGTGAGCTCTATGAAAACCCCCAACACCAACATGTACAATACCAGGTTTTAGCAATGCTCTATCAAATGTAGGTGTTGGTAATTGATTGCTTATTTCTGCCAAGTTCTTTGTGTTCAGCATGATTTCTTTTTTCATTTTTAGCTTAATTTTTTTGATTTTCCACGTAGTAATACCCAGTATGCCGTTATAAAATAGGTAACCGTACAAACAAATGCATACGTGTAAAACAGCTCTCTATTAGTAATATAGCTGTTCTTATTGGCGCTGTCAAAAAGAACAATACTTGCTAATACCAAGGTAATTATTAGCGCTACAATTGACACCAGTTTTAAAAACTTAGAGAATAGCGAGGTGTCATTATTTGGTTTAGTTTTTAATTTGCTTTTTTCCTCTTGAAAAGCCACAATTTTTTCATTTCGTATTTCTTCTTTTTCTTCTGCCTCAGGATATTTCTCTTTTGCTCCATAACGACCCGCAAAGAACGTGTAGACTCCGATAGTGAAAACCCATGTTGGTATAAATAAATAGAAGAAAGACATTACATTTAAAGCGTTCAAGCCAAAGCCGAATACTAATCCTAGTCCCCATGAAACAATAGCGGGTGTGCTAAAGGTTAAATTGCTGTAAGATGACCAATAACGAGTGTATCCAATTCTTGGGAATATTTGATGTTCTGCAAATACTATTGCCCCAACAGGAACTACTAATAGACCAGCATAGGTTAACAGCGGTAAAATCTGTGAGAAAACAAAAGGGAAACATGCTATGGCTATAGTTATTAAACCAACCACTATAGTTGTCTTTTTTCGTGAATGATTGTGAAAAATTGCTTGCGCTGCTAATCCCGCTCTATATAAATTGGTAATTGCCGTGGTCCAACCTGCTACGATTACGATAACAAAACCAGACCATCCTAAGGCATAAAAAGCAACATCGCCGGGATCCAATTCTACGATTGATTTTCCTAAGATTACTGCTGCACCTGCTCCCATAATTCCGGCTGCTATCCAGGCAACATAATGTCCGAACATCATACCAGTACTGGTTGCGAGTCCGTAAGATTTCTTCTTGGCAAAACGTAATAACGCCATATCTATTAATCCAAAATGGGTAATAGTGTTTGCTGCCCAGGCGAATCCTATGACCTCAACAAGTCCAATACCGGTTTCTCCAGTACTATCAATTCCTGTCCATATCGATTTATCTCCGAGCGATATCAAATCATTCCATCCGCTTGGTAAAGTTGTTCCTAAAACATCTAAAGATAAAGCTGGAAGTAAAACCATTGCACCACTGGTGAACATTACGAAAAGCCATGGAGCACATATCCCTGAAAATTCTGATACTGCATTAAATCCGTATAAAGCAATTGATACAACAACTAAACCTACACAAAATACTATAATTACAAACCACATATTGGTGGGATACCAGTTCAATTGTGCGGGTATATCGAAAGCAAACCTCACTGCGGTGGCAGAAACAGTAATCATAGCGGCCGATATAACTGAGAAAATAATAACGTTTGCCCAATTGTAAAGCTTCGTCATAGAATCTCCAGCAATTTTATTTAGGTAGGTGTATAAGCTTAACCTAGTTTCTACGGCAATGGGTGAAGTAATGAACGTCCAGCTTAAAACTGCCAGAATATTTCCTATTAACAAACCCAAAATAATATCCATTGTTTTGGCTCCTAATGCTACAAACGTAGCTCCAATTACAAACTCTGTTGCCGCAACATGTTCGGCGGCATATAAGCCTGCAAAATGAGTCCAATCATGTAATTTATGTTTTGCTACGGGTAATTGTTCTTCGTTTAAACTTTCGAATGTAGTGTAGTCGTTATTTATTGACATAAGTTGAGTTGGTAATTAGGTTTTTTATTAATAATATCTTGGGTAAGGTTTAAAAACTTTTTAATTGTTTTATTGAATTTAAAATAGAGTTGGGTGTGTTTACATATGACAATCTTAAATTTAACTAAATAAAACAAATGGTTACAGTATATCATTGTTGAAAATTCAACTACGTAATTTTATTACTTATTATTTTAAATTAAAAATTATCTACCTTAAGATGAATTGTACCCTGTTTTTAATATTAGATTGAAAATATCTGAACGGGTAATTATAAGCAACTTATTTCTTTTGTTTCAATTTTTTCTTTGAAAGAAATAATGAAAATACAAATGAAGAAAATTTAAGAAAGCTAAATTTTATAATTAGGGTCTTTCAGGCTTATTGTTTTTATAACCCTTTCCACCAATCATAATAGTTATTCACCGAATCTTTTACAATAATTTCTTGTCCTATTTGGGGCGAAATAACGGAAATGTTTAATTCAGCTGCTTTTAGTTCAACTCTTTTAATAGGATCTGTCCATTCATGTAAAGCCAGTTTAAAACCTGCCCAGTGTATTGGCATTATTTTTTTTGCCCTTACATCGATACCTGCTTGTGCGGTTTCTTCTGGCATCATGTGAATATCTGACCACATTTGGTTGTATTGTCCACATTCCATTAAAGCTAGGTCAAAAGGTCCGTATTTTTCTCCTATTTCTTTAAAGTGATTGGCATATCCGCTGTCACCACTAAAGTAAATATTTTCTGTTGGTGATGTAATTACCCAGGAGCTCCATAAGGTACTTTGCCCATTGTTAAAGTTTCTGCCAGAAAAGTGTTGCGCAGGAGTGCATACTAATTTTAAGTTACCAAATTGGTTTTCTTGCCACCAATCCATTTCAGTGATTTTTGTAGTGGGTACGCCCCAAGTTTTTAAGTGGTTGCCTACACCTAATGGCGTATAAAAATGATTGGTCTTGTCTTTGATTTTTAAAACAGATTCATAATCTAGATGGTCATAGTGATCATGAGAAAATATAACTGCATCAATCTGTGGTAATTTGTCTATGGCTATTGGAAATTCCTTATTAAATCGATTAGCACCTAAAAGTGGGTGAGGAGCGGCTACTGCACCAAACATAGGGTCAATAAGAATATTCTTTCTATCAATCTGTAATAAAAAGGACGAATGACCAAACCAAATCATTCTTGCCTCTCCTTTATAATCGGCAATAGATACGGAGTCTATTTGTTGTGGTTTTAAATCTTCTTTAGGTCTCCCATTAGGAACTTTAGTAGTAAAGAATTTATACGCTAAACTAACTGTTTCAGAAAATCCTAAATCTTTAGGAACATCATTGTTATTTCTAAACTTTCCGTCTTTATATTGATTAGATCGTTCATAAATCAGTTTTTGTTCTTTTGTTGTATTACCACCAAAACTAGGGTAGAAGTTGATGAACAACAGGGTGATAACTACTAAAATTGCTAGTATTGAAAGTGTTGCAATCATTATTTTTTTAAACATTTTAAATCATTTAACGCAAAAATTCAGCGTAACAATAAGATGCGAAATATTGGTTTTAAGTTTTCAAAGTTACTGTTTGTATACTGTTCAAAACTATTTTTTTTGGAACTCATATATATTTTTCGTTTGTTTATAAGTACAAAGTTATGTCGATATGCGTAGGTATTAGAACACTAATTACAGAATTTCAAGCACTTTTTGTCGAATTTGAAAATACTTTTGCTATGGAGGTAATTAATATAAAGAGTTGGAGCTAAGAATGTGAATCCTGACTCCAACTAAGTTTTGCGAGTGTTTTGTTTTACTTTTTTTATAATAAAAATCTAAACTGTTTCAGGTGTTGATTTAGAATAGTACTTTTTCTTTAACCAAAAAGAGACTTTTACTAAAAATATCAACGCAGGTACTTCTACCAGCGGACCTATTACACCAGCAAATGCCTGACCGGAATTGAGTCCGAATACCGCAATAGCAACTGCAATTGCCAATTCAAAATTGTTTCCGGCTGCCGTAAATGCTACTGATGCTGTTTTATCATATTCTGCACCCGTTGCTTTGGTAAAGAAAAACCCAATAATGAACATTAAGGTGAAATAAATTAATAACGGAACTGCAATGATGAGCACATCCATAGGTATTTCAACTATTAATTCTCCTTTTAACGAAAACATGATAACAATGGTGAATAGCAGTGCAATCAATGTCATTGGTGAAATTGCAGGTATGAACTTATTCGTATACCAATCTTCGCCTTTGAGTTTTACTAAAATCAATCTGCTTAATATCCCCATTAAAAACGGTAACCCTAAATAGATGGCTACACTTTCGGCAATGGTACCAATAGAGATATCTACAATTGCACCTTCAAAACCGAAGTAGGGTGGAAGTACTGTAATAAATATCCATGCATAGAAACTATAGGCAAATACTTGAAATATACTGTTCAATGCTACCAAGCCGGCTCCGTACTCACTACTACCATCGGCAAGGTCGTTCCATACCAATACCATAGCAATACAACGCGCCAAACCTATAAGTATAAGACCAACCATGTATTCTGGGTAATCTGATAAAAAGGTAATGGCTAAAATGAACATTAAAACCGGACCAATAATCCAGTTTAAGATTAAAGAGATAGATAGAATTTTAGTGTTTCTAAATACCTTAGGTAATAATGCATAGTTCACTTTTGCCAAAGGCGGATACATCATTAATATTAAGCCGATGGCTATGGGAATGTTAGTACTACCACTACTAAAGCTATTTATAATATCTGGAAAGCTTGGAAAAAAGTAACCAATACCAACCCCTAAAACCATTGCGGCAAAAATCCACCAGGTTAGGTTTTTATCTAGAAAGCTTAGTTTTTTAGATGCCATTTTTATTTGCTGATTTGTGAGAATATGTAAAATAATTCCGTTGCAATCTGAATACTTCTTTCAGCATACTTTTCTGCTTGCTGCGGCATGTTGTCAAACGCTTTTGGATCTTCAAAAGTGATAGGTACTCTTTTTTCTGCACCTGCAATAAAAGGACAACCACCATCTGCTTGCGAACAAGTCATGACCGCCGTAAACTGTGAAGCCGGATTAAACGAATCTTCATAAGATTTAGAAAAACCAATTACCGGATGCTCATTCTCAGAAAACTTTATAGCATATACAGGATTACTGGTGTCCGATAATTTTTGAATCTGGAAACCTTGATTCTTTAATGTCTCTGCAACCATTGGGAACAATGCCGTAGCTTCTGTACCACCAGAGTAGCAATATACATTTTTAATAGTAAAATAGGTAGCCATGGTCTGTGCCCATACTTGAGATAGGTGACTTCTTCTGGAGTTATGCGTGCAAATAAAGTTGATTCTTATTTCTTGGTCATTTGTAGTTTTCTCTTGAATGAAATCTACCAATGGCTGCAAGACAACCTTACGTTCTTCGGTAATTGAATATGGTTGTAGATCTTTGATTAAATTCTCAATTTCTGGTAACATAGTGGTTTTTGTAGTTATCATTTTATATCATGTTTATTGGTAGTTAACAGCAGTTTCCGTCAGGCGCGCAACATGGTTCGTTATTAACCTCTGCAAGGTTTAGTTTTGGTTTCTCTGCAGGTATGCCACAATTGTCTTTTGCTAAACAGTCTGTTTGTTTCGATGCTAAGATGAAATTAGTACCGTCAAAATCAAGACCAAACTTCTCTATGGTTTGTCCTTGGTATTCAACTTCTATTTCTAAATCTTCTATGCCCAATACCTTTTCAGAAAGTTCAATAATGTTGATTAATTTTTCTGGGTGAAGTCTATGGTCATAATCATTGGCATTCCATAATTGAAAGCTTACTACTTCCTCATTTCGAACAGTGCCACCACAGTCAATGAAATTTTTGGTAATCTTACCTATTTCCGTAACATGAAAATGGTTAGGTACCAAATCACCATTTGGTAATTCAAAGGCTATAGTATCTAATTTTGCTAAGTGTTTTTTAATTTCTGATAGTTTCATAATCTTGTTTTTTATTTAAAATACGCGTTATATTAATCGTAATAAACCGATAAAAGAATTCAAATTTTTTTAACAGCAATCGGTATTTGGAATGTCTTGATCCAAGAATTTAATCATAATATCTTTCATGTTAGACCAGTTGTCTTTATCTATACAGTAACAAACACTGGTACCTTCAACATTACCTTTTATTAATCCTAAATTTTTCAATTCTTTTAAGTGTTGAGAAATAGTCGGTTGTGCCAAACCTATTTCACTGACCAAGTCTCCACAAATGCAGGTATCTATTTTAAACAGATGCTGCAATATAGCAACACGCGCAGGGTGACCAAATACTTTGGCGAACAGAGAAATCTTGTTCTGTTCATCGGTAAACATTTCTGTTTTTGCTAATCCCATTTTTTCACTTTATTGTTTCATTGCAATATTACGATATATAATTAAACTACCATACTAATAAAAGATTTTTCTTCTATTTTGAATAATTTAACCCTTATACTAAAATTTTTACAATTGGTTATTTATAATTCCAATCGGGTTATCCAATTAAAATGTACAATTCATTTAAGTAAACTTTTGGAAATGTGTTATTTCTGCGTAACTTTTATTCAAGAATTTTAAACACTACAGAAAATGGCATTAACAAAAGACACAAAAGGCACCGGTGCGTATACATTAGTTACGTTTACCGTAGGAAAAAATGAAGCGCCAAGTACATCAAACGTATTGTTGTTAGGAGATTTTAATAATTGGAAATCGAATGATAGTGCGCATCAAATGGAAAAAAAGGATGGTTCTTATAGCAAGACTATTAAACTTAAAAATGGGAAACGATATGAGTTTCGCTATTTAAGTGAAGATAAGGGATGGTTTAATGATCATGCAGCGGATGATTATGTTCGCTCGCCTTATATTGGTATTGATAATAGCGTGGTAGATTTAAGTGCGCTACCTGAAAAAAAGAAACCAGTTAAAAAAACAGCAGTTAAGAAACCCACAGTTAAAAAGGCAGCGGTAAAAAAACCGGTCGCTAAGAAGCCTGAAACAAAACCAAAAAAAGATGATTTAAAGAAAATTGAAGGGGTAGGACCTAAAATTGCATCTATCTTAACTGAGAAAGGGTATGGTACATTTGAAAAACTAAGTAAAGCATCTGTAAAGTCTCTTGAAGATATTCTAAAAGCTGCAGGGCCTCGTTATACCATGCACAAACCAGGTACATGGCCTAAACAAGCTAAATTAGCTGCTGCTGGAGATTGGGATAAATTAAAAACACTACAAGAAAAACTAGATGGTGGAAAATAATAAGCCATCTTATCACTATCAATAAGCCCTAAGAATTATCTTAGGGCTTATTTGGTTATTAAATAGCTGTTTTAAGAATAAAAAGTAAAAACAACTGTTTATGGTACCTATTTCATCAAATTAATTTCGGCTATACTTTTAATCCTGTTCCTTTCTAAGAAAGCATCTATGGTTTCAAAATGTTCTATAACGCGTTGTTCTTTAAATTCGAAAACTTTTTGAGATAAACCTTGTAAAAAATCTCTATCGTGAGAAACTAAAATAAGAGTACCATCATACGTTGATAATGCTTCTTTTAATACATCTTTCGATTTTAAATCTAAGTGGTTGGTAGGTTCATCCAGAATTAAAAGATTTACGGGCTCCAATAATAATTTTACCATGGCCAAACGGGTTTTTTCTCCTCCCGATAGCATGCTTACTTTTTTATCAATATCATCTCCACTGAACATAAACCTGCCTAGAATATTCTTTATCTGGTTGCGAATGTCGCCAAAAGCAACCTCATCTACAGTCTGAAAAATTGTTAACTCTGGGTCTAACAATGATGCCTGGTTCTGTGCAAAATACCCCACTTTTACATTATGCCCTAATTGACATGTACCTTCTACTTGAATTTCGTTTAAAATTGCCTTAATCATGGTAGATTTACCTTCTCCGTTTCTACCCACAAAAGATACTTTTTCGCCGCGGGCAATAGACATATTGGCGTCCTTGAAAACAATATGGTTATCATAGGACTTTGAAACATCTTTAACGGTAACAGGATAATCTCCAGAACGTGGTGAGGGAGGAAAACGTAATTTTAGTGAAGAAGTGTCTATTTCATCAATCTCTATAATTTGCAATTTTTCGAGCATACGCTCCCTAGAGGTAACTTGGTTGGTTTTTGAATACGTGCCTTTAAAGCGCTCAATAAAGGCTATGTTATCAGCTATAAATTTTTGTTGCTCTTGGTAGGCTTTTATTTGGTGAGATCTACGGTCTTCCCGTAATTGTAAATAATGGGAGTAATTAGCTTTATAGTCGTAAATACGCCCCATGGTAACTTCAATGGTACGGTTGGTAATATTATCGATAAACGCCCTATCGTGAGAGATTACCATTACCGCATTGGCTTTGTTCAATAAAAAATCTTCTAACCAAATAACCGATTCTATATCTATATGGTTGGTAGGCTCGTCTAAAAGAATTAAATCGGGTTTTTGTAAAAGAATTTTAGCCAATTCTATTCGCATACGCCAACCACCACTAAACTCATTGGTTTGCCTAATAAAATCTTCCTGCTTAAAACCTAAGCCTTTTAATGCCTTTTCTACTTCTGCATCATAGTTTACCTCATCTAAGGCATAATATTTTTCCCCTAAATCAGACACTTTTTCAATGATGCTCATATACGCATCACTTTCATAATCTGTTCTGGTTTCCAGTTCTTTGTTCAGCTTATCCATTTCATCGCGCATTTCAAAAACATGTTTAAATGCTTTTGCAGCCTCTTCAAAAACGGTACAGTTATCTTCAGTTAGTAAGTGTTGTGGTAAATAGGCAATAACAGCATCTTTAGGTACACGAACATTACCACGGGTGCTTTTTTGTTCGCCAGCAATTATTTTCATCATGGTAGACTTACCCGCGCCATTTTTACCCATAAGTGCAATTTTATCGGTTGGGTTTATGACAAACGAAACGTCACTGAATAGGGTAGTGCCACTGAATTCTACGGCTAAATTATCTACTGAAATCATGCTATTTATTTAAAAATGCAAAACTAGTAATAAGTTGTGGTGCTTGTTACGAACTACAGTAAAAAGTTATGGGCGTTTAAATTAGTGAAATAGTGAAATAGTGAATTAGTTAAATAGTGAATTAGTGAATTAGTGAATTAGTGAAATAGTGAAATAGTGAATTAGTGAAATAGTGAATTAGTGAATTAGTGAAATAGTGAATTAGTGAATTAGTGAAATAGGGAATTAGTGTATTAGTGAAATAGTGCTCTAAATGCTTTTTTTATTAGTAAGCCAGTTGTAAACTAATAGAACCAGCGCTACAAGAAGAAGTAAATGTATTAGAACGCTTAATACTTTAAACACTACAAAACCTATAATCCAACTCACTATAAGAGCAATAATGATAAAGTTTATAATATTTTTCATACTTACCTTTTTTGCTTCCAATTCATTATTTCGTCGTGAATTTCTTGTGGCGATTTTTTTCTCTTTTTGGCAATATCAGAAATTAAGGCTTCTAAACTATTTTCTTCCTTAGTAGAATCATAATTTTCCGTTTCTGGAAAATTAGCGAGATATTCATCCTTTACCGCCAGCCATTGCTTCTCTAAATGAAGGTCATATTTAGCAGTTGCCACACCGCCATTGTTAACAGGTTTACCAATGTCTTTTTTAGGATTTTTTTGTTGTTTTACGGGCTGGTTTTGGAGAACATCATTTTTTAAAGCATTGGATGTGTTATTTTTATGGGTACTCTTGTCATCTGTAATCATATCAATTGTATTTAGTACTATTTTGTGTAAGTACAAGGTAGTAAAGGTTACAATTATAGTTTTGCTCTACTGTTATTTTAATTGACCTTATAAATTATGGATTGTATGATAATAGCATTATAAAGATATTCGTTTAAGATACCTTAGCCTTTTTCTTTGCTTTAAACATTTTCGCGGCCGATGTGTACCCACCTTCGGTACCGTCTACAAAGTGGGAATGTGTAGTTCTTCTGTCTAATACATAACAAGACATAACAGATGCATGGGTAACATGTATGCCATAAATAAGCTTTTTGTCAATTTCTAACGCATCTAGAAATTTAATGAAATCATCTATTTTGCTTTGCTCGCCTATAAAAACAGTATTAATCATCCCGTCTAGCATAAAGGTGTGCGATAGTTGCCCTACCTGTTTTAAGTATTGTTTTCCGCTTTTGGTGAAATTTAGGTATATGCTCCCAAATTTGGTTTTTAACCAATTTTTAAAAAAATAAATCCAGCTGGTGGATACGAGACTAATTTTCATCTCTTCCCATACTTTTTGTGGACGAGCATCTAACTTTAGATTGGTGTTTTTTATAGGCTGTCTCTTTTCAAAAGTTCCAAATTCCTTATCCATTTGTGCAAGAACTTCTTTATAAGTGGTCATTTGCGAGTCTTCATCGACGGCATCGAGTAATAAACATACTACTTTCGACTTACTTTGGTCTGGGTTTATTTCATCCCACCTGCATTCCATGCCTTCTAAATTCAAGAGCGTTTCGTCAAAGGTGGTAGTTTCTTTTTCTTTGAAAGATGATTTAATAATGTCTTCCGCAATTTTAAGGCCGTTACCCAAAACTATAGGGATGGTTAATTTTTCTGTGAGCTGGTGCTTGGCCATTTTTAACTGTACATTCTTTTTAATTAATGTTTTTACAGGAATTTCACCTACTCTTAATACTAAATTAATTTTACTTTTAATATGTATGCTGTAATTGTCAAGTACTTGGATAGTGCGCTTTAATAATACCTCAGGAATAATAAACGTAGCACCGTCACCTCCAAAGAAATAAGGTATTTCACAATTCCGTTTCATTTTTCTAATCGTGTTCAATACGGAAATAATAGCTCCTGTTGCCGTTAGATTTACTTGATGATGATTGCCTTCTTTTACCGCATTGGTAGAGTTTTGAATGTCTACCACAACAACATGCCATGAAAGCGGTACGTCTATAAAGTTTCCTTCGTTTTCTAATAAATGTATAAGTGAGCTACTACTGTTTTTAAGTTCTGAATAGAAATTTATATTCTCCATTACCTAGAAAGTTGATTTCTGTTTAACAAATTGATAATTAGTACTTTATAATATTTGAAGATAAGTCGTTGTTTCAGATAATTTTATTTAAAAGCTTATATTATTTATGAAATATAGACATAAAAAAACGGTTTAGTCAGCACATAATTATTTTTTAGAATAGAAGTTAATTTATTTGAAATAGCAAAAGAAAACTATTGGTATCTAAATTGTCACGTATGGTGTTTACTCGATAATCGAGATTTAAATGCTCCGACGCTTGCGCCGAAATATTAATTATGTTTTCAATTCAATGCCTCGCGGGCTTGTCCCGAGGTTATTTACTACGCTTTAGTTGTCCTAGGAATTCTAGAAAATTCTTGATATTTTTTATTAGAAAAAATTTAGTAATAGTTTTGCAGTAATCTACTTATCAACTTTCCTTTTAAATTTAGTGACTATTCTTTATGAAGTTCATTTCGAAAATTATTCAACCTCTTTTTTATATTTCAATATTTTTGCTAATCAATTCCTTACAAGCTCAATTGGTAAATATTGAATCGAAACGAATGCATACGGATTCGTTGAGGTTTGTTTTAAATAGCGATTTGCTTTTTAACTATACGGATAACAACGGAGCGTATATTCTTCAAGTAGGGTCTAACCTAACTACGCAGCTAAAATCTAAAGATTTAAGGAGTATTTACTTCTTGGTTGGTAATGTAAACTTAATTCGGTCTAAAAATGAGGATTTCCAAAATTCCTATTTTTTACACGCACGGTTTAATCAGAAATTATCGGAAGTGGTACGATTCGAAGCCTTTTTGCAAAACCAGAACAACCAAAAACTAACCATATCTGAAAGAAACCTGGCAGGTGTTGGTTTACGATTAAAACTTCTTTCCAAAAGTGGAACGCTGGCCTATATAGGCAACTCTTATATATATGAAATAGAACTGGTGAAGGCAACAGAACAAAAATTTTATAACCACAGAAATAGCAGTTATATTTCTTTAAATCAAAATTTTAAAAAGTTGAATCTAGATATTACAGGTACACTTTATTTTCAGCCTTTATATACCAACATAAGTAATCATAGAATACTAAGTCAGTTTAAGGCAGAAATGCCGCTTACCAAAAAGATAAGTTTTTCAGCCCTTTACAATTCCTCTGTAATTACTTTTAATTCAGATTTGGAAGACAACCGTTCTTCGAATATTAGTTTTGGATTTACATTAAATATTTAAATTTTATACAAAACTGGACCTAGCTTTTTAGGAGTAGGGTTATTTAACACCCATTTTACGGCTATCTCGCACATGATGGCAACATCATCATTGTACCGCTTTATTTCTTTAATAAGTAGTGTTAGCTCTTCTAATTCGTTGGTAGAAACACTTTTTCCGCTTTCAACAAAACTTAAGAAAGCTTTGGTCATTTTAGTATGATTAGTATTCCAATTTCCGCCGCCATTTCTGTTTATTTCATGGGCTATTTTTCCCGATATTCGGATAACTTCGCCTTGTACAGTTTCGGCGGGTCCACTTGAGGGGACTAGTAATTCCCATAATTCTTGATGTTGTTTTTGCCAAGTTTTTGTTGTGACAGTAATGGTGCTTTTGCCATCGTGTAGTACTCTTTTTTGAACAGGAGCAACTTCGAATATTCGATATAGTTCATCTAATGCATTACTATATTCGGATACACTGTCTTTATTAAAACCCGCTCTATGAAATTCAAAGGTTTCACCTATCTTTTCTACAGATGCCCGCATTTTTGATGTTTTCTTTGCTCCGGCGTCTAAGAGTATATTGGAGAGCGCTACCATTTTTACAATTCCAATGTTGCTACACATACTTAGAGATAGCTCCAAGGCAGATAAACCACTTTCGCTAATAGCATCTACAGGGGTGCCGGCATCGAGTAAAATTTTGCAGTTTTCAACATTAAGGACAAAGGCCGCAGAATGTAGCGCATTTCCAATTTTACCATCACTTAAATGTATATCTGCGTCTAGTTCTAATAGGCTTGTAATATTACCAAATATGCTGCCCGCTCTATTATGTAGCGGAGTTTTATCATACGTGTCAGTAGCATTGATGTCTGCTCCATTTTCAATTAACCATTTAGCTAACTCATGCGGACATTTATCAAAGGCTAGCGCTGTTTTTTTTGTATATCCACCACGAGCATTTACATCACATTTGTTAAAGACAGTAATAAGCTCTTCAATAGTGCTATTTTCTATAAGTTCTCCAAAGTTTTTAGGTAAAGTTTTTCTTTTAGGTGATGCTTGTTTTTTGGTACCAACTTCTTCGTTTACGGGTACTACCTCTTCTTTAAAATGTTCCTCAATATTCTTTTTGGCTTTATTACCATATTTTTTGACGTAGTAGAAACCTATGGCGAAAATTAGTAGGGTAAGTAGGGTGTAGGTCATTTGTTATTTCCGTAAAAGAGATATTTTATATAGTACGTTATTGCTTTTTAATGGATACAAATAAAGTACATTAAATTTAATTTTGTTGCATGGATATACTAACTCGTTTTGTCAATTAGTAAACTAATTATTAGTTGTTTTTTACTTAAACCCTTAAATTAAGCTTATCGTTTCAAGATAAATGCTTGCCCCTGATTTTTATATTAAATATATTTTAGACGTGATTAAATTAAAAAAGGATCTAACTTTCCCTAAACCATATATAATGTGCCAATTGTTATGTAGCGTGAGGATAGTGCGATCTCCCGACCTCGGCGTTATTAATTTTTCTTTTAAAATTTTAAATATTTATATACAGGCACTTTAGTGATACTAAATTAAAATTTCGTTTGCGAAAACGAGTTCAGTTTTATATTTACATAATATGCTAAGTTTTTAAATTAGTTAAATAATCTTATTCAGGATTGTAGGTTTTAATTGTATTTGGATAAATGCAATTTGAGTCTAATAATTAATTTTATTGTATTAATAGACTGTTTTTAATTGGTGTAACTTATCAATATATAGCCAATTATAAATTTTATTGTATACTTTAAAGGATGTCAAATTTTAAAATCTTTCTCCGAGCTTTTGGGATACTTGCAATTATACTAACTATTTTCCCTTATATACCGGTAAATAGTTGGGTAGTAAGGATATTTGATTTTCCACATCTTCAACTAACAGTACTCACGACACTAGCCTTTCTGATTTATTTTTTCAGGTTTGACATTAAGAATCGAGTAGATCAAATTTTTGTCCTTGTTTTAGTGGGGTGTATCATAGTCCAACTTCAAAAGATTTATACGTATACTGCTTTTGCGAAGTATGAAATATATATGGCAAGTGAGAACGCCGAGCAGAATCTTACCATTTATGCTGCAAATGTTTTGCAAGAGAATGAAAACAAAAGCTTGCTTATCGAGGATGCAAAGCGAAATGATGCGGATATTCTATTATTTACTGAAACTAATAAAAATTGGATAGCAAAACTCAGTAAAAATTTTAAGAATAGTTACAAATTTAGGGTTGAAGCTCCTTTGGAGAATACGTATGGTATGAGTTTGTATTCGAAGTATGAACTATACGAACCCTCCATAAAATATTTGGTCGAAGATACGATACCATCAATTCATACCAAATTAATATTACCATCTAAAGATACGGTGCAATTATTTGCAATTCACCCTGCTCCTCCAACTCCACAACATAATCCTACCTCTGTGGATCGTGATGCAGAAATGATGAAAGTAGCAATGCTTACGCGAGATTCACAATATCCGGTTGTTGTTATGGGAGATTTTAATGATGTTGCTTGGTCTGAAACTACAGAATTATTTCAAAAAGTCAGTGGTCTACTTGATAGTAGAAAGGGTAGAGGTTTATATAATACCTACAATGCAGATAGTTACATTATGCGTTGGCCACTAGATCATGTTTTTTCTTCTGCCGAATTTCGGGTTGCTGACATCAAAATAGGAAGCGATATTGGTTCTGATCACTTTCCATTTTATACAGAATTTAGTTTTGAGCCCAATTTGGCTTCTGACCAAAAATTACCAGAACCTTCAACGGAAGAAATTGAAACAGCTAAAAAACAAATGAAAATGGAGAATGAAAATCCATAATTTGTTTACTTAAAACATTAAATTAAACTTATTGTTATCAAGATAAATGCTTGCCCCTGATTTTTATATTAAATATAATTTAAACCTGATTAAATAAAAAAACGGTTTAACTTTCGCTAAACCGTTTATAATGTGCCTATTATTAAGTAGCGAGAGGGGGGCACGATCCCCCGACCTCCGGGTTATGAATTCGCCCTTAAATTTTGAAAATGCCTAAAAATGGGCCTTTACAAAGTTCTATATTAGAAAATCGTGTTCCAAAACGTGTTCAGTTTTGTGTTCACAATTAATTAGTAATAATTTGAAGAAATATACTAAAAAAAATGAAATGTATATCTCGATATGCTTCATTGAATTTAAAATTTCAACGCAAAGTTAATTCTTGCAAGATTATTAAATGATTTTGGGTAGTGTTTTTACTTTCATATATTTTATTTTTAATAAATAATTGAGAAAGGTTTGTAATTAATTATAAATCTACTCTCGAAAGGATAATGGGTAAGTAACAGGTTAAAGTAAATTAAAATTAGGAATTAAAAAAGACCCTAACGATTGGAGTAAAAAAGTAGAAATCCTATGCTAAATTCTAAATAATCATATTGAGTATTATTAATATAAGTTTTACACAGTCTATATAGTAAACGATTTTATCAAAATTAAAACTTGAATAATTTCAAAAACGAGTGCATTTAAAAAAGATGATAGAAAATAAATCCATAGCAGTTTTACCCTTCGTCAATATGAGTAACAGTATTGAAAACGAATATTTCTGTGATGGATTAACCGAAGAAATCATTAATGCCCTTGCCAAAATAAAAGATCTCTCTGTAACCTCTCGTACCTCTTCATTTTTTTTTAAAAACAAGTCAGTAACAGCAAATGAAATAAGAGAAAAATTAAAGGTAGCTACCTTTATTGAAGGTAGTGTAAGAACTTCAAAGAAGAAAATGCGCATAACAGTGCAAATGATCGATACTGTAGATGATTTTCATTTCTGGTCAGAAACCTTTGATAGAAACCCAGAAGACATTTTTGAAATTCAAGATGAAATTAGTCTGTTTATTGCTGAAAAACTACGTGAACACATAGGTCATATTGAAATCGAAGAGAAGCTTGTAGCACCTATTGATGTTCATGTAGCTATTTATAGAGAATATTTGAAAGGAAGGTACTACATCATGAAACTAGATTATAAAAACTCTATAAAGGGTATCAACATTCTTCAAGATCTCGTAAGAAAAGCACCCAATTTTCCAAATCCCTATCTAGATATTAATCTAGCCTATGTTAATATGGGAACCATGGGGCTTCTACCTGCATTTGAAGCATATGAAAAGGCCCAGCCTTATTTATTAAAGGCTTTAGAGCTAGACCCAAACTCATCAAGGTCACAATTGAATATGGCTTGGATAGAATGCTGGCAAAACTGGAATCTTAAGAAAGCTTACGAACATGCAAATAAGGCATTGGAGATGCAACAAGCAGACGATATTTACTTAACCATTTCTAATTTTTTGACAGTGGAAGGAAAATTGGATGCGGCACGTAATTATCTTGACAAAGCGTTACAGTTAGATCCTTATGCCGCCATAAATCATCATTATAAGGGTTTTCTATACTACTTGAAAGAAGAATACGAAACTGCGATACCTTTCTTAAAAAAGGCATTGAAGCTAGACCCAATGTTACCCTTTCCACCAATTTATATAGGAATATGTTTATTAATGTCGGGCAAACCAAATGAAGCTTTGACATATTTCGGTTCACTTAAAGGAGTTTCTGTGAAAGACCTCACCAAATTAGGAGGTGAAACTATGTGTTATGCAAAGCTCAATGAAACGGAAAAGTGCAATGATGGATTAAAAGAATTAGAGACCTATTTAACAACTACCCTTGTAGATAAAGCATTTACATTTTTGATATTAGTAAATGCCTTGTTAGGTAATAGTGAGAAGGTAGTTGATTTAGTAGAGCAAGCATATAATAACCGTTTGCCATTAGTTTTATTATTAAATCCATCACCAATTCTTAAACCTATAAAAAATCACAAAAGGTTTAAAGACATTATGCTTAAAGCCATTCCGGATAACTTAAACTACAAACGGAAGAAAAAGTATAAACAGGCCTTACTGGATTCCAACGAAATAAAAAAGTACAGCAAGGAATTGGAGCAAATAATGATGGACTACAAACTGTATTTAAATCCAGACCTATCCTTAAAAGATTTAGCTTCTTACTTGGAACTTCCTGCTAATTATGTCTCGCAATTATTAAACTTAGGGTTTCAAAAAAACTTCTCGGAATATGTTAATACCTATAGAATTAACGAGTTTAAAGAGCGGGTTCTTCTAGAGGAAAACAAAGGCTTAACTATTATGGCTATAGCTTATGATAGTGGTTTTAACTCTAAAACAGTGTTCAATACCTTTTTTAAAAAAATAGAAGGCACCACGCCTAACGCTTACCTAAAAAGTGTTCAAAAAAAGTAGTCTTATATTTCTTACCTTACTTTTATAAGCTCTCTATCGATATAATTTTAGTTAGTTTTTTATAATATTATATGCTTGAAAAGCAATGTCTTACAGATATTTTATAAAATTAAAACCACATTTTTGTGATTTTTCAGCTACTTCATAAACTAATAGAGTGTAATAATCTTTTCAATGCATTCAAAAAAGAAGTTCATTCAGTATATAAAAGAGAACGAAGGTATTATTTATAAAACTTCTAGAATTTATTCAAATAACACCGAGGATCAAAAAGATGTATATCAAGAAATAGTATATCAACTTTGGAAATCTTACCCTTCTTTTAAATCCAATTCAAAAATTAGTACTTGGATGTATCGCGTTGCATTAAATACTGCAATCAGTTATTTAAAAAAAGAAAAGAGAAAAGGAACTCGAGTATCTATAGACAATTTTCTTTTGAATAAAATCGATCAAGTTGATGCAGTTATGGAAGAGCGTATTACACTTTTATATGCGCATATAAAAAAACTTAGTATTGTGGAAAAAGGAATCATACTGCTTCATTTAGAAGGTAAAAACTATGATGAAATAGCAGCAATTACTGGATTTACTAATACCAATATTGGCACTCGTTTAGGAAGAATTAAACAAAAATTAAAATCTCAAATTAAAAAATAAAATAAGTATGGAACTTGAAGAAATGAAATCCCTTTGGGAAGATATGAGTCAAAAAGTCGACCAACAAAAAGTATTAACTGATCAGTTAATTCTAGACATGACTAAAGAACGTTATGAAAACAGAATGCGCAGAATCTCTGTACCAGAAACCCTAAGTGCTTTTATCTGTTTTGCTGCGGTTATTTATCTCATAAGTAATTTTAACTTGCTAGATGTGTGGTATTTAAAACTTACAGGTGTACTCACAATAGTTGCCTGTATGTTATTGCCTATACTTTCGTTAAAGTCTATAAAAAAAATGAAAGCTATAAATATCTCTAAAAGCACTTACAAAGAGTCGTTAGTGAATTACGCAAAAGAAAAAACAAAGTTTATGCGATTCCAAAAAATAAGCTTTTATACAAGTTTTCTAGTGTTGATACTTGCTTTGATATCCTTTGGTAAAATTATGAAGGGTATAGATGTTTTTACAATGACAGAAAAACTGAATTGGCTGGTGCCATCTGGTATTGGCGTCTTGTATATATTCTCACAATGGGTACTAAAAAAATACAGGAATGCAACAGAGTCAGCAAATACCATATTGCAGGAACTAGAAGACTAGCCCTATCATAATCTAACAATCACAACTAGGTAACGTATTTATTTTAATTCTGAAAGTTATTCGGATAGGAGAAGTACGTTCAAATTCTAACACATTTAAACATTATAAAATGAAAAAAATACACATTACATTCGCTTTATTGTTATATTCTGTTTTGAGCTTTTCTCAAGACATTTCTGGAAAATGGAATGGAACAGTAAGACTAGGGGAAGACAAAGAAATCAGTTTTATTTTTAATATTGAGAATATTCAAAATGAATATGTCACTCATCTTTCCATACCATCACAACGTGTTGCCGGTCTAAAGCCTCAAAACACATCTTTTAACAATGGAATATTGCTAATTGATGGAGCAAACTTAGGCATAAAATACGAAGGAAAATTTAATAAAACATCCCAACGGTTTGAAGGCAAATTTACTGAAGGAGCGAATACACTTCCTTTAAATTTAAAACAAGGAGAGCTAAAATTGGAAGCTAAAAATAATAGACCTCAAGAACCTGTTAAACCTTATCCCTATAATGAAGAAAACGTAGTTTTTGAGAATAAACAAGCTGATATTTTACTTGCTGGTACGTTAACTTTACCTACTTCTGATAAAAAATCTCCAGCTGTTATTTTAATAAGCGGTAGTGGTCCTCAAGATAGGGATGAAACATTTGCAAATCACAAACCTTTTTGGATAATTGCAGATCATTTAACTCGCCAAGGTATTGCAGTTTTGCGTTTTGATGATCGAGGTGTTGGAAAATCAACCGGTAATTTTAGCGAAGCAACAACTGCGGATTTTTCAACAGATGTACTTAGCGCAGTGAAGTATTTAAAATCACGAGATGATATCGATTCAAATAATATTGGTCTGATAGGTCATAGTGAAGGAGGTATAATTGCCCCGTTGGCCGCAAACCAAACAAAAGACGTGTCTTTTGTCGTATTACTTGCAGCTACAGGAATTCCGGGCAGCGAAATATCCTTGATGCAGTCAATTAGCATGAGACCATTCCCTGTGCCCAATGAAGTAGCCTATGAACAGGCTATACGAAAGGCGATTGCAATTGCGGCTTCCAATAAAGAGTTATCGGTTATTAAAAGTGAACTTTTGGAGCATTATAATGCCACAATTACGCCTATCCTAACGCCTATGGTTGGTTATGATGAGAAGGTATCTCAAGTCATTAATGGATTAATTGAAACAAGAACCACCCCGTGGGTTCGCTATTTCTACAATTATAATCCTGCAACTGAAATTGAAAAACTTGATATTCCTGTCTTGTCCCTTAATGGAACCAAAGATACTCAAGTAGTAGCAGAGATAAATCAAAAAGGTATTGAGGATGCATTGGTCAAAGGTGAAAATAAGGACTTCAAAGTACTAAAACTAGAAGGTCTCAATCACTTTTTTCAAGAAAGTGAAACTGGTAAAATGGAAGAGTACAGTACAATAGAACAGACATTTTCACCAATTGCGTTAAAAGAAATTTCGGGTTGGGTTTTGGAACATATAAAGTAATTCGTTCTGATTTGTAATGTAGAACGATTACTATCAGGCTTTAAAATAAATTTGAATCAAAATTTGCAAAAATTAATCAACGCATAACTAAACAAAATTGGAAAATATGAATAACGAAAAAAAAATAGTCTTAGGTTCAGCCTTTGGTGCCGCAATCGGAAGTGTAATAGGTGTTTTGACAGACAATTTAGCCCTATTTATTAGTCTTGGAGTTTCGTTTGGAGTTTTAGTTGGAATCATTCTAACTAAAAAACAGAAATAAGGTATTAGCGATAATAGCTGATTATTTGAAAATTGTTAGGAATATTAGTTAAACTAAAAACCATTCTGACTGCAATTGTCGAAACTGAAAGTGAGGGTTTTTCGAGTTGGATATTAGAGCATGTAAATTAATATATTCTGATTTATAATTAGAACCTTCCTTTTATAAGCTACAATTAGTTTTATTTCATCAAATTATTAACAGTAAGAAATTACTTGATTTATTCTTTGGTAATATTTCAAAATGCATCATAATTTATGGTCTTGCGCTAAACTTATTAACTCTTGCTTCAAGGTTCATCGCAACTTTGTAACATCAAATCAGAATAGTATTTCTAAAAACTCAAAATCATGAAAAACTTTATAGTCTTATTGTTGTTGTCAATAACTGCATCAACTTTTTCCCAGTCAAATTCAAAAATTCAAAAGAAGGTTTTACTTGTTGTCAGTAGTTACGGAAAAGATGATGGCCTAACAAGACCAGGTTTTGAGTTTGAGGAATTTGTTGATGCCTACAATATATTTACTCAAAATAAGGTAAGGGTTACTGTAGCAAGTCCCAAAGGCGGCAGTGTTATTGCAGATAAATTCGACGCAACCAAAGAAAAGAATAAGGCGTTTTTAACAAATGAAAATACAGCTTCTCTCCTGAAGCAAACAGTAGCCACTTCACAAATTAATCCTAGTAATTTTCAAGCTATTTATGTCATAGGTGGCAAGGGTGCAATGTTCGATATTCCTTACGATCCGTCATTACATGATATAATTTTAAATATATATAATCGTAAAGGTACAGTTTTGGCTGCTGTTTGTCATGGGGCATCAGCTTTTGTAAATGTGAAACAGCAAAACAAGTATATTCTAGATAAGGTAAACATTACAGGCTTTTCTAACGAAGAGGAACATATTTTTAAGAGCAAATGGCTTAACGAATTTCCTTTTTTATTAGAAGACGCTCTAAACGCAAAAGGAGCAATCTATCAAAAAAGTAGTTTTATGTTAGAAAACGTGGTCATTTCTGGCAAGTTTATAACAGGGCAAAATCCAGCTTCTACAAAAGCTTCGGCAGAGGCTGTAGTGAACGCCTTAGGAGTGAAACCTATGCGAAAAGATACTGGTAAGCAAGAGGAAACACTTGCATTCATAAAAAAGTTTGTCAATGGTCAGTTTTATTTGAATGCGGTTAACAATGAAAGAAAAGCGGACCAATATGATTATAAACTTATAGCAACTTACGGATTTATACTATTGCAAAACGCCAATGAAAATAATGATAAATTAGAAAAAGGGATGGAATTAATCACCTTTGCCAAACCTTATTTTTTTAATGAAAACTTTCAGTTGTTAGTAGCAAAATCTCAAATAAAAATTGGCTATTTGAAACAGGCTAAACAAACACTTGAAGAGCTAATTGAAAAAGATTTTTTAAAAAAGGAAGCTTTAGCCTTACTAAATGGAATAACAAAAAGCTAAATCATGAAGAAAAAAGTTTTGTTTTTTTTAAAAGCTAGTGGCGCATTCATTTGTGTAGTACTTATAGTTCTTACGACAGCTTATCTATGGCCAATGAGTACCTTACAGCCTCCAAAGCTATCAAAGAAGGCCATCATAAAGAATGTTAATATCATTGATGTAGTTTCAGGTAAAGTATTGAAGAAGCAATCTGTTTTCATTGAGCGCTCTCGAATTACAAAAATTGATAGCACAAATAAAATAGATTCTAATCAAGCTTTAATAATCGATGGCACTGGTAAATTCCTCATTCCAGGTTTATGGGATATGCATACTCATTCCAACCAACATTCAGAATGGTTGCATCATCCACTGTACATCGCAAATGGCATTACTGGCGTACGGGATATGTCTGGTCAATTGAATGAGAATGACAGTTATTGGGTGGGTAGTAAAGAACGATTACAGTGGAATAAAGACCTAGAGAATAACACTAGGGTCACACCGAGATACGCATTACAAAGCAGTTACCAAATGGATGGTGAAAAAGCCATTCCTGAAGGTGCTCCAGACTTTTTTAAACTGCAAAATCCATCACAGGTTGATTCACTATTACAATTCTATAAAAAGAAAAAGGTAGATTTTATAAAGGTGTATCAGCAATTGCCAAAAAACACTTACAAAACATTAGCGTTAAGAGCACCTCAGTATGGGTTGCATCTGGCAGGTCATAAGCCCATGTTTCTAAGTTTGGAAGAAGCGGTTAATTTGGGGCAAAAAAGTTTTGAACACGGTCGCATATTCATGTACGAGTGTTTCCCAGAAACGGATAGTTTAAAGCATCCAACGAATTGGAAAGCCTATTTTTCTAAATCAAAAGCAAAGATTGTACAACAGTTTGACAGTGTCCATGCAAAAGCATTAATGCGTTTAATGGAGCAAAAAAAAGCCTATTGGACACCAACCTTGCAGACCTTAAAGTTTGAAGCCAATGCATATAAGGAAGCCTTTACAAACAATGAAAATCTAAAGTATATCACCAAGATTAGAAAACAACTATGGTGGAAGTACGATACAGATCATAATAAAAAGAAAAATCTCGAAAGAAAAGGTATTAGTTTAAGTGAACAATTTTATGAAGCTTCAAAAAAACAAGTAAGAATGGCAAATAGCATGGGGGTGCCCATTATGGCAGGAACTGATGTTACCGACTCTTATGTGTTTGCCGGATTTAGTTTGCATGATGAATTGTACGAATTAACTTCTTCCGGGATGACCAATCTTGAAGCTTTACAAAGTGCAACCGTAGTTCCGGCAACCTACTCAAATGCAATTGAGGATTATGGTACTATTGAAATAGGCAAAAAAGCAGACTTGGTTTTACTGGATAAAAATCCTTTGCTGGATATAAACAATACAAAAAGCATCAATGGGGTGTTGTTGAACGGAGTGTATTATAATAGGGAAAAACTAAGAGAATTAAAACAGTTCACAGCATCAGCCGCTGGTAGCTTTCATATGAATGTAAAAACTTTGGTAAGCTTACTGAACAGTCCTTTAATACGCGTGCAGTTTGCAGACTAAAAGAATTAGTTCCGGTTTTTAAAGTAGAACTCTTTTTTTCTCTAATCCATTTAGTTTTATCAAAAATTAAATAAACACTCAAAAAATGGAAAAAATGGAAACTAAAAAGAGTAAGAAAGGTCTAAAACTTGGAATAGGGATCATACTTGGAACTGTAGTAGGGTATTTCACCTCAAATATGCAGTTGTGGTTTGTTTTGGGCATTGCCATAGGTGCAGCTTTGGAATATGGTACGCAAAAAAAATTATAATTCAATCTACTTGGTATTGAAAATCCTTGGTACTAAACGTAAGAATGTATGGATGTCCTATGGTAAACATTAATGATCAAGTTAAAAAATTACAATCCTATTATTCACCACGAATAATTGCGGAAGTAAATAATGAATATGTAAAAATTGCCAAAGTTAAAGGCGATAATGTTCCATGGCATACTCATGAAAATGAAGATGAGTTGTTCCTCATTCTAGAAGGTTCATTAGAAATGGAAATCGAGCAACAACAGTCTTTTACCATGCGACAGGGAGATCTTTTTGTAGTTCCCAAAGGTGTAAAACATAAAGTGTCTTCAGATAAAGAATGTACCATATTATTAATCGAAAGTAAAACAACGTTGCACACCGGAGATGTCATAACTGAGATTACAAAATCAATCAAAAATCAAAAAAAATGAGAAACAATAGCTTGAAATTATTGATATCTATAGTAGTGATATTTCTAAATTCCTGCAACATTAAAAAACAGGATTTAAGAGATAGTAATGTATTGACAAAGGACAACACGTATCTCGGTCAACAACCACCAGGCATAGAACCTGCACTATTTGCACCAGAGATCATCAAAACAGAATAAAGAGAAGCAGGAGCAGCTTTTTCGCCTGATTTAAAAGCGTTTTATTTTCGAAGAAGAGGTGGTGAGTATGCAAACAATGCTTTATTTGTTGTTGAGCTCAAAAAGGATAAGTGGGTTGAATCCGTTATAGCAACAAAATCAGGCGAGCCATTTATTGCACCGGATGGCAAAACGATGCATTTGGGGAGAAACTATAGAACAAAAGACTCCTCAGGCTGGTCGGATGTAAAACCACTTGGAGCCCCTTTTGATAAATTTCCGATTATGAGACTTACTGCTGCGTCAAATGGCACCTATTATTTTAATGAAGCAAGCGAAGATGGTCCGTTACGTTATTCGCGTTTTGTTGATGGGAAATATGAGGAACCAAAAACATTAAACGTAAATGTTGGTATATGGAATGCGCACCCATTTATTGCACCAGATGAGTCTTATATTATATGGGACGATCAGAGAGAAAGTGGATATGGGGATTCAGACGGGTACATCTCTTTTCGGCAACAAGATAATTCCTGGGACCTGCAATTAATTTAGGTGACAAAATGAATACAGAGTTTGAGGATGCGTATGGAAGTATATCACCAGACGGTAAGTACTTTTTCTTTCATAGCTCCTATGGACGGGACAAAGCGGATATATTTTGGGTGGATGCAAAAATCATCTTTGACCTCAAAACGAAAGAGTGATAAGGAAATGTTTGTTTCAATTTCAAAACACGAACGTTTACCCACCATACATTAATCAATTTTGCAGTAAATAATAGTAAACATCAATTTAAACAATCAAAAAACGAACAGTTAAACACTTACAAAAATGAAAAAACTACTAATCATTGGCTTAACATTTTGTACACTCAATGTTTTTGCACAGAGTAAAACGGAATCAATAAAAGGTAATGATACAAATTACAAATACAGAGTTAGCTTTCCGGCAATTATCTTAGCTAACATTGGTGATGGAGGCAAAAGAACCAATACGGAGCATATTGAGTTACATCTAAAGCGTGAATTGGATTCTAAAAACATCATTGGGGTTAAACTCGCCACTTGGAGATTATTCCAGCCAATGGGTATTCAATGGTGGGATGGACTTTTAGACAAAATAGATTCTGAAAGCGAATTCTATCCAGGTTATGTTAGAGAAACAGGTGTAGGAATTTCCTATCAGCGCATGCTTTGGAAAGGCTTATTCGCATCAGTAGAAGTATTACCACAATACAAAACTTATTTAGACTTAAACAATGAAAAAATAGCCAACGGTTTTAAGCTGTACACCTCATATCACGTTGGTTATCATATTGCTTTTGGAAAAAAGAAACGAATTTTTATCGAACCCCAAATTCATGCTCAAAACTGGATGTTCGACACTAACACACCAGATGGATTTAAGCAATTAGACAATAAATGGAAATCCTATTTCCTGTTTGAACCCAACCTTTACGTGGGAATAAAGTTTTAAGTAAAATCCGTAACTATTAAAGTTCTGAATTATAAATCAAGTCGATATGTTAAGACACCTATCGTAATTTTTAATCATCAAAATCAATCAATAATCAAAAGACGAACAATTATGAAATCAATTAAAATCAAAAAACAAATGGTATTAAAAATGGCTTGTGTAGCCTTTGCATTAGTATCAAGTACAACATATGCGCAAAACACAAGTTCGGAAACAACAACACAGCGAGATGGTTTTATCTTCGAATTCGTAGTAGGTGGAGGCATAATCGGTATAGAAGATAGTGCTGGTATGCAAACTTTCGACAAAGCACAAGGAACCTTCGTTTTTCCAGATTTAAAGTTTGGTTATATGTTAAACGAAAAACTCGCCATTACAGCCGCTATGCCAGGAAACATATACGCATTTCAAGATAATGACAGGAATTTTGGAGGTTTTATTCCATCGGTTCAGTATTGGGTAAAAGACCGTTGGTGGATTCATGGAGGAATTGGTTTAGCAATAGATTCGCCAGCACTATACGATATAAAAGACAATGTAAATGACGATTGGAACTTTGGTTGCGCTGTTATGGCAAGTACAGGTTACGAGATTTACAAAAAGAAAAATTTCGCGCTTAATGTGCAGTCTAAATTAGTTTTGGGTCGCGCGTCTTTAGAAGGTGATATGCATAAAGATGCATTACTCTTTAATGTAGGATTAGGCTTTAGCTGGTTATAAGCTTTAATGTGAATAATAAACAAAGCGAAAGATTATGAAATCAAATAAAATGAAAATAGCATATTTTATATCGACATTAATATTGCTACTTTTAGTAAATGCATGTAAAACTAAAACCCAAGATTCAAAAGAAGGAGATTTACAAACTATTGAAAAACCTTACTTAGGTCAAACACCACCAGGTTTCATTCCAATTCCTTTTGCCCCTGGACTTGTTTCTACAGATTTGTATGAAGTCAATAGTGCATTTACCCCAGATATGAAAGCATTTTATTTTATTAGAAGAGGAGAGGAAAATAAAACATCAGCTTTTTATGAATACAAATACAATGACACTAATGGCGAATGGGATAAATCGGAAATAGCATCTCCATGGATAGGACGACCTGTAATATCTCCAGACGGTAAAACCATGCATTTAGGTGACCGTTATCTAGAAAAAACGGAATCTGGATGGTCTGAATTACAAAAACTGGAGCCTCCTACTGTAAGTAATGATTCTATGTATATTATGCGCCTTTCATCGTCTTCAAACGGGACGTACTATTTTGACACCTATAAAGAGAATGATTCAACTTTTCCAATTCGCTATTCACGTTTAATCAATGGAAAGTATGAGGAACCTATAGCCTTGCCTAAAGCAATAAACACAGGAACTTTTTTAAGTCATCCTTTCATAGCCCCAGATGAAACGTATTTATTATTTGATGCTAAAAGAGAAGAAGGTTTTGGGGATTCTGATATTTATATCAGTTTTAAACAAAAAGATGGTACTTGGGGTAATGCCATTAATTTGGGTGATAAAATAAATACGAACGCTTGGGAAGCTTCAGCAAGTATAACACCAGACGGTAAATATCTTTTCTTTAGCAGAAATGTAGGGTCTGATGATTTTGAAAATGTGGACATTTTTTGGGTGGATGCAAAAGTTATCTATGCTCTTAAAAAGGAATAATGAAAAGCAAAGGTTTGTTCCAATTTCATAACACGAACTTTTGTACCCCACATTTTAACCAACTTTGCTGTTAACAAAAACAATTATGAAAGCAATAGAATGTCTAAAATATGGTGGTGTAGAAAACCTGATGCTTAGTAATGTTGAAAAACCAACACCAAAAGATAATGAAGTACTTATAAAGATATGTGCTACTTCAGTAACTACAAGTGATGTTCTTATTCGGAGAATGAATGAACCGATGATTCCCAGATTTATACTTCAACTCATATTTGGTTTTGGACGACCAAGAAACCCTGTATTGGGAATGGTAACAGCTGGGATTGTTGAGGGTAAAGGTAAAGATGTGACATTATTTGAAATTGGAGATGAGGTTTTTGCTTATGGTTCCATATCACCTACCAAACGTCGTTTTGGTTCTTATGCAGAATATATTAGTTTACCGGAAGATTGGAATCTGTCTCTAAAACCAGTAAATCTTAGTTTTGAGGAAGCTGCAGCAATACCTTATGGTGGTTTGCTTGCGTCTCATTTATTAAAAAAGACAAATATCAATAAAGGAGATAAAATCTTAATTTATGGCGCTTCTGGAAGTATAGGCACAATGGCCATTCAATTGGCAAAGCATATGGGAGCTCATGTTACGAGTGTATGCAGTCGTAGAAACTCTGAATTAGCAACCTCTTTAGGTAGTGATAAGATGATTGACTACACCTTAGAAAATGCTGAAAAACAATTGGAAACTTATAAATATGTAATTGATGCTGTAGGCAATTCGAAATCATCAAAATTAAAAGATGAGAGCAAAAAAGCAGTGACTTCGAATGGAAAATATATATCCATCGATCATGGAACTCCATTAACGCCAAAAGAAGCCTTTTTCAACTTAAAATCTTTAGCAGAACAAGGTAAGATTACCCCTGTTATTGATAGCATATATCCCTTAGAAAAAATGGCCGAAGCTCATACATATGTGGAGATGGGGCATAAAAGAGGAAATGTAGTTATCACTATTTAGCTCGGCTTTAGATAGCTCATTTCTTAACTTGATTAGTTAAAAAAAGGTACTATTGTCAATCCATAAATCATCAATCAAAAAACGAACAGCACATGTTTTTTAAATCACAACTACTACTTAATAAGACTTTTGTATACCATTAGAGAAAACAGAATGAAAGAAGCTAAAGAAATTTGTCCAAGAAGTAGAGAAGAGTGGAGAGACTGGCTTGAATTGAATCATAAAGAAAAGGATGCCATTTGGTTGGTTTTTTATAAAAAAAGGCACTCCTAATTTCAACCTAAGTTGGAGTGAATCTGTTGACGAATCACTTTGTTTTGGTTGGATTGATAGTACAAAAAAGACAATTGATAACGAACGATTCAAGCAGTATTTCAGTAAAAGAAAGCCGAAAAGTAATTGGTCAAAAGTAAATAAGCATAAAGTAAAAATGTTAATTGACCAGAGTCTTATGAAAGAGGCTGGCTATAAAAGCATTGAAATCGCAAAAGAAAATGGTTCTTGGACAATTCTAGATACTGTTGAAAGACTAGAAATACCCGAAGACCTAGAACAAGAACTTAGAAGACAGAAAGGAGCAATGAAATACTTTGAAAGTCTAAATAAGTCTTCTAAAAAGGGACTTCTATACTGGGTTGCTTCAGCTAAGAGAGATGAGACAAGAAATAAACGAATTTCGGAAATCGTTGAAAACGCTAGTTTACAGATGAAACCAAAACAGTTTAGATATAACGGCATACAACAAGGTTTAGAAATCATAGCCACCTATCGGCTAGCTAAGCTTCATATACTAACCGACATAATCGGTTGTTTAAACATATACAAATGAAAATTGTAAAACGAATCTTTAAAATCGTCTTCGCTCTCATTAGCTTGCTTGTGCTAATAGGAATCATTACACTTTGGATTGATTCATCAGGAACAAATTATCTTAAGATTACTAAGAATGAATCAGTATCTAATAATACTTATCTCATTAAGAACGTTAATGTGATCCCAATGAACCAAGACACTGTTTTGGTTGATAAAATGGTGTACATAAAAGAGGGGATTATTGAAAAGATTGATGACACTATTGTGGTCAATGGAATTCAAATTTTTGACGGAGAGAACAAATATCTCACACCAGGACTTATTGATATGCACGTACATGTGTGGGATAGATATGAACTCGGACTCTACCTATCCAATGGTGTAACAGCAGTTAGAAATCTTTGGGGCATGCCAATGCATTTAAGAATCAAGGAAGATGTAATTGAGGGCAATATTATTTCACCTACGTTTTTTACGACAGGCCCAAAATTAACAGGTTCAGAATTTATTGGTGATGACAATTTGAATCTAAGTAATCCTATTGAAGCTAAAGGCAAGGTTATTTCATATAAAGACAGAGGTTACGATTTCATCAAAACGTATTACGGATTGGATAAAGCGATTTTTGATGCTGTTATTGAACAAGCCAAGATTTCTGAAATTGATATTGTTGCGCACCCTTCTCAAAAAGTACCATTTTCATACCATTTGAACACTCAAATTAAATCCATTGAGCATGCCGAAGAAATTGTACAGCAACCTTTACAGTTTGATTTAGATACCATTAAGCTGCAAACGATAATTGATTCAATTTCGCAATCCAAACACACGAGTTATAGTCCTACAATTACGGTATTTAATAATATTTATCAAATGATGATGGATGATTCAATTTTAGATTCAGAATCATTGGAGTTTATGAATCCGCTCATTAAAATGGATGATAGTAAAAGACAATTTGAGCGTTGGTTTAATGCCAAGCAAGAAGATCCTTCGACAATTGATCGGATAAAAAACCAGCACGATTTTCACTTGACCATCGTTAAAAAGTTACATGAAGCGGGTGTTACTTTAATTTGTGGAACTGATGGTGGTATTGGAGTTACGCTTCCAGGTTTTTCAATTCATACAGAACTGGCCTTTTACAAAGAAGCTGGCCTTTCTAATTATGAGGTGTTGAAAACAGCTACTGTCAATGCTTCTCAAACGCATTCAATTATGAATCAATTTGGAACTATTGAAGATGGCAAGATTGCTAATTTGTTATTAATGGATGAAAACCCGCTGGTAACGCTGTCTTCGCTTAAAAAACCCACCTATGTTTTTGTGAATGGGCGAAAATTGGACAGAGAGACTTTAGATTCTTTTAATGAAAAAGCAAAAAATCGAAAGAATCTAATAGCAACTGCTTTTAGGTATTTGGAAAACTTAATCATTGAAAAATAAACTACAGGTAAAAATGTATATGAAATCAGAAAAATTAAAATAAGATTTAATAGAAATGCTTGATTGCATCATAATTTATAGAACTGCGCCATAATTTTCAATCTATCATCAAACTTTATACATAAGGCTTCATAAGAGGTTAGAAGCATATTGCTTCTTGATAGATATTTGTAGAAACAAAAATTGAGCTACTAACAATAAAAATTAAAGTGTAATAAGTACCAATCATCGCTCGTCATAACATTCAAAATACATCTATCATAATCATCAATCAAAAAACGAACAAATATGTTTTTTAAATCAAAAGAAGGAAAAGAAAAAATCTTATCCCTTTACAATCAAAAGTTAAAGGAACTGAATATTGCATATTCAGAAAAATTTATAGAAACAAAGTTTGGAGTCACTAATGTTATCATTACTGGCGATACTAAAAATCAGCCTTTAGTGCTCATTCACGGCACAGGAGGTTGTGCACCTCAAATTTTAGAGTCCTTTCCTAATTTAGCGTCAAAATATTGTGTCTATGCAGTTGATGTCTTAGCGCAGCCCAATAAAAGTGCAGAGAATAGGTTAGATATGAAATCTTTAGATTATGGAAAATGGCTTATTGAATTGATTATAAAACTAAGACTGAAAGACGTAACGTTATTAGGCTTTTCCTTTGGTGGTTTAATCAGTTTAAAAGCACTAGAGTTTAACGAGACTCCAATTAGACGGGTTTTTTTAATCGCTCCAGTTTATATCGTTAATGGTAATCCTCTTGTAGGGTTATTCAAAATGTTCATACCATTAAAAAAGTTTATCAAAACAAATAACCAAAAGCACATTAAAAAAGTAATGAGCGTACTCTTTTCTGAATACGATGATTTTGCGTTAAACTATATGTCAAATACATTCCAACACTGCAATATGGATTTTTCTCCTTTACCAATATTATCTAAAATTGATGCAAATAGAATAAAAACACCGATTACAATTTTTGCCTGTGAAAAGGATATAATGTTTCCCGGAAAAAAAATGATAAGAAGGGCAAAAAGAATTTTCCCTTCATTGAAAGAAGTAGTGTTATTAAAAGATTCAGAGCACGTACCAAGTTCTAAAAACTTTAAAGTAATAGAAAGTAGTATCATAAATAATTTCAATATGATCAACTCTTAAATGTCCTTGATATTTTAATGCGTATGTGTAAAGTGCTTTTCGCGTTCTGCTTGGTTTTCCGATGTTTAATTCAGTTTCAATGTGTGCGTTGGCAAGACATAATCTTTTGCAATTTTTGGCGTAGCGTTGGCTGAAGCGAATTACAAATATGTATGGCTTTGAGCGTTGGCATTTCATTTACTAATAGTTTAATGTTGCTCCAAATCCAATTCCCATATCGCTGTCATAATGTGTTGAAATTCCTAAATGACGAGTAACAATATATTTAAAACCTGACATATATTCCTTGTCTGTATTTACCATAAATGCCCATCTCAATCTTGGCGAAATAGGAATGTCCTCTCGCATTAACTGAAACCGAACATTTCCGTCCGTAAAAACCTCGCCTTGTAACTTCACGACGTATATTCCGCTCCCAAACTCAAAACTGCTCTTTGGTCCTTGGTATTAGTCTGTCCGAAAATGTTCTTTTCTACTTCGCCATTTTGTTCTCGGTAACGCCAATCAAATCCCACAAATGGCATAAAGGGGAGATATCAGTTAATAGTGAGTGAATCGGCTTGGCAAACACTCAAACGCAAGCTCAGGCTCCTTGCCAAGAAAACGTTGCCATTGTAATTAGCGGAAAGGCTACAGCGCTTAAAACTCATCTAAGAGGATGGTTTAACAATTTCCGATTAGGAAATATAGGGGTCAAACTTAAAAAGCTGGATGAATGGTTACGGAACCGGTTACGCTTCTGCATATGGCACGATTGGAAGAAACCAGAGCGCAAACGCAAGAATCTCATAGGTTTAGGTATAAAACAGGGACAAGCGTATGCTTGGAGCAGTACAAGAATGGGAGGATGGGCAGTAGCCCAAAGCCCAATACTTAGAACTACTATTACCGAAAAGCGCTTAAGAAAAAGAGGTTATCAAAGTATGCTGGCGTACTACCTTAGTGTAAAGTTCTGATATAACGAATCGCCGTGTACGAGACCCGTACGCACGGTGGTGTGAGAGGCGCAGTCCGTTCCTAACTAGGGGCGGATCCGTCTACTCGATTAGCTGCTACCTTTTTTTCAATTTTCAACTGGGTTAGGTCGGTCAACTTCTTGCCATCATATTTCCACAAATTTCCTTTTCTACCACCAAACCACATATTTCCATCTTTATCTTCTATGATTGTTCTTATCGAAATTCCTGATAATTTGTCTAAAGATTTGAAACTCCCATTTTCAAAATAGCAAAGAGCTTCTCTGTCGCTACCTACCCAAATTTTTCCGTCTGAACTCTGGAATATAACGGCAACATTATTATTACACAAACCATTACTTTCATTAAAGTTTCTAAAGTTTTTTCCGTCAAACTTATCCAATCCACCGTTTCGATTTCCATTAGTTCCTATCCAAATGTTTCCTTCTTGGTCTTGATACAGATAGCGGACCATATTATCACTTAATCCACTTTCCGTTTTGTACTCTTGGAATGTTTCGCCATCGTATTTGGTTATTCCGCCATTACTCATTGAAGCAAACCAAATGTTTCCATTTTTGTCCTTTAAAATGCTTTGTATGACATTGTGATGAAGATTATCTTCATATTTTCTGCCTTTCTCAGCCAATATATTTTGAAATGTTGTTCCGTCATATTTATAAGCACCACCACCTGAAGTTCCAATCCAAAATATTCCATTTTTGTCTTGAATTATTGAATTTGCTTGGTTTGGGTTGATTGTTGGGTAAATGTTTTTGTACCATTCGCTACTTGTGTCAATATAGGGAAGTGAAATTTGAGTAAATTTTTTACCGTCATAATTGCACAAGCCTTTATTAGTTGCGAACCAAATTATTCCTTTGTCATCTTCAATGATGTCCCATATTTGGTTGGTGCAAAGTCCATCATCTTCATTAAAATTTGTGAATTTTTCGCCATCAAATCTATAAAGTCCTTCGGTTGATGTCCCAAACCAAAGGTCTCCATTTTTGTCTATTAAACTGCTTGTAACAATGTCAGCACTTGTATAAACTTTAGGTTCTTTTAATTCAACAGTTTTCTGTTTCTGTCCGTCACAAGAAAAAAATAGAAGTAAAGTTATTGTTGAAATCAGAAAGTTCACTATTCTCTTTTGTTGTTTTAGGTTGCAGCTAACGGTTTTGTATATGGCTCGTAGCGTGCAAATAAGCTGTTTCCATTCGGTTGAGTACAAGCCAGATTTTTAAATTTTACTATTTATCTTTTTTTTGCGAAATCGTCAAATTTAAAAATTTGGCGGACTTCGCAAATATGCCAAAACTTCGTTTAAGCAACTGCCCAGCTATGAGCTATATACGGTGTGTGTGCCCAGTATGGGCATCTTTACCTTATAGCAATATAAGGATTTATTTAGAGGGTGTAAGTCCCTTATGCGCTGGAGTAACGTCTGGAAGCATTAGTAAGTCGCAAGGTTGTTAACTGTGAAGTTAGGACTGAAGAAAGCGAGACTACAAAACTCGGTACTGACGAACAGGAACCGTATACAGAGGCATATTTACTTGGGTAAGCAAGCACATCATTGTAACGCCCCAAGAACACCAAAAGGGTAGATATGTAGATACGGCAGGGATCGAGCGAAAGAAGATGTTCTTACCTGGGGAGGTCTCCAAAGCTACGTGTAGCTACATGGAGAAGTCAGCAGAGGTCATAGTACTTTACAGGAAATGAGCTAGGGCAGAACCCTAGAGGACTCACAAGTAAGGAAGGACTGAACGTTAGATCACGTCCGGATTCGTATAGGAATCTGTTAATTGGATAGCCTATACCTAGAAGGACAAGAACAGTACGAAATGATAGCAAAAGTAGTAGCAGCTAGAAACTTGAGCGACGCCTGTAAAAAGGTAGTCCGCAATAAAGGTTCAGCAGGAATAGATGGTATGACCACCCAAGAGCTAAAGGCATTTATAGATGCTCACCGCTCGAAAGTGGTACACCAACTTATTTCTAAAAGCTACAGGTCACAAGCTATCAAAGGGGTAGCGATACCTAAGGCGAATGGTAAGACCAGATTACTGGGAGTACCAACGGTAGTGGATAGATGGCTTCAACAAGCGGTAAGCCAACAACTGGTGATTCATTTCGAACTTGATTTCGAATCAGAGAGTTACGGTTTCCGCCCAAGGAAGAACCTTCAACAGGGAGTATTAAAAAGTCAAGAGTACATCAATGACGGCTACCAAGACTTAGTAGATATCGACCTTAAAAGTTTCTTTGATGAAGTCCAACACTATAAACTACTTCAGCTTATTTATAACAAGGTTAAATGTCCGACCACCTTATGGTTGATCCGCAAATGGTTACGAGCGCCTATTTTAAAGAATGGGCAACTGTGTAAGCGCAGAAAAGGATTGCCACAAGGCAGCCCATTAAGTCCGTTATTGTCTAACATCATGTTAGACCAATTGGACAAACATCTAAAAGTACGAGGGTTCAGGTTCATTCGCTATGCCGATGATTTCAGTATTTACACAAAATCAAAAGCAGCGGCACGAGCGATAGGGAATGAGGTTTATCTGTTTTTAAAGGAGAAACTGGATTTACCTGTCAACCGAGCAAAGAGTGGTATTCGTAGACCCTCTACATTCAAGGTGTTGGGTTATAGGTTTACGCCAGTCTATAAGAAAGGCGTAAAGGGGAGGTATCAGTTAACAGTAAGTGAATCGGCTTGGCAAACACTCAAACGCAAGCTCAGGTACCTTACCAAGAAAACGCTACCATTGTCATTAGCAGAAAGGCTACAGCGCTTAAAACTCATCTATAGAGGATGGTTGAACAATTTCCGATTAGGAAATATAGAGACCAAACTTAAAAAGCTGGATGAATGGTTACGTAACCGACTACGCTACTGCATATGGCACGATTGGAAGAAACCAGAGCGCAAGCGCAAGAATCTCATTGGCTTAGGCATAAAACAGGGACAAGCGTATGCTTGGAGTAGAACAAGAATGGGAGGATGGGCAGTAGCTCAAAGCCCTATACTTAGAACTACTATTACTGAAAAGCGCTTAAGAAAAAGAGGTTATGAAAGTATGCTAACGTACTACCACGTTGTAAAGTTCTGATATAACGAACCGCCGTATACGAGACCCGTACGTACGGTGGTGTGAGGGGTGCACTCCGTCATTTGATGGCGGAGCCATCCACTCGATTGTAAACTGGCTTTATGCTATTTGTTCAATTCTTGCTCCTTTACATAATGGATAAGAATTTACAAATTCCTTAATCGATTCTTTCATTTCAGTAAAAGAATCAGAGTAAAAATAAAGTGCAGTTTCATTTCCGCCTTCCCAATATTTTGTGATTTCTGAATTGTCATTGGTCATTTTTTTTATTTCTGAAATCACAAAATTAATGTCAGAGGTTTTATAAACTTCTGGGTCTAAATTAACTCCGTCTATATAAATTCCCAGCCCTTCTTTCTGTCCAAATTCTATTTTTTGGTCGGTTTTTTCTATTGTCAATTTTGAGCCTTTAGGTGCTCCGAGTTCCTCCAGTTTTTTAATAATTAACTGAATATCGTTTTCGTTAATTTCGTTTGAATTTAGTTTGATTTCTAAATCGCAATATTCAAGTTCTCCTGATTTCAATTGCATAGTTCCTCCACCTGTTACTTCTCCGATTCCGTTTGCTTTTAACAATTCCTCTAAAGGGTCTTCATAGATTTCTCCTCTGTCGAGAGGCATAATTTTGTCATTTAAAGTGGCTACGATAAAATTTCCGACATCGTTATTTTTTTGTTTTCCGAAGAGTTTTTTTATGAAGTTCATATGTTTGTTTAGCTTGTTTACAACGGTCTTGGCTATGACAAGTAGGGCGGCGGACACGCACTAAACTTTCCGCCAAGCACTTAGCAAAACCTTTGGGTTTTGTTTTTTCTTTTTTTTCTGGACAAAGCAAAATCCCAAAGATTTTGCGGACTTTGCAAATACGCCCAAGCCCTTAAATATAGCACTTTCTGCCCTGTTTGTTATAGCCCGTGTTGGCAACTGGCTTTTCCGTCCGAGTTAATCAGTATTCATCGTCAGGATTTAGGTTTATAATATAATTGTAAACAGTAGGTTTAGTAATTAGCCAATAGTCCATTTCTCCTTTCAAGAAACTTTTTAGACCAATGATAATTTCTTTCGTTAATAATTGAAATTTTTCCATCCACTCTGCTAAATCGTGTTCGTAAAGTTCATAATAGTTATCCTCAAACTTTTCTCTACTACGTTTTTTTATTTCGCTCAATTTTGGGATTGTATTATCAAGATTGAAATAAACGCTTAAAAATCGAAAATTTCTATGCATTGATTCGAAGAAAATTAAGTCAATGTCTTCTATTCCTAAATGGTAATCTCGGAAACTATGTTCGGATTGAAACTGCCTAAAATGTATAAGATTTGTTAAAAAAAATAATAGTTCATTTTCAAATTGGGGTCGGTCAGATTCGTAATAATAATCGAATTTGAATGAGAAAACTCCGTCTTTACCTTCAAAAAGATTTCTTTTATTCAATTTGTAACCGAATTTATCTTGCTTAGCAAATTCTCTAAAATTTCTTTTAATCTGATAGCCTACAGACGAGAAATAGAGTTCTTTTAATTCTAAGTCAGCTACAAATATAAAAACTGGGACAGCAAATTTGAACCAATAATTAGAAGTTGAAATATCAATTCCATTAATTTTATATGTATTGTCCTTAGTCCAAGGTATTTTCTGTCTCGATTTAAGTTGAACCAAGACTAATTCTCCAGTTAGTTCATTATCATCGTTAACTAGTTCAATATAACAGTCAATTCCGTAATCCCTTTCTGTTGCCTCTCGAATAATCCAACTACTTGGAATTTTAGACTGAAATAATTTATAGGATTCCGATTCCGAAATATGTTGAATTGCTCGTTTTGGTAATTTCAATGATATTTTTTTTAGCTTGTTGCCAACGTGTTTGTGTATGGTTAGTTGCGTGGTTTAAGCGTTAAAGTTAGCAAATAAAAACCGAATAGAAAATCCGCGAGGATTTTCGTAAGTAGGCAAGAACCAAGCAATTAATTATACACGGTGTTGTAAAACGTTTTTTATTAATTTCGTTTCATAGGAAGTTCTAAATCCAACGTAACTTATTTCCTCAATTTTTATTTTTTCCTTATCAGTCCATTTTGAATCTTTATCAATCAATTTCAATTCAATAGAACTGTCATTAATCGATAATATTTTACCAACGAAATAAGAATCTTCATCATCGTAAGTATAAATTGCTATCAGTTCAGGCATTAAGTGCTTTAAAGATGACTTTAAATCGCTGAAATTCTCAATATCGACTGATTTAAGTAGTTCAGCAGAATTGTCATTTTTTAATTCAGCGTAATCTTCTTTTTCCCAAACACGATATTTTTCAAAATCCCTGTTTTTGACTATTGTAAAACCGTCAAATTCGGCAGTTTCTTCGTTAAAATTCAGAAGTAAAACTATTTCAGAATTCGCAACTAAACATATTCCACTATAAACTTTGTCCCAATTTGGTGCAGTATCAATGTCAATTACTAATTTCTGTTTAATTATGTCTTTCAAAATTCAGGATTCTATTGATTTTTTTCTTTTATAAAATTCAATCCTTTTTCTGTAAGTGAATGATATCTTATGTTGTTTTCTCTTTTAGTGAATTCAATGTAACCAAAGTCTACTAAACACGTGACTAAAACTCCAGCTTCAACATGGTCTTTATATTTGAAATCTTTATTATTTCTAACATATTCATAAGCCATTGACGCAATGTCAAAAGGATAATCTTCGTTTAGATATTTCCAGTTTTTATTCCAAAAAACCAAAGCTTCTTCTTTAAATTCTTCGTCTGTCCAAATCATTGATAATGTTTCCGTTAAATGTTTTACAACGTGTTTGTATATGATTAGTGGCGTGTGTAAGTAACTAATTTAGCAAATAAAAACCAAATAGAAAATTCGGAAGAATTTTCGTAAGAAAGCTCAAACTAGCCATTAATTATATACGGTGTTGTAAAACGTTATTTTCTCCTATTTTCCACAAATTCGTAGGTGTTTTCTATTCCTTTGTTCGTTAATTCTATATGTCTTTTGAAAAATTCAGGCAAAGAGTATTTTTCATTCCAGATTTCCTCAACCTTTCCCATATCAGACATATTGTCAAGAATTGATTCCATATATTTTGTCTCGATTTGTTCATAATGAACAACCTTTTTTCTTCTTTCATTAAATTCTCTAAAATCAGAATCCTTAAATTCAAATAACCAATTCAGGTTTTCGTTTTCCGAATTATTCGCACGAATTTTATCAATTACATTCGCAAACATTATAAATTTAGGATTTGGAAATTCAGACGGAAATTCAGTCGCAATTTTATCTCCAATTCTGTCCCAAAAATTATAAAGTTTTTCATAACAAAAGCTAGCATACATTGAATATAAAGAATCATATAAATTTTGAAAATATGTTGCTCTTTGTTTGCCCATAAAATGTTTAGATTCCGCAATTGGGTTATTTATCAATGGTCGCAAAGTGTATAAAATTCCAGTCGTGTAAATCAAGTCTGATTGGATAAAATCAATATCTCTAGTAATATTGAAATCTAATCTAGCATCTGTAGCTTTTTCTCCAATAAAAAACGGATTTCCTTTAATTCCATCCGCATTTGTTTTTAATCCATTTACTTTTACATTTTCCGAAATTAGATTGTCAAAACCTGTTATTATTTCCTTTGTTTTTTCTTGCATTTTGTCGTTTCGATGAGCTTTTTGGTAATGTTTTACAACGGTTTTGTGTATGATTAGTGGCGTGTTTAAGTAACTAATTTAGCAAATAAAAACCGAATAGAAAATCCGCGAGGATTTTCGTAAGCAAGCTCCAACTAGCCATTAATTATACACGTTGTTGCCAACTGGCTTTATTTCATTATTTCAGTCAGATAAACGATTCCGAAAATCCAACCAACATAGAGTAGAGTGTAAGTCAGCGAGTAAACTGCTGAAATTCCAATATCTCCTTTTGTGTCTTTTGATTTATTAAAAACCAATTTTAATGCTCTGAAAAAAATCCAATACAACATTGCTAAAATTATAAAAATCGAAAACCAAAAGACAGCTTCTAAAACGATTAGTAAAATGATAATCAAAATTGTCATTCCAATCCAGAGTAAAATGGATAAAATCAGTCCTCCAATTCCATCTCCAACTGAAACACTTGGCGTGTCAAAAGTCGGTGTTGCATTTGCCATTAAATCTCCACTTTTAAAATTCCGAAATTTTGGAAAGTTGTCAATCAGTCCGATTCCTTTATAAAGTCCGTAAGTCATAAACAGAAAAAGTGCTGTTGCAATAATTCCGAGAGACAAATAGAGATTTGAAGTCAGATTTCGGTTGTAATTAATTCCAGTCAGATAAACAGTCAGAATTGTAATTCCGATTACGAGTAATGAAACTATGAAAACGGATTTTCCTTTTAAATAATTCTGTTTAATTTTCAATTCAGAGGTTTTTGGTCAGCTTGTTGGCAACGCTCAGGCTATGGGCAGTGCGGAAGTAAACATACGATTAGTTTCCTCCACGCGAATAGCAAAATCTTTTTGTTTTGTTTTTTCTTTTTTTTGGCCAAAGCAAAATCCAAAAGATTTTGCGGTGTAGGTCGACAAGCCCAAGCCCTTGGTAAAGCACCGACGTCCGCATTGCCTATAGCCACTGTTGACAACTGTAGCGACACGCCCGAGTAAGCACGTCCGTTTACGTTCCGCTTAGGTCTCGTCCACTCATTTTTTATATTTTTTCCGCCCGAGTAAAGTCCCGCCGGTTATTTTATTCAGATCAAGACTCTCCGCCAACTTGTTTTTTTCTGGCCGATCAAAGTCCCGCGTAGTGTCAAAGTCCGAACGATCTCCTCACGTAAAGTTACTTTTTTTAAGTCCGCCGAGTGAAAAGTCCGGCGAGTACCGTCCGGATTTTGTTGTCCGCTCCTCGTTTTTCATTAAAATCCGGTTTTCCATAAAGTCCTGCTTACGATCGATTCCGCCCAAATGATTTTTTTTCGAGCTATAGTTGTCAACGGTCTCGTATATGGCTCGTTGCGTGCAGAAAGGCAATTGCCTTTCCGTCTGTCACGAGCCAAATCTTTTTGTTTTGTTTTTAATTTTTTTACGCTAAAAGCCAAATCCAAAAGATTTGGCGGTCTTAGCAAATATACGCAAGCCTTTGGTTAAGCAAATATCTAGCAATGAGCTATATACAACTTAAGTTTGATTCTCAGTAAATTGTTGATATAACTAGAAAGAACAAAAGAGAGAATTAAGGTTACTATATACGGTGAAGCTTCAGACTTCGACAACATTGATAATCCTTTCTCTTTTACTACTTAGATCACGTTCAGTTCTGTGAGACTTTAGATCTCGTTTTTAAGTTGTTGTGAGCAGAAGTAGCTGGTTCTTTCATAAAACATTTCTTATGATTAAATATAAAGAAACTTTTGGAGTTGACATCAGTAAAGATGTCTTTGATGTACATGGTAGTAGCAAAGGTCACGACCAGTATAAGAACAATGAAACGGGGTTCAAGAAATACCTTAAGGAATTACCCAAAGGTTCATTGGTCGTTATGGAAGCTACCGGTTACTATCATTATAGGCTTGCACAGTTTCTTTACAAAAATAGTGTACTGGTATCCGTTGTAAATCCTTTATCGATAAAGCGATTTATACAAATGAAACTTGCCAAGGTAAAAACGGACAAGAGCGATGCCAAGGCTATATGTGAATATGCCCTAATCAACGAGGTTCCTATTTACAATGCCTTGACGGATACCCAGAGCGAATGTTTACAGTTGTTCCGCTTATTGGATACTTATTTAAAACAACGTACCGCGACCAAGAACAAGATACATGGGGAAGCTGTTTTGGGGATACCCTCAAAGTTTGTCTATCGTTCCTTGATACGTAACAAGAAGCAGCTGAACAAAGAGGTAGCAGCTATCGAGTCAAAGATACTATCATTGGTAAAGGAGGACCAACAGGAGCAATTAACATTGTTAACGTCAATACCAGGAATAGGACAAAAGACTGCATTGTTCTTAATTGTTGTCACTGACGGTTTCAACAAGTTCGAAACAGCAGCACAGCTTTGTAGTTATGTAGGTATAACCCCCACGATACGAGAGTCGGGGAGCAGTGTAAGAGGTCGGGCGCGAATAAGTAAGGTCGGCAATAGAAAGCTTCGTAATCTATTGTTTCTATGTTCTTTCAATGCCTGTAAACACAACAAGGCATGCAGAGAAGTATATGAGCGAATCGTGAACAAGGGTAAGAGCAAGAAACTGGCACTGATAGCCGTTGCCAACAAACTATTAAAACAGTCTTTTGCTATCGCAAAATCTGGCAGACCATATGATGAAACTTACGTTTCTATATTGCCTAGATAAATAGCATATAAATTGAATAAAAAAAGCTCAAGAATCTGTTTTTTGAATCTATGAGCCTAGATTAATATTGTCTCAGATTAAAGAAGAATTTGTTTGTTTTTTACCTCAGTTCTTTGTTGTAGCCAGTTTTTCTCCGCTCTGTTTCCGTTATTGATTCAATTCCGTCCGAGTAAAAAGTCCGACCGATTTTAATTCTCAGCATTTATCTCTCAATATCTATTTCTGTAATCATTTAGTTTCATTATTAAGGCTTCTTCATGACTCCAAAAAGGTTCTTTTGTAATGGTATGTTCGATATAGTTTTGTTTACCTTTTATAGCTTTCAGAGTATTTTGTATCAATTGGCAGCATTTTTTTGGTTCTGTAACAATTTGCTTTTCTGAAAATCTGATAACACCCCAATTAATTTCGTTAAAGAATAAGTTCCTTTTTGCGTCTTTTGTCCTATCGTGATGAATAGTATCTCCAGTATCAAATGAATATGGTTCATCAATTTCTATGTCAATATGAAAATCTATGTCGTCGTCATATACAATAAAGTCTGGTTGAAAGGGATTTTTGCCAATATTTGGAGAGTAATCGGTTAGTACGTTTTTGCCAAACTCATCGTACAAATATTTTAGGAACATTAATTCGCTTTTTCCTTTTTTTGAGTTTCTATTATCTACTAAATTGAGTGTGTCGTTGCCGTTGCGTTGTTTTAATAAATCCAATTCTCGAACACATCGCTCTTTTGAAAATTCTTGATTTTTTGTCTGGAAATCCTGTTCTTGTAGGTCAATTATTGCTTGTATTTTGGCATTATAATTCCTTAAAAGGTCGGTTCTTCTATACTTCTCCTTAAAAGTTAATTCCTCTCGTGTTTTTGAGACGTAAATCGAAAACTTATTGCGGACAAATAACAGAAACAAAAAAGCGAAGTAAATGCCAAATGAGGCAATTGATACAATTGCAAAAACAGATATGTTTCTTCTCTGCTCGAAATCAAAAAAGATTGGTAATAATACTGAGGATGCCAAGAAAATAATGAAGTGAAGAACCAGTATGATTATGAAACTATTTTTTAAAAACTCATCTGTTTTAAAGCCTAATGCTTTGTATTCTACTTCTGTGGTATAGTAAAATGAAGGTTTTCTTGGTAGTAAGTATTCGCCCAAATAAAAGTCATGGTTTTCTAAATCCTTGTGAATTGATTCGTCATTGAATACGAGTAAATCATGTATTTTAAGTTGTAATGGTTTATAAAACGAATGATATTTTGGTTTTACAAAAGTTTCTTTTTTGGGTTTTTGAAATCCCAATCCTTCGCGTAGCTCGGTGTCGGTAAATCCATTCTCAATGAATTCCTTAATTCTTTTGGGTAAAAAAATTGATGGGTATTCTTTTTCTTGGCTATTGAAAATCAATTTGGGCATTCGGTTTTTTTAAATTGGCTACAACGGTTGGTGTATGGTGCGTTTGCATCCCGAAGGGTGCATATGCACTATACATAGTGTTGTGCTTAGTTTTTACTTACAGTAAATCTAATCATTTTTATAGTTTGCTTTTGCTAAATCAAAACTTGAAACAAATCTGGCTTATCATTCAAATATTCTCCAAAGAAATTTTTTGTTTTCATTTTTAGAATCAGTCCGTCTAAATCCCTTGGGTTACTTATTTCTAAACCAACAATGGCTGGACCTGAATTTCTGTTGTGTTTTTTGGAATATTCAAAATGGGTAATATCATCATTTGGACCTAAAATATCATTTAAAAACTCAAGTAAAGCACCTGCTCTTTGCGGAAATTTTATGATGAAATAATGTTTGTGTCCAGAATGAAGCAAAGCACGCTCTTTTATTTCTTCTGTTCGAGTAATGTCATTATTTGAGCCACTAATTAAACAAACTACATTTTTGCCTTTTATTTCAGTAGAAAACTGGCCCAAAACTGCTGTGGTTAAAGCACCAGCAGGTTCCACCACAATGGCGTTTTTATTGTACAGATCTAAAATAGTTTGGCACACTTTTCCTTCGTGAACCGTTACCATTTCGTCTAAATTTTCTTTGCAAATTTCAAAGTTTAAATCGCCTACTTTTTGAACAGATGCACCATCAATAAATTTATCTATGTTATCTATTTTTGTGTTAAATCCATTAATTATAGAAACAGACATTGAAGGAGCGCCTTTTGGTTCAACACCTATAATTTTTGTGTTGGGAGAAAGTTCTTTAAATATACTGGAAACACCAGCAGCCAAACCACCACCACCAACAGGCAAAAACAAATAATCTACAGGTGTTTTGCTTTGTGCTAATATTTCTAAAGCAATGGTTGCTTGCCCTTCTATTACTTTTATATCGTGAAAAGGATGTACAAAAGACATCTTTTTTTCTTTGCAATAATCTGTGGCTGCATAAGAAGCATCATCATAAGTATCGCCATTTAAAACCACTTCTACATAATCTCCGCCAAACATTTTTACTTGTTCTATTTTTTGATTGGGTGTAGTCGTTGGCATAAATATAACACCCTTTATTTTTTTTGCTTTACAAGAAAAAGCAACACCTTGAGCGTGATTTCCTGCACTGGCACAAACGACTCCTTGCTCTAATTCTTCGCCAGTTAATGATGAAATTTTATGATAAGCTCCTCTTATTTTATAAGAACGAACTTCTTGTAAATCTTCTCGTTTAAAAACAATATTAGCCTCATATTTTTCAGATAAATACTGATTTTTTTGTAATGGCGTTTCCAAAACAACATCTCTTAAAAGAGATGCTGCTTTTTTCACGTTTTCTAAAGTAATATATTGAGTTTCTGTGGTCATTTTTTTAGTTTTTGCATTGCGCTCATAGAAGTTCTCAAAGTCGCACCTATTTTTTCTATTGGATGATTTCTCAAAGCTTGATTTACTGCTATTAATTTTTTATTATCCACTTTGTTGTCTGTTGAAAATGGCTTACCAATTAAGTTTGCATCCACATTTTTCATAAAATCAGCTAACAAAGGTTGGCAAGCGTGATCAAATAAATAACAGCCGTATTCTGCTGTGTCAGAAATAACTCGATTCATTTCATAGAGTTTTTTTCGTGCTATTGTATTGGCAATTAATGGCACTTCGTGCAGTGATTCGTAATAGGCAGATTCTGCTTTTATTCCAGAATTTACCATTGTTTCATAAGCCAATTCTACACCCGCTTTTAAAAATGCTGCCAATAAAGTTCCATTGTCAAAAAAATCTTGCTCACTAATTAATTCATCTGTTGCTTTTGTTTGCTCAAAAACGGTTTCGCCTGTTGCTTTTCTCCAGTTCAATAAATCTTTATCATCATTTGCCCAATCTTTCATCATTCCTTTAGAAAATTCACCAGACATAATATTGTCCATATGTTTATGGAATAATGATCTCATAATTATTTTCAATTCCTCAGCCAATTCGTAGGCTTTCACTTTTGCTGGGTTAGATAGTCTGTCCATCATATTAGTTAAACCACCGTGTTTTAAGGCTTCAGTCAATGTTTCCCAACCGTATTGAACCAATTTTGCAGCATAATTAGCGTCTATTCTTTTTTCGAGCATTTTATCGAAACACAAAATTGATGCAGATTGTAGCACGCCACAAAGTATGGTTTGTTCGCCCATTAAATCTGATTTTACTTCGGCTACAAAAGAGGAATTTAACACACCAGCTTTATCGCCACCTGTGGCAACAGCATAAGCTTTTGCTAATTCCAAACCTTCATTTTCCGGGTCGTTTTCTGGATGAACAGCAATCAAAGTGGGTACACCAAAATCTCTTTTATATTCTTCTCTCAATTCCGAACCAGGCGATTTTGGAGCCATCATTATTACTGTTAAATCTTCCCTTATTTTCATTCCTTCTTCTACAATATTGAAACCGTGAGAATAAGATAAAGCTGCTCCTTTTTTCATTAAAGGCATTACTTTACTTACCACATCTGTATGTTGTTTATCAGGCGTGAGGTTTATAACCAAATCTGCGGTTGGTATCATTTCTTTATAAGTTCCAACCTTAAATTTGTTTTCATTTGCATTTTTAAAAGATTGTCTTCGCTCTTTTATAGCACTTTCTCTTAAAGTGAAAGAAACATCTAAACCAGAATCTCGCATATTTAAACCTTGGTTTAAACCTTGTGCGCCACAACCTATAATGACAATCTTTTTCCCTTTTAAAGCACTTACGCCATTTGTAAATTCTGAGGCATCCATAAAATCACATTTACCTAATTGTGCCAGTTGTTCTCTTAATGATAATGTATTGAAATAATTTTCCATTTTGTTTTTTAATTTTTTACTAATCCTTCTAATTGATCAACTATTGATGATAATGTTTTCATTGGTTTGGTGATGGCAACTCTTCCGGAGCGTACAAATTCTAAAATTCCGAAAGGTTTTAAATCATCAAATAATTGTTGTGTTTCTTCTTTGTGTCCCGTTTTTTCTAAAACTGTAAATTCCGTTTCTACAGATAAAACTCTTGCATTATGTGAACGCACAATTTTTTCTGCATTTCCACCAGAGGCCAAAACACCTGTTTTCACTTTGTAAAGTGCTATTTCTTGGTGCACAGTTTCATCATCAGGATGAAAAACAGCTTTCACCACTTCTACTTGTTTTTCCAGTTGACCTACCACTTTTTTTACTTGGTCTTCTGTTTCTGTTATTACAATTGTATATCTGTAAATTCCCTTAATTTCGCTTTCAGACGCAGCAATACTTTCTACATTTATTTTCCTTCTTGTAAAAATTATTGACACTCTATTGAGTATTCCCACTACATCTTCTGTAAATACAGATATTGTAAATCTTTTCTTTTCCATAGTTTTATTTTAATCTTATGTCTGAAACAGATGCACCAGTTGCTATCATTGGAAATACATTGTTTTCTTTCCCAACCATCACTTCAAGAAAATACGAACCTTCGTGCGCCAACATTTCTTTTACTGCTGCTTCTAAATCTTCTCTTTTTTCTACCTTTTTAGTTTTAATTCCATAGCCATTTACTATGGTTTGAAAATCTGGATTGACCATAGTGGTTGAGGCATATCTTTTTTCAAAAAATAACTCTTGCCATTGTCTTACCATTCCTAAAAATTCATTGTTCAATACCACAATTTTCACAGCAGTTTTAAACTGAAAAATGGTTCCTAATTCTTGAATGGTCATTTGAAAACCACCATCTCCTATAATTCCAATGATCTGCGCTTCTGGTCTTCCCATTTTTGCACCAATGGCAGCAGGTAAACAAAATCCCATAGTTCCTAATCCACCAGAGGTTATTAGCGAACGTGTTTGTTTAAATTTAGCATAGCGACAAGCTATCATTTGGTGCTGCCCAACATCCGTTACAATGATATTTTTTTGGTCAGAATGAAGATTAATTTTGTCCATCACTTCTCCCATAGTCATTAATTCACTCTTCGGATTTAGTTCATCTTTAATCACCTCAGTAAGCTCTTCTTTTTCTAAATCTCTGAATTTCGCCAACCAATCTTTGTGTTCGTTTTCACTAATTAATTCTGTTAATGCACTTAAGCTTTCTTTGGCATTTCCCAAAACTGCAACATCTGTTTTTACATTTTTGTTTATTTCCGCAGGATCAATTTCCAAATGAATCACTTTTGCTTGTTTGGCATATCTGCTTAAATCGCCTGTAACACGGTCGTCAAAACGCATTCCTACTGCTATCAACACATCACATTCATTGGTTAATTTATTGGGTGCATAATTACCGTGCATTCCCAACATTCCTACATTCAGATTATGGTCAGAATCTAAGGCCGACAAACCCATAATGGTCCAAGCCGAAGGCAAATCCGCCTTTTCTATAAATGCTTTAAACTCTTTTTCGGCTTCTGCCAAAAGCACACCTTGCCCAAACAAAACAAGTGGTTTTTTGGCAGCATTAATCAATACTGCGGCTTCTTTTACTTTTTCTAAATCTAATTGAGGAGTTGGCACATAACTTCTCATTCCTTTAAAAGGTTTATACTCAAAATCAAGCGTTTCAAATTGAGCATCTTTAGTAATATCTACCAAAACGGGACCTGGTCTTCCTGTTCTTGCTATATAAAAAGCTTTTGCTAAAGCATAAGGAATTTCTTCTGCTCGAGTAACTTGAAAATTCCATTTGGTAACAGGCATAGAAATACCAATGATATCCGTTTCCTGAAAAGCATCTGTACCTAATAAATGACTTGCCACTTGCCCTGTAATACATACGATTGGCGTAGAATCTATTTGTGCATCTGCTATTCCAGTAATTAAATTGGTAGCTCCAGGCCCTGAGGTAGCTAAGCAAACACCCACTTTTCCTGTTGCTCTGGCATAGCCTTGTGCTGCGTGTGTTGCGCCTTGTTCGTGTCTGATTAAAATATGTGTCAACTTATCTTCTACATCATAAAGTGCATCATAAACAGGCATAATTGCTCCGCCTGGATAGCCAAATATTAAATCAACTCCTTCTGCTATAAGTGAATGAACTACAGCTTGTGAGCCAGTCATTACTTGTTGTTTTGTTTTCGTTTTTATTGTTAAATCTTCCATTTTACTATGGTTTTATTTTTTAATTAGAATTCATCTGTAACACAACCTTCAGATGCACAGGAAACGGTTCTTGCATATTTATACAACACGCCTTTTTTGTGTTTTAAATCGGGTTGTTTCCAATTGGTTTTTCGTTTTGATAATTCTTCTTCCGAAACATCAAAATCAATGGTGTTTTTTATAGCATCAATGGTTATTTTATCACCATTTCGTACAAAAGCAATTGGTCCACCAACTTGTGCTTCTGGTGAAATGTGGCCTACTACAAAGCCGTGTGTTCCACCTGAAAATCTACCGTCAGTTATTAAGGCAACGTCATTTCCCAAACCAGCACCAATAATTGCCGCAGTAGGTTTAAGCATTTCAGGCATCCCTGGACCACCTTTTGGCCCTTCATACCTTATAACGACAACGTCTCCTTTTTGAACCTTTCCATCTCTTATACCATCATTAGCGTCATATTCTGAATTAAACACTTTTGCAGTTCCAGTAAATTGAAGACCTTCTTTTCCTGTAATTTTTGCAACAGCACCTTTTGGCGATAAATTTCCTCTCAGTATTCTTAAATGCCCCATTTCTTTTATAGGATTTTCTAATGGTTTTATAATTTGTTGACCGGCTTTTAAGTCTGGAACGTTTTCAAGATTTTCGGCTAAAGTTTTTCCTGTAACGGTTAAACAATCTCCGTGTAATAAACCGTTTTTCAATAAATATTTTAAAACCGCAGGAATTCCACCAATTTCGTGAACGTCTTCCATCAAAAACTGTCCGCTTGGTTTCAAGTCTGCTAAAAAAGGAGTTGTATCTGCTATTCTTTGAAAATCATCTAAGGTAAATTCCACTTCAGCAGTTCTGGCAATTGCCAAAAAGTGTAATACGGCATTGGTAGAGCCGCCCATTATCATTACTAATCTTATGGCATTTTCTAATGCTTTTTTGGTAACAATGTCTTTTGGTTTAATGTCTTTTTCAAGCAATAAACGAACGGCTTCACCAGCCTTTATACTTTCTACTTTTTTCTCTTTTCCTAAGGCTGGGTTTGAAGAATTGTATGGCAAAGACATTCCCAAAGCTTCAATAGCAGATGCCATAGTGTTTGCTGTGTACATTCCGCCACAAGCACCAGCTCCAGGGCAGGCTTTTTCTATTACATTTTGGTATTCTACTTCATCCATTTTGCCAGCCACTTTTTGTCCCCAAGCTTCAAAAGCGGAAACGACATCCAGTTTTTTACCCTTATGACAACCAGAAGCAATTGTGCCGCCATAAACCAAAACACCTGGTCGGTTTGTTCTGAGCATGGCCATTAATGCGCCAGGCATATTTTTGTCGCAACCAACAACTGTTACCAATGCGTCATAAGACATTCCTTCCACTACTGTTTCCATAGAATCTGCGATTACATCTCTTGATGGTAATGAATATCTCATTCCTGGAGTTCCCATAGAAATACCGTCACTTACACCAATAGTGTTGTATATTAAACCTACTAAATTGGCGTTTTTGGTACCGCGCTTAACTTCAAGTGCTAAATCGTTGAGGTGCATATTACAAGGGTTACCTTCATAACCCGTGCTAGCAATGCCCACAAAAGGTTTACTAAAATCTTCTTTTGTTAAGCCGATTGCGTGCAACATTGCTTTTGCAGCTGGTTGCGAATCGTCTTGAGTTACGCGTTTGCTGTATTTATTTAATTCCATTTTTATTTATTTTATATGAACACATTTTTGATAAGCATCTTCCAATTGATAGCCTAAAGTTTTTTCCCAAGGCAAATTGAAACTGTGATTGTCCAAACTTCCAATTGCAGCAACTTCTGCTGCCGTTCCTGTGAAAAAGGCTCCATCTGCCTGATATACTTCTTCAACTTTAAAAAACTTTTCTACTACTTCAAAACCTAAATCTTCTGCTAATTCAAAAATAGTTTGTCGTGTTATACCAGAAAGGATATTTCCCAATGGTGCAGTAAATAATTTTTCGTCTTTTTCAAAAAAGAAATTTGCTCCAGGTCCTTCGGCCACATTTTCGTTCATATCCAAAAGTAAAGCTTCATCAAAACCTTTTTGCTTCGCTTCGGTAGTTGCCAATAAAGAATTGGTGTAATGACCGCTTACTTTGGCTTCTACAAAACAAGATTTTGGATTGGGTCTCTGAAAAGATGAAGTCATTAATTTGAGCTGCGTATCGCCTAAATATCTTCCCCATTGCCAAGCGCAAAGCATTACGTGAACATCTTCTGTGGGTTGAAGAGACATATTTTCGCCTAAATAAACCAAAGGACGGATATAAGCATCTTCCAATTGGTTTCTTTCTAGTAATTCATAACTTAAATCAATTAATTCCTGAACAGAATACTTCAGATTGATGTGCATTTTTTCTGCTGAATAATGCAACCTTTCATAATGTGCTTTAGCTTTAAAAATATTTGCGCCTTTATCTGTTTTGTAAGATCTAATCCCTTCAAAAACACCAGCTCCATAATGTAGCGTTTGACTATACAGATTCGTTTTTCCATTTTGGGCTTTTATCCATTGGCCATCCAAAAATATTTGGGTTTCTTTGTTGTAATACATTTTTTTATTTTGTGTTTATTAATTTTTTAGTCAAAAAAAAAAGCCCTTCTCATATTTTTTGAGAAGGGCTTTTATATTATATCAATACAATTACATTCTCACCTGGGCGGTAAAATAATTATGCTAATAATAATTTTGCTTATTATAGTAGTCATCAAGTAGATTGAATTTAAATTTTGTGTTTTCATTGTTTGTTTATTCTGAAATTTTAATCAAAAAAAAGCCATCCTAACTGGATGGCTTTTAATAAATATATTTCATTTATAGGCATCCTTATCTTTCGTGACTAATAATCACGATTTCCAAAATAGATGCTATAATGTTTCTGTTTTTCATTTAGGTGCAAATATACACTTTATTTTTATAAAACCTAATGAGAAGTTTTATTTCTGTTGTATTTACTTGACATCCATGAATATGGTTGTGCTGATTCTCTTCAGTTATTCTAAATTAAGCACAACGGTTGGGCTAAGCGTAGTGCGGTAGTAAGGAAACTTTTCGTTTCCGTCTGCGCACGAAGCTAAAGCTTTTGGTTTCGCTTTTTCTTTTCTTGTCCAAAGCTAAATCCTAAAGATTTAGCGACTTTATAAATATACACAGACCTTTCGGTTCTGCCCTAAAGTCCGCATTACGTTTAGGTTTTGTTGTAATCAGTAGCGACACGTTTGAGTAAGCACGAATCTTTGCGTTCTGGTTTTTATTCCATCCGAGTGAAGTCCATCTGCGCAACGGTTACGTCAGAGTAAGGTCCATCTAGAGTATTTATTTTTATTCCAATTCTCTATCTAGAAAATTAAATTTCAAATCATCTGGTACACCAAGATTTTTTCTACCTTCTTTAAAGTCCGATTCAGTGGTGTATTTATATACTCTCTCTTTACTATTCCACGTGTTTTTGTTACTATCGCTAATATCGATAATATAATAGTTTGTTTTTTTCTTATAAGGGAACAAACTGTCTGGTGGATTCCAGCCGTTACTTATGTGGTACCAATGTCCATTTTTTCTAAAAATACTATCGCCACTCCAAATGTACACGGTGTCTGCGGGATTACTCAAACGATAATATCCAGTACTATCTCTATTAAAAAGTCGAGCCGAAATTTCTTCTTGCTTATTTGGATGTTGTTTTGCAATAATTATATTGTCATTAAAACCTACGGCAAAAACCGTTTCAGGTATTAGAACAGCACCTCCATATTTAGTACTATCCGAATTTTTAAAAAGAGCTCTATATCTGGGCTCTGACCACCAACCTAAATTGAAATCCTTAGTCAAGTGTTTGGTTTGTGTTTCTTCGTCCCATAAACAACTTGACAAAAGAAACACGGTAAAAATGCCGACTACTATTTTCTTCATTTAGATGTTTGTGCTTTTTTTTTGAGCTATTGATTACAACGGTATCGGCTATGAGTAGTTGCGTGGTTTAGTACTTAATTTTGCAAGTACACACCAAGTTGGAAATTCCTGCGAAATTTCCAAAGTAGGCGAGAACAAGCAATTACTTATAGCCATTGTGCCTGTTGCACAAGATATAAAAAATATCGAGCTCTGATCCTTGCCGATCGGACATTTGATCGTAACTTGTTGTATGCAGGGAAAAAAGGAGTACCAGGAGAAGCTTTTCGCTAGTTTCCAACTTAGTGAACGTATACCGAAGAACAATTTTTACAGGCGTTTGGGATCCGCCCTTGATCTTGGTTTCCTCTATAAGTTGACTCGGCCCTATTATGGGGAGAGCGGTCAAAAGAGCATAGACCCCGTGGTGTTCTTCAAGCTTTGTCTGGTGGGTTATCTGGAGAACCTTATCAGCGACCGTAAACTGATTGCGCATTGTTCGATGCGCTTGGACATTCTTTATTTCATAGGCTATGACATTGATGAGGAACTTCCATGGCACAGTACCATAAGCCGTACACGCCAACTGTTTCCAGAGTCCGTTTTCGAGGAAGTGTTCACGAATATTTTACAGTTGTGTATAGAAAAGGGAATGGTAAGTGGTCATACCCAAGCGATAGATTCGGCACCGGTAAAGGCGAACGCGAGTATGGATACCTTGGAACTGAAAGTGCCCGAGGAAGAACTAAAGGAGCACTTGGTGCGGATACGGGCGATCAGCGCCATGGACAGGGAAGTGCCACACCGTAAGTCCAAGGATAATAAAGCGGATAAGGGCGATCGTAGTATTACCGCAAGTGGAAAGGAGCTGAATGCGATAAAGAGCCGTAACAAGAAGTGGGCGAAGGATCAGGATCAAAGACCCGGTGCAGGTAATAAAGGTGCGAAGTACACCAGTAACAAAACACATTATAGCCCAACGGACCCCGATGCCAGGATAAGTGTGAAACCCGGCAAGGCCAGAAAGCTGAACTATCTTTCTCAACTTAGTGTTGACACGGCGCATCATGTTATAACCGACATCAGGGCGTACCATGCAGATGGAAAGGATAACCAGCAATTACAGGATATCGTACAACGCTTGCAAAGAAGATTATGGCAACAAGGTCTGGTATTTGAAAACTGCGTGGCCGATACGGGGTATAGTAGCGGGGAGAACTATGCATTTCTGGAAAACCAAGGGCTAAAAAGTTTCATTCCACCGCATGGCACCTATAAAGGTGGTCCCGATGGGTTTACGTACATCAGGGAACACGACAATTATCTATGCCCACAGGGCAAGGTGATCCCTTTCAAAAAAGTGTTCCTTGACAGCCGGACCAAGACCAAAAAGAAGGCGTACCGCGCGTCGAGCAAGATCTGCAAGGGCTGCTCGATCATGGAAAGCTGCCTTGGAAAGGTCAACGAGAAACAGTTCTCGGTCACGTATTATCGGGCGGAATACGAACGGAACATCGCAAGGGTCGAGAGCCCACAGGGCAGGTATATGAAGGGTAAACGACAAAGCACCGTAGAACCCGTTTTCGGTACCCTCACCCAGTTCATGGGCATGCGCAAGATAAATACGATAGGTCTGGAACAGGCCAACAAGGTGATGCACCTCTCCGCAATCGCCTATAACCTTAAGAAGTACCTGAAATTTGAACTGAAACGTTCAAATAGTGGGCTAGCAAAGCTTGCTTTTAAGGTCTTTATAAAAAGTACTGTCCAAGATATGTTTTCAGTATTCCTAAGGCATCAAAAAGTGACATTCTAATACTGAACCGGTAATAATAAAACCTCTTAAAGAGGCTTTATTATGTTGATTTTATTCAGAATTTAAGCTTGTGCAACGGTTACCATTGTTAGCCACTGGTTTTATTTAGTTCGTTATAATATTTTTCAGCTTTTTCTTTTCCATATAATTGAATGTCTTTCTCTTTCCATTTCTCTATGTTTTCAGAGTAATATTCATTCAGTTTTTTAGAATTATAACTTTTAATATCCTCAACTATTTCATCTCCTAAATAGCTCCATACTTGGTATGAGTCGATTTCGGTTAGTCGTTCTAATAATTCTATTTCCTCCTTTTTAGATAATCTTTTATGCCAAATAAATTCAAAAAGTCCTTCCGCTAACTTTTGTTCAACATTAGCATTCTTTTCGATTCTTAATTGTTCGATTACTTTTTCAATTCCGAGTTTTAAGATGTTTAAATCAAAATCTGCAATATCAAATTCAAGAAAGTCACAAAGAATTGCTGAAGCAAATTCCCTTGTTGCTTCGTCTGACACTCGTATATCTCTTATTAATCGATGAAAAAAATCAGTTTTAGAGACTTTTTCTCCGAAAGAAAGATGGTTCTCTGCAATTCGCTCAATAATATTTTCGTTGTCGAAACTGACAGAATATTTTTCCTCCATATTTTCGGAACTCCAACTATTCAATTCAAGAGTAATTCCTGTTTTTTCTGAATTCAGTATTTTAATTTTATGTCCGATGAATGTTTCTTTCATTGCTGTCTTTTCAACTTGTGGCTAACGGTTTTGTGTATGATTTCGTTGCGTGTTTAAGCACTAAAGTTAGCAAATAAAACACAGATAGAAAGTCCGCGAGGACTTTCGTAAGAAAGCTATAACTAGCAATGAATTATACACGGTGTTGGCAACTGTATTTATTTGTTTTTTAGCACCTTAGAATATTTCATGTTAAACTTAATTGTTTCTCCAATTTTCAATTTCTGACTAGGATAGTATGGTTCATTAATAACCATATTATCGTAATTGCAATCAGGATAATCAATAACTCTGTATACTAGATTATATCCGCCCTTACGTTTATTTTTCTTAGTAATTACTCCTTTGATAATACAATCAAAGTTTTCTCCATCATAAGTATATGAATATGGATTCAAAGTTGTAATGTCTGTACCATTATGTCTTTGAATTACATTGTACGGAACTTTTATAATATCTCCTATTTTCAGTTCATTAAATTTTGTTTTAATCTGTTTCTTTCTCAATTTATCTTGTCTTCGAATTTCGTCAAGATTTGGGAAGTCTAGTTCAAACTTTCTAATGACACAAGGTTTTTCGGTTTTGAAAATTCCTTTTTGAAAAGCTTGAGAGTGCAATTCCGTTAATTTTTCAAACTCTTTTTTGCGTAGTCTGTCAACTTTTCTTGGTGACATAAAATCATATGTAGAAGCCAAAAACAGAATTATCTCTAGATTTTCACATTCTTTTGGAACTGAAATTGTTGCCCATTCATAGCCAACTCCAGCAAAAATTAATTTATCCGTTTCTTTGGGTAATTTAATTTTGAAATAACCATTCAAGTCTGACTGTCCGATTTTGATTGTATCCTTGTCGAATATTGTTATTCCAATTGCACTTTCCAAAAATTGGTCAATAGTTTTTCCACTTAAAGTCCGTTGACCAAATGCCGAAAAAACGCATAAAAAGAATGATATGAAAAATGTTGTTTTAAATCTCAATGTTTTCGGTTTGGATATTGTTGCCAACGTGTTTGTATATGATACGTTGCGTGTGTTAGCACGAAAGTTAGCAAATAAAAACCAGATAGAAAATCCGCGAGGATTTTCGTAAGTAAGCCAGCACTAGCTATGGATTATATACGGTGTTGTACGCTGGCTTTTTTTATTAATAATTCGCTTTATTTACACTAAAAACGTGTGTTTTTCCAATACTGTCCACATACACATATTTATAATATTTGGTATTCATTAAGAGGTTTGAAAATTTATACCAAGTTCCGTTTTCAAGTTTTCCAATTGTCGGTTTTTCAATTCCGTTTACGTTCCAGTTCCAACCATTATTTTTGTCAAAATATATTTTGTCTTTTATATACGATTCATTTCCCCAATAACTGCAAGTAAAAGAATTGTCCTTTTCAAGTGAGTTTTCAAAATCCCAATAGTGAGAATTTTTTATAAAACCATTTGAGAAAACGTCCAAACGATTGTCCAATACAATCATTTTATCAATTAGGATTGCGTGGTTGTATTCGTCCCAATTATCGTTTATAATAAATTCGTTAGTTATTTCAATCCGATTTTTTTCAGGAACAAAATCTGTCCAAAACAAAGCGACAAATACAAGTCCAATTATAAGTCCGATTAATAATATCAGCGTGATTTTTTTCAATTCGAGTGAGTTTTTTCAGCTTGCGTACAACGTGTTTGTATATGGAAAGTTGCGTGTTTGCGTGCGAGGATTTTCCGAAGGAAAATCAGACGTAGCAAACATGCAACGACCTTTGATTTAGCACAAAACCAGCAATTTTTTATATACGGTGTTGGCAAATCGTTTTTATATTTTCTCTTTTTTCAATTTCCGCTTTTCTTTCCGTCTTTCACTTTTTGATTTCCGGTCATAACTTGCGAGCCAATTGATATATTTTTCTTTAAATGATTTCCCGTCATCTTTCTCAATCCAAGGTAAATAATATTCAATTAAGTTCGGATTATTTTCACAAAATTCCATCGTACAGTTTTGAACTCCAGTAACTATAAAATATGGCATTCTCTCAATTCGGTCAGCGATAATAATTGCAATTTCTCCTTTCGTTAAATTCCGCTCTTGACATTCCGATTTAACTTTAGTCAGAGTTGAGTCAGTAAAAAATTCCGCAAGAGTTTTTAGCGAGTTTTCTCCAAAAGCAATAATCTTTTTAGCTTGTTCCGTTTTTATTATTTCTTTAGAGTTTTCCGTTTCCGAAATTCCGTTTAATAGTAAATCAATTTCAGATTCGGTTTGTGAGAAACTCAAATTGAGATTCAGCAGAATTGTCAAAAGTATTAGTCCAATTTTTTTCATTCAGTTTAGATTATTTTCAAATCTATTCTTTGTTTAGTAATTCCGAAACTCTAGATGAGTGAACGATGATTTTCAATTAGTTAACGATTCTCTTAAATGTTTGCCAACGGTATTGTGTATGAAACGTAGCGTATAAATAAACGCTAACTTTTCGGATTTAGCACAAGCCGAATTTTTTATTTTTATGTTTTATTTTCTTTTATAAATATAACCAAATAAAAAATTTGGCGACTTTGTAAATATACAAAAACCTCTCGGAAAGCCTATAATAGCTATGTTTTATACACGTTGTTGTAAGTAGTGCTTTTTTTCTTTCCGCAAACTTGCTAGCGTTGGCAGAAGACATACTCTTTTGCAATTTTTGGCTTAGCGTTGGCTGTAGCGAATTGCGAATGTGTATGGCTTTGAGCGTTGGCTTAATTCAGATTATTTCTAAAACTCTCAAAAACATCCTTTGTGTAGTTAGTCATATCTTCAAAGTTTTCGTTAACCTGTGTGACTTCTATAAATTCAGGTAATGTATAAGGTTTTATATTTACATCATAATCACTCGACTTGCTTTTTACAATTGAGTAATCAAAAAATTCCCTCACATCTTGATGAATTGTGGGTGCAATAAATGATAAATATTTAATTAATCTATCATCAAACTCTTCATTCGAGTATAAATGCCTTATGACATTAGCTGTTTCGTGATTTAATTGTTGAGTTTTATTGCGAATTAAAGTTACTTCTATCAACCAATAAATATCGTTTGAAAAGATTTCTATATCTCCTTTATTTCCTGGTGCGTGAGAATATGGTTTTCCAATATGGTCTGCTTTATAGTTTGGTCTTATGGCAAACTCTTTACCATATTTTATGGCTATTAAAATTGAAACATAAAACTCTAACTTTAAAGGGTCTGGAATCTCCATAAATTCGTCAATTACAGAACTCCTTGAACCAATTTTGTTTATACTCTCAATAATTATTTCTTCGTCAATATTATATTCATCTATTATGCTGAAAATCTTGTTTAAATAAAGGTTACCATCTATTCTATCTTCATCACGATATTTATAAACTATTTCTAAATATTCGTCATTTTTAGAGTTTAAAGCATCAAAATACTCTTTTGGATTCTTTTTTTGTTCTTCTGATAAATGGAAGTCAACTGATAATAGTTCATTAACATATTCTCTTTTGTTTTCATTTAATTCTATCATTCTCTTGCCAATATATCTAATAGAAATAAAGCCAGAAATTATTAAAACTCTCCTTAAAACATCAGGATATGTTTTAGTTACAGTATCAAATTTTGTAACATTATATCCATTTGCTTCTAAAAAATCATAAGCTTCATCAGGACTATTAAAGCTATTTTCTTCTGTAATTTTGATAAACTCCTCTACATCTCCATTTCTACTGAAAGTAGCCACAATAAACTGTTCGTAACTTATTCGGGACTTTTTTAATAATACACCAATAATAAATTTGAAAAAATTAAAATCATTATCGTTTTTTCTGAAAGGCGATTTACTGTTGTACTTCATAGCTTGAACTGAAAAAGCTTCTTGTTCGGCTAATTCTTTATCTACAAACATTCTACCGATTTGAGAAAATAAAAATGGCTCATCATATCTTGCGTAAACAAATCCTAATTCCTTTGGAAGCCAAGTATAATGATGAAATCGAGAAGCATAACCAGCAGGAAAACCGCCTATTGCTTTTTTTGACCCATTAACCTCAATAACTAAATCTTGAATATCTTCAATTGTAGTATTATCTTCAATTGTAATCTTGTCGCTTGATACAATACCTTCGAGGTATAATTTTGATACAATTTTTAAAAGATTTACATCATTTAAAACCAATCCCTCAAACTCTTTTATACATTCTAAAATACCAATATATCTTTCAGGGTTTCTTACAGCTGAATCGAATGTAATTTGTTTATATCTTGCCATTTACTAATTATATATTTCAACTTCTTTTGAAGTTTTAGTTTTTAATGAAGAGATTTTATTTGCTTTATAATTTGTTATCAAAACCTCCTTAAACTCTTTATTAGAATTGTCGTGATAGCTAATGTAATTGCTTTTAATATCTATAGAATAATGATTTTCACTCCATTTTAAAAACTGTTCGTTTATTTTTCCTTTATAGTGAGTTACATTAGATATCGCAAAGTTGATATTTTGTTCATCTAAATATTCAAGAAATTTGAGTAATCTTTCTTCTGTTTCTTGATTCCATAATTTGTTATACTCGCTAAACGTAATCAAATATGGTGGGTCAAGATATACGAAATCATCATCTTGAAAATTTATGTTTTCAAAAAAGTCAAGAAAATCTAAATTGTGAAAAGTTGTATTCTTTTTTTTAATTAAATCAAAATAATTATTTAATGCAGTTAAAGTGTTTTTGTTAAAATCAACATTTCCAACAGGTAGATTATATTCTCCTTTTGAGTTAAATCTTAACATACGATTAAAGCCATAAATCAAAAGAACATACAAATGAAGAGTTGAATTAGCCTTACCAGAATTATAATCTTTTTTAAGTTTATTAAATCCTTCTTTGTTGAATTTTGCGTAATAAGTTTTTTTCCATTTTTCTCTCAATTCTTGAGGAACAATGTCTTTTATGTATGAATGTGATAATTTGTATTCTTGAATTATTTCAAAAACATTTTTGAAAAACAAATCAGGGTTTTTAGATTGTCTTTCCAAAAAGTTGTGAATTTCAATAACATTTGAGTCAATATCGTTTAGTAAATATTCGTTTGCATTTACATTAAGGAAAACAGAACCTCCACCAGTAAATGGCTCGATAAAACGATTTATCGTTTTAGGAAAATATTTACTAATTTTTGGATAGAGTTTGTATTTATCTCCAACATAAAATAAAGGTGAACGAAATGCTTTGTTTTTATTTGTCATATTTTTTTGTTAGAAATAAAAATTCTTTATGGTCGTTAAAATCGGTTTTTCCTGTGTTGAAATATGTATGTGATTGCTCAAAAGTTTTAGTTTCTCCAACATTATTAAGTATTTCCGTTATTTCTTCGAGCGTAATTTTGTTTTTGGAAGATTTACTTTTTGATTTATATGTGTTATTGTAAGAAACAGCTAAATATTTTACATCCAAATTTTCTACTAAATCCTTAAAAGTGTCTTTTGCTTGAACAGTACAATATTTGCTCATATTCTCTGGTTCAGGTTTTAATGCAACTCCGTATAATTTTGGCTTTTTCCATTGTATAAGATTTTCGTAAATATGATAAAATCTACTGTATTGTCTTGAATTATATGGTGGGTCGATATAGGCTATATCTCCTTTGATATTCCTAACTAATTCATTCGCATCTTCTTGATATATTTTTGCTCCTTTAAAATCAGAAGTTTGAATTAATTTAAAATTCAAAGGTCTTTTTGTAATTGGTTTTTTAATATATGCGTCAAAGTGACCAACAGTATTTGCAAGTTTGTCAATTGTATAAATTAATGAAGTGAGTAAAATTGCGTATTCTCTCGAATTTAGGTCATTATTTTTTTTCTTTTTCTCAATATCTTGTCTTATGTATCCAATTTGTTTTGAAACTTCCTTTTCATAAAATTTACCTCCGAAGTTTTTTGAAAAATAGTTTTCTCTTATAGATTTTGAGTTTAAAGTATTGTATTCATTTGCTAACTCAACAAGTTTGTTAGAATTCCATTTTAATGTACCGTAAAATGCTTGATAAGTTACATTGTTAGAGTAGAGTATGTCGTTTAGAATAACGGTTTTATATTTTTCCATTGCAGATTTTGCTACAATTGAAGTTCCAGAAAAAATGTCAATAAATGTTCCATTACCTTCTGTTTCAGATTCAATAATTTCCATTATCCAATCTGTCAATTTTGCTTTATTTCCAATATATCTGCGACTTTGTAGTTGGAACTTATCTTGATTCTTATAGTCATTGAAAAGATTTAATCCATATTTTAATTTTTGTTCTGCCAGATGAAAACCTTCAAGACCTAAATCCTCATTTTGAACTTCATAGATTATTTTGTCACTAATTAGTTGTCTAATCAAGTCATTTTCACTGTAACTATAAAATTGAGCTAAACTTTGTACTTGTGGTTTTGTTGGAAGTCTTTTCCCTGTTTCAATTCGGCTTAATGAGGTGTAGTTAATTGAAGTTTTATCAGCAACTTCTTGTAGATGAAAACCTTTTGTTTCGCGTATTTCTTTTAAGGTATCTCCAATTGAAACTATTGTGTCCAACATAATTTGACTTTTTTTGTCAAATATAAAAATATTCTTGAGAATTCAGATGTGTGCGAGGGAAAAAAGCAGCTCTTTTATTTTTTTCTGCGTTGGCTTTTCGCGTTGGTAAAAAAATAAATGTGCTGTTTGAGCGTTGGCGTTTTTATTTCAAATGTTCAAGTTTAGCTCGATTTCCGCATTACTTACAACGGTTGGGTATATATGCAGTACCCAAAGCACGGATATTAAAATTTAACACAAACCTTAATAGGGTATTGTATATATACCTTGTTAGCAACAGTTTTAATTATGAAATTTGATTTAACAAAAGTAGAATTTGACCAAGACGATTTAAACACTTTACACGATGTGATTTTTAACGCATTAGATAAGGAAGATTTAACAAACGAACAGATTATGGAATACTGGAATATGTTTCCAGAACATATAAAGTTAGATGCGTTAAAATGGGGTGTGAGTGATACACCTACAAGAGATAAAATCTATGTTTGGCTTCAAGAAAATTGTTGCTAACGTTTTGCTGCTTTGCATCAGTGGCTTGTGATTTAAGACTGACCATAACAAATATAGACAAAATTTCGATTCGTAGAGGTTTTTCCGAAGGAAAAACCAAGCCCAAGCCATTGTGCAAAACAGTTGTTAGGCGACGTTTTTTTATTCATACATTATATTTTCTAATTCGCTTTTTTGTCCTTTGTAAATTTTAAAGAAATCATTCGGATTGTTAGCGATAAGTTTAACCATTCTTTCGTGGTCGTGGTTTAATCTATATACTTTTCCTTTTTTGTCTATTGCAATATAATTTCCGTCTTCCATATCTAAAATAGTATAGTAAAGATTTTCTTGGAATTCAATTTCAAACGTGTAGTCTAATTCTAAAAGTTCAATTTGTTCCTTAGTCAACGATTTTAATATTTTTTCCGCTGTCTTTTGGTCAGGGTTTTCAATTTCGAGATGTTCAAGTTCTATTTTGCCTTTTTGGATTTTGTCTAAGTTAAATGTAATATGAAAATACTCTGGATTGTCAATTTCAATTTTCGTTAATCCGTCAGATTGATAGTATAATTTAATAGGTTGATAAATGTTTTCTTTTTTGTTCCAAACAGAAATTCCAATTAGATTAAAGCAGGTTTTATGGTTTCTGTGAATAATTTCAAATTGTTTTGGATTGTAACCGCGAGAAATATAAATTCCATTCGGTTTGTGCATAAAACTAATTCCGTAAATTTTAGAAAGTTCAATTGCTGTCTTAATTTGGGGCATTACAGTTTCTAACAATTCAGCCACTTTTAGTCCGAATTGTTCGATATGTTTCTTTTTTGTTTTTCTTTTGAAGATGTTCATTTAAAATGTTGCCTAACGGTTAGTATATGAAAAGTAGGCGATTTTGAAGCACTAAACTTTCAGTTAAGTACAAAGCTTGATAAGAGCTAAAAGCCTTGAATTTATTACTGTTTCGCCTATTTTTTATATACATTGTTACCTGCTTTTTATTTCTAAATATTTTCGTAGATATTCTGCTGTCGCTGAATTTTTATGATTCAATAGCTTTTCTACAGTTCCCTCAAAAATAATTTCTCCTCCATATTTTCCTGCTCCCTCTCCAACATCAATAATCCAATCCGCTTTTGAAATAATATCTAAATTATGCTCAATGACAATAATCGTATTATTTTGGTTTACAAGTTTGTTCAAAATCGACATTAGCTTTTTAGTATCGAATGGATGCAGTCCTGTACTCGGCTCGTCCAAAACAATTAGATTATCTTCATTGTCAATCTCCTTTGTTAGTTTTAGTCGCTGTCTTTCTCCACCCGAAAAACCGCTTAATCGTTGACCTAATTTTAAATAGTCCAACCCTAAGTCGATTAATAAATCAAAATCGGTCGCAAAATCATTTTGGTCAAAAAACGACCTTGCCTCCAAAGTGGTTAAATCTAATACCTCTACAATATTCTTATTTCGGTAGGTATATTTTAAAACCTGTGGTTTAAATCCACTTCCGCCACATACTTCGCAAGGTGCCTCTATATCGTCCATAAAAGCTAAATCTATCTTTTCTACTCCAAGACCTTTGCAATTTTCGCAACCTCCCTCACTATTACTGCTAAAAAGTTTAATACTAACATCATTTGCTTTTGAAAACAAGCGCCTTATTTTGTCCGAGACACCTAAATAGGTCAATAAATTAGACTTTGAACTACCTCTAATCTGCGACTGGTCAATTATCTTCGCTTTAGGAAATTGTTTTGGCAACACTTTACTAATAAGGGTGCTTTTGCCTGAACCTGCAACGCCTGTAACTACGGTCAGAACATTTTTTGGAATTTCTACTGAAACATTTTTAAGATTATATAAATCGGCATCGGTAATTTTTATCGTAGCACTAAACTCTCTTGGATTTTTGTTGATTTGTCTTGAAAGGGAAAAATATTGTCCTGTTTTTCCTTTGGATTTTTTCAAATTTTCAAAATTGCCTTGGTAAACAATTTCGCCACCGTTTACACCTGAAAGTGGACCTAAATCCACAACATGGTCAGCCAATTTAATCAAGTCTGGGTCGTGTTCTACGATTAAGACTGTGTTGCCTTTTGCCTTTATTTGTTTTATGATTTTTGAGATATTGTCCAAATCTTTTGGATGAAGTCCAATACTCGGTTCATCGAATATGTACAGTAAATCTTCCAAGCTGTTCCCAAGATGTTTTACCATCTTAATCCGTTGCGATTCGCCACCTGAAAGGGTAGTGGTAACTCTATCTAATGTAAGGTACTGAAGACCAATGGTAACTAAATTTTGAAGTTTTTTTGTCAGTTCGTTGATAACGGTTTCATACGTGTCGGATGAAATTGTTTGGATAAACGACAATAGGTCATCAATCGAAAGTGAAGTACAATCAGCAATGGCCTTGCCATTGATTTTACAGGACAGAATTTTGCCGTTCAGCCTTTTGCCTGAACATTCAGGACAAACTTCTGTCGAAATAATTTTGCGTAACTCCTTTTTTCGTAGTTTTTCTTCTTTTGAGTTCTTATTTAGGAAATCCCTTTGAATTCGAGGTAAAACGCCTAAATATTGCATCGTCTTTCCCCAATCTTTTGAAGGGTTCTTTGGTTTATGTTCTTCCGAGTGAAGCAACAAGTTCCATTCTTCTTCTGTATAGTCTTTCAACTTTTTATCGTTGTCAAAATAACCTGAATTTACATATCTTAACCAACGATAACCATTGGGTTGAAAGGTTGGAAACTGTATCGCTCCCTCATTCAATGATTTGGTTCTGTCGAACAATGTGTTCGTGTCGATACTGGTAACATAACCCAAACCATTGCAAGTCGAACACATTCCTTGTGGATGGTTGAAAGAGAATACATTTGAATAACCAACAAAAGGTTTGCCTACTCTCGAAAAAAGTAGTCGTAATGTAGCATAAATGTCTGTCGATGTGCCAACTGTAGAACGAGCGTTTCCACCCAAACGTTTTTGGTTGATGATGACTGGTACGTTGAGATGTTCGATTTTATCAACGTCAGCTACTCCAAAACGCATTAAGCGATTTCTTACAAAGCTGTTTTGGGTTTCGTTGATTTGGCGTTGAGCCTCTGCTCCAATGGTTTCAAAAACCAAGGAAGATTTTCCTGAACCTGAAACGCCTGTAAAGACGGTTATTTTGTTCTTTGGTATTTCTAAAGATAGGTTCTTTAGGTTGTTTTGTCTTGCTCCGTATATTTTTATTTTCTTCATTAAATTCCCTATGGTTGAATGGAAGCAATGTCGTTTGTTTTAAATTGCAGGTAACGTGTTCGTGTATGATTAGTTGCGTGGTTAAGCACTAAATTTAGCAAATAAAAACCGAATAGAAAATCCGCAAGGATTTTCGTAAGCAAGCCAGAATCAAGCAATTAATTATACACGGTGTTAGCGGTTCGGGCTTTCTCTGTTCATATTATTTGCTTATTTTTTGTCCGTTTAAACCTGTCGCACAACCATAAAAATAAGAAACATACTTTGTTTTTAATCCTTGGTTAGCAAATATTTCAGTCGCATCTTTTGCATTTTCAAATTTGTCAGTGTATTTCCAAAGCATTTTATATTCTTCTGGATTTCCAAGTAAAATTTTTCCTAAAATTGGAATAATCTTTCCTAAATAAAAGCCGTAAAAAAATTTTAAAACATTATTGTTCGGTTTTGAGACCTCTATAAATGAAAATTGTCCGCCTATTTTTAAAATTCGTTTTGTTTCTAATGCCAAAATATTCAATTGCTCAAGGTTAAAAGTTTTAAGACCAAACGCACAAGTTACAAAGTCAAAATGATTGCTTGGAAGTTCGTTTTGTAATATATCCTGCTGCAAAACTGTTATTTGTTCCTTGAACTTCTCTTTATTTTTCTGTTTGGCATATTTCAACATACCTTCAGAGAAATCAAGAACTGTCAAATTTGAATTTGGAAACTTATGTTTAGTTGCTTGCCACGTTTCGCCCATTCCTGTCAGCAAGTCTATTATTTTAACATTTTGATTTGTAGGTTTAAATGAATTTAAAAATTGTGTTCGCCAACGAATCGAAAAACCAAATGAAGTTATATAATTCATTCGTTCATACGAACTGCTCATTCTGTTGAAAAGCCCTTTTACATATTCCGGACTATAAATATTACTTTCCATTCAGAACTAATTTCCATTTGTCTGTTTCAGCGAATTCTTTAATTACATTATTTCTATCAATGAGTAATTTCTGCAAGTAGTTTGTCAATATTAATTTGTCAAGTAATTTTCCAAGTAATCCAAATGGTGAATAAAATTCAAAAATATCTGTCATAATTACTCTCTCTTCAAATTGCTCAAATTTATGTTCGTGACGAATTGATTTGAATATTCCTTTTAATTGTTCATCAACAAAATAATATGGTCTTTCATAGACTGTGATTTTTGAAGTTAATTTTTGTTTGATGCCAAAATGAGTTGCTTGCCAAGTTACATATTCGTTCAATCCTATAAGTCCTGAAACTTTACCTTCAATTGCTTCTTCGTTCGTCTTTTCTGTTGAAATTTTGTGAAGGTCAATGCTTCTTGCCAAGTCAAAACAAATGTCAATTTTTGAATTAATTTCAGTTATAAGTTCGATTTTTGGCATTAATTTTTTTCGTCTTTTAAATGTTTGTCGGAGGTCGTTTTTTGCCTGACCGCTAACGGTAAGTGTATGAAATGGGCGAGTTTGCGTCCGAGGATTTTCCGCAGGAAAATCGGAAGGTGGCAAACGCACATTTACACTTGATTAGGGACTAAAGTAAGCATTTTTTATACACTATGTTGGCAACCGTTTATTTTTTAAAAACCAGACGGTTGGATTGGGTATGAAGCCAGTCGGTAGTTTAAAATCGATTTTTTAGTTTTATTAAAGCGACAGAATTGAGCGCAACAGTGGTAAATCGGAAGTGCGTTATGTTCCGTAACAGTGATAAATCGGAAGAATAGAGTGAGATCTTTTTTTAGAAATTTTTGCGGTACAGCAATGGTTGCCAACGGTTTTGTGTATGATTTCGTTGCGTGTTTAAGCACTAAAGTTAGCAAATAAAACACAGATAGAAAGTCCGCGAGGACTTTCGTAAGAAAGCTATAACTAGCAATGAATTATACACGGTGTTGGCAACTGTATTTATTTGTTTTTTAGCACCTTAGAATATTTCATGTTAAACTTAATTGTTTCTCCAATTTTCAATTTCTGACTAGGATAGTATGGTTCATTAATAACCATATTATCGTAATTGCAATCAGGATAATCAATAACTCTGTATACTAGATTATATCCGCCCTTACGTTTATTTTTCTTAGTAATTACTCCTTTGATAATACAATCAAAGTTTTCTCCATCATAAGTATATGAATATGGATTCAAAGTTGTAATGTCTGTACCATTATGTCTTTGAATTACATTGTACGGAACTTTTATAATATCTCCTATTTTCAGTTCATTAAATTTTGTTTTAATCTGTTTCTTTCTCAATTTATCTTGTCTTCGAATTTCGTCAAGATTTGGGAAGTCTAGTTCAAACTTTCTAATGACACAAGGTTTTTCGGTTTTGAAAATTCCTTTTTGAAAAGCTTGAGAGTGCAATTCCGTTAATTTTTCAAACTCTTTTTTGCGTAGTCTGTCAACTTTTCTTGGTGACATAAAATCATATGTAGAAGCCAAAAACAGAATTATCTCTAGATTTTCACATTCTTTTGGAACTGAAATTGTTGCCCATTCATAGCCAACTCCAGCAAAAATTAATTTATCCGTTTCTTTGGGTAATTTAATTTTGAAATAACCATTCAAGTCTGACTGTCCGATTTTGATTGTATCCTTGTCGAATATTGTTATTCCAATTGCACTTTCCAAAAATTGGTCAATAGTTTTTCCACTTAAAGTCCGTTGACCAAATGCCGAAAAAACGCATAAAAAGAATGATATGAAAAATGTTGTTTTAAATCTCAATGTTTTCGGTTTGGATATTGTTGCCAACGGTTTTGTGTATGATTAGTGGCGTGTTTAAGTAACTAATTTAGCAAATAAAAACCGAATAGAAAATCCGCGAGGATTTTCGTAAGCAAGCTCCAACTAGCCATTAATTATACACGTTGTTGCCAACTGGCTTTATTTCATTATTTCAGTCAGATAAACGATTCCGAAAATCCAACCAACATAGAGTAGAGTGTAAGTCAGCGAGTAAACTGCTGAAATTCCAATATCTCCTTTTGTGTCTTTTGATTTATTAAAAACCAATTTTAATGCTCTGAAAAAAATCCAATACAACATTGCTAAAATTATAAAAATCGAAAACCAAAAGACAGCTTCTAAAACGATTAGTAAAATGATAATCAAAATTGTCATTCCAATCCAGAGTAAAATGGATAAAATCAGTCCTCCAATTCCATCTCCAACTGAAACACTTGGCGTGTCAAAAGTCGGTGTTGCATTTGCCATTAAATCTCCACTTTTAAAATTCCGAAATTTTGGAAAGTTGTCAATCAGTCCGATTCCTTTATAAAGTCCGTAAGTCATAAACAGAAAAAGTGCTGTTGCAATAATTCCGAGAGACAAATAGAGATTTGAAGTCAGATTTCGGTTGTAATTAATTCCAGTCAGATAAACAGTCAGAATTGTAATTCCGATTACGAGTAATGAAACTATGAAAACGGATTTTCCTTTTAAATAATTCTGTTTAATTTTCAATTCAGAGGTTTTTGGTCAGCTTGTTGGCAACGTGTTTGTGTATGATTAGTGGCGTGTTTTAAGCACCTAATTTAGCAAATACAAACCGAATAGAAAATCCACAAGGATTTTCGTAAGTAAGCTCGAAATAGCTATTAATTATACACGGTGTTGTGCGCTGGCTTTTCCTTTGTTTAATTGATTTTCTACTATTTTTTCCAATTCACTTTGCTTAAATTCAAACCAATTTTTTCTAAATTCTGAATGGTCGATTTTATGCTTAAAATTTTGAAAAGGTTTTTTGTTTGTCAAAATATCCTCTAATTGCTCTTTAAGTTTTTGGTCAGGTATTTGCTCAACAAATCGTTCTATAATTTTAAACGATTCAAAACTTTCTAAAACCTCAATTGTTATAAATTCCGATTTATGTTTTTCTATTTTTTCTAAACTTTCTTGAAAAGATTCTTTAAACTCTTCTTCGTCGAATACTTGCGAGAAATTCGGAATTGCTAAAATTTCGTTGGTCTTAAAATTATAATAACAATCATTTCCGCAATCCAATTCTTGCGCAATTTCTCTGATTATATTCGATTGAGAGCTGTTCATTATTTAATCAAATCATTATGTAGATAAACCACTTCCGATTTTTTCCAAAAAGCCAAGTTAATTAATCCAGTCGTACTTCCGTCAATCCAATTCCCATTTTCATTAGATTGTACAGTCCATTTTATTGGTCTACCACTTTTTTTGACTGTTTTTAATCGGCAATCTTTGGAAAGTCCGAACGCAAAACAATTCAAAGCATCGATTTCGTTATCAAATTCCTCGTGCCATATATCAAATGCAACAGTATAATTTCTGTTTCCATTTGAAGTTAACGATACTGAAAATCCGTTGTCGTTATTTTTCTTTACGATAACTGAATTTTCGTCCAGTTTATAATCGGCATTCGGATACTTTTTCAGTCTTTCAATTATTTCGCTTATTGCTTTGTCCATCGGTTTTGTCAGCTTGCGCACAACGGTCTCGGCTATGAGCAGTTGGGGATTTTATGCCCTAACTTTTCGGTTTAGCACTGACCTTTGTTTTATGTTTATACTTTCGTTTTATCACTTTAGTCCCAATTGCTTATAGCCATTGTTGTGCGTTCGTATTTTTAGTTCTTTATAGGTGTACAAATTTCAATTAAAAATCCATTATTATCTAAAACATACCCCACTTTCTGTCCCCAGGGTTTTTCTACAAGTGGTTCAAATTCAGTTGCACCTGCATCAATCGCTTTCTTAAAATCCGTTTCGATATTTTCTGTTGTAAATGCCATTTCTACTCCGAACGGCTTTTTTGACTTATCTATTTTTTCAAATCCTTTCTTGAAATTTGAAATTCCAAGTTCAAAAGAAGCAAAGGCGATTGTTGTTTCTCCTGAAATCAATTCTCCGTAGTCGTTTTCAGGCGTTACAAATTTCTTTTCAAAGCCAAATGCTCTTTTATAAAATTCAATCGTTTCGACTACGTTTTCAACGTAAATTATCGTGTAAGCGTATTGCATATTAATTTATTGTTTTTAAAGTTTTTTTCCATTTTCGCACTCTACTTCTGGCGTTTTTATACGGTGAAGAAGTGTTGAACTGTATCATTTTTCCTTTTGTCCATTTGTCGTACCAAGCATTTTCATAAAGTTCTTTGTTCGTATTACTTTCAATCAACTTGAGGATTTTATCTACGGTTTGGTCTAATTTATTCAGCAAATCGGAATAGTCAAGATTTTCATAATCTGAATAGAATTTTTGTGCAAGTTTCCCCAATTCATTCCATTTATACCCTGTTTCGGGAAAATCAACTTTTTCTCCGTTTTCTTTTTTGTGATTCCATTTTAATACCAATTCTCCCCAGCCAATGAGATAAGCAACCAAATCGGAAATACTCATTTTCGTTTCTTTGGCGTGTCCATCGAGTTCTTTTTCTTTGGTTAATTCCGTTGGAATAGTTTCCAAGTCCTTTTTCAGTTTGGAATAGTTGTTTTTGATTTCAAAAATCAATTCTTCTTTGTTTTTTGGAATTGCCATTTGTTGGTTTTGGTTATATGACGCACAACGGTCTTGTGTATGGTTAGTTGCGTGTTTCAGCAACTAATTTAGTAAACAAAAACGAACGCGAGAAAATTCCGAAGGAATTTTCCAAATAAGCAACGACCAAAGCAATTAATTATACACGGTGTTACCTGCTGGCTTTATTATTTTCATCGTATTTTTTTTCAATTTCCGTTTTAGTTCTATAATCTAATGGAATTGGTAAATATGTTGGGTATTTGTAAAGTCCAATATCAAATGAGTGATTTCTTTCATCAGTATAATTTTTCCAACCACTAATTTCTGTCAGATGACTAATTTCAGTACTATTGTTTATGTTTAGAACATATCCAAAAGGTGGAAAAGTCAATTCACAAACAATTCCGTGTGTATTCGTTGCAGTCCAACTTAAATTTCTAATCTGTCCCTCATTATTCAAATATTGATATACCTTGTATTTGTCTGAAAGTGTTTTTAATTCAGGGTTTTTAATAAAGTCAAGTAGGTCATTATATTCTTCGGTAAACCAAGGCTCATTCATAGCAATAAACATTGATATTATTTGTTTTAAAACTCTAAAGGGATTTTGATTCATTGCTGTGAACTGGACATATTTAAAATCAAATTTCGAGTTCAAATCCATTCCAATATTTGCCCATTTTGAAAATGAGCGAACATAATGTTTGTTTAAAAATCCGTTACAAGTTTCGCACAAAGTATAATATCCTATTCCACCTTGATGAATAATTCCTTTTGGTTTGTGTTCAATAAAATTCGGACTTTTCGCAAACTCGTCAAAAGGAATAGAGTAGTAGCGAGTATTTTTATTGAAGGCAACTCTTGGTGGAATATGTTCAAAAGTCAGTTTTTTTTCTTTTTTACAAATTCGGCAAATACCAATTTCTGTTTTCTTTCGACTCATTTTTTCAGCTTGCAGGTAACAATTGTATATAGTAACAAGTTACTATATTTCTATTTTAGAAAAACTAATCTAATGGATTTTTAATAACCTTAAAAGTATTAGTCGCTACGTGGGTGTAAATTTCGGTCGTTTTGCTAGAGCCATGACCTAAAAGGACCTGAATCTGTCTTAGATCCACACCTGATTCCAGCAAATGGGTGGCAAAGCTATGCCTTAAAACATGTGGCGTGACCGTTTGGGCTATCCTTGCCTTTTTTGCTGCATTCTTCACAATGCTTAATACGCTCTCCGCACTATATTTAGAAGCTTTTCTACCTTCGAAGAGTAACTTCTGCGGTTTCCACTCTTTATAATATACTCGGAGGTCTTCTAGTGCGGTTTTGGATAGAAGGGTATACCTGTCTTTGTTTCCCTTTCCACCTTCAACTTTTATTAACATACGCTTACTGTCAATATCCTGTATCTTTAGATTCAAGAGCTCGCTACGGCGCAACCCTGAACTATATAGCAGTTTTACTATACATCTATGCTTTAGGTTATTGGTATGCTCGATGATGGCAAGTACTTCTTCCTTTGAGATAACTGTTGGCAGTTTGGATTCTTTTCTAGGTCTTTCTATTTCATAGAATCGATTGGGCATTCCCAGCACGACTTCATAATAGAATTTAATGGCGTTGATGGCCTGGTTCAGGTAGGAGTTCGATACATTTTTGTGGATCAAATGTTGAAGGAATGCCCTGATATCCCTTTCATCAATGGTACGTAGGTCCTTTTCTTTGTAAAAATTAATGAACATCTCAAAAAATGAGACATAGGTCCGGACCGTACTATTGGCATATTTCTTCAGCTCGAGTTTTAACAGATACTCCTCAGGGCAGAGCCTATATTCCGGAACGGTAACCCTATTTCTGAACCATTGTACATCGACGGTCTCATTATTCGTGTTAATAGGTTTGTTGGTAAAAAATCTATTGTAGTTGATCCAGACTACCCCCTTAAAAGTATGGAACACGATTGCCAGATTCGTTTTTGTATTGGGTATATAGGCCATGTTGTATCGCTTGCTCCATTTTGGGTCGGGAAGTCCCTTTATCAAGTTCTGGACCAGCTTATCGGGAGAAAATTTTATACCTATCATCTTTCGGTCAGCGATCATCAGATGATAAAGTGTAATGGATCTTATGGGGCTCATCTCACAAGTTTAATGAAGTTCCCGATTTTAAACAGTATATTATGTGTATAAATTCCGTTTACAAATGACTAATGTAAAAATTTGCCCAGTCTGTTCAACAGCTATAACAGGGCGGTCCGATAAGCTGTTTTGTTCATTAAAATGCAAATCGATACATCAATATGAAAGCCGTCAAAAAAACGAGCGGTTCTTTTTAAAGGTGGATAGGCAATTGAAAATAAATAGAAAGCTTTTAAAACGTTATAACAAATCCGGGTTGAGTACCATACGTCGGGCCGAGCTCATAGGTCAAGGGTTCGACCCAAAATTCTTCACGCACTATTGGAAAAATCAAAAGGGAGAAGTTTATTTATTTGTCTACGAGTATGGTTTTTTACGTATCAATACCAATGGGAAGGATAAATATGTTTTGATCAAGTGGCAAAGCTACATGGATCGCTCTTAATTTCATCGAGTGTTTACCTAGTCAATGATTTATTTGGTCTTAGATAAACGACCATCTTGGTCTCCATGTCAAAATAGGGTAGGGTACCATCAGGTCTTCCGGGCAGATTAAGAATACTTTGATAGCGTTGATTACTCCTTCTCAAGGCGAGAATATCCCCTTTGGTAGCGGGCCTGTCCTTGGGGTCCGTAAAAACATTTTTCAGTACGCCGGCCGCCAAGGCACCGGCAGTGGCATTTCCAATACCCGGAAGGCTCATGCCCTCAACTTTGTTCTTGATGTTCGGACCGTTGTCGATCGGCTTTATTTCGGACGTAGGCAGTAGGGTTTCTTTCTTTTTTCTTTGGTGGTGTGCCTTCGACCTGCAATTGTCACTACAGAACTTTTGGACATACCTCCTTTTTGGATCAAATTCCTTGTGGCAAAAATGGCAGGTGTAGTATTTCGTATCCATTGTGCGTTAAATATACGTTTGTTTGACGTATAATCCGTAAAATTTGGGCCAAAAATTACTTTTCAATGGTCATTTATGTGCCCTTTCCGACCGACGATGTTGAATCCACATCATTAAAAACGGTCCTCAAAAGGAAGCTTCTGGCTTCAAAGTCGGTAATCAACGGCCGTTTTTCTAAAGGGGCTTCCTTCGGAATTTCGGTGTTCAAAAATGCATTTTCGTATTGGTTTTCTTTGACGTTATCAACTAATATGGATAAGGTCGTTGAAGGGTCATTCTTAAGGTGGTCCAAAATCTGACGGGAGGTCAGATCGGTATTCACACGAACATGGAATTTGGATTCCAATTCCTCCCTATGGTTTTGGTACGCCGTTTTTTGCAACTTGAAATAGCCCTTTACATTATTTTCGACGGTACAGTGTTCGTCGACATGTTCGTACATCCATTGGGAGGTAAAAACAAAGAAGCGCAACTGTAGTACATATTTTTCCAAGAGCGCATTGAACCGGGAGGTGTTCAGGACCGCTTTTTCGTCCAGCAACCTCAGTATGTTATGACCGAGCAGGGTAGGCTTTTCCAAAAGTTGCACATACCTTGATCCAGCACTTATTTCCTTGATCTCGCCATTCTTATCGTACAGAACGACGGTATCGAAAAAGGTTTCAATGTCGATGGAAGCGAAGGCTTCCATTTCGGACTTAGGGACAAGGCTCATTGGCAGAAAGAACAAGAAGGGCCTATTCAGTTTTTGTATCAGATCGGTCAGTGTTTCTTCCATTCCCATATATCATTATTTTAGAAGGTCCGAATAGTCCTTGGCCAGTTCCGCATCGATGTCCCTTAGATATTTTTCCAGCGCCGACATCGATTTATGGCCCGTTATGAGCATCAGCCTGCTTTTGGCCTCGAAAGGAGAGGAGCCGTTGAGCAGTTTTCGGTAAAGTTTGGTGATATAGGTATGGCGAAAACTGTACAATCCATAATCCTCGTTAAGATTGAAATGTTCCTTTACTTTCTCTTTAAACCTTTTTGAGAAATAATTGCGACGATTGGTCTCCGTCGCGTTCCAGGTACCACCGATCCTGTCGGGCGTGAACAATAGATCGTCCGGATCCATTTTGGACAGGTCGGGAAGCACGTCCAACAATATTTGGGGGATGGTCTTCTTTTTCAGGATGCTGTTCTTGGCCTGAAAGGAAATGGTCTTGCTCTTTAAGTTCAGATCACGGACCCGTAGCCTTGAGACCTCAATAGGCCGTAAATAATTGTAGGCCACGAATTTTATGTAGAGTAGGAGTATGGGGTCCTCTTTTTTTAGATAGGAGAATATAGCGTTCTCCATCTCGAGGGTCAGCGTCCTGTTCCTTTTCGGCACCGAAGCAAGCGGTTTTATGTTCTTTATGAAATTGAAGCCGATCAGTTCGTTTTCCTCCAGGGTCTGTAACATCGTACCGAGGGCCAACCGGAAGTTGTTCCTGTTCCTTGCACTCGATTTCATCAGGATGTAGTTCAAAAAGTCCATCAGTATTTTTTTGGTCAGCTTGTCCATCGTCCGTATCTCCGGATGGTTCTCGGAGAGCCATAGCAAGAATGCCTTGGATTTATGTCCGTAGTCCTGTAGGGTCCGATGCTTGACCTGGTTCTTCTTGAGCTTAAGGACATAATCGAAGGCATCCGATAGGGGCATTCCCCAGCTCTCTACGGGTTCGCCTTCCGTTGGGGCCACAGGTGCTACCGGATCGACCTTTTTAACCGTCTCTGTTCGGGTAGGGGGAGTTTCTTTTTCAAGCCCTATATCCTTCTTTTTCTCAAAAGGGCTATAGCCTTCCCTTAATAGTTTTAGAAGGTTCTTTCGGTACGATGTCAATACGGTCAGCCTGTCTGCCTTCGTCTTGTAATTGTTCGCCTTGCCATAGATGTTCTTCATACGTACCAATTTCTTGGTAACGGGGTCCCTGAACGAAAAATAGACGTACCATCTTTTGGAAAGATCGCCCTTTGCGGTGTAGATCTTTGGGGCCGAGAAATTACTTTTTGTTGACAAATCGTGTTCTAAAACGTGTTCACTTTCGTGTTCAAATGTAATCGTTTCTAAAAATATAGACATAAAAAAACGGTTTAGTGTGAACTAAACCGCTTGTTTCGGTTGATTTTACTAATGTAGCGAGAGGGGGGCACGATCCCCCGACCTCCGGGTTATGAATTGTCCAAAACCCCTTATTTTACTACTATTTCAAGACCTTTTATATAAAATCGTATTCGGTAGCGTATACGCTGATTAATCAAATTAGTTACTCAAATATAGTAAAATATTTAGCGGTGAAAATGTGATGATTGATTATTTTAAAATTAATTGCTGATTAATATTACAATGTTTATGAAAAAATTGAATATCCCTCATAGAATGAACAATTAAATTAATGATATTTTTTTTTATAGATTTTATATTGGTTTATAATGAACAATTTTGGCTATTTCTCTTCTTGTATTTTATTAATTTTTAAAATAAATTATCACGATAAAATTAGGTGTGATATTGACTTGAAGTGTTATTTTTTTTCTTACTACGATTCAATAATAGTATATTAATGTTAACTTTTAATAAATAATTTAATCATCCCTAGAATATTATATAAATTTATACTATTATTGCTTAAACGATAAAGCAATTTGAAATTTCTAAATCGTGTTTTTTTTAACAATTAGCTTAAACGTTTAAACTTTAAAATGTGAATTCAAATTATACAATAGGTGTTGATTTTGGTACTGATTCTGTCAGAACTATCTTAGTTGATACATTAACCGGAGATGTTTTATCAGAAGGATGTAGTTATTATAAATTATGGAAAGAAGGTAAGTACTGTAATCCTAAAGCAAACCAATTCAGACAACATCCTAGTGACCATATAGAAGCTTTAAAAACTTCTTTTAAAGCCTTATTTTCTACAATACCTAATTCGATTAAATCTAATATCGGGGCATTATCAGTTGCATCAACTGGTTCTACACCAGTTCCTATAAACGAATTTGGGGTTCCACTTGCGTTAACAGAACGTTTTAAAGAAAACCCTAATGCAATGTTCATTCTATGGAAAGACCATACAGCTATTAACGAAGCTAATGAAATTAACGAATTGGCACACTCAAAGAAATACTTGGATTATACAACTTATGTGGGTGGTGAGTATTCTTCAGAATGGTTTTGGGCAAAAATACTCCATATATTTCGTAATGACCAGAATGTAAAAAATGCAACTTTCTCATGGGTAGAACACTGTGATTGGATACCTGCGTTATTAACAGGGAATACTAATCCTTTAAAATTCAAGAGAAGTCGCTGTGCAGCTGGCCATAAGGCTATGTGGCATCCAAAATGGAATGGATTGCCGTCAGAAGAATTCTTATCCGAACTTGACCCTTTATTGTCAGGCATTCGAGATAGAATGTATACTGACACCTATACTTCTGATAAAAGTGCTGGTATTATTTCGAAAGAGTGGGCTATTACCTTAGGCTTAAGGGAAGGTGTTTTAGTTGGTGTTGGAACTTTAGATGCTCATATGGGCGCAATTGGAGGAGAAATTAAACCTAACTATTTAGTTAAAGTAATAGGTACATCTACCTGTGACATGCTCGTCATTCCAAAGGAAGAAATAAAAGATAACGTAATAAGTGGCATTTGTGGTCAAGTAGATGGCTCTATAATACCCAATATGATTGGTCTTGAAGCGGGTCAATCGGCATTTGGAGATATATACGCTTGGTTCAATAGGTTCTTAATGTGGCCACTTGATAATTTTATTAAAAATATTGATGCTTCTGAAAATAAATCAAAAGAATTAATTTCAAAGGAGATTAAAGAACATATGTTGTTTGAACTTAGTGTAGCAGCAAAAGAATTACCTATTATAGAGGCAGATATTGTAGCTATAGATTGGTTAAATGGAAGAAGAACACCAAATTCTAATCAAGGTTTAAAAGGGGGGGTTATTGGTTTAACATTGAGTACTGACGCTCCAAAATTATATAAAGCGTTGGTTGAAGCTACCTGTTTTGGTTCTAAAAAAATTATAGATCGGTTTTTAGAAGAAGGTGTTACAATATCCGGAATTATTGCTGTTGGTGGGGTTGCTCAAAAATCAGATTTTGTAATGCAAACACTGGCAGATATATTAGATTATCCTATAAGTGTAGTTAAGTCTGAACAAACTTGTGCGCTTGGAGCCGCTATGTCTGCTGCGGTTGTCGCAGGAATTTATGGGACCATTCTAGAAGCACAAAAAGCCATGGGCGCTGGATTTGAAAAGGTTTATAAACCTATTCCTCAAAACTCAGAAGTATATAAAAAACTCTACGTTAAATATTCGCAGTTTGGTGAATTTATGGATAATAAAATGAATTAAAATATAAGATTTAAATTATGGAAATTAAAAATAAATCATTGAGTGAGATGCCTAAAATTGGAATTAGGCCGGTTATTGATGCTCGTTTAGGTGGAGTGCGTGAGTCTCTCGAGAAAGTCACCATGGATATGGCAAAGAATGTGGCAAAGTTATTGACTAATACCTTAAAATATTATAATGGAGAATCGGTTGAATGTGTAATTTCAGATACAACTATAGGTAGAGTACCAGAAGCACAGAGTTGCGAAGAGAAATTTCTAAGAGAAGGTGTAGGTTTATCTATTACAGTAACACCTTGTTGGTGTTATGGTACTGAAACGATAGATATGAACCCAACAAGACCAAAAGCAATTTGGGGTTTTAATGGCACTGAAAGACCTGGAGCAGTTTATTTAGCAGCAGCTTTGGCTGGTCATGCCCAAAAAGGTATTCCAGCATTCAGCATTTATGGTAGAGAGGTTCAAGAAAGCGATGATGAACAAATTCCATCCGATGTAAAAGAAAAATTAATACAATTTGCTAAATCCGGACTCGCCGTTGCAATTTTAAATGGAAAATCATATTTGTCGATAGGTGGCGTTTCTATGGGCATTGCAGGGTCAATTGTTGATGAGAGTTTCTTTCAAGAATATCTTGGAATGAGAAACGAATATGTTGACATGAGTGAAGTTAATAGAAGATTGGAAAAGGGAATATATGACCATAATGAATTTGAAGAAGCATTAATCTGGACAGAGAAAAATTGTAAGGAAGGAAAAAATTATAACCCTGAAAATTTAGTCAAATCTCGTGAGCAAATGAATGATGAATGGGAAACTGTAATAAAAATGACTTTGATTTCTAGAGATTTGATGATAGGTAATCCCAAATTAGTAGCGTTAGGATTTGCAGAGGAAGCTCTAGGGCATAATGCTATTGCAGCTGGATTTCAAGGCCAACGTCAATGGAATGATTATATGCCAAATGGTGATTTTTTAGAAGCAATTTTAAACTCATCTTTTGATTGGAACGGAATTAGAAGCCCATATATAATGGCTACAGAAAACGATAGTTTAAATGGTATCTCTATGTTGATAGGTTATTTATTGACGAATCAGGCACAAATGTTTTCTGATGTAAGAACATTTTGGAGTCCTTCATCTGTAGAACGAGTTACGGGTCACAAATTAAAAGGTAAAGCTGCCAATGGCATTATTCATTTAATTAATTCAGGCTCTTCAACATTAGATGGTACAGGAGAGCAAACTGAAAATGGTAAACCAGTTATGAAACCATTTTGGGAGATTAGTGAAAACGAAGCTATTAAATGTTTAAAGGCTACCGATTGGCCACCTGCTATGTATGAATATTTTGGTGGAGGCGGCTATTCATCTCATTTTGTAACTAAAGGAGAAATGCCAGTTACCATGTGCAGAATTAATTTGGTTAAAGGCTTGGGGCCAGTTATGCAAATAGCGGAGGGATGGACTGTTGAGATTCCTAAAAAAGCACATGACATTTTGGATCAACGAACTAATCCTACATGGCCAACAACTTGGTTTGTGCCAAAACTGAATAATAAAGAAGCATTCAAAGATGTATATAGCGTAATGTCTAATTGGGGTGCCAATCATGGCGCATTTAGTTATGGACATTATGGACATGAGATTATTACGCTATGTTCTATGTTAAGAATACCGGTTAACATGCATAACGTAGAAGATGATAGAATATTTAGGCCTAAAGACTGGGCATCTTTCGGTACTGATTTAGAGGCAGCAGATTATAGAGCGTGTAAAAATTACGGACCGCTTTATTAATTTACTCTATACTAATTATTGATGTCATTGAAATTTTAATAAAAAATAAAGTCATTTATTTTTTATTACTTTCATCACTTAATGAGAACATTAAAATGAGTACAAAAGTATCTTTAAAAGACATTGCCAAAATAGTTGGAGTTTCTATTTCTTTAGTTTCGTATGTTTTAAATGGAAAAGGAAAGGAAAACCGGGTGTCAGAGGAAACCGAGAAAAGAATAAAAGAAGTTGCAAAGAGTTTAAATTATAGGCCAAATTTAAATGCTAGAAGTTTAAAGACGAATAAGACAAGAACGATAGGAGTTATTTTGGCTGATATTTCAAATCCATTCTTTTCTAATTTGGCACGGGTAATAGAAGATGAGGCTTTTAATCAAGATTATACTGTCATTTTTGGTTCTTCCGATGAAAAAATGGAAAAGTTTGATAAAGTTCTAGAATTGCTTTTGGATCGTCAAGTTGATGGATTGATTATAGCACCTCCGCAGGGTTCAAAGCAAAGTATTTTAAAATTAAAAGAGCAGAAAATTCCATTTGTTTTAATTGATAGATATTTTGAAGGATTTGCATATAATTATGTAGTTGCTGATAATTTCAATGCGTCTTCTCTTGCAACAAATTATTTAATTGATAAGGGGCATAAAAAAATTGCAACAATAGGGTATCAATCAGAATTAGCGCATTATACTGACAGATATGAAGGCTATATTGATGCTTTAAATCGTGCAAATCTCATTCCTTCTGAAGATATAATGAAAAGAGTTAATCATTTATATTTAAAACGAGACATGAAAAAATCGATTGATGAATTAGTCAATAGGAGTGAGGTAGATGCCATTTATTTTCAAACGAATACATTAGCGGAAGAAGGTCTACGACAATTAATTAGCTTAGGTAGAGATATTTTACATAGAATTGATGTTGTTGTTTTTGACCAGAACTCTACCTACCATTTCTTAGAAAATTTTGTTCCATATATAAGTCAGCCAATTAAGAAAATGGGCAAAAAAGCTTTAAGAATCCTTATTGAAAATATTAAATACCCAGATTCTAAATCTGTTCAAATAAAATTAAACACGTATTTAGAATTAGAAAGTGAAAACCAAAATTAAGATATATAACGGCTTAACTAATGTATTAAGTAAAATACTGTTATAAATATTGTTAATTACTCAAAAAAAGGCATAATTATTTTTGTATATAGTATTATTTTATTATTATTGCTTAATCGTTAAAGCATTTTTTAATTTATATGAAAAGTAAAATTTATCTTGATAAAATTAATAGGTAGAAACTTTTTCTGTTTTTTTATTTTTTTAATAGCTTAAACGATTAAGCTTTATATTTTAACCTATAGTATTAATCAACTAAATTAATCGACATGTATGAAAATTATCAAAAATCTCGATCTGAAAAAAAACTGTTCAGTATGAGGCATTGTCTAATAATGTTTTGTTTTATGACTAGCATTTGTGTTTCCGCACAAGTTACAATCTCAGGAAAGGTAGACAGTAGTGATAGCCCGGTAGGTTTACCAGGTGTAAATGTAACTGTTAAGAATGAAAATATTGGAGCTATGACAGATTTCGATGGCAACTATTCTATAGAGGCTTCTTCAAATAATGTTACTCTAGTATTTAGTTACATCGGTTTTAAAACACAAGAAGTTATTGTTGGCGAGGACCTAACTGTCAACGTTACATTAGTTGAAGATGTTAGTAAATTAGATGAAGTTGTTGTTGTTGGCTATGGTACACAAAGTAAAAGAAATATTACAGGTGCAATTGCCTCTGTAGATTTGGATAAAGCCAATAAAAATCTACCTAATACCAATGTTTCTCAATCATTAAGTACAGTTGCAGGGGTTCAGTTTGTAGGAGATGGTAGACCGGGCCAATCTGGTAATATTTTAATAAGGGGTCAAAATTCTTTAAGCGGTGACAATAATCCATTAGTGGTTTTAGACGGAATAATTTTTAATGGAAGTTTAAATGATATCAATCCTCAAGATATAGCAACTATAGATATTCTTAAAGATGCGAGCTCTGCTGCAATTTATGGTTCTCGTGCTGCAAATGGAGTCATATTGGTTACTTCTAAAAAAGGAACTACTTCAAAACCTAAAGTAAGTGTAAATTTATTTAGTGGACTTTCAGAATCTGGGAATGAAATTAAGCTTCTGAGTCCTGAGCGGTATGTTGAAAGAAGGTTAGATTATAGAAGGGCCACAGGTCAAGAAGCTAATCCAAATAATATAGCAGACTATTTAACAACTACAGAAGCTGAAAATTACTTAAATGGCAGAACTACTGATTTATGGGACTTAATAGGTCAACAAGGTTCAATTAATTCTGTCGATTTAAATATCTCAGGTAGATCTGATAATGTAAACTATTACCTCTCTTCTTCGTTTAGCGATAATAAAGGCTTAGTTTTTAATGATCGTGAAAAACGTTCAACATTCAGGGCCAATGTTGATGTTAGATTAGCTGATTGGATTAAGGCAGGAGTTAATACATTGTTTACAAGAAGAGATCTTTCTGGCGAAGAAGCTTCTATTAGAAACGCATATAGAAGTAGTCCTCTGGGTACATTTTTTAACGAAGATGGTTCTCCAACTCAATTTCCAGTTCCATCAGAACAAGCAGCTACAAACCCTCTATGGGAGCCTAGTTTAACTGATAATGAAGATATTTCCAATAATTTATTTAGTAATTTCTACACTGAATTGAATACAAATTTCTTGGGTGGAGATATTACTTATAGACTTAATTTTTCTCCGAATATTCGATGGAACCACGAATATAATTATATCAAAAAAGATCCTAATGTTGATTTTAATAATACAAGTGCCGTAAAATTTAATAGAAACGATTACGATTGGTTATTTGAAAATTTTGTCACGTACAAAAAAGATATCGGTGAAGATCACTCTTTTGATGTTACATTACTTTACAGTAGAAATCACACCGAGTATGAATCAACCACAGCAGGAGCCGACCAACTTAGTATTGACGGGTTAGGTGTTAATAATTTAGGATTGGGAACGATAATCACGAATTCTTCATTTGCTCAAAACACAGAAGGTGTATCATATATGGGGCGTTTAAATTATCAATTCAAGAATAGATATTTATTTACTTTAACAGCTAGAAGAGATGGTAGTTCAGTTTTCTCATCAAATAATAAATATGCCACTTTCCCTTCTGGAGCATTTGCATGGATTATTTCAGATGAGCCTTTCTTTCAAGACAACTCTACTATAAATTTATTAAAACTTAGATTGTCTTATGGGGCAGTTGGTAACCAAGCTATTTTACCATATCAATCATTAAGTCTTTCTGATACTGAAAGATATGTATTCGGTAATGGAGGTAGTAGTAGCCAAGGTGTTGTAACGTCTTCATTAGGTAATAATAATTTAAAATGGGAAACTACATATACAGCAAATGCAGCATTAGATTTTAATATGCTGAATGGGCGTATAGGTGGTACTGTTGAATATTATAATAGTAAAACTGAAGATTTACTAGTTAGAAGAAGTATTCCTGTTACTGGAGGGTATTCAAGTATTTTAACGAATATTGGAGAAACTAATAATAGGGGAATCGAGATTTTACTGAATACAGTAAATGTAAAAACAGATAAATTTGAATGGACCAGTAATTTGAACTTTTCATACAATAAAAACAAAATTGTAAGCTTGTTCGATACAGATTTGGATAATGATGGAAGGGAAGACGATAGTATTGCTAATAGCTGGTTTATTGATAAACCTATAAATTCCTTCTATGATTATGCTTTTGATGGTATATATCAGGTTGGAGATACCGATATTCCAGAAGGTTCTGAGGCTGGTTTTGTAAGAGTAAAAGATTTAAATGGAGATGGGCAAATAACTCCAGCAGATAGAACCGTAGTGGGTTCTGGAAACAATCCTGAATACAATATAGGCCTTCGTAATACTTTTAATTACGGCAATCTATCACTTTCAATTTTTGTGAATTCTTTATTAGGTTGGGAAGCACCTTTTAATTTAATCAACCCATTAGTACCAGATCGAAGTTTAAGCCAACTTGATGCAGGATGGTGGACTCCTGAAAATCAGTCGAACACTAGAGCTGGTCTAACATATAGCAACCCTTTAAATACAAACTGGTATTTAAGTCGTGATTTTTTCAGAATCAGGGATGTAGCTTTAGGTTATGAATTTAATCAGGAAATGATTGATAAGCTAAATATGTCAAGTTTAAGATTTTCTATTAGCGTTAAAAATTTATATACAATTACTGATTGGTTAGGTTCCGACCCTGAAAATGCTGTTAATTCATACAGTAATCAAGGGGACAGTAATATTTTCCCAATGCCAAGAACAGTTTCCCTTGGAATTAATATGGGATTTTAAATAGTATAGACTTAAAAAAAAGAAATTATGACAACTTATATAAAAACTTCAAATTTAAGAATCATATTGGTTCTTGCACTAACAATGTTCATTTCCTGTGATGAGGAAGATCTTTTAAATGAAAAACCACTTTCATCATTAAATGATGTTGCCGTGTTAAGCTCTAAAGATGGTTTTGATGCTTACTTAATTGGCTTGGCTTATAATGCCAGAGAAGAGCAATCTCAGGGAGATAATCTTTATTTCATTACAAATTTTCCAGGTACTGATGTAGGGGAAGATGCAGGTGCGGAATATTTTACGTATCGTAATTGGGTTTCATACCTTACCCCAGTAACTCCAGAGGTTGCGGATAATTGGAATTGGGCTTACACTAAAATGATAGCACAGGCTAATACCATAATTACCTATGCCAGCAAACCAGAGCTAGATGACATTTGGCAAAATGAAGCAGAAAAGAATGCAGTAATTGCAGAAGCTAAATTTTATAGAGCTTATACTTATAATTTTCTTGCTAATCTTTATGGAGGTGTGCCAATCGTTGAGAGTATAGAAAGTTCACCAAAATTCGATTATTTTAGGTCTAGTCGAGAAGATGTATATGAATTTGCGAAAAATGATTTGATATTCGCTTCTCAATGGCTTCCAGAAACAGTAGGGTCCGATAACGAGGGTCGAATTGTAAAAGCTGCTGCAGATCATCTATTGACAGAAGTTTACTTGGGTCTTAATCAATATCAGAATGCAATTGATAGCGCAACCGATGTTATAGATTCTAGTCTTTATGAATTAATGACTGAACGTTTTGGAGTAAGTGCAGGTGAACCCGGTGATGTATATTCCGATCTGTTTGCTACGGGTAACTTTAATAGAAGTTCGGGCAATAGAGAGTCAATTTATGTTTGGCAATTTGAATCCTTCATTGAAGGGGGGGGAGGTTCTTCTGGAGGCAATGCAACAGTCAGGAATATGGGACCATTTTTAAATAAATTTAAAGATCCAGATGGGGTTACTAACATACCGACCGACGAGACTAATAGAGGAGTAGGTCGTGTAAGAGGTACCAATTATGCTTTATATGATATTTGGAAAGGAGAACCGAACGATATTAGAAATTCTGAATATAATTTTAGACGTGAATTTTTTTATAATAATCCTGAATCAGCTTACTTCGGCGAACCGGTATTACCAATAACTGTAGCGGAAGATTCTCTTAGAATTCTATATCCTTACCCTAGAAAAATCGAAGGAACACCATGGGAAGGAAGAAATAATAATGGACGAACAGAAGAAGATGTCTATGTATATCGACTAGCAGAAACATATTTGTTAAGATCCGAAGCATATTTTTTAAATAGTGAAAATCAAAAAGCAGCAGATGATTTAAATGCGATTAGACAAAGAGCCGGAGCAACATTAATTAGTGCAAGTGATGTATCGTTAGATTATATCTTAGATGAAAGAGCTCGAGAATTAATGTATGAAGAAAGAAGAAGAAAAACACTGATAAGAATGGGTGTTTTAGTTGAACGAGTAAGAGAGTATGGCCTTGTAGAAGAATGGAGAAGTACAGTTCAAGATTATCACGGTTTATGGCCTATACCACAAACTGCTATTGACGCAAATTTTGGAGCTGAACTAGCACAAAATCCTGGTTACTAATTTTTTTAAAGATAAATAACTTAGTTAAATTAAAAATGACAGATGAATACACAGTAGGGAATTATTATTAAGCGTAGAATTATGTTTATTTGAATAACTAGAGGATTATTATTAAAAATTTAAATATGAATAAGATGAAGAACAATTATCTAAATAGGGTCATCTATTGTTTGATTGGTATTATGATGTTTCAATCCAAATACTCTAATGCACAAACAGATGGTATGAATGTAGAACATAACATTGTTTACGGTGAAGATGGGAAGTATGCAGGTTGGCCTGCAAATCATGGAATTTGGACTTGGGGAGATGAAATTTTAATTGGTTTTGTTCAAGCGGAATACAAAGCAGAGGGTCGAGGACTTCATACCTACGATATCTCTACTTCAAGAAATAAATACGCTAGAAGTAAAGATGGTGGAATTACATGGAAAATTACCGATGCTTTTGAAAAAGGTCAAAAAGGATTAGGTTATGACAATTTTGGAATTGCAGATGACGCAATTGAACCGGTAGCGTTGAACAAGCCAATGCCAGATTTTACTGATGAAAACTTCTTACTAACTTTTTTAAGACATAATAATGATGATGGACCTACTCATTTTTACTACTCTACCGATAAAGGGGCATCTTGGGAAGGGGTGTATAAATTTCCTAATATGGAGACGTCAGGTATTGCAAATAGAACAGATTATATAGTTGATGGTAAGCAATCTTTAAGTGTTTTTGTAACTACGGCAAAATCAAATAAGAAAGAGGGTAGAGTTGCATTGGCAAGAACTGTAGATGGTGGTGTTTCTTGGAATTTTCAATCATGGATTACGCCAGAACATGGTGGCTTTGATATAATGCCTTCTTCAATTCGACTGTCAGATTCAAAATTATTATCTACCATTAGAACAAGAACTAAAGAGGGTGCTGATTATATTTCAAGTTATAAATCTACCGATAATGGTAAAACGTGGAAAAGACTTAAAAACCCAGCGTCAGATACAGGTAGAGGGGGGTCACCACCAGCCTTGGTAAAATTAAATGATGGGCGATTAGCTTTGGGTTATATTCATCGTAGCGAGTATGGTTCAAGAGTTCATGTTAGATTTAGTAAAGATGAAGGCGAGAATTGGAGTGATGAAATCACTTTGCGCAGTGGTGATGGCGCAAGTAGAGATGTAGGTTATCCAAAAATTACGCAAAGGACCGATGGAAAATTAGTGATGATTTATTATTGGAATAACGCATTACTAAAAAACTCAAAACCTTATAGATATATTGCTGCAACTATTTTTGATGCGCCAGCAGCTAACTAACCAGATTAAATAACAAACAAAACTTAAAAAAGATTTATGAGAAGTTCAATTTACTGTTTAGGAATTTTTTTATTTGTTCTTACTTCATGTAAGGATAAAGCAGCAACTAATAAATTAGAAAGTGTTAACGAAAACAAAGACCTTTCAGCTAATTTTAATATACCTGCGCTTTCACAGCCAGGAGAGGGCGCATATATTTCTGGTGAGCTTATATACCCACTAGATGATAAGCCAACCCCTGAATGTCATGCGTCTACTATTGCCGAAACAAAATATGGTCTTGTCACTGCATTTTTTGCAGGAACGCATGAAAAAAACCCAGATGTGGGTATAAGGGTGTCAAGAATGGTCGATGGCAAATGGACCAGACCGAAAGAAGTTGTAAATGGTGTTCAAAATGATACACTTCGCTACCCAACTTGGAATCCTGTCCTCTTTCAACCCAAAGAAGGTCCTCTTCTATTATTTTACAAAGTTGGTCCAGACCCCAGAACGTGGTGGGGAATGTTAATGACATCGAATGACGGAGGAGAAACTTGGTCCAAACCATATAAAATGGGAACAGACAAAAAAATAGGGCATCTATTGGGGCCAATTAAAAATAAACCGGTGCAGTTAGAAGATGGTACTATAATTAGCCCTACAAGTTTAGAATACGAAATTGAAAACGATGACGTGGATTGGATGGTATATTTTGAAATGTCGAAGGATAATGGTAAAACTTGGGAAGTTGTTGGACCTATAAACGATGGTAAAGAATTTGATGCAATTCAACCTAGTGTACTGACTTACCCAGATGGTAGATTACAAGTTTTATGCAGAACGCGCCAAGATGTGATTTCTCAAAGTTGGTCAGAAGATAATGGTAAAACATGGAGTGAAATGACTGCGACTAATCTTCCAAATCCAAATTCTGGTACAGATGCCGTTACCTTAGAAGATGGTAGACAGTTATTGATATATAATCATACTACTAAAAAAGGTAAAGAGCCTAACAACAGAAATATGTTGAATCTTGCTATTTCCGAAAATGGCAAAGATTGGACACCTATAATGACATTTGAGACAAAAACAGCAAAATCTGGCTATTCTTACCCCGCAATTATTCAATCGTCAGATGGTTTAGTTCATATAACTTACACTTACTTAAGGCAATCCGTAAAACATATTGTAGTAGACCCTACAAAAATTTAAAAGAAATCATATCCAATGTCGCAACAATTTAAAGGTATTATTCCACCAATGATAACGCCCTTACTATCTAATTCTGAATTAGATTTTAAAGGAGTAGAAAAAATAGTAAATCATCTAATTGATGGTGGTGTTCATGGCATCTTCGTTCTTGGTACTACGGGAGAATCTGTTAGTTTAAGTTATCAAGCTAGACGAGACTTAATAGAACAGACCGCTCTAAATATTAAAAAACGTGTTCCGTTGTTGGTTGGAATTACAGATACCTCAATTGAAGAGAGTCTTAATTTGGCAACTTTAGCTCACGAATCCGGTGCTGATGCTGTTGTAGCAACACCTCCATATTATTTTAGCTTAGGTCAAGAAGAACTTTTTGAATACTACTGGGATTTGGCAGACCGTTTAACACTTCCTTTATTTTTATATAATATGCCATCTATGACAAAAATTTCTATGTCAGTAGAAACGGCCGTTAGATTATCTAAACATCCAAATATTATTGGTTTAAAAGATAGTTCTGCAAATACAGTTTACTTTCAAGCTTTGAAATATTCAATAGATAGAGTTGATTTTGCACTTTTCGTGGGTCCGGAAGAAATTATGGCAGAAACAGTTTTGATGGGTGGCAATGGTGGAGTAACTGGTGGGGCTAATTTATTTCCTAAGCTTTACGTCAAAATGTATGAAGCGGCAGTTGCACATGATTTTGAAACTATCAAAGTATTGCAAAAACAAATACTCGAAATAGCTACTTTGTTATATACTATTGGAAAATATAACTCAAGTTATTTAAAAGGGGTAAAGGGAGCGGCCTCATTATTAGGTATCTGTAATAATTATTTGGCATCACCGTTGAAACCATTTTTAGATAAGGAGATGACTCAAATTTCAAATAATCTAGAAAAAATTAAAGTTCATTTAAAAGAGTCATCTCTTATTTAAAATAACCAATATTACTTTGAGATTTTATTGTTAAATCAACTATCATGAATACCATAGATATTATTGTTTTTTTGGCATATATTATTGGCATAGCTGCGTTTGGGGGTTCTTTCTTTAAAAAGAATAGAACATCGACCTCCTATACCGTTGGTAACAAAGATATTCCAGGGTGGGTCGTTACTATGTCAATTTTCGCAACTTTTGTTAGTAGTATCAGTTATTTGGCTTTACCAGGCAGTGCATTTCTTACTAATTGGAATGCATTTGCTTTTAGCCTTTCTTTACCTATCGCCTCTTTTATTGCAGTTAAATTTTTTGTACCACTATACCGTAAAATAAATAGCCCGTCTGCATACACTTATATGGAGCAACGTTTTGGTCCATGGGCACGTATTTATGTATCTATGTGTTATTTATTGACACAATTAATGAGAATTGGTACTATTCTATATTTATTAGCGCTAACTTTAAATGCAATCGTTGGATGGGATATAACTACCATAATTATTATAACCGGTGTTGTTGTTGCGATATATTCTATGCTAGGAGGAATTACAGCCGTATTATGGACTGATGCAATTCAAGGTATTATTTTAATTGTAGGCGCAATTGCCTGTGTAGGTTATATTTTGATTAATATGCCGGATGGTCCGGGGCAGGTTATGGATATTGCATTTTCTAATGATAAGTTCGGTTTAGGAAGTTTTGACTTAGAATTATCTGATTCCACTTTTTGGGTGGTACTAATTTATGGAATATTTATTAACCTTCAGAATTATGGTGTAGATCAGAATTATGTACAACGTTATATGGCTTCCAAATCTGAAAAGGCAGCACAACGTTCAGCATTGATTGGTGGACTTATTTATGTTCCTGTTTCTGCTCTATTTCTTTTCATAGGAACAGCACTATTCGCTTATTATAATGCTGCAGATTCTTTGCCATTAGAATTGCAAGATGCAACAAAAAGTGATAGAGTTTTTCCCTATTTTATTGTTAATGCTCTACCGGCAGGGTTGAGCGGTTTATTGGTAGCTTCTATTTTTGCAGCAGGTATGAGTACTATATCAACAAGTTTTAATAGTTCGGCAACCGTATTTTTGACAGATTATTACAATAAGTATTTCAAGAAAAATGCAACGGATAAAGAGGGAATGAAAGTACTTTATATATCCTCTGCGGTAATAAGTATTATTGGAATAACAATAGCAATCGCAATGATCAATGTTAAAAGTGCTTTAGATGCTTGGTGGAAATTGGCCTCTATTTTTAGCGGAGGTATGTTGGGCTTATTTCTTTTAGGTATAATGTCTAAAACTAAAAATATTATAGGAGCAATCATAGGAACGATAGCTGGTATTTTAGTTATTCTATGGTTGAGTCTATCGGACATGTTGTTTGGTGAAGACTCGATAGGAAATTATTTTCATACGTATTTGACTATTGTTCTAGGAACCGTTGTAATATTTCTTACGGGCTTTATCATCTCGCTTTTATCAAAGAATAAAACAGATTAGTCTAACAACATTTGAATTTGAGTTATAAGCAACCCATACAGCTATTAATTTTGTGCTTCTTATTAGGTAGCTGTCATTCTAATAAAATCTATCAAAAGATGAGTGGGAATAATTTATTTACAAATTTAAAAGAGATACAACTTACCAATGATTTGAAAGGTCACTTTATACATACCAATGGTTCCTTTTCACCAGATAATAATTGGCTCGTGTATGATACAAGAAATGATGATACACATATAGCAAGAACAGGAAGTATAGAAATGATAAATGTCAATACATTAGAAGTTAGACGGTTATATAATACTAAAAATCAAACTAAAAATGGACCTGGGGTTGGTGCAGTTTCATTTAACCCCAAGAGAAATCAGGTTTTGTTCATTCACGGCCTTCAAGAATGTAATAAAATATCACCTTATTCATTTTCTAGGAGAACAGGTGTTAGTATTAAAACACATTCACCCCAAGAGCCCATATTTTTGGATGCGAGAGATGTAATGCCACCTTTTACTCAAGGCGCTCTTCGGGGTGGAACACATGCCCATTCTTGGAGTTCTGACGGAAAATGGGTGTCGTTTACCTATAACGATGATATAATGATGAAGCTATCGTTACAAACCGGTAGTAAAATAAAGGATTTAAGAATGGTTGGTATAATGGCTCCATTAGGACCGGTTAATGTTGACAATAATTCTTCCAGTGAAAACCTAAATGGTAAAATGTTTAGTGTTGTAATATCTGAAATATTGGAAAATCCTGAACCCGGCAGTAATCAAATTGACCGAGCCTACGGTGATGGATGGGTCGGTAACAAAGGGTATAGGAAATCAAACGGCCAGAAACAAAATAGGGCAGTTGCTTTTTTGGGAGACACAATTGACGAAAAAGGAAATAAATTAACCGAACTCTTTATTGTAGATATTCCTAATGACATTTCTAAATCAAATTTAAAAAAACCTCTAGAGGGTACAGAAAAAACTAGACCTAATCCTCCTTTGCATACGGTGCAACGAAGAGTAACATATACTAATGAAAGAAAGTATCCTGGGATAATCTCTTTCGGAAACCCTGTTCGTAGTAATCGTGATGGTACTTTGCTTTTTATAATTATGAAAGATGAGAAAGGTATTAGTCAAATATATAGTGTTTCTTCTAATGATGGATTAATAGAAAAATTGACAGATAATAATCTATCTATCGATACCTCTTTTGATATTAGTCCTGATGGAAGATATTTGGTTTATGGAATTAATGAAAATGTTTATATAACTGACATTCTATTAGCAAATACTTTTATTAAATTTTCAAATAATGAACAGGAAAATAAAAGCCTAAGAGGATTACAATGGTCTAAAGATGGAAAATCAATCGCATATAATCGAAAAGTTTTTCAAAATGGTTTTGACTATTTTCAATTATTCGTTCTAAAATAAATTGAATTTTATTAGTGGGTAATTATATGATATTTAAAAATCTTGTTTTAATGCAGTTTGTTAGTTAAGAAGGCGCAGATTTACTGCGTCTTCTTTTTTTTTTTTAAATATTGCAATCATTAAATATTTTTTATATTACTAAAAGTATTTTAAAGAAAGTGTTCTAAAAAGTAATTATTTTTTTTCGAATTAGGGATTATAAACGAGGGCGAAAACAGAGGTTTTTTAAGTTTGGTAGAGGTTGGTACAGGTTAACAAGGGTAGGTAATGGTTAGTAATGGTTTGCAATGTGGTTCGCTAGGGTAGTAGGTAAGGTAGAATTAGGTTTTCTGGCATGGTTGCCAAAGGTAGGCTAATGAGTTGCTAAACAATTCTAAACTTAAAAATAGTATAACCATTTGTTTGTCAGTACTTTATAATCATCTTCTGACAGGTTGCCTATGGTTTGCAGTGCCTACCCTAATTTCTATAAATATGAGCCCTATAAAAATTATAGTATAAATATTAAAATTTTGTGTGCCATAAGAATTATTATTCCAATACGGAAATCCGTAATAGATTTCACCATGTTATTCCTATTATTGTTTTGTAATTAATCCACCTCATTAAAATACAACAAGTGTTATCTAATTGTGTCCTAAGGTTATTTGTTTAACCGAGTAATTGTTTGTTCTGGAATTCTTTCAGTTAATAAATAGTAAGGGTTTGAGCAAAAGCTTCGCCATAATTCCAAGGTGTTAATGTATATAGAGTTTAAAACACCTCCAGGTTTTATATCCTCATCATGAAACCTTATTAAATGAGCAATTAAACTAAAACAGGCAGTAAATTCCCCGCAAGCTATTAGCGCATCTAGCATACCTTTGGTTTTATCTTCATTACTAAACCAAAGTGTAGTATCAAACGATGCAGCGTATTTAGAGATTTGCTTAATATATTCAGGAATGTCTTTAGTGATTTTTTGGATTTCATCCCATTCATTTTGATTTTCTGGTTTTCCCTCTTTATTATCACATCTAAGTAAATAAATCGTTGCCGTTGAAATCTGAGTAGAATATTTACTATATATACTACTATAATTGGACCTTCTGGTATTTTTTAAAAAGACTTCACTGGTCATTTTTAAGATTGAATTAATTCTATTGAAAATATAAAACCCAAACTTAAGAGGCAATAATCTAAAATTTTCTTGTATACCAGTTTTCTTTTTTATTAGAGAGTTAACATAGAGAAAACTTACCTGAAGGGAAAATGTTAAGGTGGTAAGGATAATAAGAATAGAATAAGCCCAACGTGACCAATTAAAGAAAATGGAAAGACTAATTAATATTAAACTAACTATAAAAACTATAGGATTAGCTAGAACATTCAAAGACCTAATGATTAGCTTTTTCTCTGAAAATTTGAATGGTTTTTTATCTTAAGGAGAAGCCACATCTGCAATGAAATATAAGTCATATGTTTTTTTGCCAGAAAGAATACTTGAGATTCCTTGATTATCGGTTATACCTCCGTCCATTAAACCTATTTCATTCATTTTATCAATACCTATTAATTCTCGCTTGTTTTTTGGGACGAAATCAGATGGAAAACTAATAGGTTCAAAACCACCAGGGAAAGCTGAAGAAGCTGCTAAAATATCTCCGAGCTTAAATTCTGAAATATGATTATTTAATGAATGCCCAAGCTTTTGGACTTTTTTGTTTCCTAATGTGCTGCCACTAGTAATATTTTGAAACTTAAAACCCATTGAGTGCGAAAAGTCAGTAGTATTAAATAAAACTTTATTAAAGCTAGTTTTACCATTTTTTATAGCTTGGTGTACATCACCTAAAGTCCTATGATAGAATAGCTTATTGTATTCTATGGCAAAAGCATTAATTGGATTTCTCTTTTTGTGTTCGTTACCTTGTTTTTTCCACTCTCTGGTACTTTTTAGGTGGCTTATTGCATTTTTAGTTAAATCATCTTTCTTAAGCCAATTATAATAGCTTTTAAAGAATGTTTGAAAGGATTCACCATCGGTTTGCGATTGAGCCCACTTTGCGCCTGTAATAGTTCCTCCAGAGGCTGTGGAAAGAGTTTTTACATTTTCTAACAGTGAAATTTTCTCTAAAAATGAAAGTATGCCAAGAGAAAAACATGCAGCTCTGTATCCACCACCAGAAAAACAAAGGGCGATTTCTTCAAATCCTTTAAAATCTTTTATTTCTTCTATCATTTTAACTTGTATATCTGTGTTAGAGAATAGATTTTATATACTTAAATATTTCCACCATTGCTAAAGAATCCAATTTGCAGTATTCTAATAAATCCTGGCGTATTAATGATTTTTCTTCTTTAGGAATGTTATTAAAAGCAATTTTGTCCCAAGTATCCATCGCCGTCGTGCCGTCTTGAACATTTAGCTGGTGATAATTTAATGAGGGGACCAGAACGGGTAATACTTTTTTAATAGATGATGACCCTTTAAATCGATAATCAATATAATCCGAGATAAATACCTTTTCCAAATCAAACATATGGGTATTAATGTAATCCAAATATTGTTTATGTTCTGGCATCCATGAAATCATTCTGCTGTTGGCACTCATTTCATATGATGCATACCAAGAGACAAATGTTCCCTTAAGTTCTGTAAATTCTTGCATCTGCTTTAACATTTTTTGAGGATATTCCAAGGTATCCGCTAAGTACTCAGAATGCGTCAAACTACCATCATATTGCATGCTATGAATACACACTTGAAAAGGAACTTGTTCAAAAGGTCTTAACCCGTCCAATTTTGGGACAGCACTCCCATAGGCTTCGTAGTCAAAAAAGTGGAGAGGATAAGCTAAATCCTCTAAAGTCTTTTTAATAGCTGTTTTATTAACTATAGGGGTGCCTTGGATATAAGAATCATATTGTAATTGTTGTCCGGCGGAAAGTTCAAAGCTCGTTGGTATATCGATAAAGCCAAAATTTCCTTCATCTACGAGTTCATTTATTTTCTTTTCGGAAAGACGTTTTAACTCATAAATTGTGGGTTGGGGTAAAGCATTATTGAAGTAAGTAAAGGTTTCACAATGATTCGCCCTTGTTTTTCGTAAACAAGAGCATTGTGTTAAGTCTGGTTTTTCATCAAGTAGTTTTAATGCGCTAAGTATTTCATTTACGATACTTAAATAAGATTTTTCTACTTTATCAGTAATTTCGGTAATGTTCAATAAATCTTCCGAGCTAATTTCTCCATTTTTAATAAATTCTCCATTAAGATGTATCACACTACATTTAGAAATAACGAAACCATTTTCTTCAAGAACATACTTTTGAAAACAGGTATCATAAATATGGTTGTGAGAAGGTTTTTCACTAACTCTAATTGAAGATTTTACCTCATATAAATGCCAGTTGCCATCTTCTAGTTTCTGTAATACATCAATTCGTGCAAATACTCCTTTTTCCGTAACAAAAGAAGGCTGTAAAAATATCTCTCCTCCCTGTTTTATAACATTTTTAGTTTCTGATGGGCTTGCAAAATTATGGAGTAATATGGGGTCTTTAAAAAGTTCGTCTACATAACTTTCTACCTCATAGCCTTCGCTAATTAATTTTTGTAAAAAAAGTGAAAACTCCGCTTCTGGATAAACTTCAGGTTTTTTCTTTTTTAACCAAAAACTTTCTGGACATTGCAAATATTGAATGAAGTCGGTTTTAGTTATTTTCATTTTAAATTAGGTCTTATTTTGATTGTACCCTATTTACAAATGATGTCAAATTAGTCGCATAACCAACCATAATTTGAGGGTATAAATCATAATTTCCCAAATCATAATGACCTCCTAGTCTAAAGAACAAACCTGACTTTCGGTTATTGGGATTGGTTAGCGCATAAAGATTTGCCATCACCTTTATATTTGGAGAATTGTTAGTGGTATTGAATTTTATGTCATTTTTATTGGTGCCTGTTGCCCCAAACCAATTTAAACCAATGGTTAAGTCTGCGCCAATATTAGATTGGGGTCGTATTTCAAAATTAGTTTCAAGTTCTTGACCTACCGAAAAAATTTGGAAATCTCTTTTTTCAAAAAGCGTGTTAATTGTGCTGCCATCTTCCGTTGTTAAACTTTCATTCAAGTTATATTCAACACCGGTTCGTAAAAATCGAAGCCCATATCTCAAGTGTACGAAAGTAGATGCTCCTTTCCACTCAAGGGTTGCAATTGAAGCCCTAATGCCGGCATCTATATTGTTGTTTAATAAAAGATTGAAGTTGTCCGTTTTAAATCTAAAGGGGTCATTTTCTACAAAAGATTCCGGACTGGTAGAATTAATATCAGCTAATTCTATTTTTCTATTACTGTTTGCAAAACCACTAAATAAATTTGCGGAGGCATGTATAGTTATATTATCTAATAGAGTAAAAAATTTGTAATTCCTTAAATGTAAAGGGAAACGCATTTGAGCTTCAGCAACTATTAAACCGTTTGTATTGTTGTTATTAAGACCCAAAAAATCTGAAAAGAAAATCCCCGTGAAGTAATCCATTAGCTTCCTTTCCCTAATTTTTACTGGTTTTTCTGGAAGTAATTGTATTTCCTCACTTTTAACTGCATAATTATACTTTAAATCTGGCACATAATCGAAAACATCATTGTAGTGGTACTTGTATTTATTAGGAAAACCATTTGTTTGTGATGGGTTATTAAATTCACGAAGAGGAAGAGAGTAAAGGTTGTTTAACAGAACGTAACTTTTCCCGTCTAACCTGCCTACTATGGCTATGTTATCTGCTCTGTTATTAAAAAAGGAAATAGTTGCAGAATCAACTTTAAAGGTTTTTTCTATTTTGTTTTCATTCCCAGTTGGGTAAAGTTTAAACTCCTTTTTTAGAATTATTCTACCGCTATAGGTAGTTTCTATATTTTCAATACTATCAGCTACTGCTGCAACCATTTCCTTTTGAAATTTTTTACTTTCTTTTTTACTATTATTTTCTAAGGGCGATTTAATAAGCGCAAAAATCTTTTCTAATGTAAGGTCATTACTATTTACCTTCGCAAATTGATTGTACTGTTCAAAAATTCTCTGGACAAATTCTGATTCACCAATGTCTGTTTTAAGCGGACCATAAATCTTAAATGATTTTTCATCTTTTTCTGAAATGGCTTTCAAATAGAAAATGTTTTTCTTAATTAAATGGAGCCATATGATTTTTTCTGTAGAATCATTTGAGAGTGTAAATTCTTCAGTGGCTAAATAAGTATAATCTTCTGACTTTGCTATTTTACGTTTATAAAAACTGTTGAACTCATCAGTGTATGTTTGCGTTACGATTTTTAGAATATCATCCTTTTTATTATTTAAAGAATCAATTAAGGTTTGTTTAAGTTTCAACTTAAATTCGGCATCCTTTGATACAATTTCACTGTATTTAATTTTGATACTGTCCAAAGGTTTAAATATGGAGTTCAAAGGTTTTAATGAGTATATAGTGTCGTTGTTTGCTTTGGTCAACTCAATTAAGAAGGCTTTAACTTTTATAGGTTGTTTAATATAAACAGTGTCCTTTTTTTTATTGAGTAGGGTAGTAGTACTAAACTCTATCTCAAGCGAATCATATGATCTAAGGGTTTCCTTTAAATCTTTATAATAGGCTGTAATATGCGATTGCATTTCTGGCAACGCAAATGCATCTTCATTTTTTAAATGATAAATAGTACAGTTCCTTTCTGTTTTAGAAATCTGACATATTGTAAATTCATTTGTAGCTTTATTAAACTGATATTGAAAAGTTTTATCAATTAATTCGAAATCAGAAGTTTCTTGGCAGTATACTATTGTAGTTGTTAAAACGAAAAAAAGCAGGTAAATTTTCCTCATGACTTTGACGGTTTTTGGTTGATGAAAAAACGTGAGGGGAGTACTGTTAAATTACAAAAAATAAAACATCAATAAATATTAATTTATTTTAGTTGTTGTTTTTCAAGAAATTACAAGATTCGTTAATGTTTTCTTTGATGCAATATTTAATTTTAGAAATTAAATCTTCTTGCAAGTTAGTGTCTATGTCTAGAGCCTCTATTTTATCAAGTGGGTATTGATATATAAAACCAATCCCCGGACAAATATTCACGTTCACAATATTAGTCTTTAATATTTTATCTTCTAATTGGTTATCATTTCGAGGTATAATTCCATCTTGAAAAAGAGTGTCCAGATAACTGGTTAAATTTTCATGTCCTCGAACCTGTCTTAAGTGCATACCATGATTATTCCAATAAGTTAGGTATTTTTCTAAATCTACTCCCTTAGGATAAAAATAGACCAAATTAGAGGCTACAGTAGCTAAATGAAAGTTTCCATAAACAATCCATTTTTTCTCTTTGAAATCCTTAATATTTACATTTGTGGGATAATATGCTTTAGCTTGGCCTTGGGTATCTCCAAAAAGCAAACTAAGTTCTAATACTTTATTTTCAGGTTTATAAATCAACCCTATTTTTCTAATGCTCCCAAAAGACAACGTTTCAATAAAATAGCCCCAGCCCAAATGATGTCTAACTAAGGATTCATCATTAACTATTGACTTCAATAAATTTTCAGTACGTTTTAAAATCAAAGATGTATTGCCTTTGCAATGTGCGTATCTGTCAAAAGGGTTTAAATAGGAAAAATTACTCTGAATTAAGCTCAAAAAGTCATTTGCTACTTGTCTTTCAGTATAATTAAACATGTTAGAATTGACAAACTCATTTAGCCACTTTATAATAGATGACCAAGTAATAACAACAGCTGTTTCTATTATTTTAATATCTTCAGAAAGGTGTTTTTCTGATGGACATAATTGATCCTCCCAAACATTATTCTTTTCAGGTTTGTTTTCGATTATCATTGAGACTTTATTCCCAACGGTAATAACACCATCATAAACAGCATTTCTTTCTACAGCTTCTATTTTTCTAGTAGGTAAAAGTGTGTCATTGGTAATTAGAATTGATAGTAGTAATTCTGTTTCAAATAGAATACTACCCACTTGCGTTTTAAATTGAATGTCCTCATTAATTTGACTGCTTAATAGGGGTAAAGTTTTATTCTCGAGTAATATACTTTCGTAAAAAAACGAAAAACATGCTGGGGAATATTTTAAAAGAACTAAAAATGATCTAGTAAGCCTATCTTCATGATGGTCTTGTTTTGAAGAATAAGGGTTAAAATAATTTAATCTTTCCATTTTTATTTTTTGTTTGATTGTTCATACCCAATCTGCCAGAAATACATATCAACTATTTTCATGATTGGGTACTGTGGATGCGCTGTTCGGATAAGTTTTAATTCTTGATTGTTCTCGTCTACAAACTCGAATAACTGCGTAAGACTCTTTGGTTTTAGTGTTTTGAACCCAAATTGTTCTTGTTTTACACCATCAATGAAAAAACGGTCAAAAGCAGGTAAACAACCTAATGTCCCTAAAATAATTTTACTAATAAGGGTATCTGTAGGTGTTACATTATGAGTTTTCTGATAATAGAAAGAAAGTTCTTCAATTAAATTGGTAATATCTTCAACCTTTTTAATCGCCACTTCATTTTCAGGGTAGCAACGTAAATAAAAATAATTTTTAATGATTTTAACGGCATCTACATGCACCAAATAATCTCGTTCTAAAAGTTTACTTGAACCTCTGTACATGCCCCAACTGGCCAAATAGAAACCAAGATGAAGACTTAAAAGTTTTTCATCCTCGATTTCAGAAAAGGCTTGGAAACAATGATTCCAAGAATTGTAGCGTTGAAATTTTTGGTTGTTATTGAAGATATATTTTCTAATTGTTTCTTCCATATAGAAATTTTAAATGGTATCAAACAATCCTTTTTCTTTACATGCTTCTAGAAATTTGGATTTCAAAAACCCTTTATTGGATAAAGGATACTTTCCCGCCTCATTTAAAATAGCCTTATAGTATATTTCTGGATTAATTGAGTCAGTTTGTTCTTTTGCATTTTCAAACTCCTCTAATACACTATTGAACCAAACTTTACCATCATTAGGGCTACATAGAGTTGCTTTATAACGTTCTTTAATTCCAAATACTCGTAACCAAGTATAAATTTCTTCTTCAAATCCTTCATCGGCCGAAATACGTACCTCAATATCATTAGGTGTAAGTGAATTTATTCTAGATGATTTCAATTCTATTTCAAATTTTAAATCAGGATGAATATCAGCATAGGGATAGAAAGCCAGTGATCTTGCAGCTCCTAATTTCAAAGGGTCAATATCACTTATTGGGTCAACCGATAGTTTATAGGTGCTATTACACTCATTACACATTGGTGCAAGATTCTTGAAATTTAAAACATTAAATGGATAACTGCCTTTGGGTATATAATGGTCATATGCTTCTCTATAACTATGGTTATTTCCTTTTAAATGAACCAAAGCACAAAACGGGCATACTTGTTTTTTATTGGCATCGTTGAATTTACTATCGAAATCTGCAATCAACTCTTTATTTAAAAATCCGAATATTTCTAAATTAAAAGGAGATTTCGCTCCGTAAAGTTTTGAATAAAAGGATTTTAATTCCTTAGATAAACTTTCGTGTTCAAAAGTAATCTGATTATAGGTAATAGGTTGAAGGTCTTTATTGGTGCAAAGGCCTTCGATGTTGTTGTTATTGATATAATGATCCGATAAGTACTTTTTATACTCTTTATCCAAATCAAGAAATTCTCTATAAATATTCTCTATTGAAGAATTAAAAAAGTGAGCCCACTTACCTTCTGTATTTCCTAGGTCTAAATATATTTGTTGCAATTGTTTATGACCTTTAAGTTTGTCAGCATCAAATTCGCCATCCGCTTTTAACCATACTTCAAAAAATAAGAAATCTAAGTACTCCTGTAGTTTTTCAATATGATGCGGTATGTAAGTGAAAGTAAAATGCATAATTAGGCAAGAATTGGTCTGGTGTCATCCATAGATTCAGTTATTTCATGAATTAATAGAGTGCGCTCTACAGATTCACCCAATTCTTCCTTTATTCTTTTAATAAGTTCTTCTCTTTCCTCATCATTTCTCATATTAGAACTTTTTTCTCTAAATTCAGTAACTTTCTTTTGAGCAAATTCTCCAATAGTATTTGCCATTTTGAATAGCCTGATTCCTATTTTATTTACGGATGTGCCAAAAGTTTGAAATTCTGGTCTTAGTACTTCTTTTACTTTACGAGTTTGTACATCTTTGTCAAAAAGCAGAACATATTGCATCTCACTATCTGAAATTAAAAATGGAGAATGTGTAGTAATCAACATTTCTCTCATTGTTTTTGAGCTTTCTTGTTCTTCTTTATTAAAGCTACTTCTTATACTTGATATATATTTTGCCTTCCAGTCAGGATTAAAATGGGTTTCTGGTTCATCTAATAGAAACAAACTTCTTGTGTCTTTAAAAAGTAAACAGAGTCCTAGTGTGTGTAAAAATTGGTGTTCACCATCGGAAAGATTTTTTGTGTAGATGGGTTTTTCCACCCCCTCTTTTTTTATGTAAAAATCTTTAAACCGTAACACCCTATCATTTTCTTTCGGTAAGCGTTGCATGGCATTTTCCAAAAAGATGTTTTGTGATCCTAAAATAGAATGTTTCTCTTGAATGCTAAACTCATAATTATTAAATATTAGCAATAGTTGAAATAGTTCAAACAGTGCTAACGGGTCATCATCAAAATGAAGTTGAAAAGCTTCTTTTGTAGCATCATTTACTAAATAGTCGAGATACAGGTATTTTGTTTCCTTTGCTTCAAACGTTATATCGCTATCGTAGATTTCCTCTTCTAAAATAATTTTTTCACTATAAGAAGTTGCGCAACGTTTTAATTTTTCTAAGTACGATTGGGTATAGCTATCCCTTAGGCTACTTATACCTTTTAGACTATTAAAAATATTGGTTTTTATAGTGTGATTTCCATTGTTGGGAATACCATTTTCATATTCAATTCCGCTATGTATTTCAGCTTCTGTGCTAGTTTTTATGACTATTCTAAAAGATTCTATATCTAGAAGTCTTACATATGTTTTAAATGGTCCCAGCACTCCATTTTCATCATTAAGGTTATTCATTAATAAATTTGACAATAGTATAGCTTGACTAAAAGAATTATCTAGAAATACTAAAGATGATTCTGGCTTTGGTACTATGTACTCCCCCGTTTTTAAATTCTCTAAATATGCGTCGTACTGCAAAAAACGGCTTTTGAAAAATGGCAAACTTAATGTTTGGTTAAGACCAGATGCGTAGCCTACAACAAATTCAGGAAGAAGTGCTTTAGATTCAAATCTGGAGAGTTCTTTGGTTTTTCGAAACTCTTCTTCGTTGACCCAATTGATTTTCGGGCGATCGTTCGCCTTCTTAACAATATGAATTTCTGCTTTTTGCAGTTGATTCAACCCTGGGAAAATGTCTGATTCTAAAAAAGTGAAATATTCTAGTTCGTATGCTTCAATTAAACTTGTTTCTGGATTGAAACCTTTTGGATTTTCTTCTGAAACATCAAAGTAATCAGGTCTCCTATCAAGGAACATACAATTTAAGTGATAGAAGGTTTCCGCTAGCACCTCTAAAATATTCGATTTTCCACTGCCATTTAGACCTGCCAAAATATAAGGATTAAAGTCAGTTGCATCCTCAAAATGGAAATCTCTTAGAAAATGAATTTCAAATCCTTCAGGAAGAGAACGAAAACCATCTGAGCTATTTAATTTAAACCTAATTAATTTCATCTTTCAGTTTAAATTTTATACGTCCTTCATCAATATCAAAATACTGTTCAATTTGACTATTTTCTTTTTTTAGAATATTAAAGAAGTTTGCTTTCCAAGTATCATATTCATCCTGATAATCTTGAATCTTAAAATCTTGAAATAGCAAATCTTTAATATCATCAAAAACAAAGTTTTCCTCACCAAAGTTGCTTTTTATAAGATTTTCAAGGTAAGTGTCTATTTTATCTAAGTCAAAAAGAGTCTTGGAAAATGTCTTTGAATTCTTAGATTCTTTTTCAACATCCAAATTTTCTTTTATTGCAGGTTTTGCAACATCCCTCAAAAACTCCTCCCTCAAAACCACTTTACTTAAGTCTAATTGTCCTTTAAAAGCATCTTGGCTTAATCGACCATAAAGGTTTTCTAATTCTGTAAGATGTCTTTGATAGAGTTTCTTGGTTTCTTCTACATTTTCAGAAATTTTGGCAAATATTGTTTGTTTTTCAAAATCAGGTTTAAAGAGTTTGATCTTTTCAAATTCTCCTTTAGTAATTATTTTCTTCATCCCCTTTGTTGCATGACTTTTAATGTAATCTTCAAAAATCACAAACATCCAATATAAAAATTCTGGATGGACATCATCAAATGGAATAATGGCATTGATTTGTTGATTAAAGGAAACTTTTCGGTCTGTTAATGCGCAATTTCCAATTGATTTTTCACTACCGGCTATGCATGCAACCAATAGGGTGTTGGAGCTAACAATCCTTCCAAGTTTTGAACCAGTCTCAGATAGGAATTCTTTGGCTTTAGTTAAGTTCTTTTCACCTCTTACGATATTGTCGGTTTTAATCCATTCAATGAATTCTAGGGAATAATTATTGAGATTCTTTCTGGGAGGGGTGTTTCCTGTAACAACTGAACCAATAGTTTTTTTTATAGAATCTTTTTTCCATCCTTTTGTATTCTTCATTGGATTCCCAAACATCTCCAAAAAAGTACTTCTCAATAACTCATCTAAAAGCGCAATACTTTTTTTACGATTGGTAATAAGATTTTCACAATCGGTAAGGACTTGGGCAATGCGTTTTTGGTCTATTGAATCTTTGGGAACATTAATTCTTATTTTCTCAATGTCTCCTTTTGATATTGATTTGAAGGTGGAGCCAGTAGCGTATCTAGAAACTAACTCTTGGTTGTTTTTTAAAAAGTAATAGATGTATCTGAAATCATTTAGACCTTTTGCTCGTATTGCCCCTAGGCCTCTTCCAATGCATGCTTTTTCATTGGCTAAATTAACAGGACCTACAGGTGCCCTAACAGACATTAATATATCATTGACTTCAGCAGTTTTTGTTGGATTAGTACACCACTTTCTAGGAATTGGATTTAAATCACCAAAATCCGTTTTTCCTTGATAAAATGGTAACCCTTCTTCTATTTCGTTATAGCTATCGGAAGGAGGAGATTGACCAGCAATTACTTCTGCTATTTGCCCTATATTTTTTGATTGCATTTTCATTAAAATAACTCCTTCAGTTCGTTTAACTTTTCAGAAATTTCTTTTTCCAAACCTTCTATAACGTTACCGTTTTCATCTTCTCCACCAAGTAATTTTAAAAGAATCTTATTGGGCTTGTCATATATAATTTCATCATACACTTCTTCTTTGTAGCGAGAAAAACTCAAATCGTAGCCTTCCGCTACAATTTCCTTTTTAGGTACGGTAAAGTGGGTTCGTTTTCTATCGTTTTCAGAGGCAGGCTTTTTACTATTATACTTAATGACAATATCTTGCAAATCACCATAATCATCCGAGCCATCTTTTAACTTGAGTTTAGCTCTTTTGTCATCTAAAGTATAGCCATCGCTTTGCATATCGTAAAACCAAACATTTTCAGTTTCGCCACCTTTGGTAAAAATGAGTAATGCCGTACTAACACCTGCATAAGGTTTAAAAACGCCACTTGGGGCTGTGATGACCGCTTTTAGTTCACTTTTTTCTATCATTAATTTTCGAGCTTCCACAAAAGCTCTGCCGCTCCCAAATAACACACCTTGTGGTACGACAATACCTGCTGTACCACCCATTCGTAACATTTGGTAAATACGTTCTATAAAAAGAAGTTCTGTCTTGGTAGTTCCTAATTGCAGACTTTCGTTTATATCTCCCTTATCTATGTTGCCTGTAAAAGGAGGATTAGCAAGTACAACATCATACTGGCTGCTTTCATTGTAACTTTTACTTAGCGTATCGGTATAATCTATTTGTGGGCTTTCAATACCGTGCATCATTAAGTTCATTAACCCCAATCTTACCATAGTCTGGTCTATATCATACCCTTGTAGACTTTGGTTTAAAATTGTTTTGGTCTTTTCATCAAACCGTGAAGCCTTACTGGAGCGAATAAAGCCGTCTTCATCTTTTTCTCGGTTTTTATTGTCCTTATCTAATTGAGTCACTAAATATTGATAAGCATCCAACAAAAAACCACCTGTACCACAAGCAGGGTCTACAATACGATTGCCCAATTGTGGAGAAACCAATTCTACCAACAACTTTATTATATGACGTGGTGTTCTAAACTGTCCGTTTTTGCCTGCACTTGCAATTTCGCTCAGTAAATATTCGTAAACATCTCCTTGAATATCTTGAAAATCTTGCCCTTTTTCAGAGGCATCTCTTTCCATTTCTTCATAAATTTCATCGATTATCTTTACAGCCTCTACCAATAATGATGGTTTTGGTATTATAAAGACCGCATTACGCATATGTTTTACAAAAGGAGAATCATCTGTATCTAAAGTCTTTATAAACGGAAAAACATATTGTTGTACCCTTTGCAACATTTCTTCGGCAGGTAATCTCTTAAACTCGCTCCAACGTAATTGCTGCTTTTCAATTTTTAAGTCACTGTTGGGTAATTGAAACTCTCCTTCAAAACGAGAAGTAAATGGGTCATCGTTAAATTCAGCCCTAGATTGGGCATCGGTATCATTTTCATCCAATTTCTTCATAAAAAGCAAATAGGTAATCTGCTCAATAGCTGTTAAAGGGTTGGAGATACCGCCACTCCAGAACTTGTTCCAGAGTTCTTGAATCTTAGATTTTATTTCAGGGTTACTTTGTAATAAGCTCATTTATGCTACTAGTTGTTCTGTTAATGTTACTATCTCTTTAATTTCATTCGGGTTAAATACCCCTTGTATTCCTTTTGGGTGAATTACCGTAAAAGGAGCTTCCAATAAATTTCGTTTATGTATTTGACCGCGCTCAATAATATAGTCTCTCAAGAGATTTAAAAATTCAATTTGCCGAGTGCTCAAGGTAGTGTGTGTTTGTATAAATTCAGCAACTTTTTTGCTGACAGTTTCGTCAAAACTTTCTAATATCTCAATACCCAAAATATGTTTTATGAACTGCAAGAAATTAGCACGTTGGTTTTTGTACACTTTTTGTAATAGCGCTTCGGTAATATGTGGGTCTTCAGAATGTAATTCTTCTGCTAATTGAGCAGCTTGTTCAACAGTAATTTGTTTGCCTTCTTTTATCCATTGAAGGATAGGGTTGCGCTTTAAAAGCTCATTGACTTTTTGCTCTACCATTTCTCGATACCTAGAAATACTAACAGATTCATGCTGAGGACCAAATTCGACAAACTCCTTTGTGGTGACAACGTCCTTTAAATTTAATTGGTCCATACCACTGCCCGTAACAGGTTTGTCAATATAGCGCATTAAGGGTGCGAGCTTTTGAGCAAGCACATCAAACTCAGTATCTGTAATAGTTGCCCAATAATTATTGGAAAGCACTTTCTTAATATAGCCAATCTGCTTTTCTACAACATTTACCGATAATGGCAAAAGCGATACCTTTTCTTGAATGTTTTCTTTAAGAATGTCTAACTGATCAGTATTATCCTCTAAAAGTGCCAATGAGGTCTCCAATACATCTTTTTTAAAACGCATCGCTTTAAAGTCAACTTGTGAAACCGTTCTATACAGCGGAATAATTATTTCTCGTAAAAAATCGAAACTCTTAGCATCTAAATTTTCCCAAAAATTAGCTTTTAAAGCTTTCAATAAAGGTGTCTGTGCATCTTGTATAACAACAGAATCTTTGGGTAAATTTTTAAGCTGTGTTCTGAATAGTTCAATTTCCTTTAATGCGATATCTAGTTCATCTAATTCTAAGGCTAATTCAATTTTATCAATCCGGAGTCCTGCAAAACGAACTGGTAAAGGAACCTGTGTCTTATTTTCAACTCCTTTAGGGTTCAGTTTAAAATATTCAAAATTATCCCAGCAATCTATAATTCTAAACACATCTTTTTCAACGCACCAGGGTTTCATTGCCGTGGGCTCTAATAGTCGCGTACCACGCCCAATCATCTGCCAAAATTTAGTGTATGAGTAGACAGGCTTTGCAAAAACTAAATTCACCAATTCGCGTACATCGATGCCTGTATCTAACATATCAACACTAATAGCCACTCTTGGCATATTGTTTAATTTGAATTGGTCTAATAATCCGCCTTTTCCATAAACTCTTGAATCATCTGAAACCAATACTTTGGCTAGCTCTCCATTGTATTCAGGATATAGGGTGTCGAAAATTTGTTCTACTTGTCTAGCTTGTTGTATGGATTGACAGAAAAATATACTCTTACCCGGTAGAACCCCGTAAGAATCTTTGATAGATTCCTCCATGAATTCTCGCACAATTAGAGCATTCGTACCTCTATTTCGAACCGATTTCTCAAGCTGGGTGCCTTCGTAATTGATTTCTTCAATATCCCGTCCTTCGTGTAATAATTTCTTTTGGTCCTCTAAAGAAACGGTGCGTTTACTAATACCTTCATCTTGAAATTTGGTATGAATTTTCATCACCTCAAAATTGCATAGATAGGGCGGGATATTATTTACTGCTTCTTCGTAGGAATATGCAAATGTAGGTAAGCCATCTTCGCATTCGAACAGGTTAAACGTATTATGATCTATTACATCGGTAGGGGTAGCGGTTAAGCCTAGAGTTATAGTATTAAAATAACTTAAAACCTCTTGGTACGTATTGTATATGGAACGGTGACTTTCGTCTATAACAATCAAATCAAAGAAATGAGGAGAAAGAGAGTTCTCTTCATCTTTGACAATATTAAGCATTGTAGGGTAGGTAGATACGTAAATACGCCTATCCGTTGCAATTGACTTTTCGCCTCGTTTGGGCCAGGTAGGTTCGTTTGGCAAGTGTTCTTTAAAAGCATCTAAAGCTTGATCACGTAATGCAATTCTATCTACCAAAAACAAAACCCGTTCAGCCCAACTAGCACGCATTAAAGCATCTGTTAGTGCAATACAGGTTCGGGTTTTGCCTGTTCCTGTTGCCATTACCAAAAGAAACTTTGTGCGTTTCCTTTCAATGGACTCCATAACCGCACGAATAGCTTGTATTTGATAATCTCTTCCAGCTATTGAAGTATTGATTAGTTCTGTAACTAGAGGTTTTTTTCGTTTCCTGATGAAGTCATACCGTTCTAAATCATCTCGAGTGGGAAACCCAATAATTTTTTTTGGAGGGTAATTATTAAGGTCCCAGAAATAAATATCTAAGCCGTTGGTATAAAAACAAAATGGTAAAAATCCAGTTTCTTCTTTAATCCCTTCGCAATACTGCTTTGCTTGTTCCCTGCCTATTTCTGAATCTTTAGAAGTTCTTTTAGCTTCAACCACTGCTAAAGCTTTCCCGTCTTTACCTAAAAGAACATAATCACTAAAGGTTGTGCCATAATCCGGAGAAGGCTCATACACACTTGAAATAACCGAATACTCCTGAACCACTTGAGTAAAATCATTGACATTCCACCCTGCAGTTTTCAGGTGGTGGTCAATTAACTCTTTTCTGGTTTCGGCCTCTTTCAAATGATTATAAAGTTAGTTTACTTGTAAAAATAGGTGTACTTTTTAGATAAACAAAGTGTTGAAAAGTTAAGTTTTATAACGGGATATTTACTAGTTATAATTTAGATTTAAAATTTATAAATATCATCTGTTTACTTTTTTAATAAACAATGATGTTATCAATCCAACACCAACCACCACATCAACTATATTCCATAATTCTCTACCCAAAGCAATTTTGAAAAAAGGTTGAAAGAGAAGGGCAAGCGCTATATAAATAAATACCTGTTCACTCTTCTCTACTTGGTTCGCCTTAAAGGCAAAATAACCAAAACTCGCGAAGGCGATTACGCGCACTAATTCATAGTAACCGTAGGGCATGTTTAGTAGGCATAGAAAGAATAGGAGGGCTAGTATTGATTTGATTAAGATTATCATCTTTCTATTTAGAAAAGACATGAGCCAAAGCTACATCTTTTGCAACACCTTTTAGGGCATTGTCAATTAAATCCAAAACTAGCTTATCCACAATAGCTGGCTTAAATCCCAATTTCATTGCGAAAACTTTACATAACTGCATTTCTCTATCGTCAATACGGCCATCTACTAGCATTACCGTTACTAGGTCATACATTTGGTCAAATCTTTCTCTTTCTGTCTTTGGCGGATGAAAGCTGATAGCTTCTGGAAAATCTATGACTCGTTTTACTTCATCTCCTGTCATATAACACTTATCTGCTAATTGCATTATATAATCAAATTCTATATTGTCCAATTTACCATCGGCCATAGCCACTGCAAGTAAATTTTTAAAATGACTCTTCCTTTTCTTTTTATCAAAACTTTCAAATAACTCTTGAAATCCCATCTTTTATCTATTTTAATTTATGTACATGATTTTACTATTAATACTATTACAAGAACAGTTGGCGCAATACCTGATATAAAACTACACCCAGCAGCGGCACCCACTTTAGCGCCATCTTCCTTTTCTCCTGAAGGACTAAATAAAAAGCCTAAAATTGCAAAACCAATTACAACTCCAATTATTATAAGTATTACCGTTCCCATTGTTAATTTTTAATTTTACCTCTAAATTATTAAGTATAATTCGTAGTCTTTTACGGGTTTCCGTAACAGCATGATTTTAATTAAAAATAAAATTGAATAGAGAAGGAGTTTTGTATAAATATTGGAAACTTGTTGCAGTTATAAATTTAATTTTAGTAGTCCGATTAATTCTTGGGTTAAGTAAGAAGAATGAAAAAAGGTTATTCATGGTATGGAAAGTAGACCATTATGAAAAAACAGATTGTGCAGTAAGTTATAAGGTAAACATACTTCCTTTGTATGAAGTTAGATTGGAGAATTTTAAAAAAATTGACGTTGATTTAACTACTGATTTTTTTGAATAAAATACTCAGAAACCACTAATATGGTATTAAGTCTGGAAAGCAGATTGAGTATTTTACTGCTCCAGGGTCGCATCCAGTCAATAATAAAACCTTGAAGGCAATAACGGAATATATGGCGAATAAGATTATAACTGTAGATACCTATGAGGAAAGTTCTTTTGCTTAATGAATAGTATAGCTACTTTACTTTTTTTTACTGAAAACATGCTCCATTAGGTATGCTTCCATTTCTTCATCGGTTGGCATAGTGGCTGTTATCCCCATTTTATTTGAAGTAGTTTGTTGGCTTTTAGCACGAACATTATTTTGAGGTATTGATGGAATAGTTTTGTTTTCTTCAAACTTATATTCATCATTCAATGCTAATATTATTTTAAGCTCACCTTCAAACTGAATGATTTCTTTTATAATGGACAAATTTTCTTTCAGGCTTTCCTCGAAATGACTGGAATTACCCATTAAAAATTCATTTAACCCTTTTGGATATTTTTGAATAGTTCTTAGTTTCATTGTATCACGCTTTATAGTGTACAATTCTATTTTCGGAGTATTCTCAAGTTTCGGAATACCATGAGTATTTTCTAATAAATGCACAATATCAAAACTAGGAGAGTGCTTATTATTTATAATATTTATGTAAAGTAATCTACCAACCGTTTTAGCTTCTTTTTTCTTTAAACCAATAATATGGTTATTGAATTGATGAAAAAAGTTAATAAATACATTATTTATATATTCTTGATAAGTATGTAATACAAACGTATAATACGCATCTACAAGTTCGCTTTTAGGTTCTATTCTAGATTTAAAGTTAGTAGTGTCTAGTAAATTTATTGGAGCGTTTGATGGTAGTTTTAAAACCTTCGTAGTAACGAACAGCTTTTTAGTTTTAAAAAGCTTTAATCTCTGCTCGTTACTTAACTCATTGAGCTTTTCACTCTTCAACATCCCAAAATAGTTTTTGTTCTTCTTAGTCATTTTGAGTTCTTTTTGTGGATGATGGCTGTAGAAATTCAGAGTAATCTTCTGGTAGTTCTGCATCTATATCACGTAGATACTTTTCAAGTGAGGTTAATGTAGAATGTCCGGTAATCCCTAATAAGGTACTTCTGGTTTCGCTGGGATTTAACTCTTTTCGTATTTCTCTATACAACTTTGTTATATAGGTATGTCTATAGCTATAAAGTCCATATTCTATACCCAATTTGAAGTGATCTTTAACCTTTTTAAACCTTTTGGAGTAATAGTTTCTTTTATCTCGTTCAGGAACGTCCCATTCGCCACCAATTTCATATGGCGTAAATACAAAATGTTCAGGATCAGCGTTGGAGAGGTCTGGTAATAAATTCAATAAAATCTCTGGAATGATTTTAATTTTTACTTTTTTATTTTTCGCCTTTACATAGATTTTTTTGTCAGCTATGTCAATATCCTTAACTTTTAATCTACATACTTCAATTGGTCTCAAAAAACAAAGAGAGATAAAATGTACAAAGGATAATAACAGTTGGTCATTCTTCTCCATATAAGTCTGTAAATTAGACTCTTGTTTTGGAGTGAAAGTTTTATTTCTTGTAGGCTTAGTTGATAGCGGTTTTATTTTAGGGATAAAATTGTCTTCAATAATTTCATTATCCTCTAATGTTGTGAAAATAGCACTTAAACTTGTTCTTGCATTATTACGGGTTCTTGGCGATGTTCGTGCTAAAACTGAATTTAAGTATTGAACGACAGTTTTCTTTGTAATTGCTTTTATATCGCTGATTTCATTTTCTTCCAACCATTTTTCAAATTGTTTAAGTGGACCATGGTACCCAGAATATGAATTTGGACTTAAGGATCGCTTTTTAATTTTTAGAGCAAAATCGAATGCTTCTTGAATTGATATGGATGGTTCTTCTATTAAAGGAGAACCAAGTGGGGCAGGAGTAACCTTTTTTAAGACCTTAGTGGGTTGTTCAACTTTTTTAGGAATAGTTTCAGTTTCCTTTTCATCTACAACGTTAGACGTGCTTAATTTAGATATTAGGGTAGAATTATCAGCATTAGGGGTATAACCAGCTTCTAAAATTTTAATTAAAGCTCTTTTTATAATATACATAAAAAGAATTCGCTCGCGTTTTGTTTTAAAACGATTTACACCCGCTTTGATAGGAGTTTGCCTAACAAGTTTTTTGGTTTCAGGATTTCGATAGGAGAAATATACATACCAATCTTTGGCAAGAGCATCTTTCTTTTGCTTGTAAGTTAGCTTAGACCAACCTTTTATTGGGACACCACCAGTATAGAATTTAGGATCGGAATAGTTTAGTTTCATTTTCAAACCGTATACGTTATCGTATATGGTAGATAAAAGTATGAAATTTAAAGACATAAAAAAACGGCTTGTGCGCACGCAAACCGTTGATTTTATTGGTCTTAAACTATGTAGCGAGAGGGGGGCACGATCCCCCGACCTCCGGGTTATGAATTTTCCTCTCAAATTTCAAAGTCCCTATATTCAGGTACTTTAGAGATGCTTTATTAATAAATCGTGTGCAAAAACGTGTTCAGTTTTATGTTCACTTAAATTTAAATTATTTTAATTACAATTTACTTAATTTTTATTTATAATCGGGCATAGTGTGTATTGTTTAGAATAATATATTTAGTTAATAGCTCGTTCTTTTATGATTTATAATCATTCTGACACCAATGATATTTCTAGGCTAAAAACAGACAATATTAGGAGTACAAAGAAATAATATTAAAACAAAAAAGGAGGTTTAAGGCAAAAAAGAAAATATTAATTAACTTTAAAGAACTGGACTAAGGCTTTTCATAGGAGGCTTTGTTAGGCAACGTTTTTTCCACGTTCGGCTCAAAGAACTGATTTATTACATTTAGTAATTCCGTTTGCGATTTGTTCATATTTAAAACTCCATAAAACGGATTATTTACTGATTTGTCAATTACTTGTCCATTCCTAATTTTCATTAAATGAGGAAACTTATTGTAGTGCTTAAGTCCATATAACGCAGCGGAGATAAATTCAGCATTATATTCCGATTCAATTTTTCGTCCATTCAGATATACGATTTCTATTCCTTTGTCCAGATTTGGCACAATATTTTCCTCAATATAATTTTTTGAGTTCTTTCTGTTATTATAGCAAAAGAAGTTTTTTCCATCATTTTCCGTTAAAAACCCAGTATATTTTTTTTCAAATTTTTTGCGTTGAAAATAAGTAAAGGGTAAAGAAATTATAATAACGGGTATTGTTAGAATGAATAACGGAATTCCAACAAATAATACTAGGAGTAAGTCTTAAATTTTCTCAAGTTTCTACAAAATGTTGCCTAACGTCTGAGCTATGAACAGTACGGGAGCAAACTAGCGTTTGCTTTCCGCCACGCACATAGCGAAATCTTTTGGTTTTGTTTTTTTCTTTGTCCCGCTTAAAAGCAAAATCCCAAAGATTTTGCGCCATTATTAATATAGGCAGACCTTAGCGTTTAAAGCCCGAAACCCGCATTGTTTATAGGCTTTGTTATGTGCTGGCTTTTCCCACGTTCAATCTTTCCAAATCGGAATTTCCACAAAGCTATCATTATACCATTTTATTTTCAATGGTTCTTTCGCATCTTTTATATTTTCTTCCGCTACTTTTTTCCCCGTACCATAATTCAATTCCGAAAATGGGTTTTTATTCACATTTATGTATACAAGTAGGCGACTACCTTTACTTAATTTTTTACTTACTAAATGTGTGTTTGAAAATCTAATTGTCTCTATTTTGTTTGGTTCTAATAATTTTCTTTTGGTTATATCATCTGCATAACTTGCTCTGCCAATAATGTAAGACAAGCTGAAATATTCTCCATTTGGCATTACTTCATAAAGTGTAACACCAAAATCAAAATCTTTTTTATTGATGCTTACCTTTAGTTGGCCAATAAATGAACCGTTTACAATTATTGATTCCTCCAACGGTTTACTAATAAAATTAAAACCATTGCCCATATCCCTGTAATCTCGAATGATTGGGTCTGGGTAATAGTCATTATTCCAGATTTCTCTATTAGAAAAATCAACTTCTTGAAAATGAAAGTTCTTTTCGACGGGTTTCTCAGGACTTAACAAATTTATATCTTCTACTTTTTCCTTTGTTAGATATAACTTTAAAGATTTGTTACTCATCTCAGTAATACTTGAAGCACTTCTCCATTCATTTGCTCCCATTACTTGATAGTTAATTTTATCTTTTAATTTTTCAGGTTTTTTGCCATTCTTAAAAATGTAGTCAAACCATTGGTAAGTTATTTCGTTAGTGTTTATCAAAGCATCAGCGTCTACTTTATAACCGTTTACTTCGGGAAAGCCTCCTTTTTGAGCACCAAAATGACCATAAGGTCCAATAATCAAGTAGTGCTCGGCTTGAGGATTATACTTGTAGTGTTCTCTTAAGTAGTATAATCCAGAATTTTGTGAATCATTGTAGTATCCGTCGATTGAAAGAACAGGAATATCGATTTGGGAAAAATCCTCTTTATAAGGTGCCATACTTTGCCAATAATCATCAAATGATGGATGGCTTATCCATCGTTGAAACCATTTATTAGGTCTTTCGTCAATACTATCAAGTTTTTTATAAGCTATTCCGTTTTCCCACCATTTGTTTTGCATATCTCTAGAACGTTGCCGGTCATTTCCAGCAATCGTATCTAAAGTTTTGTTGTTTCCCACATAAAAAGCCCATTCGTAATTCGGGTTAATGAAAACATTATTTTCCATTGGCAAACCCATTCCTGGTCTATTAGCAACGTAAGGAACAATTGTTTTAAGTGCTGGGTGTAATTTTTTAGTAGAAGCCCATTGCGTAAATCCATTATAGCTACCTCCAAACATTCCAATCCGTCCGTCACACCATTTTTGTTTGCTAATCCAATCGATTACATCGTAAGTATCATTGCCGTCATTTTCGTATGGCCATATTTCGTTAGGACTAAGACGTTTTCCTCTTGTATATGCAATTACTCCAATATAGCCTTTGTTAGCGGATTCCTTTAAGGTGTTTAAGTCTCCTCCTTTATCTCTTACATAAATTGTACTTTGAAGAATTACTGGTTTTGGTTCGGTTATTTCATTTTTCCTAACGATGATTACTGAAACTTTTGCTCCGTCTCTTGTCTCAATTAAAACATCTTGAATATTGTACTCTCCGTCTAATTCTGATGTTTCTTTTTTTTGGCTTGAAGCGTTACAGCCTATTAAAAGAAAAATGAATAAATGCAGTATTATTTTCATTTGGTTGTTTTTATCTAAAGACGACCTTTTTATCAGAATGTTGCATTTTTTTCAGCTTGCACATAACGGTTAGTATATGAAAAGTAGGCGATTTCGAAGCACCAAACTTTCGGTTAAGCACAAAGTTTGATACGGACCACAAGCCTTGGATTTAGTACTATTCCGCCTATTTTTTATATACATCTTAAGTTTGATTCTCAGTAAATTGTTGATATAACTAGAAAGAACAAAAGAGAGAATTAAGGTTACTATATACGGTGAAGCTTCAGACTTCGACAACATTGATAATCCTCTCTCTTTTACTACTTAGATCACGTTCAGTTCTGTGAGACTTTAGATCTCGTTTTTAAGTTGTTGTGAGCAGAAGTAGCTGGTTCTTTCATAAAACATTTCTTATGATTAAATATAAAGAAACTTTTGGAGTTGACATCAGTAAAGATGTCTTTGATGTACATGGTAGTAGCAAAGGTCACGACCAGTATAAGAACAATGAAACGGGGTTCAAGAAATACCTTAAGGAATTACCCAAAGGTTCATTGGTCGTTATGGAAGCTACCGGTTACTATCATTATAGGCTTGCACAGTTTCTTTACAAAAATAGTGTACTGGTATCCGTTGTAAATCCTTTATCGATAAAGCGATTTATACAAATGAAACTTGCCAAGGTAAAAACGGACAAGAGCGATGCCAAGGCTATATGTGAATATGCCCTAATCAACGAGGTTCCTATTTACAATGCCTTGACGGATACCCAGAGCGAATGTTTACAGTTGTTCCGCTTATTGGATACTTATTTAAAACAACGTACCGCGACCAAGAACAAGATACATGGGGAAGCTGTTTTGGGGATACCCTCAAAGTTTGTCTATCGTTCCTTGATACGTAACAAGAAGCAGCTGAACAAAGAGGTAGCAGCTATCGAGTCAAAGATACTATCATTGGTAAAGGAGGACCAACAGGAGCAATTAACATTGTTAACGTCAATACCAGGAATAGGACAAAAGACTGCATTGTTCTTAATTGTTGTCACTGACGGTTTCAACAAGTTCGAAACAGCAGCACAGCTTTGTAGTTATGTAGGTATAACCCCCACGATACGAGAGTCGGGGAGCAGTGTAAGAGGTCGGGCGCGAATAAGTAAGGTCGGCAATAGAAAGCTTCGTAATCTATTGTTTCTATGTTCTTTCAATGCCTGTAAACACAACAAGGCATGCAGAGAAGTATATGAGCGAATCGTGAACAAGGGTAAGAGCAAGAAACTGGCACTGATAGCCGTTGCCAACAAACTATTAAAACAGTCTTTTGCTATCGCAAAATCTGGCAGACCATATGATGAAACTTACGTTTCTATATTGCCTAGATAAATAGCATATAAATTGAATAAAAAAAGCTCAAGAATCTGTTTTTTGAATCTATGAGCCTAGATTAATATTGTCTCAGATTAAAGAAGAATTTGTTTGTTTTTTACCTCAGTTCTTTGTTGTGGTGCGTTTTTCTACGCTGACATTGGTTTCACATTAATTTGTCCGCCAATTGCTTTCAATACTTTCATTATCGTTCCGAATTGCGGTTTTGCTCCATCAGATAAAGCTTTGTAAAGACTTGGTCGGCTCATTCCAGATTTCTCCGCAATTTTAGTCATTCCGATTGCCTTTGCAATATTTCCGATTGCCACAATTAAATCAGAACTATCTCCATCTTCAAGAACTGTATTAAGATATTCAGCAATCATTTCTTCGCTGTCCAAATAGTCCGCAATATCAAATTTTGTTGTTGCCATATCAATCATTTTTTATTCTGTTCCAAATTTTCTTCGCTTTGTCAATATCCTTTTGTTGGCTTGATTTATCTCCACCGATTAAAAGGATGACAATCTTGTTATCTTTTTCCTTAAAATACACTCGATAACCTTTGGCATAATTAATCCGCATTTCGCTAATTCCATCTCCAACAGGCTTACAATCTCCAAAATGCTCATCGGTTTCGAGTTTCTGAATTCGGAAGAGTATTTTAGATTTCGCTCGAATATCTTTGAGCTTTCTAATCCACTTATCAAATTCAGTTGTTTTTTCGGTGATAATCATTTAAAGTGTATCCATTTAGATACAAATATAATCTAAAATTTGAATTTAAAACAGAAATTTTCGGTTTTCCAGAAAGTTGCTCTTAAATGCACCACAACGTGTTTGTATATGGTTTGTTGCGTGTTTTAAGCAACTAATTTAGTAAATAATTACCGACCAAGAAAGTCCGCAAGGACTTTCGTAAGTAGGCAAGAACTAGCAATAAATTATATACGGTGTTGCCCACAGTATTTTATCCGAATACATTCATTAAGCTTATTCTATCTTTGTCAGAATTGAACTCAAACATTTTCATATGATGATGTGTTCGTTCAGTTTTTTCGGTGTAAATTTTACGTGTGTTTTCTGATGTATCCAATTCGATTGTCAAAGCCTTAATGTCTAAATTGTAGCATTCAGAATAGGATTTGTGCTTTGTTGAAGGAAAACTATCTTTAAACTCAATATTATATTTCGGTTGAAAATATTTAATAAGTGCAGCTTCAGTAAAATTTATTTTCTGCTTTTCTGTTATTGAAATTCCATTATTTTCAAAAAAATGTTCTCCTTTTTTACGTTCAATTTTTGAGTCTTTTTTACTTACTTTTATTAAATCTGCTCCAGCTGCGAATAGCATACTTTGTTGTGAAAAATTAGTTAGAAGAATCCAAATATCAGAATCAGGATTTTGAGTTAAAGAATGCGTGTAAATTTTTTGAACTGTTTCGTGAGATGAAAGTCTATCTAAAGCAGTTCTTTTTCCGTTTTTACCATAAGCTTGACCAATATATAATACTTCGTAATCAAGAGTGGTTAAATTCAGATTATTTTCAACGTGTGAGCTGTCAATTAAAGTACTTGGTCTTGCTCCAAACAAGACACCTTTATTATCTGAAAAACTAAAGAGATTATAAGGATATTCTGTGTGAAATTCCAATTCCGATTTTGCTTTGTTTAATTCAGTTCCCATTTTAATAACTCCGCCTTCTGTTGGGTGATGAATAATTAATTCAAAGTCCGCTTTTTTGCCTTTTATCTTAACTGAATTTGGGTCAATTGTAACTTTTGGTCTTCTTAAAACAAAATAAATATTGCAAGGATTATCTTTATTAAAAGTCTGGTTATTTTTCCCATAATGTTCCAAATCAGAGCCTAAAACAAATTGATATTGATTCAAATACATTAGTAAAAATGATTCAACTCCAAATCGATAATTGTTCTTTCCAAAGATGTTTTTCATATTGTGGGCAACGTGATTGTATATGGAAAGTTGCGTGTTTGCGTGCGAGGATTTTCCGAAGGAAAATCAGACGTAGCAAACGTGCAACGACCTTTGATTTAGCACAACACCAGCAATTTTTTATATACGGCTTAAGTTTGATTCTCAGTAAATTGTTGATATAACTAGAAAGAACAAAAGAGAGAATTAAGGTTACTATATACGGCTTAAGTTTGATTCTCAGTAAATTGTTGATATAACTAGAAAGAACAAAAGAGAGAATTAAGGTTACTATATACGGTGAAGCTTCAGACTTCGACAACATTGATAATCCTTTCTCTTTTACTACTTAGATCACGTTCAGTTCTGTGAGACTTTAGATCTCGTTTTTAAGTTGTTGTGAGCAGAAGTAGCTGGTTCTTTCATAAAACATTTCTTATGATTAAATATAAAGAAACTTTTGGAGTTGACATCAGTAAAGATGTCTTTGATGTACATGGTAGTAGCAAAGGTCACGACCAGTATAAGAACAATGAAACGGGGTTCAAGAAATACCTTAAGGAATTACCCAAAGGTTCATTGGTCGTTATGGAAGCTACCGGTTACTATCATTATAGGCTTGCACAGTTTCTTTACAAAAATAGTGTACTGGTATCCGTTGTAAATCCTTTATCGATAAAGCGATTTATACAAATGAAACTTGCCAAGGTAAAAACGGACAAGAGCGATGCCAAGGCTATATGTGAATATGCCCTAATCAACGAGGTTCCTATTTACAATGCCTTGACGGATACCCAGAGCGAATGTTTACAGTTGTTCCGCTTATTGGATACTTATTTAAAACAACGTACCGCGACCAAGAACAAGATACATGGGGAAGCTGTTTTGGGGATACCCTCAAAGTTTGTCTATCGTTCCTTGATACGTAACAAGAAGCAGCTGAACAAAGAGGTAGCAGCTATCGAGTCAAAGATACTATCATTGGTAAAGGAGGACCAACAGGAGCAATTAACATTGTTAACGTCAATACCAGGAATAGGACAAAAGACTGCATTGTTCTTAATTGTTGTCACTGACGGTTTCAACAAGTTCGAAACAGCAGCACAGCTTTGTAGTTATGTAGGTATAACCCCCACGATACGAGAGTCGGGGAGCAGTGTAAGAGGTCGGGCGCGAATAAGTAAGGTCGGCAATAGAAAGCTTCGTAATCTATTGTTTCTATGTTCTTTCAATGCCTGTAAACACAACAAGGCATGCAGAGAAGTATATGAGCGAATCGTGAACAAGGGTAAGAGCAAGAAACTGGCACTGATAGCCGTTGCCAACAAACTATTAAAACAGTCTTTTGCTATCGCAAAATCTGGCAGACCATATGATGAAACTTACGTTTCTATATTGCCTAGATAAATAGCATATAAATTGAATAAAAAAAGCTCAAGAATCTGTTTTTTGAATCTATGAGCCTAGATTAATATTGTCTCAGATTAAAGAAGAATTTGTTTGTTTTTTACCTCAGTTCTTTGTTGGCAACAGTATTTATTTTTTCAGTTCGTTCTTTAAATAATTCAACTCTTTTTTAATTATAGAAACTAAATCATTGATTGACTTAATTAATTCGGGATATATTTCGTCTGCTTTTTCTCGATGTTCATTATCCAAATTCGTTACTATTCCATAATCCGTTCCTCCAACTTTTTTTGGAAGACTTTGTCTGTATCTTGAAGACCAAACATATAAAATATCACTTATTTCACTAAATTTTATATTTATACTTTCCGTTGCAAGTAGTTTTGATTTAGCCGAAATAAATGTCAAGTCATTAAATAATTCCGAGTAATCTTTTCCAGTTTTTGTGAATTTCACGGTTTTGTCAAGTGAAGAAAGAATAGAAATATATAATTCCTCTTTTTCTTTAAATTCCCGAAATGCTAATTCTTGTTTGAATTTTTCTTTTTCACGTTTGCTTGCTAAATTCCAAGTTATATATGCAACTAAAAGACCAAATAAGCCTGATAAAAATACAGTCAAAATCGGGATAAAATTTATGTTATCTTGAGTATTTTCCATTTTTAATTTGAATTACATTTTATTGTTAAATTCAATCATTTTTTTTAGTAATTCAGTTTGTTTCATTGAATAGTAATCTGCTTGCTTATATTCCATTTCAATTCCGATGTCGTCACTAAACTCGTCTGTCGTTCTATTTAGGAGATAATTATATCTGTTTTTTAATTCTTTAATATTACTTTTTAAAAAATCTGAAAATAAGACTACAAAGCTTTTTTGATTCGCAAATCTTATTTGTTTTCCATTAACTTCAAGAAGGTAAAACTCTTTTTCTGTTACCAAATTTTTCATTGAGTAAATTCCTTGAAGTTCAATTCCACTATCTTTTAATTCTGAATTGAATTTTAACTTAACAACTTTAGTCAGCGACTTATATGTGTCAATTCCATAATCAAACATAATATTCTAAATTATTGTCTTTAGTTTCGGTTTTGGTCATATTGTTGCCAACGGTCTCGGCTATGAGCAGTACGGGGGATTTTAAGCACAGGCCTTTCCGTCTAGCACATAGCAAAGCCTTATTTTTGTTTTTAAATTTAACGATAAAAACTCAAAATAAGGCTTTGCGGAGTTCGATTTAAGCGATAACTTTCGGCAAACACAAAAGCCCCGTATTGCTTATAGCCATTGTGCCTGTTGCACAAGATATAAAAAATATCGAGCTCTGATCCTTGCCGATCGGACATTTGATCGTAACTTGTTGTATGCAGGGAAAAAAGGAGTACCAGGAGAAGCTTTTCGCTAGTTTCCAACTTAGTGAACGTATACCGAAGAACAATTTTTACAGGCGTTTGGGATCCGCCCTTGATCTTGGTTTCCTCTATAAGTTGACTCGGCCCTATTATGGGGAGAGCGGTCAAAAGAGCATAGACCCCGTGGTGTTCTTCAAGCTTTGTCTGGTGGGTTATCTGGAGAACCTTATCAGCGACCGTAAACTGATTGCGCATTGTTCGATGCGCTTGGACATTCTTTATTTCATAGGCTATGACATTGATGAGGAACTTCCATGGCACAGTACCATAAGCCGTACACGCCAACTGTTTCCAGAGTCCGTTTTCGAGGAAGTGTTCACGAATATTTTACAGTTGTGTATAGAAAAGGGAATGGTAAGTGGTCATACCCAAGCGATAGATTCGGCACCGGTAAAGGCGAACGCGAGTATGGATACCTTGGAACTGAAAGTGCCCGAGGAAGAACTAAAGGAGCACTTGGTGCGGATACGGGCGATCAGCGCCATGGACAGGGAAGTGCCACACCGTAAGTCCAAGGATAATAAAGCGGATAAGGGCGATCGTAGTATTACCGCAAGTGGAAAGGAGCTGAATGCGATAAAGAGCCGTAACAAGAAGTGGGCGAAGGATCAGGATCAAAGACCCGGTGCAGGTAATAAAGGTGCGAAGTACACCAGTAACAAAACACATTATAGCCCAACGGACCCCGATGCCAGGATAAGTGTGAAACCCGGCAAGGCCAGAAAGCTGAACTATCTTTCTCAACTTAGTGTTGACACGGCGCATCATGTTATAACCGACATCAGGGCGTACCATGCAGATGGAAAGGATAACCAGCAATTACAGGATATCGTACAACGCTTGCAAAGAAGATTATGGCAACAAGGTCTGGTATTTGAAAACTGCGTGGCCGATACGGGGTATAGTAGCGGGGAGAACTATGCATTTCTGGAAAACCAAGGGCTAAAAAGTTTCATTCCACCGCATGGCACCTATAAAGGTGGTCCCGATGGGTTTACGTACATCAGGGAACACGACAATTATCTATGCCCACAGGGCAAGGTGATCCCTTTCAAAAAAGTGTTCCTTGACAGCCGGACCAAGACCAAAAAGAAGGCGTACCGCGCGTCGAGCAAGATCTGCAAGGGCTGCTCGATCATGGAAAGCTGCCTTGGAAAGGTCAACGAGAAACAGTTCTCGGTCACGTATTATCGGGCGGAATACGAACGGAACATCGCAAGGGTCGAGAGCCCACAGGGCAGGTATATGAAGGGTAAACGACAAAGCACCGTAGAACCCGTTTTCGGTACCCTCACCCAGTTCATGGGCATGCGCAAGATAAATACGATAGGTCTGGAACAGGCCAACAAGGTGATGCACCTCTCCGCAATCGCCTATAACCTTAAGAAGTACCTGAAATTTGAACTGAAACGTTCAAATAGTGGGCTAGCAAAGCTTGCTTTTAAGGTCTTTATAAAAAGTACTGTCCAAGATATGTTTTCAGTATTCCTAAGGCATCAAAAAGTGACATTCTAATACTGAACCGGTAATAATAAAACCTCTTAAAGAGGCTTTATTATGTTGATTTTATTCAGAATTTAAGCTTGTGCAACGGTTACCGGTGTTGTAAAACGTTTTTATTCAGTAACTCTTTTTCAATACTTGTCCGAAATCCAATATAAGTTATTTCGGCAATTTTTATTTTTTCATTTCCAGTCCATTCCGCATCTTCATTCATTAATTTTAATTCCGCTTCGTTTTCCGTAAGATTTTTAATTTGTCCGACAAAATATGAATCATCGTCAGTTTCTGTAAATATTGCAATCAACTCTTCGTTTTCTAATTCCGATAAACATTCGGACATATTATTCATTCTTTCAAGTGGCAGTTTTCCGATAAATTCCGCGTAATTATTATTCTTTATTTCACTTAATTCTTCTTCGTCCCATTCTCGATATTTGTCAATTTCAAAATTCCTAATAATTGCAAAACCGTCAAATTCTTTTGTTTCGTCATTAAAGCAAATAAACACAAAGATATTCTCATTTGATTTTAAACAAATTCCAGAATAAACTTCGTCTCGATTTGGTGCTAAATCAACGTGAATTGGAATTCTATTTTTGATGGTTTCCTGCATTTTCTTGGTTTGGTCAAATGTTTTACAACGTCTCGTATATGAAAAGTAGGGCAGGTGGTAAGCGATGACTTTTCGGTTTAGCCACAAGCCAAAACTTTTGCATTTTGTTTTTATCTTATTTTTCTAAAAGCCAAATCAAAAGATTTGGCGACTTCGCAAATACGCCCAAGCCTTTGTTTAAGCACCATTCCGCCCTATTTTTTATATACATTGTTGTGCTTTCGTGCTTTATTCGTATTCAATTGTTCCATTTTTTACAAAGCCATCTGTTTTATCACAGACTATTCCAACACTATATTTCGCTCTTGTTATTCCTACATAAAATTTCGCTCTGGCTTCATTGCTAAACTTACCGACTGAAATAGTATTGTCCTTTATCCAACCAAGCATTCCTTTCGTTGGATAGATTAAAACCCTTTCAAAAGTTAAACCTTTAGATTGCCCAAAATTAGTAATACTAAATTCGGAATTTGTGTTCTTTGTTAAAGAGTTCCACCTTAATTGGACGGGATTATATTTTGCTAAATAATCATCAACTTTGTCTTTTTCAATTATATATATGCCATCATGTTCTGTTGTTTCATTTTGTTTTGAACCACATTGACTATGTTCAGGATAAAGTCTATTTGCAAAGTCGCATATAGGCTGATTGCATCTGTAAGATTCAGAAAGTGATGTTTCATCAATTTTGAAACCTAATTTACTGCATTCTGTAGTAATGAACTCTTTTAATAATCCATTTCTATATTTTTTATATTTCGTAGAATTATGAGTTAAATAGGTAACTTGTCTTGGGTCACAAACCAATGATAGATTTGAACTGCATTGCCCAAAAGTCCTTAGTAATTCCAAATCGTATCCTGCCAAATCTTGACATTCATCAATTAGTATGTAGTCGTAAATTTCTGTAATACGGTTTATTATTTTTCCTTTTGTTTCTTTGTTAACTCTAATAGCAAGTTTTGCAACTTTATCAGAATAAATTCTTTTGTTTTTGGTAAAGTAGAATTTATCAAAATTATCCGCTTCTGCATATGGAATTTTCCTTCCAGTTCTTTGGTCTGTGTATCTAATTCCCGATTTCTCGTTTACAAGCAGAAGTCCCTTTATTTTGTGGTCAAATAGAATAGTTTGATAAGGTTTTATGCATTGTTTAATTAAAAATGAAAACCAAGTAGAAATATGAATATTTGAAGGAATACAGCCTATTAATTCAAAAAATTTATTCTTGATTTCTTGAGCGTTTGATTCTGTGTAGGTAGTAATTAAAATAGAGTTTTCAGGAAATGACAATGCTTTTTTAATTAAAGCTGTGGTTTTTCCTGAACCTGCCGATGCTATGATTAATTCGTTAGTCATTATTAAATAACGTCTGAAATAAAATTAGGGAATACAATTGTTTCTTTTGAATCAAACAACTTTAATGCACATTCTGTTTTATTGAGCTTCATGTATTTATGAAATTCGTCTGCCGTTTTATAATCTTTTTCGAAAACTAGATTGAACAACTCAATAGAATTTGATTTAAGTAATTTAGGTTCTAACGTGTTGTAATTAAATGGTTTGCCGTATATTTCAAAATCTCCTTCATCTATTTCGCTATCATAGGAAATTGTAATGTTTGGTTTTGCGTTTTCTCCTATGTAATCTTCGTATTTGTTTTCAAGTTGTTCAAGACTCCAATCTGTATCTGTAATTACGATTACTGGCTTATTTATTTTCTCTGCTATTTGTAAAAATCTTAAAAAAGAAGTGCCCACAGAAATTACATCTATTCCGTCTTCTATTGGTAGTTTACCATGTTTTTGTGAATATGCCTTTTGAATAATTAATTCGTCTGAATCGCCTTCCACAAGTATTGACTTATTGCTAAGAATTAATCTAAGAGTATCGTAACCAGCTAATCTTTTGAAGTAAGTAAAAGTTTCATCTTCTAAGTCTTTAAAGGTTATGGTTTTTTGCTCGTTTAATAAGATTAGGCTTTCTAAGCCTAATTTGTTTGCAATAAAACTACTATGAGTAGTTACAATAATTTGTTTGTTTTCTGCTCCTTTTTTGAGGTCATGAATTAGCTCATTTAATTTTGTGTGCGATAGGTGATTTTCTGGTTCCTCAATTAAAAGCACATTGGATTCTAATGTTTTTTTATGCGATAGAGCCAATTTGGTTTTTATCACACATTGTTCTCCTTTTCCGATATGATGAAATGGAATATCATCAAGATATGTTACTAAAGAGTTTTCCCAAGAATTTTTTGAAGAAAGTTCAACTGAGAGTTCAACTTTCTTATTGGAAATATTTGAATCAGTTTGAATTTTTTTATTTATGCTAATTATAGATTCCTCTTGCATGAAAACATCTTTCATTTTCCTGTGTGCTTGGGAAACATCTACAATTTCTTTCTGGTCTAAAAAGTCTTTAATTATTCTGCTAATATAAATATCAGAACCATTCTGCAATCTACCATTTGATGAGTCTATTAATGCAGGTTTAATCGGTATGAGCCTTGGTGTGACTCTCTCGTCTCTAGCGAAGGATTCCCAATAAAAATTATAATATTCAATGGGTAAACTTTTTATGCTTTCGGTTTGAACTAAAATCTGATATTCAGGTAAATATTTGTTATCAAATTCAATGTTGAAAGATAATCCAATTGAATCTGATTTTTCAGAGTTTTTATCTCCTTTGAAAATCGAAGGTGCATCAGGCGATAAAAAAACTTCAATTTTAATTGAAGGTGGTGCTAATGGTGTTTCAGTTTGAAGACTTGAAATATATTCTTTTATAGTTTCTTTGTTGAATATGTATTCATTCAGTTCATTATGAATATATCGACCTTTAAACCATCCAGAAAGTATAAGGTTTAGAGCTTCAATAATTGTCGATTTTCCTGCTTCATTTTCCCCAACTATGATGTTGACATTTTTATTTAATGCTAACTCAAATTCATTTTTGAAACATTTGAAGTTTTTAATTTTTATTTTCTCAATATGCATCTAGGTTGGTTTTTTTTTGCATGAAGCACAACGGTCTTGTATATGGCTCGTAGCGTGTAAATTAGCGATTATTTTCGGATTAAGCACAAGCCAGGTTTTTAAATTTTACTATTTATCTTTTTTATTGGAAATCGTCAATTTTAAAAATTTGGCGACTTTCCAAATATGCCTTAACTTCGTTTAATCAACTAATTAGCTATGAGCTATATACGTTGTTGTAGGCAGTTTTTTATATTGTTGTAATTGAATTTGCTAATCTCTTTTCGTTTCCAATTGGTGTTGTATAATATCGCTGTTCAATTCCGTACATTAATTGCTTTAAATTTTCCTCCGAACCAATATTAAAATTTCTGTCTTCGTCTGAAAATTCAAGGTCATTGCAATATTCCTTTATATAGTCATAGATAGAATTTCTTTGTTGAGGATTAAAAGCATTAAATGTGTCCATAGCCATAGCAATTCTTTTTCTATTCGCCTTTTTTACTTTTGATGCATCATAATCGTCTGTTAAGTTAATGAATTCGTTCTCAAGGAATTGTTCAGTGTCTTCTTGTGTTGCTTCTCGATATAAAGTTCCGATTCCAGAAAATATTGTTGTGATTGACGTCAGTTTTTTGAAGTAGAGTATATCTTCTTCGCTGTCATAAATCGCATCTGGTAATTCTTTCAAAATAATTATCGGATTGTCATTTTGAATTTCTGGTTGGTTAGATATTGTAAACCATTTCCGTCTAATAGTTTGGCTTCTCGATAACTTTTGAAAGTAGTAATATTGGTTATCTTGATAAGAGCATAAATATTTAAGTCTATTATAATCCGCAAGAGCAATTTGATTATATTCCGCTGAATTAAAGTCCGTTGTTAGTATATCGATACAGAAATCAGTTTCGGAAAAATCTTCTATTCCAAACCATTCATCATCTTCAAGCTTATAATCAGTATCGTATTCGTGTGGATTGTCCAAGTCGTCTGGTAAGTTAAAAATATCCTCATCGGATATCATTTTGACGTATTCTCCATTACGTCCTGTTTTTTTTGCAAGTAAATGGTTCATATTATTTTTTTATGTCGATAAACGTGAAATTATTTATTCTTCTTAATTGTTCTATTTTGATACTTTTTGGGTCTTTTAACTCTTTTCTTGTTATTACAAAAAGTTGAACATTATTGGTAGTATTCAGGTAGTAGAAGTGATATCTAAACACTAAAAAAAGAGGATTGAAATATAAAGTTTGGGATAAAAATGTAAAAATAAATAATATCGCAAACACAAATATTAGTGTTTCAACGTAGGGAACACTTAATGCTACAAAAAAGTATCCTAAATAACTCGGTAAAAAGGCGTTATTGGCTTGTTCAATACTTATAATTGAAGCTTCTTGAATATTATCTTTACTTAAAAATCTTGCAATCAAAAGGCTGAAATAAGTCAGTCCAACAGGAATAAGAAAGTAAATGATGTACGATACGTAATTGGGTAAGTTGATTAATCGGCAGTCTATTTCATTAATCAGAACTTGCTCTTTGACTAAAAAAACAACGATTATCAATGATGTTGCATTGAAAGTTAGTAGTAATCTGTATAAAAAGTTCATTCAGTCATTTGGTTGTTAGTCCGTTTCTTAAATTGCCTACAACAATTCGATAAACGTACCTAGGTACGTTTATTTCTTATTTAGGATTACTAATCTAGTGGATTTTTTATACTTTCAAAAGTATTAGTAGCCACATGGGTGTAAATTTCAGTTGTTTTACTTGAGCTATGTCCTAAGAGTACTTGTATTTGCCTTAAATCTGTCCCAGATTCCAGTAAGTGCGTAGCAAAACTATGTCGCAATATATGTGGTGTAACACTTATGCGTATTTTTGCTCTTTCAGCAGCTGACTTTACAATTTTCAATACACTAGCACCGCTATATTTTATTCCAGTTTTACCTTCAAATAAATAAATTTTAGGTTCATATTTTGTAAAGTATCGCCTTAAGTCTTTTAAGGCATTTCTTGATAACAACGTCTGCCTATCTTTATTTCCCTTTGAACCTACAACACGAATTAGCATTCGCTTACTATCAATATCTTCTATTTTCAAATTTAAAAGTTCACTACGTCTTAAACCAGAACCATATAATAATTGAACAATGCATTTATGCTTTAAATTGTTGGTGTTTTCAATAATTGAAAGTATTTCTTCTTTTGAAATTACTTTAGGTAATTTGGATTCTTTTCTAGGTCGTTCTATTTCATAGAAACGGTTTGGCATATCTAAAACTACTTCATAATAAAATTTGATAGCGTTTATGGCTAGGTTAAGGTAAGAGTTCGATACATTTCTCTGAACAAGATGTTGTAGAAAGTTCCTAATATCACTTTCATCAATGGTTATTAGTTCCTTTTCTTTATAGTAATTTATAAACATTTCAAAAAAAGAAACGTATGTGCGTACAGTACTATTGGCGTATCTTTTAAGTTCTAACTTTAATAAGTACTCTTCAGGACAAAGTCTATATTCTGGTACATTAGTCCTATTTCTGAACCATTGAACATCTACTGTTTCGTTACTAGTATTTATAGGTTTATTTGTTAAAAATCGATTATAATTTATCCAAACAATACCTTTAAATGTTGTAAAGATTATACCCAAGTTTGCCTTAGTATTATGTATATATGCCATGTTATATTGTTTACTCCACTTGGGGTCTGGGAGTCCTTTAATTAAGTTCTGTATCAGTTTATCCGGGCTAAACTTTATACCAATCATCTTTTGATTATTAATCATTAGATGGTAAAGTGTTATAGATTTTACAGAATTCATGTTACAAGAATAAACATATATATAATTTTTAGCTGTATATTATACGTATAATATACGTTTGCAAATGGATAATAAAAGAAAATGTATAATTTGTTCAACATCAATTTCAGGAAGAGTAGATAAATTATTTTGCTCAGTGAAATGTAAATCTATAAACCAGTATGAAAAACGTCAAGAAAGTGAACAGTTCTTTTTTAAGGTTGATAGTCATTTAAAAGTAAATAGAAAGATTTTAAAAAGTTATAATAAATCTGGTTTTACCACTGTTCGTAGAAGTGAATTAATTGATAAAGGTTTTAATCCTAAATTTTTTACCCACTTTTGGAAAAATCAAAAAGGAGACGTTTATTTATTTGTATATGAATATGGTTTTTTAAATATTCAAAATGATGGAATTAAAAAATACACTCTAGTGAAGTGGCAAAATTATATGGATAGCACCCAAACTAAATAATGAGTCTGGTAAATAACTTTATTTAAGAGGTTTTAAATAAACTAGAAATTTTGTTTCCATATCAAAGTAGGGTAGCATTCCGTCAGGCTTTACAGGTATATTAAGAATTTTTTGATAACGGTCATAACTTTTTCTTAAGGCCAAAATATCTCCTTTAGTAGCTGGTTTATTATTACTATTGGTAAAAGCATTCTTTAAGACATCAGCAGCAAGTGCTCCAGCGGCTGCATTTCCAATTCCTGCAGCACTCATTTTTTCAATTTTAGTGTTACTATTTGTAGCTTGTTTCACGGGTAATAAATTCCCTGTTTTTGTTTTTTGGTGGTGAGCTTTAGACCTGCAAGTAGCACTACAGAATTTTTGAACATATCTTCTTTTAGGTATGAATTCTTCGTGACAATAATTGCAGATGTAGTGTTTTGTATCCATTTAGCGTTAAATGTACGTATGTTTGACGTATAATTATTCAATTTTAAGTAATATTTGGTAGGGGTAGTAAATTAACTAACCATCTGTTAAAATAGGGAAGTTGTTTCTAATTTGAATTAAATACCGTTGCTAAAAGAAAACTTCTTGCTTCATCATCGGTAATTAAAATAGGTTTTTGAAGTTTTACAGTTGCTGATTTTTCAGGAATTGGATTAGTAGCCTTCGCAGCTATACTTTTTTGGTTTTCGATGACATCTTTTAATGGTACGTAATCGTCATGATTAATATAAGAAAGAATTTCAACTGAGTTAAGATTTGAAATTATTCGAATACTAAATTTGTTTTCAATTTGTAATTTATGATATTGAAAACAATCTGCCTGAAGTTGAAAGTATCCCTTGATTTTTTTATTGGCATCGCAATGATTTATCACATTTTCATTCATCCATTTAGAAATAAACGAATAAAACCGCAAATGCATTATGTAACTTTCTAGTAGCGTTGAAAATTGTAATGAACTCGCATTTTCCTTTATGTCCATTAACGCTATTGTGTTATAATTAAGAATTGATGCCTTTTCTAATAATGGAGTGCAATCTTTTATAGCTAACACTTTCTCTGTTGCATTATTTTCAGAAAGTAGAACAATGGTGTTAAAAAAATCTTCTGTTTTAATATTTCTAAATTCACTGAGTTCACTTAAAGGAATGATACTTTTGGGAATAAAAAATAGTAGAGGAGTATAGAGCTGTTTTATTAAACCTTTTAGTGTTTTGCTTGTATCCATTCTATTCTTTTAAAAGATTGGAGTAATCTTCGGCCAGTTCGGCATCTATATCACGTAAATATTTTTCTAAGGCGGACATTGAATTATGACCCGTAATCAACATTAATTTACTTTTGGCTTCAAATGGTGTAGCATCTTTTAAAATTACTCGGTATAGTTTTGTAATATACGTATGTCTAAAGCTATACAAACCATAATCTTCGTTTAGATTAAAATGTTCTTTCACCTTTTGTTTAAATCGTTTAGAGAAATAATTTCTTCTGTTGGTTTCTTTTGTATCCCAAGCTCCGCCAATTTTGGTAGGAGTAAACAGTAAATGCTCTGGGTTCAAATTTGACAAGTCAGGTATTTCATCCAATAACATTTGAGGGATTATTTTCTTTTTAAGATTACTGTTCTTGGCTTGAAAGGTTAGTATTTTATTATTTAAATCTATGTCTTTGATTTTAAGCCTAGAAACCTCGATAGGTCTTAGAAAATTGTAAGCAACAAATTTAATGTAAAGTAGTAGGATTGGGTCTTCCTTACTTAGGTATTTAAATATACTTTTTTCAGTTTCTAGCGAAAAGGTTTTGTTTCTATTGGGTACAGACTTTAAAACCTTAATTGATTTGATAAAATTCAATTTGATAATCTCATTATCTTCTAAAGTTTGTAAAATGGTACCTAAGGCTAACCTAAAATTATTTCTGTTTCTGGGGCTTGTTTTAATGATAATTTCATTTAAAAAATCAAGCAACATTTTTTTAGTTAATTGATGTGCATACTGAGTGGTAGGATGATTTTTTGCTAACCATTTTAGAAATGCTTGGCCCTTAAGTCGATAATCTTGTATGGTTCTAGCTTTAACTTGATTATTTTTCAACTTTAAAACGTAATCAAAGGCATCTTTTAGGGGCATACCTAAATCCTTTGTTTCTGATTTAGTTGGCAGTTCTTTATTTGCTAGGTTAATTGTCGACTCCTTAAATATGGGTTTAACCTTTTCTATTTTCTTATCAGCCCTTACTTGCTTTAAATCCTTTTCTTGAATTTCATCTACAGATCGATTTTCAAACGGACTGTACCCTGCTCTTAATAATTTTAATAAATTTTTACGGTAAGAGGTTAAAATAGTTAATCTATCCGCCTTGGTCTTGTAATTATTCGCCTTCCCATAAATGTTTTTCATTCGTTCCAATTTCTTTGTAACTGGATTCCTATATGAAAAATATACGTACCATCTTTTAGCAAGATCACCCTTGGCAGTATAGATTTTTGGTGCTGAAAAATTGGCTTTTGTAGACAAATCGTGTTCTAAATCGTGTTCACTTTCGTGTTCAATTGTAATTGCATGTAGAAATATAGACATAAAAAAACGGTTTAGAGTGAACTAAACCGTTGTTTTACTTGATTTTACTAATGTAGCGAGAGGGGGGCACGATCCCCCGACCTCCGGGTTATGAATCCGACGCTCTAACCAACTGAGCTACCTCGCCATATTATTTTTAAACGGCTGCAAATATAGTGGTAATTTATTTGTTCTTCAACAAAACCTACTGAAAAAAATAAATGATAAGTATTATTTTTTAATCATTTAGAAATATATATATTGCTCATCTTAAAGTAGTACAATAATGAGCGATAAAATAAAATTTGAAATAGAGTTTGTAATTCAGTCTTCACCACAAATGTTATATCAATATTTGGCAACTCCGTCTGGCTTGTCAGAATGGTTTGCAGATAATGTTAATTCTAGAGGTGAAAAATTCACATTTATATGGGATGGTGCAGAAGAAGATGCCAAATTATTAAAAAGAAAAACCGATGAATTTGTCCGTTTTGCTTGGGAAGAGGCAGATGATGATAGTTATTTTGAAATGAAAATTATTGTTGACGAAATAACAAAAGATGTCTCTTTATTCATTACTGACTTTGCAGATGATGATGAGGTTGAGGAATCTAAAATGCTATGGACTAACCAAGTATCAGATTTAAAGCAGGTATTGGGTTCTTCATAAAAATATTCTTATTTACAGTATCTTTGAGCCTTAATTTTTTAAGGCTTTTTTTATGCTCAATTTTAATGGTAAACTTTTAAATGATAATGATAAAATTTTAAATGCAAGCAACCGAGCGTTACAATTTGGGGATGCCGTTTTTGAAGAACTGCGTGTAGTTAATGGTGAAGCCATTTTTTTAGAGGATCATTATTTAAGATTAATGTCTTCTATGCGCATTCTTAGAATGGAGATTCCTATGAATTTTACAATGGAATTTTTTGAAGAAGAAATCCTAAGAACTCTTTCTGAACAAGATTTAAAAGCTTCTAAGGGGGTTAAATTCATCGTTTATAGAAATAATAATTTAGATGAAAATAGTATCTCATATGTTATTACAACCTGTTCTTTGGTTAATCCTTTTTATATTTTAACCGATAGCCCGTATGAAGTTGAACTTTTTAAAGACTTTTATAAGAATTCATCTATGCTTTCTAATCTTGATACCAACAATAAAATTTTAAATGTTGTAGGTGGTATTTATGCAGATGAGAATGATTATCAAGATTGTTTACTAATAAATGAACATAAACAAGTAATAGAAACTTTAAAAGGAAATTTATTTATAGTTCAAAAGAATGTTATTAAAACAGCGCCTTTAGTAGATGGCTGTGTAAATGGTATTATTAGAGGAAAGTTAATAGATATTGTAAAAAAAATAGAGGATTATCAGTTTGTTGAAGAGAGTATTTCGCCTTTTGAATTGCAGAAAGCAGATGAATTATTTACGGTAAATAGTTTTAACGGAATAATTTCTATAACTAAATATAGAAAGAAAAATTACGACAATACGGTTGCCAAAGCGCTCATTGGTAAGTTAAATACAACAGCAAGATTCTCCTTAGTTAAACCTGTTTAATTTAGACTAGGGTTTTCGGGAGAATTGGACCAAAGTAGATAATCGCCTCCTAATTGAATCATATTTTCTTTCCAAATTGCCGTAGCTGCTTTTTGTATAATTCTACTTTCGTGCTCATTTTCAACAACTACCCAAGATTTTGAAGAAAGTTCTTGATCAAGTTGTAATGATGACCAACCGGAATATCCTAAAAAGAAGCGTATATCGTCTTCTGAAATAATTTCTTTATTAATAAGCTCAACGGTTGTTTCAAAATCTCCACCCCAATATATACCGTCCGAAATTTCAACACTATTATCTATTAAGTGCGGTACTTTATGTATAAAGTATAGGTTGTCTTGCTCAACTGGTCCACCATTATATACACGAAACGGAATTTCTATTTCGGTTACCAGTTCGTTAATTTGATACTCTAACGGTTTATTTAAAATAAAACCTACCGAACCTTCATTACTGTGCTCGGCTAACAAAACCACAGATCTATTAAAAGATACGTCGCCTGTTAACGATGGCTCGGCAATTAGCAATTTACCTTTTGTTGGTTTTAAAATGATCATTTATTCTGTATGATTATATTTCTAAAGTAAGACAAATCCTCTTAAATGCAAAAAGATAAAAATAAAAAAGCACCCATTTAGGGTGCTTTTATCAATTTTATCTATGTAAAATTAGTTTACTGCTTTGCCTAAATCAGCACCTGCTTTAAACTTTACTACATTTTTAGCAGCAATTTGGATAGTTTTTCCAGTTGATGGATTTCTACCTTCTCTTGCATTTCTTTTAGATACGGACCAAGAACCGAAACCTACTAGAGAAACTCTATCTCCTTTTTTAAGAGAATTTTCAACATTTCCTAAGAAAGATTCCAATGACTTTTTTGCCGCAGCTTTTGTGATGCCAGCGTCAGCTGCCATTGCATCGATCAATTCTGTTTTGTTCATAATGTGATTAATTAATTGTGATTAAAAAATTTATACCTACTAACAAATTTATATGGAATTATGACGAACACAAGTAAAATGGGGGGAAATCCTATGTTTTGTTGATAACTCAGCGTGTTTGTTGATAAAGTAGGGTTTTTTTTACGTTTCTCGCAGCCCAATAACGACGGGGCTTTACCTCATTTTGGCATTTTCTTCTAAATTTAGACCATTTAATACATCTTTTACATGCATTCGTTTTTTCCCTTGAAGCTGAATTTCTTCTAATATTAAGTACCCATTAATAACAGCAACCTTCATTTCCTTTTTAGTAAACACTAAGTTACCAATGGGTAACTTGTGTTGTTCGGTTAACATGCTTGCTTTATATATTTTAGTAATTATCTGCTGGTCTCCATTTATTAATGTAGTCCAGGCTGCTGGGTAAGGGCTAAGACCTCTTATAAAATTATATAGGTCCTCTTTCGGTTGGTGCCAGTCTATTTCGCATGTTTCTCTATGAATTTTATGTGCTTCTTTTAAATCATCGGAATTTACTTGTTCAGTAGTTTCAAAATTACCTTGTTGAATGCGTTCAACAGTTTTAATTACGGTATGTGCACCTAAATGCATTAGCCTGTCATGTAAATCTTCCACATTATCATCTATTTGTATAGGAGCTTCATCTTGTAGTATAATTGCTCCTGTATCTATTTTTTCGTCTATAAAAAATGTAGTAACTCCGGTTTTTGTTTCTCCGTTAATAATGGCCCAGTTAATTGGGGCAGCACCTCTATATTGTGGTAATAATGAGGCATGAAGATTAAAAGTTCCGTATGTAGGCATTTTCCAGACCACTTTTGGGAGCATTCTAAAGGCAACTACAATTTGTAGGTTGGCGTTTAAAGATTTTAAATTCTCTAAAAAATTCTCGTCTTTTAAGTTGGTAGGCTGTAGCACCCTTATATTTTTTGCTATCGCGTATGTTTTAACTGCAGATTCGTTTAATTTTCTTCCTCTACCTGAAGGTCTGTCTGGTGCGGTAATTACCCCAACAACGGTATATTCTTTTTTTACTAGCATGTCTAGAATGCCGACAGCAAATTCTGGAGTGCCCATAAATATGATTCTTAATGCTTCCATATTATATAAGTTCGTATTCGTTAATTGCGTTTAGTTGAATATAATTGTCTTCTAACAATTCTTGAATAGCTAAAAGGACAACATCTTGATTTATATTTAAGCTTATTTGTAATGCTCTTGAATTAGCTTTTCTAGTTTTTAATAATTGTATGATTTTTATTTTTGCGTGAACAACATCAGTATTTCCTAATTTTTCGGACATACAAATATCGCAAATGCCACATTTATTTTTTTGCTTTTCCCCAAAATAGTCTAACAGCTGTATACTTCTACATTGTTTAATATTATCAATATAATTCAGCATTTTTGATACATTCTCTATCTTAAGTTGATTTTGTTCGTCAATATTTTTTGAAAACTGATTTATAGTACGGTCATCATCCCTTGGCACTAAAAAAATGAGTTCTAAATCGCTTGTAGTACTTTGGTAATCAACAATATCGTCTTTAGCAAGCTGCTCAAGGTTTAAGTTTACCACCTTTTCAGGCAGATTTAATTTCTTGGCCAGTACATAGGTATTTATTTTAATGTCAAACTCAAATACGCCGCCATAAGTGCGTAAAACTACTTTAATGAATTCTTCTAGTTTTGGGTTTTGTTCTATGTACCTATAGAGTGTGCTCTTATCAGTTTTAAATTTTATAGTTGTTTTTTTTGAAAAATTCTCGGAAAGTGAAACAACTGAATTTCTGTCTAAGGCTAATAGTGCATTGTAGGTTAAATAGCTATTGAGCTTGTAGGTTGAACAAAATTCGTTGAAATTTAGGCTGAATACAGCTTCGGTAAATTCTCCATATCCTATTTGAAAAAAATTATTCAATTTTCGATATATAAATTTTATAAAATTTACATCGGGCAAAACTTCAATGAATTGTTTTTTTACAAGTAGTTTATCTGTTGTATTGGTAAGTAAAATAGCTCTGGCCAGTGTTCCATTTCTTCCGGCTCGGCCTGCTTCTTGAAAATAATTTTCTAGGCTATCTGGTATTTGATAATGAATAACAAGTTCAACGTCTGGTTTGTCAATTCCCATTCCAAAGGCATTAGTGGCAACCATAACTTTTACTTTATCCTGTAGCCATAAATTTAGGCGCTCTGTTTTTGCCTTTTGGTCAATACCACCATGATAAAAAGCGGATGTTATGCCATTTTTTATAAGGTATTTAGATATTTCTTCGGCCTTTCTTCGACTTCGTACATAAACAATTACACTTTGTTTTATGTGTTGGCAATATTGTTTAAGGTGATTGTTTTTATCTTCTGTCAATACGACTTGAAAGCCTATATTTTTTCTAAAAAAAGAATCTTTAACAACATACGGATGCTCTAGATCAAGTGATTCTATAATATCATCGCTTACTCGTTTTGTGGCAGTAGCTGTTAAAGCAATAATTGGAGGATGAGCATGTAATGCCCGTAAAATGGAACAGTTTAAATAGGCTGGTCTAAAATCATGGCCCCATTGCGAAATACAATGTGCTTCGTCTATAACAAACAAAGAAACATTCATTGCTTTTATTCTTTCTTGTACGAGTTCTTGTTGTAAGCGTTCTGGCGATAAGTATAAAAATTTATAGCCGCCATAAATACAATTGTCAAGTAGTTTATCAACCTCATTAAATTTAAGTCCACCTTTTAGACCTATGGCTTTGATGCCTAGTTTTTGAAGGTTGTCTACCTGATTTTCAATTAAAGCGATTAATGGAGAAATAACGATGCAAATACCCTCATTCATTAATGCAGGTACTTGAAAGCAGAGCGATTTACCACCGCCCGTTGGCAGTAGACCTAAAACATCTTGGCCGTTTACAATGGCATTAATTATTTCTTCTTGTGAGCCTCTAAAATTATCAAAGCCCCAGTATTTCGATAAAATATCTTTCGGTGTATTATTCACCTTTGTTATTTATAAAATCTATTACAAATTGAAGTCTGTTCTCTTTAGTGCCTAAAGGTACTTCAACAGGTGTATAACCTAGTTCTATATAGGTGTTTTCTAAGTGTTTATGTATTCCACATGCTTGGTCAAAATTCTCCATACGCTCATTGTCCTGAACATAAATTTCTTTCCAAGGGGGTAAAATTAATACGTCATCATATCTGTTTTCAAGGCACAAATTGGTATACCGCTTTTCAACAGACTGCCCAAAATAATTCATATAAGCAATAACATCTGGTAAACCGCGGTCATAGAACAATTGATCTTTGTCTATTTTATCGCCATCGAAAAAGTGCTTTAACCGTGCATTCATTAGCTCATCATTAAAACTTTTGGCGTCATCAACAAAGTCAATAGGGTTTACTAATTGTTTTTCTACTGCCTTGCCATTTAATGCATCAAGCGTCATGGTGCGTATCACTTCATGAAAACAATGGTAACCATTTTCTTCTAATGATGAAATTAAAACGGTTTTACCTGTTCCCGGTCCCCCTGTTATAACAATTCTTTTGCTGTTCAAAACGTTTGATTTATATCTACAAAAGTACGTAAACCATGAGTATTAAAAAACTGGGACAATAGACTTATCTTTGTATAAAATAGTTGTCATGGACGAAAAAAACACTGAAGATTTTTATAAAAAATTAAAAAAGCAATTACAAGATACCTCTAAATGGCCGTCTAATTACTTATATAAATTTATTGTGGAAAGTGCAACGGATAAAGTAGATCAAATTCATAAGATATTTGATAATATGGGTGCGGTTATTAATTCCAAAAAATCTAAAAACGGTAAATATACAAGTGTATCTATTACCGTAAATTTGAACAGCGCCGATGATGTTATTAAAAAATATAAGGAAGTAGGTGAAATTGAAGGTGTAATATCCTTGTAAAATAGCTTTTCATCTATAATTTTATTAATTTGGCATCGTTATAAGAATACTTCTCAAACACATTAAGCTAAAATTTTAAATTTGCAATTAGTAGAAAACCTAGAATATAATACGGAGCGCGATCATTTAATTATACCAGAATATGGTCGTCATTTTCAAAAAATGGTAGACCATGCGGTTTCCGTTAAAGATCGTGAAGAACGAAACAAAGTGGCACAAGCTATTATTAGTGTAATGGGTAACTTACAACCTCATTTACGTGATGTGCCCGATTTTCAACATAAACTTTGGGATCAGTTGTTTATTATGTCCGATTTTAAATTGGATGTAGACTCACCATTTCCAATTACTTCTAAAGAGATATTAAGACAACGCCCAGATGCGTTAGAGTATCCTCAGAATTTTCCAAAATATCGTTTTTATGGTAATAACATAAAACTGATGATAGATGTAGCCGTTGAATGGGAAAAAGGTGATAAGCGATCAGGATTAGAGTACACAATCGCTAATCATATGAAAAAATGCTATTTAAATTGGAACAAAGATGTTGTCGATGACAAGGCAATTTTTAAGCATTTATTTGAATTAAGTGATGGTCGTATAGATCTGGCGGCAGAAGGTGAAAGCTTAACTGATAGTGGTCAATTTCTTAAGAATAGGGTAGCTAAAACGCCTAGATCTAATAATTCAGGTAAGAAAAATCAAAGAAATAATAATAACCGCGGAAAAAAACGCTATTAAATTTCTACTTCTGTAGATGGGAACATTTAAAATTGAAGGAGGTCACCAATTATCGGGTGAAATAACACCTCAAGGAGCAAAGAACGAAGCACTTCAAATACTTTGCGCAGTATTGCTTACAAGCGAAAAAGTAACCATTAATAATATCCCAGATATTATAGATGTAAATAAACTTATAACTCTTTTAGAAGATTTAGGTGTAAAAATTCAAAAGAAAGGTAAAGGTTCTTATACATTTAAGGCCGATGATGTTAACCTAGACTATTTACAATCTGATCAGTTTAAGGAGGACGGTAGGGGACTTCGTGGTTCTATAATGCTTGTAGGACCTTTATTAGCACGTTTTGGTAAAGGATATATTCCTAAACCAGGAGGTGATAAAATTGGCCGTAGACGTTTAGATACGCACTTTGAAGGGTTTATTAAGCTTGGTGCTAAATTTCGCTATAACCGAGAAGAGTATTTCTATGGCGTAGAAGCTGACAAATTAAAAGGTGCCTACATGTTGTTAGATGAAGCTTCTGTAACTGGTACGGCAAACATTGTAATGGCAGCGGTTTTAGCAGAAGGACAAACTACAATATACAATGCCGCTTGTGAGCCTTATTTACAGCAGCTTTGTAAAATGTTGAATAGAATGGGCGCTAAAATATCTGGTGTTGGTTCTAATCTTTTGGTTATCGATGGTGTTGAAAAATTAGGTGGTACAGAACATAGAATGCTACCTGATATGATCGAAATTGGTAGCTGGATCGGTCTAGCGGCGATGACCAAGAGCGAATTAACGATTAAAGATGTTAGTTGGGATGATTTAGGTCAAATACCTACCGTATTTGGTAAACTAGGTATAACGCTAGAAAGAAAAGGTGACGATATTTATATTCCCGCTCATAAAGACGGATACGAAATTCAAAACTATATTGATGGCTCTATCTTAACCATTGCCGATGCCCCTTGGCCAGGACTAACCCCCGATTTATTAAGTATTATTTTAGTAGTCGCTACACAGTCTAGAGGTGAAGTTTTAATTCATCAAAAGATGTTCGAAAGCCGTTTGTTTTTTGTAGATAAGTTATTAGATATGGGAGCAAAAGTAATTCTTTGTGACCCACATAGAGCTACGGTAATTGGTCATGATTTTAAATCTACCTTAAAAGCTACTACTATGACATCGCCAGATATTAGAGCAGGTGTTTCATTATTAATAGCCGCTTTATCGGCAAAAGGAACCTCTACTATTCATAATATTGAACAAATAGATCGTGGTTACGAGAATATTGATGAAAGATTACGTGCGATAGGAGCTAAAATTGTAAGAAGTTAAGCTTCTATTTACTGATAATAAATAAACTCCATAATTAGGTTTTATACCAAGATTATGGAGTTTTTGCTTTTAAATTATTTCTCTACAATTGTGCCGTCAGTGTATTTAGCAAATCGTCCCTTATTTATTTCATGTACTTGATCAGGATGTCTCCATGGCCAACCACCAAATTGTGTAGTTCTAAATTCATCCATCGCATTTTGTAATTCTTCATCGGTATTCATAACAAACGGGCCATACTTAGCTACAGGCTCGTTAATTGGTTTACCTTGTAATACAAGAATACAAGCCTCTTTGCCAAAAGCAGTAATAATTGTTTCTTCGGTAGCTTTTACTTCAAATCCATGATTTGGTGATATCGATTCGCCCAGAACTTCTATAGTGTCGCCTTCATAGAAATATAGGGTACGTGTTGTGCCTTTATTAGACTTTGGTAGTGTTATAGTGCCATTTACATCAATCTTTATATTCCAGATAGCAACATCGTTTACCGTCTCTGAAGCCCAAGAATCTGGAGCTGGTTCTAATGCTTTTTCAGTTTTAAAACTACCGGTGATTATTTTTACGGTAGATTGTTCAAGTTTTAATATCGGAATATCTTCATGCCATAGCATTTTAAAATGAGGGGCTACAAACTTGCTTTTTGATGGTAAATTCAACCAAATTTGAAAAAGCTCTAATGTATTTACATTATCTGTATGAATAAGTGGAAACATTTCTGAATGTTGCACGCCACTTCCAGCGGTCATCCATTGCACATCTCCCTCGCCAAAACGACCGGCGGCACCCAAAGAATCGGAATGATCACAAAATCCTTTATTAACTACTGTTATTGTTTCAAATCCGCGATGCGGATGTGCAGGGAAACCCGGAATGGTAGTACCGTGATACATTCTGTAACCATCCTTAATCTCAAAATCGTTTCCTAAATTTCTTCCCTCTAAAGAATCAGAGGGACCTAGTTCTCCATTTCCTTTAGGATAGTAATCTAGATGGTAAACGCAGAATAAAAATGGATCTTGTGTTTGCCATGGAAATTCTAATTTAAATAGTTGTTTGATTTCACTTTTCATAAGTGTAATGAAATTAAATTTGCACTATTATTTATGAATCGCGTTGTTAATTTCCACCCAATTGTTTTCTGGGTCTTTCAAATAAATCTGTCTTACACCATCAGCTCTTAGGGTGACTGCATTCTCTTTTCCTGGCCAGTCGTAATACGTGATATTTTTTTCTTCAAGAGTGGTTATTAATTCATCCAATTTTTGGGTAGCCAAACATAGATGCACACTTTTACTATGTTCCATTGCTACACTATCCTTGCCAATTAAATGCAATTGTGAGTTTCCTTGAATTACAAACCATTTAAAGCCTGATGGGGCAGAAGGGTGGGGAATCTCCTTTAAATTTAGAACATCCTTATAAAATGCCCCTACTTTATCCAAGTCCTTTACGATAACCGAGTAATGATCATATTGAAAATCGAAGGATTGTGCTGTAGCTAATGAACTGAAGACTAAAAATAATAATGCGATAAATTTTTTCATTGTTGTTGTTTAAGTTTGATGGTTCAAGTTACTTAAAAATGAAAGAAGCTATCTTAATAGATAGCTTCTTTTTAGTCTTTCATTGAGGGTTTAAAACTTTATGGCTTGCTCCCCCATACCTTTCGGTTGAAAATGAAAATATGTAATATATGTTCTCAATCTTACCTAGCACCTTTAGTTGAGTTTGCCGAATTGCATATTACTCAACGTCGATTGGTGGTGGACCATCGATCATTGGTTCATATACTTCATCACCTTTACGGGTTTTGAATTCTTCTTTAACTTTGTCAACTAATTTGGAATTTTGAAACAGGTCTAACATGGTCATTCCCATTGCTTTAGATGCGTATATCATTCCTTTATGACCGATTGACATTCCGCCACAGGCAACTACCGCCCATGAATGCCAAGGTGTACCGGTAGGTGCTACAGAAACGCCTAAATTAATATTTGGCACGTTCCAGCTAACATCACCTACATCGGTAGAACCACCACCAGGGCTTTCCAAAGTTTCTCTTAATGGGTGAACCGTACCATCAAAACCAACTTCTGGTTTACCCGTTGCTTTTTGTATGGCTTTACCAAAAACAGTCTCTTCTTCAGTATAGGTAATTGGACCAAGTAGCTCTAAATTATTCTGCATAATTTCCCCACCTGAGCGGTTTACCAAAGTTTCGTAAATACCGGAAACCAAAGAGATTTTATAATCAACGTTGGCCATAATCGCAGCGCCTTCCGCCATTGCTTTTACACGCTCGTATGTTGGTAACATTTTTGACCTTTTAGGATCTCTAACACGAACCCAAAGTTTGGCATAATCGGGAACTACATTTACAACCTGACCGCCATCTTGAATATGATAATGAATTCTTGATGTAGGTAAAATATGCTCACGGTAATAATTAATTCCTGTAGTGTATAATTCTAAAGCATCTGACGCACTGCGGCCGTTCCATGGATCCATAGAGGCATGGGCAGTCTGACCGTAAAATTCTACGACAAAATCAATAAGTGACAATCCACTTTGTACATCTGCTTCGATATCCGCAGAAGGGTGCCAACTTACATTTACATCGACATCATCCCAAAGTCCGGCTTTTACCATCCATACTTTTGCAAAGTATTTTTCTTCGGCCGGTGTTCCTAAAAACTTAACCGTTCCTTTAATTTTTCCGGCATCCATTAACTCTTTTATGGCAATTGCCGACCCTAGACTTGCGGTACCAAACATATTATGACCGCAACCATGACCTGCAGCTCCTTCTTTAAAAGGTTCTTTTACTGGTGATGCTTTTTGAGAAATACCGGGTAGGGCATCAAACTCGCCTAAAATACTTATTACAGGACTGCCAGAACCGTATGTTGCTGTAAATGCCGTTGGTATTTCAGCAACACCTCTTGTTACCGTTAATCCATTTTTTTCGGCATAATCGGCTAAAATTCGCGAAGATTCTGTTTCATCGAAAGCGGTTTCGGCAAGTGCCCAAATAGAATCACTGATTTTAATAAGTTCTTCTTTGTGCTTTTCAATAGAAGAAACAAGTTGGATTTTGTCTTTACTCATTTTCTGGGCAAAAACCGATACACTCATGCTAAGGCAGAGCGCCATTAGAATCGTTTTTTTCATTTTAGTTGTTTTTGGTTGTTCTAACTTCAATTCTTGATGATGTTGTATCCGTTCTATTAAAGTCTTAGTAAATATACCAAATTTAGCGCTGTAATTTACTTAGTAAAAAGTGATGTTATCATTAGTAAAAATAGATATTGTTTCAATTATTTTAGATTTAAAAAGTTAGCTAGTAGTCATCTATAATTTATTGGTTCTTTTTTCGTTATTACTAAAATCCCCATGTTTTAAAAAAAATCGAATTATGAGAAATATAGCCTTTAAATTGTTTTTAATTACGGCATTTTTATCCATAATGGCTTGTAGTTCTACAAATAGAATGACGATGGGTATTACCCAACCCGCCCAAGTACCTATACCAAATGATGTAGTTGCTATTGGTATTGTAAACAGAAGTAGTGCTTCTGAAAAAAATAAGGTCGTAGATAATATTGATAAGATTCTATCGCTTGAAGGTCTTAATTTAGACAAAGAGGGGGCACAAAGAGCAGTTTCAGGACTTAAATATGAATTAGAGCGTGATAACCGATTTGAAGCTATAAAAATTATTGAGAGTCAAAAGGATATTGATAAAGGATTAAGTGTTTTTCCTGCTGAACTCACATGGGATATTGTAGAACGATTATGTAAAGAAAATGAAGTAGATATTATTTTTTCCCTTGAGTTTTATGATACAGATACTGCTGTAGACTATGAAATGACAATGGTTAAAATCCCCAATAATTTAGGTATAATTGCAAATGTACCAGGCCATAGAATTAAGTTGAACACAGCAATTAAAAATGGATGGAGAATATATGACCCTGCAAATAGAACTATTATAGATCAATATATTTCTAATGATCAACTATTTTCTATGGGAGAGGGAATTAATCCTGTAAAGGCATTAGAAGCTGTTATAGGCAGAAAGGAAGCCGTGCTAAGTAGTAGCGCTAATTTAGGTGCTAATTATGCGCTTTTCACAAGACCTGAAAGCATTCGTATTGCCAGAGATTATTTTACTAAAGGAAGTAACAATTTAGAAATAGCGGATAGACGTGCAAAAGCAGGCGATTGGGATGGTGCTGCAGAGTTATGGAATGCCGAACTAAATAGTGCTAAAAGTAAAGTTGCCGGTAGAGCCTATTACAATATGGCCATTAGTAGTGAAATCAATGGAAACCTGAACAAGGCAATAGAATATGCGTCTAAAGCCTACACAGATTACGAGAATAAAGATGCGCTACGTTATGTAAATATGTTGAAAAGAAGAGTGGTTAACCAACAAGAATTAAATCGTCAATTATCTAAATAAATTAGCTGACTGCGGCTTTGTAAATTTCTAAACATCTTTCTCTGGCCATTTTATGATCTACCATTTTTTCTGGGTACTTATCGGTACCGTATTCTGAAATCCATTCTTTGATATACTTTTTGTTCTTGTCGAATTTATCGACTTGGGTCATGGGATTAAAAATTCTAAAATATGGAGCAGCATCTACACCACTACCTGCGGCCCATTGCCAGTTTCCAACGTTAGAACTCATTTCATAATCCAACAATTTTTCAGCAAAATAGGTTTCTCCCCAGCGCCAATCTATCAACAGGTGTTTGCAAAGAAAACTTGCGACTAACATTCTAACTCGATTATGCATATACCCAGTTTCATTTAATTGACGCATACCGGCATCTACTAATAGATATCCAGTTTTTCCATTTTTCCATTTTTCAAATTCTTCCTCATTATTTCGCCATTCTATACGGTCATATTTTGGTCTAAAAGCGTTATTTATGGTATGTGGAAAGTGGTATAAAATAGACATGAAAAACTCTCGCCATATTAATTCGCTCCAAAAAACTTTGTTGTCTTCAGCAATTGCCTTTTTCATCATTTTACGCACGGATACGGTACCAAAGCGCAAATGGGGACCCAATCGTGAAGTGCCGTTTTCCTTGGCTGGAAAATTACGCGTGTCCTCATAGTTATCAATTAAGGTAGGGGTTACATCATATTCAGGTACCTCAATTTTGGATTTCTCAAAACCAATATCGCTAAGTGATAAGTTGGGTAAACGCGAATTTTTAATCAAGTTGGATAAATATTGATTTGTGTAGTGAATCTCTAAATCTTTATCTACATTAAAATGTTCTTTCCATTTGTTTTTATACGGAGTGTATACAACGTAAGGCTCTCCATCATCTTTTACTATTTCAGATTTTTCAAAAATTACTTGATCTTTATAGGTTTTAAAAGTGATGTCTTTTTGAGAAAGAAAGTCTGCTATTTTTTCATCGCGTTTCTTCGCGTAGGGTTCATAGTCATTATTTGTGAATACGGACTTGACCTCATACTCCGCTGTTAATTTTTTAAAGATCTCAATTGGTGTACCATAAAACATTCCTATAGAGCTGTCATTTTCTTCTTGTAGCTCAATTCTCATGTTCTGCAATGTCTCATGAATGAAAGTGAGTCTTGCATCGTCTTTTGGTAATTTGGATAGAATTTCTTTGTCAAAAATGAAAATAGGCAGTACGGGGTAATCTCCTTTCAATGCTTCAAGAAATCCTACGTTATCGTCCAATCTTAAATCTCTTCTAAACCAAAATATAGCTACTTTTTTCGACATTTAGTTGATGTTTAAAGTTGAGAGTCCACCGTCTACGCCTAAAACCTGTCCCGTTACCCAAGTGCTTTTGTCACTTAAAAGAAAAATGGCCGCATTGGCAATGTCTTCTGGATTTCCGACTCTTTTTAATGGGTGGCGCTCGCTCATTGTTTCACGTTTCTTATCATTGTTTAAAAGTCTTTTAGCTAAAGGTGTATCCACTAGCGACGGTGCAACAACATTAACCCTTACTTTTGGAGCATACTCGGCGGCCATAGATTTTGCAAATCCTTCAACAGCACCTTTTGCTGCGGAAACACTGGAATGAAAGGGCATACCGGTACCTACGGCAATAGTACTGAAAAAAACCATACTTGAACCTTCGTTCATTTTTGAAATAACTGTTTTTACAACCTTTACCATAGAAAAGAAATTGAGTTCCATGTCCTCTTTTATAGTGTCTAAAGACATCATTTTAAAAGGTTTTAAATTAATACTTCCTGGACAGTATACAAATCCATCAAGTTTTTCCGGCAGTTTTGAAATATCTAAGGCATCTGTTGTTACATCAAACGGTATATGAGTAATGTTTTTGTGTTGTAAAGCTTCGTCAGTTCTAGAAGCTATAAAAAGTTGATGCGTGTTTTGTAATTCTTTGACTATCGATAGCCCAATACCATGAGAGCCTCCAATTAATAATATATTTTTCATTTAAAACGATTTAAGTTCAAGTTGATTTGGAATGGATTCTACACTGCCAAATAGTTGTTTTAATTTTTGTTCACGAAATTTGAATATCTCCAGCAATTGTTTTTTTACGATTAAAGGATGTGCTATTTGACCCAATATTCCGAATGGAATTTTATAATCTATAATATCCTCCATTTCAACACCTTCATTAATTTTTTTAATAAAATGTTTATGATGCCAAAGAGAATAGGGTCCGAACCTTTGTTCATCAACAAAATAATTACCTTGGTCTACATGTGTTATTTCGGTTACCCATTTAGTTGTAAACCCTGGAAAAGGAGATACTTTATATTGTATGATCTGACCTGGAAACATTGCTCTATCTGCCCCATCAAGTATATTAAAACCCATGTGCTCTGGAGTAATTACTTTTAAGTTGGCGGGGTTGGATAAAAATTCCCATGCCTTTTCTTTAGTAATAGGTAATGACTGTTTAGAATGCAATTGATATAATTTCATAAATAGATTTTTGAACACAATAGATCATTATTGTTGTCTAACAAAAATCAAAAATAGTTAAACAATATTAAAAATTCATTTTTATTGGTCTAAAAATTGACTTAATCGATTAAATTAAATTTTGCTCGTTAAATACGATGGATTAACATAATTCTAGCTTATTTTGCAACAATGAAACTTTTTATTCAGCAGTTAGGGTTTATAATGTTATTCACTTATACAGCTTCTTTAGCTGCGCAAGAGAATGTGCAAACTGTTGGAGAATTACCAAGTGATATATTTGAAACATCGGGATTACTATATTTTAATGGGAATTTAATAACTTTTAATGATTCTGGGAACGAAGCCATTTTATATGAGTTGGATACCTTATCCCTTTCTATACAAAGGAGGGTTAACATCAGTAATATTTCAAATATAGATTGGGAAGCTATTTCGCAAGATGACGAATATATATACATTGGGGATTTTGGCAATAATGTAGGTATTAGAACCGATTTAGCAATTCATAGAATTTTAAAGGATGATTATTTGAATTCTAATTCTGTTACAGCGACGACCATATATTTTTCTTATGAAGACCAACAAGAATTCCAGAATGATGGAAATAGTGATTGGGATGCAGAAGCATTTTTCGTTATTGATAATAGTATAGTGGTTTTAACGAAGCAATGGAAATCACTAGGTGCTGCAGCTTATGAGTTTTCTAAATTTCCAGGAACGTATGTGGCTAGTAGGGTAGGGTCTATAAATAACGTTGGGTTAATTACCGATGCAACTTATGAAACAGCGACTAACAAATTAGTTGTTATTGGGTATTCTTCTATTTTGAGTCCGTTTGTTGGTGTTGTTGAAGATTTAAATTTTAATTCCTTTTTTGAGGGGTATACGCAACAACCTCTAGGATTAAACTTTGTACAAGCAGAAGGAATAACACAAACCAGTGCAGAGAGTTATTTCTTTTCATCGGAATATTATTCTAGGCAAACGCCGGCGATTGAATCACCTTCTAGACTGTTTACTTTTCAGTTACCAATAGATGAACCAGTAGATCCAGAGGAGCCTGAAGAACCAGAAGAACCTGAAAACCCAGAAGTTCCAGGAGAAACGGTTGAAGACGACAATTTAATAATATATAAGGATAATTTAACCAACCAATATCATTATACATTATCTACCAATAAAGCAGTATATGGCCAAATTATTTTTGATGTATTGGGCAAACGAGTTTGGCAAAACAATGGTGAAATTGAGAAAGAGGGTGTTATTTCTCAGCATTTAGAAACTTCGGTCTATTATATGGCAACATATTTAGAGGATAGAATTATAGCTACCTCTTTTTTGGTTTATTAAAATAGGTTTCATTTGTATTTAAGAATAAATTAACATTCCACACCATCCTTTATAATTAGTTTTGTTATTATAAACTAATCATAAAAAACATGAACAAAGTAGTACTCTTTTTAATGGCAATTGTTGCAACGCTAACAGTTGAAGCTCAGATTAATACACCAGCACCAAGTCCATCATCAAAATTGATGCAAACCGTAGGTTTAACTGAAGTGACAATAGATTATTCTAGACCAAGCATGCGTGGTAGAGAAGTGTATGGCAACTTAGTACCTTTTGACAAATTATGGCGTACAGGGGCTAACGGATATACGACCATAACTTTTAATACTGACGCATCTATTGGAGGTAAAGATGTAAAAGCTGGTAAGTATTCAATTTTCACTAAACCTGGAGCTTCTAATTGGGAAGTATTCTTTTATACTGATATTGTTGGTGGTGGTACACCAAGCAATTGGGATGAAAGTAAAGTGGTAGCGCAATTATCAGTACCGGTTCATAAACTTGAAATGCCAGTAGAAACATTTACGATTACTGTTGATGATGTAATGAACAATGGAGCTAATATTGGAATAATTTGGGAGAACACTTATGTGGCCGTACCTTTTTCCGTACCTACTGATGCCGCAGTAATGCAAAATATCGATAAGGCTTTAAATGGTCCAACTGCCAATGACTATTATGCAGCTGCAGTATACTACTCAAGTGAAGGTAAAGATATTAACAAAGCTAAGGAATGGATGACTAAGGCAATGTCAATGACTGAGAAGCCTGCATTTTGGCAGCTTAGACAACAGTCTTTAATTTTAGCAAAAGCTGGTGATAAGAAAGGGGCCATAGAAGCCGCTAAAAAATCATTGGCCGGTGCAACTGAAGCTGGTAATAACGATTACATTAAAATGAATAACGATTCTTTAAAAGAATGGGGTTCTAAATAATTAGCAACCTATTCTAATTGAAAAAGTCCGTGTATATTTTATACTCGGACTTTTTTATTTTATTCGATAATCGCGATTATAACGCTCCGAGAATTATTACGTAATTTTTAAGGTCAATTCTTTCAATAACTAGTGGGGGTATTGCCCAGTAGTATTTTTTATTTAATATTCAATCACCTTAACACCGTCATCAATGGCTAAGTGATAATATTCAGCAGCTATTCCTGTTTGGTTTTGATACGCTTTTAACAGCGATGAAATACTTGAATCCAGTTTAGCTGTTTCTATTAGGTTAATAGTACAACCGCCAAATCCTCCACCCATCATTCTTGAACCAATAATCCCTTCTAAATTTTCCCCAATAGTAACGAGTGCGTCTATTTCGTTTGTAGTAATTTCATATTGCGTAGACATTGCCCAATGACCTTCATTTAAAATACGACCTACTTCTTGCTCATCGCCATTGGTTAGTGCATTCATCATACGGAGAACACGATTATTCTCATCAATTATATATTTAGCCCTTTTTAAATCGGTTTCGTTACTTTTTTCAGTAATCTTTTCTAAATCACTAATAGTAACATCTCGTAAGGAATTTACTTCTGGTCTTAGTTTTTTTACATTTCTTACTATGTTCTCGCAAGAAATTCGTCTTTTATTATATTCGGAATCTACCACTAAATTATGTTTTATGTTAGAGTTAACCAACACCCAACTATAGCCTTCTAAATTAATGGGAATATACCTATGACTTAAATCTTTACAATCTAAGAAAAATGCATTTCCTTTTTTCCCAAAAAGCACGGCGTACTGGTCCATTAAACCACAATTAAGCCCTATTTTGTGCTCTGCCTCTTGAGCAATTAAGGCAATTTCTTCCCTAGGAATTTCATTCCCTGAAATTTTCGATAATGCATATATAAAACCACAACAAAGTGCAGCAGAAGAGGAGAGTCCAGATCCTATAGGTATATCACCTCCAAATACACAATTCATTGCTTTTATTGGGTAGTTTTTTGCAACTAAAATTTCAATGATCGCTTTAAAATAATTTCCCCAAAATGATGTAAAAGCTTTATGTTCCCCTTTAAGTGTAAATTCAATTTTCTCTGGTTGTGTTAAAAAAGTTTCGATTCTAATTACATTGTCATGATTATCAGTAACAGCAAAATATATTCCTTTTTCAATAGAAGCGGGTAATACAAGGCCTTGGTTGTAATCTGTATGTTCACCTATTAAATTTATTCGCCCTGGAGCTTTAATAAGTAGCGGGCTTTTATGGTAGTTTTCCTTAAAAAAAGCCGTAATCGTTTTATATACCATTAACTTAAAATAATATGTATTGTTTGGTTATATCGAAGGAAGAGGTCTTTTTAACATTCGATCAAACGCCTCAAAAATAAAGGAAATTATGATTACCATGGCCGCTCCGAAAAAGTTAAGCCACAAATAACCTAATTTTTCTTGACCGGAAGGGTAAATATGAATTAAATAGTAATAAATAATGCAAATGATTATTTGCGTTACCATTGCTGCGAAAAAAACAGCATTTCCTTTAATGAATTTAAAAAAGAAAGCAATTAAAAATATTCCTAAAACGTTACCGTAAAATATACTACCGATAATATTTACCAATTGAATTAAATTGTCGAAAAGGTTGGCTACACAAGCAATAGAAATAGCGATGATACCCCATAATAAAGTGAAATATTTTGAAGCTTTTACATAATGGGCTTCTGTAAGCTTGGTAGAGGTTCTATTACGTTTGTATAAATCTAATGCCGTAATGGTTCCTAAAGCATTTAATTCTGAAGCGGTCGAAGACATAGCTGCGGACAAAATAACTGCAAGTAATAAACCAATTAAACCAGTTGGTAGATTGTTAAGAATGAAATGTATAAAAACATAATCTTTATCATTGGTTTCAACAACATCATTTGCTTGACTTATAAGGGCTTTTGCGGCAACACGATTAGTACTATCTTTTTGATTAATTCTGATGATTTGTTTTTTTGCCTCTTCAACAGCAGTATATTCTTTTATTTCTAAAGCCGATGAAAATTTGTTTTGAGCAATTCTTTTTTCAGCTTCTAGTTCAATTTGTCCTTTTTGTAAAAGCTTGTAATCCTCGGCAAAAGGAGATTCCATAACCGCTTGCGTTGCAGAAGGATTAAAATTTAATGGCGAAGGATTGTATTGATAAAATACAAAAACCATAACACCAACTAGAAGAATAAAAAACTGCATTGGTATTTTAAAAATTGCATTAAAAACCAGACCTAATTGACTTTCACGAATAGATTTTCCTGATAAATAACGCTGTACTTGACTTTGGTCCGTACCGAAATAGGCCAAGAATAAGAAAAGACCACCTGTAATTCCACTCCAGAATGTATATCGGCTAGAAGTATCTAAATCGAAATTTAAAATTTCAAGCTTATTACTTGCACCTGCAATTTTCATTGCCTTGCTAAAGGTAATATCTGAAGGTAAGTAACCTAGTATAAAAAAGAAGGTGATGAACATACCTGTCATAATGATGAACATCTGCTGTTTTTGTGTTACACTTACCGCATTTGTTCCACCAGAAACTGTATAAATAATTACTAAACTGCCTATGATGATATTTAAAGTCCTTAAGTCCCAACCTAATACAGCGGATAAAATAATGGACGGTGCAAATATGGTAATACCTGCTGCCAATCCTCTTTGTATTAAAAATAAAATCGCTGCTAAAGAACGTGTTTTAAGGTCAAATCTGCTTTCTAAAAACTCATAAGCCGTATACACCTTCATTCTATGGTATAAAGGGACAAATACCATACAAATAATAATCATGGCAAGCGGTAGTCCAAAATAAAATTGAACAAAGCCCATACCGTCATGAAATGCTTGACCTGGAGTAGATAAAAATGTAATTGCACTGGCTTGGGTAGCCATTACGGATAAACCAATAGTCCACCATTTAGAATCATTGCCACCACGTACGTAGTCATCTACGTTTTTACTTCCTTTAGTTTTCCAAACTCCGTAAACAACTATAAAAAGTAGTGTGCCGGCCAATATTATCCAATCTAATTCTCTCATATTAGTTGAATGATGTCATTACGTAATAGAAAATAAGAACATATATTAAGTTGAGTACTAGTAATATAGAGTACTCTTTTTTCCAAGTTGTATTTTCGTCACGCTCTCTTTTCATCCTTTTATTTGCTCTTTTATCTCTACTTTATCTTTACCTACTGATAGCATATTAGAAAATAATTTATAGGCTCCAGGTACTCCAACGGGTAATTCCCTGAAAAAACTTAGTCCGGTATAAATATAGTTTCCCTTTCCATAAGGGGCAATTAAAAGACTCCCTTTTGTACTTTCTTCATCCTTATCATGCATACTTAAAATAGGAGTAAATTCTGAACCCCATTTATCTGGAAAATATAACCCTCTTTCCTGAACCCAACCTTGAAAATCATTTGCATTAATTTTATTCGGAAAGTTTACTAGTGAATTATCTTTTGCAATTATTTCAACTTCAGAGTTTTCATTTGTTACTCTATCTCTTGAAATTTCCAGTTCAAAAGGTGCAATATTTTCAAATTGACTTCCCCATCTACTGGCCGTATTATATTGCACAATAACAGTGCCACCATTTTTGGCATAATCTAATATAAATCGTTGTTTAAATTTTAGCTCGTCCACGACATTGTAAGCACGAATTCCTAATACTACGGCATCATATTTTGCAAGAGATTCCTCAGTAATTGTACTTGGATCAATTATTTGAACATTGTAACCAATTTGTTCAAGACTAGTGGGTACTTCATCGCCAGCACCCATAATATAGCCAATATTATCACCTGCTTTTTCTATGTTTAAACGAACGACTTTGGCTTCTGAAGGTAAAAGTACCATTTGGGTAGGTATATGATCATAAGCAATCGTAATTAATTCTTTAGTTATTTCTCTTCCATTTAGTTTTATCATAGGTGTAATGGAATTTTCATTTTCTAATGAGGGCGGACTTAAATTAAAATAGACGGTTTTTTCATCTCCTTTTTTAGCAATAAAAAATGCTTGCTCTTTTTTGTCTACTTGCCAACCTTCACCATATTTTAATTCTATGCTGCCAGAGATACTATCTTGGTGTGCCTTTATAATAACAGGAATTCTTTTTTCGGAAGCATCGGCAAATATAATCACCTTATCAGCGAAACTTGCTGTAGCTTCCGGTAGTATTTCAAAAGGTTGGTATATTTCACCTTTTTCTGGCTTTGCGAACTTATATACCACTGATTTTTTTATAGGAATACTTACTCCATTAAAATCTAAATTAAAGGTAGCTACAAAAGCACTTGGGGATTCTGGCTTACCTATTAAATTATTATTTTTTACCGTATACGTGCCTAAAGTTCCTTTTTCAATTAACCAATACGGACTTGTGAATTCTGTAGTTGTTGGTATATGGAGCGCTATTTTTTTATCAAAAAATTCATTGTTCTTTAACGCTACAGCATTTAACTGCAAGTCTTGGTCATTTATGTAAACGGATTTTATTTTAGCATTTATGGTACTACGATTTAGCGCTTGAATTTGAACGCTTACCGTTTCCCCAGGGTTTGCATAAGATGTTTCTGTTGAAGCTTCTAAATACAAACCAGATATTGCGGATATTATATTAGTTAGCTCTTCGGTTTTAATTTCTTTCCAATGTTTATCGGTCGTTTTTTGTAAAAGTGTATACGCCTTTAGTAAAGAGGGTAAATGTTCTGACGGATTTATAAAATTGAAATTACGCTGAACTTCATATAGAATTTCGCCAATGGCTTTCCCTCCTTTTATTCTTGACCAACTTGTGTCTATTCCATCAAAAAGATTGTTTTTATCATTAGGTAAATCTCCTTTTAACAATTCTACATACTCACTTTCTGATCCCCTTGCGGTTAGCCGTCCAAAACCCTGACACAGGTGCTGACTGCTAGCTAAAGAAGCTATTTCATTATTAGACATGCCTAGCATTGGATAATATACACCAACATCCATGCTTAGCAATTTCGATTTATCAGCTTCTTCAAATTTTTCTTGACTTCCGTAAAACCACCATGACGTATTAAAAAACAATCTTTTTGGTTGCCAGGTGCTGGAAGTTGATAATTGATTAGGATAAGCAGTTGGGTCATTAGCAAGGTCAAAAGCTTCATAACTTAACATGGCAGACGAAGTATGGTGACCATGAGTACTACCTGGCGACCTGTGGTCAAATCTATTAATTATTACATCTGGTTTAAATTGGCGTATTACTTTTACTACGTCTCCCAGTATAGTTTCCTTGTTCCATATTTCTAATGTTTCATTAGGGTGTTTAGAGTAGCCAAAATCATTGGCGCGCGTAAAAAATTGTTCACCACCATCTACTTTTCTTGCGGCTAATAATTCTTGTGTGCGCAAAACTCCTAAAAGTTCTCGCAATTCTGGCCCAATTAAATTTTGACCACCATCACCACGGGTTAAGGAGAGGTATGCGGTTCTTGCTTTGGTATTATTTGCTAAATAAGATATTAGTCGTGTATTCTCGTCATCTGGATGAGCTGCGATATATAATGCCGAACCTAAAAAGTTTAATTCCTCAATAGAATGATATATATCTGAAGGAGAAGCTTTCTTTGGAGCCTGAGAATTTATCGTATTAAATAAAAACAGACTATAAGTTAAAAGCCCTAATAATTGGCGCATTGTTGGATGGTTTTGGTAGTAATTTCAAATATAATAAGATTAGCACCCAACAAGCCTTTTTTACGACTTCTTTAACAAAATCAAATAGGTTGTTCTTTATCTTCTTCTATATTTAAAAACTCACCTTGCTGGTAGGTTGAAATTAAAACAACCCCTTTTTGTAATACCAAGTTATTGGGATATGTAAGTATTTCCCCATTACTTCTTCTTAAGTGTAGGTGGAAAGCTCTTATGTCTTCAATTACAAAAGATTCTGAATTATGGCCGTCAGTTTCATTTAATTCTTTGTCTAAAATGCGAATGGTATTTCCAATCTTAAAAGGAAAAGAAAAAAAGATAATCATTCCTGCGGTTATATTACTTAAGATAGACCATTGCGCAAATAAGGCTACACCAATTACTGCGAAAACAGAGGATAGCATAACACCCAAATCTTTATAATTAACACTCCAAACCAAAGTAAGGGCAACTATAGCCAATATGGTTAATCCAATATTGATAAATTTGATGATTAAATTGGTGCGAACCGGGTTAAAATCGCTTAGTTTACTAACCTTGCGTACGGTTTTGGTTAATATAAATTTTAAAATTAAAATAACGATGAAAACAATAAGACTATAGATAAGCTCATTGTAATGATTGGTAATAAATTGTTTCATAAGATTATAACCCTAAACTATCTCGCAAAGATATATCCTTATTCGAATTCTGCGACCAATATGGTGTTGTAATCCTGTTAATTATTGTGGCGGTAGAAGTTAAAATTTTAGCATTATCTCCAAAACCATCTTTATAAGTATCTGTCCAGCTTTCAATCGTATACGGAAATTCTGTTCGGAAATTTATTTTTAATGTGCGTTCCAATTCTGGATATGTTATTTCGAAGGTTTTTATCCCATCCATTTCGGTAAGCGAAGTCTTTGCGTTATATGCTTTTAATTCTTTATGGGTAAGCCTTATAAACTCTAGCGAAGGAATCATTTTTATTTCTCCAATAGGTAAATCTGTTGGGTTAATTCGAAGTTTATTCCAAATTTCATCTTCAAGATTTGTTTTATTTAGGTTGAACGTTTGGTCGGCCTCAGATTCAAAATAAGAATGTGACATCATCTCAAAATCGTTTCTGTTATTTAGTTGTGCATATACATGCCCACACCATTCTTGAGCTGAAAAAGAAAGTTTTAGGGCGTGCTGATTATCATGAACAGGGTAAAAACTACTGGTCATGATAGAGTAGGGGTAAATCCCTGTTATATAATTTTTAGTTGCATTTAGTTTTAGTACAGAGATATTATCGTTGTCTTTCGTATCTGATTTTACTTGTAAACCTGATAAAAAGGGTTCGGTCACAAAAATCATTACTGCTGAACCTTCTCTTATTTCACCATACCTGGCTTGTTCCAGCTCATAAGTGGTAATCTCTGCTGTACCATTGTACCAATAGTCCTTAAACTTTTTTGAAAGCTTTTTTTTAGGCGCTTTCTGTTCTTTGTCTGTGGTATTTATGGCTATTTTATTCTTTTTAATTCCTGTATTATTTTTACAAGCTGTAAAAATAGCTACGAATGTAAAAATGCCACAAATAGTTATACTTGATTTTAAGCTTTTAAAAATTGCCATTTTATTAGTTTTTAAATAAGTTTATTGTACCAAATTAATTAAAGTTTCATAAACCAATGTAGTTGGCAAACCAACTACGTTAGTATAAGAGCCATTTATTTCTTCTATGCCAATTAGGCCAATCCATTCTTGAATTCCATATGCACCAGCTTTATCAAAAGGTTTGAAATTCTTAATATAATACTGAATTTCTTCAGTGGTTAAGTCTTTGAATTTTACTTTCGTTATTGAGTTTAGAACTGTTTGTTGGTTAGGGGTTGTAAAACAGACAGAAGTTATTACCTGGTGCCAATTTCCCGATAATTTTCTTAACATATCTTCCGCTTCAATGGCGTTCGCAGCTTTTGCTAAAGATTCATTTTTATGCCAAACCACCGTGTCCGAAGTTATAAGTATATCCTTGTTATTCAGCTCATCTTTAAATGCTTCTGCTTTTAATTTTGCCAAATAGTCTGATATTTCAGCTCCTTTTAAATATGATGGGTATTCTTCATTTACAGATTTTAATCGTACTTCAAAGTCCAGTCCCATTTCCATAAAAAACTGATGCCTTCTTGGTGAACCGGAAGCTAAAATGATAGTGAATTCTTTTAGATTTTTATGAAGCATATTTAATCGTTTGCAGCACTAAAATGACTCATCCAATCGCCACGTACTTTTAACACTTGTTCAATTACATCACGTACACAACCATGGCCACCGTTAATATGTGATATATAATTACTTACATTTTTTACTTCAGCAACAGCATTTTGTGGGCAAGTAGCTAAAGCAACTTCTTTCATTGGTGGTACATCCGGTATATCATCGCCCATATATAAAATGTTTTCAGCATCAATATGGTAAATATCCATATACTCTTCTAAAGCATCGATTTTATGGTGTGCTCCCATATAAATATCGGTTATTCCAAGTGCTTTAAACCTATTTCGAACTCCTTCGTTAGTTCCTCCAGTAATAATACAAACATTATATCCCTTATTAAGAGCTACCTTAACGGCATAGCCATCTTTAACATTCATGGTCCTTAACATTTCGCCATCGGTTGTAATTATTAAACTACCGTCTGTAAATACTCCATCAACATCAAAAATAAAAGTGGTAATGTCCTTTAAAAATTCTTTATAACTCTTTTCCATGTTTTTCTTTAATAGCATTGCTTAAAAGGGTATATAATTCCCTTTGGTGATTATTCTTTATTAGGTTTAAATGGTTGTGTAGTGTTTTTTGATCATTACGTTTTGCAGGACCTGTTTGTGCCTCAATTGGCGTTAAGTCTTCCAATTTTGCTGCCGTTTCTTTAATTAAAGGATGCAATAATTTAAAGTCTAAATTATTTTCTTCGCAAATTTCCTTTCCTATTGTATACATGTAATTGGTAAAATTATTTACAAATACAGCGGCTACATGAATTTTTTTTCTTTGGTCGGAGTCTATTGCTATTACGGTATTACTTAATGTGTTTCCTAATTCTCTAAGTAACTTAAGATCAACACTGGTTTTTGCTTCTATACAAATAGGTATTTCCGCAAATGATATAATTTTTCCTTTTGTAAATGTTTGCAAAGGGTAGAAAATACCTGGCTGTTTATGGCCGCTTAAAGCAGTTATAGATGTTGCTCCAGAGGTATGTACGATTATACCTTTAATATGCTTTATTTTTTGGGCTACTATACCGATAGAATCATCTGTTATGGCTAAAATATAAATATCTGCGTTATCTATTTTGGTATAGTCGGTAGTTGTCGGTACTTTTCCCTTGGTAAAAGAGAAATGATTTTCATTTCTTCCAACTATTTGCTTAACTTCTACATTACTAGTTTTATCTAGGGCATAAAAAAGATTTTGAGCAACATTACCCGTACCGACTATAACAACTGATATCATGACACAAAAATACAAAGTTTATTGAAGTGCCGTTGTAATAATATTAACAGTTTTATTGATGTTTAAAAGCGATAAAAGTGGTTCGTAAATGATGAAATACCTTATTTTTGCATCTTGAAAATCAATGCCTTTCTTTCATGACAGAAATGTTAAAAAAAATATTCTTTTCTACTCGTTTAATGTCCATACTATTTATCGTTTTTGCTACAGCAATGGCATTCGGTACCTTCATTGAAAGTTGGTATAGTACGGAAACAGCTCGAATCTGGATTTATAATGCTTGGTGGTTCGAAGCCATCATGGTGTTTTTTGTTATTAACTTTTTTGGTAATATATCTAGATATCGATTACTCCGTTTAGAAAAATGGCCTGTATTGTTGCTGCATTTATCTTGGGTGTTAATTATTATTGGCGCTTTTGTTACTCGATATATCAGTTTTGAAGGTATGATGCCAATTCGCGAAGGTAAAACGGAAAACGTTTTTTATTCGGATAAAACTTTTTTAACGGTATATGTAGATGGTGAAATTAACGGGGAGGCAAGAAGAAAAGTATTGGAAGATGACCTTATAGTTACTCCAGAAGCCATAAAATCTAACCTGCCATGGAAAGCGGATTTTAAGGGGGAGGATTTTGAAGTGTCTTTTGTTGAATTTATAAAAGGAGCCAAACAAGGTTTATTGCCAGATCCTAACGGAAATAAATTTCTTAAGATTGTAGAAGCCGGTGATGGGGGACGTCATGATCATTATTTAGAAGATGGCAAAGTTGCTAGTATACACAATGTACTTTTTGCCTTGAACAATAAAACAGATGGTGCCATTAATATTATGACGACAGATTCTGTTTACCAAATTCATACGCCTTTTGAAGGTGATTTTATGCGAATGGCAGACCAATTTCAAGGGTTATTGGTAAAAGATAGTCTACAGCCGTTACAGCTTCGTTCCCTTTATAACACTGCAGGTATGCAATTTGTAATTCCAGATTCTATTACGCAAGGTTCGTATGGAATTGTTGAAATTCCTGAAGCCGAGAAAACTAATATGGATCAAGATGCCATTGTTTTTGATGTTTCTGTTAAAGGAGAAACCAAGCAGATTAAATTGTTAGGTAGTAAAGGACCTTCTGATTTTAGTGAAAAAGTAAATGTTGGCGGACTCAATTTTTCTATTCGATATGGCTCCAAAGTATATGAACTACCTTTTGGAATTAAGTTGAACGACTTTATCGCAGAAAAATACCCTGGTACAGAGAAAGGATATGCTTCGTTTATGAGTAGAGTAACTATTGAAGATGAGCGCCCTTTTGATTACGATATTTTTATGAACCATGTACTGGACCATAAAGGTTATCGCTTTTTTCAATCGGGCTTTGATCCTGATGAAAAAGGAACAACATTATCTGTAAATCACGACTTCTGGGGTACTTGGATTACTTACATTGGTTATTTTCTTTTATATATTGGTCTAATGGGGATAATGTTCTTTGGGAAAACTCGTTTTAAGGATTTAGCAGATTCTTTGGATAAGCTAAAGATTAAAAAGAAAAAAATGTTTGGAGTAATAGCTGTTTTAATGGCATTCTCATTTTCTTCTTTTGCACAAGAGCCACATACACCAGAAGAAGGGCATCAACAAGCCCCTAGCAAAAAACAAATTGATTCTTTGGTTGAAGCCAGTATGGTAAGTAAAGACCATGCCGATAAATTTGGTAAACTGGTTATACAAGATGATGGTGGACGAATGAAGCCTATCAACACCTTTTCATCAGAACTTCTTCGTAAATTAAGTTTAAAGGATACGTATTTAGGTTATACATCTGATCAGATTTTGCTTTCTATGATGATGAACCCTGCGATATGGTATAACACAGAGTTTATTGCTTTAGATAAGAAATCCCAGAACGATAGTATTAGAAAAATAATAGGAATTCCGTCTGGACAGGAATATGTGAAAGCTACAGATTTCTTTGATAAAAAAGGACAATATAAATTAGAACCGTTTTTACGGGAGGCGACAGCAACTAATAACCCAAATAAATTTCAACAAGACTTTAAAGACGCCAATATTAGATTAAGCCTTTTAAACCAAGCGTTAGGGCAAGATATAGTTAAGATATTTCCATTATTGGACGATGAAAACAACAAATGGATTTCTGCTGTAGAATATAGGGGAGGACAGTATGAAATTAGGGATTCGCTCTATTCTAACTTCGTAAAAAATGCGATGCCGTATTACCTAATGACTTTAGGTAAAGCCCAGCAGGAAGGTGATTATTCGTCTGCGGATAAGTTATTAGCTGCCTTTCAACAGAATCAGCTAAATCATGGTAGTGAAGTTTTACCGTCGAAACAAAAAATAGAAACAGAGGTAATCTATAATAAGTTGAACATTTTCAATAGATTATATCAGTATTACGCCCTTGTAGGTCTATTAATGTTCTTTACCCTCGTTTTTCAAATTTTTAAAGACCGTTCTATTTGGAGAATTGCTATTTTCTTCTTTAAAGGAACAATTATATTACTTTTTCTTTGGCATACAGCCGGCTTAGTTTTACGCTGGTACATTTCTGGTCATGCTCCTTGGAGTGATGCTTACGAAAGTATCCTATACGTAGCTTGGGCTACCATGGGTATTGGTTGGGCTTTAGGACGTAAGAGTGACATGACGTTTGCAGCATCGGCCTTTGTAACTTCCATGCTATTATGGATTGCACATCAAAGCTGGATTGATCCATCTATCGCTAACCTACAGCCTGTACTAGATAGTTATTGGTTAATGATACACGTTGCCGTAATTGTAGGTAGTTATGGTCCTTTAACAGTGGGTATGATTTTGGGGTTAGTTTCATTAATTTTAATGATTTTGACGACAAAGAAGAACAAGGAGCGTATGGCAATAAATATAAAAGAATTGACCATTATAAATGAATTGGCTTTAACTACTGGTCTTGTAATGTTAACCATTGGCAACTTTTTAGGAGGACAATGGGCAAATGAAAGTTGGGGTCGTTACTGGGGCTGGGACCCAAAAGAAACATGGGCTTTGGTTTCTATTATGATTTACGCATTTGTTATACACACCAGATTAGTACCGGGATTAAGAGGCAAATGGACATTTAACTTTATGAGTGTTGTTGCCTTTGGCAGTATTATGATGACATATTTCGGAGTTAACTTTTACCTAGTTGGCTTACATAGTTATGCTAGTGGTGCACAAGTGATTACACCAGTTTTTATATATTATTTAATAGCTGGAGTATTCGTATTAGGTGGTATTAGCTATTTGAGGTACAAAGTTAATTATAGCAAATAAAAAAATATAGTATTAAAAAGCCTCATGGGATTTTCATGAGGCTTTTACAATTTTAAATGGTTTGTAAGTCTTTAGTTTTGACTGTCAAGCAAGTTCATTAATTCTTCTGCGGCTACCTTGCCTTTTTCTTTCAAAAAATCTCTTGGGGTATTGTCCCCTAATTCAAAAACAATAGCGGGCATATTATGATTTACGTAAAAGTAATTACGTGACACCATGGTTGGTTTTATATCTGTAGACGGGTTTACGTTGGTATGTTTTTGTGGTAAACGTTTGGTAATACTATCAATCCAATCAAAAACAATTTTTCCTTTTTGCCCAGTGATTGTACTGTCTATAGGGTAATAGATATCATCCCAAGTAGAATGGAAATCTGCACCAAAGACAAACTCATAACCTTCAGATTCTTTTTTTACAAGAAAGTCTCTAACACTTCTCGTTTCTGGTTGATTGAAATCTTGCCAATCTCTGTTCAAATCTATTCCGCCCATATTATGTCGCCAGTTGCCATTATCAACTCCATCAGGATTCATTAATGGCACTACGAATACATCATAATTGTCCCTAAATTTCTGAGCCTTTGGCGAGTCTCCACTTAGTGTTTCAATAAATGACTTCATGGCAAGAAACCCCGTTACTTCTGGTGGATGTTGTCTAGAAATAACCATAACAGCTTTTTTGTGATCACCATTGCTAATTTCCATTAAGTTCATAGCTCTGTTTTCTTTGCTTTTTCCTATTTCATAAGTGGAAATAAATGGTTTGTTGGTTAATGAGTCAACCCACTTTTTAACTCTAGTTGAGCCATATAGTTCTTGTGCTGTGATATAAGTGGGTTCTTGACTTGTAGTAACAATTATTTCAACAAATTCTGGGGTTGCCTTAATTCCAAAAGTACCGGTGCCTTCATTTATAGGTTTATAATTACTGCTGTCTAAGGCAACAAAATTTTCACCATCGGTACTGATTTTTGGATAGTATCTGCTGCGGGAATCTTGGTAGGTCATTTTTATAGTTATAGTTCTCGGTGTTTTCGACCAAACTTTAAAAGCATACCATGGGCTAACATTTACTGGCGTGTTTTCTGCAGTAATAAGTGCAGTGTAGTGATCATTGCCATCATATGTGATGCCGTTTAACCTTCCGCTTTCAAAATCATTGCTAAAGAAGACTTCTTCATTGTCAAATGTCCAAATACCTTTCCATTGTTTTTGTACAGGTTTAGATAAAGTGGAAACAATGACACTTTTACCTTGACCTTGATACCCTTTAGCTACCGATTTTTGATTTTTGCACGCCACAAGTGCGGCAAGGATAAATATGATGTAAGTTATTTTTTTCATATAATTAAATAAAAATGAAATGGTTAATTTGGCAAACTACCTCGGGGCAAGCCAGCGAGGAATTAAAACGAGATTCAACATTAAATTCGACGCAAGCCTTAGAGTCAGGCAGGTTGGCGGCAGAGTATTTGAACCTTGATTATTTCCTAAAATACTATTTTAAATTATTGTTTTATTGTAAAACTATGAACTAAAAATGAAAACACATTGTTTAAGTACTATTTCCTTACCTTTATTCCTTATAATTTTTGCACATGAATTCTAATAAAAAAGGCTTGAATACCATTTGTACACACGTAGGTGAATTAGAAGATAAACAACACCGTGGTGCCATTTCTCCCTTATATATGAGTACGTCTTATGCTTATGAAGAGGTGAATGTAAAACGCTACCCTAGATATTTTAATACCCCTAATCAAATAGGGTTATGTAAAAAAATTGCAGCCTTAGAACATACTGAAGCTGCACTTATATTTAGCAGTGGTATGGCAGCAGTAAGTACAGCTTTAATGGCATTCTTAAAAGCTGGAGACCATATTGTATTACAACAAACTTTATATGGAGGTACATATAATTTAGTTAACGAAGAGTTTACTAAATATGGTATTGAATATTCTTTTACAAATGGATGGAAAGCAGCGGATTTTGAATCTCAAATACAAGAGAATACAAAGGTTATTTATATAGAAACGCCCTCTAATCCCTTATTGACAATTACGGATCTAGAAGCGGTTGTTGCCATTGCAAAAAAGCATAGTATACTTACTATGATCGATAATACTTTTGCAAGTCCTGTAAACCAAAATCCTATTGATTTTGGAATTGATGTTGTTATACATAGCGCAACAAAATATATGGGTGGACATTCTGATATATCTGCAGGTGCTGTTGCTTCTTCTGAAGAGAACATGAACCGAATTTTTCAATTAGCAAAAAACTTAGGGGGGAACTTAAGTGATTATACGGTTTGGCTTTTAGAACGTAGTATGAAAACTATGGGTATACGGGTAAGAGCCCAAAATGAAAATGCTATGGAAATGGCTAATTTTCTTACTAATAACAGTGATATAGAAAAGGTATATTATCCCGGCTTGCCAAGTCATGAGGACCATAAAATTGCAAAGAAACAAATGAAAGGTTTTGGTGGTATGCTATCTTTTGAATTAAATTCAAAATTAGATGCTTCAAAATTCCAGAAAGCTTTAAAACTTATAAAACCATCCATGAGTTTGGCAGGGGTAGAAAGCACAGTGTTATCCCCTACAAAAACTTCGCATGCATTAATGAGTCCAGAAGTTCGTGCTGAGCAAGGTATTGCGGATGGATTAATTCGTTTTTCTGTAGGAATTGAAGAAGTTGAAGACCTAAAAGAAGATATTTTACAAGCTATCAATGCAATTAAACAATAGGTTAGTTGCGTATCCTTAAATAATATAATTATAATGAAATTAGATATTTTAGTTTTTGGTGCACACCCAGATGATGCTGAACTTGGTGCGGGTGGTACTATTGCCAAAGAAATTTCCCTAGGAAAAAAAGTTGGAATAGTTGATTTGACCCGGGGTGAATTAGGAACTAGAGGTTCTGCAGAAATTAGAGATCAAGAATCTGCTGAAGCAGCAAAAATATTAGGGGTATCAGTACGAGAAAATTTAAGGTTTAGAGATGGTTTTTTTACCAATGATGAGACGCATCAATTAGAAATTATTAAAATGATTCGTAAGTATCAACCTAATATTGTTCTATGTAACGCTATCGATGATAGGCATATTGATCATGCCAAAGGTAGTAAGTTGGTTAGTGATGCTTGCTTTTTAAGTGGTTTAAGACGAATAGGGACGAAAATAGGAGAGGAGAGCCAGCTAGAATGGAGACCAAAATTAGTGTACCACTTTATACAATGGAAGAACATTACTCCAGATTTTGTGGTCGATATCAGTGATTATATTGAGCCAAAGACTGATGCGATTTTAGCGTATAGTTCACAATTTCATGACCCAAATAGTAATGAGCCAGAAACACCAATTAGTAGCAAAACATTTATTGAAAGCGTACACTACAGAGCTAAAGATTTAGGTAGATTGGTGGGTGTTGATTATGCCGAAGGTTTTACAGTAGAACGAATGGTGGCGGTAGATTCCCTTGACCACTTAATTTAGGCAGATTTTTTAAGGGATTCTATAATCCTAGGTACTGTAAAATAGAAACTAGAACCTTTTCCTAAGGCGCTATGTACCCATATTTGTCCATTATTTTTTTCTACCATTTCTTTACATAAGGAGAGCCCTAATCCCGTACCTTTTTCATCATTGGTGCCATAAGTAGTGTGGGTAGAATCTTTTTGGAAAATTTTACTAATCGTTTCTTCGCTCATCCCTAGACCATTATCCTTTATATATATTTCACAGGTTTTAAGTTTTTGGATAGCGCCAATTATAATTTCTCCATGATTCGGAGTAAATTTTAAAGCATTGCTTAGTAAATTTCGTACTATTATATCTATTTGATTTGGGTCTGACCAGGCTTGACAATTAGATTCTATTTTGTTGATTAAATGTATAGATTTCGATTCAGCAATTTCGGATAAAAGTGCAATGTTTTCATTTACTATGCTATTAATTTGAACTATTGATGGTCTGGTTGTAGATCCATTCATTTGAGTTTGACCCCAAGAAAGTAAATTATTTAAGGTAAAAGATATGGTATCAATATCTACTTTTAGCTTAGGAACAAAATTCAGGAATTCCTCCTTAGTCATTTCGCCCTCTTTAAATAATTTTAAAAGACCTTGAAACGCGCCGATTGGACCTCTTAAATCGTGACCAATTATGGAAAATAATTTATTTTTTGTCTGATTTAGTTCGTTAAGATATGTCTGCTTTTCCTCTAAAGCTGTTTTCTTGGATCGTAATTCTAAATTTAATTTCTTTTGCGCTTTTTCATTTCTATAAATGATTATGACTATGATCGAAAAAATTATAAGAATGATTAAAAATATGTAGATATATACTTTTTGTTTTGCTAAGGCTTTTTCGTTTTCTAGTATTAATTGTTGTTTTTGTTGGTCATATTCCATTTCTGTTTTTAGCAAGTTTAATGCTTTTTTATTTCCAGCTTTTGCTAAAGATTCCGACGTTACCTGATATATTTCATGGTACCACAAAGACTTTTCATAATCCTTTTTGTTTTTTTGAATTTTAAATAATTGATAAGAACACTCTTTTAGTCCTGATCTTAGCCCTATTTTTTTTGACAGGTTAAAAGCATTTAACGCATATATCTCTGCAATACTATCTTTATTTAAATTTAAGTAAGCTTCCGTCATGCCGTTAAGTAAATCAATTTTGCCTCTATCATCTTCAATTTCTTGATGTAGCAATTCACTTTGTTTATACCAGTATAGTGCCCAAGTATTTTTTCCTTTTTTTAAATAGACTTTACCTTTTATTTCATAACAGTACGCTAGCCAATCAAGTATTTTTTCTTTTTCGAATATGGCGATACTACTGTTTATATGAAACATGGCATACTCTAATTCATTCATTTCAGCATAGGTGGAGGCTATGTTGCTTATTGTCTCTGCAGTAAAAATGGGATCATTAATCTCTTCATTAATGTCTTTTGACCTTTTTAAAAATACCATTGCATGCTCATAATCTTTTTGGTCCAAGTATAAATGAGCTATATTATCATTTATAATAGAGAGCATAGTTTTGTAATTTAACTCTTTTGATATTTCAATAGCTTCTAGATATTTTTTTAATGAAAGCGCATAGTCTCCTTTGTAGCCATATTCTTTTGCAAGATCGTTTAAGGAACTTACTTTTAAATGCATCCTTTCATGCTCCGCGGCAAGGTTGTAAGCTTTTTTATAATATGATATTGCTTGATCAATTTTACCTTTATTAGAATAGTATCCACCAATATTTAAATATGACCCAATTTCGCCATTTATATATGCACCTTTTTTACTGATTTTAAGACTTTCTTGACTTAATGTGTATAAACTATCTAAATGGTGGTATCTATATTCACTGGCCAGTTCAATTAAGTTATGAATAAAAAGAGTGTCTTTTAGAGATAAGTTTGGAGAAAGTTTTTTTTGTTTCACAAGATTTAAAAGGCTATCCCTTCTAGATACTTGCGCGGATAGTGAACTAAATGATATACTCATTATTACAATGACAAGAAGACAACCTTTTACATGGTTGTTCGATAAAATTGTTCTTGTAAAATGAAAATTCATGAATAAATCCTGATTATGATAAGCTAAATTTAGATTAGAACATTAGCTATAGGTAATAATTGTTGTGAAATGCCATATATTGTGTGTTTTAACGATGTAAAACGGTAGTTCATCGATAAAATAAATATATTTTCATGATTTATTAACGAAATGAAAACGAATCATAACCTAATTTATATTCTTTTCAATATCAAAAGATTAACTTTTAAATTCGGTATTATGAACTTTTAGAAATTCATTAAATGAGTTTATAGCACTGTTTAAACGATGACTTAAAGCTTGTCTTAATTATTAGTAAAAGAAGTAGGCTTTCTGGTATTCGCCTAGTATTACTGCATTGTTTTCTAATTACTTTATTAACGACTTTTCTCGTTTAGTAGCATTTATAAAAATTAAGTCGATAATTCACAATTTTTTTTCTGAATTCTTTAAGTGTTTAATAGGCAACTAGTTGGTATTTTTTATGCTAAACATTTGAAATAGGACTAAATTAAACAGCTTTAGCAAATAATTTTTTCTTCAAATATTAAATTATTACTTGTGAGAATTGTTTAAAAAATTTACATTTGCACTCGCTTACAAATGGTGGTTGTAGCTCAGCTGGTTAGAGCATCGGTTTGTGGTACCGAGGGTCGCCGGTTCGAACCCGGTCTTCCACCCTAAAGCAAATAAAAGGTCTTGGATGTATTCCAAGACTTTTTTGTTTAAGCTACTTTGTTTTCATACATGTTAAGCCTTAAGTAAATAATAAAAGCCTGTTAATCTAAATGATTAACAGGCTTTTAAAATACTTATAGTTATTCTATTCTGTTGGTTTATCTACTGTAATTCTATTTGCTCTATTAGCTATTTCCCATGCGGTATAGAAAATTAATCTAGATCTGTTTTCTAAAAGGTCATAATTAATTTTGTCTGGAGTATCAGTATGTTTATGATAGTCATCATGAGTTCCGTTGAAATAGAATATTATTGGAATATTATTTTTTGCGAAATTGTAATGATCACTTCGGTAATAAAAACGGTTTGGGTCATTTTCATCATTATAGGTGTAATCTAATTCAATATTTGAATATTTCTTATTTACCTCTTCGGAAAGGTTATGAAGTTCAATACTTAACTTATCTGAACCTATTAGGTATATGTAATTACGTTCGCCTTCACGATTTGGGTCAATTCTACCAATCATGTCAATATTTAAATTTGCCACGGTATTTGCTAAAGGAACTATAGGATCCATATCCGTATAATATTGAGAACCTAAAAGGCCTTTTTCCTCGCCAGTTACATGTAAAAATACTATGGATCTTTTTGGTCCATTTCCTGCATCGGCCGCAAGTTTAAATGCTTCAGCAATTTCAAGTAGTGCAACAGTGCCAGATCCATCATCATCGGCACCGTTATTAATGTCACCATTTGGTGAAATACCAATGTGATCTAAATGCGATGATATTACTAAATATTCATTAGGCTTTTCCGTACCCTTAATAATTGCAGCAACATTTTCCGAGGCAATTTTATTATTAGAGCTTTCAAAGTTTAACTGCAGATTTGTAGATATATCTTTTGATGTTTCATCGGTTTCTATACTTGCAAAAAGCTCCTTTGCTAATATGTCATCGATAAACAAGCTATAAAACTCTGGGGCGCTGGAATCCACTACCTGCATTCTGCCACTATCATTACTTTTCATGGATTCAAATCTTCGTTTAAATCTATCAAAATTTTCTAAGTCATAATATAATACACCTTTAGCCCCTTTGTCAGAAGCAATTTGTATTCTTTTAGAAAGTGATTCGGACATGTTACTCCAAATGGAAGGTTCTGCGGTTCCTGATATTTTATAACTGCCATCGGTATTTTTTGGCTCTCCAGATTTTAAAAGAATTATTTTGCCGTTTACATCTATGTCAGTATAATTAGAATACGAATCATCTTCAATTCCATAGCCAACATAAACAATTTCATCTGTAGAGATATTAGCCGCTGAAAAAGTAAGAACATGCTCTCCAATACCAAAATCTTTATTATTTACAACTAGCTTTCCAATAGGTAACTTGCTGATTTCTAATGGTACTTCTTGAAAATAATTCCCGTCTGCCTTAGCCGCCGGGATATTTAGTTTTTCGTATTCTGCTTTTAAATAGGCAATAGCTTTTTTTTGTCCTGGCTCTCCGGTTTCTCTACCCTCAAACTCGTCTGATGCATAGGTATATAGGTGTTCTTTTAATTCACTTTCAGTTATAGACTCGCCATAAATGACTTCAGAAACTTCAGCAGTAGCATCCGCTGTGGATTCTTTAACTGTTTTTTGTGATGAGTTACAAGCTAAGGCCAGTGTAACCAATAGAATAAGTATTTTTTTCATTTTTATTTTAATCAAAATTTCTCAAAAATAATCAAATCTTTAAAATTAACGATTGTTAACAAGAAGAATCGGTAATGATCTTCCATTCGCCATCAATTCTCTTAAATACTATCATAAATGTCCCGTTCGCATCACCAACTTTCCTAGTTAAATGATATTCCCCCATTACATAATAAGCGTCATTGTTAATAGCGGATATTTTAGCGATCTTAAATTTTAATTTGCCAGAATAGGATTTATCTGGATATCCTTTTCGGTAACTGTCCAATGTGGTTTGCCAACCAGATTTTAACTGTGCTCCACTGTAAAAGTGCAAGGAGTCTGATTTCCAATATCCTTGCATGAAGCCTTCTAAATCATTATTGTTCCAATCAATTTGCTGTTGATCAAGGATATTTAAAATTTCCTTTTTATCAGTTTCATAATTGCTTTTTGTAGTACAAGATACCGATAGTAAAGAGCATAGAACAATGAGTATAGTTTTCATATTTAATTATAGGTATTGCCAAGTATTTAGATTTTAATTTTTTAACGCTTCTTTTATGGCAGCCTCTACCAAAGGCTCCATTACTTTATAACCTTCAATAGTTGGGTGAACTTCATCTTCTGCATATTTTTTAGGTAACCCGTTGCGGTCATTAACCATAGCTGAAAAATAATCTAAATATATGTGATTGTTTAAAGCTGCGTATTCCTTAATTAATTTGTTTAATTCAATAATTTTACCAGATGGTTCTAATCCAGGTTTCCAAGGATAATCGTACGCTGGCAAAGTCGATGATAAAATAATTTTTATATCATTTGCCTGCGCCATTTCTGACATACCTTTAATGTTGTCCATAATCATATCTATTGTTGAAGGTCCTGTGTTTCCGGCAATATCATTTGTGCCAGCTAGTAGAACTACTACTTTTGGATTTAAATTGATTACATCTTGTCTAAAACGAACTAACATTTGTGGTGTAGTCTGTCCACTAATACCTCTATTAATATATGGCTTACCCTCAAAAAACTCGGGCCTATTATTTAACCAACCTATTGTAATTGAATTGCCCATAAAAACAATGCGGTCTTCATTTTCAATTGCTGATGGGATTTTTGAATTTTCTTCTTTAAAACGATTTAAGTCTGCCCAATCTTGAGCATAAGAAGCTGTTAATCCTAAAAAAGTTAGCATACATGCAAAAGTTAAATTATTGAATCTTTTCATTTGTTGCGAGTTAAAGCTTTTTGTATTTGAGATTTTTCGTCGGCAGTTAAAGGGATACTATTTATTATATTTTCCTTATTTGGTCTTTGTACTGCTAAATAGGCCAATAGGCAAATTGATATAACTAGAGGAAGGGCATTACCAGAATTATAATAAGTAAACAAACCTAAAAATGAAGGAATTTCAATTAAAGCATACTTAAGGTGTAACGCAGATTGATATTTTTTTAATTTTTCTTCAAGTTGTAGGTCAATAGCTATTTTTGAAGTCATTTTTTTGAAAACGATTTGACTACCGAAATACCCCAGCAAAGCAAATATTGGAATTAAATATAAGTACACTCCTTCACCAGTTGTGCTGGTGCTAAAACTATTTATTTGAAATATAACCCAAATTGTAAACAAGCTTAATCCTGCAAGTAAGAAAATATGCATTATAGACAAGCTTTTTAAAAAGTTCTTTATTTCCATATTTTTATAAAAATTCTAAGATACTATAAAATATATCTTTTAAGAATTTAGTATACTAATAGTAACTATTTTTAATCGTTTCCCTCTCATAGAATTTTTATCTTTGATCCTTATGAGAAAATTAGGTATTCTATTCTTTCTTTTACTTTGTATTCATGATGTGTATAGCCAATTAGAAAAAGATAAGGCGCTACATTTTTTAGGAGGAAACCTTTATGGATTAGTTGGTGCAGGTGTTGCCAATCAAATTTCTGATGGAGATAGAACTTGGACATTCATTGGGGCTGTAGGCGGCAGTTTACTTATTGGTCTTGCAAAAGAAAGTATTGACCAAAATCAATATGGCGGCTGGGATAATTCCGATTTATTAGCCACTGTTCTTGGTGGAGCTACCGTAGGAGTTACTATTGATATTTTTGAAAAAAGAAAGCAACGTAAAAGAGATAAGATTTTTAAAGCGGCTACGGAATCAGCAAACCTTGATTTAAATAGAACATTCCCAATAAAAACAGTTGAAATTAATTCATTGTCTTTATTAGGAATGTCTGATTCGGTACTTTATAAATAATATTACCTTCTAATATTTAGCGCTCTTACCAGCGTTGAATGTTGTTTTTATAAAATCGCGAATATCATCATTTGCTGTTTTTAAGTCTTCTCTTCTTAAATACATCATATGACCAGAACGGTAGCCTTTAAAGCTAAATCTATCTTTCATTCTACCACTCGGATCTACTTGCCACATTAAATATTTAGCATTAAAATAGGTGGTAGCCCCATCATAATAACCAGATTGTACCAAAACATTTAAATACGGATTTTGAGCCATAGCCTGGCGAAGATCTTCGCGAGTATTCTCGTCAGAGTTATCCCAAGGATGTACTGGACCAAACATATTATATTTTACATCGGTCTTAAATTTAAGTTCTTCTTGCAAGTAATAGTTTATTGCTGGGGTAAAACTATGTAACCACGAGGTCAGCTCAGAATTATAATCGGGACGCATGCCTAAAAGTTGTTTGTCAATGCCCATATATCTTGAATCTAACCTCCCTACAGTATATCCGCCCTTATCTTTCAATAAATTCTTCCAAAAAAATGACGCTGGCACTGAAAGGTTCTGATCAATGATGTCTTTCGTTTCCAAACCAGAGTAATAAGACATCTTTTGAGCAATGGAAGCTTTTTCTTGACTGGATATAAACCCTCCTTTGGCCAATGCAGGAATCAAGGTGTTAATGGTATAATCTTCGGATTCGGGGAGGATATCCAAAAGGTCTTTCCCTTGTAATTCTGCTGGTAATGCTTTATGATGCCATGCTGCAGCAGTATAATAAGGAAGATTGATAGCCTCGGCTACGGGCCCTTCGTTTCGTATAATTTTATAATCGGCCGGCGATACTAAAATTACACCATTTAAATACATCCATTGCTTATTCTGAAGTTCTAAGGACAGCCCCATAACTCTTGGACCACCATAACTTTCACCAATTAAATATTTTGGTGAACTCCACCGATTGTTTCTTGTTACAAAGGTATTTAACCATTCTGCTAAATATGCAATATCGGCATTGATTCCAAAGAATTTTTTACGATCTACTTCATCTCCAGATTCAGGAATAGTTCTGGAATAGCCTGTATTTGCAGGATTTACATAAACAATGTCAGCAATATCTAAAACTGAAAAAGGATTTTCGTTTACACCATAGGGTTGTACAGGATATCCTTCCTCATCAATCTTTAATACTCTAGGTCCAGTATAGGCAAGGTGCATCCAAACAGAGCCAGATCCAGGCCCGCCGTTAAAAGAAATTAAAAGTGGTCTTGCGGCACGGTCTTTTATATTATTTCTTGTATAATACGTATAATGTAAAGAGGCAATAGGCTTTGCATTCTCATCCCAAACTGGTTGTGTTCCCGTTTGTGCCGTATAAGAAAAAGTGGCTCCATTAATTGTAGCATTATGCTGCGTTGTAATAACTGTATCAATGGGTAATGTTCTGGATTGTGCTATGGTAATGGTGGTTACCAAGCAAATTGTAAGTTGTAAAATTTTTTTCATGGTAGTTTAAGGTTCTGTTGAGTAACGAAAATAAGAAGAATCCTATTATTTAAAATGTGTAAAAAGGTTAAAAATGATAAGTTTAAATAATTATAACTTTCAGATATGGTTTAATCTTCATTTTAACAAATTCATTTTCTAACTTTTACGTTTGCTCTAAAAGGTTTTATTGCATTCAATAATTTTATAAAAACCCTTTCTAGAATTTTTCAAAAACTCCTAATCCAAATAATGCAAAATCATATTTAACGGGATCCAATGGGTCTAGTTTTCGTAGATTATAGTCTAATTCTGCCAAAGCTTTTGAATCATTCTGCTTTCTCTTTAATAATCTAAGTTTGCGAGCCACATTGCCAGAATGTACATCTAATGGGCAAGACAGTATTGCGGGACTTATATTTTTCCATAACCCAAAATCTACATTCGTAGAACTATCTCTTACCATCCACCGTAAAAACATATTTATTCTTTTTGCAGCGGAGCCCTTCAATGGGTCAGATACATGTTTTGTTGTTCGTTGTTCATACGGCAATTCAAAAAATATTTTCTTGAATTTTGATATTGTGGGCTGTAAGCTATCTTTTTCTTGATGCGTAGTAAAAATACCTTCTAACCCATTATGGTTTAAGTAAATGTTTTTAAGGCTCAGAATAAAATAGGTAAGGTCGATGTCATTGAAGGTTCTATGAACGAATCCTGCCAAATTTTCGAGATCGTTAATAGTGTGGTTAAGAACAAAATCATGTGGACTTTGCCCCATCAAGTGCATTAATTTATGTGAATTATTGATGATACTTTTTCTATTCCCCCAAGCTATGGTAGCAGTTAAAAATGCGCTTATTTCAATGTCTTCTTTAGTAGTGAAAAGATGGGGTATTTGTATTGGGTCTGTTTCTAAAAACTGTGGGTTATTATATTGAATAACCTTTTCTTCTAAAAATAACCTCAATTCACTTTTTGTCATTCTAATGGGATTTCTAAAAACTTCATTACTAATAAAGGACCTACTAGAATCATATTATAACACGCATGCATTAACATAGACCATAGTAGTCCAAATTTAACTCGTATAAAACCCAATAAAAAACCTACGCTTATTTGCGGTGCAACCAATAAGGGCGAAAGAAGCCAAACTTCAGTTGATAGTTCAAAATTACTGATATGAATAAACCCGAAAATAATCGTCAGTATATAAAAAGCTGATGTGAAAAATTTAGAGTTTTTAAAAAATACCAACGGGCCTCTGAATAATAATTCCTCAAAAAAAGGTGCAGCTAAAACGGCCAAACTAAAAATTGCAATCAACGAATTGTTTTCGAATAAATCATCCATTGCATGTTTGCCTAATTCAATAGAAAATATGCTCTGAATAATACTAGCGATTATTAATAATAAAATACTTGAACTTAAGGCTATAACCAGTAATTTAAATAATACCCTAAACCGATAGGCAAGAGTTATATTTTCATCTGGAATGTAAACCGGATGTTTAGCGAAATTTATAAGTTTCTGTAACATATTGATTATAGAGAAGCTTCTAGTATGGTCTTATCAACAATTTTACCGTCGACCATGGTAAGTTTACGGTCGGCCATTTCAGCTAGTTCTTCGTTATGAGTTACTATCACAAATGTTTGGCCAAATTTTTCTCTAAGTTCAAAGAAAAGTTTATGAAGATTATCGGCGCTTTCGGAATCTAGATTGCCGCTTGGTTCATCAGCAAAAATAATGGAAGGGTTATTAATTAGAGCTCTTGCCACGGCAACGCGTTGCTGTTCTCCTCCGGAAAGCTCAGATGGTTTGTGCTGATATCTATGAGATAAACCTAAGAAATCTAAAAGCTCTTTTGCTCTAGTTTCTGCGTTAGACCTTGATGTTTTCTTAATGAATGCGGGTAAACAAACATTTTCTAAAGCAGTAAATTCTGGTAATAATTGATGAAATTGAAAAATAAAACCAATATGCTCGTTTCTAAATTTTGCTAAATCTTTATCATTAAGATTCGTTGTATCAATACTATTTATTAAAAGCGTGCTATCTGTTCTGTTAGATTGAATATCTAAAGTACCCAGTATTTGCAAAAGTGTAGTTTTACCAGCTCCTGATGCGCCTACTATAGAAACAATTTCTCCCTTTTTAATATGTAAGTTAACCCCTTTTAAAACTTCTAACTTACCGTAGTATTTGTGAATATTAGAAGCTTTAATCATAAGAGAAACTGGTATTATTTAATTGTAAGGTCATTTTCAAAATTAATCAAAAAGGAGCATGTTTTAAATAGTATGCCCAATATTAGTTTAATTATTTGAACTTAAAATGAAATGAATTTGAAAATGAATATTTTTGAATTTCTTAATTTTCAGATAATTTTAATGCAGTTGATAAAAGAATGCATTAATTTTGTTCAAGATAATTTTAAATATATTAAACATAAAACAATAAATATGTCCCCATATAGAAGTTTAGAAGAGTACAATCTTGAAATTACCGATGAAGTAAAAAGTAGGTATTCTTCAATTATAGATGAGATTGGTGAAGATGTTAGTAGAGAGGGATTAGTTAAGACACCAGAACGTGCAGCTAAAGCTATGTTATTTTTAACCCAGGGCTATCAACAAGATGCAGTTGAAATTTTAAAAGGCGCTATGTTCAAAGAAGATTATGATGATATGGTTATCATAAAAGATATTGAATTATATTCTTTGTGTGAGCACCATATGTTACCATTTTTTGGAAAAGCTCATATAGCATATATTCCTAATGGACATATAGTTGGTTTAAGTAAAATTCCTCGTGTAGTTGATGTTTTTGCAAGAAGGCTACAAGTTCAGGAACGTTTAACTCATGATATTTTGGAATGTATTAATAATACTTTAAAACCAAAAGGGGTTGCTGTGGTTATTGAAGCTTCGCATATGTGTATGATGATGCGCGGTGTTCAAAAACAAAACTCTGTTACTACAACTTCTGGTTTTAGAGGGCAGTTCGAGAAAATTGAAACACGAAATGAATTTCTTAAACTGATCAGTGCAAAACTTTCGTAAATAGCATATTTTTTTAAAAATTTGTCTCTAAAATTTGGCATCTTTGTTGTATTCCTTAAAAAGAATAACTAATTTTTAAGTATGTCAATTTTAAAAGATAAAAAATATAAGCAACTTTTTATGGGGTTGCTTTTTGATGGTATAGGAATGCTTTCATTCGCAATACCGTTTGTAGGCGAATTTTCTGATATTGTTTGGGCGCCGCTCTCCGGTTATTTAATGACCAGAATGTACAAAGGCAAAGTTGGGCAAGCGGCCGGTGTTTTTACTTTTATAGAAGAAATTATTCCAGGATTTGATATTATACCTTCGTTTACCTTAATGTGGCTTTACACATATGTTTTTAAAAGTGCTAAAAAAGGTAAAACAATTGAAGTCTAAATAAGAGCTTTTATTTTTTCAAAAAACTTAACTTTATCTCAAATTATATAAGTTTTGAAGAGAAGAAGTTTTGTTGCTAAATCTAGCTTAGGTAGTCTTTCAACTTTATTAGGTGTAGATATTATTTATAAAGAACTGATGCCCAAGGGGTATATTCCCTTAGCCTTTCAAGAAATAGATCCTTTTGCTTTGTTTAAGAAAGATGAAGCCATGGTTGTTTTAAATGATAAACCATGGAATATGGAGGCACAGGCGCATTTACTTAACGATCGAATTACCCCTAATAAATACATGTTTATTCGTAATAACGGGTTACTGCCAGAGAATATTGACGAGAAAACTTGGGAATTGAAAATCGATGGAGAATCTGTTGTTACTCCGAAATCCTATACACTTGCCGATTTAAAATCAAAATTTAAACACTATACTTATCAGTTAACATTGGAATGTGGTGGTAATGGTAGAAGTGAATTTAACCCACCAGCAAAAGGAAATCAATGGACTATTGGTGCGGTATCTTCTGCTGAATGGACAGGTGTGCGGCTAAAAGATGTTTTGGCCGATGCCGGAGTAAAAGATGATGCCGTGTACATAGGATACCATGCTGCAGATTTGCATTTGAGTAGAAACCCAACTAAAGAACCTATTTCAAGAGGTGTCCCGTTATCAAAAGCTATGCAAGACGAAACTTTATTGGCATTTGCTATGAACGGGGAAGATATCCCACTTATACATGGTTTTCCTTTACGTTTGGTTTGTGGCGGTTGGCCAGCTTCTACCTCGGGAAAATGGTTGCAAACTATCAGTATCCGAAACAAAGTGCATGACGGTGAAAAAATGGAAGGTAGTTCTTATCGAGTACCTTGTGAAACTGTAGCGCCTGGCGAAACAGTTGCTGATGAAGATATGTGTATTATTGAATCTATGCCTATTAAATCGTTAATTACATATCCAAAATCCGGAGCACTTATTAATGAAGGTAACAAGCTTAAAATTAATGGACATGCATGGGCCGGTGAACTTGCTGTAAGTGAGTTAGCGTATTCAATTGATTATGGTACTTCTTGGAAAACTGCTAGTTTAGAAAATGCTAAAAATAGATTGGCATGGCAACATTTTAAGGCAACTATCACTTTTCCGAAAAAAGGGTATTATGAAATATGGGCTCGTGCAACAGATTCTAACGGTACGTCGCAACCAATGGTACTTCCAGGGTGGAACCCAAAAGGATATTTAAATAATGCCTGTCATAGAATTGCTGTAAAAGTCGTGTAATGTTAGAAAAAGAAGAAAACGATAGAATAGTTTTTAAACCCATCTTTAAGGTTATTATTCTCCTTTTTACAGGTTTTATAGTTTTTGGAGCAATTATATTTTTAGTATTTGGACCAAACCAGACAGAGGTTGAAATTAATGATGAAGATCCAGAGTTAATAGAAAATGGTATTCATGTACGAACAGGTTTAATTGAAGCAGAAGGGCTTCAGACTGTAATTACTAATTGTACTACTTGCCATTCTTCTAAACTAATTATTCAGAATAGAATGGGAGAGGAGCAATGGAATGCTACTATTAGATGGATGCAAAAATCCCAAGGGTTATGGCCATTAGGTGAAAATCAAAAAGTAATTGTTGACTATTTAACTAAAAATTATCCTTTAATAGAAAAGGGCAGAAGGCCACCATTAACAAATATAGAGTGGTATACTTTAGATTAAAATAAAAGAAGCCCTTTTGTCCAAAAAGACAAAAGGGCTTTAAAATTTGGTTTAGGTGCTAATTATAATGGTATACTTATTCCTAAATTTACGTTTCTGCCGATATTTAAAATACCATCGGTTTTTAATCTCGACAAATGAGATATGTACTCCTTATCTAATATATTTTTGGCACTTAGTTTTAAATCAATTAACTGATTTGAAACCTTAATAGTTGAACCAATACCTAAATTTAATAATGTATAGCCGTCAGTAGAAGTTTCAAAATCGCTAACTTTATTTTGAGCAAAGAAAGATTTCAAGGTAAGAAACCCATAACCGCTATTTAGGTTTTTATTGATTTTGCTAAATTCAAATCGTAGTGTATTCGCCCAGTTATTGGCAGGAATTAATGGTAAATTTCCATTACTTTTTAATTCACCGGTTACCGTCGAAAAGTTACTTTCTAAATGCAACCAATCTAAAGGGTGTGGATGATAGTGTAAACCTACTTCACCCCCAAATAAATTTGCATCTTGTTGTTGGTATAGAAATACAGCATCACCATCTATATTTGTACCGTTTGGTTCTAAATAAATATAATCGGAAATTGAATTGTAAAATCCGTTAACATAAAATTCAAAATGTTCATTTTTAAATTCTAATGATACATCAGTCTGTATATTTCTTTCATTATTTAGATTTGCATTACCGACCTCAAAACGATTAGTGCCTTCATGAGAACCATTAGAAGTAAGCTCAGCCAAATTGGGAGCTCTAAAACCTGAAGCAATATTAACACGTGTAATCAGCGATTTGGTGACATCAAACTTAAAACCAGCTGCAATGTTAAAGCTATTAAAATTTTTATCCAATGCTGCAACATAACCTTCTTGCTCAATTATGCCGTTTTGTTCGCTATTGATCGTACGTGTATCAAACCTAAGCCCTAGTTGTATATCACTTTTGTTAAAATGTATGTGTGAAGTAGCTAAAATTCCAACATCATTGGTTGTTGCATTCGGAATTAAAATTTCTTCTCCATAATTTTTATTTGTTTGGTTCATACCTTGAACTCCAATGATTGTCTCTACTGCACCTATCTTGGCTAAGTTATAATGTATATTATAACTTAGGGTTTCTAATTTCATATCTAAGGCCGGACTTTCTTCTTCATGTTCTTCCTCTCCTTCTTCATGTTCTTCCTCGTGGTGATGGTCTTCGTATTCCTCTCGATTATTTGCAGTATAACCAATTATCGCTTGTAAGCTAGAGTTGTTGAAGTAGATATTAGTTTTAGAACTTAAAATATGGCTTGTAATATTTTGAAATGGTTCCAACGGTGTTCGGTTAGTAGATTGCTCGCCTATTTCTTCAGGTATTCCTAATTCCGAATTGTTATAGTTATAGCGTATTTCAGTTTTAAAATTGGATAACTGATAGGCTAATCCTGTTTTTAAATCTTTTTCATTAAATCTTGAATTTGTAACACGCTCATCACCCCCAGTTTTATAATCAATATGAGAGCTACCACCAGCTCTGACTAAGAATTTTAATTTTTCTGAAGATGTTTTGAACCCTCCATTACCATTAAAACCTTGTGTATTGGTGAAATAGTTTAAATTAATATCACCATTAATTTCATTTGAATTTGCAAATTTCTCAGGATTTAAATAAAGTACGCCACCTAAAGCATCAGAGCCATATAGTAAGGATGCAGGTCCTTTTATAACTTCAACGCTCTCTATACCGGCATCACTAATGCCTAAACCATGTTCATCACCAAATTGTTGGTTTTCCAAGAGTATGCCTTGTGTGTACGTTAGAACTCTATTTGAACTTAATCCTCTGATAACAGGTTTTCCTATCCCAACACCAGTAGAAACGCTTTCAACTCCGGGTATAGTTGTTATGCCTTCAGATAAATTAATTGCACCAGTAGATTTTAAATCTTGAATACTTGTTCTTTCTACCTTCATAACATTTTCACGTTGCAATTTGTGAAAAGGGGTAGATACAATAACTTCTTCCATTTCAATTGCACTAGAGGTAAGCGCTATGGAAAGTTGATTTGATGTGCCAATAATGTCCACGGTTTGCGAATAAGACTGAAAACCTATATAAGATATTACTATTTTAAATTTACCAGTTGGTAAATTGGTTATTTCATAGTAACCATCAACATCGGTAACCGTGCCTTTTTCTAGTTGGGGAAAATAAAGCGATACTTGTTCTAAGGGCTCTTGATTTTCATTGTTTATTATCTTTCCTGATAATGAGTTTTGAGCAAATGTAAATTGTGCTAACAATGCCAATAGCATTGTTATATAAAGATTTTTCATATAAAATTGTATTAATGTTTTAAAGCTTAAACTTGTTATAAATAGAATTTTAACAAGTTGGCGGCCCTCTTAATACAAAATGAAGTTGTTGATATTTACTTAAAAAAAAGTAGTTATTAATTATGTCCTCCGTAATAATGACTTCATCAATAAATTGTGGGTATTTAAATTCAGGATAATAAAAAGTAGAAAATTGATAATGGTCAAAATCGCAATCGAATTCAACTGCATGAATATGTAACTCTTTAGAAACACAATGCAGTTCTTCGTGTTCGTTTAAGGCATGAGAAATTTTAATAAAATAGGGACCTAATAAACCAGCCATTAAAATAAAGGCAACTATTGGGTATACTATTTTGACTTTCACAGTACTCATCATTACAAATCTAACTAATGGAAGGTCGATATAACTGTTAAAGAACTATTAAATTAATTGAATAAAAATCCGAATCCTAATCGTTTCAGCATCTTCTTTTCAAATGCCCAAAAGAATTTGAATTGGCCAAATAACCAACCAAATAGTACCAATAGTATTTGATAAAAAGGGAATATTAATAAAATTCGCAAAAACCAGTAGATTGTTGTTCCCCACCAAGTTTCTGGAAAATTAGCTAGTTCTAAGCCAATTAAATTTAAAAAAGGTTTTGCTACATACACTGAGGAAGAACCAGTTATAGCAAAGACGAAAAAAATTATTATTAATTGAAAATTATTGGAAATTCCCCAACGTTCTTTTAATTTTTGCATATTTACTTTTAAAGCTGGTAAATATACTTTTTATATGCGGGGTACAAAAGGTCCAAGTCGTTGATTATACTTTCTTTGAAAATAGATAAAGTAATTATAAAGTTTATAGTTTACTTCATATCCATAATCTATTTGACTTGAGTAATCAATTTGTAATTCATAAAGGTTAGGACTAAAACGTGATGGCTGTAAAACTCTTTGGTTCCATTCTAAAACCATGATGTAATTTCTATTTTCAAGAAAATTTTGTGAATAATATCCTTCTGGTTTTGCTATAGAATTTAGCCAAGTATAAAATCCAGGTTCAATAATAATTATTTCATACTCAGTTAAATCGCTGGAAATTTTAATTGTGTCGCCTTTTACTTGTTTAAATGTTTCTTTTTCGCTTTTAGATATTTCTAAAGCTTCTTTAGCTGTACTACAATTTAGTATCAGTACTGCCAGGCCACAGGTTAAAATAGAATTTAAAAATAAACGAATTGTCTTTTCCTTTTTCATAGAATATAAGATACAAAAAAACCCGCTTACAATTGTAAGCGGGTTAATAATTAGAATCTTTGAATTTTATTTACCGAAAAGACCTCCTAAAAGACCTCCAAGTCCACCTTTACTTTTATTACTGCCCATTACCATACCAGCTACATCATCTAAAATACTTCCGTCACCATCAGCATCTAAAAGCGTTGTAATTAAACTTTGGTTTTCTTTTGGTTGACCACCTAACATACTGCCTAATAAAGCATTCATTCCAGAACCGTCGCTTACATTACTTTGTGCAGTTTGCTTACCTATGTATCCCATTACAATAGGAGCGGCAATTTTCAAAATTTGAGCAATAGAACCGGTGTCTAAACCAGATTTTTGGCTTAATGCGTTTTCTACTTGTGGTTGCTTGTTTCCAAAAACATGACCTAATATTCCAGCACCGTCAGCCATAACATTATCATCAACACCTCCACTGAATAAACCACCTAGGTTGTCTAAAATACTACCGTTATGGTTGTTCGATAAAGCACTCATAAGTCCTGCAGCACCTTCTGGCGAAGATACATTTTTCTTCATTGCACCTAATAATAAAGGCATTGCCATACTAAGAACATCTGCAGTTTTTCCTTCCGGCTGGTTGGTTTGTCCTGCTACACCACTTATTAATTGTTTGCCCATTGGACTGTTTAATAAATCTAATAATCCTGCCATTTCTATAGTTAATTTAATGTTAGTGCCGAAAAATACAAAAAAGAGTCAAGAAAATTGACTTGTGAACAACTATTTTAGTAGTGAAATTATTTGTGAAGCTAATTCCAGTCCTATACGTTCTTGTGCTTCTAGTGTAGCCGCTCCAATGTGTGGAGAAAGCGATATGCTAGGATGCATTAGTATCTTAATTTCGGGTTTTGGTTCTGACTCATAAACATCAAGCCCAGCAAAGGATACGGTGCCATTCTCTAAAGCTTCTACAAGTGCAACTTCATCTATAACACCTCCACGGGCAGCATTTACAATACCAACACCTTTTTTCATTTGCGAAAATTCTGCTTTTCCTAGAACATAATTTTGTTGTTCCGGTATATGTAGAGAAATATAATCGGACTTTTTTATAAGATCAGACTTGTCAGTATTCTTTAAATGAAACGATACTTTTTTACCGTCAAAAAAAACGAGTTCTAAATTAGCATCCTTTACTTCGGGGTCATAATATATGACATTCATACCTGCACCAATAGCTAATTTAGCTGTTGCTTGGCCAATGTTTCCAAACCCAAATATACCTAATGTTTTACCTCTTAATTCGGTACCTTTTGAATAGGACTTTTTAAGTTCCTTAAAGTTGCTGTCACCTTCTAATGGCATATTTCTATTGGCATCGTAAAGAAAACGAACACCCCCAAAAAGGTGTGCAAAAACAAGTTCTGCAACGGATTCCGATGAGGCTGCAGGTGTATTTACGACATGTATATTTTTAGATTTAGCATAAGCAACATCTATGTTGTCCATGCCAACACCACCACGACCAATAAGCTTTATAGTAGGGCAAACATCAATTAACTCTTTTCTTACTTTGGTTGCACTGCGAACTAATAAAGCAACAATCTTATGTTCGTTAATATAGTTGGCCAATTGTTCTTGGGCCACAGTGGTTGTAATTATCTCAAATCCAGCTTTTTCTAATTCGGCTATACCATTTTTAGAAATACCATCATTAGCTAAAATCTTCATAATTTTATTTATTGTTTATAGGTTGAGTAAAAGATTATAAATGCAATAATTAACGATTCGGTTAATTATCCTTTTCGCTCCATTTCACTCATTACGTCTACCAAAACACCAACACTTTCTAATGAAAGGGCGTTGTACATACTTGCTCTATAACCACCTACAGAACGGTGGCCGTTTAGACCGTTAATGCCGGCGTCTTTTAGCATTTCTTCAAATGTACTTTTTAAACTTTCTTCCGTAAGGTTAAAAGTAGCATTCATTAGTGAACGATCTTCGGTATTGGCATATCCTTCAAAAACAGGATTAAGGTCTATTTCAGAATATAATAATCTTGCTTTTTTCTCATTAATCTCTTCAATAGCGGCAATACCACCTAGGCTTTTTAACCACTCTAACGTTAACATAGAAGTATATACAGGAAATACAGGTGGTGTGTTAAACATACTGTCTTTGCTAATATGTACTTTATAGTCTAGCATTGAAGGAATTTTTCTAGATACTTTTCCTAAAATATCTTCTTTTATAACCACTAAGGTTGCCCCAGCCGGACCCATATTTTTTTGAGCACCTGCATATATTAAATCGAATTGAGAAAAATCTAAACTTCTTGAAAAAATATCGGAACTCATATCACATACTAACGGTGTATTTGTTTTTGGGAATTTTTTGAACTGAGTCCCATAAATGGTATTGTTTGATGTGATATGTAAATAATCAAGTCCGTCAGGTACAGAATACCCTTTAGGGATATACCTAAAATCTTCATCTTTAGATGAGCCCACTTCAACAACATCTCCAAATAATTTAGCCTCCTTAATAGCCTTGTCGCTCCAAGTACCTGTATTTAAGTAACCTGCTTTTTTATTTAAAAGATTATAAGCTACCATTAAAAACTCAAGACTTGCACCGCCATGTAGAAAAAGAGCTTGATATCCTTTATCTGTAAGATTTAATAATTCTAATGCTAAAGACCGTGCATTTTCCATTACAGCAACAAAATCTTTACTTCTATGAGAAATTTCTATAAGTGAAAGTCCAGAACCATTAAAGTCCATTACAGCTTCTGAAGCCTTTAACAATACTTCTTTGGGTAATATACAAGGACCTGCACTAAAATTATGTTTTTTCATGTTGAATGTAATTTAAGGATGCAAAGGTCAGGATTTTTTCAAGAATTTGCGATACTGAAGGGTATTTTATTCTACGATGTTCTCAACAGAAAATCAACCGTGTCTATAGCATCGGCATAGTCTTTTAAAGTTGGTTTTTGTGTTTGTCCAAATTCAATTTCCCTTTCTATAAAACCTGAGGAGACTATACATTGAATTTTATCTTCTTCTTGCTTTAGTTTATATTTTAAATCTTCTAAATCGTTATAATATTCATAAAACAAAGAGGCAATAGGGGAGCCATAACTTTCTTCCTCCTTTAAAATTAAAAAGCCGTTATCCAGAATTTTAAATTCACTCATTAAATAAACGGCCTTATTGTAATCATAATTATTGGCGTATTTATTATGATTAATAATGCCATTTTGAGAGAAAATAGCTTTAAAAAAAGTATCGACATTGTAATCTTTTGGAATAAATATTTTAGAAACACTGCGGCAACCTAGTCCAAAATATCTAAAAATATCTTCACCTAAGGCAGTTAAATCTTCATTGGTTTCTTCACCAGTCAAAACAGCCACGGAGTTCCTATTTTTTCTTATAATATTTGGTTTTTTTCCAAAATAATATTCAAAATACCTTGACGTGTTATTACTACCTGTAGCAATTACAGCATCGTAATTTTCAAGTTTTTCTTTGGTGAAAATTACTCGGCCTTTAAAATAAGGCGCTACATCTTCTAAATACCTTACAAGTAAAGGAATTAATTTTTGGTCGTTACTGGATAGTTTAACCAGTGCTTTATTACCAGTAATTAATACACAAATTAAATCATGAAAACCTACCAATGGTATATTGCCGGCCATAATAAGGGCAACAATTTTTTCTTTATTAGTGTTTATGTCATAATTAATTAACCAATTATCTATATTTTCCTTGGTCAATAAATTGCCCCATTCTTCAAAAGCATACATACAATTATCTACGGTAAACCAACCATTATAATGTTGGGCCATTTCAATTTCGTCTTTAAAAGATAAAAACCATTCGTTATTAATAGCATCAGAAGTGCTGTCAGATTTAATAAATTCACAAAATGTTCTTAGAAATTCTCCAAGTTTAACAAAAGCTTCTATAGTAAGGTTACGATGACTCATTATATTTGTATACTAATTAGGTAGGAATTACCTTTGTGCAAAAATAAGCATGCCCGTTCTTTTTTGGGCATTTTAATGAAGAAGAAATTATGGCTATTATAATAACTGATGAATGTATTAATTGTGGAGCTTGTGAACCAGAATGTCCAAATACTGCAATTTATGAAGGAGCTGACGAATGGCGTTACAGTGATGGTACTTCTTTAGAAGGTAATGTTGTATTGCCAAATGGTAAAGAAGTAGATGCCAATGAAGTGCAAGTTCCTATAAGTGATGAAGTGTACTATATATCTCCAGACAAGTGTACCGAGTGTATGGGTTTCCATGAAGAACCACAATGTGCTGCAGTTTGTCCTGTAGATTGTTGCGTGCCGGATGATGATCATGTAGAGACTGAAGAAGTGCTTTTAGCTAAGCAACGCTTTATGCATCCTGAGTAGGTTTTAGTGTTCTACATACGAATACTTTGGCAGTAGAAGCATATGTTTTTCATTCCTTAGCATTTAGAATTTTAGAATTTTTTAAATGCAAACTGCATGTAGTTTATTTTAAATTTTCGTAAAAACTTTAAGGAGGAAAATTGAATGTATTATCTGCAAGTAAAAACTATATTTGCACCCTTGAAATATTTTTAATTATGAAAGCAGGTATTGTAGGATTGCCGAATGTGGGTAAATCAACACTTTTTAATTGTTTGTCAAATGCAAAAGCACAAAGTGCAAATTTTCCTTTCTGTACTATTGAACCTAATATTGGAGTAGTTAACGTGCCTGATGCTAGGTTGGAAAAATTAGAGGAATTGGTGAATCCTGAGAGAGTATTACCCGCAACGGTTGAAATAGTTGATATTGCCGGTTTAGTTAAAGGTGCCAGCAAAGGAGAAGGTTTAGGAAATCAGTTTTTAGGAAACATTCGGGAAACAGACGCTATTTTGCACGTATTACGTTGTTTTGATAATGAAAATATTGTTCATGTAGATGGTAGCGTAAACCCTATTAGGGATAAAGAAACTATTGATATGGAGCTTCAGTTGAAAGACTTGGAGACCGTTGATAAAAAATTAGAGAAAGTAAAAAGAGCAGCAAAGACCGGTAATAAAGAGGCTCAAAAAGAAGAAGCAACATTAATGGCCGTAAAAACCGGATTAGAAGCTGGTATATCAGTTAGGGCCATACAAATTGAGAAGGAATCTAGAGCTGAATTTGTAAAACCTCTTCAGTTTATTACAGATAAGCCAGTTATGTATGTGTGTAATGTTGATGAAGAAGCAGCTGTCTCTGGAAATGCCTATGTTGAAAAAGTTAAAGAAATTGTAGCATCTGAAAATGCAGAGGTTATTTTCTTAGCGGTAGGTACCGAAGCAGATATTACAGAGTTAGAAACGTACGAAGAACGCCAAATGTTTTTGGAGGATTTAGGTTTAGAAGAGCCTGGTTCAGCTAAATTGATACGCGGTGCGTATAAGTTGTTAGATTTAGAAACTTATTTTACGGCTGGTGTTAAAGAAGTACGTGCTTGGACAATTCCAGTTGGGGCAACTGCACCGCAAGCTGCAGGAGTTATTCATACCGATTTTGAAAAAGGATTTATTAGAGCAGAAGTTATTGCTTATAACGATTACGTAACTTTTGGTAGCGAAGCTAAAGTTAAGGAAGCGGGTAAAATGAGGGTAGAGGGTAAGGAGTACATCGTTAAAGATGGCGATGTAATGCACTTCCGTTTTAATGTTTAATGTTCATAAATAGTCAGCCGGTCTCTTAGTAATTTTAATTCTTGCTCTAGCCGGTTAACTTTTTTTATCATATGGTTTAAGGTGTCTATGCCTTCCATATTAATACCAAGATCTTTTCGTAATCTATAAATACGTTCAATCTCTACAATGTAGTGTGGCTCAACATATATTTTATTTTCAATTTGCTGTACCTCAATCATATCAAACTCTAGAAGATCTTTTATAAATTCTATCGGAGTTTGAGTTTGTTGGCAATACACCTCTATTTGTATGTAATTTTCTGAATTCATATTATCCTAATTCTGAAAGTTGTTTAAATAATTCTTTTTCTTTATCTGAAAGGTTCGTAGGCATGGTTACTTTATAGGTGATGTATAAATCTCCGTAAGTACCTTTTTTCTTATAAACAGGCATCCCTTTTCCTTTTAATTTCACTTTAGTGTCATTTTGGGTTTCTGGTTTCACCTTTAGTTTTACCTTACCAGTCAAAGTTTTTACCTCAATTGAACTACCTAAAATGGCATCATATAAAGAGATAGATTCATTTTTATACAAATCATTTCCAACACGTTGAAAGCTAGTGTTGTTATTTACATCAAAAGTTAAATACAAATCTCCTTTAGGTCCGCCGTTGACACCTTCTCCACCGTAACCAGTAATTTTGATAGTTTGACCATCTTCAACCCCGGCCGGAATTGTTATTCTAATTTTCTTTACTCCTAAGTCTAGTGTTTGTTTTTGGTCTTCTAGGATGTCTAACAGGTTTAATTTTAAGGTGGCATTTAAATCTTGACCTTTAAATTGTGTATGCCGTTGTCGACCGCCGCTACTAAAACCTCCTCCAGCGCCACCGAACATGGATTCAAAGAAATCAGAAAAATCTTCATTTGTTCCACCAGCGCTAGAATAGGTTCTTCTATTGCCTGTTGATGAACTGCGCTGATTTTTCTTGGCTTCTTCAAAAGCATCGGCATGTTCCCAATCTTTACCGTATTGGTCGTACTTTTTTCTTTTTTCGGGATCACTTAAAACTTCGTTTGCTTCGTTAACACGTTGAAACTTTTCTTGAGCAGTTTTGTCGTTTGGGTTTAAATCTGGATGAAGTTTACGAGCTAACTTTCTGTATGCTTTTTTAATATCAGCTTGCGAAGCCTTCTTGTCAATTTCAAGAATTTTATAGTAATCAATAAATTCCATAGGTCTTTAAGTTCTGTCTTAAAGATACAAAAAGGAAAAAGTTATTCCTATGACCATTGCTATCATTTAAATGGTCTTTTTGTCGAAATTATAGATATCATAACATTAGTAAATTCGGGGGTAATCTTTGTAGCTATCAACAAAAAGCCTTTTTTTATTGTTAATTACTTTAACAGCTAGGGGTTTTATTTTTTGTTCAGTGGTGCTATCTTTAGCATCACTTTCATAAAACTTATTAAATGTCCCAAGACACTCAATATACCGAAGATAATATACGCTCGCTCGATTGGAAAGAACACATCCGATTAAGACCGGGTATGTATATTGGTAAATTGGGAGATGGCTCGTCAGCTGATGACGGTATCTATATTCTCTTAAAAGAAGTAATAGATAACTGTATCGATGAGTTTGTAATGGGTGCTGGTAAGACTATAGAAATCACTATAAAAGATAAGATTGTTAAAGTTAGGGATTATGGTCGTGGAATTCCACTTGGGAAGGTAGTGGACGTAGTTTCTAAAATGAACACGGGTGGTAAATATGATAGTAGGGCATTTAAAAAATCAGTTGGACTAAACGGTGTAGGTACTAAAGCAGTAAATGCGTTATCTAGTTTTTTTGAGGTGCAATCATCTAGGGATAACCAATTAAAAACAGCTCAATTCAGTTCTGGTAATCTCGAAAACGAAATAGGCCCAGAAGATACCAGTAAAAGAAAAGGTACGAAAGTGACTTTTATTCCTGATGAAGCTATTTTTAAAAATTATAAGTACCGTAATGAGTATGTAGAACGCATGCTTAAGAACTACGTATATCTTAATCCTGGATTAACTATAGTTTTCAATGGAGAAAAATTCTATTCTGAAAACGGATTAAAAGATCTTCTTGAAGATAATAATAATATAGATGATATGCTTTATCCTGTTATTCATTTAAAAGGAGAAGATATTGAAGTAGCTATTACGCATAGTAAAACACAATATAGCGAAGAATACCATTCTTTCGTTAATGGACAACATACCACGCAAGGAGGAACGCACCAGGCAGCGTTTAGGGAAGCTATAGTGAAAACTATTCGTGACTTTTATGGTAAAAATTATGACGCTTCAGATATTAGGAAATCTATTATTTCTGCAATTGCCCTGAAAGTAATGGAGCCTGTTTTTGAGAGTCAAACTAAAACGAAATTAGGCTCTACTGATATGGGTGGAGATTTCCCGACTGTGCGTACCTATATAAATGACTTCATTGGTAAGTATTTAGATAATTACCTCCACAAAAACACAGATACAGCAGAAAAGCTTCAGCGTAAAATTATGATGGCTGAAAAAGAACGGAAAGAGCTTTCTGGTATTCGTAAACTAGCACGCGATCGTGCTAAAAAAGCAAGTTTGCACAATAAAAAACTTCGTGACTGTAGGGTGCATTTAAGTGATATGAAACATGATCGTAGATTAGAAAGTGCCTTGTTTATTACAGAGGGAGATTCTGCATCAGGTTCTATTACAAAATCTAGAGATGTTAATACACAAGCCGTGTTTAGTTTAAAAGGTAAACCTTTGAATTCGTACGGTATGTCTAAGAAGATTGTATACGAAAATGAAGAGTTCAACCTTTTACAGGCTGCACTGAATATTGAAGAATCTATTGAAGATTTACGATATAATAACATTATAATTGCTACCGATGCAGATGTTGATGGTATGCATATTCGGTTATTGTTAATTACTTTTTTTCTGCAATTTTTTCCTGAACTTATAAAAGAAAATCATCTATATATTCTACAAACCCCATTATTTAGGGTGCGAAATAAGAAAGAAACCATTTATTGTTATAGTGATGAAGAGCGTCAGCATGCCATAAACAAGTTAACCGGTAAGCCAGAAATTACGCGTTTTAAAGGGTTAGGTGAAATTTCACCCGATGAGTTTAGGCATTTTATTGGCGATGATATTAGATTGGAACCTATAATGCTGGATAAGGCAATGTCAATTGAAGAATTGTTAAGTTTTTATATGGGAAAAAACACCCCTGATAGACAAAAATTTATCATTAACAATCTTAAAGTTGAAGTTGACTTAATTAAGGATAAAGTAGTATAAATTAAATTAATACGATTGCTTCTGAATGGAAGAAAATGACGATTTGAACGAGGAAATAAACGAAAACCTTTCCGAAGAGAGTAATACTAATAATATCGATACTTCCGAGGCGTTGACCAGGGTTTCTGGTATGTACAAAGATTGGTTTTTAGATTATGCCTCGTATGTAATTTTAGAACGAGCCGTTCCCGCAATTGAAGATGGTTTTAAACCGGTGCAACGCAGAATTATGCATTCTTTAAAAGAGTTGGATGATGGTCGTTACAACAAGGTTGCTAATGTGGTTGGGCATACCATGCAATATCACCCGCACGGTGATGCCAGTATTGCCGATGCCATGGTGCAAATTGGTCAAAAAGATTTGTTGATCGATACCCAAGGAAACTGGGGAAATATACTAACAGGGGACAGGGCAGCTGCTTCAAGGTATATTGAAGCACGTCTTTCCAAATTTGCGTTAGAGGTTATATTTAGTCCGAAAATAACCGAATGGCAAGCTTCTTATGATGGAAGAAAGAAAGAACCTGTAAATTTACCTGTAAAGTTTCCGCTATTATTGGCACAAGGTGCCGAGGGAATAGCAGTAGGGCTTTCAACTAAAGTATTGTCACATAATTTTGTTGAGCTTATAGATGCTTCAATTAAGCATTTAAAAGGACAGCGTTTTAAAATTTATCCAGATTTCCAAACCGCTGGTATTATTGATATTACCAATTATAATGACGGACTTAGAGGTGGTAAAATTAGGGTTCGAGCTAAAATTTCTCAATTAGATAAGAATACACTGGTAATCAATGAAATACCGTATGGTACTAATACTGGTAGTTTAATAGATTCCATCTTAAAAGCTAACGATAAAGGTAAGATTAAAATCAAAAAAATTGAGGATAATACGGCTGCCGATGTCGAGATTTTAATTCATTTACCTTCAGGTATTTCGCCAGATAAAACTATTGATGCGCTATATGCATTTACCGCATGTGAATCTTCAATTTCTCCCTTAGGTTGTATAATCGAAGACAATAAACCCCTTTTTATCGGGGTAACCGAAATGCTTAGGAGGTCTACAGATTCTACGGTAGATTTATTAAAACAAGAATTAGAAATTCAATTAGCGGAATTAGAAGAGCAGTGGCATTTTGCATCTTTAGAGCGCATTTTTATTGAAAATAGAATTTATCGGGACATAGAGGAAGAGGAGACTTGGGAAGGTGTAATTGCCGCCATTGATAAAGGATTGGCTCCTTTTACAAAGCATTTAAAGCGTCCGGTTACGGAGGAAGATATTACTAGGCTAACAGAAATTAGAATTAAAAGGATATCAAAATTCGATTTAGACAAGGCGCAACAATATTTAGAAAGTTTGCAAGATCGTATAGCGGAAGTTAAGAACCATCTTGCTAATTTAATAGAGTTTGCCATCGACTATTTCAAAAACTTGAAAGAAACTTACGGTAAAGACAGAAGTCGTTTAACCGAAATAAGGGTTTTTGATGATATTGAAGCAACAAAAGTAGCGATTAGAAATACAAAGCTGTATGTAAATAGAGAAGAAGGATTTGTTGGTACGTCGTTAAAGAAAGATGAGTACATAACAGATTGTAGTGATATAGATGATATTATTGCCATTACTAGCGATGGTCAAATGATGGTGTCTAAAGTAGACTCTAAAATTTTTATTGGTAAGGGTATTATCCATGTTGCCGTCTTTAAGAAAAAAGATAAACGTACTACCTATAATTTAGTTTATAAAGATGGTAAAGGTGGACCTACATACATTAAACGATTTAACGTTACTAGCATTACAAGAGATCGGGTTTATGATTTAACCACTGGTAAAGCTGGTTCTCAAGTCTTATATTTCTCTGCCAACCCTAATGGTGAAGCGGAAGTGGTAACCGTTTTATTACGTCAGGTGGGTAGTATTAAGAAGTTAAAATGGGATATCGATTTCTCTGATGTGCTTATTAAAGGAAGAGCATCAAAAGGAAATATAGTTACTAAGTATTCTGTTAAGCGCATAGAGCTAAAAGAAAAAGGAGTATCTACCTTAAAACCAAGGAAAATTTGGTTTGATGATGTGGTACGTAGGCTTAATGTGGATGCGCGGGGAGAATTACTTGGAGAATTTAAAGGAGATGACCTACTCTTGGTGATTAATCAAAAAGGTGTTGCGAAAACATTTTTGCCTGTTTTGACATCTCATTTTGATGATGATATGATTGTTCTTGAAAAATGGATTCCAGAGAAACCAATTTCGGCTATTTATTGGGAGGGCGAAAAAGAACGTTTTTATGTAAAAAGATTCTTGATTGAAAATGAAAATAAAGAAGAATTATTTATTTCTGAACATCCTAAATCGTATTTAGAATTGGTTTCGACAGATTGGAGGCCAATGGTTGAAATTGAATTTCCTAAGCCAAGAGGCAAAGAAGCTAAAGAGAATGAACATGTTGATATTGAGAATTTTATAGCTATTAAGGGAATAAAAGCTTTAGGTAATCAATTTATAACAGAAAAGGTTAAGAATATAAATTCAATGGAGCCTTTACCCTTTGAGCCAGTTGTGCCCGACAAGGCTGAAGATATTGAAGTAATAGATGAAGAGGCTATTGAATCTGATGGTAAAACTGAAGGTAATGATGGTGATGATAAGTCATTACCAGATGAACCAAAAACCTTATTTGATTAAATTATTTTATGAAGAATTTTTTTAAGGAATTTAAGAGTTTTGCTGTAAAGGGCAATATGATAGACCTAGCTATTGGTATTGTGATAGGGACGGCGTTTAATAAGATTGTTAGTACGTTAGTGTCCAAAGTTATAATGCCTCCGCTATCTTTGTTAACGGATGATGTAAATCTATCTAACAAGAAATTAGTCCTGCGCGAGGCAACTGCAGAAATAGAAGAAGTAGCTATAGGTTATGGAGAGTTAATTGAATCACTTGTTGATTTTGTCATAATAGCTTTTGCAATTTTTGTGGTTGTGAAATTTATAAACAGATTTAAAGAAAAAGCAGAAGACCCTACAAATGTTGAAGTAGAAACTCCAAAAAACATAGCATTGCTTTCTAGTTTGGAGAACTTACTTAAAGAGCAAAATGAGATTCTTAAAGGGAAAAAATAGATAAATCTTTTAAATTATTGAAAAGTCTTATCATTAAATAAGAAGTTAAGATTTAACAACTTTTAGAATAGATGGTTTTATGACTACATTTACAAAAAAAAATTAATTAATGGATTTTACCAACCCTCTGGTATACGGTGCCCCAGCTTTTATAGCCTTTATTTTATTGGAATTAACCTACAGTAAAACTCACGGAGATACTGATCTTTATGATTGGAAAGATTTTGCTGCAAGTAGCGTAATGGGAATTGGCTCCGCTATTATAGGACCTTTACTAAAAGTAATTTTATTAGTTGTACTTTTTGAATACGCATACGAATTGTTTAATCCGATGGTAGATGGGGTTAGAACAAATATAATGGGCTATAAGTCTTTTGGTTATGCCTGGTATGTTTGGCTGCTATGTCAATTGGCAGATGATTTTACGTATTATTGGTTTCATAGGGCAAATCATGAAATACGCATACTTTGGGCAGCGCACATAGTGCATCATTCTTCGGATAATTATAACCTTGGTACTGCTATTCGTAATGGCTGGTTTACTCTCTTGTACAAGCCTTTCTTTTATGTTTGGATGCCTATTATAGGTTTTCCGGTAGAAATGGTTGTAGTGTGCCTAGCAATAGAATCATTTTGGCAGTTTCAATTACATTCGCAGTACGTGCCTAAAATGGGATTCATAGAAAAAATATTTAATACGCATACAATGCATCAGGTTCATCATGCCCAGAATGTGGAATATTTAGATAAAAATCACGGTGGATTTTTGAATTTTTTTGATAAGATATTCGGTACCTGGAAAGAATTTGACGAAAATATAGATGTAAAATTTGGAGTAATTCATGCTCCAAATTCTAACAATCCCATTGTAATTCTAACCCATGAGTTTAAAGATATTTGGAACGACACAAAGAAATCCAAAAAGTTAAGTCATAAATTAATGTATATTTTTGGACCTCCAGGATGGAGTCATGATGGAAGTACAATGACGGTTAAACAGCAGCAAAGACTTTTTGAAAAACAAAAAAAGGCGGATCCAAGAGTGGCTTTCAATAGACCAAATTAAACGATAAAAAGAAGCTTTACGCTTCTTTCTATCGTTTAATAGGTATTCATATTATTTCGTATCTAAATTTCAATTGTTTTCGGTAAAGTGTAATTTTTAGTATTCTTAGATTAATCTAATTGTATATTTAATTGTAAAAGCTATACTTTAAGTTTTGTCTTTTATTACAGATTTATACTTCTATTTGGTAATAAAAGTAAACAACCTTGGGCTAAGCTTAAGGGTTATGCGTAAGTAGGCTGCAGTATATTCAACAGTAGGTCGCGGTGCATTATTATCTAAATTAGCTCATAAATAGCAAAGGGCTGATTATATTTAATGAATAGCGATTTAAAAACAGGGTTTATAACGTAGTTTTTAAATTGTAAAGTATAGTATAATTAAAAGAGTGCATAAAAAAAACTCCTAAGAACTTTGTTTAATGAGTTTTTAAAAGGTTTTAAGAAATGTAAAGCGTTTATTAATCTTCTGCGCTTGTTATATTGCTTTTGTTCTTTTTCATACTTAAATCGAAAAATATCACCATAAGAGAAAATGCTATAGAAAAGTATAAGTATCCTTTTGGAATACTGCCAACTTCGTTACCAAATAAAATTAAATGACTAATGTGAGCTGATTCTGCAATAAGTGTAAAACCTATTAAAATTAAAAATGATAAGCCTAAAATTTGAATAGAAGGGTGTCTATTAATAAACTTCCCAATTGGGTTTGTAAATACCATCATAATAATTAGGGAAATAACCACGGCAACTATCATTAAAAGAAGAGCATCATTTGGGTTTAGCGATATGCCATTCGTCATTCCAATAGCTGTTAGTATTGAGTCAAATGAAAAAACAATGTTAATAACCGTTATTTGGAGAATGGCATTAGTTAAAGAGGTTGATCTGGCCTTTTTTACTTCGCGCTCATCATGGTCTTGGTCCTCTACTTTCTCCCGAATTTCTTTTGTGCCTTTATAAAGTAAAAACAAACCACTTAAAAATAATATTAATCCCTCACCACTAATTCCGCCGGTAATCCAATCATTGTCGAAAACCCAAAAAGGTTTTTTCAAAGTGGTAAGTAAGGAGATGCCAAATAGTAAAACAATACGCGTAACCATGGCCAGAACTAAACCAATGTTTGTAGCTTTTTTTTGCTGGCTAGGTGCTAGCTTATCTGCTGCAATTGAAATAAATAAAATATTGTCTATACCTAATATTATTTCAAGAAAAGTCAGCGTCAATAAAGCGACCCAGGCATCTGGGTTGGCGAAAATTTCAAACATAGTTAGTCTATTTTAAATGCGGTTCCCGTTTTAACAACTAGTTCTTTATTTACATCCTTAACAGCACTTTTGTATTGAAAAGTGTACGATGAATCTGTAGTGTTAATAATTTTATACTGGATTGCGGTTTTGCTATTTATGTCTTGCAAAACAAATTCACATTCGTTATACCAGCGTATAGTGGCACTATCTATTTTATTTTCGTAGTAATCAACGCTAAAATCTTCACCACGCGTAAACTTACCAACTTTTTTGAGTCCATCTATCTCATAGGTAAACTTAAAAGTTCCGGTTTTGTAATCTTGACAGTTGCGTTCGGGTTCATAACACGAATAAAATAATACAGGTGTTATTAGTAAAATAATTATTCTTTTAATCATGGCTCAAAAATAAATAAATAGGAGGGAGGAAATTATGAAAATATTTAATTGTTTAATCTTAAATGAAAGTTTATTGTTCATTATAATTTTTAAACGTTCCGTCGGTATAAAAAATCACAATGCGATCTATAGTCTTGTTGTCGCTTGTGTTTATATTTAATTGCTTATCTGTTTTTATTGCTACGTGCATTTTATTTTCTGAATTTTCATTTGGGTAATTACCATTACCATACACCAACCATTGTAAATCTACTTCTTTAAAAGTTTCATTTACTTTCATTATAAATTCTAGACTAGGCTTATTTCTCCCGTTTAATAAATGTGAAATACTTGATCGTTGTACCTTTATTAAATCGGCAAACGCTGCTGAAGAAAGTTCATTTTGGTCAAGAATTGTTTTTATCCTTGAAATAAATAAGTTCGTATCTAACATGTTTACAAAAATAATGTATTTATAAATTGGTTTGTTGGTTAGGAGCGTGATGTGTCCTAAATTATACTAAAATGATAAAAGTTATTATTTATTTAAAAATGTATAATTTACTGAATTATAGTATTTTAAGTTGAATTATCTTGCTTACATTCTAAAATATGTTGAAAGCATCATTTCTCAAAAAGTAAACTGTTTACAATTGTAAACAGTGACTACCTTATTTTTGTTTTAATTAAAATGATGTTTATAATGAAGTTTACCGAGTTTGATAAAATTTATGTGTCTAGTATTCAAGATAGGTACATTACTATGGATCATTTGGCTAAGTTTATAGCCGGGTTATCTCAAGATTTTAAAGTTGAAAAAATAGGTGTTTCTGTTCGTGATGAAGTTATAAAGAGCATCACTTTTGGTGATGGTCCCAAACGTATTTTAATGTGGTCTCAAATGCACGGAAATGAATCTACAACAACGAAGGCAGTTATAGATTTATTAAGTTACTTAATGGTAGAGGAAAATGATGGACAAGAATTAGCAAAAGCCTGTACCTTAAAAATTATTCCCATTTTAAATCCCGATGGTGCCCGAGACTATACTAGGGTAAATGCAAATAATATTGATTTAAATAGAGATGCTCAAGATTTAACGCAACCAGAAAGTCAAATTCTAAAAAAGGAATATGAGGCTTTTATGCCACATTTCTGTTTTAATTTGCATGACCAACGAACAATTTTCAATGTTGGTAAAACAAATAAACCGGCAACGGTTTCATTTTTAGCACCGGCTTTTGATGTGGATAGGAATAATTCTCCTTCACGTAAACTGAGTATGCAGTTAATTTCAGCAATGAATTCTACTTTACAACATTTAATTCCTGGTCAGGTAGGAAGATATGATGACGGTTTTAATGCTAACTGCGCGGGTGATGCTTTTCAAATGAGAAAAACACCAACAATTTTATTTGAGGCCGGGCATTTTAAAAATGATTATCAAAGAGAAAAAACCAGAGAATTCATATTTTATGCCTTATTGAAAGGTATAAAAACTGTAGCAAATAATACAATAGAAAACTTTTCGGTTGCAGAGTATTTGGCCATACCTGAAAATAATAAACAATTTGTAGATATATTGGTACATACTCCTAACACCCACAATACGGACTTGAATGGAAATAATAGGATTTTAATTCAATACAAAGAAGTTCTTAAAGATGGTAAAGTGCTGTTTAGTCCTGAAAGACATATTTTAGAACCTAATGTTGAAGAAATTTTTGGGCACAAAAATTTGAATTCTCAAAATGAAAAGGATTTAGAATGGATAAAAAATAATGATTTAATGAAGCTTTTAAATTGATGTTTATTGCCTTATTTCTTTGAAAAGTTTAAAATGGTTACATTTTCATTAAAAAAAAATGATATTTGATGAATTTAATTTGATAATTTTTTATTTTTGCCAAAAATTTAATAACAATGGGAAAAGTCAAATTAGACGAAATAGACCACCAAATTCTGGATATGTTAATCGATAACACCAGAACTCCATTTACAGATATTGCTAAGAAACTACTAATATCCGCAGGTACTGTGCATGTTAGGGTTAAGAAAATGGAAGAGGCAGGCATTATTAGAGGTTCTTCACTTACTTTAGATTATGTAAAATTAGGGTATGCGTTTATAGCATATGTTGGTATTTTCTTGGAAAAGACCCATCAGACCAAATTTGTTTTAGAGCGTTTAAATCAAATACCTAACGTTACCATTGCACATATTACAACGGGCAAGTTCAATATATTTTGTAAAATAAGAGCAAAAGATACGACCCATGCAAAAAACATTATTTTTAAAATAGATGATATCGATGGTATTAGTAGAACAGAAACTATGATTTCATTGGAAGAAAGTTTTAATGATAAGAAAAGATTAATGCATACAATATTTAACGAATTGTAATACTTGTTTTTCTTAATACACAATAAGCCCAATTGTTTTAATGATTGGGCTTTTTTAGTAAACTACCCCAGAGCTTTATAATCTCGAATATCGATATAAATAGATACTTATGAAAATTTCAGATTTACAAGAAGATGAATTCAATTTTTTTTATGCTACATATTTAAGAAAACTAAATAATGATGAAGATCTTATATCTGCATTAGTAGATGGAAAAGAATGGTTTCAAACTTTTATTGGGGAGTTAAAAGATCACCAATTGTTATTTAGATATGGCGATGGAAAATGGACCATTGCGGAAGTTTTAGTTCATTTAATTGATACGGAACGTATATTTCAATATCGAGCCTTTAGAATTTCAAGAAATGATAAAACCCCAATGCCCGGTTTTGAACAAGATGACTATATTTTAGAAAGCAAGAGTAATGATCGCTCAAAAGCAGCTATTCTAGAAGAGTATCTTTCCGTTAGGAATGCTACAATTAGTTTATTTAAAAATATTTCTAATGATATAATGACAAGACGAGGTACAGCAAGTGGAATGTCCTGGTCTGTTGCCGCTTTGGGTTTAGCTATAAGCGGTCATCAAAGACATCATGAGCATATTTTAAAAGAGCGTTATTTAATTTAATCAAAATCTTCTTCGGTTTCTCTTTCAAAATTTAAATATAGCGCCTTGGTCATATCTTCTGACTGCATAACCTCTTCAGGGGTTTTTGGCTCAAGTTCTTTTTCTAGATTTTCTTCAAAATTGGCAATGAAGTTAGAGAGGCTCTTACTGATTTTTATAAGATAAAGGGTATCGGCTGTCTTTAATTGAACAGCTTCTACATAATCTCCTTGTACATTTTTAAAAGTGATGATATCCTCATCCCCATAACCATAAGGATAAGTTTCAATTAGTAGTGCCGCCAATTGATGGTCTAATTTACGATAATCTATAAGTCTTCTGGTCATAACTATTTTGGTTTAAGACGGTTATAATTTTCTTAATCCAATCTAGTAATTATCTAAGTGCAAATGTATTTTGAGTTGTGAAAGTAGTGTTTTTGGTATATGAAGTTTTTAAACTTTGTAGTAAGCAAATGCTTCGAAAAATAATTCTATGGGTATCTGTAGGTCAACTTGTGGCGAACCTATCGTTTTTAGCAGAACAAAATTCACTTTTCCGTGAGAATTTTTCTTATCATACTTCATTAGTTTTAAGATAGACTCAATATCATTATCCGAAAATTCTACTTTATCGTACCTGCTTAAAAAGGTGTTTTTTATATCGGATAATGATTCTGCCGTTAATCCTAATAATTTATGAGATAAATACCCTTCTAATATCATTCCTAAGGCAATTGCTTCGCCATGTAATAGCATTTCTTTAGCATCACTTTCTAAAAAATAGGATTCTATGGCATGGCCTAGCGTGTGACCGTAATTCAATATTTTTCTAATATTTTGTTCAGTAGGGTCTTGTAATACTACTTTATTCTTTATTTGTATTGAGGTAAGAATATGCTTTTTCATGTCCTCTAAACTTTTAACTTCTTTTAAAGCGTGCCAATAGGGAGCATCCTGAATTAAGCCATGTTTCAGCATTTCTGCAAAACCGCTTATAACTTGTCTGTTTTCTAACGTGTCCAAGAAATCTGGCACAACCAACACCATAACAGGCTGATTAATAACACCTATTTGGTTTTTAAGTGCGCCTAAGTCAATGCCAGTTTTTCCACCTACAGAGGCATCTACCATAGATAAAAGCGTAGTAGGAACATTAATAAAGTCTATACCCCTTTTAAATGTAGAAGCTACAAAGCCTCCCAAATCGGTTAAAACTCCTCCGCCTAAATTTATTAATATACTTTTTCTATCCGCACCTAATTCAGATAGGGCTTCCCAGACACCAACACATGTCTCTATATTTTTATTAACCTCACCAGATTCAATTTCGATAATTTCAAATTGGTAGTCGCCATTAATCTCTGCCATAAATTGTGGTAAACATAATTCATGTGTGTTTTCATCAACTAAAATGAAAATAATGGAATATTTCATTTTTGCTAAATGAGTGTTTAGCGATTGAAATGCTTTTTCATTAAAATGTACAGCGTAAGAGTCGGAAATTATGGAGTTCATTTTGGTCGAAAAGTAAATTTTATTTTGACCACAAAATAAAGGTTATTTTTAGTCTTAGGATTATAAATTGTGTTATTATCTTTGATACCTGAATAAATGATAAAAAATGGACCAGATTTTTGAAAATACCGCAACTGCATTCGCACTAAAATCGGATTCTGAACTAGAAAGGGCTTATTTTCTCTTTAAAATGATTTCAAATGAACCATTAGTTAAACTTGGTTCGGCAGTGACTAATTTTGCATTTAAAGCTCATTTACCAGTTGAAAGATTGATAAAAGCTACGGTGTTTGACCATTTCTGCGGTGGTGTCAATGAACGAGATTGTCTTCCGGTTGTAGATAAAATGTGGAGTAAGGGAGTGAGTTCCGTACTAGATTACTCGGTAGAAGGGAAAGATGAAGAGGACCCTTTTGATACGGCTACAAAAATGATATTGACCATTTTAGATTTTGTAAAAGAAAAGGAAGCCATACCCTATGCTGTTTTTAAACCTACAGGGTTTGGTCGTTTTGCGCTATATCAAAAAATTTGTGAGAAAAAAGAACTAACTAAAAATGAGGAGGCAGAATGGCAACGGGTTGTAAACAGATTTGATCAGGTGTGTAAAAAGGCCCACGATTTAGAGGTTTCCTTATTAATTGATGGAGAGGAGAGTTGGATGCAAGACGCAGCAGATGACCTTGTTGAAGATATGATGCGTAAATACAACAAAAAGAAACGAATTGTATTTAATACCCTACAGGCCTATAGATGGGATCGTTTACCATATTTAAAATCGTTACATGAGCGTGCTAAAAATGACGGGTTTTTAGTGGGTATGAAGGTTGTTCGTGGTGCTTATATGGAAAAAGAGAATGAAAGAGCTCAGGAAAAAGGGTATACTTCTCCAATTTGTAAGACTAAGGCAGATACGGACAACAATTTTAACGCTACCATCGAATACATGATTGAAAATCTTGATACGATTTCAATTTTTTCTGGTACACATAATGAAGAAAGTTGTTACCTTTTAATGGATTTAATGGAGAAAAAAGGAATTGAGAAAAACAACGAACATGTTTGGTTTGGCCAATTGTATGGTATGAGTGACCATATCTCATATAATTTAGCTGCTAACGGCTATAATGTTGCCAAGTATTTACCATTTGGACCTGTAAAAGATGTTATGCCTTATTTAATAAGAAGAGCAGATGAAAATACCTCTGTTGCTGGGCAAACTAGCAGGGAATTAAGGTTACTTAAAAAAGAAAGAAAACGTAGAAAAATATAATAATGTAAATTTATTGGCACCGCCAAAGGGTATAATACCCCGAGGCTTGCCTCGAAATTAAAAGTTCGTTTCGGGCGAATGCCTCGTGGGCTTGCCCCGAGGTAGTTTATTGAACCTCTATTTTTTGAATTGTTGCTTTATTGCTGCAGTTTTTGACAGTAAAGGTCCAATCTTTTTCTTTTAATTCAGATTCAACAATATAGGTTTTACAGGGAACAGATTTAGTATCACTTTTACTAAAATCTACATCTCCTTCTGTTAATATGTATTTAATATCTAGCGAATCTAGTTGGTTTTCCGTCATTTTTAACTTTACCTCATCACTATAATACATTGGTTTAGAACGAATATCTTTAAGGGTACGGCAATTTGGTAAGTAGCAGAAATAAACACCGGTTTCATCGGATTTCTTTTTAAAGAACATGGTTAAAAAAACGATACCGATAGATAAACCTACCAAGAAAAAACCTAACCTTTTTAGAAAATCCATATAACCTTATGTAGAAAATAATTAAAAACGTAAAATTATACCTTTTTAGAAGGATAGGAAAATGAAAAGGCTTAGTAATCTAAAAAATCAAGAAATTAATATCGCTATACTGCAAATCGAACCATTCACCGACAGATTTATTGGTAAGAATACCATGATACATATAAAGTCCGTTACGTAAACCTTTATCAAAACGAAGCGAATTTTCAAGTCCGCCATCTTCACCAATTTTTAATAAATAGGGCGTAAAAATATTACTTATGGATACTGAAGCGGTTTTTGGATATCTAGAAGGTATATTTGGAACACCGTAATGTATAACATCGTACTTTTTCCTAGTAGGCTTGTTATGATCTGTTATTTCACTAGTTTCAAAACAACCGCCAGTATCTATACTGACATCGATAATTACAGCACCTTTTTTCATATGTTCTACCATGGTACTAGAGACCACTACAGGCGATCTGTCTTTTCCTCTTGTTGCGCCAATGGCAACATCGCAACGTTTAAGGGCTTTTAAAAGGTTTTTTGGTTGTATGGTAGATGTATAAACCGTTTGTTTTAAGTTGGTCTGTATATTTCTAAGTTTGGTTATTGAATTGTCAAAAACCTTTACGTTGGCTCCAATACCAATTGCTGATCTAGCTGCAAATTCGCCTACTGTACCTGCACCTATAATTACAACTTCTACGGGTGGAACACCACTAATGTTACCGAACATTAGTCCGTTACCATTATTGTTAGCGGCCATTAATTCGGCAGCAATTAAAACAGAGGATATACCAGCAATTTCACTTAGCGAACGTACAGCTGGGTATTTGCCTTCTTCATCTCTTATGTATTCAAAAGCTATAGCAGTAATACGTTTTCTTGCTAATTCTTCAAAATAGGCTTTGTATTGCGTTTTTATCTGAAGCGCAGAAATAATTACGGTCTGCGGATTTATATATTCAATTTCTGTTAAAGTAGGAGGCTCTACTTTTAAAATTAGTGGACAAGCGAATACCTTTTTAGTATCTTTTGTAATTTCACCACCTGCTTGTGTATAATCTAAATCTGAATAATTAGCTCCCTCACCAGCTCCAGATTCTATTAAAATACGATGACCATTCGACGTTATTGCATTAACGGCATCGGGCGTTAAACAAATACGTTTTTCTTGATATTGGTTTTCTTTAGGTATACCAATAAATAATTCTCCTTTTTGTCTAAAAACCTCTAAAGTTTCTTCTTGTGGAAGTAATTGGTGTTTACTAAATGGGGAGGTGGCTTGGCTCATAGCTAAAATGTACGTTATTCAAGTCTTTGACTTGAAACTCAAATGTACAATTTTTAAAGAAATGTATTTTACACTATTGTTATCGAAGATATACTTTTAAAACTTAAAATTTAGCCAACCTTGAATTCGTTCTTGAACTCCTTTTAATATATTTTCGATATTACCGGTAGATAGCTTAGTATTCAATTCATCCGATAAAGAGGGTATCTCCGAATCTTCAATTTCTTCCGAAGCCGTATTGAATTTTTTAGTAGTAGGATTTATATTTTTGTCTTTTAACTCTTTTAGCTCCGCATCCATTGCTTCTAAATCAATACCGTGAACATGCTTATCATAAAGTTTTATTCTAATAAAGTAAACAATAGGAATGGTTATCATACAAATAGGGATTAACCACCAAATATTGTCTGTATCTATATAATCATCTGAGTCGTAAAACACTTCAAATAATTGAAATGCATACATGGCAATTGGAATAATAATGATATGGTACCACCAATCTCTAGATGTTAAAAACCAAAAAATCATTAAATAAAGAGGGACAATTTTAGATGTTAAAAACCAAAGAAATGTTTGCGTACTTGGAAAGCCATGATTTCCGATAATTATGCCTAAAATAGATACATCTCCATTGGAATCATATGGTAAATAATCATATACTTTATATAAAAAAGGAGAAATTGCTATAAAAAATACTAGTAGTGATTCTAGAAAAATCTTTTTTTTAGCTTTTTTTCTTTTTGCTTTACTAATCATTTTACATAATAATATTACACTATGCTAACGAATTAAAATAGTAAATATTATATATAAAAAAAGAGCAATAAAATTGCTCTTTAATTCTAAAAAAAATAATGGTTAAATTCTTTTAGTCAGCTCTTTCTTGTCAACATTAAGATTTTGATTATCGATATCGATAATCGGTGCAGCTAAAGCTAAAAGAAATACACCTAAAGCGATAGATGCTAAAAACGTTCTCTTGTTTTTCATTTTCAAGGGATTTTTGGTTCTGTAAGAAATAGTTCTCATACAAACCTAAGAAATATTAGGGATATTGCATGTATTTAAACGTTAAAATTGAGCATTTCAACCGATTTTATAATCATTTTATCGATATAAATGTTTTTCATCGAAAAAATACAATTTAAACGCATAACAAATGATGTCTCTTTTTTACTCAATTAGACAAACTACTTATTTGTTTGTATTTTACAACTAATTTTGTAGGGTTAATTTTCTAGTTTTTGCATCTATAATTTCTATTATTATAATTTGAGCGTCTGGTGGTACTAGGTTTGGTATTTTCTCTGGCCATTCCATAAATACCCAAGCATCTGTGCTTAAATAATCTTCAAGCCCCATGTCCAAAGCTTCATTTTCATCTTCAAGTCTATAAAAATCAAAATGATACCCCAATAACTCGCCATTAGCTTTTGCATATTCATTTACTAAACCAAATGTGGGGCTACTAACATTGTCTTGCCCATCTAATTCTTTTACCAACGCTTTAATTAAAGTGGTTTTACCTGCGCCCATAGGTGCGTAAAACGCTAGGATATTACTAGCTGAATTCTTAATAATCTCCTTGGAAATTTTTCTTAATTCATTTAATCCATAAATAAATTCCATATTTATAAGTTTATTTAGGCTCCAAAACTACAAAAGGAATAATCATTTCTTCTAAAGATATTTCTCAATATTTATATGTATTTCTGTGTTAACTAAAAAAAGGGTGGTAGATATTTGGATAAGCAAAAACTAGTTATTTTTAGCAAATAGATTGGGGTTACTCATGTTTATACTTGAAAGATAAATGAATTTTGGGTCCTTGGCTGCTTGCTCATTGTTTTTTTATAGGTACGCTTCTAATTGTTTTTAGCTTAGAGTAATACAATTATCAGAATTTCTAATTTTTCATTATATTTTAATTTTGACCCTCTTAATATTTGAGAGTACTAGTTAATATCTATATGATTTTTTTAAAGCAACACGCCAGATTAACTTAGATTTTGAATGCAGCTAATACTAAATTAAAAGATGAAGAAGTATTGGGAAATTAATGGAGGAATTCTTAGCTTAGTTTTTGCTATTTTGCGTGTAACTGTAACTATGTATAGATTGGGTTACATCTTAGGAAAAGATTTATAGCATATAATTAATAATTAAAAGACTTATACTGTTGAAGAATAAAGATATATTAAGATTAGAATAGTTATTTTGGTCAATGTTTATTACAATTTGCTGCCTTTATATTGGTTATGAGTTGGGTAAAGATTTATTCATAATGTTTAATTAATGAATTTTATTTTGATGAATTCCTCCAAGTAAATTAGAGGAATTTTCACATTATCAATTCAATTTTCTACTTAGGCTCCAAAACTATAAAAGGTATGATCATTTCTTCCAAAGAAATTCCACCATGTTGGTAGGTGTTTCTGTAATAACTAACATAATGGTTGTAGTTATTTGGGTAAGCAAAAAACAAATCATTTTTAGCAAATATATAGGAGCTACTCATATTTATACTTGGGAGGTAAATTGACTTTGGGTCCTTGGCTGCTAATACATCATTCTTTTCATAGGTTAAACTTCTGCCTGTTTTATATCTTAAATTTAAACTTGTATCGCGATCACCTACAACCTTAGAAGGCGACTTAACATTTATAGTTCCATGATCCGTAGTTATAATCAATTTCATCCCCAAAGATTGTGCTTGTTGAATAATCTCTAGCATAGGAGAATTTTTAAACCAACTAGTGGTTAATGACCTGTACGATTTATCATTCGATGCCAGTTCCTTAATTACCTCCATTTCTGTTTTAGAATGTGATAACATATCTACAAAATTGTAGACTATTACCGTAAGGTCATTATCTTTTTGTGCCTTAAAATTTTGACTTAAATGCTTGCCTTGTTTTAGGCTACTAATTTTATGGTATTCCCATTTTAAATTAAGACCAAGTCTTTTTAACTGTTCTTCTAAAAATTTGTCTTCAAACAGGTTTTTACCACCTTCTTCCGTATCGTTTTTCCACCAGTCAGGATATTTTTTTTCCATATCCAGTGGTGTCAATCCGGAGAAAATCGCATTACGTGCGTATTGGGTAGCGGTGGGTAGAATACTATAATAGGAATTTTCTTTTTTCTTTTTATAAAATGAGTTTACCGAGTCTTCAAATGCATACCATTGATCATAACGTAAATTATCCACGACAATTAGTAAAGTTTTTTGATCTTTAATTTCTGGGGCTATCCATTCTTTAAAAAGTGTATGCGACATTACGGGAGCATCAGCATCGGTAAACCAATCGGCATAGTTTCTATCTACAAATTTCCCAAATTGTTGATTGGCTTCCGTTTTTTGAGATTCCAAAATTTCGAACATGCCGCTGTCTTCAATTTCCTCTAATTGCAGTTCCCAGTAAATGAGCTTTTTATACAAATCTACCCATTCTTGGTAGCTATTAACCATGGAAAGATCCATGGCAATTTTTCTAAATTCTTGTTGGTAATTACTTGTCGTCTTTTCTGAAACTAATCTAGAATGATCTAAATTCTTTTTAAGTGAAAGTAATATCTGGTTAGGATTTACAGGCTTTATAAGATAATCTGCAATTTTAGAGCCTATGGCTTCTTCCATTATAAATTCTTCTTCACTTTTTGTAATCATAACTACAGGCAACGAGCTATCAATAACTTTAATTTCTGAAAGGGTCTCTAAACCAGATATACCTGGCATATTTTCATCTAAAAAAACAATATCTACTCTAGTTTTAGCTAATTCTTCGAGCGCTTCTTGTCCACTTATGCAGGTAATTACTTCATAATTTTTAGTTTCTAAAAAAATGATATGTGGTTTAAGTAAATCAATTTCATCATCTACCCATAATATTTTTATCTTATTCATTGAATTATTATTTACTGATAATCAATTTCTATCCTAATGCTTTTATATAACTTTGAAATGTTAATTACAGAAAAGACAACACTATCTTGAAGACATCAAACAAATTGAAAATCTTTAATGACCCAATATATGGTTTTATCCGCATACCTAATACCCTTGTTTTCGACCTAATCGAAGATTCTTATTTTCAAAGACTTCGAAGAATATCTCAAATGGGATTATCTTATTTGGTTTATCCTGGCGCACATCATACCCGTTTTCATCATGCTTTAGGCTGTATGTATTTAATGCAAAAAGCTATACAAGTACTTCGTTTTAAGGGTGTTGAAATTTCTGAGTCTGAGGTAGACGGACTTCTTGGTGCTATTCTTTTGCATGATATTGGCCACGGACCTTTCTCACATGCCATGGAGCATAGTATCGTGGAAGGGGTGAGTCATGAGTTTATATCGCTTCAGTTTATGCAAGAACTTAATGAGCGATTTAACGGAAGTTTAACGGTAGCCATATCTATTTTTACTGGTAAGCATCCAAAAAGGTTCTTGAACCAGTTAGTTTCAAGTCAGTTGGATATGGATCGTTTAGATTACCTAAAAAGGGATAGTTTTTATACAGGTGTAGCAGAGGGTAATACAAATGCTGAACGTTTAATTACAATGTTGAACGTGGTGGATGGTAATTTAGTTATTGAAGAAAAAGGAATTTACTCCGTAGAGAAGTTTCTTATGGCTCGTAGGTTTATGTATTGGCAGGTGTATTTGCATAAAACAGCGGTGGTAGCGGAAAGATTGTTGATTTGTATTTTAAAAAGGGCCAGATTCTTATTTGAAAAAGGAGAAATCTTAAATTGTAGTGATGCCTTAAGCTATTTTTTAACGCATCATATAGATAAAAATAATTTTGATAAAGCAGTCCTTGCAAAATTTGCACAGCTTGATGATGTTGATATTCTTGCCGCTTTAAAAGAATGGCAATATTGCAACGATTTTGTTTTATCATCCCTTTGTAAAATGATTGTTAATAGGAGGCTACTTCATATTAAAGTAAAAAAAGAACCTATAAATGAAACTAAATTTCAATCGAAGTTTACCAAAATTAAGAAGTTATATAAACTAACCGATGAAGAAACTTCGTATTTTGTGTTTAAAGGTGAGCTAAAGAATAAAGCATATGACCGAGAACATCAAAACATTAATATCTTGAGGAAGAATGGCAAGATTACCGATGTGGCAAAGTTATCTGATCACCTTAATTTAAATGCGCTTTCTAAAACGGTGACAAAATATTATATGTGCTACCCTAAAGAAGGGGTATAACTATTTTTCTTACTTTTACGCTCATGAAATTTACAGCAGGTCAGATTGCAGGTATATTAGAAGGGGAAGTTCATGGAAATCCAGAAATAGCAGTACATAAACTTGCAAAAATCGAGGAGGGGGAAGAAGGTTCTTTAACTTTTTTGGCAAATCCAAAATATACTTCATTTATATATACTACGAACGCTTCTATAACTATTGTTAATAAAAGCTTTGTTCCAGAACAAATTCTTAAAACAACTTTAATAAAAGTTGAAGATGCCTATAAATCATTTTCTAAGTTATTAGAGTATTACAATCAGGTTAAGAACAATAAAGTTGGTATTGAAGAACCTGTTTTTAAATCGGATACAGCAACATTTGGTACGGACGTTTATCTTGGTGCATTTTCGTATTTAGGTAATAACGTTTCTTTAGGGGACAATGTAAAGGTTTATCCTAATGTCTATATTGGCGATAATGTAAAAATAGGTGATAATGTTACTATTTTTGCCGGTGCCAAAGTATATTCCGAAACCATAATCGGGGATAACTGTGTGGTCCATAGTGGCGTAGTTTTAGGTGCGGACGGATTTGGATTTACCCCTAATGATAAGGGTGAGTTTGCTAAAGTGCCACAAACAGGTAATGTAATTTTAGAGGATAATGTAGATGTTGGCGCGGGTACAACTATAGACCGGGCAACTTTAGGTTCTACTATTTTGAGAAAAGGAGTAAAGCTCGATAACCAAATACAAATCGCGCATAATGTAGAAATTGGTGAACATACCGTAATTGCTGCACAAACGGGAATTGCAGGTTCAACCAAAATTGGTAAGCATTGTATGATCGGTGGTCAAGTTGGTATTGTTGGGCATATTGTAATTGGGGATTTTGTTAAAATACAAGCACAATCTGGTATTGGTAGAAACGTTAAAAGCCACGAAGTACTACAGGGATCACCTGCATTAAATTATGGCGATTATAACAAATCATACGTACATTTTAAGAATTTATCGAAAATAATTAATAGAATCGACACCTTAGAAAAGAAAGACTGACGATGAGTATAACAAATAACAAACAAAGGACAATTGGTAAAGAGGTAAGTCTAACGGGAGTTGGTCTGCATACCGGAAGTAACGTTACTATAAAATTTTTACCAGCTAGTGAAAATCATGGCTATGCATTTAAAAGGGTAGATTTAGAAGGCGAACCTATTATACCTGCTGATGCAAACCTTGTGGTGAATACACAAAGAGGTACTAATTTAGAAAAGAATGGTGTAAAAATTCAAACTTCGGAGCATGTATTAGCAGCGTTGGTTGGTCTAGAAATAGACAATGTACTAATAGAGCTGAATGCCGCAGAGCCACCAATTATGGATGGTTCTTCAAAATTCTTTGTTGAAGTTTTGGAAAAGGCAGGAATTGTTGAACAAGATGCAATTAGGGATGAATATATCGTTAAAGAAGTAATATCATTTAAAGATGATAAAACTGGTAGCGAAATAACCATTATCCCTTCAGATGAGTATCAGGTGATGACCATGGTAGATTTTGGCACCAAAGTTTTAGGAACACAAAACGCAACTTTAGATAAGCTTTCAGATTTTAAAGCTGAAATTTCTAATGCGCGTACGTTTAGTTTTCTTCATGAGTTGGAAATGCTTTTGGAAAACGGTTTAATTAAAGGAGGAGATTTAAATAATGCGATCGTATATGTAGACAAGGAAATTTCTGAAGCAACTATGCTTAAATTAGAAAAGGCCTTTAATAAAAAGAAACTTTCTGTAAAAGCTAATGGAATTTTGGATAACTTAACTCTACATCAACCCAACGAAGCAGCAAGACATAAACTTTTAGATGTTATAGGTGATTTAGCCTTAATAGGCACGCGTATACGTGGAAAAATTATTGCAAATAAACCAGGACATTATGTTAATAATCAGTTTGCAAAAAAACTTGCCCAAATAATAAAATTAGAAAAGAGAAACTACGTACCAAAGTACGATTTAAGTTTACCTCCACTGATGGATATTCATAAAATTATGGATATGCTTCCTCATAGACCGCCATTTTTGTTGATTGACCGTATTATTGAACTTTCTGATGAACATGTTGTTGGGATGAAAAACGTGACTATGAACGAACCATTTTTCACTGGTCACTTTCCTGGAGCTCCAGTAATGCCTGGTGTATTACAGGTTGAAGCTATGGCACAAACGGGTGGTATTTTAGTTTTAAGTACCGTTCCGGATCCTGAGAATTATTTGACCTTGTTTATGAAAATAGATAAAGTGAAATTTAAAAGACAAGTACTGCCTGGAGATACATTAATATTCCATTGTAGTCTAATTACTCCTATTAGAAGAGGTATTTGCCACATGCAGGCATACGCTTATGCTAATGATAAATTGGTTAGCGAAGCAGAGTTAATGGCTCAAATAGTTAAAAGAACTTAGAATGAATCAACCTTTAGCTTATATACATCCGGGTGCTAAAATATCTAAAAATGTTGTAGTAGAACCTTTTACAACCATACACAACAATGTAACAATTGGGGATGGTACTTGGATAGGTTCTAATGTAACAATTATGGAAGGTGCACGCATAGGTAAAAATTGCAATATTTTCCCTGGCGCTGTGATTTCAGCTTCTCCGCAAGATTTAAAATATGATGGGGAGGATACAACTGTTGTTATTGGTGATAATACTACTATTAGAGAGTGTGCAACTATTCATAAAGGCACATCGGATCGCATGAAAACTGTTATTGGCAAAAATTGCCTCATAATGGCTTATTGTCATGTTGCCCATGATTGTTTAGTTGGCGATAATTGTATTTTTTCAAATAACTCAACCCTAGCTGGTCATGTTACTATTGGGGACAATGTTATTCTTGCAGGCTTAGTAGCGGTACATCAATTTGTTTCTGTTGGTCAACATGCTTTTGTAACAGGAGGTTCTTTGGTTAGAAAAGATGTGCCCCCTTATGTAAAGGCGGCAAGAGAGCCATTATCATATGTAGGTATAAATTCTGTTGGTTTAAGAAGAAGAGGATTTGTATCCGAAAAAATTAGAGAGATTCAGAACATTTATCGTATTCTTTATCAAAAAAATTATAATAATACACAGGCTGTACAAATAATTGAAGCGGAAATGGAAGCAACTCCAGAACGTGATGAAATTTTGCAGTTTATTCGTGATTCTCAACGTGGTATCATGAAAGGATATTTCAGCAATAACTGAATAGGAAGTAGTAAATAATTAGTATTTAGATTAAGTGATTAGCATTTAATAAAATCAAACAACGAACAACGAACAACGAATAATACAATATAAAATAATGGCATCTACATCAGATATACGCAAAGGATTATGTATTCGATACAATAATGATATCTATAAAATAATTGAATTTTTACATGTAAAACCAGGAAAAGGCCCTGCTTTTGTTCGTACTAAATTAAGAAGTGTTACCAATGGTAAGGTCTTGGATAATACGTTTTCGGCAGGTCATAAAATTGATGATGTAAGGGTTGAAACACGTTCGTACCAATATTTATATCCTGAAGGTGAAACCTATCATTTTATGAATACGGATGATTATAATCAAATTACGCTACAAGAAAGTTCTTTAGATGCTCCAGGTTTATTAAAAGAGGGTGAAATAGTTACGATTCTTTTTAATACGGAAGATAGCATGCCATTGTCTGTAGATATGCCTGCAAGTGTTGTTTTGTCTGTTACCTATGCCGAACCAGGTGTTAAGGGAAATACGGCAACTAATGCAACAAAACCAGCAACTGTAGAGACAGGAGCAGAGGTTAATGTACCTTTATTTATTAATGAAGGAGATAAAATAAAAATTGATACTGCTACTGGTTCTTATATGGAACGCGTAAAGGAGTAGTTTTTACTAATATTTAATAATTAGAATCTAAAGGTCAATTGAAATTTCCGACTACTTTTTCTTTAAAACAAATTGCTGATATCATCTCTTGCGAATATGTAGGTCAAGATGATTACCCTGTTCTTGGCATGAACGAAATTCATGTTGTAGAGAAAGGGGATATTGTTTTTGTTGATCATCCTAAATATTATGATAAAGCTTTACAATCAAAGGCTAGTATCATCTTAATTAACAAAAAGGTAACGTGCCCAGACGGTAAGGCCTTGTTACTTTCGGATGATCCTTTCAAAGATTTTAATAAGCTTACTACATTTTTTCAACCATTTGTACCTTGTAGTCAATCTATTGCTGCAACAGCACAAATTGGGAAAAATACCGTAGTGCAACCAAATTCGTTCATAGGAAATAATGTGGTTATTGGAGATAATTGTATCATACACTCCAATGTATCAATTTATGATAATTGCATAATTGGCAACAATGTAACCATACACGCGGGTTCCGTTTTAGGTGCAGATGCATTTTATTATAAAAAACGTCCAGAAGGCTTTGATAAATTAATATCAGGCGGAAGGGTCGTTTTGAAAGATAACGTTGATATCGGTGCTCTTTGTACCATTGATAGGGGAGTTACGGGTGATACGACTATAGGATTCGGAACCAAATTAGATAACCAAGTACATGTTGGTCACGATACGGTAATTGGCGAGAAATGTTTAATAGCTTCGCAAACGGGTATTGCAGGTTGTGTAATTATTGAAGATGAAGTAACACTCTGGGGGCAAGTTGGGACCAATAGCGGAATAACCATTGGTTCTAAAGCCGTTATTATGGGGCAAACCGGAGTAACAAAATCTGTGAAGGGAGGTAGGAGTTATTTTGGCACTCCTATTGAAGAATCACGTGAAAAGCTGAAACAATTGGCATATATCAAGAAAATTCCAGAAATAATTAAAAAAATGGATAAGAAATAAGGGCGTGAATGCTATAAAAGTCATTAACAACTTATATTTTTGTTCTAATCAAAAAAAATAAAACTACAGTAGTATGAGCGTATTAGTAAATAAGGATTCAAAAATAATCGTACAAGGTTTCACGGGTAGTGAAGGTACTTTCCATGCCGGACAGATGATTGAGTACGGTACTAATATCGTAGGTGGTGTTACTCCGGGTAAAGGCGGACAGGAGCATTTAGGAAAACCTGTTTTTAACACGGTTGCTGAATCTGTTGAGAAAGTGGGTGCAGATACTACTATCATTTTTGTTCCGCCAGCATTTGCTGCAGATGCAATTATGGAAGCTGCAGAAGCAGGTATTAAAGTTATTATTACAATCACAGAAGGTATTCCTGTTGCCGATATGGTAAAAGTTGCCAACTACATTAAGAATAGAGATTGTCGTTTAATTGGTCCTAACTGTCCTGGTGTAATTACTCCAGGTGAAGCAAAGGTTGGTATTATGCCAGGTTTTGTTTTCAAAAAAGGAAATGTAGGTATCGTTTCTAAGTCGGGTACACTTACCTATGAGGCTGCTGATCAAGTAGTGCGCCAAGGGTTAGGTATTACAACTGCAATAGGTATTGGTGGCGATCCAATTATTGGAACAACTACTAAAGAAGCTGTAGAGCTTTTAATTAATGACCCAGAAACTAAATGTGTGGTTATGATCGGTGAAATCGGCGGACAGTTAGAAGCAGATGCAGCTCAGTGGTATAAAGCTAGTGGAAGTAAAAAACCAGTTGTTGGTTTTATCGCTGGTGAAACTGCTCCCGCAGGTAGAACAATGGGTCACGCAGGTGCAATTGTAGGTGGTAGCGATGATACCGCACAAGCCAAGAAGCGTATTATGAGAGAATGTGGAATTCATGTTGTTGATTCTCCAGCAGAAATTGGATTGAAAGTAAAAGAGGTAATGGGTTAATAACTCATATTTTTCATATAAAATCCCGTTTATAGCGGGATTTTTTTTAGCCTATAAATTAAACAAAAGGTATATTTGGTAAACTACGATAGTAAATAGGGAACTTATGAAATTATTAGAAGATAAAAACGTAATTATTACAGGAGCAAGTAGAGGAATAGGTATGGGCATTGCTCAAATTTTTGCCGATCATGGAGCTAATGTAGCTTTTACTTATAGCTCTAGCGAAGCACCTGCTCTTGAATTAGAAAAAGAATTAAAAGCTAAAGGCGTTAATGCCAAGGCCTATAAAAGTAATGCAGCTAGTTTTCAGGAAGCTGAAGAATTGGTTACTAAAGTTTTAGAGGATTTTGGAGGACGAATTGATGTGTTGATCAATAATGCGGGTATTACAAAAGATAATCTGCTAATGCGTATGTCAGAGGCCGATTTTGATACGGTAATCGATATCAATTTAAAGTCTGTTTTTAATATGACCAAAGCGGTGCAACGTACCTTATTAAAACAACGTAGTGGGTCTATTATAAATATGAGTAGTGTTGTTGGTGTCAAGGGTAATGCAGGACAAACTAACTATGCTGCATCTAAAGCTGGTATGATCGGTTTCACAAAGTCTGTAGCACTTGAATTAGGTTCAAGAAATATTAGATGTAATGCCATTGCGCCTGGATTTATTGAAACTGAAATGACCGATAAGCTTGATGAAAAAACGGTACAAGGATGGAGAGATGGTATTCCATTAAAGCGTGGTGGTTCTACCGAAGATATTGCAAATGCATGTCTATATTTTGCTTCGGACCTTTCTAGTTATGTTACGGGACAGGTGCTGAATGTAGACGGTGGTATGCTTACCTAAGTCAAAATAGATTTTCTTTGGAGCAGGAGTATGCTGTTCCTTTTTTAAGTTCAACTTTATAACATACATGGAAAGCATAACGGTATTGTTTATTATTCTTGCTGCGATAGTAGCGCTGGGTATCGTTGTTTTTCAATACATTTATAAACAAAAGGCTAAAAGCAAAATTCATTGGCTTTTAGCTTTTTTGCGTTTTGTTGGTGTTTTCGGATTACTGTTACTTCTCATTAATCCTAAGTTCTCACAAAAATTATATACCCTTGAAAAACCTAATTTGATAATTCTTGCTGATAATTCCACCTCTATTTCAGAAAGTAAAAATGAGTTGCAGCAGTTAATTTCTGAATTAAAGGAATCTAAAGGAGTAACGGACCGATTTAAAATAGCATCCTATAAATTTGGATCTGATTTAGATGCTCTTGATAGCCTTTCATTTGCAGATAAGAATACTAATATCTACAAATCACTTTCCTCCTTAAAAGATATTTATGCTCGGGAGCAAACCGTAACTATTTTACTTTCAGATGGTAATCAAACTATTGGGAAAGATTATAGTTATCTAAAATCTAATCAGAATGATGTTATATACCCAGTTATATTAGGTGATACCACAAAGTTTAAAGACATTTCAGTTGGCCCTATATTAACAAATAAATATGCTTTTCTTAATAATAAATTCCCGTTAGAAACATACATTTCATATCAAGGGAATTCACCGGTTTCTGCATCGGTTTCGGTGAAAATGAATAATACGATTGTACATAAAGAAAATCTAAAATTAGATGCTCAAGATAACTTTAAGACGTTAGCTATAGAAATTGATGCCAATGCAGTAGGAATTAAAAACCTACTTGTAGAAGTGACCCAATTGCCCGAGGAACGTAATATTGAAAATAACCGCAGAGGTACTAGTATTGAGGTTATCGATGAAAAAACCAAAATTGCTTTAATATCAGATATTTTGCATCCAGATCTGGGTGCGCTTAAAAAGGCTATTGAAAGTAATGAACAACGAGAAGTTACTATTTTAAAATCGAACGCGCCGAACAGTACTTTGGAAGAAATTGACTTGTTTATATTTTATCAGCCAACATCAAGATTTAAAAATTCTTTTGACCTTGCTAAAAACAAGAATGCCAACATATTCATTATTACTGGCACTAAGACAGATTATTCTTTTTTAAATAATGCAAATGTTGGTTTTGAAATAGAAAATGGTTACCCTGAACAAGAAATTTTTGGGTTACTTAATAACGGTTTCACGAAATATGACATCGCTAAGTTTGACCTTACGGATTTTCCACCTTTAGTAAGTGATGCCGGACCTATTTTGATGACGACTGGTTACGAAACCTTGCTAGGTACTCAGATAAAAGGATTAGATGTGCAACAACCATTATTGGCTGTTATGGACCATAACGTAAGTAAACGGGCATTTTTAGCAGGGGAGAACCTATGGAAATGGAGAATGCAGACGTATAGAAATACAAACGATTTTGTCAATTTCGATGAATTTATTGGGAATTTGGTCCGCTATTTAACCAGTTCTAAAAACAAATCGAGATTGAATGTTGATTATGAAAAAGTATATGAGGGTAGTAGCAATGCAGTACTTACCGCAACTTATTTTGATGAAGCATTTATATTTGACCCAAACGCAAAAGTTAACATAAAGGTTACGAATACAAAAACGAAAAGGGTTCAAACAATTCCGATGGTCTTAAGGAACGGCTATTTTGAAGCTGACCTTTCTAACCTAGTTGCCGGTTCCTATGAATTTATTGTTTCGGTAGAAAAAGAAACAAAAACTGAGACAGGTTCTTTTGTAATTTCGGAGTTCGACATGGAAAATCAGTTTGTATCTAGTAATAATGGTAAAATGGAACATTTAGCTTTTAATGCAGGTGGAAAACTGTTTTACCCTGCGCAAATCAAAGATTTAATATCGGAATTAAATGAAAATCAGGCTTATGTGCCCACTGAAAAAAGCACTGAAAATATTGTATCTTTGATTGATTTTAGAATGCTTTTGGCAATCATTGTTTTTGCCTTCGCAGTAGAATGGTTTATTAGAAAATATAACGGATTAATTTAAAATAACACGAATGGATAAGTTACCAAAGATTGCATTACCCGCAATATTTATTTTTATTGTATTGATTATAGCTATTTCAAAATCTACAGTTACAATTGACTCCGGTCAAGCTGGTGTTTTGTATAAAACGTTTGGTGGAGGTGTAGTGACAGATGAGCCACCTATGGGAGAAGGTTTTCATTTGGTTGCTCCTTGGAACAGAGTAACAGTATATGAAGTACGACAACAAGAAGTTCTTGAAAAAATGAATGTATTGTCTAGTAATGGTTTGGATATTAAATTGGAAGCATCTGCATGGTTTGAGCCAATACGCAATGATTTAGGAAAGTTACATCAAGAAAAAGGTGAAGATTACATTCAAAGAGTATTACTTCCAACAATTAGATCGGCAGCCCGTTCTGTAGTAGGGCGTTACACACCAGAACAATTATATTCAAGTAAAAGAGATGCTATTCAGCAAGAGATTTTTGATGAAACGCAGAAGATTGTATCGGGGCAGTATATTCAATTAAATGAGATATTAGTTAGAGATGTTACTTTGCCTCCAACTATTAAAGATGCAATTGAAAGAAAATTAAAGCAAGAGCAAGAGTCATTAGAGTATGAGTTCCGTTTAGTAACAGCAAAGAAAGAAGCTGAAAAAGTAACTATCGAGGCACAAGGTAAGGCAGATGCGAACAGAATTTTAAGTGCTTCATTAACAGACAAAATTCTTCAGGATAAAGGTATCGACGCGACTTTAAAATTGTCCGAGTCTCCAAATTCTAAAGTAATCGTAGTTGGTGGTGGAGAATCTGGCTTGCCATTAATTTTAGGTAATAATTAAACACTTTGTTCATTTTTTTGTTTCATTTTAAACTTTTGTTTTGTGAAACGGAAAATACCTTTTACTTTTACAACATAATGAAGAACAGAACTACACATCATCATATTCATACGCACGCTTAGGCGAGGTAGGAATGTATTGTAGTAGTACAACATATTTAAAACCCGTTTGAGCAATCAAACGGGTTTTGTATTTAATCCAATTTTGATTGTTTAAGCATAACAACTAAAAAATGACAAAAATTAGAATTGCTATTCAGAAAGCAGGAAGATTAAACGAGGAGTCCCTTCAAGTTTTAAAAGATTGTGGAATTTCCATTGATAATGGTAAAGATCAGTTGAAAGCCTCATCAAGAAACTTTCCTATGGAAGTTTTTTATTTAAGAAATGGTGATATTCCTCAATATTTAAGAGATGGAGTTGTAGATATTGCAATTATTGGTGAGAACGTTTTAGTAGAAAAAGGAACGGATATAATAATAGCTGAAAAATTAGGCTTTTCTAAATGCAAAGTATCTTTAGCGGTACCAAAATCGGTTAAATATAATTCAGTTAACGATTTTGAAGGAAAACGTATTGCAACATCTTACCCAAATACCGTACTAAATTACTTAAAAGAAAAAGGGGTTAAGGCGGACTTACATATTATTAGTGGTTCTGTAGAAATTGCACCAAATATTGGTCTGGCAGATGCCATTTGTGATATCGTTTCTAGTGGTAGTACATTGTTTAAGAACAACCTGAAAGAAGTAGAAGTTATGCTTACCAGTGAAGCTGTGTTGGCTGTTTCACCAAAAATTACAGTAGAGAGAAAAGAACTTCTTGAAAAACTACAATTTAGAATTCAGTCGGTGTTAAGAGCTAGAGGTTCTAAATACGTTTTACTGAATGCTCCAAACGATAAGTTAGACGGTATTCTTAAATTATTACCAGGAATGCGTAGTCCAACAGTATTGCCTTTAGCGGATGAAGGTTGGAGTTCTGTACATACTGTTATTAATAAGGATAAATTCTGGGAAGTAATCGATGAATTGAAGAAAGCTGGCGCAGAAGGAATACTTGTTTGTCCAATAGAGAAGATGGTATTGTAAGATAGTATTAAGTACTGAATATTAAGTATTATTTGGAATTGATATGAGTTGAAAATGTTCATTGTTCTATTTACATTTTGTAAACCAACAACGAACAACTATCAACGAACAACTAAATAAAAAATGAATAAAATATATAATCCAAAGAGAGCAGATTGGTCGAAGGTATTAAAACGCCCGACCCAAACTGTTGCCGATATTGAAGGATTGGTCAATACTATTTTTGAGGAAGTTAAACTGGGTGGCGATAGTATCTTAAAAAAGTATACCGAACAATTCGACAAGGTTAGCTTAGATAGCCTTTTGGTGTCAGAAGATGAAATTGAAGAAGCTAAAACTCTAGTTTCAGAAGAACTGAAAGCAGCTATTCAATTAGCGAAAGCTAATATCGAAGTTTTTCATACTGCTCAGAAAACGGGTAGGGTCGAAGTGGAAACTGCTGCGGGAGTTTCTTGCTGGCAAGAGAAAAGACCGATTCAGAAAGTGGGATTGTATATTCCTGGCGGAACAGCGCCATTATTCTCCACCATTTTAATGCTGGCGGTACCGGCAACTATTTCTGGCTGTTCAGAAATTGTACTTTGTTCGCCTCCCGATAAGGAAGGAAAGCTGAATCCTGCTATTTTGTATACGGCAGATTTATGCGGAGTTACCAAAATTGTAAAAGTAGGGGGAATTCAAGCAATCGCAGGGATGACTTTTGGCACTGAAACCCTACCGCAAGTGTATAAAATATTTGGACCAGGAAATCAGTATGTTACCGTAGCAAAGCAAATTTCTACAAAACACGGTGTCGCTATAGATATGCCTGCTGGTCCGTCAGAATTATTGGTTGTTGCCGATGATTCTGCGAATGCTGCTTTTGTTGCTTCAGATTTATTAAGTCAGGCAGAACATGGGGTGGATAGTCAGGTGATCTTGGTATCAACTTCTAAAGCGATGATAGATGCTGTCGAAATAGAAGTAGAAAATCAATTAGAAGAATTACCTAGAAAAGAAATTGCAAGACAAGCCATCGCAAATAGTAAATTGATTTTTGTTGATAACCATCAAGATGCTATTGATTTAATTAATGAATACGGACCAGAGCATTATATTGTTTGTGTAGAAAATGAAGATTTTTATATTGACAATACTCAAAATGCAGGTTCTGTTTTTATTGGTAATTATACTCCAGAAAGTGCAGGAGATTATGCTTCTGGCACCAACCATACTTTACCAACAAATGGATATGCTAAGCAATATAGCGGAGTAAATTTGGATAGTTTTATGAAGAGCATGACTTTTCAGAAAATTACAAAAGAAGGTATACAAACCATAGGGAAAGCAATAGAATTAATGGCAGAGGCAGAAGGATTAGAAGCGCATAAAAATGCAGTAACCTTAAGATTAAATAGCCTTAAATAAAAGAGTATTGTCTGGTCGAGCGCAGTCGAGACCTTAATAAATTAATAATGAGTTTCAACTTAGATAAAATAACACGAGAAAATGTAAAGGGCTTAAGTCCGTATTCTTCTGCACGCAACGAATATGTATCTGATGGTTCTACAATGGTTTTCTTAGATGCGAATGAGAATCCGTTTGAAAACGGAGTAAATCGGTATCCTGATCCCCAACAACGAGGTTTAAAAGCAATATTGGCTGAACAGAAGGATATTAAAGAAGAAAACATTCTTTTAGGTAATGGTAGTGATGAAGTGCTAGATTTGTTGTTCAGAGCTTTCTGTGAGCCTAAACAAGATAATATCATTACACTTCCACCAACATACGGAATGTACAAAGTGCTTTCTGGTATCAATCTAGTAGAAAATAGAGAGGTTTTATTGACAAATGATTTTCAGCCTAACGTTGAAGAAATCCTAAAAACGATTGATAGCAATACTAAACTATTGTTTATCTGCTCTCCGAATAATCCTACAGGAAATAGTTTCTCAACTAAAGCTATTGAGCAGCTGTTGAAATCTTTCAGCGGACTAGTTGTTATTGATGAAGCATATATCGATTTTTCATCCGAAGAAAGTTGGACATCAAAACTTGGAGAGTATCCAAATTTAATTATTACACAAACCTTGTCAAAAGCTTATGGTATGGCAGGTATTCGTTTGGGTATTTGTATTGCATCGGCAGAAATTATTGCTGTAGTCAACAAAATTAAACCTCCATATAACGTAAATCAATTAACACAAGAGAAAGCAACTACTCGTGTGTTAGATACCAAGTCCATAAATAATGAGGTTAATGAGATTTTAGCGGAACGAACAAAACTTGAAGAAACTTTGAAAACAGTATCTTTTGTTACTACCATTTATCCAACAGATGCTAATTTCATACTAGTCAAAGTAGATGATGCTACACTTCGTTATAATCAATTATTAAAAAAGGGAATTGTAGTTCGCAATAGAACTACACAACCTTTATGTGAAAATACCTTGAGATTTACCGTTGGTACATCCGAAGAAAATAATAGTGTAATTATTGCCTTAAAAGAGTTATCCAAATAATATGGAAAATAAAAAACGAGTATTATTTATAGATCGTGACGGAACTATAATTAAAGAAACAGTAGATGAGCAGATTGATGCTTTTGAGAAAATGATTTTCTATCCAAAGTCTTTCACTTTCTTAGGTAAAATTGCCAAAGAGCTTGATTATGAAATGGTGATGATAACCAACCAAGATGGGTTGGGTACAGATGTATTTCCAGAAGATACATTTTGGCCAGTTCATAATTTCATTCTTAAATCTTTTGAAAATGAAGGGGTAGTTTTTGATAAAGTATTTTTAGATAGAACTTTCCCTCATGAAAACGCCAATACTAGGAAACCTGGTACTGGTCTTTTGACCGAGTATTTTTCTGATGCATATGATTTAGAAAATTCTTTTGTAATTGGTGATCGATTAACTGATATGGAGTTGGCGAAAAACCTTGGCTCTAAGGGTATTTTTATAAATGATGAAACAAATTTAGGTACTGGTGAAATTACGGTAAAACGTGATGAACTAGATAGCCATATTGCTATTGAAAGTAATGATTGGGAGAAGATTTATGAGTTTTTGAAGTTAAATGATAGAACTGCTGAAATTCATAGAAAAACTAATGAAACAGATATTGCTATAAAACTAAACCTAGATGGTACTGGTAAAAGTGATATTAAAACCGGATTAGCATTCTTTGACCATATGTTAGATCAATTGGCGCGTCATGGGCAAATGGATTTAATGATTAAAGTTGATGGTGATTTAGAAGTTGACGAGCACCATACTATCGAAGATACAGGTATTGCTCTTGGTGAGGTATTTCATAAAGCATTAGGGAATAAGTTAGGTATAGAACGTTACGGATTCTGTCTGCCAATGGATGATTGTTTAGCGCAATCTGCCATAGATTTTGGCGGTCGAAATTGGCTAGTATGGGATGCAAACTTTAAACGTGAAATGGTTGGTGATATGCCAACAGAGATGTTTCATCATTTCTTTAAATCATTTACTGACGGAGCAAAAGCAAACTTGAATATTAAGGCAGAAGGCACCAACGAACACCATAAGATTGAAGCCATTTTTAAGGCTTTTGCAAAAAGTATTAAAATGTCGGTAAAGAGAGATGTAGAGAAGATGGTATTACCGAGTACGAAAGGAGTCTTATAAAAGCCTCCTAACCCCCATAGGGGGAATACTTAAGTTTTATATTATGAATACAGAAAAAAATAAAGCCTCTATCAGCACCCCCATTGGGGGCGGAGGGGGCATTGTAATTATAAATTACGGAGCAGGAAATATACAGAGTATCAAATTTGCAATAAAACGTTTGGGTTATGAAGCGGTTTTAAGCAATGATGTTTCTGAAATAAAGCATGCCGATAAAGTAATATTCCCTGGTGTTGGGGAAGCGAGTAGCGCCATGCAAAAACTTCGCGATAGTGGATTGGATACGCTTATTCCGACATTAAAACAACCTGTTTTGGGTATTTGTTTGGGGATGCAATTAATGTGCAATTCCTCTGAAGAAGGAAATACCAAAGGCCTCGGCATATTTGATATTGATGTTGTAAAGTTTGATAAAGCGGTAAAAGTTCCACAAATAGGATGGAATCAAATCATGAATCTGAAATCTAGACTATTTGAAGGTATTACAGAAAAAGAATATATATATTTAGTACATAGTTTTTATGCGCCTGTATGTAATGAAACCATTGCAACATCAACCTATGGTTTAGAATATAGTGCGGCATTGAAAAAAGATAATTTTTACGGTACTCAGTTTCATCCAGAGAAATCTAGTGATGTTGGAGAGAAAATATTGAAGAACTTTTTAAGGTTGTAATGAAGCAAAACAATTTTATTTCAAAAGATATAAGTTTATTGAATGTTGAAGAAATTCATCAATTCATCGCTAATTCTTATTGGGGTAAGGGTAGAACGTTAGATGATGTAAAACTAACTATAGAAAATTCGTATTGTTTTGGTCTTTATACAAACGAGAATAAACAAATAGGTTTTGCACGGGTGGTAACGGATTATATTTATTTTGGCTACTTCATGGATGTTATCATTCTTGATAAGTTTCAAGGAAAAGGCTACGGTAAAATATTGGTTGAAGCCATGCTAGCTGATTCGACTATAAAAAGCCTAAAAACGCTCTCTTTAAAAACAAAAGATGCACATCATTTATATGAACGATACGGATTTAATAAAATAGGAGATTCACCTTTGTGGATGTCCATTGATAGACAAATTTTAGAATAAAAAATGAGAATAATACCGGCAATTGATATTATAGATGGTAAATGTGTACGCCTATCAAAGGGTGATTATGATACCAAGAAAATATATAATGAGAATCCGTTAGAGGTTGCGAAGGAGTTTGAAGCGCACGGTATTCAATATTTACATTTGGTGGATTTGGATGGTGCAAAATCTAAGCATATTGTAAACCATAAAGTGTTAGAACAAATTGCTTCACAAACCAATTTAAAAATTGATTTTGGTGGTGGATTAAAGACTGATGAAGATTTGCGTATAGCTTTTGAAAGTGGTGCTAAACAAATTACTGGCGGTAGTATTGCGGTAAAAGACCCTAATACTTTCCTTGGTTGGATAGAAAAACATGGTTCAAATAAAATTATTCTTGGCGCAGATGCTATGGATGAAAAAGTAGCAGTTTCTGGTTGGTTAGAAGAATCTAAAGAAGAATTGATTCCGTTTATACAATCGTATCAGAAAGAAGGAATTCAATATGTTATTTGTACAGATATCAGTAAAGATGGTATGTTAGAAGGTCCGTCGTTTGATTTATACAAGAAGATAATTGCCCAAACGGATGTCAGTCTAAGCGCAGTCAAATACCAATCTGTGTTACAAATAAAACTAGTCGCTAGTGGCGGAATATCAACTTTTGATGAATTACCTAAATTAGCAGAAATGGGTTGTGAGGGTACTATTATCGGAAAAGCGATTTATGAAAATAGAATCAGTCTTAAACAACTGGAATCATATATTTTAAGCAATGGATAAAGAAACACGTTTAGTCGAGGAAATTGTTGAAAATGCTTTGTATCGTATGGACGAGAGTACTCGTATGATTAAAAAAAGTCTTGTTGAAATTTCAGAAGAGGAGATTTGGAAAAAGCCTAATCCTTCTTTAAACAGTATGGCAAATCTTATTTTGCATTTGTGTGGAAATATGACACAATACGTAATTTCTTCATTGGGTGAAATTGATGATAAAAGGAATAGAGATGTTGAGTTTTCTGTTGATTCAGGACTAACGAAGGCGGAGTTATTACATAAATTAGAAGATACGGTAGACTCCGTAAAACGTGTCATTTTTAATACAACAGCCGAAAAGCTGATTAAAGTTAGATCTGTTCAAGGAATGTCCTTTTCTGGAGTTGGAGCTATTATGCATGCTGTGGAGCACTACTCATATCATACTGGTCAAATTGCTTTTTATGTAAAATTGATAAAAGAAAAGGACTTAGGGTTTTATGAAGGAGTCGATTTGAATATTACAAGCCCCCTAACCCCCAAAGGAGGAATTTCTTGATTATACAAATGTATTATGAGAAAATATAAAATTTTGAGTATTAATTCTCCCCTATTGGGGGAGCTAGAGGTCGCAATATGTTAGCTAAGAGAATAATTCCTTGTTTAGATATCAAAGATGGTAGAACAGTAAAAGGTGTAAATTTCGTTGACTTACGCGATGCAGGTGATCCTGTTGAACTAGCTGAAATTTACAGTCGTGAAGGTGCAGATGAATTAGTGTTTTTAGACATATCTGCAACGGAACAAAAAAGAAAAACACTAGCAGATTTGGTATATCGCGTAGCGGAGAAAGTGAATATTCCTTTTACCGTTGGTGGCGGAATTTCATCTGTGGAAGATGTTGATGTTTTACTACAGAATGGTGCTGATAAGGTTTCTATAAATTCATCTGCAGTGAAGAATCCGCAATTGATAAACGATTTGGTAGCTAAATTTGGCTCACAATGTATTGTGGTTGCTATAGATGCCAAACAGATTGATGGTGAGTGGATTGTACACTTAGTTGGTGGTAAAGTGCCAACCGAGCGTAAATTGTTTGAATGGGCAAAGGAAGTAGAAGAGCGTGGAGCTGGAGAAATCTTATTTACTTCTATGGATAATGATGGCACAAAGGACGGATTCGCAAATGAAGCCTTGGCAAAATTGTCTACGGAGTTAAATATACCGATAATTGCTTCTGGTGGAGCAGGGAACATACAACATTTTACCGATACTTTTGTGAAAGGTAAAGCAGATGCAGCGTTAGCGGCAAGTGTTTTTCATTTTAAAGAAATTGGAATTCAAGAATTGAAACTTGAGTTGCAAGAAAATGGGATTCCAGTGAGGGTTTAGTTTTTTGTAAACACTGTTCAGTTGGCAGTGCCAGTTTACAGTAGGCAGTGTTCAGTTTGAAGTTTTAATATACGAAATGTCGCTTCGGCTACGCTCAGTGACCAGATTAAAAAAAGAGAAAGTAATAAAAGATTATACAATGAAAAAAATAGGTCTTATTGGTGGAATCACATGGCAGTCTACTCAATTGTATTATCAATTATTAAATACCAAATTTGCTGAAGTTCTTGGTGGACAGAGTTCGTGTGAGTGCATTATTGAATCGGTGAATTTTGCTGATATATCATCAAAACAAGCTAGTGGAGATTGGGATACATTACATAAACAAATGACAGATATTGCGGTTCGTATAGAAAAGGCAGGAGCAGATATCATTCTTATTTGTGCTAATACAATGCATCTTAGTGTACCTGCTATCAAAGAAAAAATTAATGTGCCTCTTTTACATATTGCTGAAGTTGCTGGCGAGGCTGTGAAACAAAAGGGTTGTAAAAAAGTATTATTGTTGGGTACTAAATATACCATGGAGCTTGACTTCTATAAAGATATTTTGAAAAACCAATTTAGTATTGAAGTAATGATTCCGAATGACGAAGACCGTGAAATAGTTCATTCTATTATTTATACGGAGTTGGCTAAAGGGATAATTACGGCAGTGTCCAAACAACAGTATTTAGATATTATAAAAAAGGCTGAAAATGATGGGGCAGAAGGGGTGATTTTAGGTTGTACCGAAATACCTTTGTTAATTCAACAAGAAGATTGTGATATTGTTGTTGTAGATACTACTGAAGAACATGCTTTTGCTGCTGTTAAGTTTGCCCTTGATTAGTATACAGTTTACAGTAGGCAGTGCTCAGTTTGCGCAGTCGAAGGTTAAGAACATGATTAATAGAATTGAAATAGAATAAAGAGATTATGGAGTTTAATATACCAGATTGGGAGAAAATGAGTGACGGATTAGTACCTGCAATCATACAAGATGCACGTACTAAGAATGTATTGATGCTTGGCTATATGAATGCCGAAGCTTTGAAGAAAACAACTGAAAGTGGTAAGGTTACTTTTTTTAGTCGCTCTAAGCAACGCTTATGGACCAAAGGAGAGGAAAGTGGGAATTTTTTGAATTTAGTTTCCATTAAAAATGACTGTGACGATGATTCTCTTTTAATTACGGTAAATCCGGTTGGACCTACATGTCATACGGGAACAGATACATGTTGGAAAGAAGAAAATAATTCACAATTCGGATTTTTTTCGGAGTTAGAAGATACTATTAAAGAAAGAAGAACTACTGCCGATGATAGCAAATCTTATGTAGCTTCATTATTCAAAAAAGGAATTAATAAAATTGCCCAAAAAGTCGGGGAGGAAGCGGTAGAAACAGTAATTGAAGCAATGGATAATAATGATGAGTTATTCCTATATGAAAGTGCAGATTTATTATTTCACTATTTAATGTTACTACAAGCAAAAGGATTTACTCTTAAAGATATTGAGGCGGAATTAATGAATCGTAAAAAGTAATTCAACAGATTCTATTATTTTTTATTTACTGAATAAGCGGTTAAATAAGTGTTTGCAGTAAGATGCATAGTGCCCATTTTTAATCGCTTTTTTAATTGATGTAAGACTTCACTATATACATCATCACTTCTAAATTTTGTAGCAACTCTATTGTAGTCTTCTTTTGATGCTAGTAATAAATGTGCTAAATCTGATATGGATATTTCAAACTGAACGGAATGTTTGAAATTTTCAACTTGGTTTATATATTGCCCGTCTAATCCTGAGAAGTTGGTGGAATGGTTGTAATCACTAGTAGTAAGCACATTAGCATCAAACCCTAATAACTTAAAAGCATCTTCCATAAGTACTTCAAAATCGTAAATGATTATTTTACTATTGTTTTTTGATACTCGAATTGTTTCATTCAATAACTCTTGCGATTTGGCATAAAATAAAGATCCAGCAAAAGTGACAATATCAAAAATATCAATTGGAAAATCTAATTTGTTTTGCTGCATTAATTGATAAGAAATTTTTGTCTGAATAATGGACTTATTTATCATTTCTTCACTTGGATCCACGCCAATCACTTTTGAGCAATAGGATGACAAACTGATGGCGGACTGACCCGTGCCACATCCTATATCTAAACCTAATTCAAAATATTCATCCGAATGTAAATAAGATTTTAATATTTGAGCATGTAAAGATGGTCTATAAGAAGCGTAGTGTAATGCCGTAATTGAATCGTATTCTTTGTTCATTAAGGTTAAGGTAAGATTCTTTCCATAACTACAAAATCGATTCCGCCTTTAACATAGGTTTCATCAGTTATTATCATCCCGAATTTGGTATAAAAATCAGACTTATTTTGTCTGGCATTGCACCAAATTCTATTTAGCGATTCTTCAGATGCAATTCTCATTATTTCATTTAATAATGTACTACCATAACCTTTACCTTGGTGTTTTTTTAATGTGGCAAACTTTCTAAATTGTGCTTCTCCGTCGTTGATAAATAAAGATATAACTGAAATTAGTTCGTTGTTTACAAAGAGTCCGTAATGTAGACCTTCATCGTCTTTAGGTAATTTTACGTAATCTAAAGGCTTAGTTGGCCACATTACCTCATGCCTAATTGGTAAGGTTTCCTGAGAAGTGATTTGTACAATTTTTGGGTTCATAATTGATATGATGCTACGACCCAAATATACTTATGTATTTGTGTTATTCAAGCACTAAACAATCTTGTACCTCACTAATTGAAACCCATTTAAACTTGATAGGTGACCAGGCTTCTTGGCGATTTTTGTTATCTGAAGTTTTATCTTTTATGTATACTTGATCATGTTCAGTAAATACATACTGGGTTTCAATTACTTCTTGCGAATAGACTTTGGTAGTTTTCTTCTTTTTAATCATTGCACGTTTTTCTTATAACGGTTACGCCCCATATTAAATATGCCAACCTTTACACCTATACCGGCTGAGAAACCATTTATTCGGGTAATTCTAGTTGGAGGTAAATCTATTCTACTGGAAAAGCGATATTTTACTCCTGCCTCTAATTGTAAGTATCTTGAAATATTAAATAATGCATTAATGCCAGGTTCCGCAACAAATACGGCATCAATATCATCTTCGGTAAGGTCCTCGACATAGCTTTCATCATTCCTAAATTTATTATCGACATAACCCACGGCTCCTGCACCTAATAATAACGGAAAAGATAAATTAATCCTTCTTTTGCTAAAAAAAATAGGTTCCAAATGCAAACCACCATAAACGGCAATTAAGTCTTCATATCTAGAAAGACTATTGTTGTAGATATCTTGTTCTGAGTATAGAAAATTACTGGCAAAGCCAACTTCAAATTGTTGATTGGCAACATAGGCAATTTTTAGTCCGCCGTTATATGCATTTCCGCCATCAATTTCTCCTAAGCCCATATTTATACCAACATAGACGCCATGTACGACATTATTACGGTCATTAAATTCAAGATAATCGTCCGTTTCTTCTTGTCCGTAGCTTGTTAAAACGGACATGAAAACTAATACTAATAGGCTAATTTGTAGTGGTCTCATTACTGTTTGATTTTTGATTGACTACCTAATAGACAACCTAAGTCGCAAATAGTTGCATCAAAAACCGATATTTTTTAAATAAAACCCAAATTTCAATGTTTTGTTGTGTACGTTAAAGGCTAATTACTTTAATGTTAGTTATTTGTAGTGTCATTTGCGCCCCATGAGTCTAAACTTAATAATACGCTTTTAAGTGATGTCCCGCGCTCACTTAAACTGTATTCTACCTTTGGTGGTACCACAGGAAATACCTCTCTCGTGATTAATCCGTCTTTTTCTAACTCTCGTACGGTTTGGGTAAACATTTTGTTAGATATGCCTGGCACTTTTTTCTGAAGCATACCAGAGCGAACCGGACCTTCTAATAGATGAAAAAGTACTATTGGTTTCCACTTTGTGCCAATTAAATTCATGGTATGATCTAACGGGCAATAATTTTTTGAATTCATATTAAGTATAACTATTTATAAAACAGCAATTAACTCTTTTTGTTAACTATAGTACTTTTTGGTAAGTTATTGCCTATAAGGCAAATATAGATTTATTTTGTATTAAAATTAGAACTATGGATAAGAATAAAGAATACCCAAAATCATTTTCACATATTGGTATTACTGTTCCTGATTTAGAGAAAGCTGTAAAATTTTACTCAGAGGTAATGGGCTGGTATGTAATTATGAAACCGTCAAAAATTCTAAAAGAGAAAGAAACCGCAATTGGTTTAATGTGTATCGACGTTTTTGGAGATGACTGGGAAGAGTTTGAAATTGCCCATATGTCTACATCTGATGGAATCGGAGTAGAATTATTCTCTTTTCCTCATGGAAAAAAGGAAGCACCGGAATTTAATCCATTTAATACTGGCTTATTCCACTTTTGTATACAAGACCCAAATATGGAAGACTTGGTTGCTAAAATAGTAGCACATGGTGGTAAACAGCGTATGCCAATTCGTTCTTATTACCCAAATGCGAAGCCATACAAAATGTGCTATGTAGAAGATCCTTTTGGGATTGTATTTGAAATTTATACGCACAGTTACGAATTAACGTATTCTTCTGGAGCATATACCGAATAAACAGAAAATTTGGTATTAAATTAAGCGATAGGTTGTATTTACCCCACTAATAGCTTTTTATTTTAAAACGACTCAATTGTTATTTAACCGATTGAAAGCGAAAAATAATTTTTATTTTTTTTATATTTATCTATCTCTCAGATTGTTTCATCTCAAAATTTTTTACCAAATCATGAAAATATCTGTTATTTTATTTAGAGTATTATTTTTAGGTCTTACTTGGCTACTTTTCACTTCCTTTTTTCAAACGTCTAAACCCAACGGTATAAATGAAGCAAATGATTACGAACTTTTGGAGTTAAATACAGACGGACTCTATTTCGCTGAGTTTTATGATTACATTTTTAGAGGTCATTTTGAAGAGCTAGATATAAATAGGGGGGATATGCGGTTTTTACTAATATTTGACCAGTATTTACGGGCTTATGGCGCGCAATGTGCTGGTAATCTACCTGCTGATAAAGTAGAAATTATGAATGAGGAATGTGCAACTGAAGAGGTTACTAAAAATGGATGGGGAGATGTAATAAGTAGAGTGTGTATAAAATATGTTTGGGTTGGTAGTGGAATTTATGCTAAACCAGAACTTTACGAGGCTTATGCAGAAATTGATCAAATACAAAGATTTAAAGGATTAGGAACGATGATGCAAATGATTACCGATCCCAATGGTATGGGAAATTCGGTTGATATGATACATAAAACCAACGGGCTAAAAGGTGATATGGGTAAAATATTTAAGCTAAATGCTTGTGATAGTCCAGGTTTAAAAAGATTTGAAGAAAACTTGAAATTGTTTGCTTTGAACAAACCAGCAGTCAGAATGGATAAAGTTAGTAAGTATACTACAATGAAGAAAACTGGCGGACCAACAGGTTCTCAGGACTTTAATAAGCTAATTAATGATTTAGTTTATGACCAATCTAAAACATGGTCTTTTAACAGATATAATGAGGGGAGTGTTTCTGGGGTAACTACTTCATCTAGGGATAGCGAAGGCAGGCCAAGAGAGCTAAGCGCAAATTACAGTTTTTCAGGATTTAGTGGAAATAATAAGGGCTCCGTGCGTATAACTTTCGAAAACGGATTACCTAAGTGTATTTATTTCTATGATTTTCCGCAGAATTGTAAAACACCAAATAGTAGTATTATATCTACTTATGCCCAAGGGGAATACGCAAATTAGGTGTCATAGTATTTTAGTAATTGAAACAGTTTATAATTCTTTCAACAAAACTACCCCTTTACTTCCTGAAATAGAAATCCGCCCTTCTCCGTTTTTACCATAGACCGCTTTTATTTCACGTAATTTTTTGCCTTTATCCAGCATTTTAGAATCTACATCATGAAACGATTTTGGCAAACGTACCAAGCCCTCTTCAAGTACTGCTGAGAAGTCATGCGGAAAGTGTAGTATGTTGATGCTCACCTCAGAAGATTCTTGCTCTAGGTTAATTCTAGAACTGGCGGTAGTTATACTTTCTATCAAAATATCTGAAATTTTTAAATTTAAGTCAACATCTTTTTTTAATTGATGTATACGTAGTTTACTAAATTTTAAGTTTCCGTAAAGCGTACCTATTTCATTAATTTCAAGTTCATCTTTATTAGAATAAAGCTCCAAAGATTCTGCTTGTAGAACATCAATATTACTACCGTTACTATTAAGGCGTATAGTATTTGCATGGTCCATATCTAAGCCTCCATTACTTATATCTAAGTTGGCATAGTTAATATTTTTAGCTCTTAACTTTCCATATTTAATGTTGATATCTGCCTTGTTCAGATTATCATTCATCCACATATCCCCATGTTGTACATCGGCCTTTAAAATACCTACCCAGTCTTCTATAAATACATCTCCAAATTTATTGACAATCTCTAATTCTACCTTTTTAGGGAGGTATACGATATAATCTATCTGTATATTACTTCTATCAAAATCAAACGGATTCGCTTTTTCAAATAGGTTAGAAAAGAAACCAGAGTTTTTTTCACTTATTTCATAATTGACTGAGATAAACTTATCACTGCGTCTTATAGCGGGATTAATTCGTTTCAACAAATCATTGGCATCTTCCTTTTTCTTATCGGTTACGGTAATATTTATGGTGATAGATACTTCTTCTTTCGTCCATCCATAGATATTAATATTGCCATATTTATTTTCTAAGTGAAGCTCACCTGTATTGTTAAAGGGATATGTCTTGGTTGTTTCTTTAGAAACCTTTTCTTGCGCTATGGCAGTAAAGCCTACTACCATCGCCAAGGCGAATAGCTTTAGTTTTTTACAAAGTATAACCATAATCGTCGTCTTTTAATTTAGATTCGTTTAACTGCAGCAATAGATTCTCTATAAGTTCTATACGCTTTCTGTAATTAGAAACTATAGCTGCTAGCACCTGCTCATTGTCTAGGTTATTCTGCATTTCTAGTTTAAGATGGTCATATTCGGTATCTAGCTCTACCATAAAGGATAAAAACTCTTCCTTATCCGCCTCTGACAACTGATTGTTGTTTTGTACCAATTGTACTTGGTATGATACCAAACCTTTATAATGCATATCTATATCTTGCAATTCTTGAGACACATAATTGGTTTCAGTAGTAGGGCTAGCAAAGAATGAAAGTCCTACTAGTCCCGAAATACCCAATAGTATTAGAATACTTGCCGCTATGCGTAACATTGGTGATTTCCAAAGTGGAATCACTTTTGGTTTATCTGCGTTTAATTGCGATTCTATATTCGCCCAAATTTTTGCACGGTCAGCCTTGCGGTCATTAAAGACCTGCTTATTATCGCGAATATGTTTTTCAAATTGGTCCATTATAATGTGTTTATAATTTCTACTAGTTTCTTTTTTGCCCTGTGGTATTGAGATTTTGAGGTTGATGTCGTAATCCCCAATACATCACTTATTTCATTATGGTCAAAACCTTCTAATAGGTATAGGTTAATTATTTGTTTATACCCATACGGTAGTTTTTCTATTCCCGATTTTACTTTCATAATATCCATTGCATCAATATTTTGATATTCATGTTCATCTTCATTTGTTAAGTGATATTCATTATCATCCATAGCCGCAAGTGGTAGGCGTTTAACTTTTAAATGGTTTATGCTTTTATTAATGACAATGCGCTTTAACCACGCTCCAAAAGAAGATTCGTACTTGAATTTATCTAGATTTCTAAAGGCATCTACAAAACTTTCTTGTACAATATCTTCGGCATCTTCTTTAACACCCAAAAACCGCATACTTACATTATACATAGCATCTACATAGAGCTCGTACAGTTGATACTGTGCGGTTCTATCGCCAGACTTGCTGTTTTCAACAAGAGATTGATGCGTAAAACGGATTTCGGTTTTCAATTAATTTTAGCCCTTGATTGTACTCTAAACTTGGTTTCTATTTTAAAGACAACCAAATTTATAGATGGTTGCATTTAGTATAATTTATTTCATAAAACAGGGTTATGAAGGTAGTATGTATGAAAGGTTAATATGTTAGCATTTTCTTAAAATTACTTTTTGCTGCAACCTTCTAAAAATTATGTTGTCATTTTGTGGTGTTCATCAATCAATTAAATAAACAACATGATTAAAAAACGAAAACAAAAAGTACGCTTAAGGTGGTTAAAAATGACCTCCATTTTCGCAATACTGCTTACTGGTATTCAGCTAATGGCTCAAGAAAATTATACCATAAGTGGTAAAATTTCTGACATTGACAACGGAGAAACCCTTTTTGGGGCTTCAGTTTTTTTAGAAGGTACAACTATTGGTGTAGTAACCAATGAATATGGATTCTATTCCATTACAGCTCCTGAGGGGAAGTACCGTTTGTTAATTACTTACATGGGGTATGCAGATATTAAACAAGAGGTTAACTTGAATAGAAATCAGAATTTCAATTTTGAAATTTCCGAGTCTTCCACAAAATTAGACGAAGTAGAAGTTACTGCGGAAGAATCTGAAATTGCCGTTTTACGTAAACCAGAAATGAGTGTTCTTAAAATGAATATTGAAACAGTGAAGCAAATGCCCGTGGTTTTGGGCGAAGTAGATATTCTAAAGTCTCTACAAATGCTTCCGGGAGTAACTAATAACGGTGAAGGTACTGGCGGTTTTCATGTTAGGGGAGGTGCAGGCGATCAGAACTTGGTGCTCTTAGACGAGGCTATTATTTACAATACTTCGCACATGTTCGGTTTTTTCTCAGTCTTTAATGCGGATGCTATTAAAGATGTAAAATTGTATAAAGGTGGTATACCCGCAAGATATGGCGGTCGTGTTTCGTCGGTCTTAGATGTGCGCCAAAAAGATGGTAACAGCAAACGATTTGCAGCAACAGGTGGTATTGGTATTATATCTAGCCGTTTGGCTTTAGAGGCTCCCTTATTTAAAGAAAAAGGGTCTTTTTTAATTGCAGGTAGACGCTCATATGCTGATATTTTATTGAAAGCTGCAGGGGAAGATAATAGTGTTAGTTTTTATGATTTAAACCTAAAAACGAATTATAAAATAAACACGAATAATAGACTCTTTCTCTCCGGATATTTTGGCAGGGATGCTTTTGAGTTGGGAGAAAATTTCAGCAGTTCTTATGGGAACTCCACAGCCAATCTTCGTTGGAACCATATTTTTAACGACAAACTCTTTTCAAATCTTTCTGCAGTGTATAGCAAGTACGATTATGAATTGGGAATTACATCGGCGGAGTTCGATTGGGTTTCATCTATCATCAATTACAACCTAAAATATGACTTAAAGTATTACTTCAGCGATACCTTTAAACTAGATTTTGGAGCAAGTGGTATTCATTATGAATTTGACCCTGGTGAGATTATACCAACCTCTGAGACTTCTGCAGTGAACCCTTTAGTGTTAGATAAAAAGAAGGCTTTGGAAACGGGTATATATGTTGATGCTGAACATAAATTGACCGAAAAGTTAACCGCTCAGTATGGATTACGCTACAGTGCATTTTCTAGACTTGGTGGTCAGCCAATGACAGAATATTTCAATAATCAGCCAGTAGTCTATAATTCAGACTTAGGCATTTATGAACGTGGAACCGCAGTTGGTGAAACCGTTTATGAAAAAGGTGATGTCATTAAAACCTTTGGAAATTTAGAGCCCAGAGCTTCATTGGCATATTCCATAAATGATAATTCTTCCTTAAAAGCTGGCTTCTCTAGGGTTGCACAATACATTCATTTATTATCGAATACTTCATCTGCCACGCCGTTAGATGTTTGGGCGCCAAGTGGACAGTATATTGACCCGCAATTATCTAATCAGTATGCATTAGGTTACTTTCGAAACTTTAAAAACAAAGCCTACTCTATGGAGGCAGAAGTGTACTATAAGAATACCGATAATAGAATTGATTATATAGATGGGTCCGATTTAATTGGTCAAAACACCATTGAGACCGAAATATTAAAAGGAGAATCTAGAGCTTATGGACTAGAGCTTTTATTAAGAAAAAACGAAGGTGATTTTACAGGGTGGATTTCTTATACTCTCTCTAAATCTGAACAACGTACTCCCGGTGGTTCTGCTGGTGGCTTAGGGATAAGTGATGGTGAATGGTACAACACTCCGTATGATAGAACACATGATATTTCTATTTCTGGATCCTATAAATTAAATGAAAAATGGAGTTTTGGAACCAACCTAGTTTTCCAGACCGGTAGACCTGTTACGTACCCAAATGGGCAGTATGAGTATGAGGGCGTTTCCATTGCCAGTTATTCCGATAGAAATTCTGATAGATTACCGGCGTATCATCGCTTAGATCTATCGGTTAATTACAAACCGAATAAAAAGCCCGATGCCAAATTAAAAGGGGAGTGGGTACTAGGCATCTACAATGCCTATAACCGTAAAAATGCGGCATCTGTTTCTTTTGGACAGAATATAGAAACTGGAGCAAATGAAGCTACCAGAACTGCAATTTTCGGTATTGTGCCATCTATCACTTATAACTTTAAATTTTAAGACATGCAAAATCCAATAAAATATATAACACTTTTATTTTTATGTACCCTAGTCTCATGTTCAGATGTTATCGATGTTGACGTACAAACCGATACACTGCGCTTGGTGGTAGAAGCTTCGTTAGATTGGGAAAAAGGAACAACTGGTAATGAGCAAAGTATTACGCTACGTACTTCTACACCTTTTTTTGAAACACAAAGCACTGATGTTATCGGTGCAGAAGTTAGTGTTACCAATGATAACACTGGTGAAGTAAACCTTTTCACAGATCAGAATAATGGCACCTACACGACCACTACTTTTAATCCAGAATTAGGTGCTAGCTACACTTTAGAAATTGTATATGACGGGGAAACCTATACGGCTAGCGATACCTTAAATGCTGTTCCTGATATTACAGAGGTATATCAAGATACTGAAGATGGTTTCGATGATGAAACTATTGAATTACATATTGTTTTTACTGACTTTGAAGAAGAAGGAGATAGTTATTTTTTCAAATTTAAAAGACCTCAAGATCTTTTACCAACCCTTGAATTGGGTGATGATGAGTTCATAAACGGAAATGAGGTTGACTGGTGGTACGAAATTGACGATGATGAAGATGAAGAAATTAAACCGTTAGCCCCTGGTGATGTAGTAAATATAACCATGCATAGTATTTCTAGACCTTATTATAATTATATGGATATTGTAATTGACCAAATGGGCGGTGTTGGTATTTTCTCAGCTACACCTGTAGACGTAAAAGGAAATTGTATTAATACAACAAATCCCGATAAATACGCACATGGCTATTTTAGGGTTACTCAGAAAAATACGATAACGTATACTGTAGAGTAATTCCTTGTAATTAATAAGTAAGCATAAATCCTAATGAATTAGGGTTTATGCTTTTAGATTAAATCGTGAATTTAGCTTTATTAACTTTAGAGTTATATGATGTGCTATATAAATTTTTTACGAAATTTTGTCAGGTATTTGAAAAATGTAGTACACTATTGTATAGTAAAAATTTATTGTTTTATTTCCAGAACTGATTTACCATGTTCATTATCCGGATTCAATTCAATAGATTTTTCATACATTTTAATAGCTTCGTATTTCTTATCTGCTATTAACAGTGCTTCACCATAGCTATCATATACATTAGAGCTATTTGGGAATAACATAGTATTCAATTTAAAAACTTCTAATGCTTTTTCCATTTCTCCCTGTCCAATTAAGTTGTATCCCCATGTATTTAAATCTTCTTCGGAATGATTGTATAAAGCATTAGCCTTTTGAGTTTCTATAGATAATTCTATTGCATTGTCCAGTGTTTTTTTATATAATTCATTGCGCGAGTTCTCATCTAATGTCTCTGCATATGCTTTAATAATTGTATTGATAATTAATGCAGGGTTATCTTTAAAAATATAATGACCACTACCTTCAGCAATCAATTCAATTCTGTTAGGTTCAGCATCTACAAAATCTTTATGTGCTTTTTTTATAAGTGTCCAGTATTCATCTGGGTAGCCCCTATTAATAGGTGATGTTATATCTATTGCAGGAACGCTAGGAGGGAATTTAACTTCTCGTAACAGTTTAACCGTTTCAGGATACGTTTTATATAGGTAATAGTTTCCAAGAGTTTCAGGGCTTTTTGGCGGTGTTGGTTGTTGGGCCATTATATTAAGTACATCGTCAGTATAAACGTCTACCAAATTAGCGTCAATACGAACTACATATTTTACTTTTTCAGGATGCTTAGACGCGTAAAGTGTTGTATAAAAGCCACCGTAAGAATGTGGTACCAGAATAATTTCATTATCATATCCTAACTTAGATAGTCCGGTTTCTAATTCAGTAATACCATTTATTATTCCAAAATCTATGTCATTTTTTAGATTAGGGTTCACTTCACTTTGTCCAAAACCTGTACGGTCATATGTAATTAATGTGGTACCTGTAACTTTTTGTATTCTTTCTAAAATATTGTCCCATACTGATCCTTCATTTCCTGCACCGGACTCAAATAGAATAGGGGTTCCTTCTCCTTTAATTATTTTAAAATGCATTTTATAACCGCCAATATCTACCAGTGTATCTAGTTGCTGTGAATGCATGTAAAATGATAAGAATGTTGAAAATAATAGAGTTAGGTAGCGCTGTTTCATTTTGTTGGTTTTAGGTTGATTTTATATAACAGTTTGACACAATTATGCCATCAAAAATATAATCTTTAGCTTTTATTTATAGATCGTATTACAATTTTATGGATATTGTAATTGACCTAATGGGCGGCATTGGTATTTTTTCAGCCACACCTGTAGACATAAAAGGAAATTGCATTAATACAACAAATCCCGATAATTATGCTCATGGGTATTTTAGGATTATTCAGAAAAATACGATAAGGTATACGGTAAAGTAGAAGACCTTTATTTAATTATTAAAAACACCAAGCCCCAAAGAAATTTTAGGCTTGGTGTTTTTAGATTTTAAGTTGAATGCGTTTAATGGAAAATACTACCCGGGTTATTTTAAAAGTATAGTGTCTAGTTTGGGGAATGCAGTCCCATCTTATTTCCTTCAGAGTCCAAGAATATAGCGTAGTATCCACTTTCATCGGCGTGTAATGATTTTGGTACCATTATCTCTCCGCCATTTTGCGCTACCTTATCAAGAATTGTTTGTAGGTTGTCTCCGCCATTTAAATATATGGTTACGCCATTTGCCGAGGGTAGATAACCTTCTGCTTTCATTATGACTCCCGTAACCATTTGTCCTTCATATGGCAATACACCCATTTGCATTTCTGGGAATTCCATTTTTTCAATGTTAATATCCAAAATTGCTTTATAAAAATCGACTGCTCTTGAAATGTCGGTTGCGGGAATTTCAAAAATTGAAATAAAACTTTTCATATGGTTTGTGTTTTGTGTTTCGGTTGAATCTAACTGTGTATTCTCGGCATTGGTTTTGTCTTGACCATTACAGTCTAGAATGCAGAAGGAAAATAGTACCGTAAGGTATAGGATTGTCTTTTTCATATGTTCTGTTTATGTATAAAGTACAAAGATGAAGTATTAAAGAAGTATAAAATTGTAAAAATGCGACACGCTAATTATTTGTAGAAAAGCGTTGAAAGCGCCATGTTTTCATTCCCTAAAAACTCCTTTGGGTTGATTCCTGTAAACTCCTTAAAATCTTTAGTAAAATGGGCTTGGTCAAAATATTCACTTTCGTAGGCAACCTTGGTAAGGTTGTCCGACTTTTTGTTCAGCAACAGTTTTAATGCAGTTTGGAGCCGTATTACTTTGCCTAACTGTTTTGGACTAACACCAATTTGTTTTTTAAAGTTCCGTTCTAGTTGCCTTCTCTTAGACAAGTCATCTTTAAGAATTGTGGTTATTGATTCTGTTCCTTTAGATAATAACAGCGCATCGAGGGTTTGTTTTACGATAGTATCAATGGTTGCTTTATCATTCATTTTTTCTAAAAGAAAGTTTTCTATGATTTCAATGCGTTGCTTACTGTCTTTAGCATCTATTATCTTTTGCTCCAATTCTTTTGCACTATTCTTTTCGAACAAGAATTCAATTGGAGTTTCTTTATTTGCTAAATCTTTAATGGGTGTAGTCACAAAATTGGCAAAGCCATAAGGGTAAAACCGAATTGCAAATGTGTTTACATAGCCTGTTGGCTCTATAAAAAATGGTTCAATGGTCTGTCCAAGAACCATGGCACGCGGTTGCAATATAAATTCATCGTCCGATGTATAACGCTTTATGTCGTCACCAAGAATAAAAGCCATTTCAATGCAACCATCAGGTATAATTCGCTGTCTTTCTGAACTGTATTCAGCAGGAATTTCTAAAGTCCAATAGCAACTAACAAGAGATTCTAAATCTGAATGAGGTTGAAATGTTTGGTAGTTCATTGGTGTTTTTTGAAGAAGGTTTAACATCTAAGTTAAAATCCGTTAGGTTTTAAGGTTTTTTTATTCCCATTTTAGAACTATACTAAAGATTATTGTTTAGTTTTATTTTTACTAGTTCAAGTAAGCTATCGGGATTAGCGACTTTATAAATTTAGACTGACCTCACGATTTATCTTTAAAGTCCGCATTACGTTAAGGTTTTGTTACCTGCTGGCTTTTCACGTTTTCAAATCCTCAAGCAAGTCAATTCTTTTAGTAAAATGAGATAAATCCAAATCTGCTTTCCTATCGCCTCTATTAATACTTTCTAGAATATGCATAAAATCATATTCAGCATCTTTCTTAATTATTGAGTTAATTAAGCATTTGTTTTTACCAGTTTCTATATCCCTTTCGTAAAGAGGTTTGCGATGATATCTTTCTTGGAAATAATTATTGTAAGCATTTACTATGTAAACTTCTAGCCACATAAGTGGTCTTTCCGTTTCTTCATTTACCTCAATTTTAATAATTGATAAAAAACCTTCTTGTACTTCTCGAATGCTCAAACTTTTACTTTTCAGTTTCTCATAAAAGTTGTTATGTCTTATTTTAATGAAGACAAGAAATAAGAATACGTGTGGTATTACAATGCTGTTTTCGCTAAAACTGCGGAGAGCTAAACGGGAATGTGCAAATATTTTTTCTTGTTGTCTTAGTGGTACTTTTGTATTAGTAAAGAGTAGTTTACACGTTGCTAGAAAATTTGCTTTATCTTCTTGTACCCCTTGATATTTATGTCTTTCTGGAGACTGGAAGAAATCGTCGAATTTAAAATATTCGTATAGATACTTGTAAAAAATATCTACTTCTGGTTCAGGAATTGAATATTCAATATCAATAAACCGTCTCAGATATTCATCAGCATCCAAATCTGCACTTCCATAGACTCCTTTAACCGCATTGCCAAGTTGTTCTTTATCGATGGATAAAATGAAAACAATGTTTGGAACAGAAAAGAAGTGTTTTATCTGCTCCAAAATAGAAACAGCGTAATTTGGGCGACATCTATCCAGTTCGTCAATTATAAAAATTAGTGGTTTCCCATTATTGGTATTAGCAATAAATTCGGACAAGCTTTGACGAAAATCTGAAACACTCTTTTTCTTTTTTTCGTACTCTTGAACTTCATTCTCAAATACATCAGATAGTCCTTTTGTAACTCCTATAATTGCCTCTTTTATCCCCTCTGTGTCAATATATCTGTCTGCAATAGCCTTTGCAATTATTGGAGCAATATTTTTCGTTAATGTCGCTGCCTTATTTAATGTTTTTTTAAATTCAAGTTCATTCTTTTTAGTTGTAAGGGTTTTTAATTCGCCCATTAATGCTGTTAACGGATTATTTTCGAAATCGTTCTCCCAAGCATTAAAATATAATGTTTGATACGCATTGTTTTTCAAGTCTTGCTCCCACATTTTTACAAATGTGGTTTTTCCAGTTCCCCATTTGTTGTTAAGGGCTAAGACAAATCCATATGGATAGGATAGTATAATATTAGTTAAGACTGTAGAATATTTTTTCCTATCTAATTTACAATTAGCAAAAGGGTTATCCTCTTCAACCTCAATTTCTGGGTGTTTAATGTTCATTCAACTTTTTTTTCAGCATGCAGATTACGTACGTACATGTGTATAATTACACATATTTTACATTTAAAAGTAATCTAATTCTCACCCATTTAAAAACAGACCTATCAACAGTTATTAACAGTAATATTGATATCGATTCTTATAAAATAATCTCACCACCAAACCACAAAAAACTTCTCAAATTCACTATCACATTTCTTCATCCAAATCATAGGAGCACTTTTATTATTTAGACGTTCTTCAATTGTGGTAACAATTGTATCGTGAGAAACCCATGTTACTTCTTCAAAAGGGTTAAACACCCACTCACTTTTAGTAGGTATGTAGAATTTGTGATTCATAAATTCAGGAGAATTAAACTCCGCCATTCGTAGCCAGTAGCCCACATTACAATGAGAGTTTATTGGTGAAATATCTAATGAAGCGGTTTTATAGGGTTGAAACAATTGCGCTTTATAGCAAACCTCTTGCTTAATATTGGTAGTATCTATTTCTTCCGCTAAAAGTGCGGAACGCCCAATATTGGTGTGTAGTAAAGAGAACTGATTGTTCTTTATTTTCTCTAGTTTTTTATAAAACGCATCACTTCTATTGGGTCCGACTAATTGATGAATAGGATTCTCAATTGCTGTATCAATTAAGTAAAATTTATAGGTAAGTTCAACGTGTATTAGTTGTTTCGTGGTTGCCTCTTTAAGTATAAAATCTATTTCTCCAATCGTCTGTTTTCCTTCCCGAATAGGCCTATTATGCAATAACACTTGATATTCATCGCTGGCATCCAAAAGTTGCTTACAAACATATTCCATCTGATGACCTAAACGTAATTTCTGAGGTATAGCTATCGGGCTAATCTCATTTAAATCCAACTTAGGAAACTCAAATTGCGCCACGCCAAATTCCATACCTTCCCATATTGGCGGAGTAGCTAAAAAGCTTTTGAGCTGGCTGATTGTGGTTTGTTGTTTGTTGATGGTCTTTTGTTTAGTTGCTGGTTGTCGGTTGCTGGTTGTTCGTTGTTGGTTTTTCGTTAATTGTTGCTCGTAAATTGTATAACTGAATTCCGGTGACTGAGCGTAGCCGAAGTTACTTCATTATAACGCTACGCGCAAAACGCCTTTCGCTATGCGCTACTCGCCAATTGCTACGCGCCAGTTGCTTAACGCTAGCGTGCATTGCAATTTGAATCTTAGTAAAACGAAACAAACAGATTGCTTAGTAGCTAAAAAGCTGCTAGCAAAGACGAACTCTAGAACGCCATGCGCAAAACGCTGGGCGCCATACTTCATGCACTAAACGCATATGAAATAGTTAATTGCGTCATGCGCTTAGCGTCCAGCGAAAAGCGAAAGTTAAACAACAACGTTAACATTTCCCAAAAGACAACCGCATACACCGTAAAAGTGTTAATTTTATAGTATGGCTATGAATGAAAGAAAAGGGTTCCGCTTTGAAACTTACGAAGCACCCGAACAATCGATTTTTGATAAGCTGTTTGATATTTTTCAAGAGCTTATTACGCATACATCCGGAGATTTTGACGAGGCTATAGTTTGGTTACGTGAATTGGACAAGGAATATGAACTTACAACTGAAGACTACACCATTGACGATTTTATTGAAGATTTAAAAGCTAAGGGTTACATACGCGAAGAATTTAAGGATGGCGGTGGTGACCCTCAAGATGGTGAAGAAGGTTCTGGTGGTGGAAATATTTCCATTACCGCAAAAATGGAGCGTATAATTCGTCAACGTGCGCTTGATCAAATATTTGGTAAACTGAAAAGGAGTGGTGCCGGTAACCATAAAACTGGTAAATCGGGACAAGGGGATGAGCATACCGGTGATTTACGAGAATACCGTTATGGCGACGGACTAGAAAACATATCTATGACCGAGAGTATTAAAAACGCCCAGATCAATCACGGTATGGGTAGTTTTCAAATAAGCGAAGAAGACTTGGTTGTGGAAGATACCCAGCATAAAGCGCAAATGAGTACTATTCTAATGATAGATATTAGCCATAGTATGATCTTGTATGGTGAAGACCGAATCACTCCCGCTAAAAAAGTGGCAATGGCATTGGCAGAATTGATTACCACCAGATATCCGAAGGATACACTTGACATTTTAGTATTCGGTAATGATGCCTGGCCCATACCGATTAAAGATTTGCCTTACTTAAAAGTAGGTCCGTATCATACCAATACTGTTGCTGGTCTGCAATTGGCGATGGATATGCTTCGCAGAAAACGTAATACCAATAAGCAGATTTTTATGATTACCGATGGTAAGCCTAGTTGTCTTCGCATGCCCGATGGTAGTTATTATAAGAACAGTGTAGGACTAGACGATTTTATTGTGGAGAAATGCTATAATATGGCGCGACAGGCACGTAAGTTGCATATACCTATCACTACATTTATGATTGCTCAGGACCCTTATTTAATGCAGTTTATTCGTCATTTTACCGAGGCAAATAAAGGCAAGGCATTTTTTACGGGATTACAGGAATTAGGGGAAATGATATTTGAAGATTATGAGGCCAATAGAAAAAAAAGATTGAAATAAGAAAAGAGAATGAATTCTTATAAAAGACCTTGGTATATGTTAAAAAGAACATGGGTTATTTTGTTCTTATTAATTTTTATAGGTTTATTCGTTTCAACTTTGCCCCCAGAATTACCGCGTAACATCACTTATTTAACAAAGGCATATTCAGAGCCTGAAATATGCGAAGGGGCTTTAGAAATTGCAAAAGCGGATTCGACAGTTTTAAATTTGCTTGGTAATTTAGAACCTTTAGGTGCTTTAGATATGTTAAATGGTTCTGTTGGTTATTCAAAAACTGGTGATACTGTCGGAATTACCATCGATGTTAAGGGAGATAAACAAATAAAAAATATCCGTTCAAAAATGGATGTTTTGGCTGAAAAAATAAACGATAAATGGGAATACATTTCCATAAATATCCGAATTAAGAAACCGGATGAGTTAAAACAAACGATTGCTATATTAAAGAAATAAATTTTTATGAAATTAGATTATAAAAAAATACATACACTAGGGGAGCTAAAAGTTGCAGGATACAAATCTAAAAGTGTAAAAGACGAGTTACGAGATAACCTTATTCAGAAAATTAAAAAGGGTGAAGATGCTTTTCCTGGAGTTTGGGGTTATGAAGATTCTGTAATTCCAGAATTGGAGCGTGCTATTCTATCTCGTCATAATATTAATTTATTAGGATTACGTGGTCAGGCAAAAACACGATTGGCGCATTTAATGGTGAATCTGTTAGATGAATACATACCCGTTGTAGAAGGTTCTGAAATTAATGATGACCCCCTTAAGCCAATGTCTAGATTTGCTAAAGAATTAATAAAGGAAAAAGGAGATCATACACCTATAATTTGGATGCATAAAAGTGAGCGTTTTGCCGAGAAACTCGCTACTCCTGATGTTACGGTGGCCGATTTAATCGGAGATGTAGATCCTATTAAAGCGGCTAATTTAAAATTGTCTTATGCAGACGATAGAGTAATTCACTTCGGGATGATACCTCGTGCCAACCGGTGCATATTCGTAATCAATGAACTGCCCGATTTACAGGCACGTATTCAGGTTTCCTTATTTAATATATTGGAAGAAGGGGATATACAGATTCGAGGATTCAAATTGAGATTACCTTTGGATATTCAGTTCGTATTTACGGCAAATCCAGAAGATTATACCAATAGAGGAAGTATTGTTACGCCCCTGAAAGATAGAATTGGTTCGCAAATATTAACGCATTATCCGGATGATATTGAAATTGCTAGAAAGATTACGGCGCAAGAAGCAAAGTTAGATAGTCGCCAAACGGATGCAGTATATGTACCTGATTTGGCGAAAGACTTGTTAGAGCAAATCATTTTTGAAGCACGTGAAAGTGAATATGTTGATGCTAAAAGTGGTGTAAGTGCACGTACCAGTATTACCGCTTTTGAAAATTTGTTGAGTACAGCAGAGCGTAGATCCTTATTAAATGGAGGGGATTATACCATGGTTCGTTTAAGTGATTTCTTGGGAATCATTCCTTCAATAACCGGTAAAATAGAATTGGTGTATGAAGGAGAACAAGAGGGAGCGGACGGAGTGGCAGCTATTTTAATAGATGATGCCGTAAAATCCTTATTCCCAAAATACTTCCCGAAAATCAACAAATTAGAACGTAAAGATGAAGAAACCGTATACGATGAATTGTTACATTGGTTTTTTCAAGGGGAAGGTTTTGAATTAATGGATGATTTTACGGATGAAGAGTACAAACGTGCTTTAGACAGTATACCGGCTTTAAATCAATTATTAAAAGACCATCAACCAGAGTATGATGTGAAAGATGTTTACTTTTTAAAAGAACTCTTACTTTGGGGATTGGTCTCTTATAAAAAGCTTAATAAGCAAAGATTTACTGATGGGTTTGAGTTTAAAGATCTCTACAGCAGTTTCTTAAAAGATATTTAGAAAATAACCGCAGGGAAAGGCCACGAGGCATTAAATTGAAAATTAATTAAGATTTCGACGCTAGCTAACCTTGCTGTCAGATAGATATCAGAGCATTTAAATCTAGATTATCGAGTAAAAACAAAGCCCTTTCAATTTTGAAAGGGCTTTGTTTTTACTTCCAGTGATCTACATGCTGGTTCATATCATCAAAAAGATAAGGACCAACAATTTCTTTTCTATACGCAATTGCTACATACGTAACTAGTAAAAGCAAAATATACAGAGTAAAAATTATGCATCCCATGGGTATAAAAATGGTAGGTATTAATTGGTGGTCAAAGTCATTATAGCTTAATAAAATACTCATAGTTTCAACTAGTTTATAAACGTAAACTAAAGAAATAACATACAAGATATATTCTAATTTTCGCATGGGCGGATCACTTAATTCATCTTCCATTATTTTATGCCACAAAATGTATAGAAATGCAAAATGAATTATTGATAATAGTGGAAATATATAATTGTCAATTTTAAGAAAGTAAAACTTATTCGTGTATAGTCCGTAAAAATTTAAAATATTCAATAATATCAATATCACAACAGAAAAAAACACCGTTCTTTTCCATGATAGAATTCTTTTGATAAAATTCATAGGTAATAATTTATATGGATTTGGGAAATCAATATATTGATAAAAGAACGGGTTGGCGTATGCTTTATTTTAAACAAATCGACGAACGGTATAGAATGTTGCTTAATATGTTTAATTTAAGGTAATCCACCTTTATCCACGCTAAATTTCAGGAGTAAGCCCACTATCTCTATACCAAAAAATATTAATAGAACAGTAGAGTTTATTGATATATGTAGGTGAAGAATCATTGATAAGATTATCCACTAAATTATTGGATATTAAAATACAATTAAAAAAATTACAACTTTTGAAATGCTCCAAAACATAGCAAACACACTAATAATCCATAAGTAGATAGGGCGAATGTTTGCCATATTTTGGATATTTTATTCTTGCTTTTAAGTAAACGATTTTAATAGTACTGGAAAAGTATTAAATAGAATTTTCCAAGATCTAATAAGTGATTGACAATATAGTCTCTATTTTTACAATTATGAAGATTACGCGTTTTTGCTACTTAGTACGGTTACAGTATTTAGGATTTAGATTTAGTGGTTGGCAGGTTCAACCAAAACAACGTACTATAATGGGTATGCTTAACAAGACCTTTTTATTTTTATATCCTGATAGGAATTTTAAAATACTAGGAGCTGGAAGAACAGATGCAAAAGTGTCCTCCTTAGCTGGTGCCTTTGAACTATTTTTAGAAGAAGAATTAGAAAATCTGGATGATTTTATACTTCAATTTAATAAAAATTTACCCACCGATATTCGTTTACTTTCCATTGAAAAAGTTAATCAAGATTTCAATATTATTAAAGATGGAAAAGTAAAAGAGTACTTTTATTTTTTTTCCTTTGGAGATAAGAACCATCCATTTAGTGCTCCATTCATAACGAATTATATAGAAGAGTTGAATATTGAAGAAATGAAACTAGGGGCAAATTTATTTATTGGTAAGCATGATTTTTCTATATATACAGCCAAATTAAAACCGAATACTAAGACTGTACGTAAAATTGAATCGTGCAGTATAGAATCTAATAATTTATTAACGGCAAATTTTTTTCCAAAAAAGAGTTATATACTTAAAGTAAAAGGCAAAGGTTTTATGCGATATCAAATTCGAATGATGATGGGGGCTTTAGTGGAATTAGGTAAAAATGAACTTTCGTTAATTGACATAGAAGACTCACTAAAACAGGGTTCTAGCTTAAAATTAAAATCGATAGCTCCTGGATCAGGTTTACTTTTAAACCAACTTGGTTTTGAAATGTAGTGGTTTAGAATTAATATATTTATAAAAAAAGAATGGCTACTCCTAAGAAATTAAACTTTCCTAAACGTAAGAAAAAGAATTCTCGACAACATAATAAAATGGGTAAAGCTCCTGGTACCATCAGTTACATGGGTAACAAGGAACTTAAAGACAGTGTAATTATTAATACAACCTATTCTGCGGATAAATTTCAAACAAAGGAATTTAACAACCTAGTTGATTTTATAAAAGAAGAAAAAGGTAATAAAATTTCATGGGTAAATGTGGTAGGTATTTCCGATGAGCCTTTTATTGAGCAAATAGGTAAGCATTATAATCTAAATCCATTAGTACTTGAAGATATAGTAAATACAGAACAACGTCCTAAGGTAGATGAATATGATGGTTACATTTTTGGAGTTTTTAGAATGCTTTACATTTCTGAGGAGGATGAAATTGTTGGCGAGCACGTAGCATTGGTTTTATTGGAAAATACCGTTTTGGTTTTTCAGGAGGTTAAGGAAGATGTTTTTAATGGAGTACGAGAACGTATTAATGGTAAACTTGGCCGTATTAGAACTAGGGGCGCAGATTATTTATTTTTCGCATTACTTGATGCAATAGTTGATAATTATTTTTTGGCCATAGAAAATTTAAACAATAGAATAGAGGTTTTAGAAGAAGAGGTATATCAAAATCCAGAACCCATTGTTGCTAAAAATATTCAGGAATTAAAAAAGGAGATATTAAAAATTAGAAGATGGATTTATCCTGTAAAAGAATTGATCAGTAGGCTTATAGATTCTGAAAATACATTAATTACTAAGGATACTAAATTATTTTTACGTGATGCCCTTGATCACGCTATTGAAATAAATGAAAGTTTACAGATATATCGTGAAATGTCCATGAGTTTAATGGAAATGTACATGAGTAACATGAGCAACAAAATGAACGAAGTAATGAAGGTATTGACCATTATGGCTTCAATTTTTATACCGCTTACATTTATTGCTGGAATTTATGGAATGAACTTTGATTATATGCCCGAATTACATATCAAAAATGGATATTTCTATGTCTGGGGCGTAATGATTGCCCTTTTCATAGGAATGATGATTTATTTTAAAAAGAAAAAGTGGCTATAAGGCTATGGATTTCTTTTAAAACTATATTGTATACTACTATTATTAAAAATCAATACCATTAAATATTAATTTTAAAAAGTCATTTAAATTATCAGTTTCCATATATATTACATGAATCTAAATTATTTTGAAAAAATGATTTTAAACCAATTTTTAACTTAAAAATTATATATATGAAAATTAGAACTATGTATACGACTATTGCAGTTCTGTTATTTATGACAGTTACCGTAATGGCTCAAGAAAACAATCAAGAAGTATTAGATACTAAAATCTCAAAATCCTACACTATTAACGACGGTAAAAAGTTGGTAAGGAATTCTGTCGAAATTACTACGAAACGGTTAAACACTATTGAGCATTCTAAGGATGATGCTGGTAAAATTGATCAAGATAGGATAGTGGATAGTGTTTCAACTATTGTTAAAACCGTTCAAATAGATAATGATGAAGACGATGCATTTGATGAGAAAATAGTTTTTAGCTATGAATCTAAAACTCCTGAGGATTTTATTTTAGTTTCAAAAAATAATGAATTGGTCGTGGCCATGAATGAAGGCGAAAACTTAAAAATTGTAGAAAATATTAATTTAAAAAGTAAAGAATTGTTGAATGATAAAACTACCTATATTTTCACAAACGAACGCGGTGAAAATTTAGAGTTTTTAGTACAAGAATACAGTAGAACTTCAGAAACTGCTATGTTAAAGAACTAATCATTTAATTCTTTAGTATAAAAAAGAGCCGTAAATACGGCTCTTTTTTATTTACTATTCTTCTATATTATTTAGTCAAATAGGTTTGAAGATAAATAACGATCTCCACGATCACAAATTATAGATACGATTACGCCATGGTCTAGTTCCTGTGCTAAACGTAAAGCTACAGTAGCAGCGCCACCACTGCTCATACCAGAAAAAATACCTTCTTCTTTTGCCAATCTTCTAACCATCGTTTTTGCTTCAATTTCATTCACTTCCATAATGCGGTCTACTTTTTTAGCATCGAAAATTTTTGGCAAATACTCTTGAGGCCATTTACGTATACCAGGTATACTAGCATTATCACAAGGTTGAACTCCGACTATTTGTACATCATTATTCTGCTCTTTTAAAAAGGTAGAAGTACCTATTATAGTACCTGTAGTTCCCATAGCAGAAACAAAGTGAGTAATTGTACCATCAGTGTCTTTCCATATTTCTGGTCCTGTTGTATTATAATGCGCTTTCCAGTTATTTGGGTTTCCAAATTGGTTCATCATAATATAGCCTTCCTTTGCAACCTTATTTTCAGCATAGTCGCGTGCACCTTCAATGCCTACCTCAGAAGATGTCAACGTTACTTTTGCTCCATAAGCACGCATAGTCTGTACACGTTCTATGGTAGAATTTTCTGGCATTACCAATTCTATGTCAAGGCCATAAATACCGGCAATCATAGCTAACGCAATACCTGTATTACCACTTGTAGCTTCTATAAGTTTATCATTTGCCGTAAAATCGCCATTATCGTAACCCGTTTTAATCATATTATAGGCTGCACGATCTTTTACACTGCCACCCGGATTGTGTCCTTCCATCTTAAAATAGATAGAAACATTTGAGTTGGTATTTAAAACTCTTGATTTTACTAATGGTGTATTACCAATAAGTGATAGTAAAGAATTAGACATGGGGTGTTGTTTTGATTTTAATTTCTGGGGTATGAAAAACTGTAGAATGTGCGGGCACAGAGGAGGTTATCCAGGCATTACCACCAATAATGCTATTGGCTCCAATAGTTGTTTCGCCTCCTAATATTGTTGCATTGGCATAAATAGTTACATTATTCTCAATAGTTGGATGACGTTTAGTCTTTTGTAAACTTTTAGCAACAAATAATCCGCCAAGGGTAACACCTTGATAAATTTTTACATCATTCTTAATAATTGCGGTTTCACCAATGACAACCCCTGTACCATGATCAATATGAAAAGATTTTCCAATCTGCGCACCGGGATTTATATCGACACCAGTCTGTCTGTGGGCATATTCTGTCATTAATCTTGGTACCAAAGGAAATCCTATTTTATATAATTCATGTGCCAATCTATATACGGAAATAGCATAAAAACCTGGGTAAGCCATATATACTTCCTCAATTGATAAAGATGCAGGATCGCAGTTTACGGTTGCTTCGGCATCTAGATTAAGGCTTTCAAGAACTAAGGGTAATTTTTCAACATAATTTTCCCATACTTTCTTACATGGTTTTTCACTCTGCCAACAGGCCAAATCTACAAGTTCGTCAAATTGTTTTTCTAATTTATCCAAGCTATCAGCTACAGGTGTTTCAATATCAAAAAGGGTATAAAAAAGAAGGTCCGTGAACTTCTCTGTATTCTTTTTTAAGCGAAATCTTAAATTTGGCTGCTTTTTGTGGGTAGTAATCTTTTCGATTATAGATCGGTGGTCCATGAGTTTACTTTAATTCATCAAAATTAACCAAATAACTAAAAGTACTTCTCATCTTATGGTTAACTTTAGCTTAAAATCACAAGAGATAGGTCGTATGTTAGAATCGAATATTACAAATAGTACTTTCAAATTTTTGAACTTGCTTAAAGAGAACAATAATAGAGAGTGGTTTGCGGAACATAAAACTGATTTTAAAAAGGAAGAAGAGAAAGTAAAATTCTTTTTTAACCAACTTTTGGAAAAGATGAAAACGCATGACGAGATAGAACGATTAAAAGTTTTTAGAATTTACCGGGATGTGCGTTTTTCTAAGAATAAAACACCCTATAAAAATAATTTTTCGGCATCATTTACAAGGGCCGGTCAACATCGTAGAGGTGGGTACTACTTACAAATAGAGCCTGGAAATAGCTTTTTAGCTACAGGTTTTTGGAATCCAGAAAAGGATGATTTACAACGGATAAGAAAAGAATGGCAATTAGACATTTCTGAACTAAAGAATATTATTGAGGATAAGAAATTTAAAGAAGTTTGGGGCGAGTTAAAAGGTGAGGAACTAAAAACTGCACCAAAAGGCTTCGATAAAGAGGACCCAAATATTGAGTATATAAGAAAAAAGCAATTTATTTTCACAAAAGAATTTTCTGATAAAGAGGTAATGTCAGAAGGCTTTTTAGAACAAATAAATGAAAGTTATAAGTTGATACGACCATATTTTGATTTAATGAGCAGTATACTCACTACGAACTTAGATGGAGAATCTTTATTGGACTAAAGCTAACTTTTCGAAAAATTGTATTTGATCTTGAATTCTTTTTATAACCATATTCATCATACGTTTATTTAAAGAGGAGGAATTTAAAATGTATATTTCATATTCTTCTACGGTAAATTGTCCTATTATCATTCCTTTTAAAGAGTTTCTGAATTTAATGTCTTTTTGAATGGCTTTTACAATGTAATCTAAACGTTTTTCTAGCTCTAGTTCATAAAATGTATTTTTCATTTTTTTAATGTAATTCTGAAAAGAGGCAAGGAGTAAATCGTTCTGTAGTTTAATGATTGGTCTTAAAGTTTGGTTTTGGAAACGCTCGTCGTCACTCATATTGGGCGTTATTTTGGCAGAGGCTATTAAAGGGCGAATGGATTGCAATTTTTGTTTTCTGTCCATTATTTTTAGATTTTACTCGTTAATCGAGGTTTAAATGCTACAAAGTCTGCCAGTTTGACAAGTTTACGTCGAAATCTTAATTAAATTTTCAATTCCAAGCCTATCGGGCTTATCTCGAGATTGTTAACTTAAAGGTACGTATAAGATAGAAGTCTTATTTAAAGTTTATTTCAAGTTTTTAAATGGTTATGAACAAATAAATTAACTAAGTCAATATAAAGATCTTATAATTAAGAAAATAGTAATTGAACAAGTAGCATTTTATCAGAATAATAGAAATAAGGCGAACAATTATCACTTTTAATAAATCGGTTAGGCTTCTTCGTGAAAGTTGTTTCAATCTTAATTTTCGGTATAACTTTACATTGTAAATTATTAAGAAATAAGACAATGAGATTTCATACTAGAAAGTTGGTTAAGCCTGGCGATTTAAACTCTAATGGTACTTTATTTGGAGGTCGTTTACTGGCTTGGATTGACGAAGAAGCTGCTCTGTATTCCATAGTTCAATTAGAAAATGGAAAAATTGTAACGAAGTATATGTCAGAAATTAATTTCATGAGTGCAGCATTACAAGGAGATGTCATAGAAATTGGAATTGAGGTCGTTAAATTTGGCAAAACATCTTTGACATTAAATTGCGAGGTTAGAAATAAAATGAACCATGAAACTATTGTTACCGTGGACAATATTATCATGGTTAATTTAGGTGAAAATGGCAAGCCTACACCGCATGGAAAAACAAAAATTGAATTTGTAAAAGACCGTTTGGCAGCCTTGGGAGAATTCGATTAATTTTCTCCCATTTGCTTAGCAACAGCTTGCACTTCATCTAAAACTCTTAATAAGTTACCGCCCCATAATTTGGCAATTTCTTCATGCGTATAACCACGTTCAACAAGTTCTAGTGTTACATTGAAGGTTTCAGAAGCGTCATTCCATCCTTCAATTCCACCGCCACCGTCAAAATCCGAACTAATACCTACATGGTCTATTCCTATAAGTTTAACCATATAATCTATATGATTTACAAAATCAGATACATTTACCGCGGCAGGGGCATCTTTTTTATTGGCTACTAATTCTTGCCCCATTTTTAAGACTTTAGGGTAGTTGGTCATAAAACTCTCTTTTTCACTATCAGTTAAACTAGATAATTGGGATCGCTCATACCAAGTAATTCCAAGGGAATCTGCTACTTGTTGATAAATAGATTTCATATAGGCCGCTCTAGCCTCATGTTTTTCTGTATTTAAATAGGAGCTAAAGGCTACCGTTTGTACAACACCGCCATTTTCTTTCATCATCATTAATTGCTCGTCATCTAAATTTCTACTATGATCACACAAGGCTCTAGCCGAAGAATGTGATGCAATAATCGGCGCTTTGGAAAGTTCGATCATTTGTTTCATAGCTTCTTTAGAGGGGTGCGATATATCAATCATTATACCCAGTCTATTCATTTCAATTACAGCTTCTTTGCCTATATCACTTAAACCTTTATGTAACCATTTGTTATCTGCTTCTCCTGTATTAGAATCTGAAAATTGACTGTGGCCATTATGAGCTAGTGAAATGTATCTGGCGCCTAGATCAAAATAGGTTTTAAACTGGGTCATGTCTGTACCAATGGGGTACGCATTTTCCACTCCTATCATAGCCGCTTTTTTTCCTGCTTTATGTATTCGTTTAACATCTGCAGAAGTTAAGGCCAACTCAATTTTGTCCGGTGCTATTTCTTCGCAAAGTTTACGTATGGCTTCAAACTTGTCTAAAGCGTTTTGTTTTGCTTTAGTATAGCCTTCATCTGTTAGCGTATCTTGACCGGTATATACTATTAACCAAGTTACATCTAAACCACCTTCATTCATCTTAGGCAAGTTAACTTGGGTTTCTAACCGCTGTGTGTAGTTTACACTGTCTGTAAAGTTTTTGACATTGATGTCATTATGGGTGTCAATCGTAATAACGCCTTCATGTATTCGCTTAGCCTTTTCTAGGGTTGTTTCTACTGATTCCTGCTTTTTTTCACCACAAGAGACCACTAATAAAAAACACATAACATAGATAAACTGCTTCATAATATAGTTTTAGACCTACAATTTAAGTGTATTCACAACAAATAACCAACCTTAGAAAACATTTTATTGTCAACGGGGGCATAAAGCAAGATTTTTAAATAATTATTAATGAAAATACCCACTAACTAAAGAAACATATTTTATGTCTATTTCAAAAACTAAGGACTTAATAGGGCAATTATCTCAATTAGAGCGTTCAGTAAATGAGTTTTCTTTTGAGGAGTTAAGTGCTAAAGAAGCAAAAGCTTTAAAAAGTTCTTTTAATGTGTTTAGATCTAGTTTAGAAAATCAAATTTTTGAATCAAACCATAATAAAGTTGATAATGAAAAGCTGAAAGAACCAATTACCGAAAAACAAGAAGTATCACAAAAACAATTTATTGCACATGTAAGTCATGAAATTAGAACTCCTTTAAATAGTATTATTGGTTTTGCTAATCTTTTAAAGGAAGAAAAGCTTACTACTGGCCAGCATAAAAAGGTAGATGCTATTCAGTTTGCTTCTAATACCTTACTTAAGCTTATTAATGAGGTTTTAGATTATTCTAAAATATCTTCTGGTAATTCAAATTTTGAATCTATTGACTTTAGGCTTCACGGTTTATTAAATGATGTAATGTTTTTGTGTGAAACATTAATTATTGATAGGAAAGTAGAGTTAATTATAGACATACATGAAAATGTACCTAAAGTGGTTAAGGGTGACCCATCTAAACTATCTCAAGTTATTTTAAACCTAGTTGGCAATGCTATCAAATTTGTAGAATCTGGGTTTATTAAACTTGGTGTTATAGTTAAAGAGGATAAAGAAGGTGAATGTATATTGGAGTTTTCTGTTCTTGATACTGGTATTGGTATTTCTAAAGATAAAATCAATTCTATTTTTGGGCGTTACACACAAGCGGAGAAGGACACTTTTGTAAAGTATGGAGGTACCGGACTGGGGCTGTCCATAACTAAAGAAATAATTGAGAAACAAAATGGCGTAATACATATAAACAGCACTTTAGGTAAAGGCACTACTGTTACTTTTAGCATACCCTATACCAAAGGTAATCTTACCAATTTACCTGTAAATAAAGTAAATGCTATTGACGCCTTAAAAGGCAAAGAATTATTAAAAGGTACTGAAATATTAGTTTTTGAAGATAATTTAATGAACCAACATTTAGTTGTTGAACAACTAAATAAATGGGGATGTAAAGTTCATGCAAATGTTTCATTGGAAGATGGATTGAATATTTTAACAAACCATAAAATAGACTTGATTCTTATGGACCTTAAAATGCCCGAATTAAACGGATTTGAAATCTCTAAAGCAATAAGAGCTCATACACATCCACAAATAAGTACAATTCCCATTGTTGCATTTAGCGCTGATTTTACTGAACAAGATAGTAAAGATTGTGCTGCAATAGGTATTAACGATTTTCTTTTAAAACCCTATACACTAAACAGTTTGTTGTCAGTAATTGTAAAAAATAAGCGAGAAAAAAGTATGTTAAAAGAATATGGAACTATAATTAATAAGCCTATGATAGAGCCAAAAGAAACCAGTTTGGTCGATTTAAACAATTTGTTAGATGAATGCTTTGGAGAAATAGCGATGCTTAATGAATTAGTTAAACTTTTTAAACTGAACGCTCTTGAATTCATAGGTAATGTTAAAATTCATTTGCAAACAGAAAATCTAAAAGAAATTGGATTTTCAGCGCATAAATTAAAAGCAGGTTTTGCAATGCTAAAGGCCGATGGTATGCGAAGGTTAATTGTACAGCTAGAAGCACATTGTAAGGCAAACCAGGCTAGCGAGGTTAAAGCTTTATATAAAATATTCTTGAACGACTATCCTAAACTAGAGCAAAAATTGGATTTTGATTTGGCTATCATAAACAAATTAAAGTAATGGGTAAAAAAGTGCTTTTAGCTGATGACGACCAACTTTTAGCTTCATTAATAAACTTTAGGTTGAAAAAAGGAGGTTATGATGTTCATTATTCAGCAAACGGAAAAGAGGTTAAAGATTATCTTAAAAATGAAATGCCAGACATTATTATTAGTGATATTATGATGCCTTATTTTTCTGGAATAGAACTTATTGATTTCGTTAGAAATGATTTAAAATTAAAAACACCTATAATTATTATTTCATCTGCAGGTAACGAGCAAAACGTCCTTACCGCATTTGAGTTAGGAGCAAATGATTTTATTACAAAACCAGTAAGTCCGACCGAATTATTAGTACGTATAGCAAAAGAAATAAATAAGTAGAAATAAATAAAAATTTGTTGATTCCCCCAAATCAAATAAACATATCGCTAATAAATGCACCGGAATTCAATTTAGAATACCTGTGGTGGTCTACCATTATATTTGGGGTACTGGCCGTGGTATATTTTGTTTCTATTTTTTTAATTAGAAACGCTATGAGTAGTTCTAGTGGTCGTACCAAGGAAAAAAAGATTGAATTTTCTCCAATGATCAGCGAGTTTCTATTTTTTGAAGACACGGATAAAAAGGAGGATAAAATGAATTATCTAAACCTTAAAATTCAAATAAGAGAGTTAATAAAGAATAGCTTCGATAGGGCGGTTTTAACTGAAGTATTGCTCGATTTAAGGAAAGATCTATCTGGACAATCCCAAACCGTACTTATAGAGTTATACAAGGATTTAGGCTTACATAATGATGCTTATTATAAATTGTCAAGCAGAAGATGGCAAATTGTGTCAAGTGGTATTTTAGAGTTAACGACTATGGAGGTAGACGAATCTTATAGTCGAATCTTAAAATTTATTAATCATAGGCAAAGTACTATTCGAAAGCAAGCGGAAATAGCCATTGTAAACCTAAAAGAAGAAGGTATTGTTTATTTTTTAGATAATACCAGGTACAAAATATCTGAATGGCAACAATTAAAGTTATTAGACGTGCTTAGACATAAGCCTGATTTTGAACCACCTAAATTTGGACTTTGGTTAACTTCTACAAATGCCCATGTGGTATTGTTTGCCTTACGTTTAATTAAGTTTTATAGTCAGAGCGATGCTGAACAGTCTATTATTACCCTTTTAAAACATAAGAACAGAGCTATACAAACCGAAGCTATTGATTGTATAAAACAATTTTATTTTAAAAGTGCTTTACCTACATTAAAATTGGTTTATACAAAAGCTAGCAACGATGTAAAAATTATCATTTTAGATACAATTGGTGAAATAGGCTCTGCAATAGATGTTGCTTTTTTAGAAAGTTTGACTAAAAAAGAACGGAATTTTAATATTAAAAGTAAGGTTTTTGGCACTTTAAATAAACTTGATCCTGAATGTATATTGCCTACTAAAAATGTATCTAAGCCAGATTTTTTTATTGTTGAACCTAGTGCAAATGAGGTAGATATTGAACTTTTAGATACTATAAATACGGATGAACTAACAGATTCAACTATTGATACTGCTTCAAATTCATCAATTACCGAAGTACCTGTGCAGCCTAAAGAACTAGTTGATTCCGATTTAAAAGAGAAAATCGTCGGTAATTTATCTGATGACATAAAAGAACAACCAGTAATAGAAAATAAAGAGGAATTAAGTGAAGTTGGACTCAACTCTTTAGAAGAAGAAGTAACAGATAGTGAACTTAATGTAGATAAATATTCTATTGAAAATGTTGACTTAACTTTTTTACCCAATGTCTATGATGATAGTATTGAGAACGACAACAAGAATGAACCTATAAAACAAACCGCAAAAATAGATAACGAACTAACATTTGATTTTTTACCCATAGTTGTTGAACCTATACTTATAGAAAAAATTATTACGACTGAAGAGTTTAATGATTTTTCATCCATATTTTCTTTAGATGAGGATATTGAAATTGAAAATAATCAACAACATAATCTGGTAGAAACAGAAATAGAAACTGAATTAGCAGATTTAGATTGGAACATAATAATAGATAACAATTCAAATCTGATTTCAAAACAAGTTACCAATGCAGAGGAGTGCGTAGTAAACTTTGAAAATGACACTATTTCATTTTCAGCCAATTTTGTAGATCAGGAAGAACTTGATACAATGGTTCTTTTAGAAAATATAGCAGAAATGGGTGATTGTAGGGAATTACCAGTACTTCAAGACATTATTATCCAAAATAATTCAGAATTAATATTAAATCGTGCAAATGAATTAATAAAAAGGTTCTCATATCAATCACCTAGGCCAAATCAGTTATTTTCTTCAGAAAGCGATTTGGCGGAAAGTGTTTTTACCGAAATTTTTAAACTAGCTGACACGGAAACTAAATTAGTTCTATTAAAAGAGATTAAAAGAATTGGTGATGTAAAAGAAATTCATTTGTTAGAAACCGTAATACAAACTGAATCTAAATTTCTAGTAAAAAAAGCCAAGGCTATTTTAAAAGAAATACAATCAAAAATTATTGTTTCTGAAACAGATTTAAGCGGGTCCAAAGAAAAGGAAGACGCTATTTTTAAAGTGAATTTTGAATTGGGAAGTCGTGAGTTTTCTAATAAAATTTTAAAATCGAATAGCAACGGTTCTACTTTGTTTGATCAGTTATGTTCTATGTCCAATAGTTTATACAACAAGTTAAATGGATAGCGAACTATTTGGCATTATACTAGAGTACATCAATTTCGTATTCTTTTTGTTTACCATGATATTGTTTATCATGTTCTCCGCTATGGCTTATTTCTCTACAAGAAATTCGCTTCATTATAGAAATAAAAATAGTTTTACGGATATCACTAAAATAATGGCGTCACCATTGGCACCAACAATTACCATTATTGCCCCTGCTTATAATGAGGGTTTAACAATTGTGGAGAATATAAGATCCCTATTGTCTTTACAGTACGTTAATTATGACGTTATGGTGGTTAATGACGGAAGTAAGGACGATACATTACAAAAGTTAATAGATCATTATGATCTTGAAAAAATAGATGTAGCTATAGATCCAGATTGGAAATCAAAACCGGTTAAAGGTATTTATAAGTCTAGAAATAGGGCATTTGAAAAGCTGACCGTTGTAGATAAAATGAATGGCGGCAAATCTGATGCTTTAAACACGGGTGTAGCTTTATCCACTAGTAAATATGTAGGTTGTATAGACGTAGACTGTTTATTACAACCAGATGCTTTATTACATGTAGTAAAATCTTTTTTTCAACGATCAAAGAAAAGGGTTATTGCTGTTGGTGGAGTTATACGTGTAGCAAACTCATGTATTATACAAGGTGGTCGGCTAGAGGAAATTAAACTTCCTACTAATTGGTTGGCAAGGTTTCAGCTTTTAGAATACACACGCTCTTTTATTTTAGGTAGAATGGCCTGGGGTAGAATCGATAGTTTATTGATCATATCGGGTGCATTTGGTTTTTTTGAACGAGAAATAGCTTTGGCTGTAGGTGGTTATGATACTAAAACGGTTGGTGAGGATATGGAAATTATCTTTAAGATGAGACGTTATATGCATGACCTTAAAGAACCGTATACTATTGAGTATATTCCAGATCCCTTGTGTTGGACAGAAGTACCCGAAGACCTTAAAATTCTTGTAAACCAAAGGGACCGTTGGGCTCGTGGTAATTTAGAAACTTTATTTAAACATAAGGATATGCTGTTTAATTCTAAGTATGGCAGACTTGGTTTATTAAGTTATCCGTATTGGTTTTTTTATGAGTGGCTTGCTCCATTATTAGAGTTCTTTGGATTTTTTACAATTATACTATTTGCATATTTAGGTATTCTTAATTGGGAATTTTTTATTCTAATTACGGCATCTATATACCTCTTCTCTATTATGATTTCGTTTTACGCCATTCTTTGGGATGTGTATTCGTACAATCAATATAGAAAAACAAAAGACATTTTAATATTAATGGGGCTTTCTATTCTTGAGCCTTTCATTTTTCACCCAATAGTAGTATACGCTGCAGTTAGGGGCAATTATAAAAAGTTATTTAAGGTAAAATCCGGTTGGGGTTCACAAGTCCGAAAAGGTTTTGCTAAAGCATCGTAAAAAACATGAACACAAGTACTATAGATAGATATTCTTTAAAGCAGTATACGCGGCTTATGATTTCCTTTTTTGGATGTTTGCTGGTGTTGATGCTTTTTCAATATGGTGTACTATACTACAAAGGTGTACTCGATACTATTTTTTCTACAAGCTTGTTAAAAGCTATTATACACCAAATTGGATTTACCGCAATTACGGGTATAATTATGGTATTTCCATTTAACTTTTGGGAAAACCTACGGTCAAAATATGGTTTTAATCTAGTCTTTGTTTTACTAAGTTTTATATTAATTATCGAAGCCATGTTAACGGGCTATTATTGTACTACGCTCGTACCGTTAGGGTCAGATTTATTGGGGTATAGTTATTCTGATATGAAAATAACCATTGCAAACTCGGGCGGATTTATGATTTCCGTTTATTTGCTTATTGGTATTGTTTTCTTAATTAGTCTCTTTTTAGGCTTATATAGAGTTACCTCAAAGTTTTATCACCGTATTAGCAGAATGTACCCGTTTACCATCGTCCTATTCAGCTTGTTTGTTGCTTCTTTGTTTACCGATGGGAAACCCATTAATCAGAATAAAACTCAGTATTTAGCCGTAAACCTCTACAATAGTAGTACAGAAGATAATTCTTATACTTCAACAGAAGAATATCCTTTGGTGAAAAAACCAGAAATTGAAAATGTTCTTGGCGAGTACTTTGAGTTAAAGGATGAAAAACCGAATATCGTTTTTATAATGGTTGAAGGTCTAGGTAGAGATTTTGTTGGTGAAGGCGCAGAATACGGAGGTTTTACACCTTATTTAGATTCACTTTCTACCAAGTCGTTATACTGGGAAAATTTCCTAAGTAATACCGGTAGGACATTTGGCGTACTACCATCGTTATTAGGCTCGTTACCATTTGGTAAAAGTGGCTTTATGGAACTAGACGAGTTTCCTAATAAACTAACCTTGTTTAGTGTTCTTAAAAATAATGGCTACCACACCTCATTCTATCAAGGCACCAATAGCTCTTTCGATAAAGTTGATCGGTTTCTTAAAAGTGAGAATGTTGATTTTGTTTTAGACAAATCTGGTTTTGGTGTTAATTATGAACAGCAAGCTGAGGACGCAGCTGGTTCTTCTTGGGGTTATCCTGATAAGGAATTGTTCAAGAAAAGTATTAGTCTGCCTAGAGAAGACAATCAACCTAGATTGGAGGTATACATGACTATTAGTACGCACGAACCTTTTATTCCGCCAAATCAAGATTTATATGAAAAAAAGGTGGAGGAAAAACTTTCTAAAGGAGGGTTTGACTCAAGGGTTGAAAAAGTAATTGAAAAAAACGACAATGTATTTGCAACGCTTTTATATACTGATGATGCTATAAAATGGTTTATGAATGCCTATAAATCGCAACCTAATTACAACAATACTATTTTTATAATAACTGGTGACCATAGGCTAATACCTATTCCACAACGAAATAATATTAGTCGTTTTCATGTCCCATTAATTATGTATAGCCCAATGTTAAAGGCTACTCGTAAAATGAGTTCTGTGTCTTCACATTTTGATGTTACACCGTCCATATTAGCATTATTAGACAATTCATATGAATTAAAAATGCCTAAAAAAGTTGCTTGGATGGGTGGTGCTTTAGATATGGAAACTTCATTTAGGTCTATTAAAAACATTCCTTTAATGAGAAATAAGAATGAATTGAAGGAATATATAAGCGGAGAAAAACTATTTACGGATGGGGATATTATGCAGCTAGATGAGAATATGAATATAAGTTCTGCGTTTGGTGGTGGTTCTGTAGAAGAGACATTAGAGCGCTTTAAATCTGTTAATCATTACGTGACAACAGAAAATAAAATTATACCGGATAGCTTGGCTATTTTCACTATTCAAAAAGAAAAATTTACAGATACGGAAACCGTTTGGCTAAATAGTGTTTATGACGGTAAAGATTCTGATAAAGGATATTTTAAAGCACGGGAATTAGCATGGAATAAAAAATGGGATAAAGCATTGTTGTTATGTCGTTATAACCTCTCGGAAGCACCTAGCCATATAGATACTAAAATATTAATGGGTAGGGTGTATTCATGGAAAGGCCAACATACTAAAGCTGCTGAAATTTTAAATGAATGCATAAATCTGAATCCAAATTATATTGATTCGTATGCTGCTTTATTTGATGTCTATTTTTGGTCGGATCAACTGAAAAAGGGACTGGAACTTATAGAAATGGTTGAAGCAAACAGCTCTAGCGCTAATGAAATAGCTGATAAAATTTCAAGAGCGCGTAACCTTGCCAGAAACGCAGGGATTAATATACATACAACCGTAATAAAAGAGTCTGATAAAAAATTGGCTTCAACTGAATAATGAGTAAAACGGTTTTACATATTATATTTTATTTTTTGTTTATAGGCGTTAGCAGTGTTTTTGGACAAGACGCTGAAAAATCGTTGCCAGATTTTAATACAGCTTATGAGCTTGCGTATGAGGGCAAAACCAATTCTGCCTATACCATATTAAACTCGTTGGCAAAAGAGCCAACAGCCGATAATAAAACATCAATTTTATTGGCAAGTACGTTAAGTTGGAGAGGAAATTTTGATAAAGCCCGGTTACTTTTCAATACCATCTTATCAAAAGAAAAGGACAATAGAGAGGCTTGGATATCGGCGGTAAAAAATGAATTATATGCAAAAAATTATGCAACTGCATTAGGTTTGGCAAATAAGGGCTTATTATTTATTAAAGAAGATAAAGAATTAGAACGATTAAAATCGTTGGCTTTTGAAGCCGTAAATTCCATAGAATTTGAAGATAAAGGGTGGTATAATGTAGACAGTAAAGTAAGTTCTAAATTAGTTGATGTTGAACAAAACAAAAAAGTAGCAACTGAAGACGAATTAGATCCATCACTTAGAAAAACGCCAGTAACTGAAGAAAAGTTAAAAAATAGGGTGGCAGTGAATAGCTCGGTTACTTTTTTTGACCAACGTTTTGACCCAGTTACATCCAATAGTATTTCATATAAGCGACAAACAAAATATGGTAGTATAATACCAAGATTAAACAATAGCAATAGAGTTGGGAAAAATGGAATACAACTTGATTTAGATTTGTATCCAAAAATTGCCAAAGGTTTTTATGCCTATATAAACTACGGCTTTTCTGAATCTGAATTATACCCAGATCATAAAGTTGGCGGAGATATTTATTATAATCATAAAAGCGGAATAGAATTTTCTGCAGGTGGGCGTTATATTAGTTTTGCGACTAGAGATGTGAAATCTATTACTAATTCATTAGGCTATTATAGAGGTAATTATTATTTCTCCTTGCGGTCTTTTATTACGCCAAGCTCAAATCAATTAACCAAAGCGTCGGGAAATATTCTAATTCGTAAGTATTTAAAAGATGCGGAGAATTATATGGGGGTAAATTTCGGAGTTGGCTTTTCGCCAGAATTAAGGCAGTTTACTTCAGGAGATCAATTACTTGCAGAAACATTACTATATATAGAATCGCAACGGTTAAGCTTTGAATATCAATTTTCTAGTAAAAATGATATTAGTTCATATAGAACCAATATTGGGGTATTACGACAAGAACAGTCTTTTGACCCTGGAACTTTCTTTTATTCTTTCTCGGCTGGATTAACCTATCAGTTTAATTTTTAGGTTTCATATCTGAAATCCATTTATCTGCATACATCCCATAAACTAAGCCCAATTCATTGTCCTGTACGTACTGTTCGTCTTTACCTGGGTCAAAATTAACATTGTATACATAAACCTTAATACCTGCTTCTTTTAATGCAAGCATAAGTTTCTTTTGACTTGCTATTATTCGTCTAGATAGTGCTACATGTTTTACATTATTAATTTTAAGAAAGTTAATCTGATCGCCTTTAATATCAAGTAATGGTTCTTGCGAAATCATTGCATGTATACCATGCTCCGATGCTTTTTCTACTGCCATAACACTAAATAACTCCATTATTAATCGTTCTTTATCAACAAAAGCATCAGCAAAAGAAATTGGGTCATTAACTTTATCTGTAATTAATGTGGCATCTGGGTGATTCTTAAACCAAGTATTTATGCCTTCCATATCCAAGGTAGTATAGTCGCCATAAATTTTCTCCTTCATAAATTGATCGTGAGTAGGAGGAAGAGTGCCCGTATAATCTGTAAAACGTGCCCACATATTCCAATCATGTGCCGCAACTAAATGTCCGTCAGCTGTTTCGATAATATCCAATTCAAAATAGCGAAATCCTTTTTTATAGTTTTCATCTAGTGCATTTTTAGAATTGGTAGATTTCACCCCGTATACTTCTCCGCCAGCATGTGCAATGTATCTGTCAATTTTAGGGGTAAACTCATATACCTCTTTTGGGAAATACTCTTCATTTGAAGTTATTTCAGAAGGTATGTTAATGGTCTGTGTAATTGAATTATCATCAATTTGCTCTACAATAGTGCCAGCTAGGTTATGCATAATATAGGCTTGTCTACCTTTAAGTGTACTTAATTTTGTTAATCCCAAACTAGCCAACTGCTTTTCTGACCCAACAAGGCTAGCTGCCGCAGAATCGTGTGCTAAAATTGCAATAATGGCATTAGTTTTAATCATTTTTGAATAAACCGCGATGAATTCCTGAACATCTTCTTTGCTACCGTAGGTATCAAATGTTTTGAATTCTATTTTATTATTGGCTCTTAAATGTATAATGGTTAATCCACGTTCAACACCTTCTGTTTGTGATAAAAAAGTAAATGTGCTTCTTTCATGAGTATTAAAACTATGACTGTTAAGCACCAATTCTTGGCTAATTGTTTTTTCATCAAGATCAATAGCAGGAGAAAAGGTATTTCCTTTTACAATGGTTCCTAGACATAAAAAAAGTATAAGTAGTCTAATTTTTAAGGAAGAAGTACTTAATACGAGATTTTTATTCATTTTATTTCTTTCTTTTATAAATTCAACCATACATCAATAGCTATACTCGTATGATTGTAAAATGAAAACGAATTTATGTTTTTCATATTGTTGTAAGTTATGGCAAAGCAGATTGCTCATAAATGTTTTGTGAAATTTTATACTTAAATCGTTATTTGATTTTATAGTAAAGACAAGTTGTATTTTTTAAATACCAAAACTGTTGAGTATAGCCTTATAGTTTAAAGCGTTTTGCTTAGATTATCGATAAAATACCAAAAAATAGGTTGAAATACATTTCTGTAAAGCCCTGAAAACAGGGAGTTTTAGAATTTTAATTACAAACAACACGTTTTCTAGGGTTTTACAACAAAAATAAAATGGTTCACCACATTTAATTGTTGTAACCTCACTTTCCTTATATATTTACTACAAGATTAATATACCCAAATCAATTTTAATTTTTAAACCTACAAAAATGCTTTACGACACTTACGGTGAAGAATACCTTATGTTTCTTCAAGATTTAAACGAAATTTTAAGTATCAACGAATTAGTTGAGTTGGACTATATGTAAATAGTAACCAAACCAAAACAACAAAAAAATAGATTCTTATGGCACATCAAAATCAAGATCATTCATCCTATCAAAATTTTATTCAGGATTTAAATACCATCCTCGTAAATTTCAATATCAACAAATTAACGTATTCTTAGTGTTTTAAAACACTAAGGAAAAAAGAAAGCGCCCGTAAATACGGGCGCTTTCTTTTTTATAAATATATTTCTATTTATCCTAAATACGTTTTTAACAACTTGCTTCTAGATGCATGTCGTAACTTACGTATGGCCTTTTCACGAATTTGTCTTACACGTTCTCTTGTTAAATCGAACGTTTGTCCAATTTCAGCCAATGTCATTGATTGCTGGTCACCAATACCGTAGTATAACTTAACAACATCTGCTTCTCGTGGTGATAAGGTGTCCAAAGCTCTATTTATTTCAGTATTCAACGACTGTTGTAACAATTGATTGTCGGGTCTTGGAGATTCACCTGAACGTAATACATCATATAAGTTAGAATCTTCACCTTCACGCAATGGTGCATCCATAGATACGTGCCTGCCCGAATTTTTTAGTGATTGCTTTACCTCAGAAACAGTCATTTCCAATTCTTTTGCAATTTCTTCTGGAGACGGTGGACGCTCATGTGATTGCTCTAAATAAGAAAATGTCTTTTTAATCTTATTAATGGAGCCAATCTTATTTAAAGGTAAACGAACTACTCTAGATTGTTCCGCTAAAGCTTGTAATATAGATTGTCTGATCCACCAAACGGCATAGGATATAAACTTAAATCCTCTTGTTTCATCAAATCTTTTAGCTGCTTTTACTAAACCTAAATTTCCTTCGTTAATTAAATCGGGTAATTTTAAACCCTGATTTTGATATTGCTTTGCGACAGAAACTACGAATCTTAAGTTTGCAGTGGTTAATTTTTCCAATGCAGCTTGACTACCTTCTCTAATTTTCTGTGCTAATTCTACTTCTTCATTTGCAGTAATTAAATCAATTTTACTGATATCTTGCAAGTATTTGTCTAATGATTTGGATTCACGATTCGTTACTTGCTTGATAATCTTTAGTTGCCTCATATGTGTGTATGGAATTTAGAAGTTGTACGAACTTACAGTATACCACTTATTCTTGTCATTACCAAAGAAATACGACTTAACTTCTACACTAGTTATAAGCTTTAACAAAGAATTATGCATTTAGGACTTTAGAATAGTATAACTTATTTTTGATATAACACACTTAGGTATTATGAGTAAAAGGGCATTAAAAACATATATCTCTAAACTTCCAAAAAAGGCATTGGAAGAACAAATTTTAGAGCTTTACGAGAAATTTCCAGCAGTAAAAACATATTATGATTTTGCTTTTAATCCTAAGGAAGACAAGTTGATACAAGATGCTAAAGCAAAAATCGCTAACGAATATTTTCCTTTAAAGCGTAAGCGACCTAAAGCAAGACGTTCCGTAGCCCAAAAATTTTTAAAGCACTTTATAAAACTAGGAGTAGACCCACATTTAGTTGCAGATGTTATGTGTTATAATCTCGAAATAGCACTAACTTTTTCCATGGATAAAAATGTGCCCGATTCCTTTTTTAGAAGTATGCTCAACTCATTTAATGAACTTATACAATATACGTCAGTACAAGGTATTTTACCTGAGTTTAAAGAACGTATTTTAAAAATATATACAGATACTCAAAAACAAAGATGGTTATTCGATGATGAGTTTTCAAAGGGATTAGATATTATAGATTTAGATTAGATTATGGCAATAGTAATAATAAGACAAGATAATAAAATTGAACTATGGAAAAATGCTTTGCTCAAAGCTAATAGTTCATTAAAAGTATACAGCTATTTAGACGAGCATCCAAAAGAGGATATTACTATGGCTATTATTTGGAAGCACCCTAAGGGTTCACTTGCCAATTATCCCAATTTAAAATGTATAGCATCGGCAGGTGCAGGTGTCGATTATATTTTTAATGACGATACCCGACCTAAAAACATCCCTATAACACGTATTGTAGACCCATTTTTAGCAAGCGATATGTCTGAACATGTGCTTGCCGCTATTCTTGCTCATCTTAAGAACTTAAATACTTATAAATTAAAGCAGATTCATAATAAATGGGAACCCATGGATTATTTACGTATTAAAGATGTAACCATTGGTATCCTAGGTCTTGGAGAATTAGGAGCACTTACCGCAACCGACTTAACTAAATTCGGATTTAAGGTGCAAGGATGGAGTAGAAGTCAAAAAAATATAAAAGGAGTGACAGCTTTTTCTGGAGATAATGAACATTCCGCTTTTCTATCCACTTCAAATATTTTAGTTTGTTTATTACCATTAACTCCTGCTACTGAAGGCATCCTAAATGAAAAATTATTATCGCAATTGCCTAAAAATGCCTATCTAATTAACGTTGCTCGTGGCGGACATTTGGTAGATGATGATCTAATTGCTTTGTTGGATTCGGGACATTTATCCGGTGCGTGTTTAGATGTGTATCATACGGAACCTTTACCTAAATCCCATATATTTTGGAATCATAATAAAGTACACATGACTCCTCATTATGCCAGTGTTTCTGATACAAACTCTGTAATTCCGCAAATTGTGGAGAACTATAAACGATTAGATTCTGGTAAAAAATTGCAAAATCTAGTAGATACTGACAAGGGATACTAATATTGTGTTTTTCAAGTTTTTTATTTCCTATACCCATAAAAATCACATAATTTTATAAGGTTTTAGCATTATTAATATAATTAAAGCCTACACACCTTTTGAAGTTACAGAAAGATATTGCCGAGAAAACATTATACGATTATCAAGAGGAGGACTTAAATACTATTTTTAAGTATTTAGACGAGAATGGTGATAATTCTAATTTGTTATACCAATTGCCTACGGGTGGCGGTAAAACTGTAGTTTTCTCTGAAATTGCCAAGCGATATATTGCTCGCACAAACAAAAAAGTGGTAGTACTTACCCATCGTATAGAGTTGAGCCAGCAGACTTCTAAAATGCTAAAAGGCTTTGGAGTAAAAAATAAAATAATTAATAGCGAGGTTAAAGAGTGGCAAGACCAAAACGAATATATGTGTTTCGTGGCCATGGTTGAAACTTTAAATAACCGATTACAGGAAGAGAAAGTAGAAATTAACAATATTGGGCTGGTAATTATTGATGAAGCCCATTACAATTCTTTTCGAAAGCTATTTAAGTTTTTTGAGAAATCGGTTATTCTTGGGGTTACTGCTACACCATTAAGCTCCAATATTAAATTACCCATGAAAGACAACTATAAAAAGTTGATAGTGGGTGAGTCTATAGAATCACTTATACAGAAAAAGTTTTTAGCTAAGGCTAATATGTATAATTACGATGTAAGCCTGCAAACATTAAAACTTGGAATAAGTGGAGATTACACCGTAAAATCTTCCGATGAGCTTTATGGTAATCACAATATGCTTAATAAACTGGTTTCCGCCTATAATGAAATAGCAAAAGGTACAAAAACATTAATCTTTAATAACGGAATCAATACTTCTAGATACGTTTGTGAGACCTTTAGAAAGGCAGGGTATAATATTCGTCATTTAGATAATAAGAATAATGCAGCAGAACGGAAAGAGATTCTTAAATGGTTTAAAGAAACACCCGATGCCATTTTAACATCCGTAAGTATATTAACAACCGGTTTTGACGAACCCAGTGTGGAAACAATTATATTAAACCGTGCTACACGCTCACTTACCCTTTATTTTCAAATGATAGGTCGTGGGTCTAGGTACCTTCCCCATAAAGAAGACTTTAATGTTATTGACATGGGGAATAATGTTGCCCGTTTTGGCCTGTGGAATGCTGGTATAGATTGGCAAGAAATATTTCATTTCCCGGATTTTTATTTAGAGAACATAAAGAATGACGAGGAAATAGAACGCGAATTTGTTTATGAAATGCCAGAAGATCTACGTGCGGAATTTGCCAATTCTACAATTATTGATTTTGATATTAAGGCGGAATATAAAAAGAGTTTTGCAAACGGAGAAAAGTCTAAATTAGTCTTAGAAAAAAGTATTGAACAGCACGCAAAAATATGTGTGGAAAATTCTGAAGATGTTTTTGATGCTCGTATTCTAGCCAAGAAATTAAAGGAAGAAATTAAATATAGAGTTCGTCAATATTCTTACTGTATTATGAACAATACCAAGAATTACAAAGAATGGCTAGAGGAGGATTATGAGCGAAAACTACGTTCAAAAATATCTAAATTGTTTGCTGCGAAAATGTGAGTTTTTTGCTTTTAAGAATTTTAGGTTTCCAAAAAAACTAAACATAGCTTTTATACCTGTAATCATAGTAAACCAGCGACTGCCTAATATAAATTTTAAATAATTATAGGAGGTATAAAAATATGTTGCAAGCTGTTATAATTCAAGTAAGATGGTTAAATTCATGATATTATTTCAATATAACCACCTACAAAAATGAAAAACCGGCTGTTTTCTTTCATAATTCTATTCTCACTTATTTTTTATGGTATAGTCGGTTATCACTACTTAACTGGCTGGCATCCAATAGTAATGATGTTAATAGGTATTCTATTTGGTTTATTGATTAACCTTGTAGTTTTTTTACTATTAAATACCATTATTAAAGGTTCCAGGCGTATACCCCTTAAATTAATTACAGCAGTTTGTAGTGGAATTATTGCACTTACTATTTTAAAACTATTTGGTTTTGGTTGGCCTTTACAAATTTATAGTGGCGTTGTAGGAATTGGAATTTTATTTTGCATTGCCTTATTTATTTTTCAAAAAAAGAAGAACTTTTTATCTACGCTATTTTTAAGTACAACACTAATCGGTGTCGGTTATATACTTTATATATTGACTAATACGGGTGCAGATCCTTACAAAAAGGAAATTCCTTTTGCTTTTGATAAAGACAGTTCATTGGCACCGACTGAAGTTTTATTTGAAAACCCTGCAAATTCTGGAACTTTTAAGGTAAAGTCTTTCTCGTATGGTAGTGGTACAGATGCACAGCGAGAGGAATTTTCACAGGGAGTTAGCTATAAAACCAATACGGTTAATGGTACCAATTTGATACCTGAATGGAAAGGTAAAAAGAAAAAATGGAGGGAACGCTATTGGGGTTTTGGAGCTGAGAATTTCCCTCTTAATGGTAGGGTCTATATGCCAGAAGGTGAAGGACCTTTTCCAATTACGCTTATTGTACACGGTAACCATAGTATGATTGATTATTCTGATGATGGGTATGGATATCTCGGTAATTTATTGGCTAGCAGAGGAATCATAGCAGTTTCTGTAGATGAGAATTTTTTAAACGGACATTGGTCTGGAGATTTTATGGGTAAAGAAATGCCTGTTAGGGCTTGGTTAATCTTAAAACATTTAGAACAATGGGAGAAATGGAATGCCGAAGAAGGACATGATTTATATAAGAATGTTGATTTGGATAATATAATGTTGGTGGGACATTCTAGAGGTGGAGAAGCGGTTTCTATTGCAGCGGCTTACAATAAATTACCCTATTTTCCTGATCAGGCAAAGGAGAAATTTAATTTTAATTATGCAATAAAAGGCGTGGTGGCTTTAGCACCAACAGATTATAGATATAATCGTAAAATTATTTTAAAGGATATCAATTTTTTAAGCATTCAAGGTTCTTATGATGCTGATGAAGTGAGTTTTTGGGGTATGCGGCCTTATCGTAGGTTAAAGTATACTGATTCTATTTCAAGGTTTAAATCTGGTGTATATATGCATCATGCCAATCACGGTCAATTCAATTCTACATGGGGGAATTCAGATTTTGGCGCTCCGTTAAAATGGTTGTTAAATTTAAAGCCATTACTAAAAGAAGAAGAACAGCAAGAAGCTGCCAAAGTTTTTATAAGTGCATTTGCCGAAGCAACCTTGAAAGACAATCAAGAATACCGCGCTATATTCAAAAATGTTTCGGTAGCTAATGAATGGTTGCCAAATGAACATTATTTGACTTCTTTTGAACCGTCTAATTTTCATACTATTGCAAATTTTGAAGATGATTTAGACATAACAACAGCAAAAGATAGTACAAGGCTTAATGCACACAATTTGGCTTTATGGAAAGAACAAATTTTAACAACTCGTGATAAAGAAAGTCAAGAAAATAGTGTTGTCGTCTTAGGATGGGATTATGAAAATTCTGATACTTCTACAGAAAAAGCAGTGTATGAAATAATGTTGACACCGGATGACTCTATTCCGTTTTCAGCACACTCCAGTTTACAATTTACGTTAGGAGCAGGAAATCATGAATGGTTAAATATCAATTTAACCAAATCTCAGAAAGAAGCTAAAAAAGATGACGATAAACGAGAAGTTCCACAATTAGATTTTACCATACAACTTACTGATCATGCGGGGCAAATAAGCAAATTAAAAGTAAGTGAGATTAAAGGCATAACAAAACCACTAAAGAGCAGATTCACCAAATTCGCATTTTTAGATAAAGAAATGATTGGCGAAGATTGGGAAGTACAATTGCAGACCTACCATTTTCCTATGCATGTTTTTACTACTAAAAATGCTGATTTTAGTATAAATGCTGTGAAGTCCATAGAATTCATTTTTGACCAAACGGAATATGGGGTAGTGGTGGTTGATGAAATAGGGGTATCTAGTGATTAGTTGTACGTCAAAGCGAGCAAAACGCGGCTATCTGTATAATTGGAACACATTCACTTGGGCTACGCTCAGTGACCTTGACTTTATTACAATTTATAAACTTTTAAATATAAATTAAACAGATTGCCACGTCCCGAAAAGATCCCCACAAAGATATAATAAAACTGAAAACTGTTACTGTATACTGAAAACTAAAAACTTGTCAACCAACAACCATTTCCCGTACTTTGTACTAAATACTTAATACAAACTCTTAACCATTTGAACAACACCAAAACTCTCCTCGTAATTGCACTAGTATGGCCCGAACCTGATTCTACAGCTGCCGGTATTCGTATGTTGCAATTATTAGAGGTGTTTAAAAAGCAAGGTTATGCTATTACCGTTGCGTCGGCTGCTTCTAAATCGGACTACTCGGCGGATATGGAAGCGCTTGGATATCATACAGCGGATATAAAAATGAACGACAGTTCTTTTGATATTTTTATAAAAGAATTGAATCCCTATGTGGTATTATTTGATCGCTTTCTGACCGAAGAACAGTTTGGGTGGCGCGTAGCTGAAAACTGTCCCCATGCACTTCGTATTTTAGATACCGAAGACTTACATTCCCTTCGTCATGTACGTGAGCAATGTTTTAAAAAAGATGTCCCATTTATTACAGATGCTTGGTTGGCAGATGATAAAACAAAACGAGAAATTGCCAGTATTTATCGCTGCGATTTGTCTTTAATAATCTCTAGTTATGAAATGAAACTGCTTACTGAAGTAATAACAATAGACAAGAGTCTATTGTTGTTACTTCCATTTATGGTCAATGAAATAACTTCTGAAACTAATTGGAAAACCTTTGAAGAACGAAAAGATTTTGTGTTCATAGGTGGCGGAAAACATACGCCGAATATTGACGCAATTAAATGCTTAAAAACTACTATTTGGCCCTTAATAAATAGAAAACTTCCAGAAGCCAAATTGCACATTTACGGAGCTTATTTACCACAGCAAATAGTAGAAATGAATAACCCTGCAACCGGATTTCTTGTACATGGTAGAGCAGAAAATGTACATGATGTAATGCAAGCAGCAAAAGTATGTTTAGCTCCGTTACGGTTTGGTGCTGGAATAAAAGGAAAACTGCTTTCTGCCATGGAAAATGGTACACCCAGTGTAACAACCACCATTGGTGCAGAAGGTATGTACGGCATTCTGGACTGGAACGGTTACATAGAAAATGACCATACCGCTTTTGTAGAAGCTGCGGTAAGATTATATACCAAAAAGCTTACATGGCAAAATTCTCAAAATCAAGGAAGGACTTTAATAAATACCCTATATGTAAAAACGAGTCTAGAAAATATTTTATTGGAAAAAGTTGAACAGCTACAAAATAAGTTGTCCACCCATAGAACTCAAAACTTTACAGGTGCTTTGTTACATCACCAAACAATGACTGCTTCGAGGTTTATGAGCAAATGGATTGAAGTGAAGAATAGGGGGTAGTTCGTGGGTTTCGTTATTGGTCTAGTTTATGAAACGTAGCGTGCAAATAAGCGCTTAGCTATTGGATTATACATAAGCCGAATTTTTATGTTTTACTATTTACATGCTTCCGACAGGCTGGACTTTTTTATTTTAAAAGCCAAACTTAAAAATTTGGCGACCTTTAAAAAGTGTTATTATCATTGGGTTTAGCACTCATTGCCTTATTATTTTACACCTTGTTTTGCAACCGTCAATTCCTGCCTGTATGTTTCCAAAATAATCAATTTATCTTTCAGGTCCATTCAATTTTTGAACCAACTTAAAAGAAGCATAATCCGCATAAATTCCGTAAGCATTTACCAACAGCCCTTTTATATTACCATCTATTGAGGAAATAGCATATAAGATACTTTCAGTATCTACATCGGACATTTCTTGAAAGCGGTGTTTTTCATCAATTTCAAATTCTTCAGGTTTTAATTGACAATGTTCTTCTGGGCATTCTATAAACTCTTCTTTCATATTAAAGTTATAGGTGTAACCTTTTATTGTCAGGTCGTTTATTGCTTCTGATAATGTTACGTATTTTCCCATTGTATTTGCTTTTACTTGTGTTCTTTTATATTTGATTGTAAATTTAACAAAATTCAAATACTCATATTTTTATATCAAATTTCATATCAAATCACATTAGAGAATTATTAGAATTCTTAAAGAGCACCAGCTTTTCAAAGGCTGTTTTAATTGGTGTTGCCATTAGTGTACCCATTATTATTGGTATTGTAATAGACCATTTAGATATTGGTCTTGCAATTTGTTTTGGTGCTTTTTGGTGTTCGCCAAGTGATGTGAGCGGAAATTTAAAACACAAGCAAATTGGTATTGTCTTTTCAACACTATTAGTGATTCTTGTTAGTTTTATTGGTGGATATCTTGAAATTTCAAATTATTTTCTATTCCCTGTTTTAGGTGTTCTTACGTTTTGTATAGCGTTTATTTCCATTTATGGGTTTCGAGCTTCAATGGTTAGCTTTTCTGGGTTATTGGCTTTAGTATTGAGTTTCTCCAACACTTCTGAAACTTTAGAAGTTTATCAATATGCTTTATGGATTGGCGCTGGTGGTTTGTGGTATTTAATAATATCTACGCTTTGGTTTTACTTAAATCCAAAAGCATATACCGAAGAAACACTTAATGAAATCTTTATACTTACAGCAGATTTTTTAGACACTCGAAAAAAACTTATTGGCGAACATCCAGATAGAATAAAATTACAGACACAACTTATTGATTTAAAGATTGAGTTGACAGACCTGCACGACACCTTCCGTGAAATTTTAATTTCCTATAGAAAAAGCTCTGGTAAATCTAATTATCAAGGCAAACGTTTGCTCATTTTTATTGAACTCGTAGAGCTTTTGGAAACTGCTGTTGCAAACCCTGTAAATTACGAAACAATGGATGTACTTTTTGAGATCCATCCTAAATTTAAAATTGATTTTCAGAAACTGCTTTCTGAATTTTCACAACAAATTCGTTCTTTCGAAAATTGTATAAACTATTCAAAAAAAATCCCTTCAAACAAAGTTTTATTTGATGCCATTAAAAGTCTTGAGCTGGATATTAGTAAACTAAAAAATGAAACAAAACCTGAAGAATATGAGCAATATTTAATGCTTCAAAACTTTTTAGATTATCAAAAAAAACAATTCGAAAAGCTTAAAAAAATAAAATGGTTATTGGGAAATCCCGAGTTAACTACGGACGAATTAGTGCCAGCCGATGACCTTAAGCGTTTTGTAAATACACAAGATTATAACCCTAAGCTTATTCTTAGAAGCTTTAGCTTTAGGAATACCATTTTTAAGCATTCGCTTCGTTTGGCAATTACGGTTATGTTAGGTTATGGTATTGGTCTGTATTTCGATTTACAAAATCCGTATTGGATTATTTTGACCATAATTATAATAATGCGCCCAAGTTATGGATTAACAAAAACACGTTCAAAAGACCGTGTTATTGGCACTTTAATTGGTGCCGTTATAGCGAGTGCTCTGGTGATTTTTGTAAATAATACTTATGTATATGGTGCGTTAGGTGTATTATCATTAACTATTGCGTTTTCCATGGTTCAGAAAAATTACAAAGCATCTTCAACATTTGTTACATTGAGTGTAATTTTTATATATGCGATTTTAGAGCCAAATATTGTAAAAGTCATTCAATTTAGGGTTATAGATACGGTAATTGGTGCCATACTTTCTTTTATGGCAATGCGATTACTTTTTCCTGCTTGGTCATTCATGGAAATTGGAAATTCTATTAAAGATGGACTAAAAGCAAATACTGCATTTTTTAACTCTTTAAGTAAATATTTTCAAGAAAAAGGCAAAGTGCCATTAAGTTTAAAAGTGAACCGAAAAGAAGCCTTTTTACAAATGTCTAACTTAAGTTCCGCATTTCAGCGCATGGCACAAGAACCAAAATCGAAGCAAAACCATATTGATAGCATTTACGAACTTGTTGAAATTAACCACAGTTTTTTAACTGCTTTAGCATCCTTGAGTTCTTATATTCAAAATCATAAGACGACAGAAGCTACAGAGGAATTTAAAATACTATCAAAAAAAATTGAAGACAATTTATATACTGTCTGCTCTCAATTAAGTACAATTAATTTTGAATCTAAAAAGATAAATCCTAACCCTTTAGATTTTAAAAGCGAATCAGACCGAGTTAAATTATCTATTGATAACCTCACAGATGATACGATTTTAAATACAAAAAATGTGCACACACACATGGAAGCACATTTAATTTGGGAACAAATGTACTGGCTGTTTTCTTTAAGTGAAAAAATGTTGAAGTTAACACTAAGGTTTAAAATAGATTAAAATCATCAAAATGATGATGTCATTTAACATTCTTGTAAATCATATATTTTTGGTGTTGCCAACGACAAGCTAAGTAGCCTTTCAACACTTCGGCTGGCCATGCACATGGTCCTTTTAGCGGATCATAACGAAATTCGTTCTTTAAAAATTGAATGCAAGCACATACAAACTGAGTTGTAATCAAGTTATTTACGGAAAGGATAAGTATAATGCAGTTTACAGGTATAATTTCCCATCACTTTTCAAAATTACTTTTTACCAAATCCATTAATTCTGCTCTATGTATATTTTTAGCAATGACCACTCCGTTACTATCCAAAATAAAGTTTGCAGGAATGGTACGTACGCGAATTTTCTTTAAGAAAGGAGCATCATCACCTTGCAAATCCGATGATTGTAGCCAACGATCTGCACCATCGCGCTTTGCAGCGGCTTTCCAGGCTGCTTCATTACTTTCTAGGGCATAGGCAACTATTTGTAATCCTTGGTCACGATATTCATTATAAAGTGGCACTAGAACTTTTCGATTCTCAACTCTGCAAGGGGCACACCATGATGCCCATAAGTCAACAATCGTAAGCTTTTTACCCATTACATCGTTAAGAAGTAGCGTATCTTTTGTAATCATGGGAAATTGAATATTTGGAAATGTATCTCCAATTAATACCGGTAAATTTTCCGGTTCGCTTTTTTTACATAGTTGTTTCACCCAAGGGTGATTCGGCTGTTTTTTATTCCATGTATTACATTGGGCCACTAAAAATTCCGGTACTCGTTCGTAATCGTTTTCCGGACTTACCCAACGTAAGGCTACCAGGGCAGGTAATAGTTGCGGAGTACTATCGACAAACTCCATTAACGCTTTTTGGTACTGTAATACAGCATGCTCTTTTGCAATTAATGCATCGCCTTCTTCTATTTCCCATTGCTTTTCGGCTAAATATGTTTGGTAGGCAGTTGATTTTATGGCTCTTAATTCTAACAAAGCGCTATTTACTTCTGACGGCTGATCTATCTTAAAACTTTGTTGAAATTCATTAATCTTAGCCGTTATGTATATAGGTTCTCCAAATTGATAAACAATAGGCATATAGTTCGCTTCTTTAGGATTGCCGTTCGCTAAATAATTACCATCTTTTCCAGTGGGTTGCACAGCAATCTCCAATAATACCGGTTCTTTGTTTGATGGCAGATTATTGAATTCAAAGCTTCCGTCAGACTTTACAAGGGCGGAGTCTATAATTTTACCTAAATAAGAAGCAGCTATTTCCTGAAATGTTTCTGGTTGAATTAAGTAGACCTTTATATTTTCCTTTTCTATGCCTTCAATTTTACCCGTTATATCTGGGTTTGTAGTACAAGCTGTAAAGTGTAAAACCATTAATAGTAGAGCAGTAATTTTTTTTGAAATGTGAATTCTCATAGGTATTCATTTAATACTAACAGCAAGCTTAAATAAGGTTTTATTTCAGGCTGATAAATGATTACGAAGTTCGTTTTTTTAAAATGTGAAAGCAAGTACTTACACCTGAATATTGTTACTATTCAAAATTGAAGGAGCACCAATGCACCAGATTTCCGCGTCGCGAAAAAGCTTCTCGCAAAGACGTTTATAAAATTTTCGCTGTCAATGGTAACTGAGAACTGATACTGAAAACTGCCTACCGAAAACTTCAAATACTTTCAATTATTACGTAATTTCGAAGGGTCTAAAAGCAAGAACTATGGAGGTTAATAAAATGAAGGGTTATATTAAGGATGTGTTGGGGAATATGCCTTCAGATTGGTTAAACCTAACGACCCATCGTTTGGATATTTATAATGAAGAAAGGGCAAAAGTTCAATTTTTAGACCAATTTGAAATTTTAGCTCAAACTGATAATTCAGATACTTTAGCCCTTCATAATTTACCTACTGCTTACGACTATATTCGCCTTGGCCATCCCTTGTCTTGTGTTTTAGAATGGGCAATCGGGATTTTAAATAATCTTGCACCAGAACAGGTGATTTGTTTTCTGTCAAAGACAATGCCTATTTTATCCATCTTACGAACAAATTTATTAGTCAATAAAAATACCTTAATTGCTTATACCGGAGATCTGCCTAGTTCTTTTGATGCAGAAGTACTACGCACAGTTTACGGATATACTTTTAAACTACAACAAGTAGAAAATGCATCTGAAATTGAAGCTTTTGATGGAAGTACCATTTTTGTATCGGAACAAGAGAATATTGCTGCTGTAGACCTAAATGCAACTATTGATTTTTATGTCAATCTATATAGTGACTTGGGCAGTGTGCTTTTAGTGAACGGTAATCAAAACAAAAAGTACGTTTCAGCTATTCAGCATGTAAGAAGAAGGGAAACGGTTGCCATGACGCCGAATAATTGTTTTGCCGCTTTACAATCTTTAGTGAAACAATCTTCAACTTATACACAGAAATCAAATTCAGCTGAGAACAAGGCTGCCGTGTTAGATTTAATACGAGAGGTCAGTGGCGCCAATACAACCCCGCTGGTAGCTTCAAGCGGACTGTCTATTCAATATGCCATTATGATGGGCTTGGTGCACCATGCTCTAGAAAACCATATGGGTAAGGCTATTAAAATTGTAGTTCCTCCTAATTGTTATGGTGGCACAAACGACCAAGCAAGACGTGTAGCTGCTTGTAACGATGCTATTGAAATTGTTGATTTACCTGTTGATGGAGATAATGATATGGTGCAAAGCATAGCTATCGTTCTAGATAAAATAGCTAAAGTAGATGCCGTACCTTTTATCATTGCTGAAATTCCTACAAACCCCAGAGTTGAAGTTCCAGAACTAGATAAGTTAAGAGCTGTTTTAAGTGCAAAACGAAAAACGGCTAGTGGGAGCGAGGCTATTGATCCCGTATTTATTTTAGATCAAACGTTTTGCCCAAACGTTCATTTTTTAGGGGATGCGGATATTCTTTCATCCGTTAGAACAATTTCATTTGCGAGTGGTTCAAAATTCCCAAGTGGCGGAAAATGTACAGCTGGTTATTGTATAGCGAATAAAAAGGCGGAAGCTTTAATTGATAAAATAGACTTGCACCTAAAACTGTGTGATAATGAAGCTACGGATTTACAGTATAAAATATTGGTAAAGCAAATGCCATCTATGAATGAAAGAATTCATAAAGCGTTTTTGAATACTCATGATTTTGTAAGCTTTATTAAGCAGACGTTACCTGCTGCCAAAATCAATTTTGTATCCGATGAATTGGGAAAAGAGGGCTTTACTCCATCGGTTTTTTCTTTAGACCTCCCCACAAAAGACGGAACTGCTGAAGAAAGGGAAAAGTATAAGCGAGAAATGAATCATAGGCTAATCAATCTAATGATTACCGAAATCCCTAATGAGAGTAAGTATTGTGTTAGCTACGGACAGTTACATGGTTGCTATTGGACTATTCCGGCGACCTCTACACAAGGTACCACTAAGGAAGATGATAAGGACTACATTGTCCGAGTATCCCTTTCTCCAGATTTAGATTTGGAGCAACATAAGAAGGTATTCAAAAAGTTTGTAGATAGTATGTAATTCCTGATGTGAAAATGCTATTCTAAATATCCTTTCTCACGCATCCAATCATCATTGAACATTTTGCCAATATAACGGCTGCCGTGGTCATGGAACAAAACTACGACCACATCGTCTTTGGTAAAATGTTCTTTTAATTGCAAAACGCCCTTTATAGCTGAACCGGCGGAGTTACCCAAAAACATGCCTTCTTCTTTAGCTAAACGTTGGGTATACACCGCGCCGTCTTTATCGGTTACTTTGGTGAAACCGTCAATAATGCTGAAGTCCACATTTTTCGGTAAAATATCTTCACCAATTCCTTCGGTTACATAAGGATAAATTTCCTTTTCATCAAAAATTCCTGTTTCATGGTATTTTTTAAATACACTACCATAGGTGTCTACACCCCAAACTTTTACATTGGGATTCTGTTCTTTTAAATACTTACCTACACCAGAAATTGTACCTCCAGTACCTACACCAACTACAAAATGAGTAATCTTTCCATCGGTTTGTTTCCAAATTTCTGGTCCGGTGCTTTCGTAATGTGCTTTTGTATTACTTGGGTTGTCATACTGATTAACGTACCAACTATTAGGCGTTTCTTTTGCCAATCGTTTAGAAACGGAATAATAAGACCTAGGGTCCTCTGGTTCTACCGCTGTGGGGCAAACAACAACTTCTGCACCCACAGCTCTTAATATATCGCACTTCTCTTTGGACTGTTTATCCGCCAAAACAAAAATACATTTGTAGCCTTTTACAATAGCCGCTAAAGCCAAACCCATACCTGTATTACCCGATGTTCCTTCAATTATAGTGCCGCCAGGTTGTAGTCTTCCATCTGCTTCTGCATCTTCAATCATCTTTAACGCCATACGGTCTTTAATCGAATTACCTGGGTTAAAAGTCTCGTATTTTGCTAATACTAAACAGGGTAATTCTTTGGCAAGTGTATTGATTTTTACAAGGGGCGTATTACCAATTGTACCAAGTATATTTTCGGCGTATTCCATAGCTGCTTTTAAAGTAATTCAAAAGTATAAAACTAGATCGGCATTAGCAATATTGTTGCAGATACATCAATAATTGATTTTGGATATGCCATAGCGAGTGGAGTGCGGGCATTTGTTAATTTGGAATACCTCTTTTGGTTTAATAGGGTAGTGTAAACCTGAGATTACTCCCCGTAAAGTATGGCGCAGTGAAGGGACTGAAATTTTAAAGTTGAAGAGAGTTTCGTTATCGCCCGGGCTAAAGTTAGTACGGAGGCAAGGAAACACTTTTGTTTCCGTCTTCGCACGAAGCCAAAGCCTTTTGTTTGTGTTATATTTTTTTATTGTTAAAATGTCAAATCAAACTAATTTGGCGACATTATAAAATTACACAACCCTTTCTAATAAACACCAAACCCCCGCATTAATTTTGTTTTATTACAGCACGTTTTTTACTTTTTAATATATATTATAACAATTGTTAAAGTCATTCCAATTATAGAAGCGATAATATTTTTAGTAATTAGTTGCGATTTGGTAAATCCATAGGTTACCTCTGATATTTTTTTCATGTTCATTACCGTGATTATGAAAATAATTAATCCAATAAATAATCCCATAGTTAGATAATCAGAAATATCAAGTGAATCATCTTTTGTCAATGGAAAAATTAGCGCTATAATAATCATATAAAAGAAGGAGGTAATTAGAATCCAACCAATTTTTTTATTGATAAAAATTCCAATAATTGGCAGTAGAATAATTAAAGATGGCGTGAAGTTAGATTTTATATGTCGTAGAAATTGTTCATTGCCCAGTAAACTGTCTGAGTCCCTAATAAGGTCAATGTACCAAAAATTGTAAGTCCATTTAAACCCCATATAACAGGTAACAATAAACAGAATTACTATTAAAAGTTTAATAGTTAAAAGTTGATAATTGTTTTTAATGTATTCTATTTTCCTCAAATGTGCTGTAAAGTCAAGTTAAGTGGAGTTTCAATACTTCGGTAAGCTCAGCACAAGGTCCATTTCGCGGATGCTAACGAAGTTCGTTCTTTCAAAAATTGAAAGCAACTACTTACAATAGGAGTTATGCCGAAGTTATTAACGAGAATTGTTTGAGATGAATGTTTTTATTTAAAAACCGTATTAATCGTTTTTCGTAAAATAGCCTTCGTTAGAAACGGCAGCATCACTAACGGTTATACTTGCTGTTTTAAACCAAACTTCTGCATAGTTTCCATCTGCATATTGTTTTTGAATGTCGCCGTCATGAGTTTCTGCACCGGAGCACCAGTTCATATTTTCACTTGGAGATTTACCATTGGTTTGGTTGTAGGCACCTAACTTAAAAAAACAACCTTCGCCAGTATAGGCCTCTTTTCGCTCTACACCATCTTGACCAATAGGGAAAAATAATTTTTTGGTTTGCTCAGAAATAGCTGCTTTTGTGGTGTATTCAGATTCCAATAAATTTTTGGTGAATGTTTTAGTTTCATGTCCGTCACTCATAAATTTTAAGCTCATAATACCGTCCTTTACGACTACTTCATAACTGAATTCCTCTCCTAAGGCAATACCATCTTTTGGCTCTGCAGGGTATGTATCTGCCGTTTCGCCAACCACAGAAAAGTCATTTCCCCAAACGGCCGATGAATAATCCCATCTTTTGGCATTATCATCCCCAGCGGTATTAATTTCATAATGCCAGAACACGGAACCCTTTGTCTGACCCGGGTATTTTTTGTAGAATATTTTCAGCGGTTCATTTTCAAATGCATCTGCACTATGAATTTGACCAACTACGACTGCGTGTGTCGCCGCAACACGCGCATCGCCTGTAGATGATACGTTCATTACCTTAAGGGTAGCCGTTAATTTATCATCAGCTGTTTCCGGATACCATTTTTTGGTCTGTGCCAATTCGGTTCTTGTGTTGTTAGATGTGCCGTGGGTGTCTCCACCATTAGGCGCTTTAAATACGACCCAATCATCTTTGCCGTCATTTGTAGTATAAAAGAAATCTTTATTTTCAAAGTCATTGGCAATACCAACATTAGAGCCATCACCTAAGATTAATTTCCAATCATCGAAAAATGGAATTACATCACTTGCGTAAACGGTTTGCTCTTTTTGTATTTCGGCCGAATCGTTCGCCGTAGTATTTTCTGAACTTTTATTTGCATTCTTGCAGCTCGTAAAACTCAGCCCAAGAGTTATAATCGATGCAGCTAAAGCGATTTTATGATTTTTCATTCTTCTTTTAGTATAAGTCGTTAATATATAAATAGTTTAATGGCAATTGCAGTTTATAATCTAATAATCACAAATTAGTAGTGAAAAGTGGAGAAGGTTATATAACCCTGTTCCTAAATTTCTTTGTAATTATTTGATAATAGCTTTGAATACAAGTTATTATTTTCTTTTTTATTTGCTTACCATCAATTCAAGCAAGGCATATGAATTTTTATAATGGTCAGATAAAATACTGATGGAATATCCCTCTATTTTTACCGTATAACCTTCACGGATTTCAGAACTGTAAAAACTTATATTTTTTTCAACCTCCTTTACTTTAGCTCTTAATGTATATTGAACATCATCCCAAGAACTATTTTCACCAGTATCAAGCGGCGAATCATTACCCGATTCGTGTATGTAATCAGTGATTTCCAATTCTATAGGATTATCTTTTTCTCCTATTATACAGGTTTTTTTACTTGATAAAGCAAAAGCCTTTCCTAAATGTGCCTGTTCTAGAATTAGATATTTGTCGTCATTGTCAATCTTAAACGTTAGAAAGTAATTCTTATAAATTTTAGTAAGATATTCTCTGGTAGACGCATCATTGTCCGAAGAAAAATCAGCTATGTCATCGCCATTTTTCTGAATTCTACAATACACTTCACCAATTAAATGAGGTGCCGCGTTCTTATCATAAACTTGAAGTAAAACATCTAATTCTAAACCATTGTAGGTTATAATACTAGCACCTTCTTTTAAGTGTATCTTTTTCATAGTTTCTTGGCCATGTATATTATTTGATATTAGAAAGATGACGATTAAGATTACTAGTTTCTCCATATTTTTTTTCTTTGTATTTTAATTTACTGGTGTTTTAATGCATTAGAAAGTTAAGGTTCAACTAAGTTTTTTTAATAATAGAAAATGAACAAAATAATCAATCTTAAATATGTGTGATTTATTCATCTGTGCTATTAAACCTTAAATTTTTACCATCAATGAACTGATGTGTTTTTTTATCAAAACCCACAATAACTCCTAAACTATCTCTGTGAAAATGAAACCATAGTTCAGCATCTATGTCAAAAAATACGTCGTTAGAATACGCAAAAATAGGAATAGGTTCGTTTGTAATATTTCTTCTAACCACTTGGTATTTCATGGTATCGTTTTCAATTATAATATTATTCCAAAATACTTTACTTTTTTCGAAAAGATAATTACCAACATATTCTCTTTGCTTCTTTAGTGAAATTTCAATTGGCTTCAAGAATTTATTACGCTGTACGCGGCGCTCTTTAAGATTATATTTTTCACCATTTTTTAATACATAGAATTTATCTTTTCCGGTTTCAAGCGTATCTATCTCGTTGAAATAATTAGACCAAAAAGTTCCATCATATATGGCTACATATTTATTCCCAATTACTTCAAATTCATTCCCTTGCACTAAAATGGCTGTATTTTCATCTAAGCCTATTCCCAATAATTCTGGTCTTATTTTTAATAAGTTAAACATATCGTATTGTCGGTTTCTTTCGAAAAGGTGTTGGTCAAAAGCAGAGTTTGTCACAAACCCGAATCCTACTTCCGGATTACTTATTACATTATAATTGTCATTTAAACCTCTGCCACCCCTTGCTAAATAAGAACCTTGTATTGACGCTCCCGCAGAATGCCCACCAATTATTCCTCCACGTTCTAAAACCTTTTTCAATTCTGTTTCAGTTTTTGTATTTAGATAGGTATCTGCCACACGCCATTGTCTACCGCCAGTTAGCCAAACTGCGGTTGCCGTTTTTAATGGTTTTATAAAGTCATCGCTATTTGCTGTTAATCTATCTCTGGTATGAATAAATTGAATATTCTTAAACCCACGAGCTGTAAATTGTCTTCTTAGGATTTTAAATTCTGGGTCGTAGTTTATGGATTCTTCATCAAAAGCAGTTGGTAGTATTACAAGATTTGCTGATTCATTTCCAGCTAACTCATAGAATACTTGCCACATTTCATCTGTCATTCCACCACCTCCAATTAAAAGTGCCCCGTTTTTTGGACCTAAAGATTCACTTTTAGTTTTTGTATTTAGTTCTTTTGAATTTTGGCAAGAATTAAGCACAATCAATAGTATAACTATTGACCACATATTTATTACAGATGTATTTAATTTTAAATTCAACAAGACATTTTTAAGTAGGCGCATTGGCGAGGAATTTATGGCAACTAGTTTATAAAGCTACCAAGGATAAACTAATTTTAGTTTTCTAGTCCTTTTTCAGTCTTTATATCCGGTTGATTCACAGCATTAAATTCAAAAATATCATTTCTAGCATAATGCCCAATAACATCAAAATCCAATTTTGCATGAACGATATCATCTAAATCAATTTCTGCAATTAGAGCACCAGCTTCATCAAATAATGGTCCGGCAATAATTTTTCCCAATGGAGATACTATCACGCTACCGCCACGGCATAAATTTTCTGGCTCATTTTCCACCAAATGCTGGTATTTTTCTGGATACATAGATTTTGTGTAAAACTGATTACAACCCAACACAAAGCATCTACCTTCTAAAGCAATATGTTTCATAGTAGATGTCCATTCGTCTCGTGAGTCTGCAGTAGGGGCTATGTAAATCTCCACGCCTTGCTTATACATTGCCATTCTAGCCAAAGGCATGTAATTCTCCCAACAGATGAGTCCGCCTAACCTCCCAATTTTGGTGTCGAAACTAACTAAAGATGAACCATCATCTTCGCTCCAAACAATACGTTCGCTGCCTGTAGGTTTAATTTTTCGGTGAACACCCAAAAAGCCATCGGTTGGGGAGATATATAGCATAGAGCAATATAAACTACCATTGTTAGTCTGTTCTTCAGTTATTCCAATAATCAAATATACATTCTCTGTTTTGGCTAGTTTTACAAGTCTTTGGAGTTCTTTCCCTTCTAAATTTAAGCTGTTTTTATGGTAGTCTGCATATAGCTTTCTACCCTCATCTGTTCTGCTACCTACTACGGCACCAAAAGAAAATCCTCTTGGATAACCGGGAATAAAGGATTCTGGAAAAACCATTAATTCACACCCTTTCTTGGCGTGAATTTTTACAAGGTTTTCTATTTTATCGATAGTTTTTTCTATATCAAAGAAAACGGGACTATCTTGAATAAGGCAGACTTTTAATTTCATGGGTATCGTTTAAATACCCTTAATATATGGCAATTATTCCAATCCCTTTTTAACTATATTTTAAAAATGTTTTGTTTTAATTTGCTTAGTACTCCAATTCAACTCTTTTCTGAAGTAATTCGTTAGTGCAATGCATACTCTACTAATAAATAGAGTATTCATCAATATTTTTCATTTCGTTTAAAGAAAAATACATTTTATTTTAGGGTGCTTTTTATAAAAAAACATTCCTTTTTTTTAGGACATAGTTAAGTATTTACCATGTTGGTTTCAATTTTGTAATTATTAATATTGAATCATAAAAACCCGTTTAATATAAACGATAGTCGATATTAATAGACTCCGAGTTTTGCTTCTAGGAGATTACTTATTGAGTACAATTCGATTTATTCTTATTAAGAATATCAGTTTTAATATAATCATTTTTTAAAACAGGATTCCATTTGAAATCCACTATTTCCGTGACGATAAAATTATCTTTGGGATCAGTAGTAAGTAATATTTCTGTAAAGTCATCTTCTAATTGTTTCAACCTATTTAAATCACATGCGTGTAATTCTTCACTAACAGCTAAGGCCCCAAGTTTGTCTATTTCTTTGGGTTTAAGACCTTTTTTCATTTTAACGGTATAAGCTTTTTTGGTATCTAAACGTTGTACGGTAAACAATGCATCCATATCATTTGATACATAAAATGAATTGAACTGATAACGACCACCAGTTGTAAAAATTGCGGCATCTGTAAGGCAAGGGGAGGAATTGCTCACTATTCGTGTATTGGTACGATCAATTATACCATTTGGATAAAGTTTTTGTAAAGCTTGTTGTAACCCAAGATGCCCTACAACCAGCCCATCACAAAGATGGCCATGAAATTTTACTAGGTCGTCTAAATCTATATTTTGAATGTTTCCCAATCTTCCCTTCGAAAAATCAGTGTCATTTACACGCATTCCGGTTTTTACAGATGTCTGTTTTTTAGGTAAATAGAGTTTAAATAGTTTGTTGGCAGTAGTAATTTTATCTAAATGCCCCATAAAAGTTTGGTCATCCCTTAAATAATGAACATGGATAAAGCTTTTAGAGCCTGTGAATATACCTTGGTGTTTCTCCGAATAAAACCCTATTATTTGGCCAATCTCATTTTTAAAAGAAAAATCTTGCGATTTTACATCTGGTCTATAGCCTTCCACATCGGCATTTCTAGGCGTTACAATATGAGCTGTTATTTGGTCGAATTCACCTGAAATTCTAAAAGCAAAAGGTTCTTTAATATCGTAACCTTCGCTCTCGGCTATTTTTGCAACTTTTTCCTGTATTTCTTCAATAGTATTTAATGGCCCTTCTAAGTTATATTCTACCCAATGTTTTACATTGCTGTAAACAAAAAATGGTGAGCGAATATCCCAACTTTGACTTATGACCATTTTCCCTTCTTTAAAGGCGGAAGCAAAAAAAGGTTTACCATCAAAAACAGTTATTTCCCCTTTCATTTTATCATAAGGTCCCATTGCGAATAAATTAGATTTATCAGGTAACGTATCTAACCAAATTTTTAAATCATAAGTACTATCCATTGTATTCATAGCACCTTTTGTAAATACTTTTGGGGTACTCTGTGCTGTACCAATCGAAGCTAATAAAAGGGTAAATGTAACGAGTAAAATTAATTTTTTCATAGTTCTTGTTTGCGCTTATAGAATGAAATTAAATAGATATCCTGAGATGATTATACAGAGCGTTACCACACTAAAAAAGATAGTAATTAGCTTAATGGTCATAACTTTCTTTAAAAGCAAAGCTTCTGGTAAAGAAAGACCAACAACGCCCATCATAAATGCAATTGCAGTACCTAACGGAATTCCTTTTGCTACCAATACTTGAACTACAGGGAGTATACCTGAAGCATTAGAATACATTGGTATTGCCAAAATGGTAGCAATGGGGACGGCAAAAAGATTGTCTTTTGCCATATATTGTTCAAAAAAACCTTCAGGAATATAACCATGCATTAGTCCACCGATAGCAATACCGACTATTACATAAGGAATAATACCTTTTAATATTTTTATTACTTCGCTCCATATTATAGGCAACCTTTGTTTCAAAGTCTGTTTTTCTATAAGAAAGGTATCTTGGTCTCTTTGTGCTGTTGCCAAAACTTCTTTTACCCATGGAGTTAAATATTTTTCTAGTTTTAAATACTTAAGAATTACACCGGAAATAGTACCTAATAGAATACCACTTATTACATATATTATAGTAGTCTCAATTCCAAATAAACCTACAAATAGGCCAATAGCAACTTCATTTACCAAGGGAGAGGTAATTAAAAAAGAAAAGGTAACACCTAAAGGTATACCTCCTTTTACAAATCCAATAAACAAAGGGACCGATGAACATGAGCAGAATGGAGTTACTACGCCAAAAAGACTTGCCATAAAATATTCTAAACCATATAATTTTTTACTAGATAGGTAATTTTTAACCTTGTCTATAGGGAAATAACTGTTTACTATTCCCATAAAAAAAATTACAACAAAAAGTAAAATTAGAATCTTAGTGGTGTCATAAATAAAGAAGTTCAGTGCCTCTGCTAAATGCTGACCTTTATTCAGGCTTAAAAGGTCATAGACAAACCAATCAGCGATGTTTTGTACCCAATTAAACATTTATCTATTAGGGTTATTTAAGAAGTGCTACTACTTCCTCTTTAGAAGGCACTCGTCCTTTAATCAATATTTCATCATTTATTACTAATGCAGGTGTAGACATTACATTGTATTTCATTATCTCCATAATATCTTCAACTTTTTCTAAACTGGCTTCAATTTGGTTTTCTGAAATTACATCTTGGACAACACTTGTCATTGCCTTACATTTTGTACAACCCGTACCTAAAATTTTAATTATCTTGTTCATATTACTATTATTTGTTTATCGCCTATATACGATTTGATTAGTAAAAGTATTAACTAAAAAATGCTGAAAATAACGATTTTGCAGTGTTCCAATTCTCTTGATTGATACAGTACTTTATTTTTGGCGGTTTTAATTCTCCTTGTATTAGACCAGCATTTTTTAATTCCTTTAAATGTTGTGAAACCGTCGATTGAGCTAAAGGAAAAACCTCTACTAAATCACCTGTAAAACAACATGATTGTTTTTCAAGATGCTTTAAAATAGCCACACGAGTAGGGTGAGCTAATGCTTTGGCAAATTTTGCCAAGACCTCCGTATCTTTTTGGTATTCTATATGTTCTAGATTTCTCTTCATATCTATTATCGCAAATTAACGATGAATATTTTGTAATAAATGTGACTAAAGTCACATAAGGTATTTTTTAATTATTTATTGGGAATATTTCCTATTGATGTGTTCTATCTTAATTAAATGAAAAACTAAAAGTGCACAATATTTTTATATTACGTAATATTAATGTTGGTAGAAAATTTATAAATTCGTTTTGCTTTATGAGATAATTACTATCTCAACTTTTTTTCCTTTAACTAATTTCTATACAATACTAATTAAGTTCGTGGGTCTCTTCTAAACAACTGTATTAAGTCAAAAACTATTACACAGAAAACTACCCAAATGAAACCGGCAATGAATCCGCCAGCTATATCCGAAGGAAAATGGACTCCCAAGTATATTCTACTAATTCCGATACTTAAAATGATTGTTATCAATACAATAATCAATACGTACTTCAGTACTTTGTTCATATTGAATTTGGTGACCAGAAATATGAGAAATCCATAAAAGGCCATTGCGCTCATGGCATGTCCGCTTGGGTAACTCAATGTTTCCACTGAAACCAAGTGTTCAATACCTGGGCGGGCACGATCAATAAAACGTTTTAAAACCATGTTAGAAATGGTTGCCAACGCTAAAATTAGAGTTGCTTGAACAACATACTTCCAACGTTTAAATACTAAAAGAGATATTGATAGAAAGATTACAAGTACTATTAAATATCCATAGGCATCGCCAAGATTAGTCATAAATTTAAAGTACGATGTTAAACCTGGGGTACGATAAGAAATTACATAATCTGTAATTGCAGTGTCATAGGATGCAAGCATCTCTGTTTTTAAGGTTTCCGTTAATTCTACAAATAGATTTATGCCACCTACAACTATTGCCAATGCTACTATTACTGTAATTACATAAGGTAATGTAGTGTTGTATTGGTTTAATTTATTCGATAAAAATTCACGTAACGATTTTATAAATGTAAAAAGAGATTGTTTCATGAATCGTACTATTATTTATGCTATAAACATAGTTGATAATTAGTAAACCTATTGTTTCAAAGAAATTGATAACTGACTTGATTGATCTAAAATTTCTGTTTTAAGAAATACTACATCATTTTCAAATTTGGACAGGTGGACCATGAACCCTTATCTTTATACGAAAATAGAATTGTTAGAAATTATGAAATCACCTAACTGGAAAACAGCCATAGAATTTGATGATATCACCTATAAAAAATGTGACGGCGTAGCACGTATTGCATTTAACCGACCTAATGTGCGTAATGCTTTTAGACCTCATACTACGAGTGAACTTATTAAAGCGTTTTATGACGCGCAAGAAGATACATCTATTGGTGTTGTTTTGCTTTCTGCGGAAGGACCTTCTACAAAAGATGGAATATGGTCTTTTTGTTCTGGCGGTGATCAAAAGGCTAGGGGAGAAAAAGGATATGTTGGTCAAGATGGTCAGCACCGCTTAAATATATTGGAAGTACAACGTATGATTCGTTTTATGCCAAAAGTGGTTATTTGCGTAGTACCAGGTTGGGCCGTTGGTGGCGGACATAGTCTACACGTGGTTTGCGATATGACCTTAGCTAGTAAAGAACATGCCATTTTTAAACAAACTGATGCAGATGTTACCAGTTTTGATGGTGGATACGGATCTGCTTATTTGGCTAAAATGGTGGGACAGAAAAAAGCACGTGAAATATTCTTTTTAGGAAGAAACTATTCTGCACAAGATGCTTTTGATATGGGTATGGTAAATGCCGTTATACCTCATGATGAATTAGAAAATACAGCTTTTCAATGGGCACAAGAGGTTTTAGAGAAATCGCCTACCTCAATAAAAATGTTGAAGTTTTCAATGAACCTAACGGATGACGGAATGGTGGGTCAGCAGGTATTTGCTGGTGAAGCAACAAGATTAGCCTACATGACCGAAGAAGCGAAAGAAGGTAGAAATGCGTTCTTAGAAAAACGTAAACCAAATTTTGGCAAAGATAATTGGCTACCGTAAGTTGGTTGTTCGTTGATGGTTGTTCGTTGATGGTTGTTCGTTGATGGTTGTTCGTTGATGGTTGTTCGTTGATGGTTGTTCGTTGATGGTTGTTCGTTGATGGTTGTTCGTTGATGGTTGTTCGTTGATGGTTGTTCGTTGATGGTTGTTCGTTGATGGTTGTTCGTTGATGGTTGTTCGTTGATGGTTGTTCGTTGATGTTACTATTAATTAAACAATACTTCATACTTAGTACTTTTTACTTCATACCTAAATACTTAATACTGTCAACTGCCTACTTGCAACTGAAATACCCATAACTAAAAAGAGTCCAATCATTGAAGATCAGACTCTTTTACGAGAACACTATATGAAAATGAAAATTTTTAATTCGTTTTTAATAACACTGTAAATGTAAGAAGCGTCCTTAGTTTTTAGAAACAATTGTTGCCACGCAAGAGAATATTGTTGTGAAAGCATGTAGATATGTGGTATTGTAATAAAAAGGTTAAATTTTTGAACCTTTTATCGAATAGATGCTATTATTTCTTTTAATAAGGTATTGAATTGTTCGTCTGTCTGCTCTTCTAAGCCGGTTCTAACAACAACCAACTCTTTAGAAGGGATTATAAATATTCGTTGCCCTTGAAAACCATTTACTGAATATAGTTCTTTAGAAATGTCTGGATATTTACCATCGGCATTTAACCAAAAATGTGCGCCATAAGTACCGTTAGAGTTTAATGTTGGCTTAGAAATATAACTGACCCAAGAATCCGAAAATAGGCGTTCTCCGTTCCAATTACCATTATTTAAATACAGTAGACCAAATTTTGCCCAATCACGTGTTGTGGCCCAACCATAAGAAGAAAGTACGTAGTTACCAACCAAATCCGTCTCTAACAACATTGAATTCATTCCTATTTTATCAATCAATTCTTGGTAAGGAAAATCTAAGTACTCTTGGTGTGTATTAAACTGTTCTCTTAATATCCCAGAAAGCAAATTTGTAGTGCCAGAGGAATAGTTCCATATTTCAGTTGGGGCGGCAATGATTTCATTATTCCGTTGTGCTACGGTCATATCCGATGCTAAAAATAGCATACGAGATACATCTGATATTTTAAAGTAATCTTCGTCCCAAGCTAAACCGCTTTCCATACGAAGCAAATGGTTTATTGTTATATTAGATTTTAAACCCTTCATCTGTATTTCATTTGAAAAAGGTTTAAAATCCATATTCATTTTACCTTGGTATTCTAAAATACCATAAAGTGTGGCCAAAACACTTTTAGTCATGGACCAGCCTAAAATAGGTGTATCCTTAGTAAAACCGCGAATATATTGCTCTCCAATAATTTCATTTTTATGTACAACAAGTAGCGACCTTGTTTTTTGTAGCGAATCTTTAAAGGCATTTGAAAAGGCAACAGCTAATTTATCGTAATCCACATTATCTAAAATAGTATCCTTGATACCATTATTCCCAAAAGGAAAAGGTAAACTATTTTTAATAATTGTTCTATGAGGTACACTATTAAAGTTATGCTTTGAAAATTCATTATTGGTAAGTACTGCACCTAGACCTTCCTTATAAACGGCTGTTCTAGGCATAAGTCCAAAAACTGTTGCGATTGCAGATTTATCATTCTCCGAAACGGTGCAATCTGACAAATTTATTAATGTCATTTCATGATCGTTCAATGTAACATCTACCAGGTCCCTATCTGCTATAAAAACATTCGAAGCCATATTTTTAGAAGCATAACCGGAAATTAGATTTAGTTTTGGGTAATTGAAATATGCAAGAATTATTATCGCTAATATTGCGGCACCCAAAAGCAGTTTAATTTTTTTCATTTATATTTTAATTTACTTATGTATTTGTTTAGGAGTCCAAAAATAGGAAGGGTTGTACTTTATATGGCTACTTTAATTATATAATCTTTTACAATGACCAACAAAATTAATAAAAGCCCTTGATTAACTCTTGCTAAATTTTAACGGTATAAGTATCTTCCATGCTTTATTTCGCAAATAACAACATTGTTTTTATCCATATGGGTTTTAAATTTATAAGTGCATTTTTATTGTTATTTCTATTTATTTCTTGCAACACTGAAAAACGTCCTAGAGAAGTGGTGTTGTATGAAAATTACTGTGCAAGTTGCCATTTAGCACCTAACATTCAAGATTTACCAAAAGATATTTGGAAACATTCGATATTACCGGATATGGCTGCAAGAATGGGAGTTGAAACCGAAGGATATCACCCTTATATGAATTTAAGTTTTCCAGAACAATTGGCCATCATCAAAACAGGGATTTATCCTAGCAAAGCAATTATCGATATTGAAGATTGGAATCTTCTAAGAGATTACATCATTAAAATGGCACCAGATAGTTCTAAATCAACTAGTAACGAAAATAAAAGCATACCTATAACTAAATTTAAATTAACGCCAGTCTCATTAGATAGTGCTTTTGGTAGCTTGTACACCTTTTTAAAGATTGATACTTTAAATAAAAGTATTATCGCAGGAACTCGTAAGGGAGAATTAACATCGTATAATTTTGCTGATAATAAGAATACCCATATAGGATATTTCAATAGAGCAATAACAGATGCCAGAGTATTAGATGATAGTGTTTTTGTAACCACAATGGGCAGTTTAACCCCTTCTGAGATACCAATGGGTAAAACGATACTTAAACTAAAAAATTCCAGTGCCACATTGGCCGACTCTCTTCATAGACCTGTACATACGCTTTATAAAGATTTAAACGGTAATGGAAATGAAGAAATAATAATAAGTGAGTTTGGTGATCTTGTTGGGAAATTAAGCTTGTACGAAAAAAATAATTTCGGTTTTTATAAAGGAAGAATAATATTGAATATACCCGGTTGTACCAGAACTATTTCAAGGGACATGAATAATGACGGAAAAGAAGATTTAGTAGTCCTTGCAGGACAAGGAGATGAGTCGATTTATATTTTATATCAAAAAGAAAATTTAGAATTTACTGTTGATAAAGTAATAAGATTTAGCCCGGTATATGGTTCAAGTTGGTTTGAATTAGTTGATTATAATGCCGATGGCTATCAAGACATTATTACTGTTAATGGAGATAATGCAGATAAATCTTTTGTAAACAAACCCTTTCATGGTATGCGTATTCATATAAATGACGGAAACAATAATTTTGAAGAAACTTATTTTTATCCTTTAAACGGAGCAACTAGAGTCGTAGCAAATGATTTTGATCAAGATGGAGATTTGGATTTTGCTTTATTAGCTACTTTTCCTGATTATGAGAATCATCCTGAATATAATTTTGTTTATTTAGAAAATGTGAACAGTGGTAACTATGTATTTAACCAAGAACATTTAGCTGATATTAAAATGGCCAGATGGTTTTTAATGGATGCCGCCGATATTGATGGGGATGGCGATCAGGATATTGTTCTAAGTGCATTAACATATTCCTTTACACCCGTACCAGAATATTTAGAAAAAGCCTGGAGTAAAAGTTATACTGATTTATTGATATTGGAAAATAAATTACATTAGTAGGTATGATAAAGAGGTTATCCATAATAGTAATCTTGATAATGGCCGTTAGCTGTTCAGATAAATCTGTGGATAATAAATACAATTGGGTTCCTTTAAAAGTTACCGCAACTGCTTATAATTCTATTCCGTCACAGACTTCATATGAGCATCCGGCAATTACTGCGTGGGGAGACTCCATAAAACCAGGTGAAAAATGGATCGCGGTTTCAAGGGATCTATTAAAAAAAGGGCTTGCTTATAATACCTTGGTTAAAATAGATACTTTTGAGGGTATTTATACGGTAAAAGATAAAATGCACTCCCGATGGCGTAACCGTATTGATATTTATATGGGTGATAATGTTAGTAAAGCAAAAAATTGGGGAAGACGTAAAATTACCATTGAATATGCGGTTTTAAAGGATAGTTTATAATTAGTTCAACAATGAAACATATCACATATTATTTTTTGCTAGGTGTATTGCTAGTTTCTTGTACTGCTACAAAAACTATAGTTGATTATCCTATTACTTTTAATGAGGACCGCAAAATTCTAACTTTAGAATATCTTGAAAACAGGTATGGTTTAGCGCAAGATTTACCTCAAATAAATCCAAAAATGATTGTTTTGCATTGGACAGTTATTCCAACTTTTAAAAAATCTTTTGAAGCTTTTGACCCCGTATCATTGCCTAATTGGAGACCTGATATTAAGGATGTGAGTGGTTTAAATGTTTCTTCTCAGTTTATGGTAGATCGTGATGGGACTATTTATCAATTATTACCAGAAACTACCATGGCACGCCATGTTATTGGACTAAATCATTGTGCTATTGGCGTAGAAAATGTTGGCGGAACCGAAGATTTACCTTTAACTAAAGCACAATTAAAATCAAACATTTGGTTAGTTAGGCATTTAAAGGAAAAATATGATATCGATTATTTAATTGGCCATTATGAGTATACACTTTTTGAAAATCATCCATTATGGTTAGAGAAGGATGATGGCTATCGTACCAAGAAAACAGACCCTGGAACTGATTTTATGGAAAAAGTTCGTAAATCAGTATCCGATTTAAATTTTAAAGAATTACCTAAGAATATATCAAAATAAAATAAAACTTAATGAAGCATATTACACTAGCGGTATTTTGTTTGTTCTCTTTTATGGGAATAAGCCAATCCAACAATATTACCACACAACTATACGATACTTATGATAACTATAAGGAAAGCGCGATTGGGAAAAGACGTATTAAAAGAAATGATATCCAACCACTAATAGACAAGCTTTCTACCAATGATAAATTTAAGGTTAGTACCGTTGGTAAGTCAATTGGCGGTTTAGATTTAAGTCTTATTAGCATAGGTTCTGGAGAAACCAACGTATTTCTTTGGTCGCAAATGCATGGAGACGAACCGACTGCTACACAAGCAATTTTTGATATTCTTAATTTCTTTGATAGTGAAGATTTCAAAAAGGAAAAAGAAGCTATTCTTGCTAACTTAACCGTTCACTTTTTACCAATGTTAAACCCTGATGGGGCGGAGCTTTTTCAACGTAGAAATTTGTTAGGCATAGATATTAATAGGGATGCGCTGCGTTTACAGTCTCCAGAATCTCAAACTTTAAAAAGAGTTCGGGACAGTCTTGATGCCGATTTCGGATTCAATCTTCATGATCAAAGCACCTATTACAATGCAGAACGCACAGAGAAACCAGCAACTATTTCGTATTTAGCACCTGCCTATAATTACGAAAAAGATATTAATGAAACTCGGGGTAATGCAATGAAGATTATAGTGTTCATGAACGATATTCTTCAAAAATATGCTCCTGGACAAGTAGGTAGGTATAATGATGATTTTGAACCACGCGCATTTGGTGATAATATTCAAAAATGGGGTACAAGTACGATTTTAATTGAGTCTGGTGGATTTCCCAAGGATATAGAAAAGCAAGAAATTAGAAAATTAAATTATACGTCTATTTTGTCCGCTATTTATACTATCGCCCAAAAATCTTATGAATCAATCGGAATTGAAGAATATGAGAAAATTCCTGAAAATGATAGAAAGTTGTTCGATTTAAAATTAACTGGAGTCAACTATAACCTAAAAGGAAACACCTATACTATAGATTTAGGTATTAACCAGATTGAAGTTGATTACCCTGACCACAACTCCTTTTGGTATAGTAGTAGAGTTTTGGACCAAGGAGATTTATCTACTTATTATGGTTATGAAACCTTAGAGGCGTCGGACTACACCATTAAACAAGCTAAGGCCCATCCTAAAACCTTTAACACAATAGATGAAGTTAAAGGGTTAAATTTTAAAGACATTTTAAAACAAGGTTATGGTTTTGTACGCATGGAGAAAACACCAGCTACGGTCATAAATTCTCCTTTTCCAGTACATTTAATTGGACCAAAGTATAAAGTGCCAGAACTTAAATTAGAACCTGGTATTAATCCTACGTTCTTTCTCGAAAAAGCAGGTGTTATTGAATACGCAGTAATCAATGGTTTTTTAATTAATTTAAGTGAAAACAATATAAACATACCTAATTCAATGATTTATAAATAGATGATGGATATGATATAAGTTATGCAACAAAAAAAAGGGAAGCATTAGCTTCCCTTTTTTTAATATAGAACCAGTGTTCTTACATAGTTTCTTCTGCATCTAAAAGAGCAAAGAATTTATCTAAGTTTGGCAAAATAATAATTTTTGTTCTTCTATTTAATGCCATATTTTCTTTAGAATCGTTCTCAACTAAAGGTAAATAACTACTTCTACCAGAGGCTATTAACTGAGAAGGGTCAACATCATAATCTTTCTGTAATTTACGTACAATTGATGTTGCACGCTTAACACTAAGATCCCAATTGTCCGTAACCATTGGCGTATTTATAGTTCTAGAATCTGTATGACCTTCGACCATAACTTCCATACTTGGCTCTGACTTTATAACATCCGCCAATTTGGTTAAAATTTTGTTTGCTTTACTGCTTACATTATAACTAGCTGTATTAAATAATAGTTCGTCTGATATATTAATCATTACGACGGTCTTATCAATACTTACATCAATATCTTCACCTTCTTCAGAAATTGATTGCTTCAATTTATAAGAAACTGCCAAATTCATTGAATCTTGTATGGTTTTAGCACCGGCTAATTTTGCTGGATCTACATTTTTCAATGTATTTCTCATTTTTGCCTTTGTATTATTGCTCATTACAGCAACATCATCAACACTTGTAAACTGGCTATCATTTAATTCCTTTAACGAATTGATTTTAGAGTTATACTCTTCTACACGAGCTTCGATTCTAGTCATTTGAGACTGTAAATCTTCTTTCTCAACTTGTGTTTTTTGTAATGCACTCTGGGTTTGAGATAAATTATCTTCTAATGCAACATATTTCTTTTTAGAAACACATGAAGTTAAAAGTACTACTGATAAAAAGGCAACTAAGGATAATCTTTTCATTTTGTTCTCTTTTAATTAATATTAGTGTAATCGGTTTAATATACGTGGCATATCGATAAACGGACGTTTTTAAATAGCTATGCTCATGCAAAAACAGAAATTTCAGCTTTCAATAAAATGAGTATCAACAAGTTATTAAGTTCAATTTCGAGCAAAAAAAAAGAAGCGTTTTCACGCTTCTTTCTAAATTTTAAAGTGATTTGGTTATTCGCAGCCACCTGTAAAACCATTGGCATTAAACTTGGTTTGTACAGCACCTTGTCTGGAACCTGTATTTATTTCTATAGCTAAATTGTTTTCACCGCTACCGTCTCTTTTAGGGCTACAGTATTCAAATAAATAGAAACTATTAGCTCTTTCGGAAACTTTCTCGGAAATGTCTCTAAAGGTTCTTTCCAATTCATCTTTATTCTGGGCAAAAACACTTGCCGTTTTACCTATTGCAGATAATACTTCTGTATCAATTTCTCCTCCTAAACCAATACTAAAGAAAGAAATATTTGCATTGGCATCTTTTACTTTTTTTAAGGCCGAATCTTCTGTAAAACGAGAAGCTTGGTCTGTTCCATCGGTAAAAATTACAACAGAAGCTGCACCAATTTTACCACCAGCTGTAGATTTTTGAACCAAATCTGAAGCAATATCGGTCGATTTTATTACGGCTCCATATAAATCCGTAGATGGGTCATTACTAATATCATTAGTAATACCATCAATTGCATCTTTTAATTCTGTTCTTGAAGAAGTCAATTCGTTTAATAAATGTAATTCATCCTCTCCATCGAACCAATAAATGGCCATCTTAACAGATTCCTGGGTAGTACTAGGCATTACGGCATCTATAAAACTTGATGATGCTAATTTCAATTCATCTAAACTACTGCTAAGTACACTATTACTTAAATCTAAAACAAGTAATGTATTATTAGAAAATATTTGAGAATTAGGAGAAATTCGTGCTGAAGATTCTGATGTTGAAATCGTTTTAAAACAATCATCATTTCTACCTTGCTCGTATATTGTAAACTGATTTGCTGTTAAACCCGGTACAGGATTACCATCAGTGTCGGACACTCTAAAGAAAATAGATACTTTTCCTGGTAGTGTAGTATATTGTTCTTGAATTGATAAAACTAATTCGCCTTCATCTAACCCTAAACAATCATCTACTGTTGTTCCTTTTCCTAAGCCGTCACCGCCGCCAGTATTCAGATTTAGATTAATATCGTCATCGGCATTTCCACAAGAAACTAGTAAAGTCAGCACAAAAAATACGCCGAACGTCTTCATAAATTTTTTCATATTCAATTATTATAGGTTCATTTAGCAGAACGGACAAAGTTTATTTAAATTATAGGGATGAATAAAATAAATGTTAAAGATTGTTAAAGCAAATCTAGTATTACACATAAAATGTTCAAATACCCTATATTTCGGTAGGCTGAAAGACTGTAAACGAATTATGTATTTAGCATAATTTGGCTATTTTAGATAAAAAGTAGGAGTAAAATATGACTCACGAATTCAAAAATATCATAACTGAATATATAAATGCTAAAAACACCAATTTAAAATGTGTGTTGGCTACTGTAGTGGATTTAGATGGTTCTTCATATAGAAGACCGGGAGTTCGTATGCTTATTCGCGAAGATAATGTAATGATAGGTGCTGTAAGTGGTGGGTGTGTTGAGAAAGAGGTATTGTTTCAAGCACAATCGGTTTTTGAAAAACAAACTTCAAAATTAATGACTTATGATGGTAGGTATAGACTTGGCTGTGAAGGGATTCTTTATATTTTACTAGAACCTTTTGCGCCAAGTGAAACTCTTGTCATTGAATTTAATAAGGTGATTGAGAATAGGCAATCTTTTATTTTAGAAACAGCATATCAAAAAGAATATGGCGATTTACCTGGTTATGGGACGTTTATAACACTTGACGCTAAATCATTTTCATTTAACGGTAGTACTGTAGAACAAATGGCAGCAAAGTGTTTTAAGCAAACCATGCCTCCTTGCCAAAGATTATTGTTAATTGGGGGTGAGCACGATGCCGTAATATTGGCCTATTTTGGTTTAAGTATGGGATGGGAAGTACATGTTGCAGTAACCCCAAAGGAGGACAAAAATATCAATGATTTTCCCGGGATAGATGCTTTGTTGAACTACGAACCAGAAAATTTCCCTGTGATGGATATTGATACTAATACCGCTGTTTTGTTAATGACGCATAGCTATGTAAAAGATTTAAAATATTTGACTGTGCTGAAAAAAAGTAAACCCGCCTACTTAGGTATTTTGGGTCCTACCAGACGTAGAGAAAAACTACTATCCGCATTACTTGAACATGATATGGATATAGATATGGATTTTATAGAAAATATTCACGGTCCTGCTGGTTTGCATATTGGTGCCGAAACACCCCAGGAAATAGCTATCTCTATTCTGGCTGAAATTTTAACCGTAATTAGAAAAACAGAACCTATGATGTTGAAAGACAAACTGAAACAAATACATCATTGAAAACAGAACAACATATTGCTGTTCTAATTATGGCCGCGGGAGCGTCTAAACGCATGGATGGTATTAAGCAATTGATGCCTTGGAAAGATTCTAATTTTTTACTGGAGACTATAAAAACAGTTCAACGGAGTAAGGCAAATTCTCTATACGTAGTATTAGGCTCAAACGCTGAATTTATTATGTCTGAATGTCATTTAATTAAAAAAGGGATTGCTATTATAGTCAACCCTAATTGGAATAACGGACTTGGTGATAGTATTGCATACGGAGTTAAAGTACTACTTGAACAACAACATAATTTAAAAGGAATTTTAATTTGTTTAGCCGATCAACCTTTACTCACCTATAATTACCTGGACACTTTAATTCATCAGTCAAAAAAACATCCTTCAAAAATTATAGCAACATATTATGGAAAAAGGGTAGGAGTGCCTGCATTGTTTCCTAAATTGCTATTTAAAGATTTGTCCGTTCTTAAAGGAGACTCTGGTGCTAAAGAACTTTTAAATAATGGGCTTAAGGCTATTATTACTTTAGACGCAGAAAACCAAACGTTAGACATAGACACCAAAGAAGAATACAATCAATTATTATCAACAATTAATAATACGTACAACCATTAACATGACAAAAAATAAATCGGTAGTTATAATTACAATTTTTTTACTTGTGGCATTACCTCTTTTTGCACAGGATATGGGTTTTGAAGAATACAATCCGAAATCAACCTTAGTAGTACCTGGAGCAGAAATAACCAAAGCAAAGTTTCCTTTTATTGATGTACATAGCCACCAAAGGGATATGTCCGTAGAAGCTTTAAATGGGTTGATTTTACATATGGATGCTATGAATGAAGCCATTATGGTGAATTTAAGTGGTGGTTCTGGGAAAAACCTTAAAGAGAAAGTGGTAAATATTGAAAAAAGTTTCCCAAATAGATTTGTTGTTTTTGCTAATGTAGATTTTGAAGGAGCAAAAGATATGGAATGGGGAGAACAAGCAGCTGCCCGATTAGAAGAAGATATTAAGAATGGCGCTAAGGGATTAAAGATTTTTAAAAGTCTTGGATTACGAAATAAGGATGTAGATGGCAATCGGTTGGCGATAGATGATCCTCGTTTAGACCCTATTTGGGCAAAATGTGCCGAAATGGGAGTGCCTGTTTTAATACACGCAGCTGATCCAAAGTCTTTTTGGGACGAAATGGATGCCGATAATGAACGTTGGCTGGAATTGAAAACACACCCCAGAAGAAAACGTTCAGCAACAGATCCGGCCCCGTTTGAGCAAATTATTCAAGAACAGCATAATGTGTTTAAAAAGCATCCTAACACTAAGTTTATTAATGCACATATGGGTTGGCATGCCAATAACCTTGAAAAACTTGGGGAGCTATTAGATGAAATGCCAAATATGAATGTTGGTATTTCTGCAATTATCGCAGAACTAGGGAGGCAGCCGCAGAATGCAAGAGCCTTCTTTATAAAATATCAAGACAGGGTGTTATTCGGTAAGGATAGTTGGAAACCAGAGGAGTTCCCGACCTATTTTAGAGTTTTGGAAAGCAACGATGAGTATTTCCCATACTATAAAAAATATCACGCATTTTGGTCTATGTACGGATTAAACTTGCCTGATAATGTATTGAAAAAACTATACTATGAAAACGCACTAAACTTAATTCCTGGTTTAGATGATTCGCTATTTAAATAGTGGTTATACTTTTTTAAGTACAACCTTTTCTTCAATTACAGGAATATCTTTTACATCTTGAAAAATACCACATGAAACTTCTTTTTTAACTAAGTTTTGTGTGGTTTTTCTTTTTGTCAATGATTCAATTTCCGGATTTAAGAACTGCATAATTTTATTTGTTTTTCATTAAAACGTACATATATACCTCATGTTGTAAGAGTTAGGCTGTTTTTACTTTTATTTAAAAAGAATTTATAGTAAATAACCTCGGGACAAGCCCGCGAGGCATTGAATTTAAAACATAATTAATATTTCGACGCAAGCGTCGGAGCATTTAAATCTCGATTATCGAGTAAAGTGTGACAAACTACATAAATTTCATACTCATAGGGAAACACGTTTTTATACAATGGATAAAGAAGAGGTCTTTACGAACTTAATACGAGAACATCAGGCGCTATTATATAAGGTGACATCAATTTACACCGATAATAAAGAAGATCGCGAAGACTTGTTTCAGGAAGTGGTCTTTCAGCTATGGAAATATTTTGATTCGTTCCGTAACGATGCAAAAGTAACCACCTGGATGTATCGTGTAGCTATGAATACGGCAATTACATTTATTAAGAAGAAAAAGAGAAGACCAGATTCTGTTCCAGTTGCAGATGTATTCATTAATCAATCTGACTATAAAGACGATGTTTATGAAGAGCGATTAAAACTACTTTATCGGCATCTACAACATTTAAACACTTTAGAAAAAGGTCTCATATTCCTCTTGCTTGAAGGTAAAAGTTATAAAGAGATAGCACAAATAACCGGACTTAGCGATAGCAACGTGGGTACTAAAATATCTCGAGTAAAAAAGAAATTAAAAACTAACATGACAAAGCAATAATCATGGAATTAGAAGAACTACAATCGGCATGGACACAATTAAGCGATGACCTAAATCATCAAAAAAAATTAACGAATAAAATAATACTAGACATGACAAAGCAGAAATATCAGAATAAATTCACCACTATTACTAAATATGAAACTTTAGGTGCTTTTGTCTGTTTTGCTATTGCATTCTTTATATTACTAAATTTTAGCAAATTAGATACTTGGTATTTACAAGTTTGTGGGATTTTAACTCTTTCATTTCTAATTATACTACCGGCAATGGTGTTAATTACCTTAAAAAAAATAAAGAATATTGATATTATAAACGGGTCTTATAAAGAAAATTTGAAGTTCTATTTGAAAACTAAGAATAGGCTTTTAAAATTACAGCAAATTGGAATAGCTGTTGGTTTTATTGGACTATTATTTATAGTGCCGGTAACCTCTAAAATCATTTCTAACAAAAATGTTTTTCTAACCAGTTTAAAAACAGAGCAATATGTGATTTTTGCTATTACGTTAATTGCTATGGTATTTTTCTGTAAATGGGCATATAACGGTTACCTTAAAGTAACACATTCTGCTCAAGAACTATTGCAAGATCTAGAGTAGTTTTTACTCAGTCAGTTTCTTTTGAACGTAATTTAAAATCAGCATCCAATTCATTTTTAATAGGAGGGAAGCGGTAGGTACATTGTTATCCGCAATAGCAGATATTATGGAATCATGTTGATTATCTGATTTATTATAGAAGGAATCATCATTTGTAAAGGCACGTTCATAAAAGAAAATACGTGTCTTTAAATCATGTAGAATTTTAAGAGCCAAATCATTTTTATAGCCTTTGGTCAACAATTTATGGAATTCTAAATCTGCTTGTATTCTTGAAATAGCATCTGTGGCATTTTCAAATACTTCTTGCTGTTTCTTGAGTTCAACAATATGTTCTTCGGTAAATTCAGAGTTTTCAATTGCCATTACCTCTAAGTTAGCAACCAGCTCATATAAGTCTTCGGCTTCCTTTACATCCAAATCAGCGATTATAAAACCTCTGTTGGGAACTGCTTTTATAATATGGGACTGTTGTAATTGGGTCAATGCTTCTCGTATTGGAGTAACGCTAACATTTAACTTACGAGATAGAGCGGCTAAATTTATGGTTTTTCCTATACTTAGCTTTCCTGTTATCATTTCTGACAATAAATAATCTCGGACTTGATCTCTTAAATTCAACTTTATCAACATACGTCAAATATAATATATCGTATACGATTATAACTTTTGTAATTAATACTTTATTGCGTATAAACCATTAAATTTTGTTCTTTAAATCAATAATATAAGGGCATTTTTGACGTTTTACATTCAAACCCCATAACTTATAAAAAATGAAGAATTTAATATCTTTTTTTAAAAAATCGTTACTTCTAGTTTCAACCCTATTATTAGTAATCAGTTGTAGTGATGATGATACAACAAAGGAAGAGGTATCATTAACACAAACAGAGCTTAAAGCAATGCTAGAAACAGATGATATTACTGGCGGTATAGATTTGGCATTATACGATTTATATACTAATACGGGCAGTTCTGGAAAAACAATGAGTAATGAATGTTACAGTGCGGTATACTCAGACACAGGTTATGTTGCGACTTTTAACAATTGTGTGTTAAATGGAACTGAAAATGTGAATGGTACGTTATCTGTTACCTACAATCAACAGGGTGAAACCGGTTCTTTCACAGCAAGTTATGTTGATTTTTATGTTGGAGAAATTAAAATAAATGGCTCTAGGTCATTTACATTTAGTACCAATTCCAATGATAGTTCTATTACATTTCAAGTCACTAGTGAAATGACAGTAGAAAAAGAAGATGGCTCAATTATTTCTGATAATGGCACAAAATCTACTACCATTGCATTTGGTAACACTACTTCATATAGTATATCAGGAAGTTGGACCGTTGTTTTTGAAGGGAATACGTATAATGTAACCGTAAATAACCCATTAACAAGTGAAGTTACGTGTAATTATGTGTCTAGTGGTGATATGGATGTTTCTAAAAACGGACTTTCTGTAAACGTAGATTTTGGCGATAGCACATGTGATAATGTTGCTATAATGACCTATCCAAATGGAGTAAAGGAAGAAATTGTATTAAAAGATTAATATCTTTTGAATGTAATATAAATTAGAAAGGATAAGATTGTTTGATCTTATCCTTTTTTGCTAATACAGTGAAACGAAATTAGTAGTTTCTTCTAATTCTTTCCCTAAAATTAAATTTATTTAGAAAGACGCTCAATTTTATATTCAATTGAAGTTAATGTGTGTGATTTCTAGATGCTACCCATTGTACCCGTTTACTGTTTTTAAAACTAGAAAAGAATGTATTTCTTCTGGTTTCTGTCGGTGTGTTTCTGATAAAAGTTCTCATGATATTTGTTTTTATAGGGTGATTAGCCCTGTGATTGATGATTATTTTAAATGGAGTAATTAATGTGTGTGATTTCTAGATGCTACCCATTGTACCCGTTTACTGTTTTTAAAACTAGAAAAGAATGTATTTCTTCTGGTTTCTGTCGGTGTGTTTCTGATAAAAGTTCTCATGATATTTGTTTTTATAGGGTGATTAGCCCTGTGATTGATGATTTTTTTTTAAATGGAGTAATTAATGCGTGTGGTTTCTAGATGCTACCCATTGTACCCGTTTACTGTTTTTAAGACTAGAAAAGAATGTATTTCTTCTGGTTTCTGTTGGTGTGTTTCTGATAAAAGTTCTCATACTATTTGTTTTTATGGAGTGATTAGCTCCGTGATTGATGATTAGTTTTGATTAAAGTTTTTAATGTGTATAATTCCTTGATACTACCCATTGTATTCGCTTACTGTTCTTAAAACTTGTAAAAAATGTATTTCTTCTAGTTTCTGTTGCTGTATTTCTAATAAATGTTTTCATGATGTTTAATTTATAATTGATGATTAATAGTTTTCTTATATTAACAAGACGAGTATATTTTAATTTTGTTACAGTACTATGCATAAAAAGGTACTATTTTTAACATAATTTTAAAATAGTATTGCATAATTATTTGATTTTCAATTAATTGTATTCTTGTTAATTATACACATTTTAACAATGTATTTTTAAATTTAAAATAGTTATAACTTTGCTATAGGGGAGTAGATGAATGTTTTACAGTACAAAAACATCATTTTTATTAAAAACCTATAGTATAGTATTATAGGTTGTTTATTTTAAAAAAAATATTAAAATAAGAATGATGGTTTGATACACGTATATATTTTATATTCCGATTACAAATCATATCTTTGTACAACTTTTAAAGGGATGCAGATGATTCTTGCAATGACCTTACAACGAATGAAGTCATAGCGTACTAAAGAAACCTACCATTCGTTATACACGTCACCACGTATTTCAATTCCTTTACAGTAAAATTTATAGTATTATCATTAAAATTTCGAATGGCAAAATCACAACAGACATTTAATAAAACTGAAAAAGAAAAGAAGCGCTTAAAGAAGCGTGAAGAAAAAAAGAAAAAAATGCTTGCCCGTAAAGCAGCTGCAAAAGAAAATGGTACATCAGGTATTCCACTTGCATATGTAGACTTTAACGGTAATTTGGTAGATACTCCACCAGATCCTTCAATGAAAGTTGAAGTAGAAGCTGAAGACATTGTTCTTGGTATTCCTAAAAAGGAAGAAGGAGATGTAGAAGAGTTTGACCCAGTAAGAAACGGCAAAGTCTCATTTTTCGATACTTCAAAAGGTTTTGGATTCATTATCGATTCTGAAAATAATGAGAAATATTTCGTTCACGTAAGCGGCCTTATTGACGAAATAATGGAAAATGACAAGGTGGCTTACGAGCTAGAAAAAGGTATGAAAGGCATGAATGCCGTTCGTGTAAAAAAAATATAGTACCAAAATATTTTGAATGGCAAAAATGCAACGGAACACCATTTTGGTAGTATTGTCATTTTTTGCCATTTATTTTATTTGGGGATCAACTTATTTGTGGAATAAAATTGCTGTTACTGAATTACCTGCCTTTATGTTAGCAGGAATACGTTTTGTAATTGCAGGTAGTTTAATATTCATTATTTCCAAATTATTAGGGTTTCCATTAAAAATTTCCAAAAAACAATTTAAAAATACATTTATTGCCGGCTTTTTATTCCTAACCTTTGGTAACGGAGTAGTGGTTTGGGCTTTAAAGTTTGTCGATAGTAGTTTTGCTGCCTTAGAAGTGTCCGCACAGCCTTTGGTGGTTTTACTAATGATGCGCTTACTCCAGGGTAAAAAAATACAACCAATGTCTATTATTGGTGTATTTTTAGGAATAACTGGTATTTTTCTATTAGTTGGTCAACAAGAGATTATTGCTCAAGAAGGTGCTGTTTTAGGGATGGTTCTCATTTTTGTTTGTATGCTTAGTTGGTCTTATGGCAGCTTATTTGTTGGTAAAGCCGATCTTCCTTCCAATTTCTTTGTTAATACAGGATACCAAATGTTATCTAGCGGTCTTTCTTTACTAATCGTTAGTACTTTACTAGGTGAAACTTGGTCATCACCACATACTTGGAGTTCTCCAGTAATTTGGTCAATGGCATTACTTATTTTTTTAGGTAGTATTGTTACGTTTACTGCATTCAATTATTTGTTAAGAATTGTTTCCCCTGAAAAAGTTGCAACTTCTTCTTATGTAAACCCTATAATAGCCATGATTTTAGGATGGTATTTTTTAAATGAAGAAATTACCTTACAATCAGTAATAGCTTCATTTATTTTGTTAACGGGTGTATATTTTATTAACACTAAAAAGCAACTGACAATTTTTTCCCGCTTTACTGGAAAACGTATACCTAAGAAAATGGTTGATTAATTGTTGTTGAAATTACTTGGGAAACTTTCAATTGCCCAAGTGTAAAATTTCCAATACGTATTCTAATTAAACGAACTGTAGGGTACCCAACCGATGCCGTCATTTTTCTAACTTGTCTAAACTTTCCTTCTGTAATAGTAATACGAATCCAAGAGGTTGGTCTATGTCTTCCAATTCGTAATGATGGATGAGCATCTGGTAATTCTGGAGGCTTATTTAATAACTTAACTTTACACGGTTTTGTTAAATAAGTTTTGCCAAATATTCCAATATTTACACCATTAGACAGTTGTAGAACGCTTTCTGGAGTTATTAATCCGTCTAACTGAACCAGGTATTCTTTTTCTATTCCTGAGCTATTAATCGTATCACTTAGTTTACCATCTGTAGTCATTAATAATAATCCTTCTGACTTCTCGTCTAAACGACCCACTGGCATTATTCCTTTTGGAAAATTATATAGCTCGCTCAAAAACCGTTTTTTACGTAATTGTCGATCTTCCCCCGAAGACATTTGACTCAAAAATCCGAATGGTTTATGTACTAAAAAATGATGATGTTCCATGTTTATACTATAATTGGTCAATAATCGCTTACCAATGGTCGCAAAAGATACCCTTTTTAACCCATGAATTAGTAATCTTATAGAGAGAATGCTACCTTTGCACCCTCCAGAAAAGATTTTATGCAAGAGACTGTTTTTGAATTACAGGAAAGAAAGACCGATAAGGAACTTTATAGCTATCAACAAGGCGCAATTCAACAAATTTTTGACAAGTTCGATTCCGAACGTGACGATTACCATTTATTATACCAGTTGCCTACAGGTGGCGGTAAAACAGTTATCTTTTCTGAAATGGTAAGACAGTATTTAAAGAACCATAATAAAAAGGTTCTTGTAATGACGCACCGTATAGAACTTTGTAATCAAACTTCAAAAATGTTGACAAGCTTTGGTGTGGTAAACAAAGTTGTAAATAGTAAAGCTAATTTAGATGACCAAGAACGCTATAGCTGCTATGTAGCCATGGTTGAAACCTTAAATAACAGGCTTAATGACGGTCATTTAGATATATCCGACGTAGGCCTTGTAATTATTGATGAGGCGCATTACAATTCATTTACCAAACTTTTCAAGTTTTTTGAAAACTCCTTTGTTTTGGGCGTAACGGCAACACCGTTAAGCTCTAACAAAGACTTGCCAATGAATAAAAACTATGATGAACTTATACCAGGGGAATCTATAGAAAATTTAATTGCCAATGATTTCTTGGCAAGGGCAGAGGTATTTCAATATGATATGGGATTAACATCCCTGGAAATTGGATCTAACGGTGATTATACCGTAAAATCGTCGGCTGACTTATATACGAGTCCGGCAATGCTAAGCAAACTTTTAGAAGCGTACACCAAACATTCTAAAGGTAAAAAGACATTAATTTTCAATAATGGTATAGAAACCTCTATTCAGGTATACCATACTTTTCAAGCGGCAGGTTTAAATATAATGCACCTTGATAATACTGCTACGAAAAAGCAGCGTAAACAAATTTTAAAATGGTTTAGAGAAACTCCGGATGCTATTTTAACATCGGTAAGTATTTTAACTACAGGTTTCGATGAACCTACTATTGACACTATTATTCTTAACAGAGCAACAAAATCACTTACCCTTTATTACCAAATGATCGGTAGGGGGTCTAGGGTTTTGAATAATAAATCGAAGTTTACGGTGATTGATTTAGGTAATAACTTATACAGATTTGGACCTTGGGGTGCAGATTTAGATTGGGGTGCCATATTCAAGTCTCCTAATTTCTACATGGATCGCATTCGTGATGATGAGGATATTGAAATGGATTTTAAGCTTGACTTATCTGACGAGGTCAAAGAAGAGTTTAAAAATTCTAAGGAAACCTATTTCGATATAAAAGAAACCTACGAAACAGCAACATTTGCGGGCGAATCTTCTAAAGTTGTTTTAGAAAGGTCCATTGCTCAACATGCGTATATTTGTATTGAAAATAGTGAAGATGTCTACGACGCTTTAGCTTTAGCTAAACTGTTAAAAGAAGACATTGATAATCGAATCCATGTATACGGAAAGTGTATAAGTAAGAGCACGTATAATTTCCTGAGCTGGTTAAAAGATGATTATCAAAAGAAGCTAAACGCTTATTTACGTGAAAATTTTGATACGGTATTTGAAGATATTCACGGGTATCCGCCGGAAGATTAATTTAAACATATACTTTTCAATTTCATTATAAATTTTAAAACTAAAAAGGGCTGTTCTTAAATGAACTGCCCTTTTTAGTTAAAGCCAAATAATATTATTCTACAATAAGATTATACTGTGGCGTTGGGTTCAAAGGACAGAAATAAACATATTCTCCTTTTTCTAATTTCGTTTCTTTAGAATGACCCACCGTGTTATTCTTGACCGCCGCAGTTACATATGCAGTCTGAATATGGTTTTCTGGTTTAGAGGCATCTTTACCTTTTTTCACCAATACTAAACCAACATCTTTACCAACGTTGTTGTTCGCAACATCAAATACATAAGTTCCTTCGCTAACCGTAATTGATTTTTGGGTAAACTCACCAGATGTTTGCTCTAGGGCTATTTTCTTTACGGGATGCTTCATTATTTTATCTTGAGCGTTTGCGCTAAATGAGAATGCCAATACGATAACTAAAATTGATACTACTTTTTTCATGTGTTTTAAATTTAATGAGCTTTTGCTCTAATGGATAGATTAATACTAAATGTTTGTAAAATTGTATTTATAAAGAAACTGCTTCAGGAAAATCAACTGGTACCTGTGTAGTACTATGTATGTAGTTCGATATTGTTTTGTCGCCTACCAATGAAATAGTGTCAATTAAATTGGCTTTTGTGTACCCCTCGGCAAAATAGTTTTCTAAAATGTTTTCATCTGTACGACCTCTGTTTTCAGTGATGTTTTTGGCTAATTGTGCTAAAGCATCTAATTTAGAATCAAACGACGCTTTTCCTGCTCTTAGTTCAAGAATTTGTTCATCATTAAATCCGTTCATTTTACCAATGACTGTGTGGGCAGATAAACAATAGATACAGTTGTTAACTTGACTAACGGCTAGGTTAACCACTTCTTTTTCTTTAGCAGATAATGAACTTTTTGCATTGGCGAAATTCAAATAGTTTTCTAATGCGGTATCGCTATTGGCATAGGTTGCATATAAGTTTGGGACAAATCCCAATGCTTTTTTAAGATTATCGAAAATTGCTTGATTGTTTTCGCTTACTTCTTCTCTTGTGGGTACAATAAATGTGCTCATGTTTTTTTTTATTTATTAAATTTTATTGTTAAAATTATTTGGTACAAAGGTATATTCGCAACAATGTCCTGATTATGTAGGGACTTCCTGACTACATGTCAATTTTTCCTTTATAAAAGTGAACCGAATGTTTTTGTTAATCTAGAAGATTTATGAGAATCACAGTAGTAGTCCGAAATATGATTATGCTCGCAATGTTTTTCAGTATTGATAGCACTATTAATTTCCGTTTTTTTTGATGTAAATATTTCTATTAAATTAAAGATTGATTTGTGCTTTAAGTTCATGTCTTTGCTATTTTAGTTCTACACTACAAAGATCTAGATATTGTCAATCTTAAAACGGGCAATATCACCCAAGGTGTTGTCGATATTTCCCTAAAATGATTTTTTGAGTTGTTTTTTAAATTCTGATGGAGATTGTTGTGTTTGGTTTTTAAATAAACGACTTAAGTGCGAGGCATCATCAAAACCAATTTCATATGCTATTTCTTTTGCAGTCTTATCGGTATAGATAAGTAATCGTTTTGCTTCAAGAATAATACGTTCATGAATTATTTGTAGGGGAGTGGTATTAAATTTTGAGAATGTATTGGAGAGTGTTTTTGGAGATTTAAATAATTTGTCTGCATAGAACGAAACTGAATGTTCTGACTTGTAATACTCTTCAACCAATAAATTGAATCCTCTTAGTAAATCTACTTTTACATCATTGTTAGCTTCACTGAATCCTTCCTTAGCTTTAAGTAATCTTGTGCTAATAATCATAAAACGAGCCATTAACATGCGTAGCATTTCAGCTTGTATCGTATCCTCAGTTTCTAATTCATCTACAAATACTTCGTGGAGCGTATCGAATTTTCTTTCTTCTTTATCTCCTAAATCTATAACAGGTATATGTGCATTACCAAAAAACAGTAATCCCGCACAGCTTACTTCTTGGTCGTGATCTTTAATGCAATAAAACTCTCGGTTAAATTGATATACAATTAAATTTTCACCTTCAGTATAATGCAAAAACTGAATTGGGGTCAAAGCCAATAAACTATGTTCAGAAATAATATAAGGAACTCCATCTACTTCTATATGCGCTTTTTGAGTAGTAGTTCTTATAAAAATATAGATTCCGGCTTGCTTGGGTTTCCTATAAGATTCCAATAATAACTCATTACCAATTTTTAGTAATCCACCAGTACCAAAATCTTTAAAAACTTCTTGCATGATGCCTTGGTCAAAAAAAAAGATGATTCATTACAGCCCTTGAGGCATTCAATTTTAATATTTATTTTTCTTTAGTTTAAGCATAATTATATTTATCGTAATACTGATGAAGGAATATTAGTACAATTAATCTAATAATTCTATAAAAATTAAGTTATAGTATTAGTTTTAAGCAATCAACCATAACAACCACTGCATGCGTACCTTACTCAGTTGCATTCTTTTTTTATGCATTACCCTTAGCTATTCTCAATCTGAATTTATAACTACTTGGAAAACAGATAATCCAGGGTCAACTGCACCAAATAGCATAGTCATACCAACATATCCAGGAGAAACTTATGACTACACCGTTGACTGGGGTGATGGGACTATTGAATCAAATTTGACAGATAATGCAATTCATACTTATGCTACTCCGGGAATTTATTCTGTAGCTATAAGCGGAACCTTTCCAAGAATATACTTTAATAATTCCGGTGACAAAGAGAAACTTATTTTAGTAAATCAATGGGGGTCAACAAATTGGTCTTCTATGGAGAAAGCATTTTCGGGATGTATCAACTTAGATGTAGTGGCTACTGATACACCAAATTTTTTAGGTGTAAATGACCTTAGCTACCTTTTTAATGGGTGTACTTCCTTGGTAGGTAATAATTCTTTTTCGAATTGGAACACCTCTAATGTTAACAATATGCGTGCAGTTTTTACGGATACTGATTCTTTCAATCAGGATATTGGTTCATGGGACACTTCCGAAGTTATTAATATGGCGGAATTATTTAAAAACTCTAAATCCTTTAATCAGGATATTGGTAATTGGAATATATCTAGTGTCACTAACTTAGCAGCTACCTTTAATGGTGCCATACTGTTTAACCAGAATATAGGAAATTGGGATGTTAGCAGTGTGGAAGTCTTTTTAGGAACATTTGCTAACGCCCAAAATTTTAATCAAAATATTGGTGATTGGGACGTGTCTGCTGCCACAGATATGGCCGGAATGTTTAGTAATGCAATTAGCTTTAACCAAGATATTGGTAGATGGGATGTATCCAAGGTGAAACGCATGATCAATATGTTCAATTTTGCCATTTCTTTCAACCAGAATATTGGTTTTTGGAACGTATCAAATGTTACTAGCATGAATTCGATGTTCTATAATGCTCAAAATTTTAATCAAACGCTTTCTTATTGGAATGTATCTAATGTAGAAAATATGAATTCTATGTTTGATAGAGCCAGTAACTTTGATCAAAATTTAGGTTATTGGAATATTTCAAAAGTTACCGATTTAGAATATATGTTTTCAAATGCAGGTCTTTCTACCTATAATTATGATGCTACACTAAATGGGTGGGCACAATTACCAATCTTACAAAGTAATTTAACCTTTGATGCAGGTAATAGTAGATATTGTTTTTCAGAAACATCTAGAAATAAGTTATTGAACGATTTATCTTGGATAATAAATGATGCTGGAAAGAATTTGGATTGCAAACCGGAATTATTTACAACTTTATGGAAAACAGACAATTCAGGGTCAAGCGGTGATAATCAAATAACCATACCAACATTTTCGGGAGAAGCCTATAATTACACGGTTTATTGGGGTGATGGGACCGTAAGCTCTAATGTTACAGGTAATATTACGCATACTTATTACGAACCAGGTGCTTATCAAGTTTCAATTGAAGGAGCTTTTCCAAGAATATATTTTAACGAAACTGGTGATCGAGAAAAAATCTTAGAGGTAAAACAGTGGGGAGATGTTTCATGGAATTCTATGGAATCGGCTTTTGCTGGTTGCTCAAATTTATCTGTAGCGGCAAATGATGTACCTAACTTATCAAATACTACCAGCCTAAAAAGAATGTTTTTGAATTGTGGTTACGCTTTTGATTTCACTAGAAGTCGCGAATACAGAAACTTTAACGGTATTGAAAATTTCAATAGTTGGGATGTAAGCACTATAACAGACATGTCAAATATGTTTGATAAGTCTAGTTTTAATCAAGATATTTCTCAATGGAATGTGAGTAATGTAACCGATATATCTTATATTTTTTATAGTAGTCCTTTTAATTTCGAGGTTAGTAACTGGGATGTAAGTAGTGTTGTTAATATGCAAGGGGTTTTTGGTTCATCTAACTTTAATAAAAGTGTTAGCTCTTGGGACGTTAGCAATGTTACCAATATGGATTACATGTTCAATTCTACTAATTTTGACCAAGATATTTCATCTTGGAATGTGAGCAACGTTACCTCTATGCGTAATATGCTAAGCCAAGGTAGTTTTAATCAAGATATATCATCTTGGAATGTGAGTAATGTTTTGGATATGTCTAACATATTTGATGATAATGATTTATCAAGAGAAAATTATGATAAAATATTAATTGAATGGAGTTTATTACCAAACTTACAAAATGGAATTCAACTAGGAGCGAAAGATGTTCAATTTTGTTTGGGAAAAGATGCTAGAGATATTTTAACTACAATACATAATTGGAATATTATTGACCAGGGTGAAAATTGTGAAGAAGAACGACCTTTTGTAACAACGTGGAAAACGGACAATCCTGGTTTTTCAGATAATAATCAAATAACTATCCCTACAAATCCTAATAAAGTTTATTTGTACAATGTTGACTGGGGTGATGGTACTTTTGATATCAGTGTTACAAAGGATATTACACACACGTATGTAGAACCAGGTACATACCAGGTATCTATATCTGGTAGATTCCCTCATATTTACTTTAATAATAGCGGTGAAGATTATCCTCACCAAGCTCCCAAAAATACCTCAGATATTGAGAAGATTATTTCCATTGATCAATGGGGAACAAATCGGTGGATATCTATGGCTTTTGCCTTTGCTGGTTGTTCAAATTTAGATGTCTTGGCTACAGATATTCCAGATTTTTCTAAAGATATAGACCTTTCTTTCATGTTTTACGGATGTTCATCTCTTAAAGGTAATGAAAGTATGGAATTATGGGATTTAAGTGATATAACGATGTCAACACCCAGCATGTTTTCAGGCGCGATTCAATTTAATCAATCCCTGGGTAATTGGGATGTAAGTAATATTCGATATCTAGATAGAATGTTTGAAAATGCCATCTCGTTCAACCAAAATTTAGAAAATTGGGATATAGGAAAAGTTGAAAATATGGATGCTATGTTCAATGGTTCAGGAATTTCTATAGCAAATTATGATAGATTATTAAATGCTTGGAGTACTTTGCCTTCCTTGGTTAACAATGTTAATTTAGGGGCAGCAGACACTAATTTCTGCAATAGTACAGAAGCTAGGCAAAACCTTATAGATACATACGGTTGGCAAATTACAGATGCAGGCAATGATTGTTCTGGTACTTATTTTATCACCACTTGGAAAACAGATAATCCTGGCATTTCCGCAGATAATCAAATAACCATACCAACATTCCCAAGTGAAACTTATGATTATTCGGTAAATTGGGGAGATGGAAATATAGAATCAAATTTCATTGGTGATGCAACACATACTTATTTAACCCCTGGAACCTACCAAGTTTCAATTTCAGGTGTTTTTCCAAGAATCTTTTTTAACAATTTTGATGGTACTAGCAGTGATTCTGATAAAATAATATCTGTAGATCAATGGGGAGATATAGAATGGACTTCTATGAATAATGCATTTACCAATTGTACTAACTTAAACGTAGTAGCTATAGATATTCCTAATCTTGAAAATGTTAATTCATTAGGAGCAATGTTTAGATTTTGTGATTCTTTAATTGGTAATGAATCTTTTTCAAAATGGCAGGTCAAATCAATTAACTTCTTTGACTTTTTATTTGATGGAGCTAGTCAATTTAACCAATATATTGGAAATTGGGATGTTTCAAATGCGACCAATATGTCATATATGTTTAACAATGCTACCATTTTTGATCAAGATATTACCAATTGGGATATTAGTAATGTTGACCATATAGGGTTAATGTTTGCTAACACTAAAGCATTTAACCAACCTATAGGGAATTGGAATATGAGTAACTTAACATCATTACAAGCAATTTTTGCAGGTGCTAGTGCTTTTAATCAAGATATTTCTTCATGGGATGTAAGTAATGTAACGAATATGGAAGGCATGTTTTCAGGAGCCATTTCTTTTAATCAAGATATTAGCAATTGGGATGTTAGTAATGTTACTACAATGAATTCTATGTTTCCAGGAGCAATTTCTTTTAATTCACCTTTAAATAGTTGGGATGTAAGTTCGGTTACTGATATGACCGCAATGTTTGATGGTGCAACTTCATTTAACCGGCCTTTAAATAATTGGAATATCTCAAATGTTACGCAAATATCTTCAATGTTCGTAAATGCAACCTCCTTCAATCAACCACTTGATAATTGGGACGTTTCAAATGTAACATCTTTGGCAGGCATGTTTCTTAAAGCTTCTTCATTTAATCAAAATCTTTCAAATTGGGATATTAGTAATGTAACTTCAATAGGCGGTATGTTTAATCAAGCAATCTCATATGATCAAAATCTTGGAGATTGGGACGTAAGTAAAATAATTAACATGGACTATCTTTTCAATGGCATAGGATTGTCTTTAGATAATTATGATAAAACTTTGACCGGTTGGGCCAATTTACCATCATTACAGAATAATGTAGTTTTTGATGCGGCTAATAGTAAATATTGTGAATCAGAAAATGCAAGACAGAGTATAATTGATACTTTTGGATGGACCATAAATGATTTTGGAAAGGTTCCCTTTTGCAATGAAGACAATGATTTAGATGGAATTTTAGATCATAAAGATTCTTGTTTAGATACAAGACCAAATGTAACTGTTAATGACAATGGTTGCGAAATAATAGTGGCAAATGCAATATTGGTTTACGGTGCTTCACCAACTTGCCCAGGTGAAGCAAATGGAACTATAGAAATTTCAAGTAATTTAATTAATTATGGGTTTAATATTTCCATTGAAGGTCCGGTTTCATTTGATTATAATGAAATTTCATTAAATAATAATTTAGAAGTATCGAATCTAACCACTGGCATGTATACGGTTACCATTGCTATTCCAGATATTTCATATGTTCAAACCTACGGCATTCAAATCAACGAAGTTGATACAATTTCAGGAAAGCGTGAAAATTTAAATACTAGCGCAAAAACGGCATTGTATAATGTAGAAGGAAGTTATAATTATACAGTTGATGTAAATGGAGAATTGAAAAACTACAATTTTACATCCAATGGAGTAAATGAAATTCAACTATCAGATCTAGGAGAAATCAATACTATTTCCATTTCCGGGGAAAGTGATTGCCAAGGAAAGGTTACCGATTCGTTTGCCTTTACAGATGGATTAATTATGTATCCAACAATTACTACTGGTGAAGTATTTGTTGAAGGTTGTGATGAATCAAGTACCGTATTGGTCTATGATTTATCGGGACGTCTTGTATTTAGTAAAACACTATCACCGCAAGATTCAAATTCAATAGACATACAAGCTTTGGAAACTGGAGTTTACCCTATGGTAATTCAATCAAAAGAAAATTCAAAAACCTTTAAGATTATAAAGCAATGATATATAAAACATTAAAATATTTCACTGGTCTCGCAATGATTTTTGTATGCTTAAATTCTTGTGATAAAAGTACTTCGACAGAAACTGAAAAACAGCTAGAGAAACCCATTCCTACCAAAGCAACAGGTACTTTACCTGTTAATGGTGAACCTTGCTCGGAATTTGAACTTATACAAAATGATGATACCAAAGTCTCTATTTTATTTAAATGGAATGCTGCTCAGAATGCTATTAATTATGAACTTATGGTGTTGTTGGGCAATGAGCAAGTTGCGACAACTACTGTAGGTGGTCAAGAAGCTACAGTTACTTTGGATAAAGGTAAAACCTACACCTGGAATATAACCTCTAAAAATGAAAATGGAAATACGGTAAGCGATACGTATTCGTTTACCACCCCTGGATTATCAGATGGTAATTATGCACCTTATGTAGCTGAAATTACTACTGAGTTTGATACTGTAGAGCAAATATTAAATATAAGTTGGTTATGTACCGATGAAGACGGGGATGACTTACTTTATGATGTCGTTATCACTGAGAATGAAACCATTATTATTGATGAAACTGATTATGCAAATACCTCAATACTAGAAGTTGATTATAATAATGATACTAGTTATACAATAAAGGTTATTTCTAAAGATAGTACAGGTAATTTTTCGTTATCAGAAATAAGTGTTAGCTCTCCTGAATAGACTATAAATGGTATTAATATTTTAGACATTATTATCATTTATGAGTTTACATTTTAAAGCATTAGCCTATTAATTTAATGGTTGAGTAAAAAGTTATGTCGATCAATTATTTAACCAATACGTGAATTTTAGCGTTAATCCCCAATTACGACTTTGATAAGGTTCTATAAAATAGTTATTGGTATACACAATAAATAAATCTGACGCAGGAGTGTAGCGCCATTGAAAACGTGAATTGATATTAAAATTATTACTTTGTTCATTATACTGCAGCAGGTTTGCAAAAAAGAGTTTATTGGTAAATGTGATATCTGCCTCGGCACCAATTAACCAAAATTCATTGGTGTGCCACGGAGCCGGTAAATTAATGTGATTATAGTTTAGGTTGGCTTTTAAACTTACATAAGGCTGAAATCGATAACCAATTTCACTTGTTAAACTTGTTCTATTTCCGCCTTCATAATAACCTCCTAACCGACCTTCTAAAGCATAAGTTAATAGACTTTGAGGCTTAGATTGAAATTCCCATCCAAAAGCATTCCAATTATGTTTACTGCCAGTGGACAAATTTGCAATGCCAAGTCCGCTAGGGTCAAAAGGAGAAAGTAATTCTACATAATCATCAGATAAAAAGAACATTAAACTGCTCCGTTTTCTAAAATCAAAAGTGTACGCCATATATGCCGTATGATCTGTTTCTTTTAATTTTTCATTGAAGTAATAAAATCCGTTTAATTCTGGTCCGTGACTAAGTATGGGCCCTGCTTTCGGAAAAAATAAATGACCTGCTTTTCCTGATAGGTTTTTATAGCCTCTTCGTCGTACAAAACCAACTTCCGCTGAATAATCATTGCTTACCCATTCTTCCTGCAAGCGTACATTCCATTTACGACTGGTATATTCTAAATGAGCACCTTGGGTAAACCCACTATCATCATCTGTAGGAGCAAAGGATTTTAAGAGAAACGCCTTTCCATTCCATGCATTATTAGCTGAGGCTAAATTGTATTCTACACCTAAATTTCTGTTGTATTTAGCATATATATCAATTAAGGAATCATTCTCTTGTGGATAGTTGATAGATTGTTTGTTGACGAACATCATACCAATGCTACTTCGACCAAATATCTTTCGCTGCAATGATAAAACAGCAAAGTTTTGACTAGGCTGACCAGATGTATCAACAGGTGCTGTCTGCATATCCATAACGCCTAAACGCCATTTGTCATTTAAATTACCACTTATACGAGCACCTGCTTGTATAGGTACATTCAGGCCTATTCTGCGTGAAAAGAAAGGTCTAATGGTTTCATACCCAAAATTGGCAAACAAATCGCCGTTCTCTAAAAAGAACTGTCTACGCTCGGGAAAAAACAATTCAAAACGGTCTAAATTAGTTATTTGGCGGTCTACTTCAACTTGTGAAAAATCTGGGTTTACCGTTAAATCTAAATTTAACGAGGAGGTAAGACTAAACTTTATATCGCCCCCAATTTTACCATTGGTCTTAACGCTTCCGTCAATTTCTTGATTTTGTTTTATATCGCCCAATACATAAGGAATAATAGAAAAGTTTGTTCCAGGAGCGGGTGGTGGGCTATCCCAAACCAATGTACCTGAATAGGCGAGAGATGCGGTGGGAAATTGGCGAGGAATAGGGGTCCAGCTAGACTTTTCACTTGATTTTAAATCTAATCGACTAAAATTTATTCCCCATTCTTTAACACCTTCCTCATATCTTATAGATTTAAAAGGTACGGCCATTTCAAAGACCCATTTATCCTTATTACGGGTTACTGCAGATATCCATTTACTGTCCCAATTCAAATCAATTTTTGATCCGTCATACATTGTACCGTCCCATTGTGCCCCGTATGCATTTGAGCCAAATGAAAAACCAGTAGTTTGATTATTGTAAGGGTCTAAAAAAAGCAGAAAATTGTCGTTCTTACCAAATGAAAAATCTCTTCGTAACGACTCTACAAAGTAATTTGCTTTTGTTGCATTATAAAAAGTGGCCAAGAGGTATAAATTATCATCATCATAGGTCATTTTTATGGTGGTTGGCTCGGTAGCTTTACGGTCGTCCATAGGAAGTACCATAAAAAAATGATTTGCTTCTTCGGCCACGCTCCACGCTTGTTCATCACCTACACCATCTATTATTATAGAACTTGTTGCTTTTTTAATATGTAGCCGGTATTCTTCATTTTTCTTTTGAGAATTAGCCCTAAGTACTAGAAGTAAAATCAGAATCCAAAAAAGTCTGTAAAGTTTCATTGATTTTCATTGAACGATACAACTTACTTAAAAATAAAGTGACAGCAATACTAGATAACAAATAATCTTATTTTTATCAAACAAGATTATTTGTTACACCTGATTAATACGTTCTACTTAAAATCGCACAGATACTTTTCCTCTTAAATAAAATGGAGTACCGGGAGTGAAATGAATTTCTTCTACTGATGCCGTTTCGTTGAACAATCTACTTTCTGTAGCGAACTGGGTTTCGTTCCATTCTGTATCAAATAGATTTTCGACGATGATACCAACTGTCCAGTTTTTAATTTGATAGTTAAGATTTAAGTCGGTAACAAAATATCCTTCTGCAACAATACTATTGTCTTCATTTGCAGCTCTGTCACCCAAATATCGATAGTTTAAGTTACCCGAAAAATTACCAATATCACTAAAAGATAATCCACCTACCGCAGTGAAATCTGGTGCTAAAGGGATATAATCTTCTCCATCTGGTTCTGCCGTGCTTCTAGCATACGTATAGTTTACATCACCATAAAGGTATAACCAATCTAACATTTGATATCGTGCACCAACCTCTACGCCAACTCTTCTTGTTTTTCCACTCGGTTCCACAATACCTGCATCACCTACATACACAAATTCCTGGTCTAAGAACAAGCCCCATAAAGTGGCATTCATTACTAGTTTGTCAATTGGTTTAATAATTGTTCCAAAATCAACGCCGTATGCTTTAGGAAGTATATCTTTACCTTCGTTTGCCGTAACTACACGAGCATCGTTAGAGTGAAAGCCAATCCCTGTTTTCAAGAATAATTGCCAGTCCTTGTTTACGGCATAAAGGGTATTCAACTTAGGGCTCACTATTGCCTTACTTTCGCTTTTATTGTCATAAGTTTCACTTAGTTTATTCTCATAATCGAAGTTAAAATAGTCTAAACGAATAGACGGATTAAATGTCCAGTTTCCGGTTTTATATTCGCCATCAACAAAACCGTACATATTGGTTTCATCAACATCACCAAATGCATATTGTTCTAAAACTGTTTTTCTATTTAAAGTGTGCTCTAAGGTTACATCATCTACGTTATCATTTCTAAACCCGATTCCTGCAGAATATTTAAACCTATCATCAGTACCTACGGCAATATCAATTTGTTCAAAAACAGTTTCAGCCCCCATTACTGTTCTATCTTCATACTGTCTTATTTGATCTCCATTAACAGTGTCTTCTAAAAAAAATGTGAAATTTGAAAACAGCTCAAAATCATATTTACTTACAAAAGCTCTGGTCTTTAAAAATTGATCTTCACCTAAAAATTTAGTATGATTCAACATTAAATTTGTTCTGCTAGTTTTACCACCTTCCGTGTCATCTATAGCACCAAAACGACCTATAATGTTTTGATCAATTGCGCGTTGTGGAATTTGACCAGAAGCATCCCATTTACTTTGAAAGTGAGAGGCAGTTAATGTAAGTTCTTCTTTTCCTATATCCTTATAATGATAACGTCCAAGAATATTTATACGGTTAAAATTCTGTGGAGAATTAAATGGTCCATCGGTTAAATAAACTTCTGAAGCTACGTAGGCATCGCTCTTGCTGCTTTCTAAAATATTGAAAAGACCTACCAATCTATTTGTATTAAATTGTCCCGTTTCATAGGAGACCATACTTTTATCAATACTTTTTTTAAGGTTTAAATCTACATATCCTGCGGTATTAAAATCTCCTTTATCCGCATAATACGGACCTTTTCCAAAATCAATATTGTCTATAGTTTCTGGTATTACAAAGTGTAAATCTGCATATCCCTGTCCGTGTGCGTGAGACACCATATTCACAGGCATACCATCTACACTTATGGCAACATCAGTACCGTGGTCAACATCAAACCCTCTTAAGAAAATTTGCTCAGCCTTACCACCGCCGGCATGTTGACCAATGATTAAACCAGGTACTTTTCTAAGAATTTCTTGAGATGATTTTACAGGATCATTCTGTACATCTACATTCACAATTCTACTCATAGCATCAACCTTGGATACGACCACAACCTGTTCTAAATTGATGCTGGATTCATTTAAAGTGATTTTTACACCATCCTCTAAATGGTTTTGTTTTACAACTAGGATAAAAGTTTCAAATCCTAAATTAGAAAAATATACAGAATCATTTACTGTACTTGCCGGTAGTGAAAATGTTCCAGATAGGTTTGTATGACTATGCTGCCCCGTAGTCTGATTAAATATCCCCACATTTTCAAGAGCTACACCTTCTTTATCGGTTACTTTACCTTTAAGATTTTGTGCGTTCACTAAGGTTAACCCACTTAAAAAAAATATAAAGGATAGCAGCTTTAACGCCCTGATTTTGATAAAATTCATAACTATTTAATTTAGATTGTCTTTAACTGTACTTACGACAAAAAAAATAGAAAGTTTCAAAAAATTAAAAAAGGGCAAACATAAAATTTAAAAATAGCAAAAAAACTTATTTCGGTATAATAACAATAATTTAACGATATAAGTTAATATGCCACTGTAATTAGGTGAATCTTTGAAGTAGAACAAGAAATAGATATTTTCAAGATATGAGAAATCAATTATTATTAGAGACTTTAGATAAAAATTTAAACCTTAAAAATAGGGTTGTCATGGCTCCTATGACCAGAAGTAGGGCAGCAAATGACGGTAATGAACCTACAGAAGATTTACATGTTCCCTATTACGCGCAAAGAGCTTCAGCGGGGTTAATAATAACAGAAGGCTCTCAAGTATCGAAACAAGCCGTTGGTTATGTAAATACCCCTGGCATTTATTCTAAAGATCAAGTAGCGGGATGGAAAAAAGTAACCAAAGCCGTTCACGATAAAGGTGGAAAGATTTTTATACAATTGTGGCATGTAGGGCGAATGTCGCATCCTGATTTTCACAATGGTGATTTACCATTAGCCCCATCCGCAATAAATCCCAATGCAGAATCTTACACCCCTGAAGGTTTTAAAGACACCGTAACGCCTAAAGCAATGACCGTAGCTGAAATTAAACAAACGGTAACGGATTTTAAAAATGCAGCGAAAAATGCTGTCGAAGCAGGATTTGACGGAGTTGAGATACACTCTTCCAACGGATATTTGTTTCATCAATTTTTTAATGGAACTTCTAATCATAGAACAGATGCGTATGGGGGAAGTATTGAAAACAGGACCCGTTTCTTTTTCGAAGTTTTAGATGCCATAAAAGAAGTATTACCGCAAGAGAAAATCGGAGCTAGGTTTAATCCGTCTTTAAACAATATGTTCGGTATTACTATGGATGAAGAAACCATACCTACCTTTGAATATATCATTAAGAGATTAAATAATTACAACTTAGCATATATTCATTTGTCAGAGCCATTTAATGATGTTTCAGATATATCATACGCCATAGAAAACATTGCAAAACATTTTAGGCCTTTGTATAATGGAACATTGATGATCAATGCAGGATTTGATCAAGAATCAGGCAATAAGGTAATTGAAGATGGCAATGCTGATTTAGTAGCATTTGGTAAGCTTTATATTTCTAATCCAGATTTGGTGGAGCGCTTTCAGCATAATTTTCCATTGGCAGAATGGGATAATGACACTTTTTATACACCTGGTAAAGAAGGTTATACAGATTACCCGACGTATAAACATGCAACGGAACACGTTTAAAAAAATATTTATAAACTATTAAATTATTAAAGTATGAATTTTAAAAGAAAAGCATCCGCAACTTGGAAAGGTAGCGGAAAAGAAGGTCAAGGATTTTTGACTACAGAAAGTACAGTGTTACAGGATACACAATACGCTTACAAAACAAGGTTTGAAAATGGCAAGGGAACAAACCCCGAAGAATTGATTGGAGCAGCCCACGCTGGTTGTTTTTCTATGCAATTAAGTTTTTTATTGGGAGAAGAAGGTTTTACCCCTAATTCTCTAGATGTCGAAGCTGAAGTCGAGTTTAAAGATGGTGAAATTGTCAAGATAATCTTAGATTTAAAAGGAGATGTACCTAATATTAAAGCTGATAAATTCAATGAAATTGCAGACAAGGCTAAATCAGTATGTCCTGTTTCGAAATTATTAAATGCGGAAATTGAGCTTAATTCGCGGTTAAGTTAATTCAAGATTTTCACGACTGTAAAAGCAGCTATTTGGCTGCTTTTATATTTTTAGCAGTGTAAGCGTATTTTCTAAATATAATTCGTAATATTTTTTAAATATTAGTTCCCAGAACCTATATCATCGATTCGTTCTTCCTTTTGTATTGTATAAATAATAGGTCTTAGTTATATCATTCCTTTACAAATTTTAAATTTTTAAAGTAAACTACCTCGGGGCAAGCCCACGAGGCATTCGCCCGAAACGAACTTTTAATTTCGAGGCAAGCCTCGGGGTATTATACCCTTTGGCGGTGCCAATTAAAATATAATTTATGCTTTCTAGCCATTACTAATTAGTATATGACATTTAAATATGTGTTTATCAAAATATCATTTTAAAAGTATCGAATGCCAAGGTTTAGGATTAAGATTCTTTGTATACGAATCAATGATAACGACAGAATTTAACCAACTTAACACCAAACAATTTGAAGATGGAAAATGTATTAGTAGCTGGTGCTAATGGTACCACAGGAAAAAAAATAGTAAACCTTTTAAAAAGTTCTCAATATTTTGAGCCTATTGCAATGGTGCGTAAAAAAGAACAACAAGAACAGTTTAAAAAGAAGAATATTAAGTCAGTTTTAGGTGATTTGGAAAAAGATGTATCGCATACAATAGAAAATATAGATAAAGTAATATTTGCCGCTGGATCAGGTGGCAAAAAGGTAGTTGAAGTAGATCAAGAGGGAGCTAAGAATTTAATTGATGTTTCTAAAAATGCAAATATCAAAAAGTTTGTAATGTTAAGTTCCATGGGAGCAGACAATCCTGAAGAAGCAAGCGATCTAAAAGATTATTTAAAGGCAAAACATAATGCAGATGAATACCTAAAATCGAGCAATTTAATGCACGCTATCGTAAGACCTGGTTCATTGACCAATGATGCTGGTACTGGTAAAATTGAATTGAAATCTAAATTAAATAAGCAAGGTTCAATACCAAGAGAAGATGTAGCGCAAACCTTAGTGAGGTCGTTACATGATGACGCTGCTATAAATACTACTTTTGAAATCATACAGGGCGACACCCTAATCGGTAAAGCTATGGATGCAAATTATTAAGCAGTGTTGAAGTCAATTCTAACTTTTTTAAGGTTGGCTTTTTTAGAATTAAAATAAGAGGTATAGCACTTTATAAAACTTTTTTACTAAACCATGTTGCGTATCTTCGTAATAAACTAAACAACCACAGTATGAAAACATCATTTTTAAGGATAACTTTAGCTATTGCTATGGTTGTTTCATTGCATTCTTGTAAAGAGAATAAGAAAGAAAGTAGTGACAATACGGTAAAAGAAATAGAATTAGATAGTACAGATTTGGCATTGCTTGAGCTGAACATTCCAGAAGGATTTAAAATTGAAGTTTATGCAAGGGGTGTAGATGGTGCACGGTCTATGGCCATGGGAGATAATGGGACTCTTTTCGTTGGGACTAGAACGGATAATAAAGTATATGCTATACAAGATACCAACGGAGATTTTAAAGCTGACAATATAATGGTTCTGGACACCATGGAGGTTCCTAATGGAATTGCTATGCGGAATGGCGATTTATATGTGGCTCAAGTAGGGAGTCTATGGAAATATCCAAATATTGAAAATCAGTTGGGTGACCAATTAGAAAAAGAATTGATATATGATGATTTTCCGAAGGAATTTCATCACGGATGGAAGTATATAGCTTTTGGACCTGATGATAAACTGTATGTACCTGTTGGAGCTCCTTGTAATATTTGTGACAAAACCGATGAAGATGAGCGATTTGCAACTATTTCAAGAATGGATCCTGACGGTAGTAACCGAGAAATTTATGCGAGGGGAGTTAGAAATTCAGTAGGTTTTACTTGGCACCCCGATACAAAACAATTTTGGTTTACGGACAATGGTCGCGATATGTTGGGAGACGATATTCCTCCATGCGAACTTAACACCGTAACCGAAGTTGGTCAACATTTTGGATATCCATTTTGTCACGGTGGTATTGTAAAAGACCCTGAATTTGGTGATTTACGTCCTTGCTCAGATTTTGTTGCACCGGCATTACAATTAGATGCGCACGTAGCTCCATTAGCTATTAAGTTTTATACCGGTACTATGTTTCCTGCCAAATATCAAGGCAAAGCCTTCATTGCGGAACACGGTTCTTGGAACAGAAGTAAAAAAGTAGGTTATAGAATTATGATGGTCGATATTCTAGACGGCGAAGTTGTAGGTTCCGAACCATTTATTGACGGCTGGCTTGATGAAGTTGCCCAAAAAGCATCGGGTAGACCTGTAGATATGCTTGTAATGAAAGATGGATCTATGCTAATTTCCGATGATTTTGGCGATGCTATTTACCGACTTTCGTATAGTGATACAGCGTTAGCAAGCAACGAATAGAAATAACAACATAGTATTTGAATAAAAGCAGCCAAAACTGGCTGCTTTTTTATTACTTAACTGTTCAAGTTCTTTTTTCATACCTTATATTTATTGTTCAAATGTATTTCAACCTCAATAATGTATCATGAACAATCCTAATTCTCGAAGAACATTTTTAAAACAGACTGGGGTACTTTCGGTAAGTTCTATGCTACCCTTATCCGTATTGCCTTTGGATTTTAATTATAAAATGGGATTACAATTATTCACTATCCGTGACGCTATGGCTAATGACCCAATACAAAGCATTAAATACGCACGTGAATTAGGATATGAAGACGGAGAAATTTATGGTTATGATGGCGATAACGATACCTATTACGGTATTAAATCTAAAGAATTTAAAAAGCAAATAGATGATTTAGATTTTACGATTTCTAGCGGACATTATGATTTTTCGAGCCATTTTAATGAACCGATGGATAAGCTTAAACGTTATATAGATCAGTGCATTGAAGGTTCTCATACCTTAGACAGTAAATATATTACGTGGCCATGGTTAGCTCCAGAATATAGAACCATAGAGAATTTTAAAATCTTAACAGATAAATTAAATGTTATAGGTGAGCAAGTAACCAATGCGGGATTACAGTTTGCCTACCACAATCACGATTTTGAATTTACGGATCATAATGGCGAACAGGGTTATGATATTATATTATCTGGTACAGATCCAAATTTGGTGAAATTACAAATGGATATGTATTGGGTTGAACATTCATCAAATAAAAGTCCGGCTGAGTTAATTGCCGAAAATCCGGGGCGATATGTTATGTGGCATATAAAAGATATGGACAAAGTAACGCGCGACTATTCTGAAATGGGTAATGGTTCTATAGATTACAAGAAAATGCTTTCTACAATTGATAAAGACGACCTGCGGTATTATTATATTGAACAAGGTGGTAATTATTCCGAGAATTCTATGCAGAGCATTAAAGATAGTGCCATATACTTCAAAAAACATCTTCAACGCTACCTTTAAAATTTATGAATTATCCAGACAAAGTTTATATAAACGGACAAATAGTAAATCCTGAAGACGCTAAAGTTTCAGTGTTTGACAGAGGATTTATTTTTGGTGACGGACTCTATGAGGTTATGGTTCAGATAAACGGGAAATTCTTTTATGAAAAGAAGCATTTAGAACGGTTACAATCAGGATTAGATAAAATCAATATAGATTTTGATGCTGCTCTTCTTCCCAATGAAATTGCCCGTTTATTGAAAACAGCACAATTAACCGATAAAGACTGTATGCTTTATATACAGATTACTAGGGGAGTAGCACCACGCCAGCATTCATATCCGTCAGAAATAAAACCTACGGTAATGATGTACGCCGTACCAAAGGTTTTGCCCAAAATAAATATGGTTAATGCACATGTCATTACCCGAAAAGATTTTAGATGGTCTAGATGTGATATTAAAATGACCTCACTTTTAGGGAATGTTATGCTGAACGAAGAAGCCATGCAGCATAATTGTTATGAGACCATATTACACAGAAACGGAGTGTTCACAGAAGCATCGCATTGTAATGTGTTTTTTGTGAAAAATGGGGTTGTATACACGCATAAGGCAGATGAGTATATTCTTAATGGTATTACTAGAATTGTAGTGATAGAGCTTTGTAACTCGCTAGGCATAGAAATTAGAGAAACTGCTATTTCATTAAGTGAAATTAATACTATTGACGAAGCTTTCTTAACGGGTACAAGCACCCAAATTGCTGCAATTCAACAAATAGACGATTATAAAATTTATACTGGAAATGAAAAAGGCCCTGTAACACAAAGATTACAAGAGGCCTTTTTAAAACTTAAATAAGTTTTATTCTACTTTAAAATATGTAAAGAATTCATCTGCATCCTTAATTTCCATAAGATCTAAAATGTAGCATACCTCAGTTAAATCAGAAAAATCTAATCCGCCTTCAGCAATACTTTCATTTAAATATCTACCGTCTTTCCCGTTATATTCATTACCTAAACGAATAGCGGTATTCCATACTTTGGTTATATGCTTATCATTAATTTTAGACTCCCAATCTACTTTACCGTCAGATTTTAAGCCAGGAGTTCCATTGCCAACAGCATTACCATCATCAATTTTATGATAATCTGTAACCGTCTGTGTATACTTTAGTTTTGTAGGTTCAGTTACCGATTCGTTCCAATCGCTATGTTGAACCACATGTATTTTCTCTTTAATATTGATAGAAGAATTAACTTCTGATAGTTTTTTAACCCAATCAGCTGTAAAATCGGATTGCCCGGCTTCTGCTACCCATACAGAACCACCATTATTAATGGTTTTCAATACTTTATTTACTACTTTGTCTACTGATTTTTCCCATTCCTTATCTGCATCTACCCAATTATTTTTGAATGCTAATTTCATTAATTCATTTGGCGGCACATATAGGCCTTCTTGAATACCATATGTACCGGCACCTGCAAGATATTTCAAGTTCTTATAATCTGGGTGATGTAGTAAGGTAACCAAACCTGCTGCCGTATGTAAATCGTCAATATCGGTTTTGCAATCTAACTGAACTAGTAATAAATCTTTAGAAATATCGAATTTTGGTTTTTGGGCATTTACTCCAAAACTAAAGAGTAGAGCACATATTAAGCCTGATATTATTTTCTTTACGCTGAATTTTTTTTTCATTTTAAAAAAATTGAGTTGATTGATTTGTTGTTTCTACTAAAGTATCAAATATTAAGTTGACCGCCATAGAAATCATATCGAACCAAAAATGAATTTTCATAAATTTTCTTGTATATTTTATAAACACAAATGCTATCGAAATCTCGTATCTTTCTGGATCAAACAACAAAATCAAACAATGAAAAAATCTATTCTTTCATTATCAGTATTCCTTATATTGATGATACTAAATCCGCTTTTTGCGGTAGATCCCGAAATAAAAACAATTTCCAATTATGCAGATGACAACTACACTTTAATTTTGGAAGGATACGATTGGGGTCCAGCAGTAAAAAAGGTAGTGCTACAAACCGCAGAATTGACAACCGAAGCTAATGCTACAGATTATAAGATTGAAGTTGAAAGAAGTGCGGATGGAGTGGTAATGAAGCCAGAAGAAGCGAAAGGTTCGCGAGAAATACTATTCGCATACGTTTCTGATGCCAATGGAAACAGAGTTTCTGAAGGAAATCATATAACTTTAGTTTTATTAGTTCACCCCAATAATCCCTTAGATTCCCCCATAAAATATGTTTTTAAGGATGGCAGAGGAAGTAATCAATGGATTGATTATAAGATGACCATTACCCAAGTTTCAACAACTACAATTTGGAATAAAGAAGTCTCTCGTTTATATACAGATTTAGATAGGTTTAATTTAAAAGGAAAGCATTCAAACAATGGTATTACCCTAACATACGCATCTTTTGAACCTAAGACTACTGCAGTGAAATCTCCTTTAATTATATGGTTACATGGTGGTGGCGAAGGTGGTTCTGACCCAAGTATTGCTTTGGTTGCCAATAAAGCAACAAACTATGCATCGCCTGAAATTCAATCATTTTTTAATGGTGCATACGTTCTTGTACCACAAGCCCCAACATTTTGGATGCAAAATGCCAATGGAGATTACACAAGGGGTGATACTGATGATATTTATAACAAAGCCTTATTTAACCTAATTGACAATTTTGTAAAAGATAATCCGAAAGTAGATTCAGACAGGGTTTATATTGGGGGGTGTTCTAATGGAGGCTATATGAGTCTAAAACTAATACTTGAACACCCTAATTATTTTGCAGCAGGATATATCAGTGCTTTGGCTTATCAAAACCAATATATAACCGATGAACAAGTAAAACGAATTAACAATGTACCAATTTGGTTTGTACATTCTAGGGACGATACAACGACAATACCAGATGAAACTGTTGTACCGTTATATAATAGACTGATAAATGCTAAAGCACCTAATGTACATTTCTCCTATTATGACCATGTTATTGATTTAACCGGATTTTATGGTGGTGAAAATTATTATTTTCCAGGACACTGGTCTTGGATATACAGTCACGCTAATAATGCCAACTTTGATTTTGATAATAAACCAGTCTTATTAAATGGTGAAAATGTGACAATTATGAAGTGGCTAGCTGCTCAAAAAAAGTGAGAATCACTCTTATATAGTCTAAAACGGCAATAAATTCTTAAAGTATTCACAAAAAATGGATATTAAGACACTTTAAAAGCTGTTTGTCAACTATTGGCGCCATCTTTGCTTACTAAATAAGTATTATAAATTAAATTACATTACAATGAGTAAAGGAACAGTAAAATTTTTCAACGACACAAAAGGTTTCGGTTTTATCACTGAAGAAGGTGTTGAAAAAGACCACTTTGTACACATTTCTGGATTAATCGACGAAATTCGTGAAGGCGATGAAGTTGAATTTGAACTAAAAGAAGGTAACAAAGGATTAAACGCAGTGAACGTAAGAGTTATCTAAGATATATACATTCAAGTTTAAGAAAAAGCTCTTCAGAAATGAAGGGCTTTTTTATTACTCATTTTCAAGCTTCTACGTCAAAATAAAGATGTAGTTTTGCACCCGCAAAAAAGTAGTATTATGAAACGTATCAATGAATACAAAAAACTCTTCGGGGTTGAGAAAGAAATTGAATTAAAAGACCTTAAATCTACCTATAGAAATTTGGTAAAAGAATGGCACCCAGATAAGTTTCAAGAAGGAGATGAAAAACGAGAAGAAGCGGAAGTTCAAAGTCGTCGTATCATTGACGGATACCATTTTTTAGTAAGTATTGCCCCTGAAACTAAAGAAGCGAATAAAGAGGTATATAACGAGTCTATTAACTCTGGTGTTGCCGATTTTCAACATAATGGTTTAGTATTAGAAGTGACATTCGTTGATGGTGCTACTTATGAATATTTTGGAGTTACAAAACCTATTTTTCAAAAAATGGTCAATTCTAATAAGTTGAACAGATTTGCGAAAAGAAGTATATTCCCAAATTATCTGTATAGAAAATCGAAACGTGACCTTCAAGAGGCATAATCGAATATAAATTAATAGTTTAAGAATACGCATGAAAAATCAAGAAGAGATTTTATCGAAATTGAATATTGATGCGTTGAATCCAATGCAAGAGAGTGCATTAGACAGCATCTCTTCATCAAACAATACAATTATATTATCTCCAACCGGTACTGGAAAAACATTAGCTTTTCTATTACCGGTTTTTGAATTTTTAGACCATAACAATCCTGAAGTTCAGGCTTTAATTTTAGTACCTTCTAGAGAATTGGCAATTCAAATAGAACAGGTGATCCGTAATATGGGTACTGGTTTTAAAGTGAATGCCATTTATGGAGGTAGGGCGATGTCTAAAGATAAGATAGAGCTAAAACATACTCCTGCAATTTTAATTGGCACTCCTGGTAGAATTCTTGACCATTTTATGGCAAATCGTTTTACCAAAGAGCATATTAAAACATTGATTCTTGATGAATTTGATAAGTCTTTAGAAGTGGGTTTTGAAGAGGAGATGAGTGAAATTCTAGCAGAATTACCAAATCTTACAAAACGAATTCTAACTTCGGCGACTGAAGGTTTTAAGATTCCGAAGTTTGTGGGGCTGGAAAACCCGAAGCGTGTCAATTTTCTTAAGAAAGATACCCCACCACAGCTTACAATTAGCACCGTTATTTCTGAAGACAAAGATAAGTTGAAAACACTTGTGCAATTATTGAAATATATTGGTGAAGAACCAGGTATTATCTTTTGTAATTTTAAGGATAGTATTGATAGCGTTAGTGACTATTTAAGTCAGCAACGTATTCGGCATGAGTGCTTTTCTGGCGGTATGGAACAGAAAGACCGAGAGCGTGCTTTAATCAAATTTAGAAATGGTAGTAGTCGTATTTTGGTTGCTACAGATTTAGCTGCAAGGGGAATTGATATACCTGAATTAAAATTTATAATTCATTACGAATTACCGCATCGTATTGAAGAATTTACGCATCGTAATGGTAGAACTGCTCGTGTAAATGAAACGGGAACTGCCTATGTTTTACAATGGGATAAAGAATCTTTACCTCCTTTTATAAAGAAGTCTAAACCTATAAACATTGGTAAAACTAATAGGTTAGGAGACCCTTTTTGGGAAACCTTATTTATTTCTGGCGGAAGAAAAGATAAAATATCTAAAGGTGATATTGCGGGACTTTTCTTTAAGCAAGGCGGATTAATAAAAGAACAATTAGGTGCTATTGAACTAAAGCAAGATTGCGCTTTTGTTGCTGTACCTAAAAGTAAATCAGTTAAACTTGTGAGTGAGTTAAACAATTCCCGATTAAAAAAGAAAAAAGTCCGTATTACCGTACTTTAATCATAGTTAGTATTTTTGCCCTTTTTAAGGTAGTATCATGAAGGATAAACAACAAGAGAATGAAACTGAAATCGATTTAAACGAGATTGAAAGTTGTATTGAAATTTTAAATCGTTTGGTGACCGATACCAACCAAATATTCGAAATTCCTGAAGATAGACGAATTGCCTTAATTAAAGTTGCAGGTCAATTATCCCGTCCAAACAAACAAGAATTTGCCAAGCGTGTTAAAGATGCCAAGCGCAACGAAAAAAGAAAGCAAGCGGTTCGTGATAAACATGCACGTAAAGAAACAGGAATACGAAGTGCTCGTGAAGCACATGTTTTTGTTGCGCCTAAATTATTATCCGCTGCTGTATTAGAAAGCAAAGATTTACCTGAACTTACTACGCCACGTAATTGTTACGTATGTAAGACAGAGTTTACACAGCTACACCACTTTTACGATACCATGTGTACCGATTGTGGTGATTTTAATTATGCCAAAAGATTTCAGAATGCCAATGTAAAGGGACAAGTTGCGGTTGTTACTGGATCTCGTTTAAAAATTGGTTATCATATTACACTAATGTTACTTCGTGGCGGGGCAACGGTTATTGCAACCACACGTTTTCCTGTAGATTCAGCCCTCCGCTTTTCTAAGGAGGAAGATTTTATGGAGTGGGGACACCGATTAAAAATTCACGGACTAGATTTACGCCATATTCCTAGTGTTGAAATTTTCTGCAATTTTATAGAACAGCAATATGACAAACTTGATATTCTAATTAATAATGCTGCACAAACCGTTCGTAGACCAGCTGGTTTTTATCATCACCTAATGGAAAATGAAGAAAAAGAAATAGCTTCATTACCTAAGTTTGCACAAATGGTGCTTAGTGACCATGAAAATTGTCTAAATGAATTAAAAGCATTTAGTACTAAAGCTTCTCCAAACCAGAATATGCCAGTAACATGGCACGGTCCAGAGCCTGGAATTGGTTTACGCGCCTCTGCGAAATTATCTCAAATACCTTATAGTTTTGATAATGCATTGGTTGCGCAAGAGGTTTTCCCAACAGGAGAGCTTGATGCAGATTTGCAACAGGTAGATTTACGTAAAACGAACAGCTGGCGTTTAAAGTTAGGTGAAATAGAAACAACTGAAATGATTGAGGTTCAGTTAGTAAATTCTGTTGCTCCGTTCGTGCTTTGCAATCGTTTGGCTGAATTAATGAAGAAAGAAAACACAGGTCAAAAGCATATTATTAATGTAACTGCCATGGAAGGTAAATTCCACCGTTTCTTTAAAGAATCTCGTCACCCACATACCAACATGGCAAAAGCTGCATTAAACATGTTGACACATACCGCTGCAGGAGAATTAGCGAAAGACGGAATTTTCATGAATGCCGTTGATACAGGATGGGTTACTGATGAAGATCCTGCTGAATTGGCCAAAAAGAAACAAGAAGTACATGATTTTCAACCACCTTTAGATATTGTTGATGGTGCGGCTAGGGTTATGGATCCATTATTTGATGGTATAAATACGGGAAAACATTGGTGTGGTAAATTTTTAAAGGATTATTTTCCAATAGACTGGTAGGTGTAAATATTTTATCCTTGCTAAAACTGTTTTTTTAATAAATTAACCATAAACGGGAAAATTTAAAAGTTTATAGTTTTAGTAAATAAATAATATTACTGTAAAAACGGCATTAACTTTATGCTATCATTGTGGGTTTAATTAACTTTAGGTTCTGACTAAACTTAATTCAACCTTAACATGAAAAAATTTGTAACCAATCTCGCTTTTTTAACCTTTATTTTATTCTCTACAACACTTTTTTCGCAAGATTTTTCAGCTTTTCAATATCGTACAGTAGGTCCACAAAGGGGCGGACGTGTTACAACGGTAACAGGAACGCCTGTTTTGCCTGGTACTTTTTATTTAGGTGCCTCAGGTGCTGGAGTTTGGAAAACCGATGATTACGGAACCACTTGGAATAATGTTTCCGACGGATTCTTTGATACGCCTTCTATCGGAGCTATTGAAGTTGCCCTTAATGACCCTAACATTGTGTATGTAGGTACAGGCTCTGACGGTTTAAGAAGTAATATTATTAGCGGAAAAGGTGTTTACAAATCTATTGATGGGGGAAAAACATGGAATCATATTGGACTAGAGAATGCTGGTCAAATAGGTGCCGTTGAAATAGACCCCACTAACAGTAATATTGTTTGGGTAGCGGCTATAGGAAATGCCTTTAAGGCAAACGAGGAACGTGGAATCTATAAAACCATTGACGGTGGAACTACATGGGAAAAAATGCTGCATATTTCTAACACAACCGGATTCGCAGATTTAGAATTGTTACCCGGTAACCCAAATGTAGTTTACGCCGCTGCATGGAAAGCCCAACGTACACCTTGGACCATTATTTCCGGTGGAGAAAATAGTGAAGGTGGAATTTACAAATCTGTAAATGGAGGTAAAGATTGGATAAAATTAGAAACTGGTTTACCCAAAGGATTAATCGGGAAAATAGATTTGGCCGTATCTGCCGTTGACTCCAGTATTCTGTATGCTGTTATTGAAGCACCTGGTGATGAAGGTGGTGTATATAAATCTGTAGACCAAGGAAAATCTTTCGTACAAACTTCAAGTAACAAAGGCTTGGTCAACCGACCGTTTTACTACACTAACATAGAATTAGACCCAACAAATCCTGATATTGTGTATTCCAATGCTAATCCGTTATTGAAATCTAAAGATGGTGGTAAATCATGGAAAACGATGTCGGTGCCTCATGGCGATAATCATGATATTTGGTTAAACCCGAATAATCCAGATTTGTTAATTCAATGTAACGATGGCGGTGCAAATGTTTCTCACAATGGTGGTAAAACATGGTCTTCACAATTCAATCAGCCTACAGCAGAAATATATCAAGTAGCGGTAGATGATCAATACCCATATTGGATTTATGGTGCACAACAAGATAATACAACCATTGCCATTCCAAGTTCTGCGCCTAGCGGCACTTCGGCTCAAGGTATTCAAGTTATGATTGAAGTTGGCGGCTGCGAAACCGGTCCGTCCATACCGAAACCTGGCAATCATAATATCGTTTATAACAATTGTAAAGGCCGTTTTAGTGTCTATAATAAAATTACTGGTGTTGATCGGGAGTATTCTATCGGGGCCTCTAATATCTACGGTCACAATCCTAAAGATTTAAAATATCGTTTTCAACGTGTAGCTCCTGTTCATGTTTCACCACATGATCCAGATGTGGTTTATATGGGATCGCAATTTGTACATAAAACTAGGAACGACGGAGTCATATGGGAAACAATTTCTCCAGATTTAACTGCTTTTGAAGCCGATAAGCAAGTTCCTTCAGGTAGCCCAATTACTAGGGATATTACGGGTGAAGAATACTACAGTACTATTTATTCCATCCGAGAATCGAAAATTAAGAAAGACCTTATCTGGACAGGTTCCAATGACGGAGTGGTTTCTCTAACCCAAGATGGCGGACAAACTTGGACGAACGTAACGCCGAAGAAAATGCTAAAAGGAGGTAGGGTAGAATCAATTGAACCATCTCAATTTAATCCAGCGAAAGCCTATATATCTGTTGATGGACATTTACTGGGTGATCCTACTCCTTATTTTTACAAAACCGAAGATTACGGTAAAACATGGGAGTTATTGACTAACGGAATTCCGTCTGACTATACCAGTAAGGTTTTACGTGAAGACCCAAAAATAGCGGGACTTTTATATGCAGGTACAGAATACGGTATGTTCGTTTCTTTTAATGACGGACAAAAATGGGAATCTTTTCAACAGAATTTACCTGTAACTCCAATTACAGATATTATCATTAATAGAGGAGATTTGGTTTTAAGTACAATGGGACGCGGATTCTGGGTATTGGATAATATTACTTCATTAAGAAACCCGGCAATAGCATCCTTAAATGAAACACCTGTTTTATTTCAACCCGATAATACGATTAGATATCGTTCGCCAAGGGGTTCAGGCGATTTTCCAAATTATCCTTCAACCGGAGTGTTAATAGATTACTATCTACCAAAAGAAGGTAAAAATGAAGTTCAGTTAGAAATACTTAATGCCAACAAGCAAACTATAGCTACCATAATAAGTGATTCGACCAAAGTTAAATCTACTAAAGAAGAAGTGGAAAATATGGGTCTTAGCATGTCTTTCAGCTATTTTGATACGAAACTAGAAACCAAGAAAGGTTTAAATAGATTTCAATGGGATATGCTTCAAAAGGGAGCCTGGAACGACAAGGAATCTAGAAGTTATAAAAATGGACCTATGGTACCCCCGGGTACATATACCGCAAAATTAACCGTTGGTAAAGAAACTTTTGAGCAACCTTTTGAAATTTTGGTGGATCCACGATTAGCTGAGGAAGGCATTGACGAAACAATCATAACCGAGCATATAGCTTTTGAAAACAAAGTACTGGCCTTATTGACCGAAGCCAGAAAATTTCAGTCGGAATTAGAGGCTGAAATTAAGAAAAGTAATGGGGATAAGAAAGCGTCGTTAGAAACTGTTTTAAAAGCCATTAAGAATGATGAAGGCGCATATCCGCAGCAAATGCTGGTGCCACAAATAGCATACTTATCTTACATTGTTGGCGGTGCAGATAAAATACCTGGCAATGAAGAAGTGGAGAGACTAAAGGATCTTCAGCAGCAATTTAATGCAGTTAAACAACAGGCACAATTGAACTAAATGAATAATGGTAATTGCTGTCTAGAACAGCAATTACCAAAAATTCTCGTCGATAAAATTCTACTTTCTACATAAATAAATCACACATACTTCTATTCCTTTTTATTAAGGTAGTATAAAGTTTCATTTTTGGAGTGTTAATTAAAAACACGCTTTAAATGAAACAAATCATAATCATAGCAGGCATCTTATTTGCTCACTTTGGTTTTTCGCAAGAAGTTGAAACCCAAGCAGAATCAAAAATATGGTCTTTAGAAGATTGTATTTCTTATGCTATAGAAAACAATATCACCGTAAAAGATGCTGAAATAAACACTAGCATTTCTGAGGTAGATTATAAAACGGCTAAATCTGCCAAACTACCGAATCTATTTGGTAGTGCTTCCCAAAATTTCTCTAGTGGTACTACTATTGACCCCATTACCAGTGATTATGTTTCCGATCAGATTCATAGTACAAACTTAGGTATCAATAGCTCCATGACGCTCTTTCAGGGAAATCAACTGAGTAATCAAGTAAAGCAAAATAAGCTTTTAATTGAGCAGAATAGTTTATTGGCGCAAGAAGCTAAAAACAATATTGTTATAAGCATCTTAGAGTCTTATCTACAAACTTTATATAGCAAAGAAGGTATTACCATTGCAGAAAACAATTTAAACGCTTCTGAAAAAGAGGTGCTTCGTGCAAAATCTAGATTAGATGCTGGTACTATTGCATTGAGCGATTATACAGAAGCACAAAGTCAAGCAGCCACTAACAAGTATAATGTTATTGCTGCAAAAAATGATTATGAGCTTAATATTATAGACCTAAAGCAGTTGTTGGAATTATCTCCTTTAGAAGATTTGCAAATTGAATCAGTTGATGAAAATGAAGATTTAATTAACCTAGAGCTTAATAAAGAAATCATTTATACAAATGCCTTAGCTTATTTACCAGAAGTAGAAGCTAGTCAAACTAATATTCTAATTAACGAAAAGGAACTAGATATAGCTAAAGGCGGGTATTTACCTACTTTATCATTAACAGGTAGTCTTGGTTCTGGGTATACAAGTATAAGCGACAACACTTTTTATGATCAACTAGATGTCAATTTTAACCAGCGACTTGGTTTAAGTTTAAACATTCCCATTTTTAATAGAAATAAAACTAAGTCTGCCGTACAAATTGCCACTTTCAATATAGAAAAAGCAGCATTGCAAAAGCAAACGGTTGAAAAAGAAGTTATTAAAAAGGTAGAAACGGCGTATCAATATGCACTTTCTTCCCAAGAACAATTAGTAGCAGCAGAAACATCACAAAGTGCTGCTGAACAATCTTATGACCTTGCGCAAAAGAGATATGAGTTGGGAGATTTAAGTACTACAGATTTAGTGGTAAGTCAGAATACATTTACCAATGCGCAACAGAATTACATACAATCTAAATACTTAAATATTTTATACCATCAATTATTACAATTTTATCAAGGAAACGATATCAAACTTTAATTAATACAGTTATGAAAAATAAAAAAACCATCATAATAAGCGTCTTAGTTTTAGTCGCACTTGCTATTACTGCATTCTTTTTTCTGAAAGGCGACGATGCTATTATCATTGAAGCAAAAACAGTAGCTGCAAAAAAAGCTAATGTAACCACAATGGTCACTGCAACCGGAACTATAGAACCAATAAACCAAGTAGATGTTGGTACACAGGTGTCTGGAGTTGTAGAAAAAATATATGTAGACTATAACAGTGAGGTAACAGAAGGTCAGCTTATTGCAGAATTGGATAAGACCAATCTTAGAGCTGCGGCCACGCAGGCACAAGCATCATATGATAATGCGATAAGTAATCGTAATTATTTGCAAACTATTTACGAGAGGCAAAAGACGTTGTATGACAATCAGGTAATCAGTAAATCAGATTTTGATGATGCTTTTTATAATTATGAAACCGCTAAGGGAACGGTTACTCAGCGTTTATCTGATCTTCAACAAGCAAGAACAAATTTGGGGTATGCCAATATTTACTCTCCAATTGATGGGGTAGTATTATCGAGAGATATAGATGAGGGGCAGACAGTTGCTGCCAGTTACAGTACACCTACCTTGTTTACCATTGCCCAAGATTTAAAAGAAATGCAGGTAGAAGCAGATGTTGATGAAGCGGATATAGGAGTTGTAAAAGAAGGACAACGTGTAAGTTTTACGGTTGATGCGTACCAAGGGCAAGAATTTGAAGGTGAAGTAACGCAGGTAAGATTAGACCCAACGATTACATCTAATGTAGTTACCTATACTGTTGTTATAAAGGCTGATAATCCTGATTTGAGATTGAAGCCGGGACTAACGGCTACTATTTCAATATACACCTTAGAATTAAAAGATGTATTATCTGTAGAGGCTAAGGCTATCAATTTTAAACCTTCTCCACCAGAAATGATGGCATATAACGAACAAGAAAATTTAACGGTTGAACGTCCGGAAGGTGGACCAATGGCTGAGGAAGATGATGCTACTCTAATTTGGGTATTGGAATCTAACGGAGCTATTTCTCCTAAAAAAGTAGAATTAGGTGCAAGTGATGGCGTTAATGTTCAAATTCTAAGTGGTATCAGCGCTGGGGATAAACTGGTTTATAGTTTAAAATCGGAAACTACATTATCTGGTCCAGCAGGTGGTTCTGAAGAGAGTCCGTTCATGCCAAAACCACCAGGAAAAAAATAAGATTATGAGTAAAGAAATTATAAAAATACAGGACTTAACACGTGAGTTTACCATGGGTACCGAAACGGTTCATGCCTTACGCGGAATTTCATTTACCATTAAAGAAGGTGAGTTTGTAACCATCATGGGTTCTAGTGGTTCTGGTAAAAGTACCATGCTTAACATTCTTGGTTGCTTAGACCAACCTACTTCGGGCAGTTATGAGATCGATGGTGTTAGTATGAAAGATTTGAGTAGAAATCAATTGGCAACTATTAGAAATGAAAAAATAGGGTTCATTTTTCAATCTTACAATTTACTAGCAAGAACATCTGCAATTGAAAACGTTGAGCTGCCTTTGTTATACAACAGTAAGGTATCTACGGAAGAACGGAGGGAACGTGCCGTAAAAGCGCTTGAAATGGTTGGATTGGGAGATAGATTGCATCACACTCCGTCTCAACTTTCCGGTGGTCAACAACAGCGTGTGGCTATTGCGAGATCATTAGTAAACAACCCTGTAATGATATTAGCGGATGAGGCTACGGGAAATTTAGATACAAGAACATCCTATGAAATTATGTCCTTGTTTCAAGAATTAAACAAAAAGGGAATTACGATTACTTTTGTAACTCATGAGCCAGATATAGCAACATTTAGCAGCAGAACCATCGTATTAAAAGATGGAGATATCATACAGGATTATAAGAATCATAAAGTATTATCTGCAGCAGACGAATTGGCGAAATTGCCACAAGAAAAAGATTAATTATGAGAATATTAAATCTACTTAAAATCGCATATAAAGCCATTGTTCTTAATAAAGTGAGAACATTGCTGACCATGTTAGGTATTATTATCGGTGTAGCATCGGTTATTGCTATGTTGGCTATTGGTGAAGGATCAAAAGAAAGTATTAGAAGTACTATTTCTAGTATGGGTTCTAATATGATCACCATAAGACCTGGAACTGATGACAGAGGACCTGCAAGGGGTAGTGGTGGCGATGTGCAAACACTTACGTTAGATAACTACGAAACAATAAAGGAGAAATCTACGCTTTTAAGCTATATTACTCCCGTAGTTAATGGTGGTGGACAGGTGATTAGCGGTGCGAACAACTGGCCCAGCACAATCTACGGCGTTAACCCAGAATATTTAGAGATTAAAGTTGTGGGGCTACAAAGTGGTAGTATGTTTACCGATGCCGAAGTAAAATCTGCTTCTAAAGTGGTAGTGCTTGGACAAACAGTGGTTGACAATGTTTTTCCTGATGGGCAAGATCCTGTTGGACAAATGATTCGTTTTGATAATATTCCGTTTAAGGTTATTGGAGTTTTAGAGGAAAAAGGAGAAAACACCTTTGGTCAAGATCAAGATGATGTGGTAATTGCTCCTTACACAACCGTTCAAAAACGTATTTTGGCTATTGATTATTTAAATCAGATTATGGCATCGGCAGTTAGTGAAGACGATGCTCCCGATGCGGTTATTGAAGTGACTGATATTTTACGTGCAGAGCATAAGTTGATGGACAACGAAGATGATGATTTTTCTGTACGTTCTATGGAAGAATTAATATCTACCTTTAGTTCCACCAGTGAAATGCTAACGATACTATTAGTTGCTGTGGCAAGTATTTCATTATTAATAGGTGGTATAGGTATTATGAATATCATGTACGTATCTGTAAAAGAGCGAACTAAAGAAATTGGTTTACGTATGGCGGTAGGCGGTAAAGGTTCTGACATTCTACTTCAATTCTTAATAGAAGCTATTTTAATTAGTATTACAGGCGGACTCCTAGGGGTAATCTTAGGGTTAAGCGCTACCGTTTTCATAGAAAAGTTCTTACATTGGCCAACTAGTGTTGCCATGTATTCTATAATTATATCATTTGCCGTTTGTGCGGTTACCGGAATTTTCTTTGGATGGTATCCGGCTAAAAAAGCATCGGCATTAGATCCGATTACGGCATTACGCTACGAATAAGTAATTATGTATAAAAACAAAAATATCATATTTGTTCAGCACCTTCTTATTTGGTTGGTGCTGTTCAGCATTCCGTTTGTTTTATCATACGGACAAGATTTGGACAATAATCGATTAATTGCCCATTTCTTGATTCCTATGTTCTTCTATGCAATGATATTTTATTTGAACTTTTTCGTAATAATAGATAAATTTCTATTCTCTAAAAAGACACTAGCTTTTATTATTATCAACCTTGGCTTAATCGGTCTTTTTATTCTACTCAAAGAATTTATTGAAGCTAATTACTTTGCAGATTTGATAAAAAATAGACCGCAAGATGAAAATAGAGAAGGACCTCCATTTAAGCTATTCTTATACGTACAAATGTTGTCTTATGCAGCTCCCGTATTATTTTCTATCGCTATTAAGTCAACAAAGAGATGGGTAAAAACAGAGGCAGAAAAAAAAGAGGCAGATAACTTTAAGTTACAAACAGAATTGCAACACCTGAGATATCAGTTACAACCACATTTCTTTTTTAATTCTTTAAATAACATTTATTCATTGGTAGATATCTCCCCTGATAAGGCGAAATCTACCATTCATAGTCTAGGTAAACTAATGCGGTATTTGTTATATGAAACAAGTACAGAATTAGTTCCGCTTTCAAAAGAGATAGAGTTTATGCGCAAGTATATTGAGCTAATGAAACTGCGCTTAACGGATAAGACTACTGTAGAATCTAGTTTTCCAATTAGTGAGCCTAATCTTAAAATTTCACCGTTATTGTTTATTTCATTAATTGAAAATGCTTTTAAACATGGTGTTTCTGCAAGTAAGGAGAGTGTAATTTCAATCGATATGATTACGAAAGAAAACAGCGTTATTTTTCAAATTGAGAACTACAACTTTCCTAAACAAATTTCTGATAAAAGTGGTTCTGGTATTGGATTGCCTAACTTGGAAAAAAGATTAGAATTATTGTACCCCAGTAAACATCAATTTCAACAAAAAATTAAAGATGGTATTTATTCGGTTTACTTAAAAATTGAAACGTAATATGGAAGCTGTTCAGATTACCTGTATGATTGTCGACGATGAGCCTATGGCCGTAAATTTAGTGGAAAGTTATGTGGAGAAAACTCCGTATTTAACATTGAAAAAGAAATGCAATAGCGCCATAGAAGCCATGCAGTTTTTAAATACCGAAAAAGTTGATTTACTATTTTTGGATATTCAGATGCCCGATTTAACAGGACTGGAATTTTCCAAAATGTTACCGAAGCAGTCTCGAGTGATATTCACTACAGCCTTTGACCAATACGCGTTAGAAGGCTTTAAAGTAGAGGCTTTAGACTATTTACTTAAACCTTTTGATTATGCTGAATTTTTAACCGCAGCAAATAAAGCTTTGGCTTGGTTTTCATTACTTAGAGCTGGGGCAACCACCAATACTCCTGTAGTTTCTGAAGAGAAAGAATTTTTATTTGTAAAGTCTGAATATAAACAACTTCGTATTAAACTTGCCGATGTATTGTATTTTGAAGGCTTAAAGGATTATATAAAAATTTGGTTGAAAGACAACCCTAAACCAATTTTAACATTGATGAGCCTTAAAAGCTTAGAAGAAGAATTACCAGCATCTAATTTTATGCGCGTGCATAGATCTTTTATAGTATCTCTAAAATATGTTGAAGTGGTTGAGCGTAGCCAAATTATTATCAACAAACAACGTATTACGGTATCTGAACAATATAAACCTAGATTCTTAGAATACATAAATGATAATTCATTGAATTCTTAAGATTACAGTATTCAGTTTTGAACACATAGGCCCAATTATTCTTCTATATTTTTCAGTACATTTAAGTCTGACTTTTAAACCTATCTAAAAATGAAATTACATTATTCTTCAATTTTAGTTTTTTCAATCATTATTTCTGTTCTAATAATATCTTGTGGGAATAAGCAAAAGAAAGAAAATTCAGAAAGTAATACAGAAATTAAAACTGATATTAATCAGCCAAAATGGACTTCTATATTTAACGGTTCTGATTTAACGGGATGGACTATAAAAATTCCAGGACATGAATTAGGCGAAAACTTTGGGAATACGTTACGGGTGGAAGATAGTATTTTAAAAATTCGTTATGATGCGTACGGACCGGAATTCAAAGACAGATTCGGTACTGTTTATTTTGATAAATACTTGACCAATTATCGATTGAAAGTGGTTTACAGATTTGTTGGTGAAACGGCATCTGGCGCACCAACTTGGGGCTATCGTGATAGCGGAATACAATTTCATGGTCAGCCTCCAGCTACTCAAAAATTGGATCAAGCTTTTCCGGTTTGTTTAGAATATAATTTTCATGGTGGTAACGGTACAGAAGATCGCCCTTTGGGTGCCGCTTGTACCAATGGTATGTTCGTTGAATATAATGGAGAAAGGAACACGACCACTTGTATTGCCGCTGATATTGCAAAAACGTTTCACGGTGACCAATGGGTAACTGCTGAAATAGAGGTGAATGACGGAGTAATAACCCACTATGTTAATGGAGAAGAAATTTTAAGTTATTCTAATCCTACATATAATCCCGAAAATGAAACTGCAAAATCACTAATGAATGGCGATGATACCAAAGTAAAAGGTGGCTATGTTTCCTTACAGTCTAACAGCCACCCAATAGATTTTCGTTCAATTGAACTTATGGAATATTAAGGTCAATATATTTTTTATAACATCACTTTTTCCCCAGTTTTAGCTGCCAAGAAAATAGCATCAATTATTTTCATGTCTTTAACCCCTTCTTCACCATCAACGGGAACAATAGGTTGAACGCCTTCAAATAGTAAAGCCGCCATTCCATCCATTTGTAAAGTTTGATGTGTTATATGTGGTTGCGTTAATTTACCTTCATGTGTTTTGCCTTCAATGGGTCCGTACCCTGTAGATGGTTGCATTTCTACAAACCCTTTAGATCCAGTCATAAAAAAGCGATCTAAATAATTCATACTATACGTGGATAGACAATTAGCGACGGCACCACTGGGGAAACCCATTTGAAATTGTATGGTTTCATCAATTCCTTCTTTAAATTTAATTGGGTCTGTTTTTGTTTCTTGTGCGGTTACCCAAATTGGTTCTTCGCCTAACATATACCGTGCTCCGTTGATGGAATAAATACCAATATCCATCATAGCGCCACCACCGGACAGTTCTTTGTTTAATCGCCATTGGGTTGGGTCTCCAATAGTGAATCCTGACTGCCCTTGAAAGAACTTGGTATCACCGAAAACTCCGTCTTTTCGCATTTGAATAACAGCAACTGTTTTAGGTTCAAAATGCATTCTATAGCCAATTAATAGTTTTACATTTTCAGCTTTACAAGCGTCTACCATCGCTTGCCCTTCTGCTGCATTAACACCCATTGGCTTCTCACAGATAACATGTTTCCCTGCTTTCGCAACTCGTATGGATTGATCTTTATGTAAACCGTTAGGAGTTATTACATAAACGGCGTCGATATCGGGATTGTCTTTTACTGCATCAAAATTTTCGTAATTATAGCAGTTCTTCTCGGGTATGTTATATTTTGATTGCCACTTTTTAATCTTTGAAGGAGTTCCACTGATTACACCAACTAATTTGGCTCTTTTACAAGCTTCCATAGCTTCGGCAACTCGTGTACCATAGCTTCCCAAGCCCATAATGGCAACCCTTAAAATGGGTCCGTCATAGGATTCTGTTGAACTGGCGAACAATTGAGTAGGATTATATACTAACGGAAGTCCTACCGCTGTTATGGATAATTTCTCTATAAAATTTCTTCTTGAACTCATGAGTGTTGTAGTTTGGTGATTAATAAGTATCTAAATATACAGAAACTATATATGACTTGTTGTTAAGTTTTTTATTCATATCTGCATACATAAAAACTATAACAATTCTTTCTTTTTTGAGACAATCTTGTGGTGAATGTCATCAATACAATTGCAAGACATCTTTTAATTTGCAGTATAATATTATTTCTATGAGTAGAGGATTTGTAAAGGAAGAAGATCAGGAAGAAATACCAATGGTAGCGCCAAGGGCCGACTTACCCATGGGAGCAACTAATTATGTTACCGATAAAGGTTTACTTCAACTTTTGAACGAAAAGGATAACTTGATGATGGATAAAAAATCAACGAATCTAGAGAATGAAAAAGAACAACGAATTGCCATCAATTTAATAAATGCCAAATTGCAATTATTAAATGAACGTATATCTTCTGCAAAGGTTGTAAGCTTAGTTGACCAACCAAAGAACGAAGTTCGTTTTGGTGCTATTATCTCTTTATTGATAGGTGATGCAAAAACTCCTAAAGATTTTCAAATTGTAGGTGTCGACGAAGCAAATATTGCAGAAAATAAAATTTCATTTCTATCTCCTATCGCAAGAATTTTAATTTCTAAAAAAATAGATGATGTGGCTGTTCTTCAAATCGGAAAAACAGATAGAACCTTTAAAGTCCTTGGAATTAGATATTCTTAATCGAAGAAATCTCTATTTTTCATTAGCTTTCGCTTCCTCATATAGTCCTTGTAAATCAACCACTTATAATTAAATCTATTTTAAATATTTCTCAGCGTTATTTTCTTTTTGAGTCTGTTTTTCATTTTTCACAGCTAATTATACCTTTTTATTCCAAGTAATTTTATGGCAATCTTATCAAAACGTCTATAAAATGAAGAATAAAATAACCGATACATCGAAACAAAAAGACTTAGAGAATTATCAGAAAGATATGACCGATAAAGCCTTGACAACAAATCAGGGTTTAAAAGTAAATGATACAAATAATAGTCTTAAATCTGGAGAGCGCGGATCTACCTTATTAGAAGACTTTCTTTTACGTGAAAAAATAACAAATTTTGACCATGAACGAATTCCAGAGCGAATTGTACATGCGCGTGGTAGTGCCGCACATGGATATTTTGAGCTTTACGAAAGTATAGAAGAATATAGTAAAGCAGGTATTTTTACAGATACTTCACGTAAAACTCCTGTTTTTGTGCGATTTTCAACCGTTGCAGGATCTAAAGGTTCACCCGATCTAGCCAGAGATGTTAGAGGTTTTGCCGTTAAATTCTATACACAAGAAGGTACCTGGGATTTGGTAGGTAACAACATGCCTATTTTCTTTATACAGGATGCCATGAAGTTCCCAGATTTAGTTCATTCCGTAAAACCGGAACCAAATAAGGAGATTCCACAGGCTGCATCTGCTCACGATACTTTTTATGATTTTGTATCATTGACTACAGAAACTTTACACAATCATATTTGGGCAATGAGCGATAGGGCAATTCCAAGAAGTCTTAGAATGATGGAAGGATTCGGGATTCATACCTTTAGATTAATCAATGATAAAGGAGAAGCACATTTTGTGAAATTCCATTGGAAACCGACCTTAGGGGTACACTCCGTAACATGGGAAGAAGCTGTAAAGATTAATGGCGCAGATGCAGATTTTCACCGTAGAGATTTATGGGATGCAATTGAGGCTGGACAATATCCAGAGTGGGAGCTAGGCGTACAAATTGTTCCTGAAGCCGATGAACATAAATATGATTTCGATTTATTAGATCCTACTAAATTGATTCCAGAAGAAATGGTTCCGGTTAAAATCATTGGTAAAATGACTTTAAACAAAAACCCTGAGAACTTCTTTGCAGAAACAGAACAAGTAGCCTTTTTACCCGGACATATCGTTCCAGGTATCGATTTTACGAACGACCCACTACTACAAGGTAGATTATTCTCTTACAGAGATACGCAATTATCTCGTTTAGGGAGCCCAAATTTCCATCAGATTCCCATTAACCGTCCGGTTGTAGATACACATAACAATCAACGCGATGCTCATATGCAAATGGAAATTCCTAAAGGGCAAACAGCTTATTTTCCGAATAGTTTAAGTGGCGGATGTCCACATTTGTCTAAAATGGCAGAAGGTGCATTTCATTCTTATGAAGAACGAATAGATGCTAGAAAGATTCGAACCCGAAGTGAAAGTTTCAGTGATCACTTTTCGCAACCAGCACTTTTTTATAGAAGTCTTGCCGATTGGGAAAAAGAGCACATAGCAGCTGCATATACTTTTGAACTAGGGAAATGTAACCATGATCATATTAAACAACGTATGCTATGGTTAATTGCTCAAATTGATTCGGATTTAGCTAAAACAGTTTCTGAAGGTTTGGGTATCAAAATTCCAAAAAAAATAGAACAACCAATTAATCAGGCTATTGGTGCAGATGCAGACGTTGAAAAACATCAGCCTGGAAAAAAGAAAATTTATTTAGAAAAGTCAGCGGCATTGAGCATGGCAAATACAAAATTTGAAAGCATAGCAACTAGACAAATAGCGGTGCTTGCGGCTGATGGGTTTAGTATGAAAAATTATAAATCTATTAAAGACAAACTGGAAAAAGAAGGAGCTGTAGTTAAGATTATTGCACCACATGGTGGAAGTATAAAATGTGATCAAAATATGGATTACAAAGTAGATGCGGCAATTGCGACTACTGAAAGTGTACTATTCGATGCAATCTACATTCCTGGAGGAGAAAAATCTGTAAATACATTATTGAAAAATGGTAAGTATTTGAAATTCATTAATGAAACATTTAAATATTGTAAAGCAATTGCAGTTGATGATGAAGGTGAGAAAGTTTTAGATAACTCTTTTGCTTCTAATTATAAAGATGATAAAGCAATACACATCAATGATAGTGCAGCTGATTTTGTTAAAAGTATAGCAAAACACCGAAATTGGGATAGAAGATCATATTCTGATATGGTTCCTGTTTAATTGTAATAGCTATTGTAGTAGATGGATTCTAGTAGTTAATCTATGATATGGCAACAAGAATTAATTTAGATAAAACTTTCTATTACTAAATACGTAAATAAATAAAGGTCTTCTTGCTTACCTAAGTTCAGAGTCTTAATAAACAAAAATTCGAGGCACGCCTCATATTAATTAATCTCCGGTAATCGAGTAAATTTTAAAAATTATGAAACTAAGAAAAATCCAAAATTTATTATTTGTTGGAATAGCGATTTTAGCGTTGAGCTCTTGTAAAGATCAAGCAAAAATAGATGCTGATAAAAAAGCCATGGAAGAAAAAGTAGCCATGGAAGAAGCTAACGTTAAGGCTGAGGAAATAAAAATGAAAGAGGAAGCCAAACAAAAAGAATTGATGTCAACAAGCATTACTGCAGTAGCTAGTAACAATGCAGAATTATCTACTTTGGTTTCTGCAGTAAAAGCAGCCAATTTAGATAAAATGCTATCTGAACCTGGCAGTTATACGGTATTTGCACCATCGAATAATGCGTTCGAAAAATTGCCTAAGAAAATGTCTATAGCAGAATTAGGTAAACCAGAGAATAAAGAACTATTGACTCAAATATTACAATATCATGTAGTTTCTGGTGTAATAACAAGCGATAAATTGGTAGCCGCTGTTAAAGGTGCAAATGGAAAATATACATTTACAACCGTAGGCGGTAAAGATATAACCGCAAGTCTTACAGGAGATAAAATTATTTTAAAGGATGAAAAAGGAAATAAAACAGAAGTGGTTTTAGGAAACGTAAAAGCTTCTAACGGAGTAGTACATGTTATTAATAATGTGCTTTTAATGAAGTAAATTCTAAACTGCTAAGAATTAAAAAGAGGACCAAATAGGTCCTCTTTTTAATTTGAGATAAAGTTATACTGAAGTGAAATTTCTTTTTAGGTAATTTTTCATTTCAATATTTATCTCTTGCTGATTAGCTAGCGGTTCTTTAGTAAAAGGGACTTGTTGCATATACGGGAATGGTCCAAACTCTGGTGTTATAGTAAAATTAGACAATGTTTCATGTTGTTTAATTATTCTTTGCCACCAAATAATAAATTGATTTAAATGCTTTTCCCATTCTGGAGCAAAAGGATTATTTACCTGTGGGCATTGCTCAAAACCCACACGTGCATGAATATGTATTATTCGTGGAAATACCTGTTCAAGAATATGTTCTTGATCCTGCAACATACTTTCTGAGGTTACGCACCAATGTGATAAATCGCCCACTAATTTTAATTTTGGATATTTATGTAAATAGCTTAGAGTAGTGGTTGAATGAAAAGTGAAGCGCCCTCTATGAATTTCATGGTATATAGATATTTTATGTTGCGAAGAAAAGGATTCAATAGCTTCAATTACTTTACAATTCTCATCAAAAGAATAATGGTCTTTACCTGTATGAGAATTAATAAAGTTGGGCTGATATGGTAAAGTTCTTTTCAACTGATCTAAAACATTAGAAATATATTCTTCAACCGTTTCATTTTTTAATGGTAATACTTGTTGCAATACAACTATAAAATTTGGATGTAGCTTTCTTATATTTTGTAATTCATGGAATAATTCATTTTCAAAGGTTTTATTATATGGTAGATTCATTTCTACACCTTGAAAACCCTTTAAAATTGCCAACTCGATAAATTCTTTGGCTGTTAAATTTTCGCTACCCCAATGCGGATATAAATAATTAATAGTAGCCATTTAATATAAAATAGGATTCAACGGAGAATTTACAGTTTCACCAATTTTTACACCAGGGCACCATGTTTCCCAATCATTTTTTTGTCCATCATTAGTTGGCTCTTGCAGTTTCATATCCTTATCCATGTAAATTATGGTCATTACTTTTCGCATCTCATTAGTAGTATTGGCACCGGCACGATGAAAGACCCAGCCAGAGTGAAAACTAATTTCACCAACATCAAACGGCTCTATAACATGTTTAAAATCAGTTACTTTTAATCTGTTCTGAATTGCTTTTTCACTCTCATCACTAATAGATAAATCTCTACCTTCCATAATTTCATGACTACCAGCACTAAATTCAAGCGGACCCATAGACAATGGCGTGGCTTGTAACGGAATCCACGCTGTAACAGTTTTATCTGTTTGTAATGGCCAATAATATTGATCGGCATGCCAAGGGGTGATTCCTCCGCCGGCTTCTTTAAATAATGCCTGATCATGGTATAGGCGTACCCCGTCGACTTGTAATAAATTTGATGCTATTTGGGCAAGGCGTTTAGAAAATACAAATGTTTTTATGTTATCATCTTCTTTCCATAAATTAAATAGCTGTATAAAGGCTTTTCCATAAGTATCCCTTTTTTCTAATGGCTTAGTAGCAGCATTTAATTCGTTTACTTTTTTAGATATAATAGTATTAAAAAATGAAATTGTATCGCTATCAAAAACGTTTTTCAATTTTATAAATCGGTGTTTTTGATAAAAATCGATTTGATTTTTTGATAAGGAATAGGTTTTATCAAGTAATTCTTGTTTTTGCATAATCGTGATATTGTTTCTGTAAAACTAGCTTTGATAATAGCAAATCACTTTTTGTATTTTAACCAATACTATGCATATCTAAACATAAAATATGTAATTTAGTAATTAGAAGAGTTTATATAAGTTATATGAAACCAGTAGTAGAAAATATTGGCTTATTAAATAGTAAGCAGTCATTTCATTTCTTTAAACTTGAAGTAGATTATTTTAAACCCTTCTGGCACTACCATCCGGAATTAGAACTTACTTTTATTAAAAAGGGACGAGGTACCAGATTTGTAGGCAATAGCATTCTACCATTTGCCATTAACGACCTAGTATTATTGGGGGCTAATCTTCCGCATAATTATACATCATTAGAGCAAGCAAAAAAGAATAGTCATGAGGCTATTATAATACAGTTTCCAAAGGATATATTTAAGTCATTTAAGGAATGTGAACTATTCAATCAACTTTATATTGATGCAGAAAGAGGAATTCAGTTTACACATCCGCCCAAAAAAACAATTCACTTATTGAACCTGTTTGAAAATTTAGGAAAACCGCAGCAATTATCTGTTTTAATAGAGATTCTAGATACTTTGTGTAAAGATCAGAACAGGAAATATCTTTCGTCCTCTACTTACCGTCATCATTTAGCAAGTTCCAAAACTCAGCATAAAATTAAATCGGTTACAAGTTTTATCCTTGAAAATTTAGATCAAAAGTTAACGGTTACTATGATGGCCGAGCACGTTAATATGGTAGAACAATCTTTTTGCCGTTGGTTTAAAAATGCAGTCGGTCATTCTTTTATTACCTTTTTAAACCTGGCTAGAATAGAACAAGCCTGTATGCATTTATCAACTACTGACAAACTTATACAGGCTATAGCTTTTGATTGCGGCTTTGAAAGCCTATCACATTTTAATAGAACCTTTAAAAAAATAAAAGGTATTAGTCCTAGAGTATATAGAGCTTAAACTTCAGCTTCCGCCTCGGTTTCTACTTCTATAGGATCTTCTTCAATTACTTTCGCAACTGCCGGAACTGAATCTTTCAAAACATTGAACTTCTCTACACGCGCCATATCATCTTCTTCTCCCGAAAAATATGGAAAAACATCCATTATAGGGGACTCTGATATGGAAGGTACGGAGTATTCACCTATAGTATCTTTCATAACACTTATGGTATTGTCATAGGCTTCTTTAACGTCATTTGCCTGTATTAACAAATACATGTTGGTTTTACGTTCTTTACCACTTTCTTCATCAAAAGCAATTAAAGAAACTTTAGATTTAAACCATCTATCTGAATTTTCGAACGGATGAATTTCAGCAAAATTAGCAACCTTTATGTTTGTGATTTTAATTTCTTCTGTATCACTCAAGTATACCGACATTTCTTCGGTAATTCTACTTTCTGCTTCGGTATAAGAAATGGCATCAACCAAAAAAGGTTCGGTTTTTACCTTCAACATTCCTGAAGCTTCGTCTAATTTTCTATATTTTATTTTACACTCGTACCACGTTGCACTCATATTTTTTAGTTTTTTTTGGGGTGATAAATATACTTCTTAGTCATAGTTTGCAACGCCAAAAAATACAATAGATATTCACAATCTTGATATAGAAATCATAGGTGCTTAAAAATTAGATATTTATATGGTATAAATATTGTAATTGTTTTTTTAAGAACTATAAGAGCCTAAAACAATTCTTCTTTTACCATGTCATAGTAAGAATCACTAACCGGAATTACAACATCTGAAAGCAAAAGATCTCTTCCTTTAAGTCCGGTAACGCTATTTTTATTAATGATATAGGATCTATGAACCCTCATAAACATTGAACTAGGCAGTTCTTGTTCTAATGTCTTTAAACGTTGGTTACTAATAATCTTTTTATCTCCCATGTGGAAGGTAACATACTCGCTATCACTGACAACGTATAAGATATCGTCATATTTTACCTTGTGTAGATCATAGCCAGATTTAATAGTTATTGTATCCGATTTTTCAGTTGAAACATTCGTCTTAACTTTGTTTACAGCAGTAACAAAACGTTCAAAAGTTATCGGTTTTAAAAGGTAGTCAACAGCATTTAACTCATAACCTTCCAGAGCATATTGAGAGTAGGCAGTCGTGAAAATTATTTTAGTATTTGCGTTTACCATTTTAGCAAAATCTGTACCCTTTATTTCTGGCATTTGAATATCTAAAAACAAAAGATCAACGGAATGTTCTTTCATAAGCTGTAACGCTTCTAACGGATTTTCAGCTTCACCTACCAAGTTAAGAAAATCTAGCTTTTCAACATATGTGATAAGTAACGCGCGTGCTAGCTCTTCATCATCTACTACAATACAATTTATGCTAGTCATGCAACTGTAATTTTAGGTTTACTTTAAATGCCTGCGATGTTTTGTTTATGGTTAAATGATGACGATCAGGATACAAAATTGCCAATCGTTTTTTAACGTTATCTATACCTATACCGCCAATATCATCTTTAATTATCTTAACCTCAGGTTTACTATTCTCAATTTCAAAATCTATGAAGTTTGAAGTAGCAGTAATTTTTAAGTTAATAAAAGTTCCTTTTATCTTTTCAATATTACTGTGCTTTAAAGCATTTTCCAAAAAAGGAATCAATAACATGGGTACAATTTCTACATTTTGGTTCTCAATAGAGAAAGTAGTGGTTATAGGGTATATTTTACTACTTTTTAAAGAGAACAGTTTAATATAGTTTTCAATGTAATCTATTTCTTTATAGAGTGGTACAATCTCTTGCTCGCATTCATATAATACATACCTGAGCATATCAGACAAATAGCTAATACTTTGCTGTGTTCTACCTGAATCAATTGCGGACAATGCATAAATATTATTCAGTGCATTAAACAGAAAATGCGGATTAATTTGTGATTTTAACAGTTTTAATTCGGTCTGTAAGGCTTCATTTTTATTGATGATGATTTCTTCTTCCTTTTTCTGTGCAAATAAAAATAACTCTACCAGCGTAGCGATAGCATAAGCTATAGCTATTAGAAGTAAATTGATAAAAAACCTTGATGGTGGTCTTCGGTTAGCGACTAAAGGCGGTCCGTCCTCAAAATGTGGTCTTGAGCCAATACCAGGTCCTGGTCCGAAATCAGGGTTCATTCCTAAATTAGGCGTTGATACAAGATTGGACAATACTAGGGTAACGATAAATACCGTGGCTATAGAAACCAAAGTAAACCACATATACTTTTTCTTCAATAATAATTGTGGTATCGTATAATAAATGAGAATAGCGATAACCACTATTTGAAAGATTAACGCCATTCCGTTCTCACTCACAAACTGTAAATCACTACTGCTAAATATCCATGCTGTTGCCCAAATTAAAAGCCAAAGGGCTACATGAAATATAAAATTCTTATGTCTGTTCATGATGCAAATAAAAGGAATAAAATCTCAATCGTATTCAATAAACAGCCCTATCAACCAGTGATTTTAAAGAACTCACTGTATATAAAAAAGCATTCACTTAAAAGTAAGCGGTAAACACTTAATTGGCTCGTATGGCATACAAGTTTCTTACACCTTTGTAATCGAATTATTAATCATTAAAAATAAAACATATGAAACGTATTACTTTAAAAACAGGATTATTATTTGCCATGATGGTGGCTTTTGGAACCATAGCTGTGAACGCACAGTCTAAAGGAGAAAGAAAAGAACCACCTACTTATGCAAAATTAATAAAGGAAATGGATAAGGACGAAGATGGTTTACTTTCTAAAGAAGAAGTGAAAGGACCATTGAAAGAAAATTTCAGTGAAATCGATACAAATGAAGATGGTTATATTTCTGAAGAAGAGTTTGATAATGCACCTAAACCAAAAGGAAGACCAAGAAACTAAGTCTTTTAATCTTTAAAAAATAGCAGATGAGTATTAAAAATATCAAGGTTACTTTTCCGGTTCAAAAAATATTGTTTTTCTTATTTATTACTTCGTTCATTGCTTGTAGCGATGATGATAGCGTCAATACTGTTGATGTAGAAAATGAAATTATAGAAGAGGAAGATGTAGTAAGTACTACAGTTGATGATACTGATTTTGAAGCAACAGATTGGACCACGGCAACACATAGTAAAGACGCCGACCCAGATTTTGACGAAGTATTTGAAGATAATGCCGTAAAACGCCTTGATATTGTAATTACTGAAGCTCGCTGGGATAGCATGCTTGAAAACATGACTGAGCTTTACGGTACTTTCGGTAGTTCAGGACAATCTGCGCCTGGCGCAATTACATCAACTGATGAGGACCCTATTTTTGTTCCGGCAGAAGTATTTTATGAAGGTAAGGAATGGTACAGAGTAGGGGTTCGTTTCAAAGGTAATTCCAGTTTACAATCTACTTGGCAATCTGGTAATTTGAAACTTTCGCTTAAATTGGATTTTGATGAATTTGAAGATGATTATCCACAAATTGATAATCAACGTTTTTACGGTTTTAAAAAATTAAGCCTAAAAAATAACTACGATGATAAATCTATGCTTCGTGAAAAAGTGGCTGCAGATGTATTCCGCAGTGCTGGGCTAGCAGTTTCTAACACAGCTTTTTACACGCTTTATATTGATCATGGAGATGGACCAATTTATTTTGGACTTTACACGCTAGTTGAAGAAGTTGACGATACTGTAATCGATGAACAATTCTCTGACAACGATGGTAATCTATATAAACCAGATGGTGATGCCGCAACCTTCGCAGCAGGTACTTACGATGAGGATGAGTATGTAAAAAAGACAAATGAAGATGAAGCTGATTTTTCGGATGTAGAGAGTCTTTTAAATATTATTAATGATGCATCGAGAACAACAGATGCTGCAACTTGGAGATCAAATTTAGATGCGGTGCTTGATACAGATGTGTATTTAAAATATTTGGCCACCAATACGGTTATTCAAAATTGGGATACCTACGGAAGAATGTCTCACAACTATTATTTGTATAATAATCCAGACACGGGTAAACTAAATTGGATTCCATGGGATAATAATGAAGCTTTACAATATGGCAAACAACAAGGTGCCCCTGAACTAGATTTTTCTGATTTGACTGCATCACAATGGCCTTTAATATCATATTTATACAATGATGCTATTTACCAAGCTAAATATGATACATACGTACAAGAAGTTATTGAAGGTGCTTTTAATGAAACTACCGTTCAAGAGTTATATGCTAGTTATTCGGCTTTAGTAGAACCTTATGCCACTTCTGAAAATGAAGGATATACGTTCTTGAATTCTAGTGCAGATTTTCAAAATGCGATAAACGGACTTAATGCACATGCTACTAGTAGAACAGCAGCAGTAAATAGTTACCTAAACAGATAATAGTTGTTGAATTAGCCCAAAGCTTCATGAGAAATCGTGAAGCTTTATTTTAAAAATCATAGTCTAATGACTTGTAGTAAGATAGCTGACAATGGTATTATTCAGAAAAGTTAGAAACAAGCTTATACGATTAGAAAAGTTTAAAACATATTTCATTTACGCCCTTGGCGAAATAGTGCTCATCGTACTTGGTCTCTTAATTGCTTGGAAAATTAATGACCTAAATGAAATTAGAAAAAATAGAATCGTAGAGGTTAAAATTTACAAAAGCTTAAGTCAAGAGTTAGATACAAATTTAGTGGTGTTAGATAGTGCAATTGTAGACTATACCAAGAGTATTCAAATGCTACAAAACACTATTAATTATTTAGGTAATCAACCCAACGAACTTACACAAGAGGCAAAGTCATTAATTGTCAATTTAAATTATGAAAGAACTATTGTAAGAAATGAAGCTATTAATTCAATAAATGCCACAAGTAAGTTTGAATTTATTGAAAGTGATACGCTAAAAGAGCTGATTGCTGCCTACCCAAATGAACTAGATTGCTTCAATAATCAACAAAGCAAAATTGAAGATATTATTTCAGACCGGTTAAAACCCCAAATTGAAAAATATATTTCGTTGATGGAAATTTTACCACCTAACAGTTATAGCTATCAGCGTGTTAAGAACTACGGTATACAATCTAATTATCCAGATTTGCTGGTGAGTAGAGAGTATCAAAATGGGGTCATAGATCGATTATTACAGACAAAAGGACAATTGATGATCGCCAAAAATCTAAGACAAAAAACCAAAACTATTGCGACGAAATTAAATCAAGAATTACATAGGCCTTAATAAACATTAAATTTTGCATTCAAAAATTATAATGCAAATTATGTTCTTAGCTCCAGTTTTAAAAAGAATATTGACTAAGAAAGGAATTTGGTTGCTCTTAATTCTTGATCAAACAACAATTTCATTTAAATCTATAATCCATTCACTGAATTTATAAATCTTACATATAACTAGTTATTAGTATTGTACTCGTAATGCCCATAAATCCAATCTTAAATTTACTTGTTATGAAAAAAAATAGTATGAAAAGAATTCCCTCATTTCCCTCGATTTTGACGCTAGCGTTTATCACGTTAGTGGCATGTAGTAGTGATAGCATAGAAGACAGTGTAATTGATGAGATTGCAAACGAAGACAGTTCTGATGATGATGAAATAGCAACCGAGTTACATGCTGCTTATACTGCTTTTAATACTGATGCCGTAACTATTTATTTAGATGGATCTGAAGTGGTTATTGAAACAACTGACTTACCTGATCACGAAACAATTTATTGGGGTGTAGGAAATTCACTATATAGAGAAGAACCAGACGTTGATAAAACTCCTAGTATCATGTCCAGTAATAACAATGTGACTACTATTCGTGTAGATGCTACTCCTAATTTAAGGGGTAGCACGGTAGAAACGCAATTGAATACAATTGGTATAGCAGTAAGTGGTTCTTCAATTTTCAATGATCAAGAAGGTGGTGGTGCATTGGATCAAGCTGCTGGTAGTTTAGACTGGACAGGTGCGCATATTGGTCCTGGGGTCTATCACTATCATTTAGAGCCTAAAGCATTTACAGATGATGATGATAATCTAGTAGGTATTTTATTAGATGGCGTTTTTCTTTACGGAAGAAAATGTAGTGCTACCGGAGATTACCCTACTGATTTAGATGCTTCTGGTGGGCACACATCTACAACACAATATACTGATGGGGAAGAGGAATATCACTACCATATTATTAATGAAGTTTATTCAACAACAGGTTCTTATTTGGCTTTTGCCGGACCGTACCAAGGATATTAAAACAAATGAAATTCACTTCTCTTTTCTTAATCGTTTCGCTACTATTCATTTCTTTGAACAGTTGTAAACATGCAACTGCAACAACCCATGTTAATGAAGAAGAACTGATTGTGGAGAACGTTACCAAATTTAAAGAGGAGTTAGAACTTAACCAGTTAGAAGGAACATGGTACTATAAAAACTCACCTTACGATGGCTATTCGTTAGCCTTACATGAAAATGGAGAATTGGCAGAAAAGGTGGGTTTTATTGATGGAAAAAGACAAGGTATTGCGCAACGGTTTTCTTTAAGCGGAGCATTGCGTGTGGAATATCATTTTAAAGACAACCGCTTAGAAGGCAGTTATAAATCGTGGTGGGAAAACGGACAACTTGCGCAAGATGCCATGTATGTAAATGGCAAAATGAATGGCGTGGAGAAAAAGTGGTACCCGGACGGGCAATTGGCAAAAGAGCGTAATTTAGTAAATGGGCAGGAAGAAGGATTACAAAAAGCGTACTTAAAAAACGGAACCCTATATGTTAATTACGAAGCTAAAAACGGACGTATATTTGGCTTACGAAGAGCTAATTCTTGCTATCAATTAGAAGATGAAGTTGTTGTGAAATCTGAGGGTGAATTATTATGAATAAGACAATTCTATCTATAGTTGTTTTACTACTTTTTGCTGCTTGTAAGCAAAAAGTAAAAAAAGAGAACATACAGGTTAAAGAAACCAGTAGGGTAGAGTATTTACCTTATTATAATGATGAATCTTTTACACCACATTGGATAACACCTAATTCTGAAGAAGAAAAGCAATTTCATAAAATTCCCGATTTTAAATTAGTAGACCAATTAGGTGATACATTGACCCAAAAATCTTTCGAAAACCAAATTTATATCACTGATTTCTTTTTTACTACGTGCCCTGGTATTTGTCTTAAAATGACGAATAATATGACCAAGGTACAAGAGGCTTTTCTCGATAATCCTGAGGTTGCTATACTTTCACATTCCGTAACTCCGTCCATTGACTCGGTTTCTGTACTAAAAACATATGCCGAAAAAAATGGAGTTGTCAATTCTAAGTGGCATTTAGTTACCGGAGATAAGACCGAGATTTACAATCTAGGAAGAAACGAATATTTTGTAGAAAACGATTTAGGAATCCCAAAGGATATTAATGACTTTTTACATACCGAGAATTTTCTACTTATTGATAAAAATAAGCACATACGTGGTATCTACAACGGACTCAACCGTGCCTCAATAGCGCAATTGATTACAGATGCCGAAGCGTTATTAAAAGAAATCTAATACTTTAATTAGTTTATCAATTCTGCAACTTCTGTAATTTCATTATTATTTTAAATGTCATTCTAAAAGATTAACTTATAGCTGTTTAAAATAATGACAATGAATAAGATAATCTATTACGTTGCCATTTCTATTGACGGATTTATCTGTGGCGTAGATGGTGATATTAGCGGCTTTGTAGGAGAGGGTAGTGGGGTTTCTAAATACATGTCAGATTTAAATCAATTTGAAACCACTATTATGGGTAAAGATACCTATGAATTTGGTTATGCCTACGGATTAAAACCTGGTCAGCCAGCATATGCACATATGCAACACTATATTTTCTCCAAGTCTTTACATTTTGATACCATAAGCGATCAGGTGCATATAATTGCTGATTATAGTTTGGATAAAATAAGAGAGCTGAAACAAAGCTCAACAACGGATATATACTTATGTGGAGGTGGCGTTTTCGCCGGATGGCTATTTGAAAACCAATTTATAGATATAATTAAAGTGAAAATTAACCCCTTGGTATTGGGTGAAGGCGTACGGCTATTTGGTGAATCTAAATCAGGTTATCAATTAGAACTCACCGAAACCGAATCTCATGATGGCGGATTGGTATTTAATACCTATTCCGTCAACTATAATATGTAATAATCCTAAATCGAAAAGTCCAGAAAACCAATTGATTTTCCGGACTTTTAAACTAACAACCAAACTTAAACTTTTACTTTAAAACAGCTAATAATTTCTCTGCAACCAATTCTGATGATGCAGGGTTTTGACCGGTAATTAAATTACCGTCTTGTATTGCGTATGCTGCCCAATCTTCTTTTTTAGAATAGATTCCGCCATTTTCTTGTAACATATCTTCTACTAAGAAAGGAACAACTTCTGTCAACTGCACTGCCGCTTCTTCACTGTTTGTGAATCCCGTTACTTTTTTACCTTTAACTAATGGCTGACCATCAGTACCCTTTACACTTTTTAAAGCTGCAGGAGCATGACATACAAAAGCTACTGGCTTCTCTTGCTCATTAAAGGTTTCTATCAATTTGATAGAAGTTGCATCATTGGCCAAATCCCATAAAGGACCATGACCACCAGGATAAAATACGGCATCAAAATCAGAAGCATTTACGTCAGCTAATTTTTTAGTGTTGTTAATAACACTTTGAGCATCTTTATCTTCTTTATAACGCTTAGTATCCTTTGTTTGAGCATCTTCGGTATCACTACTTGGGTCTATTGGAGCCTGACCACCTTTTGGTGTAGCTACTGTAATTTCTGCACCTTTATCCAATAAAGCGTAATATGGGGCAGCAAACTCTTCAACCCAAAAACCTGTTTTCTTTCCTGTGTCTCCCAATTCATTGTGAGACGTTAATATGAATAATATTTTCATTCTATTTTTGTTTTTAATTAATTGATTTATAGTGAGTCTATTGTTTAGACCTTTACTATCATTTTTCCTTTATTCTTACCATCCATCATATCCAAAAACGCTTGTGGTGTATTCTCAAAGCCTTCAACAATGGTTTCTTTATAGGTTAGTTTTTCTTCTCCTAACCATGTTGATAGTTGTTTTATTGCCTGTGGAAATTTATCGGCATAATTACGTACTATAAAACCTTGCATTAAGGCACTGTTCTTTACCAAAAATGGTTGTACGGCAACAGCCATCGGTAATTCTGTTTTATTGTAGACCGAAATTGCACCACATATGATAATACGTGCAAATTGATTAATATTGAACAAAACAGCGTCAGATATTGGTCCGCCAACATTATCAAAATAAATATCAACGCCATTAGGAGCCGCAGCTTCAATAGCAGATTTCATATCCTCGGTCGTTTTATAGTTGATTCCGTGATCAAAACCGAATTCCGATTTTAGCATATCGATCTTTTCATCTGTACCTGCAATACCGATTACATTCAGTCCTAGAATTTTTCCTATTTGACCAACAACGCTTCCTACTGCACCTGCAGCACCAGATACTACTAAAGTTTCTCCTTTCTTCGGTTTTCCTATTTCATGAAGACCTAAGTAAGCTGTTAAACCGGTCATACCTACAATGCCTAAAAAGGCACTTAATGGTGCTTTACTTTTATCCACTTTCTGTAAACCTTCGCCACTAGAAACTTGCTGTTCTTTCCATTCTAATAATCCAGATACAAAATCACCTTTCTGAAAGTTTTCATTTTTAGATTCCAATACCTCGGCGACAATACCAGAACTGATCGGTTCGCCTACTTTAAATGGTGGAACGTATGACTTGGCATCGCTCATTCTACCACGTAGGTAAGGGTCTACAGATATATATTTAGCTTCGAGTAACACTTCACCTTCAGCAACACCTAATTCGTTCTCTTTTTCTTTAAAATCAAAATCTGAAAGGGTAGGAGTACCTACAGGTCGTTGTTTTAAATTGATTGACTTATTCATAATTTATGTTTTAAAATTTAATAATTCTAATCTGGAATTCTAAGTCAACAATCAATTAGTATAATTATCGCTCACTTAAAACCCCGTCGTATTTATATTCTTTTATAAGCACAGTTCAAAGGTATTTAAAAAAAGAATGAACATTCATTTTTTAACAAAGGTTTAAACTATGTACTATTAATTTGGGTATAAAAAAACACCTAGAAAGGTGCTTTTTAAATGATAAAGTTATTACTCCATTATCATGATGGACTTAACGTTTACAAATTCCTTCATACCAAAACCTCCATGTTCGCGTCCGTATCCGGAATCTTTAACTCCGCCAAACGGCATACTCGGTTCTGCCAATCCAAAACTATTGATGAATACCATACCTGTATCAAAATGTTTTTCTGCTAATTCTGCTGCCTTTTTTACATCCTTCGAAAAGATACCTCCACCTAATCCAAATCTACTATCATTGGCAATTCGCATGGCATCTTCATTGTCCTTTGCTTTTATTAAAGATGCAACTGGTCCAAATAGCTCATCATCATAAGCTGGTTGACCTGGAGCCACATTACTTAATACCGTAGCAGGGTAGAAGTAGCCTTCCCCTTCAGGAATTTTCCCTCCACATAATACATCGGCTCCTTTTTCAACACTTTCTTGAACCTGTTCGTGAATTTTATCTCTTAAATCTTCACGAGCCATAGGTCCTAATTCTGTATCGTCATTTTTAGGATTACCTGTTTTTAAGGCTTTCATCGCCTTTACAAACTTTTCCTTAAATTCATCATACACTTTTTCTGTGGCAATAAAACGTTTTGCTGCAATACATGTTTCTCCGTTATTATAGATACGTCCCATAACACTTTTTTCAACCGCTAAATCGATATCGGCATCATCAAGTACCAAATAAGCATCATTACTACCTAATTCTAACACGGTTTTTTTCAATTGTGCACCGGCTAGTTCTCCGATTTTTTCACCTGCAACCGGACTTCCAGTTAAGGTAACTCCTCGTACCAACTTATGCTCAATAATTGCGTTAGACTGATCGTGCTCAATCACCATGACATTAAAAAGGTTAGATGGTAAGCCTGCTGTCTCAAAAATGGTCTTTAATAATTTCGCTGTACCCGTAACATTTGATGCGTGCTTCAGTAAAATACTGTTACCTGCCATAAGGTTTACGATGGTATAACGTAATACTTGATAGCTTGGGTAGTTCCAAGGTTGAATACCATAGATAATCCCCATTGGTGAGTAGACTATAATTCCTTTTCCTCCATTGGATAGTTCTCGTTCTTCACTCTTTAAAAACTCCGGTGCATTTTCTGCGGAATAATCACAAATCGCAGTACACAAATCTACCTCTTGATTACTTTGCTTAAGCAGTTTCCCCATTTCATCGGTCATAAGCTCTGCAAGCTCTTTCTTGTAATTCTGTAATTCTTTACCGATTGATTTTATAATCTCGCCACGTTCTTCAACGCTCTTCATTTTCCATTTAAGAAACGCTTTGTGAGATTGTTGTATACTTTCTTCCACCTGGGCATCTGTCATATACGTGTGTAACGCAATTTCTTTACCTGTAGTAGGGTTAATTGTTTTAAATGTATCTTGTTTTGTTGTCGTAGACATATGTTATATTTTTTAAGTTCCTATTACTGTTGTTCACTTGGCACCAAATAAACATCGTTGATGTTTACCCTTTCTGGCTGTGTTAACACGTAATAGATGGAGTTTGCAATATCTTCCGCTTCTAACGTTTCCATTTTTTGCATTTCTTCCATTTTTTCTTTGATATCCTCATCGGTAATTGTGCTGGTTAAATTTGTTGCTACCGCACCTGGTTCAATAGAGGTAATGTTGATCCCGTATTTAGGAGCTAATTCTTGACGTAATCCTTCAGAAAACATCTTTACGGCAGATTTTGTAGCGCAATACACTGCTCCACCAGGAAAATACCTATTGGCTGCCATTGATGAAATATTAATGATATTACCACCTTTATTTTCTTTTAATTCAGGTAATACGGCTGCTACCCCGTTCAGTACTCCTTTTATGTTGACATCTACCATTTTCTCCCATTCATCAGTTTTTAATTTTTCAACGAATGAAAGTGGCATTAATCCTGCATTATTTATCAATCCGGAGATTTTACCGTACTCTCTTTTGGTTTTAGAAACTACATTTTCGAAATCCTCTTTTTTTGTCACATCACCTGTAACAACTAAAGCCTCACCACCTTTTTTGGTAATATCAGATTTCAAATCATTAAGTTCATCTTCGCTTCTTGCCATTAATATAACCTTAGCGCCATTATCTGCTAATTTTAGTGCTGTTGCTTTACCAATTCCACTAGATGCTCCTGTTATTATAATTACTTTATCTTCTAATTTCATACTGTATTATTTTGATTTTAAATTAAATTACTAGATAATTATGGAATCTTTTAGCTAGATTGAATGAAGTATTGACGGATATGGAATTGAGTTAAGGTTGAAACTTTGTGGGTCAAAAAATAAGTACTGAACATTTTTTATCAACACTATTTAAGATGTATGGATTTCTAGAAAGTATCATCTAATTATTAATTTATTACATTATTCAAGTAGCTACTGTTTTCGTATTAAAAAATATAAACAGACTAAATCATGTACTTATTAGAAATTAAACCCTAATTATTTAATTTTAATTAAAGATTTCTTATGCCTTTTCAATATGCGAAATATTGTATTATTTAATTCTTTGGCTCACTATTTTGCATCCAAACTCTTAACATACAATTTTAGAATAGTATATTGATAGTCCTAGTTAATACAAGCACCACGGGTTAATATCTTATAATCTCCTTTATTCTTAAATTCTTTTATTGAAATACCTACGTAGCGCTTAAAAGTTTTAGACAAATGGCTAACATCTGTAAACCCTAGGTCATCTGCTATTTGTGTGAGTGTAAAATCTGAATTTAAAAGTCGTATTTCTACAAGCTTCAATTTCGCTTTTATAATGTATTCTCTTAGCGGCATCTTCACTTGCTTTTTAAAATATTCACTTACATAGGTGGGAGACATCATAAATACGTTTGCTAAATTTTCAATTTTTAGCAACTCTGTTTTATCTATATTTTCGTTTATATAGGTCAACATTTTGGAGATTCTTTCTTCAGAAACATAGGTATCCGTATCAAAATAATTACTCTTTTTAATATTTCTAATAAGTATTTCTAAAATCCCGGTCATTAAACTGGTTACAAGATTTACGGATGATTCGCCATAATTTCTTGTTTCTAGAAGAATTATCTCGATTAAACTTCTGAGGTTCAATCTATCTGTTTCCGATTTTATAATATCGCCAGGTAGCTGATTATAGTTAGATAAAATATAGGACGCCTCTCTAAACCATTCATTTCTATCAATATGCATTTTATTCACTCCTTTGAAAAAAGAATCGGTAAATTTTAGAAATACAAATTTGGTAGGTTTTTCAATGTTGAAAGAGTGGCATTTTAGAGGAGGTAAGAGAAAAACACTCCCATCCCTATAAGGCAACACATTATAGTTAATACATTGAATTCCTGAGCCGGATTTTATCAAAACCAATTCAAAAAAATTGTTTTTAACAGGGCGTTGTTTCCAATCTATTAATTCAATTTCTTGTATTTCAAAAGGTTTATATACTTCTAAAACTTCCATATTATAGTAATTAAGGTTCAAAATTAGCAGATTTAGACGTAATAAATACTATTTAAGCTTTACAAACCTTTATTTATACACTAATTAAGGCGATGTGTATTTCTACCTTTGCACCACAAAACAGAATTAACATATTAAATTATAGCAATGAATTTACACGAAACTTTAAACTGGAGATACACAACAAAGGAATACGATACTAAAAAGAAAATATCTGATGTAGATATGGCTGAAATCAAAAACTTGTTAAGAATGAGTCCTTCTAGTGTAAACCTACAACCTTGGCATTTTATAGTTGCCGAAACAACAGAAGGTAAAGAACGTATTGCAAAAGGGACAAAAGGCTTTTTTAGCTTTAACGAGCCTAAAGTAACAAATGCTTCAGCTGTAGTTTTATTTTGTTCAAAAATTGATGCAGATGATGCATACTATCAGCATATTGCGGATACCGAAGATAAAAGCGGAAGATTTCCTAATGACGATATTAAAAACGGATTTTTAGGTGCTGTAAAAGCGTTTGCCGGTATTCATAAATACGATTTAAAAGACCTTCAGCATTGGATGGAAAAGCAAGTATACCTTAACATTGGTAGCTTTTTGTTGGGAGTTGCTAGTTTAGGTATCGATGCAACACCAATGGAAGGTATTGATGTAAAAGCTTTGGATGAGGAATTCGGTTTAAGAGAAAAAGGGTACACATCGTTAGTAGCTGTTTCTTTAGGATATAGAGCAGAATCTGATTTTAACTCAACTGAAAAAACACCAAAATCTAGATTATCGGAAAGTGAAATTTTCACAATACTATAATTTATTAAATACTTGAAACATAATGTAGTAATTACAGTAGGTACAGAAAAAATAGGAAAATTGTTAGGACTACGTTTGGCCAAAGAAGTTTATCCTGTTGCTGTTCAAGGTAGAAGCTAAGCGATACTAAATGTCAAGCAAACTTATATTTACGAACTAAGTAAACTGGCATTGAGGATATGAAGCTTTGATTTGGTAAAAAATAAACCAAGTATGTTAGTTGTTGCTGTAGATCTTAATTCTTTATTGAATACCAAAATGCCAAATGAAGCCTAAGGTCAAAATTGGTCAACGGCAGAAAAAGGGGTTGACATTTTGTATGATTTAAGTATGACAGATAAAGTGAAAACAAACACTTATTTTGATAATGACAAAGGTGGTTATGCTCAAGCACCCCCCAGATACTTATGATGCTAGTAAAATTGAAGAATTACTTTTGTTAACGAATACCTTATTCTAAAAATTAGATTTTAATAGTCATATATGAATGAACTTACCATTTTTATTTATAAGATATCCCTAGATTAGGTATCGTATTACTGCTTAATAAATTCCTAAAAGTTTCAAAATTACCTTGGAAATTCAGTAAGAAATCAAGTTCTTGCACGATTAAATTCTGTTCCAAAAAATGGATGACTTAATTACATTTTCTATTACTGTTTTTACTGGGTTTTTTGCCATTACTAACCCAATTTCTAACATGACCGTTTTTTTATCATTAACACAAGGTGCAGATGAAAAAACGAAAGCAGATATTAATAAAAGAGCCAATATAATTGCTTTTATTATTGTGTTGGTTTTTGTTCTTTTGGGTAAATATATATTCGAATTATTTAATATCAGTATTCCTGCTTTTAAGATTACTGGGGGTATATTAATATTTTATATTGGTTTTGAAATGCTACAGTCAAAACAGTCTAATGTTAAAAATATTAAACATGTTAATATTGATGAGAATATTGCGGTTTCACCCTTAGCTATTCCCATTTTGGCCGGTCCAGGCACTATTGTTACGGCCATGAATTTTGTTTCTAATGTGCAGGCAATTCATATAGCTATAGTGATTGCCATTTTTGGTTTTATGAGTTTATTGACCTACGTTACTTTTAGACTTAGTAATTTAATCGTAAAATTAGTTGGCTATAACGTAATATCGGTAATTGGTAAAATAATGGGTTTGATCATTGCGATCATTGGGACAGGTATGATTATTGAAGGAATTAAAATTTCATTTCATTTAATTACTACATAGTTTTCACTTTTAATAATGAAGTGTCAATAAAGTATTGATTACTTGAAGTTTATAAAACTAAATTGATATTTTTTCCAATAGAATGTAAATATCATGTCTTAAAAAATAAAATAGTTAAAGGAATATCATAATTTTTTGTAACTTTTAATTTCTAAACACGCCATTGTTTATATTGTAGTTCATCGAAAATATTCGAACGGCAAAATAAGTCGGATAACATTTTCGTTTGTACTTAACAATCAAATAATGCATTGTTATGAATTCTATTAAAAAAAGAATAAACCTTATTTCAAGTATCTTGTTTTTAGTTATCGTGTCTTGTGTACAGGGTATGGACTTTAATGACCAAATTAAAGCTAATAATTCATTAGAAGATTAAATGACACAAGTAGTAAATTGTATGCCTAAAATTTTACATATCTGGCACGCTCCATAAAAAATTCTTCAAAACGCTTCAATTTTGGAGTTAATTTTTCAGAATATAAAACATATTGACATTTCATAATACTTTGTGTAACTGTGAGCATTGCCGTATAATCTGAATTCTGAATTAAAAAATCGCCATCATCAATACTGCAAATCTTTAATTGTGAAGTGCTTACACCATTAAGTAAAAATAATTTATGTAATGTAGTTGGTGTTGTTATGAGAATATCTATTCCCTCAAATATTTCAGATTTCTGAATATCTATATGCAGCTCTTTATAGCTGGCATAAAGCCTAACATCAGTATACTTTGTGTATTCAAAAAACTTGTCGTAAAGTTCCAATACTTTTTCTTTATTCTCAACTACAACCACAGCTCTTGGAGCATTTCCCTCAGCTCTGCATTTTAATTTTTGTAACGTTGTCAAAATCAAAGTTGTGGTTTTACCACTTTCTTTAGGAGCAGTACAATAGACATTTGCCCCACTTTTAATAATAGGTATACTAGAAATTTGAAAGCTGTTAGGTTCCTCTATCGAAAAGCGCTCTAGCATTTCAAGTAAATAAGGATTCAGTTTTTTAAAGGACATAATTCTTAATAAATTAAATAGAATGCTATTTAGCAAAGATACAGTCTATGAATTGGCTTATACTAGCTAACTACTATATTTTACATCTTACGAATACAGAATTAAAAATACGCCAAGCATAATTCCTACTAACGGTACCATTTTTTTACGTTTATTCTGTTCTTTAAAGATGAAACCACCCATAACTACAGCAATTAATATTTGACTTCGTTTTATGGCTGATAATAACATTATTAAAGCATCTGGGTCTTGTAACGCTTTAAAATAAAAATAGTCTGCCGTTTGTAAAAGAATACCCACCATGGGTATAGTCCATCTCCACTTAAAAGTACCTTTTATATTCGGGTTTGTAGTACGCATAATTAGGACTACCAATCCAATAATTAGCATGGTATAGGTGCAAAACCAAAATTGAAGAGTAGGAGGGTTCAACTCTAAACTTTGTATTAGATACTTATCATATAAACCACTTGAAGCCCCTAAGAAAGTTGCACCGATAATAGCATATATCCACTTATTATTTTTAAAGTTTATACCTTCTTTTTTTCCAATTTTAGAATATAGAAAAACAGAAAATATGATTAAGAAGAATCCAATCCACTGCAAAAAATTAGGGCGCTCTTGATAAATAAGAATCGCGCCTATAAATGTAAAAAACGGACCGGCAGAACGTATTGGTGTTACAATGGTAATTGGTAAGTGTTTTAAAGCTTGGTATGCCAGCACCCAAGATGATGCCATAATCATAGATTTGATTATGATGAAGCCATGTGTCTTAATTGAAATATCCGATACAAATAAATCGATTGTTTGTAATTCTTCCGGATAGTATTTAGAACCTAAAAAAAGCGGCAAAAACAAGAAGAAACCTGTTATTAAGGTACCAAATAAAACTGAAAAAGCATCATTACCTTGTACGGCATGTTTCTTGCATAAATTGTGTAAGCCTAAAAAAAGCGCAGCTAAAAGTCCGAGGTACATCCACATAATGCGCGCGAAGATATTGGTTTTCTCTAATTAGACCATAGTCCGAGGTGTTTGCCTTGTATATTGAACAAAAAAGAGCTGCCTGTAAAAGCAGCTCCTCATTTAAACTTGTGCGAAATGGGCTTAATAAGCCATCTTTACAATTTTCTGTGCATCCTCTGGCATTAGAGCTTGACGTTCACCTAATTTCCAACCACGGTCAGTAAAACGTTTCGCAATTTCTTCAGCAGCACCTTCATAATCCTTGGTATAATCTGACAACTTTGTATCTATACCTAATTTATGAAAGAATGCCTCGGTTTTCTCTATTGCGGCATAAGCCTTATCGTCAATACTACCTTCGGTAATACTCCAGACACGTTCACCATACTGCGCTAATTTTTCTTTTTTAGCTTCAAAATTGTATTTATAATGACTTGGTGCAATAATTGCCAATGTACGTGCATGATCAATACCGAATAATGCAGTTAACTCATGACCCATCATGTGTACTGCCCAGTCACCAGGGACTCCTTTTTGAATTAATCCGTTCAACGCCATTGTACAACTCCACATGAAATCTGCAGCTGGTTTATAGTCCGTTGGATCTTTTAAAACTTTTGGTGCAACATCAATTAATGTCTGTAAAATACTTTCTGCAAACCTATCTTGTAAAATTGCATCAATTGGGTATGTCATATACTGTTCTAATACATGTGTAAAGGCATCTGTAATACCGTTTGCCAACTGACGTTCAGGAATAGATGTAATCACCTGTGGGTCAAGAATTGAAAACTCAGGGAACAATCCTGGTCCGCCCATCGCTAATTTTTCTATAGTTTCCGCTCTCGTAATTACCGCGCCAGAATTCATTTCTGAACCAGTAGCTGGCAAGGTTAAAACCGTACCAAATGGCATCCCATTTTTTGTTTTAATGTTTTTTGTTAAAATATCCCATGGGGTATCTCCATCAAAAACTGCTGCGGCAGATAAAAATTTAGTTCCGTCAATTACAGAACCACCACCCACTGCTAATAAATAGGTGATTTTTTCTTCTTTAATAAGTTGTAAGGCTTCTATCAAAATAGCATACTCCGGATTTGCAGGAATTCCGCCAAATTCAATAACCTGTCTTCCAGACAATGCATTCATAACCTGGTCGTAGATTCCGTTTTTCTTAATACTACCGCCACCATAAAGCATTAGTACTTTTGCATCTTCTGGTAGTTCTTTGCTTAATTTTTCTATGGTATCCTTCCCAAAAATAATTTTTGTGGGATTTTTAAATTCAAAATTGTTCATTTTCTCTTTCTTTTAATTTTTATTGTTCACTTACATTTATGACTCGTTATTCAATAACGGTTACCAAATCTTTCATTGGTTTTCTAACCTTTGCTAAATTTATTAACCAATCTTCATTTTCATTTCTATAACCTAAAGGCAATAGCACTGCACTACGTAATCCTTTTTCACGTAATCCTAAAATTTTGTCTACCGCATCTGGATCAAAACCTTCAATAGGGGTTGCATCAACTTCTTCAAATGCTGCTGCCGCTATTGCTTGTGAAAAGGCAATGTATACTTGTTTTGCTGCGTGATTAAAGTTTTCTTCAGGATCTCGCTTCGGATACATTTCTAATAGCATTTTTCGATAATTTTCCCATCCTTTGTTCTTAAAACCACGAATTTCATTGGTTAAATCGAACATATAATTGATTCTGTCTTCGGTATAATTATCCCATGCGGCGAAAACTAATAAGTGAGAACAATCTGTAATCATTGACTGGTTCCATGCTACTGGTCTAATTTGTTCTTTAATGTCCTGATTTTTAACCACTATAATTTCAAATGGTTGTAAACCACTAGAAGTAGGAGCAAGGCGGGCAGCCTCTAAAATACGTTCTACTTTTTCTTCTGCTACCTTTTTTCCGTTCATTGCCTTAGCGGCATATCTCCAGTTTAGCTTATCTAATAATTCCATGTTAATCGTTCTATATTTAATTGCGTTTTGCTAATTTTTCTATATCGTTTGATGTTATGATAACATCGGTATTTCTTGTCATATTCGCTAAATTCAACATTGCCTGTGCAATACTTTCTGCATTAATGATTTTATATTTTTTCAACGGACCAATAAATAGCGGCTGAATTATTTTGAAGACTAACAACCCTATTTTTTCTAGCAATCTTCGTTCATTTCTTTCTCCTCCAATTAGGGAGGGGCGTAGTATTGATGTATTTGTTATACCCTTTTCTATAACGTCTTGCTCCATTTCGCCTTTTGTTCTGTTGTAAAAGACCTTACTTTTCTTATTAGCTCCCATTGCAGAAACTACTATATAAGTTGAAATACCGTTTTCCTTCGACAATTTAGCTGCAGCTACAGGAATTCCATAATCAATAGCTCTATATAATTTTTTATTGGGTGTTTTCTTAGCTGTTGTACCTATACAACAATACACTTCGTCTGCGGTAAATTCCTTTTTAAATTGACCTAACTCTAAAAGATTACCTATATATTGTTGCACTTTATTCGGTAAACCTTCAATTCTGGATCTTGAAAATAACTTTATGGTTTGGTACCTGTTATCACGTATTAATTTATCTAACAATAACCCCCCTGTTAAACCGGTAGCTCCTAGTATTATGGCTGTCTTTTTCATACTATTTGCAAACCTTTATACTGTTCCATGCGGCTTCGTACGCTTGTTGTAGCTCTTGGTCATTTAACTGAATAGAGCCACGATTCTGTGCAATCATTAAAAATGAAAGTGGATTTATAGCATAGGCATATAGCATATAGTCGGATAATTGCTTAATAAGTCCTTCTTTTTTACCACGTGCCCATAAATCCAATAAAGGTTGTAAATGTTTTATCCCTTCTTGTCTACTAGCCTCGTCTATCATTGGTGTGTTATCGCATTGAGCTAAAAAGGTGGCATAAGTACTTTCCTTTAGTTTAAATTGAGCAATGCGTTTCCAAATTATTTCAAAGCCTTTTTCAACTGGTAAATTCTCATCGTAAGTTGCAAAGGCATAGTCGGTATAACTGGATTTTACCTCTATATAGGTTTTATTCACTAAATCTTGTTTGTTTTCAAAATAAAGGTAAATGGTTGCAGGAGAAACACATGCCATTTTTGCTATTTTGCTCATAGGTGTAGCGTGGAACCCATCATTGTTCACGAGTTCAATTGTTGCATCGATTAATGCATTACGCTTGTCTATACTTTTTTGAAGTGCGGCCATTTTTATTATATCAGAATACAAAGTTACCAAAAAATGAACGTTCATTCTTTTTTATTAACAGAATTTTATATTTTATAAAGATGAGTAGTGGAAGTGTTGACAATGGAGGTTTATGAATCACTAAAGAATCATAATTTTTAAAAAGTTAAGATAACAGTTATGTTAAGAACTTAATGGAACTGTAAAAAATATTGATGTTCCTTCATTTAATTTACTATCTACCCAAATTTTTCCGCCATTACTCAAAACCATTTCTTGACTTATTGCTAAACCAATGCCAGTGCCTTTTTCATTATTGGTACCGTACGTAGTTTTTGTGCTATTTTTATTAAAGAGTTTAGACTGGGTTATTTTGCCCATACCAATACCATTGTCTTTAATTTCTATTTGATAACAATCTACCAGTTCAATAACATTTATAGTCACTTCACCATTAAGATTTGTAAATTTTATGGCATTACTTATCAAATTCCTAAAAACAATGTCCAAATGATCTCTATCACTTGAGCTTATGATGTTTTCTGGAAAATTATTAATAAGAACTATTGACTTTCTATGTGCTAAAGGATTTAATAGTTGAATGTTTTCATTTACCAAAATTCTTAAATCTAAATTAACGGGATTATTTACCGATCCATACATTTGCGTTTTTGCCCAAATTAAAAGGTTGTTAAGCATATCTGAAATTCTAGTTATTTCTTGTAATGCCTTGGGAAATATCATGTCAATTTCTTCTTTTGTCAAACCATTATCCACATATAATTTTATTAACGAATGAAAAGAATTTATTGGTCCTCTAAGATCGTGAGCAATAACCGAGAATAGTTTATCCTTAGTATCATTAGCTTCTTGTAACTCCGATTCATGCATAATTAATGCTTTCTGCTGCTGCTGTAACTGACTATTTAGTTTTTTTTGTGTTCTTTTCGATTTATTAATCACTATTAAAAATATAACCAGTACCAATGAAGCTGCAATTGCTGTAAAAATATATAGTCTATGCTTTTCTATAGCTGCTTTATTTTCTTTTGCCATCTGTAGCTTTTGATTCTCAAAACTAATTTCGCTTCGTAAAATTCCGAGTCTTTTTTGAGAACTTTTATTTGTAGATTTTTCAAATAACCTTAAATATTCTGTTTGATAGTCATAGGCTTCTAGATAGTCACCTTTGTTATGATATATTTTAGCTAAAACAGAATTAGATTCTTTTATGGTTTCAAATACATTTAAATCTTTCGATACTTTAAGCGCTTTTAGTCCATAGACTTCAGCCATGTCTAAATTAGATAAGCCTAAATACGTCTCTGCCATACCTAAATAAGTTTCAGTATAACCAATTGTTAAATTAATTTCATCACAAATTTTAATAGCTTTCTCGAACCATTCTTGAGCTTCTTTATATTTATTTTGCTCCAATGCTATATATCCTTTATTTACATAACTATATGATAACCAATCAAAATTATTATTAGCTTTAAATATAACAATGCATTCATCTACTGTTTTATTTGCTAAAGCATACAGTTTTTGTTTCAAATAAATTCCTGACATATTAAGTAATGTCTCCGCCAGAGCAATTTCCAAATTATTGTCAATGCTAATTTGACGCGATTTTTCATTAAACAGCAAAGCGGTATCATAATCTTTATTGTCTTCGTACAATAAGGCTATATTGTCATTAAGCGCACCCATCATAAAAACATCCTTTATTTTCTCCGCAATTGGTAAGGCTTCAAGAAACTTACTAAGTGCCAAGCCATTTTTACCTTCGTGCCATAGTGCAAGGCCTATAAAATTTAAAGCTTCTACCTTCTCTTTTAGCAGGCTGTTTTTATTTGCTATAATTAGGGATTCATTGAGATTTTTATATGCTAAATCAAGTTTTCCATTATTGGTATAATAGTATCCCAAACTATTTAAGGAGCCACATTGTCCTTTTAAATAATTAGAATTTTTACTTAATTTATAAGCTTCATCTAGATAAATTGTAGTGCTATCTGGTTTATACAGATAAGAGTCCTTTCCTATCCAAATTAGTAAATCAATATAAGTTTCGCTTTTGGAATTAAAATTTTTGGAAGATTTTATTTTCCTTAGTTCAGCTAAATCTTCTTCTCGCGATTGCCCGTTTAAAATAGTATAAGATGATGCACAGAATACTAGAATAATAAACGCTATGTTTTGTATATTGAAGAACACAGAACACTTATTTTTATGATATTGATTCATGGTACTATTGCGCATAATCTATTTGTAACTAAACTAATGGTTTTAAAACGATAAATATTGTAATTAATTTCCTACAATTAAATTTTCTTTTTTCAGAAGAGTTTTATTTAATAAATGATATTTTGAAAGTTCTTAAGGTTAAACTAATTAATATTTAATGTACAAACTCCCTAAAAAAACATAATATCCTAATCAATTATTTGGATTTCCTATAATGTAATGCCATAATCAATAAGTATATTTAAGACCTACATTAAAAGTAGTTTCTACGCCTTTTTGTTGGTTTTCAATTGAATACTAAACACCAATTAGTAATGAAAAATGTATAAAATTCTATCACTAGATGGCGGCGGAAGTTGGGCTATAATTCAACTTCTAACCCTTAAAGACAAATACGGAAATATAAATGGCCATCAGATTCTTCAAAAATTTGATTTGGTTATTGCCAATTCTGGCGGAAGCATTGTTCTAGCTGCTCTTGCTGAAAATTATACTATTGATAAAGCAATCTCCTTATTTAAGGAACAGAAAAACAGAGAACTCATTTTTCATAAAAACTCATTTAAAGACCGCTATTTTCCGGTGGATTATCTGGGACTCTTCAATGCCGGTTTCGGACCAAAATACAGCGCCAAACGAAAAAAAGAGGCTTTTGAAAGTTTATTTCCAGACATAGATAAAGTTCAAATGAATGAGCTGCCTAAAATTATTGGTAAAGAGTCACTAAAATTAGTAATTGCCACCTATGACGCACTAAATAATAGGGCCAAATTTTTTAAATCTTATTTCAATAATCCTAACGAGTACGACTCTGTAAAATTAACACAAGCCATAAACGGTTCTTCTAATGCGCCTGTGCAGTATTTTGATTTTCCTGCGCGCTTTAAAGCTCAGGGAAGTGACATATTTTATGAGCTTTGGGACGGCGCACTGGGCGGCTTCAATAACCCAATTTTAGCAGGAATAATAGAAGCGTATAAGTTAGGTGTCGATTTAAAAATCCTACAAGTCGTTTCTCTTGGTACAAGTAATTCATTAATGTCTGCAGATGCCAAGAAAGACTTTTGGGATTGGAAACAAGTGGCATTAATTTTTAGAAGAAATAAATTTGCTTTCTCTAAATGGAAACCGCAATTTAATTTCTTTAAGGAGACTGTTTTACACCAGGCTAAAACAATTTTATACCAACCACCAGATACTGCCAATTACATTGCCATGATGTTCCTAAAAGCTTCTACCGGGAAAGCCCTTAACGAGCAAATAATTCGGTTATCACCATTAATTCACTTTGATGCCAATACACCCAAAGAAGTAATTCCGCTTGTTCAAGATTTATATAAATTAGATATGGACCTGACCAAAGATGTAGAAATTGAAACACTTATAAGATGTTTTAATGAATGGAAAGCCGGACAATTATATAACCAACCCATTGAGTTTAAAGTGGAGCGTACTAATCATTTGTCACTTATACAAGGAGACAAATGGTACCAACAGGGTATGGATAGATGGCAAAGCTGGGAAGCATCTATTTAAATTTAATCGAAATTATTGATAATATAACTGTCATTGCATGCATAGTAATTCTTGGCTATATTCAAAATTATTTGTCCATAGTTTTGCCTATTTTTGAGAAACTAGATTACTCAACATCATGACACTAAAACATACTATTTCGATTATTACTTTTTTATTTGCTTTACCTTTAATTGCACAAGAACCTGATCCGTCAGAAGCGTTTTGGAATAGACTTCAGTCTCATTGTGGCAATGCATATGAAGGTAACTTGGCCTTACCAGAAGAAGATGAAAGTTTTGGCGGTAAAAAGCTTGTAATGCACATTAAATCTTGTTCAGATAGCGAAATAAAGATTCCCTTTTTTGTTGGCGATGATAAATCTAGAACATGGATTTTCACCAAGAACAATGGTATTCTTACGTTAAAACATGACCATAGGCATGAAGATGGAAGTGAAGATAATATTAATTTTTATGGTGGTACAGCAAGCAATACCGGTAAAGCAAATATTCAGTTTTTTCCTGCCGATGTTGCTACCCAAAAAATGATTCCAGGTGCAGCCACCAATGTTTGGTGGGTTACTTTAGATGATAAAACCTTTACCTATAATTTAAGAAGACTTGGTACTGACCGCGTTTTTAAAGTGGTTATGGATATCACTAAACCAATTTCCACTCCAGAAGACCCTTGGGGTTGGGTAGACTAAAATTCTGCATTGTTTTATGCGATAATCGAGATTTTAATACGCCGAGGCTTTCCTTTAAATTATAAGATTGTTCTCTTATCATTACCTCGTGGTGGTTTGCTTCAATCATTTATGCCTATATAATTACAACCTATTTATCTCACTTAAAGACAGATTGTTGTAACTACCAGCTTAACTGTACCTATCTTTGGTGAAAATTATGTTATGTCAAATCAGTTTTCGGAGTTAGGAATTTCTAACGATTTACAAAAAAATCTAGAAGAATTACAGATTACCATACCCACAGATATTCAGAAGAAATGTATTCCAGTTATTCTTGACCAAAAAGATGATCTAGTTGCTTTGGCAAAAACCGGAACTGGTAAAACAGCTGCTTTTGGCTTACCATTATTGCAATTGATCAATACTAAAAGCACAACGGTACAAGCTGTTATTTTAGCTCCTACAAGAGAGTTGGCACAACAAATACATGCCAACTTAATATCATACTCACCCTATAATTCCGATATTTCTATTGCTGCACTGTGTGGAGGAATCCCTATAAAACCGCAAATAGAGCGACTTAAAACGCCTACTCATATTGTTGTAGCTACACCTGGTCGTTTGGTTGATTTGGTCAAACGCGAGGCTTTAGATATTAAAAAACTAAGGTATTTGGTTTTAGATGAAGCCGATGAAATGGTTACAGCCTTAAAAGATGACCTAGATACGATAATTGCCGGTATCCCTAAAGCTAGACGCACATTCTTGTTTACAGCTACCATGTCTGGAGCAATAAAACAATTGGTTCAAAACTACATGTCCAAACATGTAGTACATAAAGAAGCTGATATGGCTACGCTTGGCCATAAAGGTATTGATCATAAATATTTGGTTGTTGAGCCTATTGAGAAATTAGAAGTGCTCATGCATTTTTTAACTACGAAAGAGGGACAACAAGGTATTATTTTTTGTAAAACAAAAGCTGCTGTTAATAAGCTGGCAAAAAATTTGGCAATTCATAAATTTTCTTCCGGGGCATTGCACGGTAGCTTATCTCAAGGTATTCGTGACCGAATAATGGGTCAGTTTAGAGACGGACATATTTCTATTCTTGTGGCTACTGATTTAGCTTCTCGTGGCCTAGACGTAAAAGAACTTTCTTATGTGGTAAATTATCATTTGCCGGACACTTACGATGCTTATGTACACAGAAGCGGACGTACAGCTAGGGCAGGAGCAAAGGGACTTTCATTGACTATTTTACAAAATGAAGAAGTTGCTGAAGTTTTTGATTTTGAAAAAGAATTGGGCATATCCTTCTCTAAATTCCAGAAAGCAGATGCACAGAGTATTGAAGAGAACAACACCTTACTTTGGGCGAAAAAAATATTTAAGACCAAACCAAACCGCGAGGTATCCGAACAATTTAAAACTAAGATTAAAACGGTATTTCATCATTTAACCAAAGAGGAATTAGTGGAGAAGATATTAGCGAATTATTTATCTGAAACTGGTTCTGACATTCTAAAACATGATGTATTAAAAAGAAAAAAATAGTAAACTACTTCGGGGCAATCAAGTAAAATATTGAAACTAAATTCATCATTAAATTTCCACAAAAGCATAACTAAATGGCAGACAGGCAGTCGGCTGCAAATTTTAATCTCTATTATCGAGTAAAATAAGTACTTACATTTTTAAGTAATACAAAAGCCGACTTCTTTTAAGTCGGCTTTTGTATTATAAATATGTTTTTGAATTTACAAATAGGCTTTTAGCATTTCATTTTGCGATTTATAACGTAGTTTACGAACAGCTTTTTCTCTAATTTGTCTTACACGTTCTCTTGTAATGTCAAAAAGCTCTCCAATTTCACTTAAACTTTTTGGATGCCTTTCACCAATACCATAATAAAGTTTTATAATTTCACTTTCTCTACTAGGTAATGTATTTAAAGCCTGATCTAAATCTGTTTTAAGAGAATCCATCATCATACCTGCATCTGGACGGTTGGCATTTTTATTACTAACGACATCATATAAGTTAGAAGATTCCCCCTCTTGAAAAGGAGCGTCCATAGACAAGTGCTTACTTGAATTTTTCATTGCAAGTTTTACTTGTGTGGTACTCATATCTAATTCTCTAGCAATTTCCATGGTACTAGGAGGTCTTTGAAACGACTGCTCTAAAGAAGAATATACTTTTTTGATTTTACTTATTTCTCCAATTTTGTTTAACGGTATACGAACCATACGTGATTGGTCAGATATAGAAGACAATATTGATTGTCTGATCCACCAAACAGCATAAGAGATAAATTTAAAACCTCTTGTTTCGTCAAAACGTTTTGCCGCTTTTACTAATCCAATATTTCCTTCATTGATTAAATCTGATAGTCGTAAACCGCTACCTTGATATTGCTTCGCCGTAGAAACTACAAAACGTAGATTAGCGTTAACTAATGTATTTAGGGCAATTTGATCTCCTTCACGTATTCTTCTTGCTAGTTCCACTTCCTCATCTGCGGTAATTAAATCAATTTTTGAAATTTCTTGAAAATACTTTTCTAATGATTTTGTGTCTCTGTTTGTAATTTGCTTGGTGATCTTAAGTTGCCTCATATATTATAATGTTTTTTATTGTTACTATAATTTAATCTTTTTTTGATGATATCCTAATAAAATTGAATATTTATTAAAATTATATTAATGAATTGTATAATTCAATTAATAAAGTCTAGTATATTGCTTTAAATAGCCATTATTTTATCAAATCATTAAATTGAAATTGATTATAAAAAGTTCCCACTTGGGTATTCGGAATAATTATTATACTTCAGCTGCTAATCTACAAGCTTGATTAATAGCTCTTTTTGCATCTAATTCAGCAGCTACATCGGCACCGCCAATTACATGTACTTTTATTCCTTTTGCTTGTAATGGCTCTAAAAGCTCTTTAAATGGCAATTGCCCCGCGCAAATAACTATAGTATCGACTGCTAGAAACTTCTGCTTGTTATTTTGTAGGTAATGCAAACCTTCATCGTCTATTTTAGTATATTGAACTTCGTTAATAAACTGCACCTTTTTCTTTTTTAAAGTAGAACGGTGAATCCAACCCGTAGTTTTACCTAGATTACCCCCAAACTTACCTTTGCTACGCTTAAACATAAAAATCTCTCTCGGCGATGGATGTATTTCTGCCTGTACATTTTCAATACCGCTACGAGCTTCTAAAGTCTTATCAATTCCCCATTCCTTAAGCCATGCATCGATATTTAAAGCAGTACTTTCTCCTTCATGGGCTAAATATTCGCATACATCAAAACCAATTCCGCCGGCTCCTATAACTGCGACTCGTTTACCTACTGGTTTTTTAAACTTTAAAACATCAATGTAGTTAAGTACTTTAGGATGTTCTATACCTTCTATTTTTGGATTTCTAGGTTTTATTCCGGTGGCTAAAATGACTTCATCAAAATTACCATTTTCAAGATCCTCTGTGCTTATTCTTGTATTCAATTTCACAGTTACATTATGTAACTCTAATTGTTTATTAAAATAGCGAATGGTTTCGTAGAATTCTTCTTTACCGGGTATTTGCTTTGCAAGGTTAAATTGCCCTCCCGTTTCCTTTTCCGCATCAAAGAGCGTTACATCGTGTCCGCGTTGTGCTGCTACAGTTGACGCTGCCAAGCCTGCCGGACCAGCTCCTACAACAGCTATTCTTTTCTTTTTTTCTGTTGGGTTATAATTTAGCTCCGTTTCATGACATGCTCTCGGATTCACCAAACAACTCGCTACTTTTCGGGCAAAAACATGATCTAAACAAGCCTGATTACAACCTATACAGGTATTTATCTCATCTGCCTTATTTGCTTCTGCTTTATTAACCCATTCTGGATCTGCCAAAAAAGGTCGCGCCATAGAAACCATGTCAGCATGGCCTTCCGCTAAAATTTTTTCAGCAGTTTCTGGCATATTTATTCTGTTCGAAGTAATTAACGGTATAGATAATTCCTCTTTCATTTTTTTAGTAACCCATGTAAAAGCAGCTCTAGGTACAGATGTTGCAATGGTGGGTATGCGTGCTTCATGCCAACCAATTCCTGTATTTATAATAGTGGCACCAGCTTTTTCTATTTCTTTGCCTAATGCAACCACTTCTTGCCAAGTGCTTCCTTTTTCTACCAAATCTAACATTGATAAGCGATAGATAATAATAAACTCCTTACCAACGGCTTCACGTGTTTGCTTTACGAGTTCAATCGGTAAACGCATTCGGTTTCCATAGTTGCCACCATAATTATCGGTACGTTTATTTGTTCTTTCTACAATAAATTGATTAATTAAATAGCCTTCAGAACCCATAATTTCTACACCATCATAACCTGCTAGTTTTGAAAGTTTAGCAGAATTCACAAAATCACGAATGGTACGATTAATGCCAGACTGTTTAAGCTTAAATGGCTTGAAAGGGGAGATGGGAGACTTTATAGCAGATGGTGCCACTGCAAAAGGATGATAGCCATACCTGCCAGCATGTAGTATTTGCATACAAATTTTACCACCTTCTTTATGTACGGCATCAGTAATGACCTTATGGTGTTTTGCGTGTTTTTTAGTGCTCATGCGCGCAGAAAAAGGACCCGTCCAACCTTGTACGTTGGGTGCTATTCCCCCAGTTACTATTAATCCGACTCCGCCTTTTGCGCGGTCGGCATAATAAGTGGCTATTTTATCAAATCCATTTTTTTCCTCTTCTAGTCCGGTGTGCATAGAACCCATTAAAATTCTATTCTTAAGGGTGGTAAAGCCTAAGTCTATAGGTTCAAAAATGTGTTTGTACTTGGTCATTATTCTTTACTTTTAGTTGCTTTTTATTATGCACGCATAATAAAAAGCAAGATACGCTCTTTTTTCGAATTGAACTTATTGAGGTTTATACGGTTTACTACTTATTATGAAGAAAATTTTTTCTACAAACCATATAAATTCCGAAAAGTAAATAACCGCATTCGGACAGTTTTTAAAGCTCTTCATCCTAACTGCTTCGCATTTTTCTTTAGATCTATTTTAAATTGATAGGAAGAACTAAACTAAAAGAACCAATTATGATAACTACCTATTTTAAATTACAAGTAAAAAGCAGTGGCCAATATCTTAATATATCAGGTGGAGGAAATACTAATGGTACTACTGCTTGCCAAGGTAACACACCAACTACGAATAACTTTTTATGGAAATTAATAGATGCGCCTGGTAATCCCGGTTGGTATTTAATACAAGTAGAAAGTAGTGGGCAATACTTAAATATTTTTAATGGTGGTAATACAAATGGCACAGTTGCTTGTCAAGGAAATACGCCTACAACAGACAATTTTTTATGGAAACCAACGAATGCCCCTAAAAATCCCGGATACTGCTTTTTTCAAGTAAAAAGTAGTGGGCAATATTTAAATATATTTAATGGCGGCAATGCTAATGGCACCGTGGCCTGTCAAGGTAATACGCCTACAACCGATAATTTTTTATGGAAAATTCTTTTTGTCGATGCTACACCAGTTACACATACGGTTACCGTTAGTGCAACCGTTGCGAATCCGTTTCCGCCAAGCATATCTGATGAAGAAGGTCATAATGCAAATACAGCAGCGGGCGACGCAGCCATGACGACCTTAGTTGGCCCTGGCGATGTAGTAACTTGGCAAAAAGGGGGAAATATCTCGAGTTTAGATAACATTTTTGAACCTGTAGGAACAGATTTATTTATTGTTGATCCTTCAGCAGAAAATAATGGTACTTGGGTTGGTATTATTGGTTCTTTGCCCTCTGGTGCTGAGGAGGCGTATAGTATTACCTACAAGATAGGTGGCACAACTTATACGCAGGACCCTAGGCTTAGAATGCAACCAAAAACAAAATAATGAAATTTGGTAGCAGAGCTTATTTTTTACTTCTAAGTACTTTTTTGTTATTCTGTAGTTATGCCCTTTCTCAAGATCAACGAATTGCAGATGAGCTAGCAGTAATTTATAAAGAAGATACGGTCCAAGGTTTGGAGAAATTGGATTTGCTTAACGACCTGTCGTTTAATGAAATTAATGATTTTGAATTAGCCTTAAAATACTCAGAAGAGCTGATAAGCCTATCAAAATTAAGTAATAATAGTACATACCTTAGCTATGGTTATTTTCAAAAAGGAAATGCAAAGCAATATAGTGGAGAATTGGAAGGTGCTTTAGAAGCCTATTTTAAATGCGCAGAAATAGCAGAAAAAGAAAATTTTACTCCTGTGCTAGGCACGTCTTATGCAGCAATTGCTGATGTCTACACCATTTCTAATAATCATAAAAATGCAATGCTCTATTACCAAAGGGCAATTAAAACACTTAGACAAACCTTACGAAATAAAGAAGACTCCGTAGGTTTGGCAACGACTATTTTGAATGCCGGTGATGCGCTCTTGACTAATAAAAAATATGATTCAGCCTTAGTTTATTTTATAGAATCGGGGCAGTTTTTTGAACAAGTAGATTATGCTATCGGCAAAGCGTATAACTTAGGTAATATTGGAATCGTCTACGCTAATACAGGGGATAACGAACTTGCCGAACAACACATTAACCATGCTATTGGTATTTTGGAAAACTTTGAAGATTATTATCCCGTTAGTGTGTATTTAATGACAATGGCAGATATTTATGCAGAGAAAGGAGAACATGAAACTGCCATTAGTTATGCTAAAAAAAGCTTAACCTTGGCAGAGCAAAATGGTTTACGAGAACAAATAGCGGATGCTAACCTTAAATTATCAGAATTATATGAAATTTTAGGTGACCTAGTGGTTTCTTATGGTCACTACAAAAAGCATATTACTTACAGAGATAGTTTACTCAACATTGAGAAAGTGCAGCAATTGGCAGATCAACGTACCAATTTTGAAGTTTCACAAAAGCAAATAGAAGTTGAATTATTAGAAACACAAAAAAGAAATCAATTAATTGTTTTAGGATTTATTGGTTTACTCTTATTGGCTTCCTTATGGTTTTACCGAATAATATCAAAAGAGAAGAAAAAATCAGAAAAACTATTGCTTAATATTTTACCTAAGGATACCGCCAAAGAACTGAAAGTTAGTGGCAAGGTAAAAGCTCAACAGTACAATTCCGTTTCAGTATTATTTACAGACTTTAAAGGTTTTACTAGCTATTCAGAGAATTTATCGCCAGAGGAATTGGTTAAAACTGTAGACTTTTATTTTTCAAAATTCGATGCCATAATTGATAAACATAACTTAGAAAAAATTAAAACCATTGGTGATGCCTACATGTGTGTTGGCGGTTTGCACGACTCTGAAATAGACCATGCCCAACGAATGGTTACTGCCGCCTTCGAAATTGCTGGATTTGTTGAGGAAACCAAGAAAGATGTCGCAGCAAGTGATTTAACTTTTGATATCCGTATAGGCATTAATTCCGGACCTGTTGTGGCTGGGGTAGTGGGTACAAAAAAATTCGCCTATGATATTTGGGGCGATACCGTAAATGTAGCTTCCCGAATGGAGTCCATGTCGGAACCTGGTAGAATAAATATATCTAACAGTACTTTTGAACTTATAAAAGCTGATTTCAATTGTGATTACCGTGGAGAAATTGAAGCAAAGAATAGAGGGAAAATAAAAATGTATTTTGTTCAAGGTATAAAAAAAGTAGATTTAACCGTGGTAGGATAAATACTTAATTAGTAATATATAAGCCTAAAGCATAAGTATATTTTCTACCTATAGATTTTCCACCTTACTATTATAAAAAAATCTAATTACTATTTTTTAAATTCTAAAATGATGGTAACCTAAAAAAATCTTTTATCTTTTGTTCCATAAATAAATCAGCTATTGATGAGAAAAGAAAACCAGATTCCTAGAAGAAATTTTGTCAAGACCAGTGCAAAAGCCATGGCTATACTTCCCTTTCTTCCTGTATTGTCATCAATAAATCCATCTAACAAAGCTCTTAAACAGGCTGAAAAACACAGAAAAGAGCTTATTGATTTATTAGAAAATTTAATTAGAGTACAAAGTATCGAAGGAGAATCTGCAGCCAATGCGCAGGAGTTAGTAAAGAAGTACTTATCAAAACTACCCTATCTAATTGAAGAAAGCGCAGACCGCCCAAGTCTTTACAAAGAACATCCTGAATACATGACTCCAAATCCTGCAGGTGATGGTCCATTTACGAATGTTGTTGGTTGGCCTAAAGAACAGAATGGGAAACAATTTGCTATGTTCTCGCATATTGATACCCATTCAATAGAAAAAGGATGGTCTACTGACCCTTTTGAGCCAAAAATAATAGGTAACAAGTTTTATGGCTTAGGCACCTCAGACGATAAGGCGGGAGTAGCGGCTATGTTAGTTTCTGCAACTATTTTAGAGAAAATGGGAAAACCGTTGCCTGTGGTAATGAGTCTGCATGGCAAAGGCGGTGGTGGTCGTGGTAGTCTTCCTGTTTTTGAACGAATACGCAATACTGACCATAATCTTAATGCAATATTATATGTACATCCTGCCGAAACAGGTCGTGGACTCGATGACATTAAAAATTCGGTTCAAGGTATAGCAGACTTACAATTACAAATGAGTGGATGGCGTGGTACACCTTTGGAAATTGGTAGCGTAGATTCAGCCAAATGGGATGATGGTGGTAGTGCAGTTGACCAATGCTTAGAGTTGTTAGAAATTCTAAGAGAAACTGTATATAAAGATGTGCTTGTAAATATTGGAATTATTGATGGTGGTGACCGAATTGGGTCCGTAGCCGATAAAGTAACCGTAACCTTTAGACTTAAGTTTTCAGGAAATCATACATGGAAGGCACTCGTTGATGATTCTAATAAAGTTATCAAGGAATTTGTAGCAGCGAAATCAACTGCTGAAAATAGCTACACCTTTGAACTTAAAAGTGTGGGTTATATGACGAATCCAGGTGCTGCAGATTGGGAATCTACAGAAAGTAAAATTTTACGTTCTTCAATAACTGATATAATGGGGAAAGAACCAACGGCCTATCCCAACCATTACGCGGGCGATATTCGCTATCCTATTCGTTTGCTAGGTATACCGGCATATGGAATTGGTTCTCTTGGTGGAAATTTTTATTTGCCTGATGAATGGGTGGATATTGATGACCTCGTAAAATTAGTGGCCGTATTGGTCGATACGATTTCTGGTTGGGGTAACAATTGAAAAATTTTACAAATGCGAAGTGCGTATTTTTAAGCGTATACTTGGCCTTAAATGATAAATAAGAATAATCCTCTTCTAAGTAGTTTATATGCATAAGTAGTAAAATCTTCCATGACATTTTTCTTTTAAAATACCTTCTTAAAAAAATTACAGCGTACTTATTTTTTTAGGGGATTGTAAAAGATGAGTATAATGTGTCTACCAAATGATATTTCACAACGCTTTTTATTATATTTTAGATGTGTCATTAGTAATGTATCTAAAATATGCGCTTTTTTTCAGTATTAATTGTGTTTCTCGTGGTGTGTGGCTGTAATATGGGAGAAAAATCAAAAAAGGTAACGGAAACTACTGTTCCTGAACGTGCACCATTGAGTAAGGATTCTCAAATTTTTCTTGGGAATCGATTATTTTCAGAAAAAACATGTATTACTTGTCATGATGTAAACAAGGAAAAAGTTGGCCCTTCAGTTAAAGAAATCATGACTATCTACAAAGAAAAAAATGGCGATATCGTTTCATTTTTAAAGGGTAAGGCTAATCCAATTGTGGATACCACAGCTAGTCAAGTGGCCATTATGCAAGCAAATATTGACGGGTTTTTAAAGAATATTTCCGATGAAGAACTAAAAACCATTGCCACATATATGCTTCATGTAGATGAACTAAACCCAGAATAGATAAGTTTACTTAGAATAAGAAGAAAATAGCCTATCGCTTTTCGCCTGAATGATATGGATTTTACTCATTTCGGGCATGTGTACTATAAGGTTGTAAATTATGTCACAATGTATTCATAAACGCTATAAAAGGCAAAGGTCCGGAAGACATAATTAGATTTTTTAATTTAAGGTATAATCAATTCATCCTCAAAATTTTACAGTTCAGTATTTCACAGTTTCGTTTTATCCTTATCTTAAATATTTTTATCCTGTAAATAACAGCAACAATATAGATTAATGGAGAATACTAAGAACAAGATCAGTAAGAAAAAACAACTATTTAGAATTTTTTTATTTGTTAGTACTTTCATATCCTTATGGTTTGTGCCTTGGATCTTAGTAAAGGCTTGGATATTACCCTTACCAAATACAGTACAAGAGCAAGTAGACCAGTCGTTAAGTTATGGCTTTGACGGTGTCATTGTTTATGTTGATGAAGCCGGAAAACCGCCAGCATTTTATGGGTCAGGTTATCATAATACAGAAAAGAAAATACCGGTAAACCCAAAGGCTTTATTCAAAATAGCAAGTATTAGTAAATTATATGATGCCGTAGCCATTACTAAATTGGTACATGACAACCACTTATCGCTCGATAATACGCTGGCAGATTACTTTCCTGAACTAATTGGCAGAATTGAACATGCAGAAACCATCACTATAAGAATGATGGTGCAACATAGAAGTGGGATACCTAATCTTACTAAAACTCCAAACTTTTGGAATGACCCACCAAAATCAAGTAAAGAGGCTTTAGAACTCATATTGGATGTTCCAGCAGATTTTGAACCTAATGAGGATTACGAGTATTCTAACACTAATTATTTACTGCTTTCTATGCTTATTGAAAAGGTTACAGGTCAACATAATTTTCAATTTATAAAAGATAATATTTTAACTCCTCTAGGACTTAAAAATACCTATGGCTCAATTTCTAAAATAGAGATGGACGATTTAATGAGTGGTTATTACATAGGTGTTGAAGAGGATATAAAAACAACAGATTATGGGTCTATGATTGCCTCGGCTGAAGATGTCGGTATCTTCTTAAGAGCCTTAAACGATGGTTCTTTACTTAATGAAAAAGAGATGGAAATCTATGGGTCTATTTATGAGTTTAATCATGGCGGATTAATTCCAGGATACCAAAGTATGGCAGAATACCATAAAGATATTGACGCAGTTGTTGTTCAATTTATGAACACAACCGATTTTGAAGGCTATCAATGGAATTTATTGCAAATAACACATACGCGAATTGTTAAGATACTACGTAAAGTAAAACAGCTCTAAATCAATATAACTACTTATATATCATTAATTTATAATTATTATATGTAACAATTTCGTTGTAAAATCGTCTTAAAGACAAATCAATCAATCAATCAATCAATCAACATGACAGTTTTAGTAGTAGGTGCCAGTGGTGCCACAGGTAGTCAATTGGTAACGCAATTGCTGCATCAAAATAATTCAGTAAAAATAATTGTACGGTCTCCCGAAAAGTTACCCGAATCTTGGAAAAGCAATGACAAACTTCAAATTATTACGGCCAGTATTTTAAACCTAACCGATTCTGAAATGCAAGATTTGGTAAGTGATTGCCATGCAGTAGCAACTTGTCTTGGGCACAATTTAACTTTAAAAGGCATGTACGGACAACCTAGAAAATTGGTGACAGAGGCTACCCGGCGCTTATGCAAAGCTATAAAAGCCAACAATTTGAAAAGCTCCGTAAAGTTTGTTTTAATGAACACTACCGGAGTTCGTAATCGTGATATAGACGAACCTATTTTCTTTGCTCAAAAATGTGTTATTGGTCTACTTCGCGTGTTATTGCCGCCTCATGTAGATAATGAAAATGCTGCCGATTATTTACGAACACAAATTGGTCAAAACAACAGCGCTGTTGATTGGGTTGCCGTAAGACCAGACGGATTAATTAACGAAGATCAGGTAAACGATTACGAGATTTTCCAATCCCCCACACGCAGTGCTATTTTCAATGCCGGCAAAGTGAGCCGCATTAATGTTGCTCATTTTATGGCGAGCCTTATTAATGACGAAAACTTATGGAGAAAATGGAAAGGACAAATGCCTGTTATTTACAGTACAGCACAAAACAATTGATTATTTAACATAGCAGAAAGATGGTAAAATTCATAGAACATATCGAAAAATACATCATTGGAAAAAACGTTTTAGTGCTTTTCTTACTCACCAATATCGTTTACGCGTATATGCTATTAGTTACCATTCCGGCTACAATGGAGTTTTCTAACGGATTGCAATTATTAGATATGATGCCCGCAGGATATCATCTAGAATATGTAAATAATCTTTTTAGTACGCTTGGGGATAACGGTCGCCAAACGTATTTGACAACACAAATTCCTGTAGATATGATTTACCCATTCCTCTTTGGAATTTCTTATGCGGCAGTGCTGGCATATTTTCTTAAAAAACTACACAAATTAAACACTACATACCTATACCTGTGTCTATTGCCTATAATAGCTGGGATAGCAGATTATATTGAAAATATAGGTATTATCTCAATGCTGAACAAGTATCCAAATGTAACAGAAACTACTGCAAATATCACCAGTACGTTTTCAGTTATTAAAAGTGTTTCTACCAGTATCTATTTTTTAGCTTTATTAGTCGTCCTATTTGTGCTTAGTATTGAATGGTTTAAGAAATCTCGTAGAACGCATTAAATAGATAATATACCTACTAACCATTATAGCTACAAATAGGTGGGAGGTGCAAATTGTTCGGACCAATATTTAACCCTAAAACACTAAAGAAAATAAAACAGTTACAGTAATTTTGTCTTTCATATACGCTACAAAATTCTAAAATTTGCTAGAGAAAAGACAAAAAGTACCCCAAGAACAAACTACTGATGAAGACCATTTCATTTATTGTTTAGAAGGGGTTGCTGACATAGAAACCGAAAAAGTTACTGAAACGCAACTAAGCTTGGAGCAATTAGCCATGAACTATGGCATAGCAAGTATTTATAAAACATGCGACACTATTGAAGGTTTAGAAGACAGCCTAAATGCACTGGTCTTAGACGACCATAATTTTAAGGATTATGAGATTATCTACATGGTTATGACTGGCGAAGCAAATAGTATCTGCTTAAATGATTACTACTATAGTTTACAAGAAATTGCAGAAATTTTTGAAGGAAGGTTAAAAGGAAAGATTCTACATTTTTCAAATGCAAAAATTCTAGATCTGGACGAAGAGGAGGCTCAATATTTTTTAGATATTACCAACGCAAAAGCAGTTTCTGGCTTTGGAAATGCATTCAACGGCGTAAGCAGCGCAAACCTAGATAAAGCATTTTTTAACCTATTTAAAGAAAATGATAATATGTTTGAGGTCGTAGAAGAGTTGCACCAAAGACACTACAATGTCTGTAAACTACTTGATTTTAGGTTGTATTATTAAAACTAGTGTTAATACTCACATATTAGGCTTACCAACTAAATAATAATAACTTATGCTATCATATATAATGTTGCGCATTAAGTATTTGGAGCTTTTAATACGACATAAAAATGAAAATTAATAACCTTTGTTTTATAGTCGAGATGAGACCCCGAAAAAGTTATTACAATCGAACCTGATTTTTTTTCTTTAAAAAATTTCTTCTCAAAAGATATTGAAACCAAGAGACGAGGTTCATGTTCTTCTTTAAAAAAAGCAATGAACCGATGAATAAACTCTTATTATGCCACCCCAAGACAGGAGGGGAGTGTAATGTGTGTTTGTGGAATGGAAATTTATGTTGAAATATTTGGTTACTTAACAGTTTCATCCAACATAATTTTGACAATATTTTGTAGATTTAGGTCACTACTCATAGTGCATGAATAAACTTGTATTATAAAACCGTTTAAATGAAGATTTTTTTTTCCACACTAATACTAATGCTCGTACTTTTTACTGTCGAAGCCCAAGATCGCCTTACCGGGGAGACCTTTACCACTCGCTCAGAAATATTGGCAAGAAATGGCATAGCGGCCACTAGTCAACCTTTGGCCACGCAAGTAGCTCTAGATATTTTAAAACAAGGAGGTAGTGCAATTGATGCGGCTATTGCGGCTAATGCAATGCTAGGATTAGTAGAACCTGCTAGCTGTGGTATTGGGGGTGATATTTTTGCTATTGTATGGTCTGCTAAGGACCAAAAACTTTATGGCTTAAATGGAAGTGGACGAGCTCCTAAATCCTTATCCATAGAATATTTTATGGACAAGGGTATGAAGAACGTTCCTTTATATGGCCCTTTGCCAGTTTCCGTTCCTGGCTGTGTGGATGGCTGGTTTCAATTACATGAAAAATTCGGTAAGTTACCCATGAAGGAAATACTTAAACCTGCTATTAATTATGGTCGTGAAGGATTTCCGGTGTCAGAGGTCATCGCTTACGAAATGGCATCTAACTACGACGGATTAAAAGACCAGCCTGGTTTTGCCGAAACCTATATGCCCCATGGCCGTCCGCCATTAAAAGGGGAGGTTTTTAAGAATCCGGATCTGGCGACTACTTATGAGCATATTGCTAAAAATGGACGGGATGCTTTTTATAAAGGGAGTATTGCAAAAACCATTGATGCTTTTATGAAAAAGCACAACGGTTTTTTATCGTATGATGATTTGGCTTCACATACTTCAAATTGGGTAGATCCCGTTTCTGTTAATTATCGTGGTTACGACGTTTGGGAACTCCCGCCAAATGGACAAGGTACCGCAGCATTACAAATGCTGAATATTTTGGAGGGATTTGATATTGCTGCTATGGGCTTTGGCAGTCCTGAATATTTACATGTACTTACAGAAGCTAAAAAACTGGCCTACGAAGATCGAGCAAAATTCTTTGCCGATCCAGAATTCAATAAAATTCCTTTAGAGGCTTTGCTTTCCGATACGTATACTGCAAAAAGAATAGATTTAATTGACATAGATAAGGCTGCGGAAACCTATCCAGCAGGTGATATGGACATCGAAACCGGAAATACAACCTATTTAACAGTTGCTGATAAAGAAGGAAATATGGTTTCTTTTATACAAAGCATTTATTCAGAATTCGCTTCGGGCATGGTTCCGGACCAATTGGGTTTCGTACTTCAAAATCGTGGGCAAATGTTTAATGTGCAAGATAAATCTCATGCGAACGCCTTAGAACCGAATAAACGCCCTTTTCATACAATAATTCCTGCCTTTATTACAAAAGACGGAAAGCCATGGCTAAGTTTCGGACTAATGGGTGGTGCCGTTCAGCCACAAGGACATGCACAAATAGTGGTTAATTTGGTCGATTTTGGAATGAACCTGCAGGAAGCCGGCGATGCACCTAGAATGAGACATCGCGGTAGCTCCCAGCCTACGGGTTCAAAAATGACGGATGGAGGTACTTTGTATTTGGAAAGTGGATTTGATTCAAAAACCTTGAGGGAATTAAATAAAAAAGGACATCGTATAGGTTTTGGTGTTGGAATGTATGGCGGATATCAAGCTATTGGCGTCGATTTGGAAAATAAGGTATATTATGGCGCTTCAGAGTCAAGAAAAGACGGACAGGCTGCGGGATATTGATTTTTAAATATACCTTTATTTTAAATACAAGTTTGGTTAGAATAAGTAAACAGTTTAGAATATACGCCTTGTTTTGGCTAATGATGTAAAAAGGAAAGCTCTTTGAGACTTTTCTTTTTTTTTAACTGATGGATTAAAGTGGAATGTAATGGACTAAATTATGAATGGAATGGAGTATTAACAATCTATTTCTAAGAGTAATTTAGTATGTCATAAATGACGGAGCACTATTAAATAAATCCCTATGAAACTGAATATCCTTTTTGTTAACGATGTACATGGCTATTTAAAACCTCATCCTGAATTATTTTATAATGCTAACGGTGAAAATATAGAAACGGCAGGCGGTTATGCCCATATGGCAGGAATTATTGCAGAAATTCGAAAGAAGAATCCCAACACCTTACTTTTTGACGGTGGAGACACACTACATGGGACTAAACCACTAGTAGACACAAAGGGCGAAGCGGTAATTCCCATTTTAAATGCATTAAAAATTGATGCTTTGGTAGGGCACTGGGATTTTGCTTTTGGCCCAACTCGCCTACAAAAAATTAAGGAACGACTGAATTTTCCTGTTTTGGGGTGCAATGTGTTTAATGAAGATGGTTCCCAGTATTTACAGCCCACCATGATGCTTGAAAAAAACGGAATTAAAATTGGCGTTATTGGTATCAGTGCTATGATAATAGACAAGGTAATGCCAGAAAAAATGTCCAAGGGATTGACATTTACGTCGGGGAGGGAAGAGGTCCCCAAATATATTTCACAATTAATGGGAGAAGGTGCCCATATCATTGTATTACTGTCCCATAATGGATTTCCACAGGATGTTCGTCTCCTTCAAGAAATATCCGGTGTGGATATCTGTTTGAGTGCTCACACCCATAATCGAATTTATGAAGCTATCGAGGTTGGCGATGCCCGCATTGTGCAATGTGGATGTCATGGTGCCTTTGTGGGAAATTTTACTTTGGAACTGGACGATAAAAAAATCACGGGATACGATTATGAGTTGATCAAAGTAACCGAATCTTCCCCTAAAGATGAAAAAGTTGAACAATTGGTGAATATGGCAATACTTCCCTACAAAAAGATCAGGGAACAAATAGTAGGTAGTACCACTCAAACACTGCATAGGTACGCTACCATAAACTCCACAATGGACGAATTGTTGTTAAGCGCTATAGCGCTCAGTACAGATACAGAAATTGCCTTTTCCAATGGCTGGCGTTATGGAGCGCCCATTCCGAAGGGTAACATCACTGAAAACGATTTATATAATATCGCCCCAATGAACCCTCCGGTTTCTAGGGTCGTCCTTACTGGGGCAGAAATTAAGGGAATGTTGGAAGAAAATTTGGAGCGGACGTTTAACAGCGATCCTTTTGGCCAAATGGGCGGTTATGTAAAACGATGTCTGGGATTACAGATAAACATGCGCATAGAAAACCCTACGGGACATCGTATTCAGGAGATAAACTTTAACGGGGCACCACTTGACCCTAAGACTAACTATAACGTTAGTTTTGTAACGAGCCAGGGTGTTGCTAAAAAATATGGTGTACAAAGGGAAGAACATAAAATTAAGGCCGTGGAGGCCATGATAGCTTATTTGAAAAAAATAAAAGATTTTCAGCCTGGTAATCGTCCTGTTTATAGATTGGTTTAGTTAGTGCGGCATCTTAGGCTTAAGCAGGCCATAAAGAAACGCACCAATTAATGCACCCACGATTACAATCAAGACCGATACGTAACCTGCTCCGGCAAGAACGTACATAGGTCCTGGACAAACACCTGCAAGGGCCCAACCTAAACCGAACAGGATACCTCCAAACAAATAACGTGTTACACCTTTATCTTTGGGCTCCAAATTCATTTTATCCCCATCTATAGGTTTTATATTCCTTTGTTTAATAACCTGTACGCCAATAATCCCTATGACAACGGCAGACCCCATTATTCCATACATATGAAATGAACCAAATTGGAACATTTCATAAATACGAAACCATGAAGCGGCTTCGGATTTAAACATGATAATGCCGAAAAAAATGCCTATTGCCAAATATGTAATGTATCTCATCTTATGCAAAAATTAAAGGGTATAACAAATGAACCATGATCAAGCCGCCTATAAAAAAACCTATTACCGCAATTAATGACGGTATTTGCAGATTGCTCAACCCGGATACGCCATGTCCAGAAGTACAGCCACCACCATATCGTGCGCCAAATCCAACCAATATACCACCCACTAAAAGCACAGCGATAATAAATGGGTCGCCCAGCGCCTCAACAGAAAATATTTCAGGAGGCAAATAACTCTCTCCCGCGCTAGTAATTTGATAATCTTCGGCAAGTTGTTGGGCAACCTTCGGGTTAATGGCTACGGCGGAATTACCCATAAAATGTGAGGCGATAAATCCGCCGATGATCGCACCCAGAACTACCATTAAGTTCCAGCGTTTGGATTTCCAGTCATAATTAAAGTAGTCGGCCACTTTACCTGCGCCCATGGCGGCACAAGCGGTACGCAGATTGGAGGACATACCGAATTTTCTGCCTGCAAACAGGAGCAGGAACATCACTAATGCTATTAAAGGGCCTCCAATGTACCAAGGCCAAGGTTCATAAATTATGTTCATCATAAGGTTATATCGTATTACTTGTATTATTTAAAATCTTTAACGTCATCGCTTAGATCAAATACGGTGGTATCTAAATGTTTTGCAATGATACTACTTCCTGCTGCACTTCTGTACCCACCGGCACAATGCACAACTATAGGCTTATCCGTAGGAATATCATCTATGGTATCCCGCAGTTCGTGCAAGGGATGTGAAATGGCATGTTCAAAAAATTTACCTTCTTCCACCTCGCTCTTGTTACGTACATCTACAATGGTATAATTTTTAGGGTTTTTCTTAAAATCCTTCAGGTCAAGTTGCTCTATTGTTGCTAGATTATCTTCGGAAATCGTAATCGCCTTTTTTAATTGTTTCTCATAGCCAATTTTGGCCACCCGGTTCACCAGCTTATCCATATGTTCTTTTCCATCGATAATCAACGTAAACTCTTCTTTTGGTCGTACTATGGCACCCAACCAGGTTTCGAACTTTGCGTCGTCAGAATCTGCTTGTATATTTATACTACCCTTTAAATGTCCCTTTTTAAAGGTTTTTTCATCTCTCATATCCACTAGCATCCCTGAAGCTGTACTTTTTTGAGAAAACGGTATGGAGGCAATGGCCTTTTCTAAGTTATCCGCTCCTTTCTTATTTATGGTGACGTTGAAAGGAAAGTATGAAGGAATAAAGGGGAGGTCTTCCAAAAGCGCGCTGACAAATTTTTCTTTTGACTGCTTTTTAAAGGCCCAATTGTTCTTTCGTTCCTCGCCCAAAGTACTTTTATGGGCATCTCCCATGCTTTTACCGCATAAAGACCCGGCACCATGGGTAGGATAAATGATAGCGTTATCCGGTAATCCTTTAAATTTTTCCTGTATGGTATGGTACATGGCCTCGGCAAGTTCCTGGCGTTCATCTTTCTCTAAATTGTCGCTAAGATCAGGTCTGCCCACATCGCCCACAAAAAGGGTATCGCCCGTAAATAACAAGGTTTCCTGGTCATCCACGGCAACAATGGTTATGCTATCCGGGGAGTGGCCGGGTGTATGTATAGCCTTAAATTCAGCATAGCCTAAATTTAAAGTATCACCATCATCAAATGGGGTGAAAGGATAATTGGCTTTCAATTTACTACTGTGATAAATGGTTGCCCCCGTTTCTTCATGAATCTGTACATGGGAGCTTACAAAATCTGCATGCGGATGCGTTTCCAATACCTTGGTTATTTTGGCATTGTGGGATTTCGCAAAATTATAATAGGGGTTGGGATCTCGTTCAGGGTCAATCACCGCCATTTTTCCATCGCTAATCACGGCATAGGAATAATGGGCTAGGGGCTTATATTCAAATTGTTTGATAATCATCATCATTGTATATTAAAAAGTATTGTAATCAAGCTTAAAATTATTGGAATACACTTGTAATCATTAGCCTAACTAAACTTTTTTTTTGCTCAAATGAAATTTATTCAAGGTTGCTTGAAAATTTTATAAAAATGGAGTTTAAGGAAATTTAATTAAAGTTATTTTAAATCTGCAATAGTGAAATTCGTGAAAATAAATAGGGTGATGTATCTATTGATGACTCGCATAATGACTTTATACGCTGCGGATATTCGATATAATATAATTATAGCTATCAAATGTACAATTGAGATAAACAGCTATACAAGAACATTTGTACTATAATGTTCCGCGTTATGTAACTTGAGTTTTGGTTACGGCATAAAAATAAAGATTGAGTATCTTTCTTTTTTGAGCGAGATGGTGTGTGGGCAAAGTTATTACCATCTTCATTAATTTTTTTCTTTCTAAAAATTTTATTCTTAAAGGGAAATGGAACACTTATTAACTGACCGACGAAAGGAGGAAGGGCAATGTGTGTGGAATGGCATTCTACCTAAATCTTTGGCTAAATATTCATTTAAACATTATTAGGGCAGTTTAATTGTTAATAAAAGACAATAAAATTCATAATTATTCATTGTATATAACAAATAAAGTATATTTTTACCCAAAACCTGCAAAAAACCCGTTTATAATGCTAGTTCAATTCTCTGTTAAGAATTACAAAACATTCCTTGAAAGAGCCACCTTAAGTATGGTTGCCTCTAATTATGATAAAAACATTAGAGAGAAAGAAAATGTAAGTCAATTGGATAAATTCGATTTACGTCTTTTGAAAAGCTCTGTAATTTATGGTGCAAACGCCAGTGGAAAAAGTAAATTTTATGATGCATTAAGTTTTGCTAGGCATTACATAATTAATTCTGCGACGGACTATAATGCTGGTGACGAAATACCAGTAGAACCTTTTTTACTTAACAATTCTAGCGAGAAAGAGCCAAGTGAATTTGAGTTCATTTTTATTATTAAAGATGTTCGATATCGTTATGGTTTCGAATTAAATAATGAGAAAGTCATTTCAGAATGGCTTTACGAAAAAGCAAAAACTAAAGAAATAGAGTTATTCTATAGGGATAATCAAAATATTGAAACGCATTCAAAAAGATTTAAAAAAGCAGGTAGTATTGCTAAACAAGGTTTTGTAAGAGACAACCAATTATTTCTTTCAAAAGCTACTCAATTTAATGATGAGTATTCTGAATCTATTTATAATTGGTTTGGTGGATTGAAAACATTATCAGGTCTTGATGAATCAAGATTTCAAGGCTATACAATGTCAAGACTTGAAAATAAGAATGATAAGAATAAAATTTTAAAACTCCTTAAGGCAGCTGATTTGAATATTGATGATGTTAAGGCTGAAAAGTTAGACATTAACAAAATGCCCGAAAATATGCCTAAGGGATTAAGAGAGTTGATAATAAAAGAAGCGAAAGAAGATGGTAAGGTTGTTTTTACTGATGTAACCACAACAAAAAAGAAATATGATAATGAAGGGAATTTCGTTTCTGACACTTATTTTTCAATGGATGAGAATGAATCATCAGGGACCAAAAAGTTTTTCGCATTAACAGGTCCCATATTAAATGTATTAGAAAAAGGATACGTTCTTATTGTTGATGAATTAGACTCGAAACTTCATCCTAATTTAGTTAGTGAAATTGTTTCTTTATTTAATTCTAAAGAATCTAATCCTAACAATGCCCAATTAATTTTTAATACTCACGATACGAATTTATTAAGTTCAGGACTTTTTAGAAGAGACCAAATTTGGTTTGTAGAAAAGAATAAGAAAGGTGAAGGTTCAATTTATTCATTATCGGATTTTAAAAAAGTTAGGCAAAAAGAAGCATTAGAAACTAATTATTTGCGAGGGAAATATGGAGCAACTCCATTTTTAAAATACTTTGATAAAATTGATGCAAAATTTATTCAAGAAGAAAATGTTGAATAAAAAGCAAATACAACGGGCGAATAAGTTTCGACATTTAGATGAAGTCGGAAGAACCAAAAAACAACGAAGAGAAGAACCCAAGTTAAATCGTCGAAGAGCTTCCAAAACTGCTCTTCCTTTGATATTGATTGCTTGTGAAGGTAAAAATACAGAGCCATCATATTTTAATCAATTTGAATTAAAGTCTGTAGAAATTGAGCCAAAAGGCGATGGGTATAGTCATTTATCACTTGTACATTGGGCTGAGAAACTAGAAAAAGCTAAAACCTACGATGAAGTATGGTGTGTTTTTGATGCTGACCCCAAACCTGGAGACCCAAATTGGGCGCACAACTTTAATAATGCCATCTGGACAGCCGAAAAGAAGAATTATCACGTCGGATATACCCATCAGGCTTTTGAATATTGGCTAATTTTACATTTTGAAGACCATCAAGGCGGAAGTATAAATCGAGCAGATTATAATAAAAAACTAAATCAATTAATAAATCCATTAGGTGCAAGTTTTGACGGTAACGGCTCAAAAGAGATAACTCCTGAACTATTTGCCCTATTGCAAGGTAATGACCCGTCATCTGGAAAACCAAGAGTTGAATTAGCAATTTGCAGGGCTAAAAGAATTTATGATAAACATGACCACAAAAATCCCGCTCAAGAAGAGTCTTCAACAAATATTTTTGAACTAGTTTTAAGATTGATAAATTTTGACATAGATGATTCTGATAAAATTTTAATTGACACACTTTGTGATTGATTTCCACCATTAGTTTCTGACCTAAGAGAATTTTGGTAAAACAATAGGGGAGAGGAGCGTTAAGAATTTTAGGGGGCTGGTTACAAAAATTATTGACTCTAAAATTGTTTGTATTGCCTTAAAGCAGTCTTAAGAGTTACAATTGATCCTAAAATTTAGCGACCGACCCGTACATTGTTTCTAAAATTATCTGTAAGCCTTGATTTTTTTGTTTCTTTTTTTATCAAGAAAAAAAGAAAGGAATATTCAATCCTTAACTTAATCAGTATTTTTTATCTAAAAGGTAACAATCAAATAAAACATCATCGAAAACTCCATTTTCAAAGACTTGTTCACAAATAGCCAATTTTGTTTCTGAATCAAAATTGGTTTGATTCATTCTTTCGGCTTCCGCAATGTAATCTACCCACATTCGCAAATCAATTACATCTTGATTCTCGTATATAATTTTTGCAATTTTCAAATCAGGGTCAGACGCCTTTATTAAAACCGTCCACTTCTGAAATCCAGCAATCTGTGCAATTATGTGCTGAGCTTTCATTAGAGTCAATTTTTCTTCATCAAGATTGAAATCGTAAATAATTGTTCCAACATCAAAATACTTTGGCTCATATTCATATAACCAATCACGATCTACCTTGTCGGAGACGGGTTTTTTGGTTTTAAAATCTCTGTGTAAGTTTTTAGATTGAAGTTTAAAGAAATCAATAGTATTCATAATATAATCCTTTATTCCAAAGATTATTATCCAAGAGATTATGCGTTCGTATACTTTTGTCGGATAATAAGCCTTGATGGTTTATATTATCAATTATGGCGGATGAAATCTTTGCACGAACGAGCAGGCATACCATAAACACCTTTTCAAATTTAAACATTTTGTTCTAATTATTTCCAGACAAAATATTTTTTCATTCACAACATTGAAAAAGTGTATAGAAATTTACTTGCCGAGAAATTTTATACTATTGTGGCAAGCTGACGAGAACTGCGTAAATTTTTTTGTAACGTATATTTTATCGAATGCGGATTTTAAAAGAGAATTTTAAATAATGACATATCTTTACATTATGTCAAATAGAAACTAAATAAAGGTTTCTAGGAACATGGAAGGTAGCAAGGGCTAAGAATTTTACTCGCAGAGAAAATTTTAGCTATTGAGGCAAGCTGACGAGAATGGCATAGAAAAAAATCTTGCAGGGTTTTTCCTCGAATACGAGAATTTTAAATGAACCCAAAAGGCTAGCTTTTAAATGGCGGTGGCAAGCGGTGGCAAATTGTGTTTAAAATAAATTGCCTGAGCAATTTGATTTTAAAAAGCAATCGAGCGTTTGGCAGCGGCTATTTTACATAACGGCAAATTATGAGTACAGACGAAAGGTTTGTCGCTAGGGTTTTCGAATTTCGAAGTTTGGAATAAAATTTCTTTTGTGTATAAAATTTGAGGAAACGTAAATTAAAAAGGCCGATGACCCCGTTGGTAATTTCCTTAAAAACTATAAACGTTAGGGATATTTTACATAATAGAATTATGACTTACAGCTAAGATGTTTTAACCTAAAATACTTATAGCCCAATCTGTATCATAATGTCTTGCGTTATGACACTTTGCTTTGGTAAAGCAAAGTATTTTGTACTTCTCTTTCTTAAATTTTTCTTCTAAAAAGTTTCTTCTCAAAAGGTAATGGAACACTTATTATGCGAACCGACGGTAGGAGGGGAGTGTAATGTGTGTGGAATGGTATGTTACTACAATTATTTAATTTATTACACTTTTCCGTAATTAAGTACTTGTTAAAATTCACTAATTTTATACATCCCTCCCTTTATGGATTAAGCATTCATGAATGCACATTTACCAATATTATTTAATAAACTATGGCATTCTTTATTGAAAACAAAAAAGACTTTAAACTAGAAGTTGACAAAGGTGAAATTGGATTTAGACAGTGCCAACTAGGAGCGGTTTGGGCTGTCAAAAGCCATTACACTAAAAGTAATAAACCTGCTTTAATAAGTATGCCTACAGGTTCGGGCAAGACCGCATTAATGATTGCAATTTGTTTTGAGCTTAATATTAAGAAGGTATTAATAATCACTCCTTCAGTGGTAATAAGAAAACAAATTTCAGATGTCTTTAGTGATTTGGAAATATTGAGAACAATAAAAGCTTATGGAGGCGAAAATAATCCAAGAGTAAATAATCACATAGGATACTTAAAAAATGAAACAGCATGGGCAGATGCAACAGAACCCTATGATGTAATTGTTTCCACTCCGCATAGCTGCTCCTCGGAAATGAAAGAAAATATTGCACCACCTAAGGGTCTTTTTGACTTAGTAATTATAGACGAAGCACATCATACGCCTGCTAAGATTTATAGTAGCGTTTTTAAGGATCATCCTGATTCGAAAATAATTTTATTGACCGCTACTCCATTCAGAAGAGACCGAAAAAGAATTCAAGGTCATTTAATATATCATTATCCTATGGCAGAGGCATTAAAGGACAAAATATATAGACCTGTAAGCTTTATAAATGTTGATACTAAAAGTGGAGAAAGTAAAGAAAAAGATAACCTTTTAGCTGATGCAGCAATAGAAAAATTGAGAGCTGAACAAGTTAATAATCCAAATGCTCAATTGTTAATCAAAACTAAAAGAATTAATTCTGCAGAAGAATTAAAAAAAATATATGAAGACAAAGGTATAACAGTTGGTTTGATTCATAGTGGAAATAGCACATATCTGAATGAAGACTGCTTAAGTAAATGTAAAAAAGGAGAACTCGAAAGTTTAATTGCTGTTGGTATGATCGGAGAAGGGCTAGATATACCAACCTTAAAAATAAGTGTTCTACACGATATACCCAGAACATTGCCAACCACTATACAGTTCATAGGTCGAATTTCTAGAATACATAAAGAACAAATTGGAAATGCCACATTAATTGCGGATAGAAACTATGTCAAGGGAGAAGTAAAGAAGTTGTATTATTTTGACAGGTCTTGGGATTTATTAATACCTGAACTGGTAGAAAAAATTGTTTCGAATTCGCCATTGTTTCCAGATTTAGAAACTAGCGAATTAAACCCATTTGGAATAAACCCAAATGATATTAAGCCATTTTTCAGCACAAAAATATATAAGACGAAAGTTGGATTTGAGTTTTTAAAAGGGTTTCATAATAGGATGCCTTCGGGAATTGAATTAGCCTTTACTCATCAAGAAAATATTAATTCTCCATTAATTTTAATAACAAAACATAAGAAAACATTGTCTTGGGGTAAAGAATTGGCACTTTTTCAAGATGATTATGATTTACATGTTTTGTATTTAATTGATGATTTTTTATTTGAAAGTACGACCTCTGATTTCATTTTGAATCAAATTAAATCAAAATTGTTTGATACAAAAAAATATGAGGTAGTTCCTGCATCTTATATAAGAAATGGGTTAAATGATAATTCAATTGGACAGTATTTTATGGTAGGGATGTCTAATATTTATGGAAATGGGGCATCTAACCCTTCATACAAGATGTTAATGGGTCTCGAGGTGGAATCTGCTATAAATCATTCAGATGGGGCTGTATTTTCATTTGGACATGCATTATCAAGAATCGATGAAGATGAGACAAGAGGGATTGCTATTAAAAATGGTCGAATTTGGGCTATTAAAAGAAAGACTATTAAAGAATTTTCTTTATGGTGCAATCATATTCATTCATTAATTAAACTTGGTAATAACGAGTCTGAAATTCCCAGAATGGCCAGGTTGGCAAAATTTAAGACCGTTGAAAAATTTGAAGACAATCCTATTTCTGTTTTATTTGAAAATGTAATTTTCCAAATTGAAATTGTAAAAATCACAAAAGGAGATAAAGTCTATGAAGGTTTTATTCCTGAAATTCATTTTGATAGCTTATCCGCTAATAATAAAAGAATTGATTGTACAATTAGTGTTGAAGAGGATGAAATAGCAAAAGCTTTTTTTGACTTTGAAGGTGAAAAAAAATGGATTATTGTATCAGAAAATGATATAAATATTTTCATGGACATTCAATTCAAGGATCCATTAAATATGAATTTTGAACTCTTTATCAATGAATTTCCGCCTCTAATAATATATCAAAATACAAAGACACAAAAAGGTACAACATTATTTGAGCCAAAAATAGAACAGCAAAAATTTGATGCCGAGCTTTTTAAGGCAATAGAAGGTGGGTGGGATGAAACTGACGTTAAGAAGGAATCTAAGGAGCCTGAAGAAGATGGTAAAATTTATAATGTACAACAAAAGACAATTAGCGTAATTAAAAATAGTGACGATTATTCGGATGAAGAGGATATTATTGTTGTAGATGATGGCGCAGGGGAAATTGCAGATGTAATTTGGTTTTCATTTAAAAGAAAAACGGTTAATTTCTTCCATTGTAAATTTTCTAGTACAGACAATCCAGGGGCAGATATGAGAAATTTTACAGAACTTTTTCAACAGGCTATGAGAAATTTTATTTGGATAAGAGCTAGTTCAATAATCAAACAATTGCTCTATCGAGTGACAAATACAGAGAATTCTAAAATTTTAGATGAAAAACAAGATGAGCTCAATAACTTACATGATGAATTCATCGCAACAGATTGGAATTATAAGGTTTTTTTAGTTCAACCTGGGCTTTCAAAATCTGCTGTATTTAAAGACAATATGACCAATGTAGAAAAATTACTTTTAATAATACGAGATAGACTGAATAGTTCTGGAAGTGAGCTTGAAATTTGGGCTTCTGAATGACATTTTTTTTCTGGCCTAAGAGAACTTTGGCTAAAACAATAGGGGAGACGAGCGGTAAAAATTTTAGGGAGCTGGTTACAAGTTTTGTTGATTTGTAAAAAGTTTGAAAAAGTTAAAAGTAATCTTAAGGGTCAGAATAGATCCTAAAATTTAGCGATCGACCCGTACATTGTTTCCAAAATTATCTGTAAGCCTTGATTTTTTTGTTTCTTTTTTTATCAAGAAAAAAAGAAAACATGATAAAGTAGTATTTTTAAGTAGGATCAAAAAAAGCAGAATAAGGTTAAGACTATATCTTATTTTAAAATGTAATAATCACATTTTTAACGCTTTAACAAAAATTACTTAACTTTATAAAACCAACACTAACCATTACCAGCATGATACACAAAGAGCTACGTGACCAGCCTAAGCAACTTTTCAAATTAAGCCAACTAATTAATGATGGCACAATTTCAATGGATGATTTATCTGAAATCATACCTGGAATAATGCATGTGAATTCTCGTACCGACCTTGGTATCGAATATATTTCTAAACAGGGGTGTGATTTACTCGGTTATTCATTAGAAGAGTTAAATGAACTAGGAGGAGAGATTTTTGAAAAGCATCAATCTGAATACACAAGAACGGTTACTTACGGAAAGCTAATGAATGAATTATCAAAGGATGACATTGGACATGTGATACCTTTTTTTCAAGATTGGCAATATAGGGAGGACGAAAAGCCAATGTTTCATTTTACTTCAACTAAAATATTGAACGAAACACAGCTTATTTCAATATCACTTTTTCCGCGCGAAATAGAGTACTTGACAAATAAAGTGAATAATCTATTCGGCATGAACAAGACTCTGGAAACTTACTTTTTTCAATACAAAACCTTAACAAAAAGAGAGAAAGAAGTTTTAGCTCATTTAGGAAATGAACTTAGTAGGAAGGAAATCTCCATGTTGCTTTTCATTGATCCAAAAACAGTAAAAAAACACTGCGAAAACATCTTCAAAAAATTAGGCACAAATAAACGAACAGAAATCAAAAAAATCGCAGATGCTTTTCGATTGATTTAAAAATAAGCCGTTTGGCGTATTGATTGGTAAAATTAAAACTTTTAATTTTCTATTTTACTAAATGACAACCTCATGAAAAAACTAATCTACTATTTCACGCTTGTATTTTTCATAATAGCCTGCGGTGGCAGTGACGACAATGGTGGTGTAATGACAGATGATACCCCTATCGGAATGGACGATGACGTTGTATCGGAAGAAGGAAGTTTTGATATTTCCATTGAAAGCACGGATATAAGTTCATTTCAAATCATCGAGCTTGGAATTCCAAATGATATTCAATTAAGTCAAAACACATATCAAGCTTCATTTGGTTCAGAAGAAATTACTGTGACATTAAGCGAGAATAACTCGCTTTCATTCATGGTTCCAGATATCCAGAGTGGAAATTATAATTTTATTATCGACATTGGTAATAAGAAAGGGAAATTAGACTTCAAACTTTCGCAAATAGAAGATGTAGAAAATGTAGAAGAGTTTTTAAACCAAGAATTATTCAACCCCCTTAACGACTCTAGAGACGAGGCAAACTCTGCTCTAGAAAATCCAGACATTTTAGATGAAGAACGAACACTAATAGGTCAGGGCAATGAATTTTATAATGTTGCCCAACAGGCATTTGAAAATTTGACAAGCGATGAGAAACAACAATTGTCTAAATTGTTAATTGCGAATGAAATTACGTTTGTGCTTGATGAAACAACAGGTAAAACTAGTTCAAAGTCGATTTTTGATTTCGAAGCACTCGATGCTGATGCTAAAAAATTAGTCATTGCAAAAATTAAATTGGTTGCAATTATAGGAACAGTAACAGCTGTCTTGCTAACACCTGAGCCAGTAATAACCAAAGTAATTGCTGTTTTAGCAGGTGCCTACGGGGTATATAAGCTTTGGGATGTAATAAGAATAAGGGAAAGAATAATTAATAGGATTTTCATTCCTATAGAAAACCTGTTAGAATCTATTTCAGGAAAATCAAGTTCTACATACTCTAAAAGTCAAGATTTAAATTTCACAAATGATATTCCAACAAACTTCACCGTAAATTCTAAGGGCCGCAAAATAATTAGAGATGATGAGAACCATCCCGATGCAAGAATTGCTGATGCAGTTAAGGAAATTAATGAGACGGATAGGAAACATAACGAGTTAAAGAGTAAAATAGACCAATTGTTAAATGTGGTCGGTTCTTTTTTTGGCTTGGGAGACAACCGTATTCAGGAGACAAGTGGGCTTCCAGAATCGGCCACAGAAGAAATTATAACAGTAGCACTTGAAAACTTCTTTGTTGAAAACCATCCCGAAGAAATTGAGGTCAGTATAGTTGCATTGGATGGCAACACTTTACAATTAAAATTCACTTCTCAGAGCAATGAGCCAAAACAATTCACAGCAAATTTGATTTATAATGACGGAGATTTTAGAACTGAAACAGCCCTTAATATAAACTTAGAAGTGGATACTAATACAGGTTATTGGGCTGGCAGAATGATTATGGATAATAGAGTTGGCTTAGAACCTTGTCAAGATGATCGCGACAATGATGGTGAATTAGATTATGACGCAGATTGTGGTACAGGAGGCTGCCAATCATGTAGCAGAGCTCTATTCGGTAGTTCATGGGGTAGTTCAAGCAATATTGAATTTACAGATTCTGAAATACAATCAGAAAACAACTTTAGAATGCGTTATACTATCGGAGGAAGCTCTACAAGTACATGGATAAGCTGTTATACTGCTGAAATAAATAATAATGAAGATTTCAACGTAAATATTAATCATTACGCGCCTGATGATTGGGGAATTCCAGGAGGTGCTACTCTGCAGAATATAAGTTTTACAATTACGGAAAAATCTAATGGTACTATGTCGGGCACTTGGACAGGAAATGTGCGTGTAGTGAATGTTCATTGTTTAGAAAGGTGCTCAGGTACATGGGAAGTTTCTTATGTTGATGGTATTGGTGATTTTTGCAACAGAGTACCTTCAAATCCATAGTATTATTTTAAAAATTTAAACGCACTTTTTAAGCGTCTTAACACTCAGCCGTGTTCTTTTTTTATCAAGAAAAAAAGATAAACATTACGGTTACCGGTTACAATGTTGAAAGTCTATTTTATATAATATTAGAGGCACCTAAAGAAAAGCTTCAATCAAAGACAAGAGGTAGCAAGTGCACAGAAATTTATTTTTCTTAAATTTTGTGCTGTTGCGGCAAGCTGACGAGAATGTTGTGAAAAATTTATTGACGGACAGTTTCTCATAAATCACAAATTTCGAAAGAATCTAAAAGTTTTGCTTTTTTTGGCATTGGCAAGCGTTGGCAAATTGTGTTTAAATTTAAAATGCGTTTTTCAGCAATTTAGAATTTAAAAATCAATCGAGCGATTGGCTAGCGGCAATTTGACATAACGACAAATTATGGAACAAATGCCTGCCGCATCAACTCGCACAAAATATAAAAGATTCTTTATCTTCTATATTTATGTCGTGTCGCAGACACCGCTTAAAAAAGTTTCCTGACCCTGTTGTGAGTTTTAACCAATTCTCAGAGCGTCAGGGATATTTTACATAATATCATTATAGCTAACAAACGCGATTTTCCCTATAAGCTACAATGTGCTGGTTTTGTTCTATAATGTTCTGCGTTATGTAACTTGAGCTTTGGTTAAAAGCGAAAGTTGTTACTACTGTTTCTTGAAAAAATTTATTCTAAAAGTTTCTTCTACAATGCTAATGGAACACTTATTATGCGACGACGTAGGAGGGAAGCGTGATGTGTGTGGAATGGAAAATCTAACCAAAATATTCAATAGTCAGAACAAATGTTCATATATTCGGACAATATTTAAATTTGAAGTTTAGAAAATCGGATAGATATTTCTTATCTTATAAATTTATAGTCTTAAAAACAGATAAAAATGACTGAATTAGGTTTGTATTTGTCAAGAAAATCAGTAAATCGTTCAGATGTTGCTAGAAAAACTGGGCTAAGTAAAACTAGATTAAGTGAGTTATCTAATAATAAAAAAACAAAGTTGAAAGTTGATGAACTTTATCTTATTGCTTTAGCATTAGATGTAGACCCTAGTGAAGTAATGAAAGAAATATGTAAAGATTTAAAGCTTGTAAAACTTTAAAAGTAAATGAGCACATTAATAAATAATGAAATACCAGTTGAATTAAATATCAATCAAGCTATAATTACATCAACACTTGGTTGTGACATTTTTAGTGGAGCAGGAGGTATGAGCCTTGGTGCTGAAATGGCTGGCATAAATATTTCTTTTGCTGTTGAAAATGATAAGTATGCAGCAGATACTTTTAGTAATAACCATAAGTCATCTAGAGTAATTGTAGAGGATATTAGAAAAGTCAATCCAACTAAACTGATTTCTAAAAACCCATTTGTTTTGTTTGGCGGTCCGCCTTGTCAAGGATTTTCTTTATCAAATACAGTTACGCGAAATACACGTAATGAAAAAAATAGCTTATTTGAAGAGTTCTTAAGGTTTATTGAAGAGTTAGAACCTGAATGGTGTGTTTTTGAAAATGTAGAAGGTTTTAGAAGTTTCCAAAAAGGGAAAGTTGTAAAAGTGCTAAAAAAACGACTTGAAAATCTTGGATATACTGTAAATTTTGATGTATTAACTGCCTCAGATTATGGAGTTCCTCAAGATAGAAAGCGATTTTTTATGGTTGGAAATAAAAATGGAATAAAGTTTAGATTTCCAGAAGCATCAATCAATAAATATACTGTCGCAGATGCCATTTTGGATTTACCAAATTTACAAAATGGAGATTTTATAGATTCGTTACCTTATTCTCGATTAGCAAATAATGAATTTGCTGATAAAATGAGAGAAAATTCAAATTTCTCTTTCCAAAATTATGTATCTAGAAATAGAGATTATGTTTTAGAAAGGTATAAGCATATTAAACAAGGTCAAAATTGGAAAGCAATTCCTGACGATTTAATGAAAAACTATTCTGATAAAAATAATTGTCATTCAGGAATTTATAAACGACTAGACTCTAAAAAACCATCTGTAGTGATTTCTAATTATAGAAAAAATATGCTAATACATCCTTTTGAGAATAGAGGTTTATCAGTTAGAGAAGCAGCTAGGTTACAAAGCTTTCCTGATAATTTTATTTTTGAAGGAACCTTGATGTATATGCAACAGCAAATCGGGAATGCTGTTCCTCCGTTGCTAGCAAAGGCATTATTTGAACAAATTAATGAAATGAGCTAATGTCATTAAAAAAGGAAAAATCAATCAAATTTAACTTTGATGTTAGTGCTTACCGACTTATAGGAAGAGAACTCATAACTGACAGAATAACTGCATTGTTTGAACTAGTCAAAAATGCTTACGATGCAAATGCTGAAAATGTTACTGTAGAATTTATTGATATCAATCCTTTAACTCCAAATTCAAAGATAATTATTAAGGACGACGGTATAGGAATGCAATTTTCCGATATTAAAAACAAATGGATGGTTATCGGAACTAGTAGTAAAAGACGCGAGCGATTATCTCCAGCACCACATAAAAGAAAAGTTGCAGGAAAAAAAGGCATAGGTAGATTTGCTGTTGATAAACTTGGAGACAAATTAGTCCTTAGAACACAAAAAAAGAATAGCGCCGAACTTTTATGTCTTGAGACTGATTGGTCTTATTATTCTAAACTAGAGGATTCTCAATTAAAATTAAATTTTGAAGATGAAAAGCCTTTTTTTACCGATGTTGAAAATAAATATTGGTATGATAATGGAGATAAAGAAGTTCAAGGAACAACATTAGAAATTTCTCAAGTAAATGAAATTTGGACTGAAAATGACATTAACAGAGCATTTAAAGAACTCTCTAAATTAGTTCCTCCTAATCCAAGTAAAACAAATGCTTATCCCTTTAATATTACCATAAAGTCCCCTTATAAGGATTTTAATAATGTTAAAGTAAAAACACAGTTAATTGATTTTGCTTCAAAAAAGATTGAATTAACATTTGATAAAAAGGAAGGAGTTCAAGAAATTTTACAATATAAGAAGGGAAGCCTTAATAAAATAAAAGTTCCCGAAAGACCCTGTGGCTTTTTGAAACTTACACTTTACTATTTTGACCAAGCTGCAAAAAGTAAATATAAGAAACACTTCAATTCAGAAATTGATGGTATAAAAATATATAGAGATGGCATCATTACTACGCCTTTTGCCGAATATGTAGCAGACAGAAATAAACAAAAGGACATTTTAGGTATTGACAAAAGAAGATGGTCAGGTTTTTTTGAAAGACTAAGTACTAGAGATTTACTTGGCTATGTCGAAATAACTGATGAAAATAACCCTGATATTGTTGAATCTACTAACAGACAAGGTTTTGTTGAAAATGAAGCTTGGGAGGAATTGAGGAGGTTTATAATTGAACAAATTGTTCAATTAGAATCTTTTTTCAAAAATGCAAAAAATGTAGAGAGAACTAAAACTAAGTCTGGCTTAGGTGCTGCTAATCAAGATTTGAAAATTCTTAAAAGAGAGATTGCATCTGTAAAAAAAGAGGCGTCACCAAAAGTGCAGGAAAAACTAAGAAGTATAGAAGCTAATTTAGGTAAGATTCAAGGTAGTGTTACAAAGAGTATAAATGACTATTCTAAGTTAGAAAAAGAAAGCAAACAGCAGGAAAACTTGTTTATGAGTTTGGTTTCATTGCAAACCTATGCTGCAATGTTTTCACATATGACAAAACACACTTTAGGTCATATATTAACAGGAGCAGAATACTTTTATAACAATTATCCTAATCCGAATTTAGAGGATAGATTTATAAGTATTTCAAAAAGCATTTATAAGGAAATGCTGAAATTAAGAAAAGGTGTGGATTTTATGCTTAAATATGCTAAATCTGACACTGAACTTGAAGAAATTAACCTAAAAGAATTAATAGTTAATCTGTTTGATAATATTTATGTTGATAGGCTTAATGAAGAAGGTATTAGAACAATTGTAGAAATTAAGGATAATCTAATTCTTAATTACAATAGAAAAGCAATAGAAGATATTTTTGATAACTTGATTTCTAACTCAATCAAAGCTTTAAAAAATAACAATGAAAAAATAATAAAATGTAGCAGTTTAACATCAAGCGACGAAGTGACCATACTTTTTTCAGATAATGGAATAGGAATAAAAGAGAAAGATAAACATAGAATTTTTGATATTTTTTATACTGACACAGCTGAGGAAGGTGGTGCAGGAATGGGACTGTATATGGTTAAGACTAGGGTGGAAGCTATGCAAGGAAATATTGAAGTAATAGACAATGAATTTCGTCCAACTGGTGCAACATTTAAAATCACATTACCTTTTAAAAAATAATTCTTAATGGAAGTAACCTTTGTAATAATAGATGATAATAAGGAGATTGAAGAGCATCCCTTATTATTTACATTAGAAGATAAATTTAAAAATGTTAAGTTTTATTCTAACCCACAAGAGGGACTGGATTTTATCAAAAATAATCTAGATATAAATTTGATTGTATTATTAGATATTGAGTTTTCTAAGGATGATAAATTGGATGGTCACGACCTATTAAAAGAGATTTATAACAGCTCGACTTTGATTCCTGTTATCCTTTGGAGCGGTATAAATCAAACTAATGAAGAATTTAGTGATTTTATTAATAATAGAGCTTTTGGTTTCTTAAGTAAAGATTGTTCTTTAGAAGAAGCTATGCAAATAGTTGATAAAGCATTTAATAACTTGAAAAATAGTCTCGATAATACAATTGAAGATTGGATAATTAGTAATGAATCTGATAAAGACAAACCTATTTATTTCACATCATCTGGGGAATCATATACCTTAAACGAAATATTAAAAGAAATCAGACTTCAAACACCAATTGGCAAAGAATTTTCAAGTAAGCTAAATTCACTAACCATCGACTTATTATTGCGTAAAAAAGAGAATTTATAATGGTTGATATAATTGGTCTTTTTGATAATCAAGACGAAACTTTGGGATTATTTTTTAACCTGTGCTATGAGGATTTGAACATATTTTTAAATGACTCATCATTAAATATTTCATATTATGACAGCTCTAAAATAAATGAAGTTGCAGTTGCTATTATTACAGAACCTTTAGAAAAATTTATTTTATTAGCATATTCACACGGAGGAGAAAATGAGTTAGTGAAAAATGGAAACATTCCATACATATCAACAAAAATTAATATAGATAAATTTAAAAACACACTTTTTTACACTTGTTCTTGTCATACAGGAAAAGTTCTCGGAGATGAATTAATTAATAATGGAACTTTAAGCTATATAGGTTATAAAGACAAATTTGAAGTTTGGGGTTTTAATATGAATCCTTACATTGAGTGTGCTAATTATGGTATGAAACTATTTTTTACAAATATATCTACTGATGATATAATACCATTGATGAAATCAAAATATAATGAGCATATTGATAACTATGAGAACGATATATTTGGAGCAGCTATGTTAGTTGCAAATAGAAATGGATTAGTTCAAAAAGGAAATAATATATCTATAGCAGATTTGAATTAATTATGTAAAATAGAATTTCGATGTTAAACTCGGCCTCATAAAATTTTGGTCAAAACAATAGGAGAAATGAGCGTGCATATTTTAGGGGTTTAGCAATACAGTTTCTTAATATTTTCAATTACTCAGGGGATTTCATAGCAATGTTAATGAGTTCCAATGTTTCCTAAAATATAGCGAATGAACCGTTAATTGTTTCCAAAAGTTTATGCAGCCTTGAATTTTTGTTTCTTTTGTTTCAAGACAAAAGATAATGAAACACGAAAAAAGGTTAATTGAAGTTCTATATATAACAAGTGCATAGAATTTTATTTTTCTTAAAATTTATGCTCTTGTGGTAAGCTTACGAGAATCATCTAAAATTTTTTATTACGTACATTTTATTAAATACGCGATTTTTAATAAGAGCAAAAAGGTTAGCTTTTATTTTGGCGTTGGCAAGCGTTGGATAATTGTGTGTAAAATAAATTGCCAGAGCAATTTGATTTTATAAAACAATCGAGCGCTTGGTAGCGGCTATTTTACATAACGGCTAATTATAGATACAAATGTTTTTAAACGCTGCGAAGCAAACCGCTTATTAGTTTAATGACCCAAGTTCCCATTATTCTTATGAAAATGAATGATTCTGGGATATTTTACATAATACTACATTATAGCTATCAAATGGATAAACCTCTATAAATACAAAAAAATACATTTGTACTATAATGTTCCGCGTTATGTAACTTGAGCTTTGATTAAAAGCGAAAGTTGTTACCATCTTCTTTTATTTTTTTCTTTCTAAAAACTTTCTCTATAAGGTAATGGAACACTCTTTTTACGTAACGACGTTAGGAGAGGAGTGAAATGTGTGTGGAATGGGCAAAGTGTTCTAATGGTTATTCGTTAAATCCTTTCAATTATCGTTAAAGTGTTTCAAGCCTAAAAACTTATATTTGGTTATTATAGAAACGAATACCAACGGAGTAAAATATTAGTTAAATTATGAACGCACAATTACTTGAGTTATTAAGGCAAGAGTTTCTTCAAGAAGCACAATCTGCCCCTAAATTATTTAAGGATTTGGCGAAAGTTGAACAGTATATTGCAGAAAGCTACAAAACTAGGGCGTTGATTGAACTAATCCAAAATGCTGATGATGCTGAATCTTCACTTTTTGGAATCCATGACATTGTTGGTGGTTTTATAGTAGGTAATAACGGCAGGCCGTTTACCATAAATGATGTTGAATCGTTGTGCAGAAGCGGTTCTTCAAATAAACAAAGAGGTGGCACTACAATAGGATACAGGGGTATTGGCTTTAAATCAGTTGTGAACATAGCAAATAAAGTAACTGTATTTAGTGGAGATTTCTGTTTTACCTTTAATAGAGAGAAAACTCAATTAGCACTTAAAAAAGATTTAGATGTTCCCTTAATTCGCATACCACACCCAACAGATACTTCCAATCCAATTCATAAGCAGGCATTAGAATTGAAAGAAAAGTATAAATACGAAACAGTATTTGTTTTTCAGGATGTAATTGAGGAAATTTCAGAAGAAGAATTATCAAATATTGACCGAAGTTCTTTACTATTCTTAAAGAATATTAGAAAAGTCTTAATCGACCACAAGAATATTCATAGGGATATCATGGTCGAACATAAAAAAGTTGATACACGTCGATTTGTGAGAATTAGCGAGGCTGAATCTATAGATGAGTGGGAGGTAGTTTCTGAAGCAGCCAATGAAGTGGATTTGGTTGCATTTAAAAAGGAAGGAAACGTAATAATACCTGCACGGCCAGATGAGTCTGTGATCCATTCATTTACACCAACAAAAGAGTTTTCAGGAGCATTTATAAAAATAAATGGTGATTTTTCAACCGACCCTTCAAGAAAAACAATTGACTTTGACAGTCAATCCAAAAAATCTTTCCAAAATGCAGTTTCCATAATTGTTAAAGCGATTACTTCAATATTGGGAGGAGACCTGACTCGTGAAGGTTTCTTAACCCCATTTGTTAATATTCATGTAATCGAATCAAGTCAATTTAAAGTATTGTTATTCAAGGGTATCGAGGCAGGTCTTGAAAATTCGAAAATCTTATCAAATAATGGAATAGGTGAGAGCTTTTCGTCTGTTCGTTTAAAGCCTGAATGGCTAAACTTTGAGGATTATGAGAGATTATGCTCAGAGGGCTTGGTTTCCATAAATAAAACTCTAATTACCACTTATCCCGAATTGTTTACTTTCCTTAAAGCAATAAATACAAAAACGTTAAACCTTGATGATATTATTTCTAGCATAAATAATTCAAAGATTTCCATTATTGGTTGTGCCCAGATTTTCGAGAAAATAATCAAACAATATCGCTACGATTTAGATGCCGATAAAATTGCCCAATTGAAAACATTAAAAATATTCCCTTGTAATAATGATGTTTTTAAGGCAGAGTATGTCAAAAGTGCTAGTGAATTGGACAATGAATTTAAAAGCTATCTCAAAAACAATGTTGATACCGCCGACTTGAACTTGTTTCTTAAAAAATTGGATATTACCCCCGAAATACTTCCAGTAAAAAGTGTTGTAAATAACGAAAGTGCTAATAATATCTTTCAAAGTACAGGTGCAACATACAGCTCAAATTTTAAGACAGAACCTGCAATTAAAAAGTGGCGAAGTGCTGAGAAAAATGCACAAGAATATCTCAAGTCTCTCAATGTGGCATTATCCGTTAAAGATGTAACGGAAGCCAATTTGGGGTATGATTTAGAGCTAATGCTGAATAGTGGTAAGAGAATTTACATTGAGGTTAAAAGTGTCAACTCATTTGTTGAACCCTTTAAGATATCCAACAATGAGTATTCGAGTGCGCATAATTACGGCGCTGAGTACTACATCGCTTTAGTAGTAAATAATGATGATTTCCAAATTAAGTTTGTGCCAAACCCTATCAAAACGCTTTCTTTTGAAAAGAAATGTGAGCGGTGGTCTTGGTTTTGTGGTGAATATGACAACGAGTTAAGAGAAATAAACGAAATATTATTTTAAAGATATGGTGCCAATAAAAGAAGCAATAAATAGTGGTGCATGGTTACATTGTGAACATAAGTATGGTTATAACACTTATCAATTTCGAATAAAAGTAGATTCTTTTAAAATTTTGAATCTCAAAGAAGTTGATGATCCAGAAGAAATTGATGGATTAGACGAAAATTCAAAACTTTATATGTTAGGAATTGAAGTAATAAATATTACCAAAGAACCAGTAGCTCTGCACTCAAGTATTGATTTTCTTCTTTTAGTAGATCAAGATGGTTTTAAATTTCCAATATTTAAGGAACGTCATCTTTATAGAGTTTCTGAATTTGGAAAAAAACATAAATTACAACGTTTTGATTTTAAAGAATTACTACCTAAAATTAAAGCAGTTGGTTCCATTCTTTTTCAATTACCTGATGACGATGAGGCAGAATATTTTATTTCCATACAAAATGATGGTACAGTTCAAGAGGTATAAATATGGAAAATAGATTTAAAATAGACAGCTTTGAAAAACTTACAAAAGCGGCAAATTTTTATCTGGAGGAATCTTTTAAATACGTAAATGACATATTGACTGAAGATTTAAAGAAGCTGGTTATTATTGAACAATTAAAGGATGTAAAATTTAATGATGAAGACAAAAAACTTATTGAAGAAGCAAACATACCTGTAGGTTCAATAGATTTTTTAAGAAGTGAAAAAAGGATAATACATTTTTTAACTGTAGAAACCTTAAACAAAATATTAAACGCTCATGAAGTTAACATAAAACTACAAAGTGAGAGAAAAAAAATTCCAAAATCTCACATCATAGAGAACATACAAATATTAGGGCATATTGTAAACTTGGCCCTTTTCATTGAAGTGCTGACTAATAGGCATTTACTATTTCTAAATCATACTGGAAATATCGATAATTTCATTTATAATCAGTTGTCAGAAGGCAAAATCCTTAATATTATAATCTTTATCTGTAGACCCGAAATAGAAGCTAATTCTATTAAGCTTGATTATATCAAACACCTATTTAGTTATAGGAATAAGGCTGTGCATCATACACCTAAAAATTCTAAAGAATTAAGTGTAAAAGTTTCTGATTTAATTAAAATTTTGAATCAGGTTATTAAACTTATTGAGCTGTACGAAAAAAGAGAAAAGTTTAGTGAGTACAAATTTTCTCGCAAAGTTATCTTTGAAAAAGAACATTTTATGGACAAATGGTTTTGATAATTTAATTGTGTTTTACCGGCCTAAGAGAATTTTGGCCAAACAATAGGGGAGAGGAGCGTTAAGAATTTTAGGGGGCTGGTTACAATAATTGTTGACTGCTATATTGGTTTTTTACCTTAAAGCGGTCTTAAGAGTTACAATGGATCCTAAAATTCAGCGACCGACCCGTACATTGTTTCTAAAATTATCTGTAAGCCTTGATTTTTTTGTTTCTTTTTTTATCAAGAAAAAAAGATAAAAGAAACGATTACTGGTTACGATGTTGAAAGTCTATTTTATATAATGTTAGAAGCACCTAAAGAAAAACTTCAAACAAGACGAGAGGTTAGCAAGGGCTAAGAATTTTGCTCGCAGAGAAAATTTTAGCTGTTGCGGCAAGCTGACGAGAATGTCGTAGAAAAAAATCTTGCACACATATCCTCGAATACACGAATTTGGAACAAACCTAAAAGGCTAGCTTTTAAATGGCGTTGGCAAGCGATGGCAAATTGTGTTTAAATTTAAAATGCGTTTTTCAGCATTTTATAATTTAAAAAGCAATCGAGCGCTTGGTAGCGGCTATTTTACATAACGACTAATTATAGATACAGCCGAAAGGTTTCTCGCTTGGGTTTCTAAGAATTTGAAATTTTCTAAAAAGTTTTTTCTTTGTGGAAATATTCAAGCTACGTAAATTAGAAAGGTTGATGACCCTGTTGGTGATTCTCTTAAAAGCTATAAACGTGAGGGATATTTTACATAATAGAATTATAGCCTACAGCTATACATCTGGTCTCAATTCTAGATATACCAATCTGTACTATAATTTATATTATGTAAAATAGAAAATTTAGACATCTTCCTAGAAACTATAACACTAACATTATTTATTCCCTTTATAAGATTCCAAATTATAACTTATAAGTCCACCTGCATCGTCTCGCCGACTTTTTAAATCATCCACAGAATAATTCAAAAAAACTCACTTTTAAGGCGTAATCAAAAAAATTAGGATCACATAAATAAATTGATTATTTTAGTACCGTAAAATAACCATTTTGACTACAGACCAAAATTTTGTACTCCTTTCTGAAGATAACACCTATTACGTGGAATATCTTATAGGACATTTAGTTTTAGCGAACAGCATTACTGAAGCTGTTATTTTTGATTCACAAGTACAAGCTGTTAAGTTTCAAAAATACTTATATAAGCACTGTAGCATTAAATTCTCCGTAAACACTTTTATACAGTAGTTCACTGGCCAATCAATTCTTGTCTAGGCTAAATACTACTTAAAATAACAACTAGCTTTAAAGCAAAACTTATCTTTGCAAAAAAAAACAAATGAAATATATTGCTGTCCTGTTTCTTGTAACACTCTCCATTTCTTGTAATTCTTCTGAAGATAGAGCTCCACTTCAAGAGCCTTTCGATTATTCAGCGATTAATGAAGACCAAATAAATACGTACTTGACTGCAAATAATTTGGTTTCATTAAAGACTTCTAATGGTTTACACTATATAATTGAAAATCAAGGTGATGGTGAAAAACCATCTGCTTCTTCTAATGTAACTGTTGCATACAAAGGGTATTTCTTAGATGGGACCGTTTTTGACGAAAGCACAGAAGGCTTATCTATTGGTCTTAACCAAGTGATAACTGGTTGGACAGAAGGAATTCCATTATTTAATGAAGGTGGTAATGGCATATTATTAATACCTGCACATTTAGGTTATGGCAGTTTTGATTACAGTACTATACCAGGTGGTTCTGTATTGGTTTTTGATATTAGTCTTTTATCAGTTAATTAAAAGAAAAATCTTCTACCGACATCTTAGCAGTACGCACTTTTGTTACGGTTTTTATTTCTTCGGTCCAAGCAAAATATAAGGTCTCCTCGACTATTTCCATTTGAGGAAATCCTGATTTACGGGAATCGGACATTGTTGTAATTACTTGTTTCTGAGATATTGTACCATCGGTAAAAACCATCATGGCTTTAAAAACTGCTATTTTATCATCGGCTTCCATCCAACTAACAACGGCAGAATCTTCATCTACCCAAAGTACATCTACCCTTCCCATTATAGTACCTTTTGCTATTAAAATAGGCTCTTTAAAAACATCACCACCATCGGTAGAAAAAGCCAATTGAACCTTTTGTTTATTTTCTGCTCCGGTAAACCAGGCTACTGCTAAGTTATTCCCTAAAACCGCTACTTTTGGACCATTTACCGGGCATCCTTTTATCTGCCAATTATCCTCATGTATTGCTTTTGGTGTTGTCCATTCTCCATTTACCTGCCTAACAATATAGATATCGCGAATTTCTTCATCAGAGCGGTCTCGGTAAATTACTACTGGTCCGTTATCAGTAATCGCCGATGTAGTTTGGCAACAATCACAAGTTTTTACATCTAACTCATATTCTTTTAACATTTTACCATTTGCCGATACTATTCCTGCTCGTAGTGTCATTGCTCCCCGCTCCCCTACTTCATATTCTTCAGTATTTCTCCCATCTAACCAATTCACAAAAAAAGCATCGTTATAAGGTTGTACGCTTACAAATCCGTGTTCGGTAGGCGTCCCATCGGTATGCAGTACTAAATTGGTTTGCCATGCTGAAGCTCCTTTAGGTTTTACATTCATCTTAATATCATAAGAGTAGGTGCCCTTGGTGGACTTTTTAAGTACATGAGACCACAAATTTCCATTATTCTCTGAAATCATGGGATAATCGGCCCAATTAATAAACCAATCGGTACCATTTAAAATGACTTGTGCGGGTTGCCATTGACCTTCAATTAACTCGGCATATTTAAAAGTAGCTATAGTGTCACCTACTGTTTCTACCCATGACAGTAAGGTAACATCTTTGTTGGCCATTAAATGTGGTAGTGAACTTGAGCTTTGCGCCGGTGAATTCAATTCTTCAATAACACTAACTTCTTCCTTCTGAGGTTGTTTTTTAGCCTCCTCCTTACAACCCACTAAAAGTGTTAGTACTAAAAATGGTAGACATATTTTAAACGGTAACTGCATTACTTTACTTGTCTTAGTTTTTCAATCATTTCTGGGCTATCCCATTTTAATCCGCCATCAAAACGATGTACTTGCTCCCCTACTTCATTATAAATTAAGGTTACCGGTAAAGCACTTATCGCTTGTTCAGCATACATGCCATTATACTTAATATATTTTAAGTTAAATCCACGTTTATTTTTAAAATCTGTTATCTTTTTAATTGATTGATCCGATGCAAAAAGAAAAATATAGTTTTCTTGTTCTAAGACCAATTGTGCTTTTTCCATATCGGGCATTTCTTCAATGCAGGGTCTGCACCAGGTTGCCCAGTAATTTAATAACACCCGTTTGCCTTTATATTGGCTTAATTCTATTGGGTTGCCCTCCAAATCTTCATAGCTTGCTTTTACCAATTCTTTTGAAGTTTTAGCAGTAGGTTGGGTAGTAATTATTTTATTTTCTTTCACCTCCTTACAGCTGTAGGTAATTAGTGCCAAAGTTGTTAATAGTAATATTCTTAATTGCATATTCAAATATAAAATTTAATCTAGTTTTAACCCATATCCATAAAACAAAAAACCGCCCTATTAAGGCGGTTTTTATATATGTAATTCTGAATTCTACTTTATTTCAACCAATTCTAATTCAAAGGTTAAATCTTCACCAGCCAAAGGGTGGTTGGCATCTACAACGATATCATTTTCATTTACTTCAGCTACACGCAATTGTCTTTCGCTACCATCGGCATTTGTTGCCATTAGTGCCATATTTACTTGTGGCTCCATATCTTGTGGCAAATCTGATTTTTGCACTGTTTGAAAAAGCTCTTTTTGCTTTTCACCATACGCTTCTTCTTTTGCGATTACAATAGTCTTTTTTTCATTTGGTTCCATATCTATTAAACCTTTCTCAAAACCAGGTATTAAACCTCCTTGACCCAATTTTACTTCTAAAGGCTCTCTATTAACCGAACTATCAAACACTTGTCCATCACTTAATTTTCCTGTGTAATGTACACGTACTAACGAATCTTCTTTTACTTTACTCATACTATTAAATTCTACTATTTCACTTAATTAAGCTGCAAAGGTATTGTTCTCATTAGCGAATAACGAAGAATATGCCAAAACCTTCCTTTTTTAAGGTTCCTTTAACGATATTCAATACTTTTTAAATATAGATTGATTACTCTGTTGTGCATTTTTGCATAAAATATAATGAAGGCAAATGGAAGGAAACAAACTTACCTTAAATGATTACAACGACTAGCTCCCAAATATTAGTCTAGATCAATAATACAGCGTTTTAGTTTCATTTGATTTCCTATGGGGCCAAACGCAAGTGTTTGTCCAATATAATTGGGATTACTTCTTTACGTATTACTTAATTTCTTCTATTTCCCCATCATAACGAATAGAATTTCGGTTATTTGAATTTACTGTCACTGTAGTAGATTTATTTGGAAATATAGTCATCCTTATAAAATACTGTTCTATAGAATTGTTAATGGTGAAGTTTATACTATATGTACTGCTTTTGATGTCAAAAATTTGTTGATAATCCTTTGGAATGCCATTAAACTCGATACCGGAGGAAGCTCCATAACCGCCGCCAGATTGACGTTCACCATAGTAAGGCAAAATCGCCGAAATACTATCTTCGTCCATTTTAAGGTAATTGGAGTTTCCTGCCAAATTAATTCTAGATATGTTGCTGCCAGGCGGTATCAGTCCCGAATTAGAAATTGCAGTTAAACTTTGTGTAACCATTGGGTTTGCCCAATCTGCAGTAAATTGATACGACTTAGATGAAACTAATGAATGAATAGGGTGATTATCCGCTATTGTAGTTTTAGTAGATGAACAACCCAAGATAATATTAAATAACAAAAAACATAAAATTAATTTCTTCATAGTTTATTAAATTAATAAGCTAACGAAAAGCGAAATCTATGCCAAAACATGAGATCTAATATTTAAACTCTTTCCTCTCATCTTCTGCTTGTACGAAACCTCTTTTTTTAAAATTGCTTATACTTAAAATAGCTGTTCAATTCTTTAATTAAATGATGACATTTTTTTCGGAAATTGGCATCGAATCTAGAATTAACATTTACTAATGAGGCCACTAAATGGCTATCAGCTGATTAGGAGTTTTTAAACATAGAAGTATATTCTATTAAACTACTTTCTAATTCAGCGGTTTCCTTCATATGAAAGTCAACGGATCGAGATTGGTCTGGCAACAGCTCATCTGTAATCTTCATGTAATTTAGCAGGCTTTCATTTGCATCAACCAACTGTTTTATTTTATCCTTTAAATAAGCTTTTGTTTCAAACAAGGTTATTGTAGAAGGTTCATATAAATAAGAATCAATTCTAGTTTTAAAATATTGAAGCATGTTATAACAACGCTCTAATTTACCTAGATACCTTAATTTATTCTGTTCGCTTTCCATAACGATTATTTTAAAGATAGAATTGTGGGAAATTTAACTCAAATATCGTGAAGAAGGTGTAAATTGAACTATGTTTGTAGTAGTTTAACTAAACTTTAAACTTACAGCCCATTAGATAACAATTTAGAAACAAAAGGGTTAGATGGCCTTAAACTAAAAGTGATTTTATTTAAGTTTTTTTTAGTTGTTCAAATTAACTGAAATGAGTATCTTAAACTAAACTTTGAACCTATGAATATCAATTTTGAATATGATGATGTAAAAGCCAGCAATAGATTAGAAATCATGGCTGCCCAGAAATTAGAAAAGTTAGTGGACAAGTATGATTTTATAGTTAGATCTGATGTCTTTTTCAAAAAAGAGAATACTTCATCTCCTGATACCGGTATGGTATGTAATATACGCTTGAGTGCTCCAGGCCCCCGTCTGTTTGCCCAATCATCTTCCGGTAGTTTTGAGGCCGCTATTGCTTCATCAGTAGAAGATTTACAACGACAATTAGAAAAAAGAAAAGCAAAGATGCAGTCTAGATAAACGGCATTTTTGCTCTTTTAATTTTCTAAATTATCTTCGGACTTCAATTCGCTTGCAATAGCATCTTGAATTCTGTCAGAAAACGGATTGCGCTTTAATTCTTGAATTAAGCGCTTTCTTTTTTTAGTAGAAATATCAAGTGAGTCAAGTAGCTCTTTTGTTTTGTACTGATAGGCTATTCTACTTTCTTTTAAGGCCATGCGTTCCGAAGCTGTAAGTACATACTCCGATTCAAATTGATTTAAAAGAAGACGTTGCTTCATTTTTATTTTCGGTTGCACTGTATTTTGTGCATAGGTCATGTGTAATCCCATCGCTAGACATAGGAAAATGCCTCCAAAAAAGGTTCTTTTTTTCATTTTAATAAGTTGTTCTAAAAGAAAAGTAATACTAAAATTCTGAACCTCTATAAACTATGCAATTATTGACTTATCATCGATATAAAACTACAGTTTATCCCTTAAAGGCAAAGTGTCGATTTTAAGAGTTTATTACAAAAATTACGCTTTTTATTAAGTTATTAGCACACAACTTTTACAACCTCTCATATCCTTGAAAGTGTATAAGGCCCCCGATAGAAAGCTGTATTTCAATTGTCAAAGAATTCAATAAAATAAATTCAACAAGTTGAAAATTTAATATCTTTGCGGCTTCAAAATTTCGATATGATAGTCTGGATAGTTTTTATTGCTTTTGTACTTATCTTCCTTGCCTTGGACCTTGGTGTATTTCATAAGGATGAGCATGTAATTAAGTCTAAAGAAGCTGGTATCTGGACCGCAATTTGGGTTACGGTAGCATTAAGTTTTAGTGGTGTAATTTATTGGCTTTTCGACGCTGAAATTATAGCCAACCCAACCGGATTAACTCCGAATAACGCTGTACTTAAATACATTACAGGTTATTTAATAGAACTATCGTTAAGTGTTGATAATGTTTTTGTTATCGCAGTAATATTTGGATCTTTTAAAATTCCGCCTATTTACCAACACCGCGTTTTATTTTGGGGAATTTTGGGCGCAATTGTTTTTAGAGCTATTATGATATTCTTTGGTGTTGCACTTATCACCAAATTTGAATGGATTATCTACATATTCGGTGTCTTTTTATTATACACGGCATTTAAAATGTTAAAAAGTGATGATGACGATTTTGACCCTAAAAATTCGTTTGTCTTTAAACAAATAAAGAAAATATACCCCGTAACATCAACGATGCACGGGCACGATTTTTTTGTAAAGAGAATGGGAATAAATGCGGCTACTCCCCTATTTGTGGCGCTTATAGTAATTGAACTTACCGATATTCTTTTTGCATTAGATAGCATACCAGCTATTCTAGCAATTACAGCAGACCCATTTATTGTTTTTACATCTAACATTTTAGCCATCCTAGGCTTGCGTTCCATGTATTTCTTAATTTCTAGAATGCTGGAGAAGTTTAGGTATATAAATTATAGTTTGGTAGTTATTTTGGCTTTTGTGGGACTAAAAATGTTATTCTCACATTACATACATTTACCAGAATGGGTGTCGCTAACCGTAATTTCAGTTTCATTAGTAGCAGGTATATTAGCTTCAACCTTAATTAAGGATAAAGATTAATTACTATTATAAAGTAGTCTCGGATATTACTTTTCGGCTAGCTTGGCATCGATAATTGCCATGGCATCACTCACAGTTTGCATGTGTTCCATATCCTCATTTTCTAAACGGATGTCGAAAGCATCTTCTACATCTAACACAATGTCCACTAAATTAGCAGAGTTGATATTTAGATCGTTCATTAAGTGACTATCCTGTTCAATAGCAGTAACAACGACGTCTTCGGGAAGGTAGATTTTAATTATATCCTTTAATTTTTGATATTTCTCTTCGTTATGCATAATTTTAATTTTACATACCAATAGGTATAATTTTAAATTTAATTATTCACTTTAGCTAAAAGCCTTGAATAGTACGCACGCATTTACATCTCCAAATCCGAAACTTGCCTTAGCAATAACCTTTGGACTATAATTTAATGTATTAATCGGAATACATGATTCTGAAATAAGTGCAGAAATAGTTGGATGTATATCCTCGCAATTCACATTTTTAAACACCACTTTTTCTTTTACTTGTAATATCGATGCCACACTTTCTATACTACCCGCAGCAGCCAAGCAATGGCCAACCGAACCCTTAAATGAGTTAATATAAGGGAAATCTTTTCCAGAACGATTTAGAGCTATACTCCAATTTTCAATTTCCAGAGCATCTTTACTGGTTGCTGTTAAATGTCCATTTATCACATCTATATCCGAAGCTTCTATACCTGAGTTGGTGATTGCATTTCGTATACAACGTTGTACCGCTATACTATTAGGTGCTGTCATAGAACCTTCTCCTAATTGTCCGCCACTATTAATTTCTCCTCCTAAAACTTCAGCATAAATATAAGCTCCTCGTTGTTGTGCACTTTCCAAGGATTCCAAAACCAAAGCTCCTGCCCCACTTCCTGGAATAAATCCGCTTGCCGTAGCACTCATTGGTCTGCTTGCATTAGTTGGATTATCATTATATCCCCTTGGTAAAATTCGCATAGCATCAAATCCGCCCCAAACATACGGACCACTATCACTACAACTGCCTGTCAGAATAATTTCAGCTTTTCCTTGACTAATTCGGTCATAAGCCATTATAATACCTTCAGTACCCGTTGTACATGCTGCCGAATTGGTGGTTACTTGATTTCCACAGCCTAATAATCCGCCTAAATATGCACTAATACCACTGGCCATGGTTTGTATAACCGAGGTACTTCCCAGTCTGCGTACATTACCTTCATCAATTAAGTGAATTGCTTCTCTAAACTTATTAACCCCTAAAATACCTGTTCCAAAAATAATTCCGCGGTCCCAACTGGGCTCGTTTGATGTATTCTTTTCCAAACCTGCATCTTTCCATGCATCAACACCAGCAATAACACCGTATACGATTCCTGTAGCGTTTAATCCCCTTTTCTCAAGAGGCGTAAAATAGTTATCTATAAGTTTGTCTTTTACCAATGGCTCACCGGCTACCTGACAACCAAAACCCAATTTTTCTAAAATAGGCTGATGACGAATTCCACTTTTTCCATCTAATAAGGATTTGGTGAAATTAGTGAGTCCTACACCATTTGGCGCACAAACTCCTAATCCTGTTATAACAACTCGTCTACCCATTACTTTTTCCCATCATGCCAGCAAGTGTACCTTTGCAGACCAGTTTATCTTCCTTGTTATACATTCTTACGGTGCATTTTAGTTTCTGAAATCGGAAGTATACAAGCTCCGACACCACACGAACTTGTTCTCCTGGAAATACCGGTAGCAAAAACTCCATTTCGGAACTACTCATTCCTATTTTTAAGTCTTCTAATTTACTTTCTTCTCCTAAAAAATAAATCCCTAAACAAACAAGCCCTATTTGTGCACAACACTCCGTTAGCAATACCCCTGGCGTAACCGGATTATCCACAAAATGACCTTTATAGAATTCTGCATTAGCATTAAACACGCATGTTCCTTCTGCTCCAGTGCTGTCCACATGGCTAATATCATCCACAAACAGGAAAGGTTTGGAATAAGGTAATTTATTTAATATCCATTGAAATGTCGTCTTTTCCATTAGCTGAATTTTAAATTAAACTTTCGCCACCATCTACTTTTATAACCGTTCCCGTAATCCACTCTGCATCATTTGTTGTTAATAAATACACCGCATTCGCAACATCCTCTGGTGTTGTTAGTCTATTATTCGGATTCCTTCTTAAGGCATTTGCTTTAATTTGTTCATAACCTGGAATCATGGATAATGATTTAGTCAAAGTAATACCTGCCTGTATACAATTCGCTTTTATTCCCATAGGCGCAAATTCTAACGCTATACTTCGTGTCAATGCTTCTAGCGCCACTTTAGCCACAGAGACAGCCCCATAATTGGGTAATGCTTTTGTGTTTCCTTCACTGGTAAACGAAATAATTCGGGTATCATCAGCAAATAAATCCGCTTTAATCAAAGCCTTTGTCCAGTCATAGAGACTAAGTGCCATAGCGTCGAAGGTGATTCTAAAATCAGTATCGGTAAGTGTGGACTTATTTTCGGAATACATCGGTTTCAAAGTTCCCTTTGCTACACTATGTACCATTACTTTAATTTGATGTCCTTCTGGTAATTGTTTTTTAATATCTGAGATTATACCTGGCCGTTTATCTGCATTTAATGCATCAACATTCAATGTTATAAGCTGTTTTCCTATTGCTTTTATATCATTGAAAGAGGAATCAATAGTATCCATATCAGCTCGTCTATCTCTATGGAGGATTATAATATTATATCCGTGCCTAGCTAATTTTTTGGCTGTCGCTAAACCTAAGCCGCTACTACCTCCTAAAATCAACGCCCAATTATTCGTTCCCATTTTCAATTATTTTCTTAAACTACCATTCTATCAATACACGTTGTGCAGAGAAACCGGGCCCAAAACTTAAAATGAGTCCTTGTTCCCCTTTTTGAATATCTTTTTCTAAAAATCGCTCTAAAACGTATAAAACAGTAGCACTGCTCATATTACCATAAAGTCTAAGCACTTCTCGTGTATCATCAATATTCTTTCCTAAAGCTCCAAATAACGACTCTACCGTCTGTACAATTTTTTTACCTCCCGGATGAAATATTAAATGGTCTACGTTGTTAATATCACTACCCTGTTTTTCTAAAAAAGGATGGACTATATCTGCAAAATGGTTAGAAATAGTTTCTGGAACAGCGGGATCTAAAATCATTTTTAAACCGTGATTCGTTAAATCGAAACCCATCATTTGAGTAGCATCTTTAAAATGATACATTTCTTCTCCAATTATTTTAGGGCCAACAGCATCTTCCTCAGATGATAGAAGTACGCAGGCCGCACCATCACCAAAAATGGCTGCACTCACCATATTTGCCATCGAATAATCGTTCAACTGAAAAGTTGCAGTGGGACTCTCTACCGAAACCAAGGCAATTCGTTTACCTGGGTTAGATTTTAAGAAATTATGTGCATAAATTAATCCCGATACACCAGCTGCACATCCCATTTCAGTTACCGGAAGCCGCACTACATCTTGGCGCAATCCTAAATCATTAATTAAATACGCATCTAAAGAAGGAATCATTATCCCCGTACAACTCACTGTAATAATATAATCTATAGTGTCTGCTTTCCAATTACTTTTTGCAAGGGCATTACGTAACACATTTGCTCCCATTCGCTTGGCTTCCCTTGCATAAATGGCATTCTTATCTTCAAACGAGGTAGTCATAAATACGTCTTCTGGTGGCATTATAGAATAACGCTTGTCTACAGCAGCCCCTTCAAAAATCTTTATGACTTTACGGGTAAATCGCTCTTCTTGCCCACTCAACCAGAGTTCAACCAAGGGTAATATATCTTTGGTATTCCTATAATATTTAGGCAACTCCTTAGTAACACTAACAATTTTTGTATGATTCATAGTTGTTCTTCGTCTTCAATCTACTACTTCTTTTTTAATACCCACAAATACCTAAAAGCCCATTTCCACTCAATATGATGCGTTGCATTATTTATTTTGGATGCATAATAGATTAAGTCTTTCTTTTTAAATGCTCTCCTAATTGATAATAATCCGTCTTTCTTTGCGATCTCTGTTTTTATAAAGAACAGACTAAACGCTTTAAACAAATAATAGGCAATTGGGCTACGGTCTAAATCATTGATCACTACACCTAATGAAGCTAGGGCATTAAACTGGTGTACAAATTTTAGCACACCATCATCTGTAAAATGATGAAGGGTTAACGTTGTCATGACCACATCTATATTCCATTGAGAAAAATCTTCCTTCAATATATCGGCCTCTAAATACGTGATTTCTGGATAATCTTTTGAATATAATCTCGCTAATTCTAGACTTTGCTTATTTAAGTCTACCCCTATCAATTTTAGTTTCACATTACGTTTTCTTCCTTCTAAAGCAAGTTTTCTTAGCATGGTACCTTCCGCACAGCCCATATCCAAAATCGTATACGATTCTTTATCTTTTAACGTAATCAACTTAAATACAGCCCTTAGAGTAATACTATACCCTCCCAGTAACTTATTTACCCTATTAATATCTTGTAATATGACTTCCAATTCTTTTGTCGTACCAGAAAAGGAATCCATTAGCTCAATTTCAGAACTTCTATGTGTAAAATCTACCATTATGATATCAGTTCTCCGTGAGTTTTATTTATAATAAATTTCAATAGCCTTTGCGATTTCCCTACCGTTCGAATACCTATGGAAACCATATTTTCATTCATTAAAATACGTTGTAATTTTCTCCCAAACCATAACCTATTGCTAAATGTTTTATTCCAGCTTTTTTTATAGTCTAGCTCTAATTGGTATCGGGTATAATCAGGTTCATTAAAAAACCGCACCACTAGCTCTGAAGCAATTTTAGCGCTATGTATGGCCATTGCCATTCCATTGCCACAAAGAGGATGAATTAACCCAGCGGTGTCACCGCACATTAGCATATGATTTACAACTGAATCTTTCTTATCAAAGGAAATTTGCGCAATAGTCAATGGTTGCGCAAAGTTTGGAATTGCGTTAGATAAAAATGATTTTAGATATGGGTTTTTAGCGACGACTTCCTTATTGAAAGCTGTAACATCTTTATATTTTTTAAACGTATTGTAATGAGCTAGATAGCAGAAGTTAACAGCGCCGGATTCCGTTTTTGAAAGTCCGCCATAACCACCTTCAAAATTATGCAAGCTAACTAGCTCTTCAGAAAATTCGTCTAATTGATAATGCGCTTTAACTGCCAACCATGAATTCTTATTTTGACTAAAGGCTCTTTCCATTTTCTTGTCTAAAATGGAGCGCTTGCCATACGCTGCTATAACAATTTTAGCGGTATATGTATGTAACGCTGTAGTAATGGTAAAAGCATCCTTCTTAAAAACGGCATTAATTACTTTTTCAAAATAAAAAACAACCCCAAGTTTCTTGGCTCGTTTATACAACAAATCATCCAAAGCATATCTACTTATACCAAAACCTCCAAGGGGCAAAGTAGTCTCAACTAAATAACCATTAGGTGTAGAAATTTGAAATTTAGAAATATTTTTTGCTCCAAAACTATTCAGCTTTACTCCTAGCCTATTTAAGTATGGCTCTATTTCCTTAGAAATATATTCTCCACAAACTTTGTGATTTGGGTAAGCATTCATTTCAAAAACAGCTACGTTCTTACCTTCTATAGCTAAATGAATAGCTGCAGTAAGTCCGGCCAGACCGCCACCAATTATCAGAATATCGTGTTCTTTCACTATTGGAAAGTTACATCAAAAAGAAAAAGCCCCGCAAATGCAGGGCTTTTATTTTAACTCTATACCAAAATAAGTTTACCTTAATTGGTTTGCGCTTGTGCTTCTTGTTTTAAAGACTCGCTTGCTACAATAGCCAATTCAACTCTTCTATTTTTTGCTTTTCCTTCTGTCGTTGTATTATCGCCTACAGGCTGTGTTTCACCATACCACTTAGTATCGAAACGACTTGCATCAATACCTTTACTTATTAAATAGTTAGATACAGACTCAGCTCTTTGTTTGGACAACGTCAAATTATACTCATCTGCACCAGCACTATCCGTATGGCCTTCCACCAAAATATTAGATTGAGGGTATTCCTTAAATATACTTACCAATTTGTCTAAAGTAGTTGCAGAAGTACCTTGCACGTTTGATTTGTTCGTTGCAAAATACACACCAGCATCTTCGTTAAATGTAACATTTATACCTTCACCAACTCTTTTTACTTCAGCACCAGGTATTTCTTCTTCAATACGTTCTGCCTGCTTATCCATTCTATTACCAATATACCCACCAGCAGCACCTCCGATAGCAGCACCTAGTATAGCTCCTAAAGCAGTATTATTTCCACTTCCTATATTGTTACCCAAAACACCACCAATTACAGCACCACCTGTGGCTCCAATTACAGCTCCTTTTTGAGTTTTATTTGCGTTTTTAACGGTACTACAGCTCATTACCATCATTACCATGGCAAGAGCTATTATGTAACTAGTTTTACGTATTATCATTGTTTTCATATGCTTACTTTAATTTTAAGTAGGTTATTATTTTTTACTGAATTTGTATACTACATTTATTGGCGAACCATCTACCATAACATTAGACTTTAATGTCATTGCACTTTCCGTTAAGTTTTCAATATTTAAACGGTAGCCTGCACCACCCGATATATCTTGATTTTTCTCATTAATAAATTTGAACTGTAGTTGGCTTGTATAATTTTCTTCGCGCTCCACAACAGACCATCTAATATAACGGTCACCACCATTACATAGGGTTGACGGACTAATAGTATATCTTCCGGTACTGTTATTATCACGGAAAAACCATTCGCTACCTTCCAGACAAATATCTTCGACATCGTTAAACAAAACTGCTTTTACGTTACCTATATTACCTTCAAAAGCAATATCATTCAACATCCATGTGCCGCTTAGCAAGTTTCTTTTTCCACGCACGTCTTTAGACACTGAGCATGAGGATACTAAAAGAACAATACTAAAAAGCCAAATTATTTTTTTCATAAGTAAATTTATTAGGTTTGATCTATATACGTTAATTCCCACTTTTTGGATTGATTTAAATCCATTTCGAAGTAATTATTAAGGCAAAGATGCACTTAATCAATATAGCACTTTGTCACTATTAACATTTTTGTTGACCGATATACTTTAATAGGCAATTAAATCTTTTAATGAAGCCTCAAATCTAGATTTGGCAAGGTATTGTTGTTCTAATTGTGTATTAAAAGGTATTGGAGTCTCCAAGCTACCAACTCTTCTTATTGGTCCATCTAAATATTCGAAACAATTTTCCATTACTAAGGATGAAATGTCGCTTGCAATACCCCCAAATAAACTATCTTCTTGTAAAATGATAAGTTTCCCGGTTTTCTTTACTGAATAATATATAGCTTCCATATCTAAAGGCTGTAATGTGCGTAAATCCAATAAATCTGCCTTAATATCAGTATTTTTATCCAAAGTCTCAAATGCCCAATGAACTCCCGCACCATATGTAACAATGGTAATTGAAGTACCTTCTCTTAATAGGCCTGCCTTCCCAAAAGGTAAGGTATAGTAACTTACCGGTACTTCTTGGTACATACTTCTATACAATCCTTTGTGTTCAAAAAACATAACGGGGTTTGGGTCTTCAATTGCCGTTGCCAATAATCCCTTTGCGTCGTATGGAAATGCTGGATAAACCACTTTTAAACCGGGTGTTTTAGTAAACCATGCTTCATTTGTTTGCGAATGAAACGGACCGGCAGATACTCCACCACCACAAGGCATACGAATTACAACATCCGCATTTTCTCCCCAACGGTAATAACTTTTTGCTAAATAGTTCACAATTGGGTTAAAACCGCTACTGGCAAAATCAGCAAATTGCATTTCCATTACTGCTTTCATCCCATTAATAGATAATCCCATTGCAGCGGATACAATTGCCGATTCACATATGGGGGTATTACGCACACGTTCTTTACCAAACTCCTCTACAAAACCTTCTGTAATTTTAAAGACACCACCGTATTCTGCAACATCTTGACCCATTATTACTAGGTTATCATATTTCTTCATGGACTGTTTTAATCCGTCAGAAATGGCATCAATTAATCGAATATTTGTCGTATGTATGTTTGGTTTAACTTCTTTAAAATCATAATTTTGATATACTTCATTTAATTCTTTACTTTCATTTGGGATAATTGATTCTTCTGAGTAGGCTTTTTGTAAATGCTCATCTATTTCCGTTTGTATTTCCACTCTGATAGCATTTATACTATCATCTTTAAGAATTTTTTCTTTCTTTAAAAAAGTGATGTAATTCTCTAACGGGTCTTTCTCGGCCCACGCATCTAACAATTCCTGAGGAACATATTTTGTGCCACTAGCTTCCTCATGACCTCGCATACGAAAGGTTTTAAACTCTAGCAATACTGGTCTTGGATTATTTCTCATATCCGCCATCAATTCTGAAACCTTCGTATAAACCTCTAAAATATTATTACCGTCAATAATATGGGACTCCATACCGTAACCTTTACCTTTATCTGCGAGGTTCTCACATTTAAATTGCTCGTTTGTTGGCGTAGATAACCCATAACCATTATTTTCAATACAAAATACCACAGGCAGATCCCATACTGCCGCTACATTTAATGCTTCATGGAAATCACCCTCGCTCGTAGCTCCTTCTCCTGTAAATACGGCGGTCACTGTTTTTTCACTTTTTAATTTATGAGCCAGTGCAATACCATCGGCTACACCCAACTGCGGACCAAGGTGCGAAATCATTCCTATGATTTTAAATTCTTGGGTTCCAAAATGAAAACTTCTATCTCGACCCTGTGTAAAACCACTTGCCTTACCTTGCCATTGTGTAAAAAGCCTATACAGCGGTATTTCCCTAGTCGTAAAAACCCCTAAATTCCTATGCATTGGCAAAACATATTCGTCTTTTTGTAAAGCTGTTGTCACTCCCACAGAAATTGCCTCTTGTCCTATACCGCTAAACCACTTGGACACTTTTCCTTGTCGTAATAGTATTAACATTTTTTCCTCAATCATACGAGGTTTAAGCATTGCTTTAAATAGGCTTAGCTTTATTTCATCCGAAACCGTAAACTGTTTATAATCCATATAGATAATGCATTTTGCTAATAAAATATAAATGTAACAAAAATGCATTCACTAAGTAACATTTATAACACAGCTTGTAAATCAGTAATAATTATTAATTTTACTTTATAATTGCTATTTAAAATGAGTTGGCGCTCTTGCGTCGAGTTTATTTATTTAAATCCCATACATATGAGCTTAGTACCTAGTGTTGATTTGTCAGATTTTCTTTCGGAAGACCCAAAAAGAAAGAAAAAATTTATTAATGAAATAGGAAAGGCATTTGAAGATATTGGTTTTGTAGCTTTAAGTGGTCATTTTCTTTCTGAAGACTTAGTAGATTCTTTATACGAGGAAATAAAGGCATTTTTTAATTTGCCAGAAGAAGTGAAGGAAGGCTACCAAATTGAAGGCATAGGTGGACAACGTGGATATACATCGTTCGGAAAAGAACATGCAAAAGGAAAAAAAGAAGGTGATTTAAAGGAATTTTGGCATTTTGGACAGTATGTTGAAGATAATGCTAAATTGGAGGAAGAATATCCTGCCAATGTTTTTGTAAAAGAGCTTCCTACTTTTAATAAAATTGGCGAAGAAACGTATAAAAAACTTGAAAAAACTGCTAAATATGTTTTACGGGCATTGGCTTTACATCTAAATCTTGATGAGTTTTATTTTGACAATTATATTAAAAACGGAAACTCCATTCTACGCCCTATTCACTACCCTCCCATCACTACTGAACCTAAAAATGCGGTTAGAGCCGCTGCTCATGGCGATATTAATTTAATTACCTTATTAATGGGTGCTCATGGCAAAGGATTACAGGTACAAAATCATGATGGCGAATGGGTAGACGCCATTGCAAGACCGGACCAATTGATGATTAATGTTGGCGACATGCTATCAAGATTAACAAATAATAAATTATTATCTACCATTCATCAAGTAGTAAACCCCCCAAGGGAACTTTGGGGTTCGTCACGATACTCCGTACCATTTTTTATGCACCCGGTTAGTGAAATGTCTTTGAATTGTCTTGAAAACTGTATTGATGAAGAGCATCCTAAATTATATACCGATATTACGGCTGGTGAATTTTTACATGAGCGTTTGATTGATTTAGGATTGATAAAAAAGTAGTCGGAAACATAAATAATTTAAGTAAGAATTTTTCGTTCTGTTTCTTTTAAATAAATCCTTTATGAATAGTTCTTACTTAAATTACACTGTTTTTCTTCTGTTTTTAATTTTCACATGTACATCAACTTTTGCCCAAATAACGTTTGAAAAAGGTTATTTCATTGACAATAGCGGTCAAAAAACCAATTGCCTTATTAAAAATTTAGATTGGAAAGATAATCCTACTTCTTTCGAATATAAACCGTCTTTGTCTGGTGATATAAGTATCAAAAATATTTCAGAAATTAAAGAGTTTAGTATAGATAATGGCTTTAAATATATTAGAGCAATTGTAAACATTAATAGGTCATCCAATAAAGTATCTGAATTAGATGGTTCAAGAGATGTTAACTTCAATGAAGAACAATTATTTCTAAGAGAACTGGTTTTTGGATCGGCTAATTTATATCATTACCAAGATGGTAATTTAAATCGTTTTTTTTACTCGACGAATAAAGGAGAACCCCTTCAATTGGTTTACAAAAGGTATAAAAAGGAGAATATTCATGTTGCCGAAAACAATGAGTTTAGGCAGCAATTATTAAATTTATTAACATGTAAGGATGTCTTAGTTAATCATATTAAAAATTTATCCTATGAGGTGAAATCATTGAAGAAAATATTTGATGATTACAATTTATGTAGTGACCCAACTAACTATATTGTTAAAGCCTCAACAAATAAAATTAAATTAAAGTTTAAATTACGGCCTAGATATAACATCACTACTTATAAAGTTAAAACAACCGGTGCACAAGTATTTAATGCTAATTTTGAAACACAAAACAATGTGAGCGCTGGAACTGAAATAGAAGCAATTTTACCTTACAATAAAAACAAATGGTCTATTATTATTGAACCAACATACCAAGAATACTCAAATGCAACCGAATCACAGACTACGACCAATTTTAATAGTGTTACCTATAATGCTGAGGTTAAATACTCTTCTATTGAATTACCTATAGGAATTAGACATTATATATTTTTGACTAACTCAACAAAAGTTTTTCTGAATGCTTCGCTTTTGGTAGATCTTCCCTTCAATTCTCGCCTTACTTATCCAAATATTAATATTAATACACCTAGAATTGAATTTGGAATAAATATTAGCCCTGCTTTAGGCTTTGGAATAGCTATTTCAGATAAATATAGCTTTGAGGCTCGATATCTTGGAAAAAGAGAAGTATTTGCAAATGTGACTGATGATGATTTGTCATCTAAATTTAACGGGTTTTCATTAATTTTAGGATATTCACTTTTTTAATTTATAGCAATGGATTTAAAAGACCAATTAAAAAATTTATTTCCCGATCACGAACCAGAGGATACTCCGGATGAAAAAGAACCGAAGAGTAAAATTTGGCTACAAGAGGAACCTATTATTTGTAAATACGAAAAACGAAAAGGTAATCCCATAACGATCTTAGAAGGGTATACTGGTGCTGATGAAGATTTTAAGAAATTGGCGAAAGAATTAAAGACAAAATTGAGCGTTGGTGGGAGTTTTAAAGACGATAAAATTATAATTCAAGGCGATTATAGAGATAAAATAATGACCCTCCTAAAAGACAAAGGATTTAATGTAAAACGCGTAGGTGGATAATTTAACTAGATTAGCTATTTTTAAAGTTCCATTTGCTTTCTGTTAAATTATTTTATAACGTTGTTATAAGTGTTACTTTTATTCTAATCAAACTAAATCAAAACTGGTATGAGTTCTCTCTTGCACATTACCAACGGAGATGTTTTAACCGAACGTCTTAAAAAATTAAATTTATCAGGTGACGTTATTACATGGCGCGAAATGTTATGCGAAGGTCAGACGTTACCAACCGTAGGAACTGAATCTTTCTGGAAAGCTAGATTTGAATTTTTACATAAAAACTACAAAGTTTCAAAATCTTGGTTTATAGAAAAGACGTTAAAGGAATACAGGTCTTTGTGCAGCCACAAGCAGCAAGACCATATAATATTATGGTTTGAGTATGACCTTTTTTGCCAAATAAATATGCTTGCGGTAATAAGTTGGCTATTGACCCATAGAAAATACGCCCAAATATCGCTAGTCTGTAGCGGTAAAGAAGATGATACAGATCAAATGTATAGTTTAAATGATCTTACTGATGAACAATTATTACGTCTTTATGAAAACAAAAAAGAGTTAACGCAAGATGATGCCGAGTATGCAGATTATGTTTGGCAGTTATATTGTAGCAACAACCCTATTCGCCTAGAAAATGTAACCGATTTCAAAGACTACCAATTTGATTATTTAGGTGAAGCCGTAAAATCTCACCTAAAACGATTTCCTAGTATTGCTAACGGTCTTAATAATATGGAAAATAACATTCTGCAATTGGCTGTAGACAAAAAGCCTAAATCAAAAGCAGAATACATGGATATTCTCCTTAAAAATCAAAGTAATCTAGGTTTTACGGATACACAATACGATCGTGCTTTAACTCGCTTAAAGCCATTGATTACAAGTTTAAATCCTGTGCGTATTTCTAAAAAAGGTAAAGAAATATTAGAAGGTAAAACTAGCTACTATTCTTGCATTCAACAAAATGATGTGTATTTAGGTGGTGCATTAAAATATAATTTCTTATTTAATACAGAATCTAACCGAATTTTAAAATTATAGCATGCAATTAAGGCCTGCAGAGCTTATAATAAATGAAGACGGTAGTATATATCATCTTAATTTACTTCCTGAAGATATTGCTACTACAATAATTACCGTTGGCGACCCAGATAGGGTAAATCAGGTTTCTAGCTATTTTGATAGTATAGAGGTAAAAAAGGGAAAAAGAGAGTTCCTAACTCATACTGGACACTTAAATGGCAAGAGGATTTCTGTTATATCAACAGGTATCGGTACTGACAATATAGATATTGTAATTAATGAACTAGATGCCTTGGTCAATATTGATTTTAAAACTAGGGCTTTAAAAAAGAAACATACTTCTTTAAAGATTGTTAGAATTGGTACTAGTGGCGCTATACAGAATGATATTCCCGTAGATTCTTTTTTAATGAGTGAATATGTAATGGGTTTCGATGGTCTTTTGCACTTCTATGAACACGACAAAATTAATTTTCCAAAAATTGAAGATGCTTTTATAGCACATACCTCATGGGATTCATTTAAAGCACGACCATATGTGCTTTCTTACTCTAAAAGTTTAGGCAATATCTTTAAGAACAATCGTATACGATTAGGGTTTACCGCAACTAATACAGGCTTTTACGGACCACAACAGCGCCAATTACGACTTAAACCAAGTCAAATGGAGTTGATGGAAAAATTATCAACGTTTAGTTACGAAGGAAACTCATTAACAAATTTGGAAATGGAAACATCTGGCATTTATGCACTTTCGCAACTGCTGGGACATGAAGCTGTTTCTATGAATTGTATTTTGGCCAATAGAGCTAACGGAGAATTTTCAAAAGATCCCGTAAAATCTGTAGACAAATTAATTAATTTCTGTTTAGAACGGTTAACCTAACAAAACTTTACATTTTTAAAAAACAGTTTACAATTAAAACAAAAAACCTTTCTCAATGAAAACCGTTAAGATTATTGGAGTACCCGAACATTTTAATTTACCATGGCATTTAGCAATTGAGGAAGGTGCTTTTGAAGAAAGAGGAATTAATTTAGAATGGACAGAAGTTCCTGAGGGCACAGGGAGAATGTGTGAACTATTGAACAAGGGCGAAACCGATTTAGCAATAATACTAACAGAAGGTATTATTAAAAGCATTACAGAAGGTAATAAAGTAAAAATTATACAGGAATATATAGCTTCACCTCTGCTTTGGGGAATACATGTAGATGCAAATAGCACGTATACGGCTTTAGACGAATTAGAAAATACTACGGCTGCCATAAGCAGATTTGGTAGCGGGAGTCATCTGATGGCGTATGTACAGGCAAAAAAAATGGGCTGGGATACTGAAAAGTTGAAATTTAATGTAGTTAACAATCTAGATGGTGCTGTGGAAGGTTTAGCGACTGGTAATGCTGATTATTTTATGTGGGAACGATTTACTACCAAACCTTTGGTCGATAGCGGTATTTTTAGACATATCGGGAATTGCCCCACCCCTTGGCCGTGTTTTGTATTAGTTGGAACAGATATGTTTTTATCGGAAAATAAAAATTTAATCACGCATATTCTAGAGGTTATAAATACCTACACAACAGAGTTTAAGCAAATTCCAAGAATAGATTCTACCTTATCAAATCGGTATCATCAAAAGTTAAAAGATATCCAAGAATGGCTGGAAATTACCGAATGGAGTCAAAAACAATTACCAAATAATACTTTAATAAAAGTCCAAGAAACACTGCAGGATTTAAGCTTAATTGATAATACTATTTCTACATCAGATATTTTAATGTAATTAAGTGGTAGCCAAATTATAATGTTTGTGAATTAGAGCCTTAAAAGTCGCATCTGATAGCGGTTTTTGCGAGAAATCCGCAATATATTCATTGGCAATTGCTCGCTCCTTATCTTCTTTATTATCACTAATAGTGACCAAAACAATGGTTATTTGGTCTTTAAGCTTTTTTGGAACGAGTTCTTCATATGCCTTCATAAATTGCCATCCATCCATAATTGGCATTCTTAAATCGAGCATTACCATACATGGCAATTCCAATTCCTCTTGGCCTTTCCCAAGAATAAATTCAATAGCCTCTTGGCCATTAAGAGCTGAATTAATATTTACATCTAAATCTAACTTATTAATGAAAATAGAATGTAAGAAGTTACTAGCCTCATCATCATCTACCAATAATATGGTATTTAGTCTCTCTAAATTATTCATACATGCATTGTTTAAAGTTATTAAATCAAAGTAAGTAAAATACTACCTAAAATTACAGTTTTAATACCTAATAAACTTACCAAACAACAGATTTATTGCCTATTTCAGTCAATATTTTATTACAATTCGAAAAATGTTTATTCCCAAACCAATACCCACGATTGGCACTTAAGGGTGAAGGATGCCCTGAAGTCAAAATATGATGCTTTCTTGCATCTATTAATTTAGCTTTTTTCTTGGCGAAGCCACCCCATAACATGAATATAATATCGGATTTCTCTTCAGATAATTTCATGATAACTGAATCGGTAAATTTTTCCCACCCTTTATTCTGATGGCTACCAGGCCGATGTTCCCTAACGGTTAGCGTGGCATTTAGTAATAACACCCCTTGTTTTGCCCATTTTTCTAAATTCCCACTTTCTGGGTATGGTATATTTAAATCATTTTCGATTTCTTTAAAAATATTCACTAATGAAGGTGGATGTTTTATACCATCTTTTACTGAAAAACATAAACCATTGGCTTGTCCCATATTATGATAGGGATCTTGTCCAATAATAACAACTTTTGTTTCATTAAAGGAACAATACTTAAAAGCTGAAAAAATAGAAGATACCGGTGGATAACATGTGTATTCCTTATATTCCGTTTGTATAAATTGAAGAAGTTCTTGAAAATAAGGCCTATCCAAATCTTTCTGCAATACCGATTTCCAATTATCAGGTATATTATTTTTCATTTTTTATTTTTGATTATTAATAGATTATATTATTTATACTAAACTTTTAGTTTAAATAATATTATAAAATGTTTACTTAAATTCGAGTTCATGTAATAAAAAAGATTTTTTGTAATTCCCGTTCTAGATGTCTTGTATTTAGAATATCGTTGTCAATCCTTACCTTTGCCCCTTATTAAATAACAACGTGGCGAATATACATTCCAAAACCTTACAGGACCTAGAATTTCCGTCGGTATTAAAACAAGTTTCCGCTCGCTGCCATACTGAATTAGGTAAAGAAGCAGCATTGGAAATTGCACCTTTTACTACCGATGAAATAATTCAATTAGAATTAGGAAAAACATCAGAATATTTATCTTCCCTAATTAGTGAAAACCGAATACCTAACCATGGCTTTGATAGTATAAATAACGACCTTAAGTTATTAAAAATAGAGAATACCACGTTAGAATTACAAGGTTTCAAACGAATAGCGGGTATATGCTCTACGGTTGCATTACATCATAAATTTTTTAAAAAATTTAAGGAATATTATCCTCTTTTTAATGAATTCGTTTTTAAGTTAGAACCAAATACTCAAATTCCAGATTTAATTAATTCTATAATAGATCGCTTTGGGGAGGTTAAGGACAATGCGTCTGATTCACTTTTTAGTATTAGAAGGCAAATGAACCAAGTTCGTGGCAAAATTAGCCAAAGCTTTGGTTCAGCACTTAACACCTACCAAGCGTCTGACTATTTAGACGAAATTCGTGAATCTGTTGTTGAGAACAGAAGAGTACTGGCCGTAAAAGCAATGCACCGTAAAAAAGTAAAAGGAGCTGTAATGGGCACTTCAAAAACTGGCAGCATCGTTTATATTGAACCAGAGGCCGCACTAAAATATAGTCGAGAGTTAAATAATTTAGAATTTGAAGAGAAAGAAGAAGTTCAACGTATTCTTAAACAACTTACGAGCCAAATAAGACCATTTAGAGCGCTTTTAAGAGATTATCAAGATTATTTAACACAAGTAGATGTTATAGCGGCAAAAGCTAAATACGCAGAAGATATAGATGGTCTAATGCCAAAAATTAATACTCAAAATCGTTTATATTTAAGAGATGCATTTCATCCTTTACTTTTTCTTACAAATAAACGTAAAGGAGAAAAGACGTTCCCGCAAACTATAGAATTGCATCAAGAGAATAGAATTATTGTTATTTCTGGACCTAATGCCGGTGGCAAGAGTATTACGCTAAAAACAATAGGCTTACTACAAGTAATGCTACAAAGTGGACTTTTAATTCCGGTTCATGAACGCAGTGAAGTTTGTTTTTTCAAAAAAATTCTAACAGACATTGGAGATAACCAAAGTATTGAAAATCATTTAAGTACATACAGTTATCGACTTAAAAACATGAACCAATTCTTAAAGCGCTGTGATGATCAAACTTTATTCCTAATAGATGAATTTGGAACAGGTAGCGATCCTGAATTAGGAGGGGCCCTGGCCGAAGCTTTTTTAGAAGTATTCTACGAACGAGGTTCTTATGGCGTTATAACTACCCATTATGCTAATCTTAAAGCTTTGGCTAATGAATTACCATATGTTACTAATGCAAATATGCTTTTTAATGGCAAAACGCTAGAACCTACATTTCAATTAATACTTGGGCAGGCCGGCAGTTCTTTTACATTTGAAGTTGCGCAGAAGAACGGCATCCCATACTCGCTTATAAATAAGGCCAAAAAGAAAATAGAACGCGGCAAGGTTCGTTTCGATGCCACTATAGCCAAATTACAGAAAGAGCGCAGCAAAATGGCGGAAACTGGATCTAGACTAAAGGAAGAAGAGGTAAAAGCGCGAGAAGAAAACGAACGCCTAGAGAAATTAAATGCTAAGGTAAAATCTAAATTAGAGAACTATCAAGAACTCTATGACCATGATCAGCGAATGATTCAGTTAGGCAACAAAGTGAACGTTGCTGCAGATAAATACTTTCAAGACCATAAAAAAAGACCCTTGGTCTCTGAGCTTTTGCGAATAGTAGAAACTGAAAATAGTAAGCGGAAAAAGAAATCGGCAAATCAGGCAAAGGCTGAACGGGTAAAAAAAGCTCAAGTTGCCGAAGAAGTACAAAAAGAGGTGAAGGTAATTCGAGAGAAAAAGAAAGTTGAAAAAAAGAAAGCTATTTTCAAAGAAAAAAATAAACCCAGACCTATTTTTAAAGTAGGAGACCGTGTTCGTATGCAAGATGGCAAAGCAGTAGGTAGTATAGATTCCCTTGAGAAAGGAAAGGCAATTGTCAATTATGGTATTTTCACCACTAATGTAAGTGTTGACCAACTAGAATTGGTTGAAAAGAAGAAATAATACTACTTATTAAATAGTTACGCTAAATCGTATATGATTAATTTAAATTGCAAACTATTACATCTTACTAATTTGGTTTGATTTATAACACATTGATTCCTATCAGTATGGTTGAGCAATATTTTGAAGTAGTAAATGAACATTAATTTAATTTTACTTTGTGAATTCAAATAAAAAAATCATTCTTTTTGATGGCGTTTGCAACCTTTGCAACAGAAGTGTTCAATTCGCCATTAAGCGAGATAAACAAGATATATTCAGATATGCCGCTTTACAAAGTGAAACTGGAAAAAAAATGCTATTGGAAAGAAATATTGACCCTATGGATATTGATAGCATTATTCTAATTGTTCCCAACATTGCTTATTATACAAAGTCAACTGCAGCGTTAGAAATTGGTAAAAATCTAAAAGGTATGAGAACAATATCTTCCATTTTACTATGGCTACCGGAATCGTTTAGAGATATCGTATACGATTTTATTGCCCGTAACAGGTATAAATGGTATGGTAAAAAGGAGTCTTGTATGGTTCCGACAACCGAATTAAAAGGTAAATTTCTTAGCTAGCATAATAAATACAACCCTATTGATAGTACCGAACTAATACTTCTTGCAATAGTTAACTACTATATTCCATTATTAATTGCCACTTTACCGAGCCAGTTTAAAGCCGTTTACCTTACTTCGCAGATTTTTTATAATTATCATCCCAGTTTTTGACTTTAGGCTCATTTAATTTTCCAATAGATTTAGCGACCATCATAGAAACCGTTGCATCACCGGATACATTTATAACAGTTCTACACATATCAAGCGGTCTATCTACAGCAAAAATCAAGGCTAAACCCGCTTCCGGTATTCCAGCCTGGGCTAGTACAATCACTAACATTACCATACCAGCACCTGGCACTGCTGCACTACCAATTGAGGCTAGCGTAGCGGTAACAATTATTCCCAATTGTGCGGATAAACTCAAATCCATTCCAAACGCTTGTGCAATAAAAACCGCAGCAATCGCTTGGTAAAGACTGGTGCCATCCATATTAATAGTTGCCCCAATTGGCAGTACAAAACTTGTTACTTCCTCATCTACTCCTAAATGCTCTTCTACCCTTTCCATGGTAACTGGTAAAGTTGCAGCACTAGAACTTGTTGAAAATGCCAATAGTTGCGCCGGTGACATGCCTTTCATAAACGTGCTAGGTGTTGTTTTGGTAAAAATCCACACAAACAATAAATAAACGCATAACATCAAAGCAAGTCCAAGCACAACACAAAAGGCGTACCATGCTAAAGCTTTAAACAAATCTAAACTTGGAGATTCTACAATTAAAGCCGCCAATAATGCAAAAACTCCATATGGGGCTGCCAGCATTATTAAATCTATAAGTTTAAGTATTACTTCATTAAATCCATCAAAGAATTTTTTTACGGGCAAAGCTTGTTCTTCAGGTATCAATATAAGTCCTATTCCAAAGAAAATCGCAAAAAATATAACTTGCAACATGTTTCCGTTATCAGAAGCGGCCGCAAAAATATTACTGGGCACTAAATCTTCCAAAGCTTGTAATGGGCCTGCTTCTTTTTGTTTATCAGCCTGCGACTTTATGGCATCGGCATCACCTTTATAATTATCAACTAATTCAAGACGAGTTTCTTCACTAATCGATGCTCCTGGTTTTACTATGTTTACAACACCTAATCCTATTGTAACCGCTATAACCGTAGTTGCTATGTAAATCCCTATTGTTCGACCTCCCATTTGGGATAGTTTGGAGATATCTTTTAAATCTGACACTCCTTTTATTAGAGACCCTAAAATAAGGGGTACCGCAATAAGCTTTAAAGAGTTAATAAATATATTTCCGAAAGGTTTGATCCAATCCGAAATAAATTTAGGACCCCACTCTAACTGTACCATTGCCAACGCAAATAGTACTCCCACCAACATACCTATTAGAATTTGCCAATGCAACTCAAGCTTCCTCATATAAAATATAATTTAGGGAAGTAAGATAGTATTTTGAAAGGAAAAGTACTAGAAAGGCAACTTATAATTTTATGCTTCTATTTTGTAATGCATAATCTGCTAAGACTAAAGCTGTCATGGCTTCAACTATAGGCACGGCTCTCGGAACCACACATGGATCATGTCTACCTTTACCTTGCGTCTTAATACTATTCCCATCTTTATCTATAGTTTCATACCCTTGTATTACGGTAGCAACAGGTTTAAATGCAACATTAAAATAAATATCCATTCCATTACTAATACCACCTTGAATACCGCCGCTATAATTTGTTTTTGTAGAACCGTCTTTATTAAACTGATCATTATGCTCGCTGCCCTTCATCTTAACCCCTTCAAATCCGCTTCCATATTCAAAGCCTTTAACTGCATTTATAGATAACATGGCTTTTCCCAGTTCAGCATGAAGCTTGTCGAACACTGGTTCTCCTAATCCTATCGGTACATTTTTGGCTACACAGGTAATAATTCCGCCAATGGTATCTCCGTCTTTCTTAATGGATTTAATATATTCTTCCATTTTTGTTGCCATTTTTAAATCCGGACAACGTACGGCATTGGATTCTGTCAACGATAAATCCAATTCAGTATAATGCCTACCTAAACTCATGTTCCCTACTTGTGACACAAAAGCTTGGATTTCTATTCCTTTCAAAAATTGCTTTGCAATAGCACCAGCCACTACTCTACTGGCTGTTTCACGAGCAGAACTTCTGCCACCACCACGGTAATCTCTAAAACCATATTTCTTGTCATACACGTAATCTGCATGTGATGGTCTGTAGGAGTCTTTTATATGACCATAATCTTGCGACTTTTGGTTTGTATTATGTATTGCAAAACCAATTGGCGTACCGGTTGTTTTGCCTTCAAAAATTCCTGAGTAAAATTCTACTTCATCAGGCTCTTTTCTTTGCGTTACTATGGCAGATTGACCTGGTTTACGACGATTAAGGTCATTTTGTATGGCATCAAAATCTAATGTTATCTCGGATGGACAGCCATCAATAACCCCTCCTATAGCTTTTCCGTGTGATTCTCCAAAGGTGCTTACCCTAAATATATTTCCAAAGGTATTTCCGGCCATAATTAGTTCTTTCTAAATAATGTAATACTAATTGCAAAACTAACTTCAAAGGTAAATGTTAAATGCTGGAAAGAAAAATTAAAAATGGGCTTAATATTAGCTAAATCTTTCGCATTAATGATACCCATTATAAAACTTTACGATTAAAAGTTGGTTCACTTAATAAATAACTTTTGAGTATAACAATAGGTGTATTTTACCTTAAAAATAGTCACTTGAAAAAACTACATTTTAAATTTCAATGCTGTTTAATTTACTAGCGCATCTTTCAAAATACTTACAGGATGTTTTGCTATTCTTTTTGTCCCGTCAAAAATTTGATGTCTACAACTTGTTCCATTAGCCGCTATAATAGTCTCTGGAGCTGATTTGCTAACAGCAGGGAACAATTTTAATCCGCCAATTTTCATACTTGTTTCATAGTGCTCTTCTTCATACCCGAAAGAACCCGCCATACCACAACAACCCGATGCTATTATAGTAACCTTATAATTTGTTGGCAGATTCAAAATATCAAAAGTCACTTTTTGGTTACTCAACGCTTTTTGGTGACAATGGTTGTGAATTTTTACATCTCTAGACTCATCCGTAAAATTAGACGGACTTATATTGCCTATTATTATTTCTTTTGACAAAAACTCTTCAATTAAAAAAGAATTATCAGCTATTTTCTGCGTTGTCTCTTTATCCGTTGACATACGCTTATACTCATCTCTAAAAGATAATATCGCTGATGGCTCCAATCCTAAAACAGGTAAACGAGCATCTGCGAACTTCTTTAATTCTTGAATATTCTTAATTGCTAACTTTTGAGCTTGTTTTAAAAAGCCCTTTGAGAGAAATGTTCTTCCACTTTCAGCATAGTAAAGGTCTACCTCATAACCAAGTTTTGTCAATAATTCTATAGCATCCTTACCTACTTCAATATCCAAATATTTTGTAAATTCATCAATATACAAAACTACTTTTCCTTTGGACTTAATATTTTGATTATTAAATTTTTGAAGATGTTTATCAAAATTAAAACTATAAACTTTAGGCAAACTTCTTTCCTTAGCAACTCCGCTTGATTTTTTTAGTAATCCACCAAGAAATTTAGAATCATATATGAAATTTGTTAGGCCGGACAACTTACTACCCAATCCATTTAACTTTGTGTTGTATGCAAACAATTTCCCTCGTAAAGAATAGCCATTTGCCTCTTGGTACTGATATAAAAATTCCGCTTTTAAAGTAGCAATATCTACATTACTAGGACATTCACTTGCGCAAGCCTTGCAACTTAAACACAAATCGAACGCTTCTTTTATTTCTGGACTATCAAAGCTATTCTTAGCTATACTATTGGGGTTTGTTAGAAATTCTCTTAAAGTATTTGCTCGACCACGTGTAGTGTCCTTCTCATTCTTAGTAGCATGATAACTAGGACACATACCGCCATCCATGTGATGGGTTTTTCTACAATCGCCACTACCATTACATTTTTCAGCAGCTTTAAGAATTCCCTCGCTATCAGAAAAATCCAGTAAAGTCTTAATTTCAGGTTCCTTACGGTCAATTTCATATCGAAATGATTCATCCATTGGGTAGGCATCTACTATCTTACCTGGATTGAATATGTTTTTTGGGTCGAAATATGATTTTACACGCCTTAGAAGTTGATAGTTCTTATCACCAATCATAAGAGGAATAAACTCCGCTCGTACAATACCGTCACCATGTTCGCCACTAAAAGAACCTTTATATTTCTTAGTAAGCTTGGCAACATCTGTGGTTATATCCCTAAACAAACCAACATCTGCCGATTTTTTAAGGTTTAAAATTGGCCTTAAATGTAATTCACCTGCCCCTGCATGTGCATAGTACACGGCACTTTGTCCGTAACCTTTCATGATTTCGGAAAACTCCGCTATAAAATCTTTTAAATCAGGCAACGCTACAGCGGTATCCTCTATACATGCAACGGCTTTCATATCGCCAACGATATTACCTAACAGACCCAAGCCTGCTTTACGTAGTTCTATAGCTTTGGCTATTTGATCCCCATAAAGAACAGGACTGGAATAACTAAGGCCTGATTTTTTTATAGTCATTTCTAAAGCAGCTATAGCTTCATTCAATTCAAATTCTGTATGTGCAGCTACTTGTAGCATCAAAAGCGCCGCAGGATCACCTTCTACAAAAAAGCGATTTTCTAATTGTGATCGGTTATTCTTTGTACAATCTAAAATGACCTTATCCATCATTTCACACAATTGCAACGGATGATCCATTACTGGAATAACATCCATTAAGCAGTCTTCTAAAGAAGTATAATGCGTAACGATCATTGCGGATAATGCTGGCGGCAAATCATTTAATTGAACGGTAATTTCAGTGGTGAATGCCAACGTACCCTCACTACCACAGAGCAATTCTGCCATATTAAAGTAAGGTAAATTACCACCTAATACATCAGACTTCAATAATTCATCTACAGCATAACCTGTATTTCTTCTATGAATTTCAGGTTTGGGAAAATTATTAACTATTTCAGCAGCTATATCTTTATTATTTAAATCTTTAAATAAATTATTATAAAGTGATGCTTCAAGTGTTTTTTCTTGTTGTTTCTGCTTAAATTCTGCTCCTGAAATTCTTCCAAATTCCGCTTCGCTACCATCAGACAAAATAGTTTTAAGCGATACCACCTTATCTCTTGTTACCCCATATTGTATAGATGTAGTACCAGAGGAGTTGTTACCAACCATACCCCCTATCATACATCTATTTGAAGTTGATGTATTTGGACCGAAGAATAATCCAAATGGTTTTAGATATTGGTTTAACTCATCTCTAATAACACCTGGCTGAACGGTTACTTGCTTCTTGTCCTGATCTAAACTTATAATTTCTGTAAAGTGCTTTGAAACATCTACAACCAAACCATCACCTACGCATTGACCTGCTAAAGAGGTACCTGCAGTTCTAGGTATAAGACCAATTTTTTCTTTATCCGCAAACCGTATAATTTTTTTAATGTCTTCAACCGACTTTGGAAAAGCCGCTCCTAACGGTATTTTACGATAAACAGAAGCATCTGTGGCATAAATAGTTTTGGTAAGATTATCAAACCTTAATTCTCCTTCTAAATCTTGTTGTAACTTTAACAGTGAAATATTATCCAACTTAACACAATTTTGATTGCTAAATTAAGTTTTATTGTGTGAGCCACATTACAAATTGGCTCATTTTTCATCACAAAAAAGAATAACAATATGAAGATTTTAAAAGGTATTACCCTATTCGTTTTTATGGCAACTTGCTCGCTTTCTGCCCAAGAGATAGCTGATCATGCACTTGGACTTAGATTAGGCGACAGCGATGGTTTTGGTGCTGAAATCAGTTATCAGAAATCGTTAAGCCAAAATAACAGATTAGAATTTGACTTAGGCTGGAGAGATAGTAGAAATTTTAACGCGTTTAAAATTGCAGGTCTTTATCAATGGGTACGACCTATTGAAGGTGATTTTAACTGGTACTACGGTGTAGGTGGTGGTTTAGGAAGTGTTGATTTCCCTGGTGACGATGGTGGATTATTCGTTTTTGCAGCGGGTGACATTGGTATAGAGTACAATTTTGATATCCCTTTGATTCTTTCTTTGGACTTTAGACCGGAACTAGGTGTTACAGGGTATAACGGTTTTTCAGATAATTTTGATTTTGACATAGGGCTTGGTATACGTTATCAATTTTAGTTAAAGAAAAACAGCACATGGTTAAGGACCCCTAACGTAATGATTAGGGGTCTTTTTTTATATCCTATATATAAGTACATTTGCAACTTAAATTAAGTAGCGTTTATGAAAAATAGTATTTTAATATTACTAACTGGAGTCGTAATGTTCAGTTGTAACACCACCCCAGAAGGGTTTACTTTAAATGGAAATTTAAGAGGAGAAATTCCAGATGGTACTCAAGTATTTCTTAAAAAAATTGGAGAAAACAACCAGCCTATTGAAGTGGATACTGCCATTACAGCCAATGGGGACTTTACATTTACAGGAAAATCTGAAATTCCAGAGCTTCATTATCTTTTTGTAGAACAATTGCCAGGATATACCGCTGTTATTCTAGAAAATGGTGAAATTCAATTTAGCGCTCAAAGAGACAGCATGGGCTTTGCCGATATTAGCGGAACTTTCCAGAATGACACCTTTGCCGATTATATGGAACAGTCTAGAGAAATATCAAAGCAAGCGCAATCTATTCAAAAAGATATGCAAGCTGCATCTGGTGAAGCAGCTTTAGCGCTGCAAGACGAAATGAAAGAATTACAAGAAGAGTATAAAACTTTTGAATTGGACTATGTTAAGACCCACCCTAAAGCTTTAATATCAGCTTTAGTATTAGACAGGGCTGTTGCTACGAAAGCCGTAGGAATAGAGGAAGTTGAAGAAATATATAAAACACTCTCAGAGGAAATAAAAAACTCTAAACCCGGAAAACAAATTTTAGAGGGAATTGAAAAACTAAAAGCGTCCGAAGCTGCCGGTAAAAATTCTAGTATTGGCGCTAAGGCTCCCGATTTTTCAGGTCCTAGTCCTGATGGAAATGTAATTGCATTAAAAGATGTCATGGGAAAAGTGACATTAATTGATTTTTGGGCAGGATGGTGTAGACCTTGCAGAGCTGAAAACCCGAATATAGTTGCTGTTTACAACAAATACCACGATAAAGGACTAAATGTTTTAGGGGTTTCATTGGACAGAACCGAAGAAGCTTGGAAAAAAGCCATTGAAGAAGACGGATTGGTTTGGAATCACATATCTAACATCGCTTATTTTGATGACCAAATTGCCAAACTATACAACGTAGATGCTATACCTGCCGCATTTTTATTAGATGAAAATGGGGTAATTGTTGCTAAAAATTTAAGAGGACCGGAACTTGAAGCCAAAGTAGCTGAACTTCTAGATTAATTCTTTTATATAAAAACAAAAAGCTCCAAGAGTTACCTCTTGGAGCTTTTTGTTTTTATTTACTATTTGATTAAAATTTATCGTAGTAATCATTAAAGTTTCCTGTTACTATTGCTGTTTCACTTTTAACAACATTACCTCTAATTGCAGCTATCGAATCATCACCAATAAACTCAATTGTTGCACCATCGTTAAGAATTAGATCACCATAGATAGTTAAATTCCCCTCTATCCTAAGAGTAGCCCCAGAATTTACGGTAACATTTCTTTGTCTGTTATTTCTACCAACAACCAAAGTTCCGTTCATTTCAAACAAACCATTTGCATTTATATTTACATGGTCTTTTACAGTCCAAGAACCACAAAGTAACAAATTGCCTCCAACATTTACGCTGTTAAATCTTTTGGAGCCTCTATAAGCAAGGTCGTCACCATTATTTACATTAAGATTTGCACTGCCAGAATAACTTTGCAAATCGGAACAGCGTGCTGCTAAACTAGTGCTTGGACGGTTTAACTTAATGATTTGAAATCCAGATTTCCCTGAAGCAGCAAAAATATAATCTCCTTTAGATGCTACATAGTTTATTGAACCAGTAAGCTCAATTACACCGACACCCTCCGTAGTATTATTTAATTTTTCAGAAAGACTTAATCCCCCAGCTCCATTCGCCATTAAAAGGACATCTTCATTTACGGCAACGCCATTGGTCACAATATCACCTTGTTCCGCATTCTCAGGGTTTGTCAGTATAGGTAAAAATTCAAGAAAACTTCCAGAAGTTGCATTATATACACCAGCTCCCTTAGAACCTTCGGCAACAACGATATTATCCCCAGAAAAATCTAAAGTTCGTTTTGCATCAATACCAAAGTCCGAATCAATAGCTATGCTTCTTTTATTAGTAAGGTTTTCATCTAAGAAACTTACCCCTTGCGAAGCATCTAAAACAGCAATTTCTAAACCGTTATAAGCAACAGAACGTAAATCTGCATAAGCAGCTTCGTTTAATACACTTAAATCGTTTTTATCATAGGTAACTACAAAACCATCTTGACCACTTGTTACTACAACTATATTATCAAAAACACGGACATCCGTAGCATTAAAGCCTTCTTGAAAACCATAGGTAATATTAGAGGTATTCATTCTGCCTCCGCTTACTTCAATTTTTGCAACCAATGAATTGGCTGTAGCTCTTACCGATTGTTCCGAGTCTACGCCACCGGCAACATAAATATAGCCATTGTCATAAGCAATAGAATTAAGGTCGGCATTTGTATAATATACTCTTGAGGTAACTCTTGGATTATTTGGGTCGCTAATATTGATAACATCTATTGCACCAACATAATCTTGACCTACTGTATTATATGATACATAGCCATAATCCCCATCTAGCACAACATGTGTTGCCGTTAAATTTTCACCGTTACTAAATGTAGGTGGTGCAATTTGGGCTACTAAGGTTAATGGAAAATCACCAGCCGCTTCAGCTTTGCCCGTTGTATTATAACGTTTTGCACTTGCAATTGGATCTTCGTAAATATCTAAAACACCTGCACGTTCAAAATTTACACTATTCTCTAATTTTGTTTGATTGGTTTCGGTAACCAAATTATCCTCGGGGTTTTCAAAAATTGTAGTTTCATCACTACAACTTGCTACTAAAAAGGTAGCTGAAATGGCCATTAGCCATACTTTTTTGTTAGATAAGGTTGATTTCATGTTTAATTTGGGTTTTTGCAATAACGACACCTAGTACCCAAATGTTGTATATATACAGGGAAATCCGATGAAATGCACATTATTTCTACATATTTCATCATCCTCGAATAAAAACTGAAAGAAACCGCTAAATTTTACCCATTTTACCTAGAACAAAAAGCAATATTATCGGTAATGCCAACAAACCAACCATCAAAGTTTCAGTTTGTAGAAGACCAGGCATAAATAACAAAGTACAGGCATAACCACCAATAGCACCGCCAAAATGTGCTGTATGGCCAATATTACCTAAACGTTTTTTCATTCCGTAAATAGAATACAATAAATAACCAATACCAACTACATACGCCGGTACCGGTATCGGAATAAACATAATACCCAATTGCATAGTAGGTTGTAAAAGAATGGCAGCATATAAAATACCGGTTACAGCACCACTTGCGCCTACTGCAGAATAGTATGGCTCATCTTTATGAAAACTTAAAGCAAGTAAACTACCTGCTAAAAGGCTTACTGAATAAATTACCAAAAATTGCCCCGCACCAAACCAATTGATAACTACCCCCGCAAAAAAATATAAGGTAAGCATATTAAAAAGTAAGTGTGAAACATCAACATGCAAAAAACCAGAAGTTGCCATTCGTTCTTTTTGCCCTGCTTTAATTGCCCCTATACTAAATTTGTATCGCTCAAAAAAAGTAGTATCATTAAATCCTTTCATCGAAACTAATACGTTTGCTGCAATTATTGCTATTGTAGCTACATCAAGGTTATACATTCTCTACATATATTTGGCGTCAAATATAACTATATTTGCTCATAATTTTTTTGAGAATGCAACTATTAGCCTTTGTATTGATTTACCCTTTTCTCTGGGTAATTTCTATATTACCCCATCGCTTATTTTACGGTTTTTCCGATATTGCCTTTTTCTTTGTGTTCCATGTTTTTGGCTACCGAAGAAAAGTAGTTCAAAATAATTTGAATTTGGTGTTTCCAAATAAACCAAAACAAGAAATTAACGCTATTGAAAAAGAATTCTACAAACATCTTTGCGATACATTCTTAGAAATGATCAAAACAATGAACCTTAGCAAAAAGGCAGTTGCAAAAAAATATGATGTTATAAATCCTGAAGTATTACTTGAAATTGAAAAAGAGCGCAGCATCATTATATTATGTGCGCACTACGCAAATTGGGAATGGAATGTGAGTATTAACAATTATGTTAAATCTAAGGGTTATGCCGTATATCAAAAAGTAAATAATAAGCACTTTGACAACTTCATAAGAAAAACTAGAGCTCGGTGGAACACTACGTTAATTACCCAAGCACAAACGGCCAAAACGATTATTCAGAATTTTAGAAATGATATAAGGGCTACCTATGGAATGGTAAGCGACCAATCTCCTCAAGCTCATAGAGCACACTACTGGACCGATTTTATGGGTATTACCGTTCCTATTTTCAATGGTGGCGAAGCCTTAGCTCGTAAGACAGGTCTTGCAACGGTCTTTTTAAAAGTAAGTAAAGTAAAACGTGGACATTACAAAGCTGAGTTGATTCCTATTTCTATTAATAGTAAAGAAACCAAGGAACATGAAATTACAAACAAGTTTCTTAGATTAACAGAGCAGCAAATAAATGAAAACCCGGCTTATTACTTATGGACTCATAAACGTTGGAAACATAGAGGTAAGATACCTGCTGCGTTTGCCGAAGTCAACTAGACTAGCACGTTGTAACAGAAAAACCGGAAACAGTTTAACTATTTCCGGTTTTTCTTTATTAAAAATTAAATTTTATAAACCTGCTATCGATTTTATTTCATCAATTATTCGGTCTGCTAATCCATCCGCTTCGGTTTGACTTTTAGCTTCTGTATAAATTCTTATAATTGGTTCTGTATTAGATTTTCTTAAATGAACCCAATTCTCCGCAAAATCAATTTTAACGCCGTCTATAGTTGATAATTCTTCATTTGCATATTTTTCAGCCATAGACTTCAAAATACCATCTACATCCAATCCAGGAGTTAATTCTATTTTCTTTTTACTCATAAAGTAACTAGGGTAACTAGCTCTTAATTCAGCTACCGTTCCTCCTTTTTCTGCCATAAGCATTAAGAATAATGCAGTACCTACTAAAGAATCTCTACCGTAATGGCTTTCTGGATAAATAATACCTCCGTTACCTTCACCACCTATAATGGCTTTATTAGCTTTCATTTTAGTTACCACGTTTACTTCGCCAACTGCAGCAGCCTCATAGACTCCACCGTGCTTTTGGGTAATATCTCTTAAGGCTCTTGAAGATGATAAGTTAGAAACCGTATTACCTTTAGTTTTACCGAGGACGTAGTCTGCACATGCAACCAAGGTATATTCTTCACCAAACATTTCACCATCGTTGCTTATAAATGCCAAGCGATCAACATCTGGATCTACTACAATACCAAAATCTGCCTTTTCTTTTACAACTAAGTCACAGATATCTTTTAAATGTTCCTTTAAAGGCTCTGGATTATGTGGAAAATGACCTGTAGGTTCACAATATAATTCAACTACTTCAATTCCAAATTCTTTTAAAAGTTTTGGAATTGCAATCCCTCCTGTAGAATTAACACCATCCACTACTACTTTAAATTTAGCTTTTTTCACCACTTCGGCATCTACCAAAGAAAGGTTTAAAACTTCATCTATATGTATATCAATATAACTATCGTTTCTTGTAATTTCACCTAAATCATCCACATCGGAAAAATCAAAATCCTCTTTTTCTGCTATTTCCAAAATCTTAGCACCTTGAGCAGCATCTAAGAATTCTCCTTTTTCATTCAATAATTTAAGCGCATTCCATTGTTTAGGATTATGGCTAGCCGTTAGTATAATACCGCCATCAGCCTTTTCCATAGGCACTGCAATTTCAACTGTTGGTGTTGTGGACAAGTCTAAATCTACCACATCAATCCCTAAACCTACCAATGTAGATACCACTAAGTTCTGAATCATTTCACCAGATAACCGCGCATCTCTACCAATAACTACTTTTAATTTATCCTTTTTAGAATTGTCCTTTAACCAAATACCGTAAGAAGCTGCAAATTTTACGGCATCAATTGGCGTAAGATTATCTCCTGGCTTCCCTCCAATAGTTCCTCGTATTCCTGAAATAGATTTAATTAGTGTCATATATTCTTAATAAGTTTTTGCAAATATAAACGGTTAGTATTAACCTCTATTGTCCTTCTTTGTAAATTCGATTTAAGAAGCATAATTTAGGCAAATGAACTTTTTAGCACATATATACCTCTCTTTTAATGACAAAGAAATCACTATAGGTAATTTTATAGCCGATAGTATACGAGGTAATAAATATAACCACCTACCTATTAAAGTACAGAAAGGCATAAAATTACATCGCCATATAGATACGTATACCGATTCCCACCCTATACCTAAAATTAGCAGCAAACGATTACATGCCAATTACAGTCATTATAGTAGAGTTATTGTTGACATTTATTACGATCACTTTTTAGCAAAGAATTGGACAAAATATTCAGATATTCCATTAGATGTTTTTGTAGATGATTTCTATGATCTTTTAGAAGATAATTATGATATTTTACCCGATGGAATTAAAAGAATGATGCCTTATATGATTTCGGATAACTGGATTTTCAATTATTCTAAAATGGACGGCATAGCTAATGTGTTAAATGGAATGAATCGTAGAACAAAGAATAAATCCAAAATGAATTTTGCCATTCTTGACCTTGAAGAACATTATGATGCGTTCGAAGCGGAGTTTACAGAATTTTTCAAGGAATTAATAACGTATTCAAAAATAAAATATAACTATTTAATAGATAAAAAATAAACTATATAACTATAAATAAACATTTTAACCAACTTTATTTAAATTTTTAATTTAACCATCTATGAGTAAATTTAAACTAACTTTTATACTAGCTGCATTAATAGTTTTAGGTAGCTGTAAAGAAAATCCACCTGCGCCTACTGGCCTAGTAACTGACCAAGCTATGGTAGTTTCAGCACGTGAAGAAGCTTCTAAAATAGGTAGCGACATTATGCAAAGAGGTGGTAATGCTTTTGATGCTATGATCGGAACCCAATTGGCACTTGCCGTTGCATATCCAAGAGCTGGAAATATAAGTGGTGGTGGATTCATGGTTTATAGAAAAGCAAATGGAGAAATTGGTTCATTAGACTTTAGAGAAAAAGCTCCAAAATCCGCACATAAAGATATGTACTTGGATTCTTTAGGAAATGTAATTCCTGATATGAGTACACTAGGAGCAACATCTGTTGGTGTTCCTGGTTCAGTGGCAGGTATTATTGAAGTACATAAGAAATTTGGAAAACTACCCTTGAAAGATATTTTTGAACCTGTTATTTCAATGGCCGAAAATGGTGTTGTTGTTACAACAAAGCAAGCTGAATTGCTCGATAATTATCGAGAGGTTTTTATTAAGGTGAATAGCGACAGCACAAAGTTTGCATCTGTTTATAAAGAAGGGGAACTTATAAAATATCCACAGCTAGCAAAAACATTACGTACAATAGCTGAACAAGGTAGAGACGGATTCTACAAGGGAGAGATTGCTCAAAAATTGGCAAACTTTATTCAAGCAAATGGAGGTTTTGTTACAGAAGAGGATTTAGCCAATTATGAAGTTGTTTGGAGACAACCAATAACTTTCAAATACAGAGATTTAAATATTATTTCTATGGGGCCACCGAGCAGCGGTGGAGTTACTATGAATCAAATTTTTAAAATGATTGAACCTCATGACATTTCCTCATTTGGACATAATTCTGAGAAGGCTATTCAATTATTCACAGAAGCGTCTCGTCGATCTTATGCAGATAGAAATTATTATCTAGGAGATCCCGACTTTGTTGAGATTCCATTAGATGTTTTACTTAAAGACAACTACATTAAGGAAAGGATGTCTGACTTCTCATTTGAAAAAGCCACAAAATCTACTGATGTAGCACACGGCGAAGTTCTGGTATTGGAAAGTATGGAAACTACCCACTACTCTATTATTGACACGGAAGGAAATGCAGTTTCAGTGACCACTACTTTAAATGGCAATTTTGGCTCTAAATTGTATTGTGATGAATTAGGGTTCTTTTTAAATAATGAAATGGATGATTTTAGCGCTAAAGCAGGTATACCTAATATGTTTGGACTGGTTGGCGCGGAAGCAAACAGTATTGAAGCAGAGAAGAGAATGTTAAGTAGTATGACACCAACTATTGTTGAACGTAATGGCAAATTATGGATGGTTGTTGGTACACCTGGTGGATCTACAATTATTACTGCCGTGGCTCAAACTATATTGAATGGATATGAATTTAATATGAGTATGCAAAATGCAGTGAACGCCCCTCGTTTTCACCACCAGTGGTTACCAGATATGGTCATCTTTGAGCCTAATGGTTTTTCTGCAACCTTAAAGGAAGATTTAATAGAAAAAGGCTACATTATTAACGAAGAAAGAACTCCTATAATTGGTAAAGTCGATGCCATTTTAGTATTGCCTAATGGAAAATTAGAAGGCGGTGCAGATAAGCGTGGTGATGATGCCGCAGTTGGTTTTTAGATAAGTCTAAATGTTTAAAATTGCACATTTAGAATTACATATAAATAATTATAAATCAAATAATTAAAATCTAAATGATAAAAAAATTATTTAAAATACTTGCTGTACTTGTCCTCCTTATTATAATTTGTTTTGGTGTACTTTATTATCTCTATAACAAACCTATTCCTACCGGGTTGGCGGGACCCGAAGCAGATGCATTAGCCTACAGAATGTTAGATGCATTAGAGTATAAAAAATATAATAATACAAAGATTATTGAATGGTCTTTTAGAGGTGATCACACTTATAAATGGGATAAAGAAAAATTTACCGTGCACGTTTCTTGGGATGATAATAAAGTAATTTTAGACTTAATTACTCCTAAATCAAGCATTGCAACTGTTAACGGCTCCCCTGCCTCATACGAAAAGACACAAGATTTAATCGCTGATGCTCAAAGTTATTTTAACAACGACTCTTTTTGGCTTGTTGCTCCATATAAAGTATTTGATCGTGGTACCGAACGCTACTTAGTAGATTTAGAGGACGGTTCTGAAGCTCTTTTGGTTACCTATACTCAAGGTGGCGATACACCTGGAGATTCTTATTTATGGATATTAGAGACTAGCGGAATGCCAAAAAGTTTTCAACTTTGGACCAAAATTATCCCAATTGATGGACTAGAAGCATCTTGGGATAGCTGGATAAAAACCGAAAGCGGAGCCTACTTGCCCACTAGTCATTCCTTCGGACCAATGAACATAACTATGGGCGAGGTAAAAGGTTACAATTAAAATCAAATAATAATTGATTAAGTAATAAAATATAGTATTAAAATAAGAGTTATTCATTTTCATTTAATGCATTAACTTTTATGCAGGAATAAAAATTCCCAGTATACTTTACTTTTCACATTGGCACTTTGTCGAATCTTTAGTAGGCCGTCGTTTTAAAGTGAGCGAAATAAAAAAACCAAATGGTACTGATGACGATATTATTATCCTAAGTTTAATAATGATGGTTTTATTAGAGCGTCGTAAAGGCTAAAATTCTGCTAAACCATATTCATTTAAAGCTATATCCCACTCTTCGGTTTCAATTATTTCCAAAATTCTTTGTGATATTCGCTGCTCAAGTTCTATGTGAGTTTTAGGGAGTCCGAATGCATAGAATTGCACATCAAACTTAACCGGCAACAAAACTATTTTATTAAATGTAGAGTCTTTTTGTATGGCATACTTTAATATTGGTTCGTCATACAGAAAAGCCTTAGTCTCCCCTTTTTCTAAATCTTCCAAACCAAGATTAACATTTGAATATGTTTTTAAATTCTTAAAAAAATGTTCTGATAAAAAAATATCGGTTCCTGATTTATCTATTGTACCTACTGCCCTATCCTTAAACTCATTAAATCCGTTGGGGTTGTTTGTAAGTTGATTAACGGTTAAACTAGATGCTATACTTGCCGTTAATCCTGATATAAATAAGAGACCTCCAAACATTAATATAAGAGCTGTTACCTTACCTAATTTAGTTGCTGGCGCTTTATCACCGTTTTCTACCATAATAAAAATTATAGCAGTCCACTGCAATATATTCTATTTGCCCTTTTTCCATGACTAAATACTTTAAGATTATTCTTAAGTTCTTACATGTATCATAAAACGCCACATGGTAAAATAATTAAAAGCAATATTTATAGCCTTCCAAAGATTTGGAAGTTAAAAAACCTAACTTCATAAGATATAAACTTTTTGAAGGAAGAAATCTCCAAAATAGTTTTAGTAGAATTTTTTGTTTAAAAAATTGTAACTAATAATAATTCCTACTTATTTGATTATTAGTATTTAAATAAATAATACTTAAATAAATACTCACATAATAATTAGAATGTGAAATTGTATTTTTTATTACCCATTTATGTTTATTCTCTTAAACAGTTGTAGTTACCACCATTAAAAGGAAGATTAAAGCTATTGTATTTTTGATAAGCGGTAGATTTTCATTTTTTTAAATATGATCATTTTAATATCCATCTACTTTTTAGCAAAGTAAAATGAAGTATTTTTATATGAACCTTAAATAAATACAGATGGTTATAAAATTAATTTCAGAAAAAGACGTAACCAAAAAGCTACAAACACAATTAACAGAACTTTATAAACAGCTAAATTCTGAATTAACCCAACTTGATATGATATCAGCTTTATCTGATTATGGTACAACCGATGTGGTTATATGCTTAGATAACGATAAATTGGTTGGCATAGCTATGATGGCAAAATACAAAGTGGTTTCCGGCCATAAAGGAATGATTGAAGATGTAGTAGTATCGTCTGAATATAGAGGCCAAGGCTTAGGTCGTAAACTAATGGAAAGACTTTTAGAGCACGCTGAAAAAGAAAAATTAGATGATGTATTACTTTTTAGTGGCCATCATAGGACAGCCGCTATTTCTCTGTATAAGAGTTTAGGTTTTAAACTAAAAGAAAGCGGAATGTACATTAAAAAATATTAAAGTTATACTTTAATTAACCTTTTTAACGTGCTGTAATTGATTCTTTAATTCCTGCATAGACTCTTGTAATTGTCGTAATAATCCACTATCTGTTGTTGCATCTACATTGAATGTTATTTTACTACTTACCTCCCAAATTTCTTGTATTTGAAATGGCTTAATCTCATATGGCGGGTATGTTTCGTTTAAAGAGACTAAGGTAATGTTATTTGAATTTGGTCGCTTTTCAATTTTCTTGACCATTATAGAATCTTGTAAAACAACCACATACATTTTATTGGCACTTACATGATCTACATGTTCGATAGCCCTTGCCAAAACCCATTCCCCAGGATGCAAATTTGGCAACATACTATCACCCTCAACTTGAAAACCACGATAGGTAGCATTTCTAAATTCTGGAATAGGTAAATCGAATGCAGGTAATTGTTGATACCAGCTAGTATCAGAAATGTTTTGAGGATAACCTGCTGCTGCTTTTGCATTTACCAAAACCATGTTATCTCTATTTGCAGAATCTACAGTAACCACTTTCGGTATTACACTAGTCTTTGAAGTCTCTAAATATTGTTCTTCACTTTCTCCAAATAACCAAAGTGGATTAATTTTAAATTGTTTTAGCAACTCTAACACCACTTTACCAGAAAGTTTGGTTCTACCGCGTTCTATATCCGCCGTGGTATTAGATACTCCTATTAGTGCCGCAAAATCTGCCTGAGTATAGCCCAGCTCACGCCTTAGCTCAGTAAATCGTTTTAAAGTTAGTTCGTTTTCCATAGTCTAAATCTGCTTCTTTCGGCACCTAAATACCTCATTCTAATTCAAATATACTATTTATGGATTATTTCCAAAAATTTAATTGGATTATTTCCATAATTAGGAATATATCCATATTTTTGGATTAATTACAAATGGATATGGATTTTAAACGAATTAAAGAAAAATTGAACATTTTAGCCGATGCAGCTAAATATGACGTGTCTTGTTCTAGCAGTGGTAGTAATCGTAAAAACAAGAATAATGGCTTAGGAGATACAGGTACTGGAATTTGCCATACATATACTGAGGATGGTCGGTGCGTTTCTCTATTAAAAATACTTTTAACCAACCATTGCATTTTTGATTGCGCCTATTGTGTTACCCGAAAAAGTAATGATATTAAAAGGGCTGCCTTTAAAATTCAAGAAGTTGTTGACCTGACCATTAATTTTTATAGAAGGAATTATATCGAAGGATTGTTTTTAAGTTCTGGTATATTCAAAAGCGCGGATTACACCATGGAGCGCCTAATTGCTGTAGCTAAAAAGTTACGTTTAGAAGAAAATTTTAATGGATATATCCACTTAAAATCAATACCAGGTGCGAGTGATGAATTAATGTATGAGGCCGGATTATATGCAGACCGATTATCGGTCAATATAGAAATCCCCACTATCTCCGGCCTTAAATTATTAGCACCAGATAAAAAGCATGAAGATTTTATTAAACCTATGCTAAAAGTGAAAAACGAGATAATTCGTTATAAAGAGGAGAGAAAAATAATAAAAAGCACCGCAAAATACGCGCCTGCTGGTCAAAGCACTCAAATGATCATCGGTGCAACGGGAGAAAGCGATAAAGATATCATGTATTCTGCTACCCATTTTTACAAAAATTACAAAATGAAACGGGTGTATTATTCCGGTTATGTACCTATATCTACTGATAACAGATTACCTTCCTTAGGCTCAGAGGTACCTATGTTACGAGAAAATAGACTATATCAAACAGATTGGTTATTACGCTTTTATGGTTTTAATGTTACTGAAATTTTAGACGCGAACAACCCAAATTTAGATATGGATATAGATCCAAAATTAATGTGGGCGCTTAGGAATTTAAATTACTTTCCTGTGGATATAAACAAAGTAGATGCGCACATGTTGGCTAGAATTCCTGGTATAGGAATGGATTCAGTTCGTAAAATAATAAGCGGTAGAAAGTATCGTAATTTGAATTGGAGCCACTTAAAAAAAATGGGAATAGCACTTAACCGGGCAAAGTATTTTATCATTTGTAATTCTAATGATTGGGAGCGTAGAGACTTAGATGCACCTAAGATAAGAAGTATGATACTTCAATCGCAAAATGGAAAATTTAAAAATCAATACAACAATCAATTATCCCTATTTGTTTAAAGTTATACTTAATATAAAAAATCATACCATGAACAATTTAAACAACACCTTAAATGCGCAAAATATTTCAATATTAAATATCGTTTTAACGCGTCTTCAATGTCAAATACTTTCCATGGGCTATACTATGGTAATGTTTAAGAGTAAAATTAAAAAAAGAGTTAAAATAGTATCTAGAATCTTTTTCTTCAACTTTTAAAACAACACTTATGAATTCAACAAAAACTCTAATTTACGATGGTAGTTTTAATGGTTTCCTAACGGCAGTTTTTATTGGCTTTGAACAAAAGCTCACTAATGCCGATATACAAAAACAAGGGAATTTACAAAGTGGCTTATTTGCGGAAACAGAAACTATATTCACTAATGTCACTAAAGCACAACGTGTATGGAATGGTATTCGTAATAAAAGTAATACTGCCATAAAAAACATTTACTTTTCGTTTTTAAGCGAGCAGAAAAATATAGAAGCCCTACTCTATTATTATATTCAAAAACTAATGGGTAGCAAACATTTAGGCGCTACAGATTTTAGTGATGATGCAGTGCTGAAAATTAATAATGTTGCTCATAAAGTAAGTCGAGAAAAACACAGAATGGAAGCTTTTGTACGATTTCAATTAACAAAAGATGATATATACTTCGCGAATATAGAACCCGACTTTGATGTGCTTCCTTTAATTTCAAAACACTTTAGAAACCGATATGCAGACCAGCAATGGATAATTTATGACCTAAAACGTAAATACGGACTATTTTATAATTTACATACCGTTGAAATTATTTCGTTAGATTTAACCGATATTCCTCAAAATAGTCTACAAAAAAACTCAGCCTTTACCAATGAGGAATATGAGTACCAAGAATTATGGAACAATTATTTTAAAAGTACTACCATTAAATCACGTATAAATACGAAGCTTCATGTTCAGCATGTGCCAAAGAGATATTGGAAGTATCTTTCAGAGAAAAAAGTAGCTGTATAATTTAATGACTATTAGCTCTATAATAATTGCTTGTGCTATTAGTAGGGGTACCTCAAAATTTTATAATTAAAAGTTAGAATAAAAACGGTACAAGTATTTTAATGACAATGAAGTCAAAGTCACAAAAATAAAAGCACCGTTTACCCCCAATTAAGAAATAATTTATACTGTTGCCAATTCCCTAACTTTCAAAATATTTGATGGAACTTTTGTTCCATTACTTACCCCATTAGGTGAAACCAACTCGCCATTGTCCGACATAGCAGATGTGACATGGGTAGCAGAATTTTCCATTCTATACTCTTTTCTAAAACCTAAGAGAATTACAGATATATTTCGTTCAATAGAGCCTTCATTAACAAATTCCTTTATCATTTGGAGCACATCATGATCTATATAAACAGTACTAGAGGCATCAATTATAATATTACTCCCTTCTGGTAAATGTGCGAACGTTTGCTTAATGGCCGCTTTATTTAAGAATGATACTTCTTGTGCTAATTCCATATTAATAGTTTCCCCCTTTTTATGCTTGTCTTTTTTGAAAAAATATGCCAACTTAACATTACCTCTTAATATAAAGTATACGCTAACTGCTAATCCAATACCAACACCTACTAATAAGTCGGTCATTACAATTGCCACCACCGTAACGACAAAAGGTATAAACTGAAACTTTTTACTATTCTGCCACATATGGATAAACTTTTGTGGGCTTGCCAATTTAAACCCGATAACCAATAAAACCGCCGCAAGTGATGCTAATGGTATTTTATTCAATAAAAATGGAATTGCAAGGACTGCCACTAATAAAAATACCCCATGGGAAATCGCCGCAATTTTAGTCTTTCCTCCAGAATTAATATTTGCCGATGTTCTAACAATTACGGAAGTTACCGGGATACCCCCAATTAAACAACTTAGCATGTTGCCAACACCTTGAGCTTTTAATTCTCTATTTGTATTTGTATATCGTTTTAAAGGGTCTAATTTATCGGCCGCTTCTATACACAACAAAGTTTCAATACTAGCTACCGCAGCAATCGTTATGGCAACGACCCACACATCCATATTTAATATTTGTGTGAAATCTGGAAGACTAAATTGACTCCAGAACTGGGTCATCGATTCTGGAACTGGTAAACTTACTAAATGATCCTGGCTAATTACCAAAGATGAGCCAGTTGCTTTGAAAGTTTCGTTGATTAATATTCCCGCCAATACAGCTATTAAAGCACCAGGTATAGATTTTAACCTTTTTAAAAACGGAACTTTCAAAAAAGCTATAAGAATTGCTAAAGACACTAAGACCACAATTATCGCTCCTGGGTGAATAAAATTAATGGTATTAGCTAAAGTAACGAACAGTTGATGGTCACCGGCAGCATTTATAAAGAAATAATCTCCTTCGTGCATTTCATCAAAACCTACGGCATGTGGTATTTGAGATAGGATTATTATAATACCAATTGCCGCCAACATTCCTTCAATTACATTTGAAGGTAAATAATTGGATAGTACCCCTGCCTTTAAAAAGCCTAAGATAATTTGTATAACACCTGCCAAAAAACCAGCAAGTAAAAAAACCTCAAACGAGCCCAAAGTTGCTATAGCTGCTAAAACAATTGCAGTTAAGCCGGCCGCTGGACCAGAAACACTTAATTGTGAACCACTGAGCATACCTACCACTATACCTGCCACCACGCCAGAAATAATACCGGAAAACAAGGGAGCACCACTTGCCAAAGCAATACCTAAACATAAAGGTAGTGCAACTAAAAAAACGACTAAACCTGATTTAATATCAGACTTAAAATATTTTGTTGAAAAATCTTTCATAGTAACTTTTTATAATTTATTAGTTAATGGAGGCTATAGGTTAAACAGACCTATAAATGAATACTTCTTATCTGTAATTTCCGCTGATTGTTCAATTGGAACTTCGATGACATTTTTTACATTTTTTTTAATAAAATTTGTAGTATCGAACCATCTTTTGTTCGTCCCAGATAAAACCTTTTGTTTTGGCACTATTGCATCTTCAACATTAATTTGTTCTAAAAAGTTTTGAAAGGCACATGAATTAAGTCCGGTAAATAAATCAAAAGAAACTGTCTCAATATTAATTTTATGCTCAATTTCTATGCGCCTTTGAGAATCTTTAAAACTTTTACTTACTTGCTTACGAACTTTATCCGTTTTACTAAAATGAGCAATTCCCCAACGGGTGTCGGGTAGTCTATAACCCGCAATTAATACTATATCCAGCTTTGTATCGGGATAATTTAAAATTGCGTACTCAATTAGTTGTAATGAATCAACTGTAAAATCTGTTGGAATTAGTATTTTTCTCATCTTTTCTAGCTTTTAAACAAACATAATTGCCAAAAGTTAGAACCGCATAAGAGCGGAATTAGAATGAGATTAGAATTATAATATTCTAAGAATTAGTAATCTTTTTGTTGGGTAATTTTATTTTTACCAAGGTTCCTAAATCAATTTGAGACACATACCTTATTTCCCCAGAATGCATCTTAATAATGCGGTATGCAAGCGGAAGACCAAACCCGAACCCCTTTATGTCCCTAACATTTGAAGCCCTAAAAAATGGCTCGAATATGTTTTTCAACTCATCTTCTGGGATACCTATTCCAGAATCTTTAATGTTAAGCATTACGGTATTTGTATCGGAAGTAATTTTAACTGACACCTTTCTATTATTAGAAAACTTACAGGCATTTTCTAGAATATTACCTAAGGCAACTTTTAACAACGACTCACTACCCATTACCGTTATAGCAGCCTCATTGTCTGGCATGCCTTCAAAATCTAGTTCAATTTTATTATTGATTATTGCAACATCTAAGTTTTTCTTAATATTCAAAATCATCTCGTCAAGTCGAATAGGCTCTATTAAGAACCCTTTGGACTCAAAATCAGTTTGAGCAAGTTTTAATAATCCGTTCACTAAAAAATCTAACCGAGATGCCTCACGTTCAATATTCTTTAATATAGACTTGTACTCTAAATCGTCTCTCTTTTTATAAAGAGCAATTTCAGTTTGCCCTAGTATTGCCGTAAGTGGGTTTCTTAATTCATGAGATGCATTGTTAATAAAATTATTTTGAAGGTCGAAAGATATTTGAAGCCTATCTAACATATTATTAAATGTTATGGCTAATTGAGCAAGCTCATCCTTACCATTACTAATATCTAAACGCTGCGATAAATTTTCGGCTCGTATAGAATTCACCTCTTTTATAATTTTTGAAATAGGACTCAATGCTTGCTTTGCAAAGTAATTTCCTAATATAAAAATGAAAACCATACTAATAAAAAAGGCCAGAATAAGTGTATTTCTTAAATTATCTAACTTACCAAAACCATAAAGATCTGTTGCTGATAAAACAACAATAAAATCGCCCTGTAGGTCATGAAAAAGTAGCCCTGTATAGTAATACTCGCCTTGTTTTAATTCTGCGTATTGCTCACCAAAAATTTCAGAAAAGAAGCTTTCTGGCAACGATTTATCAAATTCTATTAAGGGTAACTTTTTTTTACCATCTACTGGATATATAACCTCCTTTTCATTGGGAAGAGTTTGCAAATGGCGAATTCTAATATCATCGTAAATATCAATATTGGATTTATTGCCTTCTAAATAGGCTTGAGCCGCTATTGTTGCTCTTTGACTTAGTCGCAAATAAAATTCGCTTTCCGTATATTTTTTTGAGTTATAATATATAAGGATGAATATGCCTATTAAGAATAAGCTTGTTAACAATATAAAAATGGAAGTTATTTTTGTTCTTAACTGCATACATTAATTAATCACTCTTTACAATATATCCCATTCCAATAACGGTATGTATAAGTTTTTTCTCATATGGTTTATCTATCTTATTTCTAAGATAATTAACATAGACATCCACAACGTTAGTCCCCATATTAAAATTGATATCCCATACACTCTCCAATATATCAATACGGCTTAGAACCCTATTCTTGTTTTTTAGTAAATATTCTAACAATCTAAATTCTGTTGACGTCAAATTAATTTCATTGTTTGCCCGTTTAACCGTCCTAGCATCCATATTCAACTCTAAATCTTCCAACAATAAGATGTTGTTTGTAAAACCTAAAGAACCCTTTTTTCTTGTTCTAGCCCTAATTCTCGCCAATAGCTCTTTAAATTTAAATGGCTTTACTAAATAATCATCCGCACCGGCATCTAAACCTTTTACAATATTTTCTGTTGCCCCTAATGCGGTCAACATTATTATGGGTAACAAATCATATCCTAATTGTCTTATTTTCTTAGCAACTTCTCTACCATCTATACCAGGCAAAATTACATCTAAAACCACCAAGTCAATTTCTTTCTGTTTCAATAATTCCAAACCATTGATACCATCATAAGCAACGAATACCTTGTAGCCAGATTCTTGTAAACCTTGACTAATAAATGCCGCCACATTCGGCTCATCTTCTATAACTAAAATTTGTTTTGCGATTGCGGTAGATTTAAATGGTGTTTATATTACAAATATATCTTATTCATAGTATTAAGATTTGTATATGAAATTAGAATTACATTAGAATTATAATAAATATATCCTACTAAACTTAAAAAAACATACCTGATTCTTAAGTTATAACAATGAATTTAATGCCGCTAATAAAAGTTTAACTTGTAATTTTATTGTAAGCTTATATATATAGTATTTATTAAAACTAATGATAGATTTTCCGGTCATCACATCTACCCTATCAGCCAAAGAATTAGGTGAATTTGTTATTGAACAATATAGTCTTTCTAAACAATTACAATGCAACTTGTTTAGATCAGGCATAAACCACACCTATTTTCTAACTAACAAGGAAATAAAATATGTAATAAGAGTTTATAGCCATAAATGGAGGTCCAAGAGAGAGATTAATGCAGAATTAAAACTTCTAAAACTCTTAAAAACAAATGAAATCGCTATTTCCTATCCTTTAAAAGATCGTATTGTGCAATTTATTCAAGAAATTAACGCACCCGAGGGTATTAGGTATATAGTACTTTTTTCATTTGCCGAAGGAGAAAAACTTAGGCATATGAACCATAAAACCTTAACCTATATAGGTTCGTTAATGGGTAGGTTTCATAAATTAACTATGAATACAACAATTGAAAGAAAAACATACAATAAACAATCTTTATTAGAACAACCCTACCAGAAGCTTTTACATTTTTTCTCAAATAAATTACCAGAAATGGAGTTCATTAAAAATTTCAAAGAATCTTTTAACGACTCCGATTATACTCATTTAAATTCCGGCATTATGCATATGGATCTATGGTATGATAATATGTCGGTTGCAAATGAAAAAGAAATTACACTTTTCGATTTTGACTTTTGTGGTAATGGAACTCAGCTTTTAGATGTTGCTTACTTTTGCAAACAGCTATTTTTTATTGAAACTGACAAGAGTGAATATGAAATAAAAGTAAAAAGATTTCTTGATGGTTATCAAAATATTAAAACTTTATCAAAAAGTGAACTTGATTTAATTCCGGTTTTTGGGGCGTCTATTTTTATTTTTTACTTAGGTGTACAAGCACAACGATTTGACTGGTCAAATATATTTTTAACTGAAAACTACCTAAAAATGTATATCGGTAGAATCAAATCTTGGCTTTCCTATCATAATTTAAGCGAAACGCTTTCTGTTTATAAATAATTTAATGTTAGTCATTTTATTGGTAGCTTTTACCTTAAATTGTTATGACTGTTCAATGCTATAGCTATATGAAAAAAGAACTAAATACCGTAGACAAGTACATTGGTAGCTTTTCCTTGGATATTCAACAAAAGCTAAAAACAGTCCGAGAACTTATTAAATTAAATGCACCAGAAGCTATTGAAAGCATCTCATACGGAATGCCAGCATATAAATTAAATAATAAGCCGTTGGTCTATTTTGGTGGATTTGCAAATCATATTGGGTTTTATGCGACACCAACAGGGCATCAAAAGTTTAGTAAAGAACTTTCTATCTATAAACAAGGAAAAGGTTCTGTTCAATTTCCCTTTAATCAACCTTTACCGGTAAATTTGATTACAAATATTATCATTTTTAGAGTTTCAGAAAATAGCATTAAATAATATGGAGAAAATTAAAATACATACTGTCATAAAATCAGATATAAAAAAGGTTTGGGAACTTTATACCGACCCTAAACATATAGTAAATTGGAATTTTGCTTCTGAGGATTGGTGCTGCCCTAATGCTGAAAACAACTTAGAAGTAGGCGGGGTTTATAATGTAAGAATGGAAGCAAAAGACAAAAGTTTTGGGTTCGATATGAAAGGAATTTACACAGAAGTGGTGCCTTTTAACTATTTTGAATATGAGTTTGCAAAAAGGAGTGTACGTGTAGATTTTACAGAAATTGAGGATTCCACAAAAGTCGAAATAGTATTTGTACCAGAAACTGAAAATTCTATTGACATGCAAAAAGCTGGCTGGCAATCAATCCTTAATAACTTTAAAATTTATGTAGAAAATAATTAAAAAAGGCTTGAGTCTACTAAATAGATTCTTTATTGTTTATTATTTATTAAGCTGTTCTCAAATTACCGAACTAAACGACCTGTAATATTACCACCTAGAATATTATTTACTTCATCTACTGTTGCAAAATTTACATCGCCTTCATAAGTATGTTTTAATGCACATGCTGCGCTAGCAAATTCCATTGCCTTATAATCATCATACTTTTGTAACCCGTAAATTAATCCTGCAGCGAAAGCATCTCCAGTGCCAATACGGTCAACAACATGGGTAATATCTATATCTATTGTTTCTCTAAATTCTATGCCATTCCACATTCTAGCTCTTATTTTATGCCATGACGAATTTAAAGAAGTTCTAATTTTATCGAATACTTTTTCGATTGAAGGGAAAGCTATCATTAATTGTTTACTTGCTTCAATAAAATCTTCATTTCCATAACCAAATTCGGTACCTAAAACTTCGTTAATTTCATTTACACCGCCAATAAAAATTGTGGAGTAATTTAGAAGCTCAATTAATGCTTCTTTAGGGTCTTGCCCATATTTCCACAATCCATTTCTGTATGTTGGATCAGCAGAAACTGCCATACCTTTTTCTCTAGCTAGCTTTAAACCTTCTTTAAGAATTTCGAAAGAATTTTTAGATAGTGCTGGTGTTATACCCGTCCAATGCATCCATTCACCATCTTCTAATGCATTCTCCCAATTTACTTTTGGTGGGTCTATTTCTGAAAATGCAGAATGCGAGCGGTTATAAGAAATCATACTTGGTCTTATTACAGCGCCTACTTCTAAAAAATATACACCTAAAGGGCGTTTTGACCTTATTATTGAAGTAGTATCAACGCCAAATTTACGAATGTATGTTAGGGCTGTATCCCCTATAAAATCATCTGAAACAGCACTTATATGTTTAACATTTCCTCCAAAATTAGCTATAGAAATACCTACGTTCAACTCCGTACCTCCAAAATAAAATTCAACAATATTAGATTGAATAAACTTTTTATTTCCTCTAGGTGAAATTCGCATTAATACCTCGCCGAATGTAATAATCTGACCCATTATATAATTTTAAGCCTAAAATACCTAATGACTAACAAATAACAACTTCTAATTAAAAAAGTTTTCTGCACTACCCTTCAAAAACTAAGATTTGTAACTTAAAAATCTTATTTGGCAATAAAAATATAAATGGTAAGCTTGTCATTAAATATCGTATTATAATATATAATTTTACTTACATTACAATTAAATCAATGATTATAAATTATCAGGCAATATTTTTTTCTTAGTTTCAATTACCTATCCTAACTGAGTTTTATTTTCAATATGAAAACCTAATAATAGTTATTTTAAAAAGTACTGAAAAATGCAAGTAAAACATGAATGGCGAAAAAAAGAAAAGTCAATTTACCTGCCTAAAACTAAACCAGAGTTGATTACCATACCAGAATATCAATTTATTACTTTACATGGCCAAGGAAATCCAAATAGCGATTATTTTAACGAACACATTCAGGCATTGTATAGTGTCTCCTACGCCATTAAAATGACGCTTAAAAAATTATCAAATACTCCTGAAAATTATAAAGACTGGACCGTTTATCCATTGGAAGGAATATGGGATATTACTGAAAAGGAAAAACAAAATTTCAAAGGCAAAATTAATAAAGATGAATTAGTTTTTGATCTAATGATACGACAACCCAGTTTTGTGAATGAGTCTTTTTTTAATGAAATGTTAGAATTGACAAAAAAGAAAAAACCGCAAAAGCTTTTAAACAAATTACACTTCAAAACAATTAATGAAGGTCCTTCTATACAAATGTTGCACATTGGTAGTTATAACAATGAAAAGGAATCATTTATAAAAATGGAAGCTTATGCTGAAAGTCTGGGTCTCCTACGTAAATCAAAAATTCATAAAGAAATATATCTTTCTGATTTTAGAAAAGTAGATGAAGCCAAATTGAAAACCATTTTGCGTTTTCAAGTGTAAACAATTTTATTTAAAATTTCTTATTTAAAAATACCGTAATTTATTAACTACTAGGATTCTTGTTCTATTAAATAAATAGATAAATATCTTTGCAACTTACTTCCAATTTTTTTTAAACCATATCGATGAAAACCAAATTCTTTATTATGTTTTATTTCTGGTTGAGTTGTATTTCATTGTTCAGTCAAGATAAAATTAAAGAAGAGCGCTTTTTATCTATAGGTGGAATAGAACAATGGATTACAATAAAGGGCGAAAACTTAAAAAACCCAGTAATATTATTTATTCACGGAGGACCAGGTAGTACACTAAGTCATTATAAAGAAAATATTTTTAGTGAATGGTCCAAAGAATTTACAATCGTACACTGGGATCAACGAGGTGCTGGAAAAACATTTGGTAAAAACGCCCCAAATGAAATTAATGAGGAGTTTTATTTAAATAATCCGCTAGAAGTTGAGAAAATGACCGATGATGGAATTGAACTTGCCCAACACCTTATAAAGTATCTAAATAAAAGAAAAATTATAATTGTTGGAACCTCATGGGGATCTATACTAGCTACCAAAATGGTTTTAAAACAACCCGAACTATTTCATGCTTATATTGGTCATGCCCAGTTTGTTAATTTCTCTAACAATGTAGAAAATGCCTATTCTAAAGTACTTGAATTGGCTGAAAAAAATATAGATAGTACAATAATTGAAAAGCTAATAACTTTAGGCAAACCTCCTTATACCAAAGCTAAAAATTATGGACAGTTATTTAAAATGATTAAAAAGTATGAAAAAGAGACTTCAAAAGAAATACCTACATCTTGGTGGCAAATAGCACCAACTTATGATAATAATAAAGATAGTAGAGACAGATATAATGGTGATGATTACTCCTTTCTAAATTTTGTAGGTGATCAGCAGATTGGTATTAAATCAATGGTTTCTGAAATCAACTTTATAAAAAATGGACTAACATTTCATCTACCTGTTATAATGGTTCAGGGAGAAAATGACATTCTTACCTCACAAGAGTTGAATAAACCTTATTTTGAAAAATTAAGAGCCCCTAGAAAAGAATATCATATGGTACAAAATGCAGCTCATGGTTTTGATCAAGCTGTTATAAAAAATCTATACAACGTAATACTAGATCTAAGGGTTCAAAATTAATTTAAAAAATAAAATACAATAAGAGCTTTATTTTTCACTTTTCTCACCAACGAAATGATCACTCTTATTTTTAAAAAGTATGTTGAATGTGGTTAAACTGCCATAAATACGAGTAATATATTGTTGTAAGTCTATCTTTTCTTGATCATCTAAATTTTTACTTGAGTTTATTTTCTGTTCCATTACCCTTATACGGTCACGAACCATTACAATTTTATGAAAAAAGGTGTTTATAGGAATTTCTTTATTGCTAATTCCTGCCTCACCAGGCTGTAATATAAGATTACCTCCTTTCCATTTATCCGCTATTGCTACACGTTGTGTAGTATCACTCCATTTTTGAAGAATAGCAACTAAAGAACTTTCTACATCAAAGAAACTTACAGTATCCACCTCTCCTTCAACTGCTTCAATAACTTCAAAATCACTATTTATCTCAATAGTTTCGAGACCTTTGTCCATAAAGGTAACCCAATATTGATTTGAAGAAACGTTAGTAATTACACCTTTTCCAAGCTCGTTATGAGAAATTCTTGACCCTATTCCTAGTACTTTCATTATATTATTAATTAGTTATTCTGCTAATTTAGACGCTGTTTTAATCATCTGCAAAACGATTTAAGATTATTAAAGAATAATGTTTGTAACAAATACTGTTTTGCAATCTTATTAACTTCATGTACATTTAAAGAGTCGATTTTAATTTCCTTTTTAACTTGAAATACTACTTTATGAAAAACATTATAACATTATTAATTTTCTGTTTCTTATTCTCTTGTGCAGAGAAAAAAAAAGAAGTTTTAGAACAACCACCTATTAAATTAAAAGCATTGATAATTGATGGTCAAAACAATCATTATGTATGGCCAAAAACTACAATGATGATGAAAGATTATTTAGAACAAACTAATCTTTTTGAAGTGGATGTAAAACGTACAGATTCTGTTTATTTAGGTATTAAATACAAGAAATCTAGACCTGAAGCGTATAATTATTTTATTGAAACCTACCCGTTAACAGATAAAACATATCCACTCTCAGAAAGTCCAATAAAAACCTCTGACTTTTCTATCAATTTTAATGACTACGACGTGGTAATTTCCAATTTAGGGGCTGAATCTCCGTTATGGCCAGAAAAAACTAGAAAGGATTTTGAAAATTATATGAAAAATGGCGGTGGATTCGTTGTTATACATGCTGCCAATAACGCTTGGGGAGATTGGGAAGAATTTAATAAAATGATTGGTCTGGGTGCTTGGGGAGGCAGAGATGAAAGCTCAGGCCCCTATGTTTATTATAATGATGCTGGCGAATTAATTGAAGATAATTCAGAAGGGGTTTGCGGTTCTCATGGACTTGAAAATGAATTTCAATTAACGACAAGAGCCCTAGAACACCCAATTATGAAAGGTTTACCAAATAAATGGTTACATACGCCCGATGAATTATACGAACGTATGAGGGGACCTTTTGAAAATGCTACTATTTTGGCTACTGCTTTTGCCGATGTTGAAAAAAATGCACCACCATGGGACCCTACCATAAAAGGTCTTGGCCAACATGTACCACAACTAATGGCAATTAATTACGGAAAGGGAAGGGTTTTCCATTCTACTTTAGGCCATTTTGATTATTCGATGGAATGCGCTGGTTTTATAACAACTTTACAACGTGGTACCGAATGGGCAGCAACAGGTGCTGTAACCCAAGAAATCCCAAAAGATTTCCCTACGGAGGACGTAACGTCTTCTAGAAATTGGAAATAAGATTAGTAAATCTTTATTCCGTTTTTGTGTCACAATCGTCTTTTCTTCGGGTATCAATGAGATATATAATTTTCCATGCGCTTTCAACTTTTAATAGTTGAAAAGAATTTACCCCGCAGTGATGAAATTTATTATTTAACCAAAATTCATATGGTGTCCAAGCATTGGCCATTGTACCATCTATTTGTATAGAAAAATCTGTAATCCGTTCTTGAAAGGCAATAGAATCTGGTATGCTGATAATCGATTTTAAAAAATCATTAAAATCTTCATTCTTTAAGATTGATTTCCCTTCTTTATCCAAACTAATAGTTTGTAACACTACCGGAGAATAAGTGGTATTTTTTATGGCTATTGAATCTTGAGCATGAAAGGCACTAAAAAAATCTACAATAGTTTGCTTTACTTTTTGCTCTTCCTCAGACTGTGCCAAGACCGAAATAGTTAATAAACAAAAGATTAAAAACAGTATATTTTTCATAATCATGGTTTTATTTACTATTCTAAAATTAGACAAATAGTTTATAATTTAACCTAAAAGCCTTTTTATATAATCCTCATTATTCTCATAAAACTCCTTACTTTTATAGCACTTAATCAAAAACAAACTATGTCTACAGCAAAGAAAGAATATAAAAGAGTTACAGTAAAATCATTAGTGGATATGAAAAAGAATGGAGAGAAAATCTCCATGCTAACTGCTTATGATTTTTCTATGGCGAAAATTGTTGATGCTGCAAAAGTTGATGTTATTTTAGTAGGTGACTCTGCTAGTAATGTTATGGCTGGTCACGAAACTACTTTACCTATTACTTTAGACCAAATGATATACCATGCCTCATCTGTTATTAGAGCTGTCGAACGAGCTTTAGTAGTCGTTGATCTACCTTTTGGAAGCTACCAAAGCGACCCAAAAGAGGCTTTACGGTCAGCAATTAGAATAATGAAAGAAAGTGGCGCCCATGCAGTAAAACTTGAAGGTGGTGCAGAAATCAAAGAATCAGTAAAAAGAATTTTAGCTGCAGGTATACCCGTAATGGGCCATTTAGGATTAACGCCACAATCTATCTATAAATTTGGCACATATACCGTTCGCGCTAAAGAAGAGGAAGAAGCAGAACAATTGATAGAAGATGCCAAATTACTAGAGAAACTAGGCTGTTTTGGTATAGTATTAGAAAAAATCCCTGCAAGATTAACCAAAAGTGTTTCTGAAAGCTTAACTATACCTACCATTGGAATTGGAGGCGGAAAATATGCAGACGGACAAGTATTAGTGGTACACGATTTATTAGGCATGACGCATGAATTTAACCCACGTTTTTTACGCCGTTATATGAATCTTTACGAAGAAATGGGAAATGCAATTTCTAATTACGTAAGTGATGTAAAAAGTCAAGATTTCCCTAATGATGACGAACAGTATTAATTGATTTATAATAAGCAAAGTGCAAATGCATTAATCTAATAAAAACAGGTTTGTAATTCACCCCTAATTTGTCAAAAAAAGAACATTCTACCGTAGATAATCTTCAAGTATTGTTTGAGGATAACCATTTAATAATTGTCAATAAACGACCTGGCGATATTGTACAAGGTGACAAAACGGGTGACCAGCCTTTGAGCGACACCGTAAAAGCTTTTATTAAAAGAAAGTACAACAAGCCTGGCAACGTGTATTTAGGGGTCGTTCATCGATTGGACCGCCCAACATCTGGTATTGTTGTATTTGCAAAAACATCCAAAGCCTTGCCAAGATTAAATAAAATGTTTGCGGAGAAAAATGCTAAAAAAACATATTGGGCCATTGTAAAAAATATGCCAAGTGATCCCGAAAAAAGACTTGTTCATTGGATGAAACGAAATACAAAGCAAAATAAATCTTATGCTAATACAAATGAAGTCCCCGATAGTAAAAAAGCAATTTTAACTTATAGAGTTATGCGAAAATTGCATAATTACTACCTTCTAGAAATAGATTTAGAAACAGGCAGGCACCATCAAATACGTTCGCAACTGACTGCAATTGGCTGTCCTATTAAAGGAGACTTAAAATACGGATTTAACAGAAGTAATGCTGATGGCAGTATTCATTTACATGCCCGAAAATTAAAACTTACACATCCTGTTAATAAAGAACCTTTAGAAATTTTGGCTCCACTACCAAATGACCCTATTTGGAATGCATGTCTTTAATTTTACTACATTTAAAGTAAACACTATAACCATGATAAAGAAAATAGTTGTCTTTTACATATTAGTATCTCTAAGCTCTTGCAGTAGCTACAACTCTATTGATACTTTTTATAACGCACATAAAAATGATAACCAGGTAACTGCGGTAAGAGTTCCACAATTTATGTTAAGCATGATTAGCGAAATTTCTCCTGAAATGCAGGCTTTGGTTGGCAACACAAAAGACCTAAGATATATGCAGTTCCCTAGTGCAACATCTAGCAAAACGCAACTTCTTAATCAACAGATGAATGGTATCACCGGAAATTCATTCATAGAGGTTTTTAGAAAAAATGACGAATTAAAGCGAAATGTAGTTTCTATTCGTGAAAAAAAGAATTCGGTAAAAGAAATATTGATTTACAATAATGATAACCAAACAGGCTCCTTTTTATATTTTAATGGTGATTTTGATCCAGCTAAGGTTCGCGAAATGGCTAAAAATGAGCAATTTACAAAAATGGGTAACCATATAATATCTCAATTTGGTGCTAGTACACCAGGTATAAATTCGCAAAACTAAGTTTTAAGTTTTCGGTATTTTTTTAGCTCTGACGCTTTCTATTACTACGGAACTTAATATTAAAATTCCACCTAAAATTGTTGTCCCTCTGGGGATTTCGGAAAGAAATATTGCTCCAATTATAATTCCGTAGACTGGTTGTACGCTACTAAGTATACTAACCGTTGTTATATTAAAATGTTTAAATGTCATTAAAAATAACGTATGGCCAATTGCCGTAGTTAAAACTGCTAATGCTATTAAGGCCTTCCACTGTTCTACTATTAAAATTGGCTCTATCGTAAATAAAAACGGAAACAACAAAACCCCAACTATAGCTGTTTGGTATGTCATTAAAATTGATCCGTTATATTTATTCACCTTCTTTTTTAGAATAATATTTCTTAACGCATAGGCAAAAGCCGAAAAAACACCTAAACTTATTGCAAGAGTGTAAGAGTTTTCAAAATCTAAAGAAGGGCTTAGAAAATAAATTCCGGTAAGCACTAAAAAAGCTAAAAGAAGATGAACTAGTTGAAACTTTGTTTTAAGTAAAATTGGTTCTAAAAAAGCCGTTATGACAGGATATGTAAAAATAGATAACATACCTATTGCTACATTAGACAATTTCAAAGCATAGAAATAAGCAACCCAATGTATACCCATTAAAAGACCACTAATAAATATAACAGGAGCATCGCTTTTACTGATTTTAAAAGAAAATCCTTTCCATTTACAAAATAGAAAGAGGACAACAAATGCCAAAATAGCCCTTATGCCTATTGTTACGGAAACAGGTAATTGCACATACCTGCCTAAAGCTCCAGATGTAGCTATAAAAAGCATAGCCACATTTATTTCTATTAAATGTTTTATATGATTGTTTTTCATCTAAAAAGCTTGCTTAGCGCGATTTTGCTAGAGCTTTTTCTCGCATAATCTGAGAAACAGGCTTATTTTGCAAATGGCTCTCTAACCAAGAAAGTATATCTAAATATAGAAAGGCCCTTTTTTCGTATGGGTGATCTTCATATTTTTTAAGTTCGGTGTATAATTTTTGAAATTCTGCTTTTAATTCATTCGGATAAATACCGCCAAGACTCCTTAAAAATTTAATCATCTCTTTTTGAACAGCATGCATATCATCCATTTTTAAAAGAAACTTATAGGTGCTTTTTAATTGTATTTCTAAATGGTAATCCATACCAGCTTCATAATGCGCAACAAGACTTAAAACACGTGCAAAACACATAAGGTCTTCACGCATTTTTAAATTCTTATTATCAATTATTTTCTTTAAATATTGAATACAAGTTTTGTTATCACCAATGCCAAAATACAAGCAAGCAATTTTGTAATAAAGTACCATAACATGGTGAACGTCTATTCTATCACGATGCTTATTAATACCATATTCTATTATTTTAACTAAATACAAGCCCTTTTCAAAAGTTCCTTCAAGGAAATGCAAATTCAATTTGTTCGCATTTATATACATAAAAACTAAAGAGTTGATATTATCGTTATCAGGAAAATCTTTCTCCTTAATCGTATTTTCTAATCGTTCTAAAACTTCTTTAAACTGGGAGCTGTATTGCACATAAAACAATGATTCTAATAAATAGTGATTACCTTTTAAAAAGAACACTGGATTAAGATAAATCATATCCTTATGTTCGTAAAATAGATCGACCCATTTACTTGCATATTTATAACAAGAAAGAAAATCTTGGGTAAGAAAACTATACCACAAATATGCCTTATATAACCAAAGCTTTTCTCGAAACCCTAAATCTTCTATATTGTATATAGGCAAATGATTGTTGAAGTAGGTTTTTACTTTTTGGTAATCCTCATCACTACGTACATAACCCACTTTTAACATCATACCATACAGTTGAAGCGAAAGATTGGATAATTTACTAGTCATTACATTATGCCCAGATAACTCTTTGGCTTGCACTGCCAACTCATTAGCTCTATCTGGTATACTACGAGTAATATATTGTGTTTCTATAATTTTCTCTAATTCAACTATTTCGTAGGCAATATTCTTTTCTTCATTTTCAATGGCTATAGTCTTTACCTTATCGAGAATTTTTAAACTTTGCTTATATAAACCTTTTTGATAAAGAATTGTTGCAAAATCTAATTGCTCTCTAATTTGAACACGAATATTTTGATTAACGGGGTTTAACCGTAAACTCACTAAAATCTGCTTATAGAGGTGCGCCTTCAAATTAGATAATTGCGCTTTTTTAACAATACCACTTTCTAATATTATTTTCTCTTCATAATGCTTAATTTTATCCAATAAATTAAAAAGCGCCAAAAATTTAGCGTCTGTATTAACTCCTAGTCTACCAACATAGAGTTTAAATTGACGCTTTTCAGATTTCGAGAGAGATTTAACCAATACAAATAAAGCATCTTTATGCACATTTGTCATCGTAATAAAAAGTATTTAATTAATTATAAACCAATATTTTAGATAAACAAAAAAGTGAATTAACGTTGTAAAAGACCTAACGAAATTCAGGTATTTTGTGAATTAAGTAATATATTCGTTCGACTAGTAAAACTACGTAAATATAATGAGTAAAGATATAGTACAAATATTTGATACGACCTTAAGAGATGGAGAGCAAGTTCCTGGCTGTAAATTAGACATGGAACAAAAATTAGTTATTGCTGAACGACTAGATTTACTTGGTGTAAACATCATTGAAGCTGGTTTTCCTGTTTCTAGTCCGGGTGACTTCAAATCTGTTGAAGCGATAGCCAAACTTGTTAAAAATGCTACGGTTTGCGGTTTAACACGTGCTGTAAAAAAAGATATTGAAGTTGCTGCAGAAGCTTTAAAATATGCCAAAATACCTAGAATACATACAGGTATTGGTACTTCTGACTCCCATATAAAATATAAATTCAATTCTAATAGAGACACTATCATTGAACGGGCAGTTGCTGCTGTTAGCTATGCAAAAACTTTTGTGGAAGATGTAGAATTTTATGCCGAAGATGCTGGCCGTACCGATAATGAGTTTTTAGCACGTGTATGTGAAGCTGTAATTAAAGCAGGTGCTACAGTTTTGAATATTCCGGACACTACCGGGTATTGCCTTCCAGAAGAATATGGCGCCAAAATGAAGTATTTGCGAGAAAATGTAAAAGGTATTGAAAAAGCAGTATTATCTTGCCATTGTCATAATGATTTAGGTTTGGCCACAGCTAATTCAATTGCAGGGGTTGTCAACGGAGCTAGACAAATAGAATGTACTATAAATGGCATTGGCGAACGTGCCGGTAACACCTCTTTAGAAGAAGTAGTAATGATTTTACGCCAACATCCCAATCTTAATTTAGATACCACTATAAATAGCAAATTACTATACGACACAAGCTTAATGGTGTCCAGTAAAATGGGTATGATGGTACAGCCGAATAAAGCTATTGTCGGTGCTAATGCGTTTGCACATAGTTCGGGTATTCACCAAGATGGTGTAATTAAAAATAGAGAAACATACGAAATTATAGACCCAGCCGATGTTGGTGTTACTGAATCTTCAATAGTATTGACCGCCCGTAGTGGAAGAGCAGCGTTAGCTTACCGAGCAAAGATTGTTGGTTATGAACTAACAAAAACACAATTAGACCTGGTTTACGAAGAATTTTTAAAATTTGCAGATACTAGAAAGGAAGTAAAAGATGAAGAAATTCATGAAATTATAGAAGCTTCTAATATTGAAATAAAAAGTATTATTTAATTATGCATTTAAATATTGCTGTTTTAGGAGGTGACGGAATTGGCCCTGAGGTCGTAGCACAATCGATTAAGTGCCTGCGCTCTGTAGAAGAAACCTTTGGCCATAGCTTTACTTTTAAAAAAGCCTTAATAGGAGCTTCCGCCATTAAAAAAACGGGAAATCCATTACCTAAAGAAACACTGGAACTTTGCAAAAATTCTGATGCTACGCTATTTGGTGCTTTAGGTTCACCTGAGTTTGACGACAACCCAAAAGCCAAGGTTTGGCCGGAGCAGGGTTTATTAAAACTACGAAAAGAGCTTGACCTTTTTGCCAATATAAGACCGGTAAAAGTTTTTCCTTCTTTAGTTAAACAATCGCCATTACCTAAAATAAGTGTACAAAATACCGATTTAGTTATTTTTAGAGAATTATCTGGGGGCATCTATTATGGCGATAAGTCGCTTAGTAAAGACCAAAACTCAGCCACGGATACATGCACCTATACAGAAGCTGAAATTAGTAGAATTACTCACTTGGCCTTTAAATCTGCCCGTTCTCGTAAAAAGAAAGTTACCCTGGTCGATAAAGCAAATGTTCTTGAAACTTCGCGTTTATGGAGACGAGTAGTTCGGTCTATTTCTGAAAGTTACCCAGATGTAGTTTTAGAATGCTTGTTTATTGATAATGCTGCTGTGCAGATGATTTTGAATCCTTCTGATTTTGATGTTATTTTAACCGATAATATGTTCGGCGACATTCTATCTGACCAAGGTAGTGTCATTGCTGGTTCCATTGGTCTATTACCCTCTGCCTCTGTAGGATTGGAACATGCCATGTTCGAACCAATTCATGGTTCGTTCCCCGACGCAAAAGGAAAAAACATAGCAAATCCAGTAGCATCGATACTTAGTATGGCTATGTTATTACAACATTTTAAAATGAACGAAGAATCTGATGCTGTTGTAGCTGCAGTTTTAAAATCGTTTTCTAAAAAAATAGTAACTCCAGATATTTTAGGCAGTTCTAAATATGGTACAAATTATGTCGGTGATTTTATTGCCGATAACATTATGGAATTAGACGGTAGTTTTAATATGAACGATGAAAATATTGGCCTTGGAAAATCTACTATTATCTAGTAACTATTCATTTATTAGCTGAGTTACAAACTCATTAAATTCTTTCTTGAATTCAACATACTTATGACCAGTTGCTGGGCCATTAAACCCAGTATGAATTTTACGTACATTACCTTTTTTATCAATATAAATAGTGGTAGGATAAGAAAGAACATGATTAATCATTGGTAACTTTTGCTGAGCTTCTTCCTTATCAACAGATCCAAATTGCGCTAACAAAATAGGATATTGAACTCCAATCTTGTCTTTTAAACGGTTTACAGCATTAAATGCCTTTTCTTGAGTTTTTGCAGATTCAAATGCTAATCCAATTACTTTAATAGTGTTATTTCCTTGTAAATAATCAACTAAAAATTTTGTTTCATCTAAACAATTGGGACACCATGTACCCATTAATTGAACAATTACCACTTGATCTTGATACGTTTCGTCACTTAATGAAATGACATTTCCGTTTGTATCTGGAAATGAAAAAGCTAATTTATCATACCCTTCATTAATATAGGTCAAAGAATTAGGATCGGGCAATTCATAACTATCATTACGTTTGGCAACAAATGGCTCCTTAGAATGATTTCCAGAATAAAAAATACCATTTAAGGTAGAATCAGTAACCTTTGCTGTAAATAAAAAAGCATGAGCCCCATCAAATGCCGATAATTTTAATGAGTCGCCATCAACTATTCCATCTAAATATCTATAATCACCTGTGGTAGTCCTAAAAGTACCCGTTACTACATTTCCTTCTTGCAAAAAAATACCTTTACCCGCATACTCATCACCAGTATTAGGATTAAAATTAGTTTCCCAAATTCCAGACACATCTTGGTCGGCGTACAAATTCACTACATCAAAACGGTCTTCTTTACCATAATTGGCTTCAAAAGGAACAATTCTATCTAAACTCTCTTTTATAAATTGTCCAGTAATTTTATTCTCAGAAAATTTACCCGCTAAATATCCTTCAAAAACAGGTGTTTTTATAGTTATAGAATCGCCTGTAATTTCAATCTCGTCAATATTTATAACCTCTTCGGCATTAAATATTTGCATTGAATAATTACCATTAACCGTTTGATTAACTTTTAAATTAAATGGTAAAATCTGATTATCCATTACATCCAATTCAACCCTCCATAGACCTTCTGCTATATTTAGATTATTAACTTTTGGTTTACATGAAAACAAAAGTGTAAAAATGATAAGTATTATAATACTATATCTCATATTCATTTTAATTTTAATTTCAATTTTCAAGTAACGATTTAAAAAGGACAATTAAAAATCTAAAGAAACACTTAATAGCTTATAGAATGTATACAGCCATTGTTTTATCTTTGCAAACTATAAAAGTTTTCAATGAAAATATCATACAACTGGTTAAAACAGTTCATACAAATAGATTGGGAATCGCAAAAAACAGGCGAACTTTTAACTGATTTAGGATTAGAAGTAGAAGGAATTGAGCAGTTCGAATCTGTAAAAGGTAGCTTAAAAGGTATTGTTGTAGGTCATGTTTTAACTTGTGTAAAACACTCCAATGCCGATAAACTAAACATAACAACAGTAGATATAGGCACTGGCTCACCACTTCAAATTGTTTGTGGCGCTAAAAATGTAGCTGTTGGCCAAAAAGTCCCTGTTGCAACAATAGGTACAACACTATATACTCCAGAAGGGGAAGCATGGACAATTAAAAAAGGTAAAATTAGAGGTGAAGAAAGTCACGGTATGATTTGCGCCGAAGACGAATTAGGACTGGGTACCAGCCACGATGGTATAATGGTTTTAAATCCCGATTTAATTGCGGGTACACCATGTTCGGAAATTTTTGATGTAGAATTAGATGAAGTTTTTGAAATAGGGCTTACTCCTAACCGAGCTGATGCCATGAGTCATTTTGGTGTTGCAAGAGATTTAAAAGCAGGGCTAAAACAAAAAAAAATATCGAAAGAATTAATAACGCCATCAACCAGCCATTTTAATATTAATGATCGTTCTTTAAAAATAGATGTTGATGTTAAGAAAACTGCTTTAGCACCACGCTATTGTGGTGTAACCATTAGCAATCTCATTATACAACCCTCACCTACTTGGCTACAAAATAGATTGAGAGCTATTGGTCTTACACCTAAAAACAATGTTGTAGATGCTACTAATTATGTTTTGCATGAATTAGGTCAGCCATTACATGCCTTCGACGCTGCAAAAATAAAAGGAAATAAAATTATAGTTCAGACCCTCGCAAAAGGAACAAAATTTGTAACGTTAGACGGCATTGAAAGAGTATTACATGAAGATGATTTAATGATATGTGATACCGAGAAACCACTTTGTATTGCTGGTGTTTTTGGAGGAATAGGCTCGGGAGTTACGCAAGAAACTACTTCAATATTTTTAGAAAGTGCTTATTTTAACCCTGTTTCTATTAGGAAATCTGCTAAAAGACATGCTTTGAATACTGATGCTTCTTTTAGGTTTGAGCGTGGTATTGATATAGAAAATGTGGAATATAGTCTTAAAAGGGCAGCTTTATTAATTAAAGAAATTGCTGGTGGTGACATTACCTCCGATGTAATAGATCTTTATCCGAATAAAACGGCAAATTTTGAAGTGTTTTTGGCTTTTGAAAAAATAAATAAGCTTATAGGACAAGAAATTCCGCAGGATACCATAAAATCTATATTAGCTTCCCTTGACATAAAACTTAAAAATGTCACGGAAACAGGTATGGGGCTAGAAGTCCCTTCATACAGGGTCGATGTACAACGACAAGTTGATGTTATTGAAGAAATACTTCGGGTTTACGGCTATAATAATATAACTTTTAACCAAAAGTTAAACGCTTCAATTGCTACTACAAAAGCAACTGAAGATCACAAAATTCAATCTACCATAGGTAATGTGCTAGCCGCAAAAGGATATAATGAAATTTTAACAAATAGTCTTACTAATCCCAATTATAATAAACTATTGGGTGAAGAAGAAGCTAACAATAAATCTATTGAAATAATAAATCCGCTAAGTGGCGAGTTATCTGTTTTACGTAAATCTTCGTTGTTTTCCGCACTAGAATGCACTAGTTATAATATCAATAGAAAAAGAGCTAACCTGAAATTATTCGAGTTTGGTAAAACATATCATTCTGAAAATAATAAAAGAGTTGAATCTAAATATTTAAGCATATTACTTACAGGAGATTCTATTCAAGAAAGCTGGACGAATAAGGCAGTACCTGCAAATTTCTTTGAGCTTAAAACCATTGTTGAAACAATTCTTAGGCGCCTAGGTATTGATAATTTAAAAAGTGAACCAACAACTTCAGCCCTGTTTGCTGAAGGATTGAACTTTACATTTAAGAAAAATACTTTAGTATCATTTGGATTAATAAAAAAGTCGATTCTTAAACATTTTGATATGAAACAAAATGTTTTATATGCCGATTTTCATTGGGATGCAATTTTGGATTTATTAATGACTACTCCTATAAAATTTAAAGAGATTCCTAAATACCCAGAAGTAAAGAGAGATTTTGCGCTTTTATTAGACCAAAAAACAACTTATAAGGAGCTTTATGATATAGCATATGGAGCAGAACGCAAATTCTTAATAGACTTTACATTGTTTGACGTTTATGAAGGCAAAAATTTACCTGAGGGCAAAAAATCGTATGCTGTTAGTTTTACGTTACAAGATGATAAAAGTACATTGACAGAAAAACAAATTGAAAAAATAATGTCTAAACTACAAACTGCTTACGAAACTAACTTAGGTGCAAGCCTACGGTAATTAAAGCATTCTTTTAGGTAAAAATACCGCGTCTATTTCGTGGATAATGCCGTTTGATTGATTAGAATCAGCAGTAACGATTATGGCCTTGTTTCCGGCTTTATCTGTCAAAACTATATCTATACCATTCATTGTGGCGGTAATTTTTTCACCTTGTATCGTAGTAAATTTGGCTGAACCCTTACCTCGACTCATAGCTCTTAATATTGTCGAAGCGGAAAGCTTGCCGGCTATTATATGATAAGAAAGTATAGCTTTAAGGACCTTCTTATTTTTTGGATCGTACAACTTAGTAATCGTTAAAGGTGAGAGTTTTTCGAATGCTTGATTTGATGGTGCAAAAACTGTGAACTTCCCTTTATAAGCTAAAACTTTATCTAAATTTGCTGCTATTAACGCACTATGCCATGTAGATTGATTTTCGAAAGTAGCTGTTCTTTCTATTATTGAAATTTCAGTAGCAGAGGCTTGAGCCAATACTTTTTGTAAACTAGTTTCAATTCTATCCTGTGCTTTTGTTTGCAACCCAAAAAATAGGACACACAGGGACACGAGGGATGTCCATTTTTTCATACAGTAAGTTCAAAAGGGTAAATAGTTTTAAAAATCGACAAACTGCACGATTTCTCCGTTAATATACAATTAGAAGTGATATTCTCCTAGCCTAATTAGCTCTAGACTTAATTTTAACATTTTGTTAACTTAGATTTGTGACTGCTTAAAATTCTACAAATTTTCTAATTAGCTAAATTTGAGTATGTTGCTAAAAAAAAACACATGTTACTTTCAAAAACCAATATTGCTGAAAAATTAACTCAAGCAAAAACTAAAAGCTATACTTCTGAAGCAGATAGACTAAAGGAAATATATTCTATTTTTTCAGAATTAGATACGCAATTCAACCGTATAGGAAATAATATTAACAATGGTAATGGAACACCAGGCAACAAGTTTAATTTAGAACTATTACAAACCCAAAACATATACCATACGAATGAAATAAAGCAAATATGCATTGATTATAGATTACGTTTTTTAGATACTAAATATTTTAAGGGTGAAATACCCTCAGAGGCACTTTCAATAATTAAATCTTTAGAAAAAACCCATCAACTAGAGATTAAAGGATTTAAGATAATTGCACCTTCAAAATTATTTAAATTAGAAGACAAGGACGACCCTATACTATTTGCACCAATTGGCAATGGATACTTTTACTTAATTCACAAATGGGGCAATGACCTTCATCCATTAAGAAAAATACTAATGTGGCCATTTAAAAGTATTGTAAACCTAACTGTATTAGTTTTATTACTAAGTTTTTTAATTACTTTAATGGTACCTGAAGGACTCTTTTCTAAAGCAAATTCAACAAAAGAGTTTCTGATTCTTAACTTTTTTATGTTTAAATGCGTAGCAGCCGTAGTTATATTTTATGGCTTTGCATTAGGTAAAAATTTCAATCCTGCAATTTGGAACAGTAAGTATTTTAATAGTTAGAAGAATTGATCTTTTATTGGCACCGCCAAAGGGTATAATACCCCGAGGCTTGCCTCGAAATTAAAAGTTCGTTTCGAGCGAATGCCTCGTGGGCTTGCCCCGAGGTAGTTTACTTTACAAATATTGTTTGCGGTACTCCGTCTAAATTTATGTTGTCAATAATTTTAAGTTCTGGAGCCGTACTAACCCGTAAAACCCCACCCTTACCTGCCTGGTTTTTCTTTTGATAGCCTATTAGCATATACTTATTGTTATCATCATGCGCTATTGCTGATGTAGAACCAATATTATATTTGACATTAATTTCTGATTCTGATAAGAAATTTTCAAATAAATACACAACCGTATTATTAGTTTGAAAATCATATATAGCCGGAACCATATCTATTTCAGCATCAAGAATTGCTTTTTGAAAATACATTTTACCGGTTATATCTAAAAAAGAGTCTTTAGTAGTTGTAAAATTAGGTTCACTATTTTCTCCATAAGTTGTATATGTTTTATCTAAAGAAACTGGATCTATAATTGTATGAAATTCCGGATAGCTAATAATTATTTGCTCAAGACCATTCTTAAATAGTTTTTTTGCATTAACACCTAAATCCAGTTCTATTAGCTCTTCATTTGTACTTAGATCAAATACTGATAAATGAAACTCGTCCGTAACAAATTCATTTAGAGTTAAGACAAATAATCTATTTGCAGAAGAAATTAAATCTATTGGTTTTTTATCTAAAATAAGTTCAATATAGGGCTCTGATGTTTCATTCTTAGAATAAATACGTACTACTTTCTGACTATCTTTTCCAGGTAAATCCATTTCATAAGAAATCATTACGTATTTATCTGTATGGGCTATGGAAGTAATCTGTATAGCACAAGGTTCAATATCATTAAACATCTCTAATAACATAGCCTCATTGCTTATTACATTATACCACTGTATATAGCCCTTACAGTTGCTAGTATAATAGAAACTAATATCATTTGAAGTTCTAAACTTCTTATAGGTAGAAGGAATGTTCGCGAAAGTAGACAATTCACCATTTACTGTTAATTCTCCATTTAACGCACTAAGCTCTAATGCACTCAATTGGTTATTCTTTGATAAAAAGACGGTATAATTGACTGGAATCCCAGTTTCTTCTATTTCTGAAGATGCCGATGAAGATTTATCGCACGAAACGAAACTAAAGGCCAGCACAAAGCAGACCATAAGATTGTAGGTTTTCATAAAACATTGATTTGGGTTAATCTATTCTATGCGTTTTAAGCGTACATCTTATTACGCTGTTCCTTTAATGCCTTGTCAGACATATACTCATCAAACGTAGAATACCTGTCAATGTTGCCTTTAGGTGTTAATTCTATAATTCTATTTGCCACTGTTTGCGCAAACTCATGATCATGGGTAGTTAGTAATACAGTACCCTTAAAATTCTTTAATGAATTGTTGAATGCAGTAATACTTTCAAGGTCCAAATGGTTCGTAGGTTCATCTAGCATTAATACGTTAGCACGCATTAACATCATTCTACTTAACATACAACGTACTTTTTCTCCTCCAGATAGCACGGTACATTTTTTCAGCGCTTCTTCCCCACTAAATAACATTTTACCTAAGAATCCACGAATATAAACTTCTTCTCTTTCTTCTTCGGTTTTTGCATACTGGCGCAACCAATCTACAAGATTAATATTGTCCGTAAAAAATTCTGAGTTATCAGCAGGCAAATATGATTGTGTAGTTGTTACGCCCCATTGAAAAGTACCTTTATCTGCTTTTCTATTACCATTTATAATTTCATAGAATGCTGAGGTTGCTCTTGAATCTCTTGAAATTATTGCAATTTTATCCCCTTTAGCCAAATTGATATTAACATTATCAAAAAGTAATTCTCCATCCTCCGTTGTAGCTGATAAGCCTTCAACATTTAGGATTTGATCACCTGCTTCCCGTTCTCTATCAAAAATTATAGCAGGGTATCTACGGCTAGATGGCTTAATATCATCGACCTTTAATTTAGAAAGCATTTTTTTACGTGATGTGGCTTGCTTACTTTTTGCCACGTTTGCACTAAACCTTGCAATAAACTCTTGCAATTCTTTTGCCTTTTCTTCTGCCTTCTTATTTTGTTGCGCTCTTTGACGGGCTGCCAGTTGGCTACTTTCATACCAGAATGTATAGTTACCCGAATACAGATTTAACTTGCCGAAATCAATATCGCCAATATCGGTACACACGGTATCCAAAAAGTGACGGTCATGACTTACTACAATTACCGTATTTTCATAATCTGCTAAAAAGTTCTCTAACCAACTTATTGTTTCATAATCCAAATCGTTGGTAGGCTCATCCATTATTAAAACATCAGGATTTCCGAATAAGGCTTGCGCAAGAAGCACACGTACTTTTAATTTAGAATCAAGTTCTGACATTGGCGTAAAATGTAAATCTGCATTAATACCTAGATTCGAAAGCAGTGCCGCAGCATTACTATCTGCGTTCCAACCATTCATTTCTTCGAACTTTACCTGTAGCTCCCCTATTCTATCCGCATTTTTATCATCGTAATCCGCATAAAGCGCATCTATTTCTTTTTTTATTTCATAGAGTGGCTTATTACCCATGACCACCGTCTCGAGAACGGTATAGGCATCTGCCGAGTTATGATTTTGTTCTAGTATAGACATCCTCTTACCTGGTTCTAAATGAACATGACCCGAGGTAGGATCCATTTGGCCAGCAAGTATTTTCAAGAAAGTAGATTTACCAGCACCGTTGGCGCCAATAATACCATAACAATTACCTTGGGTAAATGAAACGTTTACTTCATCGAATAATACTCTTTTCCCAAATTGTACAGATAGATTAGATACTGATAGCATAGTGACAAAATTTTAAAAATCCGTGCAAAAATACTGAATATATTAGCTTTAACTATCTAGTTTGCCATCAATTTTCTACAATCGTTTTTAAATAAAAGCTAAACAACATTTAACTAGGCATTAACAACAACTGGAAATAAGGTTTATTATTTTTGACTAGGATCATTTCCTCATATTATATGGCAAGACTTTTACTCTCTACATTCATAGTTTTTTTAGTGAGCTGCTCCACGGCAAAAAAAGAATCGGAAGCTGTTTTATTTGCTGGCGAAATTGTAAATCCTACAAGTACCCAGGTAATTCTTATGAAAGGGAACGAAAAAATAGATTCTGCCCTTATAGACAGTAAAAATAGATTCAAGTTTAACTTACCATCTATTGAAAATGGATTATACCATTTTAATTTATCTCCAGAATACCAATATGTTTATCTAGAAAAAGGAGATAGCCTTATGGTTAGGCTCAATACTATTTATTTTGACGAATCATTAGTTTTCTCAGGTAGTAATGAAGAAACAAATAACTTTCTTTTAGAACTCTTTCTTGCTGCTGAAGAAGAAGATTCTGCCATGTATACAGATTATTATGAGCTAGAACCAAATGATTTTTTGGAAAAAATAAAGTCTTTAAAAAATGAAAAAATAAAGCGCCTAAAAGAACTAAAGGCCGAAACTACCATGTCTGAAAATGGCTTTGAATTATTATTAGGAAGTATAGACTACACTTATAATCGATACAAAGAAATATATCCTTTTCAGCATAAAAGAAAAACTGCTGAAGAAAATCTACATGATTTGCCTAAAGATTTTTATTCCTATAGAAAAAATTTAGATTTCGACAATCAACATTTAACTTATCTGAGGCCATATTATGATTTTATGAAGGCGCATTTTGGAAACTTATCTTATATGAGTTGCCTACATGATTGTAACAATAGAAATTCAGAATCTAGTAAGCAACTACATTTTAACAAACATAAACTTCACTTAATTGATAGTTTAGTCATAGATAAAGATTTAAGGGACAACTTATTTAGAAATGTAGCTTTTGACTATCTTCTAAAAAAGAAAGATGCCCCAGAAAACACGGAAATCTTTTTAAATGAGTTTAAGACGGTTTCTAAAAATAATATGCATATTGAGGAAATTGAAAATCTTTACCAAGGCATAGCCAACCTTCAGCCTTCTAAAATTATACCTAATTTAAATGTTGTATCATTTGAAAATGAAAATATAACTTTAACCGAAGTTGCAAAAAACAAAAAAGTTTTATTCTATTTCTGGTCAGGAAGCAATAAAAAACAATATCAAGATATCTTCAAAAGAATTGCCGAATTAAAAGAAAAGAGGCCAGATCACGAATTAATAGGGATAAATATTAAAACTGATTTTAATGACTGGAAAGTTATTCTAAAAACTCTTGGAATAGATTCTACTTCACAATACCACAGCAATAACTTTAAAGAGTTGACAGAGAAATTAGTTTTATACCCTATAAATAAAGCTATTATTACCGATAATGCCGTTATAGTTGATGGCTTTTCTAATATATATTACAATTAACAAATTGTTTTTTTAACAGTAAATATGGGTATTAATGACTATTGTGATTCTCCAGTAATTTTTCAAACCAAAGTCCTGGCAATAAATTCTTAAGGGTCAACGATAGCTTTTGAATAAACGATCCCACTCTATAATGCGGTTTTGGATTTTTGGTCTCAATAATTTTAGCAATTATTTTACCCACTTCTATTGGGTCACCACCACTATCTACATCAGCATCTATAGCTTCCAGTGTACTTGAATAATCTTTTTTATACGGTGATTTTTCATAAACTGGTGCATGATATCTGCCAGCGGCAATATTAGTAGCAAAATCACCTGGAGCCACTGTCGTGAACTTTACACCAAAACATTTTGTTTCAAATCTATAGCTTTCTGTAACCATTTCTAAAGCTGCTTTAGATGCGGAATAAATTCCTCTAAATGGTAAACCCATATACCCAGCTATAGAGGTTATATTGATAACTAGCCCCATTTTTTGCGCTCTCATTATTGGTAGCACTTCATTAATAACACGCAATGGCCCATTAAAATTTGTTGCAAATGCATTTACTACTTCCGATTGTGGAGTTTCTTCCATAGGTCCTGTTATGCCCACACCTGCATTATTGACCAATACATCTATTCTTGATTCTTTTTTAATCAGAGCCGCAATACATGTTTTTATAGTTTCTATATTTTGAACATCCATTTCTAAAAGTGGAAAATCTACAAACGACGAATATTTAGATAGGTTTCTTGTAGTACCATAAACAATATATCCTTTTTCTTTAAGATGCAGACCTATGGCTTTTCCTATACCCGATGACCCACCTGTAATTAGAACTACTTTTGTTTTCATTTTATAGAAAATTAAGCGACGCTAAATTAAATATTGTATTGATTTTGAAGATGTTACCTACATTCCACATAGCTGAATTTAAGGCATAAAAAAAAGGCAAGCTACCTACATCGCACCGCTACGACCATATACCCTTGCTGCGTTCCCGCCCTGGGGGATTCTACAGGAGCTGGTCGTGTAGGACTTGCCAGGTGCAAATATACAATCTTTTAAATCTTTCCCAATCGTTTTAGTTTCTATTTTTATGAATTAAATTACCTTGCAAGAATAGTAAACAATCTTACTACAAAATCTTAAATTAAACTTATTAAAATGAGTGCAGTTAAATTTTATTGTATAGTTCTAATTACCAGCATATTTGCTTCATGTGGTAGCGGCAATCAAAAAGCATCATCTTTGTTTGAAATTAAACTAGAAGATAATCTCAATCAAATTAACCAGAATAAAAATGTAGGTATTCGCATAGAAAATAAAAAAAATAAGGAAATTGAAAACGTAGTTTATATTATTGACGGACGTGAACTTCCTGTAAATAATGGTAAGATTACAATCGATGTACCAACATTAGGCTCTAAGGTATTAACTGCAAAGATTTCTTTTGAAAATGAAACAATAGAAATCAATAAGAATATTAAAGTTCTTTCAGAAAAAGCTCCTGAAATTTATACCTACACCATTATTAATGAATACCCGCACGACACAAAAGCGTATACACAAGGGCTAGAGTTCCATAATGATACCTTATATGAGTCTACCGGTAAAAAAGGAGAGTCATTCTTAAGAAAACTAAACTTTAAAACAGGTGAAGTATATGGGCAAATAGATTTAGACAATAGTTATTTTGGCGAAGGTATTACGATACTTAATAATAAAATTTACCAACTTACATGGCAAAGCGGTCTTGGTTTTATTTACGACTTAAGAACATTTAAAAAGCTCGACAATTTTCAATACGGTAAAAGTCGCGAAGGCTGGGGCTTAACTAATGATGGTTCTAAACTATTTAAAAGTGATGGTACTGAAAAAATTTGGTTTTTAAATCCAGATACTTTGACAGAGGAAGGTTATATTGAAACTGTCACCAACTCTTCAATTTTTAATTCTGCAAATGAGCTTGAATTTGTTAACGGTAAAATTTATGCCAATGTATATCAAAAACCTAGTGTAATGATCATTGATAGCAATACTGGTGCTATTGAAGGCGTTATTAATTTTAGTGGTCTTAGCGATATTATTACTAAAACAGCAAATTGGGATAAAGTAAACTATGTTTTAAACGGTATTGCTTACCACCCAGATAGAAAAACATTTTTTGTTACCGGTAAGTATTGGGATAAAATGTTCGAAGTACAAATCCACAAAAAATAGCATGAACGGTTTTAAAAAAAAAATAATTGTTTCTAAGGACGATTTAGATGATTTAAACCACGTTAACAATGTACGCTATGTTCAGTGGATTCAAGATATTTCTAAAGAACATTGGCAGGCAGAAGCATCTCAACAAATGCAAGAAGAAGTTATTTGGGTTGTTCTAAGCCATCATATTGAATATAAAAATGCAGCAGTTTTAAATGACCCTATTCTTATTTCTACATATATAGCATCAAGCTCTGGGGCAAAATCTATTAGAGTAGTAGAAATGTATCATGGTAAAACCAATAAATTATTAGTAAAAGCAAGTACCGAATGGTGTTTACTTCATAGCAAAACTTATAGACCCCTAAGAATTCCCGAAGAAATTAAAGATGTATTTCTTTAATAAAATACTTTAAAATACTACTTACGTGTTAACCAGAATCATTATTGCCCTCCTTGTTTTATTTGGTATTCTTTGGAGTACCTCATGCAGAAAAGATTTTGAGTACACCCAAAGCCAAGGAAACCTAACTTTTTCAAAAGATACGGTTTACTTGGATACTGTCTTTGCATCTATAGGCAGTAGCACATATACTTTAAAAGTATACAACAACTCCAAAGATGATATTTTAATACCTAGTATATCGCTTAAAAATGGAACAGAAAGTTTTTATAACCTTAATGTAGATGGCGTTGCTGGTAAAGCCTTTAACAATGTACCCCTTTATGCCCAAGACAGTCTTTTTGTATTAATAGAAACGACCATTGAAATAACGGATACCACAATTAGCGAATTAATATATACCGATGCTATTCAATTTAATAGCAAGTCGCATCAACAATCGGTAGAATTGGTTACCCTTGCAAAAGATGCCATTTTTTTATTTCCAAAAAAGAATGACGAATTTAATACAGAAACTATCACATTATATAATGACGAATTAGGAAAACCAATACAAGTGAATGGATTTAACCTAACTAATGAAGAATTAAATTTTACAAATAATAAAGCTTATGTTATTTACGGTTATGCCATAGTTCCTGAAGGTAAAGAGCTAATAATCGATGCGGGTGCACGAGTTCATTTTCATAAAGACGCTGGATTATATGTACAAAACAACGCAAAAATTACGATAAATGGAGAACTAAGTACCAATGAGGAGTTATTAGAAGGTGAAGTTATATTTGAAGGTGATAGACTTGAGCCTGAATATGAAGATTTACCGGGCCAATGGGGTACGGTTTGGATAAGTGCTGGCAGTACTCAAAACTATATAAATCACTTAACCGTTAAAAATGGACAAATTGGTTTACATGCCGAAGGTGCTACTACGAACACGGAAAATACCTTACTAATAGAAAATAGTAAAATCTTTAATAATAGCAGAAATAATCTATGGCTTAAAAACGCTGAAGTTCAAGCATCTAACTTAATCTTAGGAGGCGCAGGGAAGGCATCTTTACTAATAGAAAATGGCGGTAATTATAGTTTTATACATTCTACTATCGCTAATTATTGGACTAAAGGATTTAGAATAAACGCCTCCTTAGAAATTAGTAATGCATCGTTTACTGATCCAGAAATTGGTTATGATTTAGAAAGCGCCAATTTTAAGAATAGTATAATTGATGGTAACAATTTAAATGAAATGCGGCTAACAGCTAATGGAACCAATGCTTTTAATTTTAATTTTCAAAACTGTTTTATTAAATTATTAGAAAATCAAAATACAAACAACGCTGTTAATTTATATTACTTTACTAATACAGAATGGTACGCTGATATATTATTTAATGTTGAAGCCGACTATTTTTTACCTTCTAAAAATGATTTTAGAATAGGCTTAGTTTCAAAACTTATTAATATGGGCGATATTGATGCGGCCACCACTACCCCAATCGACATCCTAGGAACACCTCGATTGCCTGCTCCAGATTTAGGTGCTTTTCAAGCAAAACAGAAAAATTAACTCCGATTAGCATCCAATTAATGAAAGATTTTTCTCTCAAAGCCCCTGTAAACATTCATTTTATCAATATGTCCTCCGTTTTTATAAGGACATTCTAGGTCATCATTTAAATACCTATGTCTAATTTCGTAGTAGACACTATAACTTTTGGATTACACGTACACCATAATCGATTCAGATGCGGTTTCAAATTTGCAGTTACATGCATTTTTGGGTGAATACGGTGATTTTGAATGTGTAAATACGACTAGTGATCCTACTGACGGACTGAACGATATTCTAAAATATTCTCCAGATGTCGTTTTTATCAACCTAAATAATGACTACGCCTCCATTTTTTTAATGGTAACCGAAATTCACCAATACGTAAATGAACTTCCAATTTTAATAGGTATTGCATCTACTAAAGATTATGCTTATGATGCCATTAAAAATGGTTTTTTCGATTATTGGTTAAAACCATATAACGAATTCGATATTCGTAAATCGTTATTAAAGCTTAGAAAAAGGATGCCAAAAGAAAAGGCGCCAGATACTTTAATATTAAAATCTTACAACGATTTTCAGTATTTGAATACCAATGATATCTTATATCTAAAGGCAGATAACAATACCACCGAGTTCTTTATGAAAGACGGGACTATTATTAATGCCTACAAAACACTAAAAACCTTTGAGAATACGTTACCTAATAACTTTATGCGTATTCACCAAAGTTATATTGTAAACACCAGCTATGTTTCGCGTATAAATTTCGGTAAATCTATTTGTGCCTTAAAGGCGGTAAATGAAAATATTCCTTTTTCAAAATCGTATCGCGACAATATGGAAAACCTTAAAGATCTTCTTTCAAAAAACACCCTCTCCAACCTTAATTAAAGAATTCTCTTACAATTAGGTCATATACTAGCAGAACTAGGTCATTTACTTAAGACCTCCTATTTTACACTTTCTACTTCTAAAAGGGTTTTACTTTAGTATTATAATTAACTAAAAACCCCTAAAAACAAACAGAACATGAAAAAAGTAACAAGTATTTTAGCAGTAGCAGTAATGGCATTAGGTATGGCAGTATCAGTTGTAGAAAGCACAGCGAGCGAGTTTGATTTTATGAACGATATTTCTAAAGCTTTATCTTGTAATGATTGCTCTACACCTCCACCAAATAGAAGAGGCGGTCAAATTGCTTAATTACAGTATTAAAAATATTAAAATGCCTTTAATGTTCACGTTAAAGGCATTTTTTATACCTTAGATTTTCATCTACTCAAGCAATTTCTTTGAATAAATTACATTTTTTTATAATCTCAATTCTTCTAATTATTACGGGTTGCTCGGATATTGAACAATCTAAAAAGGACAATCAAATTAGTCCCCCAACAGATAGTATCTCTTATTATCTTAATGAAGGTAAAAACTTAGATAATTCAACTGATAAAAAGTTAATTTTTTTACACAAAGCCTACCTTTCTGCCATTGAGGCAAATACGGACTCCTTAAAAGGAAAATATTTGTCATTTCTTTCTTTAAATTTTCCTTGGGTCCAGGACAGTGCTTTATATCGTAAGTTAAATAAGCAAACGATAGCTATAAATTACAAATTAAAAGATTCTTTGGCGTTAGGAAATGCCTATTGGGATTTAGGTTTTTTTTTAGAAAATAAATCAGTAAAAGATAGTGCATTTTTCTATTATTCAGAAGCCCAAAAAATATTTCAGTATATTGACAACAAATCTTCGTCTGGCCAATTGTTACTCAATATGGCGACAATTCAAATGCAAATAAAAGATTATACCGGCGGGGAAGCAACTACTATTAAGGCAATAGAACAATTTAAATTAGTAAACGATTATTTGCAATTACATAACGCCTACAACCTACTTGGTATTATATTAGGTGATTTAGGCGATTATAAAAAGTCCTTATCGTATTATAATGATGCTTTGTTTTATTTAAAGAAAGTCTCTTACAGTTCTATTGATGAAGCAAGAATTATCAATAATATTGGAGTAATCTACAGAAAAAATAAACAATATCCTTTAGCCATTGAAAATTTTAAAAAGGTTGTAACTATTGATAGTATCCTTTTAAAGGACCCAAGTTTATATGGGCGTGCTCTTAGCAACCTAGCTACCGCTAAGCTTTACAATAAAGATACCACAGGTATTAAAGAATTATTCAACGAAACCATAAAAATAAAAAGTAAAGAAAATGAAATAGGGAGTTTAGCATCTACTTACTATAGTTTAGCTGAATATAATGCTTATGCAAATGATACTATTGAAGCAATTTTAAATGCCAAAAATGCAGAAAAATTATCAATGGGAAGCAGCTCAAATGAGTTATTATTAGAAACATGGCAATTATTATCCCTTTTGGAAAAAGAAAATGCTGACGAATATTTTAAAAAATACACAACCCTAAATGATAGTCTTCAAAAAGAAGAACGTAAAATACAGAATAAATTTGCCCGTATTCGTTTTGAAACTGATGAATTTATTGCCGAAAATGTGGAGTTAACCGATGAAAAAGAAGTCTTATCCAAGCAAAAACAACTATGGATAGGTATTGCCGCTGGTTTTTTTCTTTTAGGTTTATCAATTTACATTATCATTAATCAACGCGCCAAAAACCAAAAACTCCGTTTTGACCAGCAACAACAAGCAAATAATCAAGAAATTTTTAATTTAATGTTAACCCAAAAACAAAAGGTCGATGAGGTTAAGCGTTTAGAACAGAAAAGAATTTCAGAAGAATTACATGATGGTGTTTTAGGAAAAATGTTGGGTGCCCGTATGGTATTAACCGGGTTAAATAAAAGGTCTACAGAAGAAGCAATACAAGAAAAAACAAAAGCATTAGGCTCATTACAAGAAATAGAACATGAAATACGCTCTATTTCGCATGAGTTAAGCCATAGTGCTTATCAAAAAATAACCAATTTTACCGATTCTATTGACGCATTACTAGCAAACCATAATAAGAATATGAATATTGAGACCTTTTTTCATTATAATGATGATGAAAACTGGGATAGCCTAGAGGGTGCTATTAAAATAAATGTCTACCGAATTATTCAAGAAACCTTTCAGAACGCCATAAAACATGCCAATTGCTCCAGTTTTGAAATAACATTTTATAGAAATGATGACATTTTTAATGTTATTATGAGTGATAACGGACGTGGATTTAATGTTAATAAAGGTAAAAAAGGCATTGGTCTTAGAAACATAACATCAAGAATAAATAAGCTAAATGGTACTTTTCAAGTAGATTCAAGTGAAAACAGCGGTACAACTATTAACCTACAAATACCACTAAAAAAAGAATCATATATTTCTTCAGATAATAATGCACAAATAAAAAACGTTTAGTACATTACGATAGATTCTAATAATGGATATGAACACGGTACGGATTTTAGCTGTAGATGATCACGAGATGACGACTTTAGGGTATAAGTATATTCTTGAAGATTCAGAATTCTCTGGCTTTAACGTAAAAGTTGAAATAGCAAAAAGCTTTGAAAAAGGAAAAATTAAAATTGAAACATCTAAGCGGGCTATTCCATACGACATTATACTTTTGGACATTCAACTATTTTCTCCAGAATCTAAAGACCAAAGAACAGGTATTGATTTAGGTATTATTGCCAGAGCTGAAGTACCAGATTCTAAAGTAGTTTTCATGTCTTCTTATAGTGATAATTTTAGAATTAATAATATTTTTAAAACGGTAAACCCAGATGGCTATATGGTAAAATCTGAAATAGATGAAATGTCCCTAAAAGCCATGGTAGAAACCATCTCAAATAATTCTCCTTATTATACTGCGAGTGCTCTTTCTGCTATACGTAGAAGAATGTCAAGTGATATTATTATTGATGAGCAAGACCAAAAAATTCTTTACCATTTATCCCAAGGAATACACACAAGGGATATAGCCCCATTAATTGGCTCAGCAAATACTACTGTTGAAGCAAGAAAGAGACAATTAAAGGCTCTTTTTCATGTTAAAAACGGAAATGACCTTGCTCTTATAAATGAAGCCAAAAATAGAGGCTTTTTATAAAAATTATTCCAATTTACAATGTACTGATAATCAGTGTATTAAAAATTAACGTTTTATTTTATAATAATCTCCTCCAATATTCTAAGGTAATCCTAGGTCTATACACAGCGTAATAAAAGTATCTTTATGTATGTAGAATACATATAAAACACACTTTTATGCCCTTTAATATTGAAAATTTTATTAAAAATTCTTTGATAAATATAGATTTTACCAAAGAAATAATTGGCATAGATTATTTCTTAAAATCGTTAGAATATCATTATTTTTCTGCGGTAAAGCTAAAAAGTAAAACCTGTACTTCGGATTCTATTCATTTAGTTTTGGAGATGACTTGCAATTTAGACTTGCTAGAATTGTTTTCTCATTTTAGTACGGATCGATGGGGTAATAACATTAAAAATGATTCTCCATTAGAATACTGTTTAAACATTTTAGACGCCAACAACGATTATAACATTGATATTGAAGAGCTTACAATTTCTTTAAACGATACTAGTATTGTTATAAAAAGAATTTACAACAAGAGCATACCCACGCAATTAAATGAAATTATAAAACAAATTGCCTGTAATTATGTGTTTTTAACTAGAGGATTAACACAAAAGCCCTATGAAATTTTTGTCCCTATTTACGAGGATAATATAGAAGATTGCGAATTAGACCGTCATTCAATAGAACTTACCCCTAACTCCTATTTTGAATATTGGGGTATTTATTTAGATAAAGATGACGAAGCTTCTATATACCATGTAAATAGAAATACTTATGTAAGTGGTGATCTAGAATTTTTAACGGAGTAAAAAAACCAATTTTTAATTATGCATTAAAAATTGGTCTCGTTTTCATCATCTCATTTACCTTACCCCTAACTTCTTTAATTATGGTTTGGTTTTCAGGATTTACAATTACCTGATCAATAAATTCGACTACTTTTTCCATATCGCTTTCTACTAAGCCTCTCGTGGTAATAGCTGCCGTTCCAAACCGAATACCAGAAGTTACAAAAGGAGATTTATCATCAAAAGGAACCATATTCTTATTAGCAGTAATATCTGCAAGTACTAAAGCTTTTTCAGCATCTTTTCCCGAAATATCTTTATTCCTTAAATCAATAAGCATCATGTGGTTATCCGTACCGTCAGAAATAATATTATAACCTCTTTTCACAAATGCTTTTGCCATTGCATCTGCATTCTTTTTTACTTGTGATATATACGTAGCGTATGATTCTGTCAAAGCCTCACCAAATGCAATTGCTTTACCGGCAATAACATGTTCTAAAGGTCCACCTTGATTTCCTGGAAATACTGCCAAATCTAATAATGCTGACATTTTTCTTAGATTTCCATTTTTTAAAGTAATACCAAAAGGGTTATCAAAATCTTCACCCATTAATATCAATCCTCCCCTTGGACCTCTAAGGGTTTTATGCGTAGTTGTAGTAACTATATGACAATGAGGAATTGGATTAGTTAATAAACCTTTGGCAATAAGACCTGCTGGGTGAGAAATATCTGCAAGTAAAATAGCATTAACACTATCGGCTATTTTACGAAAACGTTCAAAGTCCATATCTCTGGAGTATGCTGATGCCCCAGCTATAATTAATTTTGGCTTCTCTTTAGTAGCTACTTCTTGAATTTTATCATAATCTAATCGCCCGGTTTCTTTATCCACACCGTAAAACACCGGGTTGTATAATCTACCTGAAAAATTCACTGGTGAACCATGAGTTAAGTGACCCCCATGAGATAAATCAAATCCTAGTATTTTATCACCCGGTTGCAAGCAAGCATGGTATACAGCTGCATTAGCTTGAGACCCGGAATGCGGTTGAACGTTTGCATAGGCTGCGCCAAAAAGCTCTTTAGCCCTATCTATAGCTAGTTGCTCCACTTTATCCACAACTTCACAACCACCATAGTATCTTTTACCTGGATAACCTTCTGCATACTTATTGGTAAGAACAGAACCTTGTGCTTCCATTACTTGTGGACTCGTAAAATTCTCAGAAGCTATTAACTCAATTCCATTAATTTGGCGTTGTCTTTCCTCTTCTATAAGATTAAAAATTGTAGTGTCGCGTTGCATGTTGCTATTTCTTTTAAATAAGTCGCAAAAATACAAATAAGAGACCTTATGGAGATTAAAAAATTATAGAATAGCATAACTTTTTTATTAAAATAAGTTAATAACTTCTAGCTAAGAGATTCCCATAAAATAAAGCCATATAGTGCCGTTAATCAAAAATATACTATTCCCAAAGCCTCAACGTTATGTTTAAAGTCATTTATGGCACGGCTGTTGAAATAGCTATATTAAATTCTTAAAATATAATAGACATGAAAAAAATTCTACTATTAAGTTTTATAGGCTTGCTACTATCTTGTAGTGGAGTTAAGAAAACACAGGAAGCACTTAATTCTGGTAATTACATGGCTGCCATTAATAAGGCGGTTATGAATATTGCCGAAAATAAGACCAAAAAAAGTAATCAGACATACATTATTCTTCTTGAAGAAGGTTATCGTAAGAATACCGAAAGAGAATTACAGAATATTAAATTCCTAAAAAAGGATGGTAATGCTGCCAATTATGAAGAAATTTATGATGCCTATGGCCGTTTAAAGTCTATACAAGAACGTATACGTCCTTTATTACCTTTATATATACAAGATGAAAATAGAAAAGCACAATTCAATTTTAAAAATTATGACGATGATTTAATTGCTGCTAAGTCAAATCTTTCTGAATTTTTATATAACAAAGCAACAACTTTACTTAAAGATGCTAATTATAAATTAGATTACAGAAATGCCTATAATGATCTTAAATATTTGGAAGAAATAAACCCAAATTATAAAGATGTTACTTCAAAAATAGATGAAGCATATTTAAAGGGGTTGGATTATGTTATTGTTGAAATGACAAACAATACTGATAAAATAATACCTAAAAGACTAGAAGACGAGCTTTTAAACCTTAATACCTATGGTTTAAACTCTAACTGGACACAATATCATACCAACAGAATTCAAAATCAATTGTATGACTATCAAATGGAAGTTTCTTTTCAAGATATAAACATTTCTCCAGAACAGATTAACGAAAAACAAATTAGTAAGGAAAAGCAGATAAAAGATGGGTATACTTTTGTTGAAGACCGCAACGGAAATGTTGTTTCAGATAGCTTAGGAAATAGTATAAAAATTGATAAATTTAAAACTGTAAAATGTGATTTCTATCAATTTACACAATTTAAAAGTGCTCAAGTTACAGGCGTCGTAAATTTTATAGATTTAAAAAAGCAGCAAAAAATAAACCAATACCCGTTGACAAGTCAGTTTGTTTTTGAGCATATTTATGCCAATTACGATGGAGACAAAAGAGCATTAGATAATGATTTAGTTTCGCTTTTACAATTAGCAAAAGTACCTTTTCCAAGTAATGAACAAATGGTCTATGATGCAGGCGAAGATTTAAAGAACAATTTAAAGCGTATTTTAAATAATCAAAGTTTTAATTAATTAGAAAGCCCCAAATAACGGGGCTTTTTTTATACATATTGCTCTAATTCGATATCTGATATTGCTCCATGAGAATCGTGCATTACCACTACCCCATTTTTAATGATCAAGAGTTGTGGAGACTGGTGCATTACTCCAAACTCAGATGCAACCGCATTAGAAACACCTCTATTTGCCAGTAAATCTAAAAAGTAAAAGTCCATTTGTCCATTTTCTAGGCTATAACTACTTTTAAACATATTTAACACCATTCTACTAATTCCACAACTTGTAGAATGTTTAAAAATGACTTGCGCTCTAGTAATAGAATCCTTCTTAATTTCTTCAAATTGCTCCGCAGATGTTAAAGGCCTCCATGGAATACTATTATCTTCCTTACCCTTATCATTCTTCGCCCCTCCAAAAATTCCTCCAAATAATCCCATAAATTCTTTAAATTAATAGTATAATTCAATTCATTACAACTGCCTATATGACAGTTATTTTTATTATATTAATGTCATTTTGTCTTGCAATCTTAAATGGTAAGATTATTGAATTAACACTGTCAAAAGTATTACAATAAACTAAAAATAAGAGAATGAATATAAATAATTTCACCATAAAATCACAGGAGGCTATTCAACAAGCCCAACTGATTGCCCAAAATTTGGGGCATCAACAAATTGAAAATGAACATGTTTTTAAAGCGCTTACTGAAGTAGAAGAAAATGTTATGCCTTTCTTGCTTAAGAAATTAGGCATTAACTTCTCTCTAATTCTTCAAATTTTAGAAAAAGAATTATTAACCTTCCCTAAAGTGGAAGGTGGAGACATACAATTTTCTAGAGAGGCAGGAAAAACGCTTAATGAAGCAAGTATTGTTGCTAAAAATATGGAAGATGAATATGTTTCCATTGAACACCTTTTTTTAGCCATCTTAAAATCGAAAAGTAAAATAGCCCAAATACTAAAGGATCAAGGTGCAACAGAAAAGCATTTAAATGCAGCTATAAAAGAACTTAGAAATGGCGATAAGGTTACTTCTCAAAGTGCAGAAGACAACTATAATTCACTTGAAAAATATGCCAACAACCTAAATAAACTTGCTGATAGTGGTAAGTTAGACCCTGTAATTGGCAGAGACGAAGAAATTCGTAGAATATTACAAATACTATCAAGACGAACCAAAAATAACCCAATTTTAGTAGGAGAGCCTGGCGTAGGTAAAACGGCTATTGTCGAAGGTTTGGCGCACAGAATTATACAAGGTGATATTCCTGAAAACCTTAAAGATAAGGTCATTTATTCTTTGGACATGGGTGCATTAATTGCTGGTGCTAAATACAAAGGAGAATTTGAAGAACGATTAAAAGCCGTTATTAAAGAGGTTGTTAGTGCAGATGGCAATATCATACTATTTATAGATGAAATACACACTTTAATAGGTGCCGGTGGCGGACAAGGAGCTATGGATGCCGCTAATATTCTTAAACCAGCTTTAGCAAGAGGCGAGTTAAGATCTATTGGTGCGACTACGCTTGATGAATACCAAAAATATTTTGAAAAAGATAAGGCATTAGAAAGAAGATTTCAAAAAGTAGTTGTTGATCAGCCAGATACTGAAAGTGCTATTTCTATCTTAAGAGGTATTAAAGATAAGTACGAGGCACACCATAAGGTTCGTATTAAGGATGAAGCCGTAATTTCTGCGGTAGAATTATCTCAGCGATACATAACCAATAGATTTTTGCCGGACAAAGCTATCGACCTAATGGACGAGGCGGCTTCTAAATTACGTATGGAAATAAATTCTAAGCCCGAAGAATTAGATGTTCTTGACCGTAAGATTATGCAAATAGAAATTGAAATCGAGGCAATTAAAAGAGAAAATGATAAGCAAAAATTACAGGTCTTAAATTTAGACTTAGCCAATATCAAAGAAGAGAGAAATGAAATTTTTGCGCAATGGGAAAGTGAAAAATCTGTTGTTGACAACATTCAACAAACAAAGTTAGCTATTGAAAACTATAAAACTGAAGCTGAACGTGCCGAACGAAATGGAGAATACGGTAAAGTTGCCGAACTGCGATATGGGAAAATAAAGGAAGCTCAAGAAAGTTTAACTAAATTACAGAACAATTTAAGCGCTCAGCAACATGCAGGCACACTAATTAAAGAAGAAGTTACTAGTGATGATATAGCAGAAGTAGTTGCAAAATGGACGGGTATACCAGTTACAAAAATGCTACAAAGCGAACGCGAAAAATTATTGAAACTTGAAAGTGTACTCCATAGGCGTGTTGTTGGTCAAGAAGAAGCCATTGAAGCTGTTTCCGATGCTATTAGAAGAAGTAGAGCCGGATTACAAGATTCCAAAAAGCCCATTGGCTCCTTCCTATTTTTAGGTACAACTGGAGTAGGTAAAACAGAATTAGCTAAAACCTTGGCATCTTATTTATTTGATGATGAGAATGCAATGACCAGAATTGACATGAGCGAATACCAAGAAAGGCATTCGGTAAGCAGATTGGTGGGAGCACCTCCAGGGTATGTTGGTTATGATGAAGGAGGACAATTAACCGAAGCGGTTAGAAGACGTCCGTACTCTGTTGTTTTGTTAGATGAAATTGAAAAGGCACACCCAGATACTTTTAATATTCTTCTGCAAGTTTTAGACGAAGGCAGATTAACGGATAACAAGGGTCGTGTTGCGGATTTTAAGAATACGATCATCATCATGACCAGTAATATGGGAAGTGATATCATTCAAGATACTTTTGAAAATGCCGTAGATGTTTACAGTGCAACTGAAGCTGCAAGGATTGAAGTACTAGGTTTATTAAAGAAAACAGTAAGACCAGAATTTATAAATAGAATTGATGACATTGTTATGTTTACTCCTTTAACCAAAGACAACATCAAAGAAATCGTAAAACTTCAAATTCAAAGTTTAAAGAAAATGTTAGACAATCAACAAATTACTTTGGATGCCACTGAAGAAGCTATCGATTATTTGGCAGAGAAAGGTTATGATCCGCAATTTGGTGCAAGACCTGTAAAAAGAACTATCCAGAAAGAAGTTCTGAACAATATGTCCAAAGCATTATTGAGCGGTGAAATTAAAGCTGATAGTGTTGTTTTACTAGATGCCTTTGACAATAATTTAGTGTTTCGAAATCAGGAAGATATTATGGCATAAAACCGTAAAAAGGTAGAAAAGCGTTCTTAATTACATTTAGAACGCTTTTTTTTATCAACAATATATACCATGCAGTATAGATTTTTTATATTCGCATAAAACAGTCCTATATGTCAACCAAAGCCGAAAGAACAACCGCATTCATTATAGAGACTGTAGCACCCGTTTTCAACAAACATGGTTATGTTGGTACTAGCATGAGTGACTTAACTAATGCTACCAACCTAACAAAAGGTGCTCTTTATGGTAATTTTGAAAATAAAGAGGCATTAGCTCTTTCCGCATTTGAGTTTAATAGAAATCTGCTTTTAACCGCAATTGACGAACATTTGTCCATAGATGGCAATGCCATCAATAAGATTAATAACCTTATAGAGTTTTACAAAAAGTACGATGTTTTTACCTTAAACATGGGAGGTTGCCCAATTTTAAATGTTGGAATTGACGCACAACATAATAATCGCTTATTGGCTGCAGCTGCTAAAGAAACTATAAAAGATATAGAAGGAAAAATTGCCCTAGTTTTTGAAAGTGGAATCAATAATGGTGAGTTTAAACTACCGGTATCTCCTTTACAATTTTCAAAACAACTATTTACTATAATACAAGGTGCTATTGCAATGGCTACCCTAACAAAAGACCGCAAATACTTATTAAACACAGTTACCTACCTAGATGTTCTAATTAAAAGAGAATTAAAATAAACAACCTCCATTAGTAATAATTAAGTTATATCAAATCACCAATTTAATTTAATATTCAATATATAATATCCTTTTAAAAAGAGGAATGATTTTGTTTTTACTTACAATTAAACCACCCTCACTTAAGATTTAATCTCCTAATTGTCAATTACTCTCCGGTAACTCTAAATATCCAAATCTTCTCGTTGTATTTACCGTTTAATCCAGAGTCTCTTGCTTCTCTCGCTTCTTTAATAGAAGTAAACTTAGCTAAATACACATAGTTATATTTGTTCAATTCTCTGTAGAATGATTTGGCATCAATACCTTTTTTCTTCATGTCGATCATAAATGCATCAAAGTATTTTTTAGTCCCAAATACATTTGCGATCAAATAATATCCAGGAGACAAAGCTCCTTCTTTTGCAACTTCCTCATATCTTTCTCCTGCCTTCGGTTTTACAACTTCATTCTTTAAAGCTAACTCCGCTTGTTTTCTCTCCGCTTCTGCCAAAGCTGCTTCACTTTCTGCTATTGAATCTTTTCTTTGTTGTTGAAGCAGCGCCACAGCTTCCGCTTCTTTACTTATAACTAAAGCTATAGAATCTTGTTTTCTTTGTTGTTCTAATGCTTTAGTCGCTGCTAATGCCTTTTCTGCATTTGCGTTTTCTATAGAATCACGTTTGCGCTTTATATCTCTTTTAGATTCTTTAATTGCAACATCGGCCTGCTTAGCTGCAATATCCAATGAGTCTTTTACTCTTTTAGCGTCAAGTTGCGCCAATCGTTCTTGTTTTTTTATTTCGCGTTCTAGTGCTAGTTTCTCAGCTTTCGATAGCTCCTCAGCTAGTGATTCTTTTTCAAGTAATTCTTCTTCTTTTTTATTCTCCTCAGCTGCAATTAATTGTTCTTCTAGCTTTTCTTCAGGTGTTTCTAATTTTCCTATTTTATATGAGGTTACTAATTCAAAAGATGGGTCCATTCCCTTCACATTGGAACTTGTACCTACTTCTACCAATGCCCCAATAGATAATCGTTTAAAGAAACGACCACCTATACCTCCAGATATTCCATAAAAGCTATTGTAACCTGCCTGAGCCCAATATTTATTCGTAGTCAGTAATGTTGTTAGCCCAACTTGATTATCTAAGCCGGGTATTGTTTTATAATATATTGATGGTCTCAATATTGAACTTTCATCTGTGCTAAGTACTGAGACAGGAAAATCATAACTTGCCAATGCTAAAAACATACGATCATCAGGGCTGGTATTACGTTCATTTGTACTGAAATTATAATCGAACAAATTTTCCGATACCAAACCTAAATTAAATCTATCGACACTAAGATTAATTCCTGGAGCCATTTGAATGATAAAATCATTAGGAATTGATGTTTGTATTGGATTAGGAATAAAAAAACGTTCATCAGCTAATTTTTGTTGATAAGCAAATAAATTAAGCCCAACCCCGAAAAATACATTTTCACTTAATTCTATATTATAGGCATAGTTTACTGCTGCACCTGTATTTAAAAAAACACCGGTATTATGTTGAAAAAAACCAACACCTGCTGAAGAAACCTCATTTAACCTAGTAGTGTAATTAAAAAATAATGAAGTAGGGTCTGCGTCATATATCTGCCATTGCCACCTAGCCCAAAGTGCCACGGAAGAAGGGTTATTACGATTTAAACTATATGAAGGATTAATTAAGCTGCTGTTGTATTCAGTAAGGTTCTGTTGCCTAAAATCAACAGGAAGCACAACTTCCTGAGCCTTAATACCTAGAACTACAAATCCAATAAGAAGTGCCCCACAAAATTTTTTCATATGCAAAAAAACAAAAAATAGACTATTTATAGTACTATTTTAAAGTAATTTTAGTTATTAAATTAATACAACTAACAATTTTTCATGAAAGCTATCAAATTTGTTCTTTTTATTCTGCTCTCCATTAGTCTTTCTTGTAAAGAAGAGCACCCAATAGGCACCGCAACAGATCAAACATCTATTTCTACATTTTATCTGATAAGACATGCCGAAAAAGATAGAAGTAACCCCAATGACAACGACCCTGAGTTAAACCAAAAAGGTTTAGGCAGAGCTATGCATTGGGCCGAAATATTGATTGATGTTGAGTTAGATGCCATTTATTCAACCGACTACAATAGAACTTCAATGACTGCAGCACCTACATCTGTTAAAAAGAATATAGATGTGCAATATTATGACCCAAGTACTATAGATATAACTCAATTTAAAGCGGATAATGTAGATAAAAAAGTTTTAATTGTTGGGCATAGTAATACTACACCAGAATTTGTAAATAAATTAATAGGTGAAGAAAAATATTCTTCAATTGATGATGGTGAAAATGGTACATTATTTATAGTACAAGTAGTGAATAATATACCAACAGTGAATAAGCTTATTTTTAACTGTAATTGTCCTGATTAATTTATAGCTGTTAAAATTTCGTTTTGCAATTATTTTTAAAAGTTTGACACATTCATTGAATTGTGCTTACTTTTGTTGTCAATGCAAAATACCATCAACATAAAGAATAAAAGGGCTCGTTTCGAATATGAGCTAATGGATAAATTTACGGCCGGCATAGTCTTAGCTGGGACTGAAATTAAAGCCATACGAGAAGGTCGTGCATCTATATCCGAGAGTTTCTGCGAGTTTAATGATAGGGATGAACTGTTTGTAATAAATATGCAAATTGACGAATATTCACATGCATCTCATTTTAATCACAAACCAAAAGCCGAAAGAAAATTACTTTTGCAAAGAAGAGAATTAAAGAAGTTAAGTAAAGAGGTTAAAGCATCTGGACTAACTATTGTTCCATTACGTGTATTTTTAAACGAAAGAGGACTTGCCAAAATGCAAATTGCATTGGCCAAGGGTAAAAAACTCTACGATAAAAGGGAAACAATGAAGGATCGTGATAATAAACGCGATCTTGACCGAATAAAAAAGAGCTTTAATAACTAGTTCTTATTTTCTAACAAGGGCACAAATCTAAAAGAACCGTACTCGGTCTTTGAAAATTCCATATTTGCGGTGCGCACAAAAAGTGTCATAATTTGTTCTTCAAATCCTATTGGAATTACGAGTCTTCCACCAACTTTTAATTGCGAAAGCAAGGCCTTTGGCACTTCAGGTGCTCCTGCAGTAACAATAATACGATCAAAAGGTGCTTGTTCCGGCAAACCCTTATAACCATCTCCAAAAATAAGCTTCTTAGGTCTGTAGCCCATTTTCTTAAAAAAAATATTGGTCTTTTTGAACAACTCTAATTGACGTTCAATAGAATAAACCTTAACCTTTAAATTTAAAAGAATTGCAGTTTGGTATCCGCTACCCGTTCCAATTTCCAAAACTTTATGACCCTCCTCTAATTGTAATAATTCGGTCTGAAATGCTACAGTGTATGGGTGGGAAATAGTTTGATTCGCAGCAATTGGAAATGCTTTATTTTGATACGCATGGCCTTCAAAACTGCTGTCCATAAATAAATGCCTTGGGATTTCACGAACGGCGTCAAGCACCTTTTTATCAGCAATACCCTTATCTATAAGTATTTGTGCTAAATGGTTTCGCATGCCGCGATGCTTAAAAGTATCTTTCAATGGTAGTCGGTTTGACTTTCAAAGTTAGTAAAGTTTTTTAACCATGGAAGACCTATGGAAAACTTAAATTAATAATTCTTAAAATTGAAATAACCCATAGGATAAAACTACCTAACTATGTGTATTTTTGAACAAAACGAAACAAATGTTAAAAGTTGGTGTTTTAGGAGCTGGGCATCTGGGTAAAATCCACCTTAGACTTCTAAATGAATCTAAAAACTATGAACTAGTTGGTTTCCACGATGCCAATAGTTCAAATGGAGAAAAAGTAAGTTCAGAATTTGGATATACTTATTACAATAACCTCGATGATTTAATTGATGCTGTTGACGTTGTTGATATCGTAACCCCTACTCTTTCTCATTACGAATGTGCAAAAAAATCAATTGAAAAAGGAAAACATATTTTCATTGAAAAACCAATAACACATACACTTGAAGAAGCAAACTCTTTACTTGAATTACAAGCTAAGTACAAGATTAAAGGTCAGGTTGGTCATGTAGAAAGATTTAACCCGGCATTTACAGCTGTAAAAAATGCTATAAAACAACCTATGTTTATCGAAAGTCATCGTTTGGCCGAGTTTAACCCAAGAGGAACAGATGTACCCGTAGTTTTAGATTTAATGATTCATGATATCGATGCAATTTTAAGCGTTGTTAATTCTGAAGTAAAACAAGTAAACGCAAGTGGTGTTTCTGTAATTAGTCAGTCCCCGGATATTGCGAACGCTAGATTAGAATTTGAAAATGGATGTGTAGCCAACTTAACGGCAAGCAGAATTTCTCTGAAAAATATGAGAAAATCGCGCTTTTTTCAAAAAGATGCTTATATCTCAGTAGATTTTCTAGAAAAAAAAGTAGAAGTAGTAAAAATGAAGGACGCTCCTAAAGAGCCAGGTGATTTTGATATGATTCTACAAAATGCAGAGGGAGTTAAAAAGCAGATTTATTTTGAGAATCCTTCAATAGAAACTAATAATGCCATTTTAGACGAGCTAAATTCTTTTGCGGACGCTATTAAAAATAATACAACACCAGTTGTGAGCTTAAAGCAAGGCACACAAGCACTAAAAGTTGCCTTACAAATTATATCAGCATTCAATCCAAAGAAAATATGAAAAATATAGCAGTTATTGGCGCAGGTACAATGGGAAATGGAATTGCCCATGTATTTGCCCAAAGCGGATTTCAAGTACATTTAATTGATGTTTCTAAAGAAGCTTTAGATAAAGGACTTGCCACAATTTCTAATAATTTAGATCGTATGGTGGCAAAAGAAAAAATATCGGTTGCCGATAAAGAAAGTACTCTATCCAATATTACCCTATTTACAGAATTAAAATCGGGAGTATCAAAAGTTGATTTAGCCATAGAAGCAGCAACTGAAAATGTAACTATTAAACTCAAAATTTTTAAAGAATTAGATGCTTTGTGCGGGCCTAATACACTTTTAGCATCAAACACTTCATCTATATCAATTACACAAATTGCAGCCGCTACTGGCAGGCCAGATAAGGTTATTGGCATGCATTTCATGAATCCTGTACCCATTATGCAACTTATTGAAATTATTCGTGGTTACAGTACTTCGGATTTGACCACTAAAACCATTATGGAGCTTTCTACTAAATTAGGAAAAACCCCTACAGAGGTTAATGATTATCCCGGTTTCGTTGCAAATAGAATTTTAATGCCTATGATTAATGAAGCAATTGAAACCCTTCATCATGGTGTAGCAGGCGTAAAAGAAATTGATACGGTAATGAAATTAGGAATGGCACATCCTATGGGCCCACTTCAATTAGCGGATTTTATAGGATTGGATATTTGTCTTTCTATTTTAAATGTTATGTATGACGGGTTTAAAAATCCTAAATACGCTCCATCACCCTTATTAATTAATATGGTTATGGCCGGTAAAAAAGGAATTAAATCGGGTGAAGGATTTTACGATTACACCGAAAGTAAAAAGGCAGAAAATGTAGCCAACCAATTTAAAAATTAGTGTCGTAATAAATTTTACCAATGTCTATAAAAGAAAATTTTTCATCTGTTCTAAAAACTATTCCAAATTCAGTGACCTTGGTTGCCGTATCTAAAACGAAACCCTTATCAGATATTCAACAAATATATGATGAGGGTCAACGCATTTTTGGTGAAAACAAAGTTCAAGAAATGACGGAAAAATGGGAAAAAATGCCAAAAGATATAGAATGGCATATGATAGGCCATTTACAAAGAAACAAAGTAAAATATATGGCAGAATTTGTTTCTTTAATACATGGTGTTGACAGCCCTAGGTTACTTTCAGAAATTAACAAACAGGCCAAAAAACATAATCGAACTATTTCCTGCCTTTTACAGGTACATATTGCGGAAGAAGATACTAAGTTTGGTTTCGATGAAGATGAGCTAATTGCTTTAGTCAATAATAACGAGTTTAAAGAATTTAAAAACGTTAAACTATTAGGCTTAATGGGCATGGCTACCTTTACAGATAACATGAGTCAAGTAAGGCGAGAATTCAAAAATCTGAAATCTTTATACTCAAAATTAAAAAACAGCTATCCTGACTTCTCCACTTTATCTATGGGCATGAGCGGTGATTATCGAATTGCACTAGAAGAAGGTAGTACTATGGTGCGTATAGGAAGTAGTATCTTTGGATCAAGAAACTAACAAAACAGCTGCTCCTACTTAATAAATCAGATTTGTATAGATGTACGCAATTTTAGATATAGAAACTACAGGCGGAAAATTTAATGAAGAAGGTATTACAGAAATTGCTATTCATAAATTTGATGGTCAAAAAGTAATTGACAAGTTTATAAGCTTAGTAAATCCTGAAAAGGAAATTCAACCTTTTGTTGTAAAGCTTACAGGCATAAATAGTAAAATGCTGCGTACGGCACCAAAGTTCTTTGAAGTTGCAAAACGAATTATTGAAATTACCGAAGACACCGTTTTAGTAGCACATAATGCACAGTTTGACTATAGAATATTAAGAACAGAATTTAGACGTTTGGGTTATAATTTTGAACGTAAAACTTTATGTACTGTAGATCTATCAAAAATATTGTTACCCGATGCAGAATCGTATAGTCTAGGAAAGCTGGTAAGGTCATTAGGTATACCCGTTAGTGACCGTCATAGAGCAAATGGTGATGCTTTGGCTACTGTAAAACTATTTAAACTTTTATTAGCTAAAGATTCCGAGAAAATAATTATTAAGGATACCATAAGAAAAGAAACACAAGGCGAACTTTCTGAAAAACAATTAGATATTGTAAGAGAATTGCCTAACGAAACCGGTGTTTTCTATTTACACAATAAAGACGGTGACATCATTTATTTAAGTAAAACGAGTGATATTAAAAAGAAGGTCAATCAAATCTTTACAAAAACAAACGATAAGGCAAAAAAACTTACCAAAGAAACTAAAAAAGTCACTTTCGAACGCACCGGCAATGAACTGGTCGCTATTTTAAAAGAACACGAAGAACTATTAAAGCTAAGGCCTAAGTATAGTAATATCCCTAACAAGAGAATGTACAGCCATGCATTGTGCAAACATGAAAATGAAAACGGGTATTTTGCTTTGCGTATAAAACCATTTCGCGAGTGCAAAGAACCGCTAGGCCTTTTTAATGGTGTATTTAGCGGAAAAAATTATCTCTTTAAACTAACTAAAGAATATAATTTATGCGAAAAAATAAATGGTATTAGTGAAGCACGTAATAATTGCTCTGGCTATGACGAAGGTACTTGTAAAGGAGCATGTATTAAAAAAGAAGACGCATTTGCTTATAATAATAGAGTATTAACTGCAGTTTCTAAAAATAATTTTCTCGGTAAAAAAGTTTTGCTTATTGACAAAGGTCGAGAAGTAGGCGAACAAAGTGCTATTTTACTTAAAAATGGGTCACTTGTTGGCTTTGGTTTCTATGATCTTAACTATCAAATAAATAATATTCATATCTTAGAAAGTATAATTACTCCAATGAACGGCACTAGAGATATCAATTTTTTGATAGAATCTTATTTAAGAAAGAAAAGAATAGTAAAAGTAATTGAATTAAACGACTAGTTTGAAAGAAGAAGATAAACTATCAGTATGGAAAAATAAACTTCATGAAATTATTTATGAGGCTGATACACCAATGGGAAAATTATTCGATATAATTTTATTCTTCATTATTATTTTTAGTGTTATACTTATTATGCTTGAAAGCGTTAAATCTATTGACGCAGAATATCACCAAATATTATTTGTTCTTGAGTGGGTTGTAACTATTTTCTTTACTATAGAATATATTGCTCGAATAATATGCATAAAAAAACCTACCCAATACATTTTTAGCTTTTATGGTATAATCGATTTCTTATCCACCATACCTTTATATATCTCCTATATTTTTGCTGGCTCACAAGTTTTATTGGCAGTACGTGCTTTTAGGTTATTAAGAGTATTTCGAATTCTAAAACTCGTTCAATTTTTAGGAGAAGCGTCTCAATTAAAAAGGGCACTAAGAGCAAGTAGAGCTAAAATTACCGTATTTCTTTTTGCTGTATTAATAGCTTCTGTAATGATGGGAACTTTAATGTATTTAATTGAAGGTGACGAAGCCGGCTTTACTAGTATTCCTACAAGTATTTATTGGACAATAGTAACCTTAACAACCGTAGGTTACGGCGATATTGCACCAATAACTCCACAAGGGCAAGCGATTGCTACTATAATTATGCTTTTAGGTTATGGTATAATAGCCGTACCAACTGGTATGGTCACCGCTGAATTTGCAAGACAAAATAAGGAAAGGACTGGCGAAAGTTCAGGAAATAGATATGTGCATGTAAATACTCAATCTTGCCCTACTTGTAGTAAGGAAGGTCATAGAGATGATGCTACTCATTGTTATAACTGCGGATCTATACTAAATGAATAAAATTCTCATCTCAGTTGTAGGTCCTACGGCAATTGGTAAAACTAAATTAGCTATTTTACTAGCACAGCATTTTAAAACTGAAATTATTTCTGCTGATTCTAGACAGTTTTTTACAGAAATGAATATTGGTACTGCAGTACCAAATTTGGATGAGCTATCGCAAACAAAACATCATTTTATACAACATAAGAGTATTACTGAACAGTATACGGTCGGTGATTTTGAACGAGAAGCTATTCAAAAATTATCTGATATATTTAAAGTACATGATGTGGTAATTATGGTTGGTGGTAGCGGGCTCTATGTTAATGCTGTTACGGATGGGCTGAACAACTTCCCTAATGTAGACCCTTCTATTCGCGAAAACTTAAATACAGAACTAGCCGAGAATGGTATTGAAGCTTTACAAATGAAATTAAAGCAACTAGATCCTGTATATTTCGAAAAGGTAGATATCTACAATCCCCAGAGGGTAATCAGAGCATTAGAAGTTACCATTGGTAGTGGCTCGGCTTATTCATCGTTTCTAAACAAACCAAAAGCGGAAAGAGCATTCAAGGTTTTATCTATTGGGTTAAAAGCCGAAAGACCTTTAATCTATGAACGCATAAATCATCGTGTTGACCTTATGGTTGAATCCGGACTTTTAGATGAGGCTAAAAACTTAATTAAATACAAAGACTACAATGCTTTACAAACTGTTGGATACAAAGAGCTATTTAAATATTTTGATGGTGAATGGAAATTAGATTTCGCCATATCTGAAATAAAGAAAAACACACGAAGATTTGCCAAAAGACAACTCACCTGGTTTTTAAGAAATAAGGACACCAAATGGGTTGAACATGATTATAACCCTAAGGCTCTTTTACCAGAAATTGACAATGAAATTTTAAATTTAAAACATGGTTAAAAAACAAATATTATTCGTCATGGGTGTTTCTGGGAGTGGTAAATCTACTATAGGAAAACTATTAGCCGAAAAATTAAATATTCCTTTTTTTGATGGAGACAACTTTCATCCCGAAGCTAATGTAAAAAAAATGAGTGAGGGTAAACCGCTAAACGATAATGATCGCCAAGGCTGGTTAGAATGTTTAAACAAAGTTGCAATTGAAAATATTTCGACAGGTGCTGTCATTGTATGTTCTGCTTTAAAAGAAAGGTATAGAAATATCCTAGGCCAAAACCTAGAAGGCAAACATCAAATAATTTATTTAAATGGAAGCTTTGAACTTATAAGCAATCGTTTAAATAAACGTAAAAATCATTTTATGCCAAAAGGCTTATTGCAATCTCAATTCGATACGCTAGAAATACCAACAAATGCAATCAGTATTTCCATTGAACAAGCACCAGATGATATTGTAAATAACATTATTAATAAACTATAAAAACAAAAAAGCATCTCTATGAGATGCTTTTTTAATAATATAGATTAAACTAAACTTTATTCTCCTTCGGTCTTTATTACTAAACGGAAACCTTCTCCATGAATATTCAAAATTTCCACCGAATCGTCAACTTTTAAATACTTACGTAGTTTTGCAATATAAACATCCATACTACGCGATGTAAAATAATTGTCATCTCTCCAAATTTTTGTTAATGCCAATTCTCGTGGCATTAAATCATTTTCATGTAAAGCTAACAAACGCAATAGCTCGTTTTCTTTTGGAGATAATTTTATAGCCTCGTTGTCCTTATACTTAAGAAATCTTAATTTAGAATTTAAATGGAATCCACCTATGGTAAATTCAAATTTCTTACTATCGGCTAAGCCATTAGAAGCCTTTCTTAGTAGAATTGCTTTCAATTTCATTAGCAATACTTCCGAATCAAAAGGTTTATTTAAATAGTCATCTGCACCAGCCTTATATCCTTTCAATACATCTTCCTTCATTGTTTTGGCCGTTAGAAAAACAATTGGGACATTTTCATTTTTTTCTCTAATTTCTTTTGCTAAGGTAAAACCATCTTTATATGGCATCATTACATCCAAAATACAGATATCAAAATTATCTTTTTTGAATTTTTCAAAACCTTCCATTCCATTTTTCGCCAATGTAACGTCGAAGTCATTCATTGACAAATAATCTTTCAATACTATCCCAAAATTTGGGTCATCCTCTACTAAAAGTATTTTCTTATTTATTGTTTCCATAATTTTTATATTAACGGCAGTTTGATGTAAAATGTACTTCCTTTTCCTTTTTCACTTTCGGCATAAACTTCGCCTTGGTGGTCTTCTACTATTTTTTTAACGTAAGAAAGCCCTAATCCATGTCCCTTAACATTGTGTATATCTCCAGTGTGTTCTCGATAGAATTTTTCAAATACTTTCTTCACAACACCTTTGCTCATACCGGCACCCTGGTCTTGAACTTTTATTATTATATTATTTTTTGCACGTTCTGTAAAAACATCAATTTTTGGTGCTTCATTAGAATATTTAATTGCATTGTCTAACATATTCACGATTACATTTGTAAAATGCATTTCATTTGCTAAAACTTCCGACCTTTCAGAATCTAAATGCGTATGTATATATCCGCCTCTATCATCAACAATTAGTTGTACATGTGTTATAGCATCTTCTATTATGTCGTGAATATCAACCCTATCCTTACTAATATCCAACTGATTCTTTTCAAGCTTTGAAATACGTAGCACATTTTCTACTTGGGCATGCATTCGTTTATTTTCTTCTCGAATCATTTGCAAATACCGTAATACTTTCTCTTGATCCACAATTATCTTTGGATTTTTAATAGCCTCGACCGCTAAATTTATTGTTGCTATTGGCGTTTTAAATTCATGCGTCATATTATTTATAAAATCTGTTTTTATTTCAGATATCTGCTTTTGACGAATTAATTGATAAATTGCTCCAGCGTAGGCAACTACGATAATTATTGTGAACAATAATGACAATAATGCTAAACCAAGAATAGATTGAACCAAGAATCGTTTCTTCTTTGGAAATGAGATCAACAAATCAAAATTAGAAACTCCCTCATAGTCCACAAACATAGGCGACTTATAGATATTCGTTTCTGCGTATTTAAATCTATCCGATTTTATTTTTGTTGGCAGTCCATTGCTATAAACACCATACTCAAAATCAATATCTATACCCCTATTCTCTAATTCTCGTTGCAACAACAACTCTATTTCTTGTTTAGAAACCCGTTTATGAATTGGAACCCGTTTTGCGTGCACCATGAACATTTCTTCCATAGCGGCCTTTTCCATTTTATTAAGACCTCCAATTTTTTCTATACGTTGAATTGGTGTTAAGCGAAAAGAATTTCCTTCCAAGTCGAAATCTTCTTTAAAAATAGAAGTGGTTCGTTTGCTTGTGTAATTTTTTATAATGGTGGTATCAGCATCATCAATATTATCAAAGAACGTAGAAGATATTCCATAATCCTCTTCTAAAATACCGTGTTCGTACAGTAAAATTTCATTGGAATTTATGTCTCTATCAATGAAGAAAAAATTAGTTAACTGCGTTCCTTTTAACTCACCAATACTATCTTTAGCATCTAAATATCTATCGAAATAATTTTTAGTTTCTCTTTCTGAAATCTTATTGGTGACACTGTTCAATGCTTCTGAAACACTATTCGAGAATTGCTCCTCTTTATTATCTATAGATTTTGTAATCCAGAAACTTTGAACGAAAATCAGACCAATAAGAGAAAGGCTCATTAAAACTATTAAGAGCACAAATAACTTTTTGTTCATTGTCGATAAAATTAAAGATTTAACAGTTAGACAATAGTACGTTTAACCTAACCTTAACAAAAATGTTAAATTTGCTTTTTTTTAGGATTCGGCTAAGATAGCTTTATGTACTTCAATAACTTTTGAATGTGTATTTTCCAAGTCAACATTCTCAATAATATAATTAGCCAACTGTATTTTTAAGGTATCGTCAAGCTGATTATTCATTCTAGCTTCAACCTGTTCTATAGTAGTTTTGTCTCGAGAAAGAACTCTGTTGATCCTTGTTACTTTTGGTGCAGTAATCAAAATAATAATATCATATAACTCTTGAGATTTATTTTCAAATAATAAAGCGGTCTCCTGAATAATATATGGTGTGTCTTGTTTTTTTGACCAACTATTAAAATTTTCTTTAACTATAGGATGTACAATGCTATTTAGTTGACTTAATAAACTAGTATCGTTAAAGACTTTTTCAGCAATATAAGGCCTGTTTAGTTTATTATCATCATAGGCCTTTTTGCCTAATAATTCAATAAGTTGCTTTTTAATTTTTTTTGAGGTGTTCATTAAATACTTTGCACGCTCATCAGAATTATAAACTGGCACACCTAGTTCTTTAAACATTGCCGCAACGGTAGATTTTCCACTCCCTATTCCTCCTGTTAGACCTACAATCTTCATTCCCTTCTTAATATAAATTCAACTTCATCTATACTAATTGTAGCACTATGCAAACTTTTGGGATAACTTTCTAATTTAATAGATAATCGATTTCCAGTTTCCGAAGAAACATTTAAAAAATTCGCTACTACACTAAAATCCTTAAAATCAAGTTCTTTTAAACGTTCAATTGTTCCCTGACAACGAATCTTTACAACCTCGGGAAAAGTTCTTACTTCAACACCTTCCGGTAAATTTAAAACAGTTACGGGTACTTCAATAATTTGTTCTGAAAACTTAACTACTTTACCGGAAATTTGAACAGCATTATTAGAAAATTTCACCTTTTTCAATTGTTTAGGAATCTTTAAAGCTACATCATTAGCAAATGATTTGTTTAATTCATTTATTTTAAACAATTCTGTTTTAATAATCTTAATGGAATCTATTTGACTTTTTGGTCCTGTTACTTCTATAGAATCTGGAAAAATATTGATTTTCCCTTCAAGAATATGATTTGCTGCAAATGATAAATCTACCAATGCTTTAACCGGTAACATTTTTGTTTCTAACGAAGTGAAATCGAAATAAATAAAATCCTTATCAAAATCAGTTAAGATATTATTCTGATTAAGTTGTGCTTCTAATTGAATTCTTATTTGATCTGATGTTAAGTAATAACTATCATCTTTATGCATTACTTTACTCACATCTAACTTAATATTTTTTTGATTTAATTGATACCCTAAAAACTGAAAACCTACTGCATTTAATCGTACTTGTAATTCTTTTTTTGGGGTATTGGCCAACAAAAATTCCGAAGGGATATTTACGTAAGTAACTTTAAATGTTGTGTTACTGGTATACGTTTGGGATAGCTTATTAATTAACCATGCAAGTGATGCACATAACAAGAAAAGTAAAAATACTTTTACTTTCCTTTTTTTCAATCCTGTGCGTATCCATTCTAATAAGCGTTCCATTATTTGGTCTTAAAAAATAACTTTGGAAAAATTTCCTCAGGCTTTTTATTACTGAAATTAATATATAGGGTTGATTTTAGAAACCCGTACCCATACCCAAAAAATTGTATTGCTGTTGCCAATAAAGATAGAAAAGCTACTTTTAATTTGCTAGTTTTAAATATTGCATCTATAAATAATACCAAAAAGTAAAATGAGTATACATACAAAAGCACCGTAAACCCTAATACCGCCAATAATACTGAAAATAAAAATCCTAAACAAAATACAGTTGGAAACCAATAGGTAATCTTCTTGGTCTCTGGATGCCACTTATTCAAAATTGGACGTACCATTCCAAATTTATTCACTTGAATATAAAACTTGTTCCAGTCTATTCGTCTTTTATGATACACATAGGCTTGTGAAATCAATTTGGAACTATAGCCATTATTCCAAATACGTATAGTTAAATCTGGATCTTCACCAGGGTGAATATTTCCGTAGCCACCTACTTTTTCAAATACTTCTTTTGAAATACCCATATTAAAGCTTCTGGGCTGAAATTTATTAACCGCTTTTTTACCTCCACGAATTCCACCAGTGGTTAAAAAAGAGGTCATGGCGTAATTAATGGCTTTCTGAACTGTTGAAAAAGATTCATGTGCAGCATCTGGACCACCGTAGCAATGTACATAATCTTCTATTAAACTCTTTTCCGCCTCCACTAAATATTGCTTAGGTAAAATACAATCGGAGTCTAAAACTATAAAGTAGTTACCCTTAGCCCTGGACATCCCATAATTACGAGAATCACCAGGACCTGAATTAGGCTTCTGATAATATGAAATAGCCAGAGTGTCTACATACTTACCTATGACTTCTTCGGATGAAATAGTAGAGCCGTCTTCGACGATAACCACCTCAAAAGTTTTGTCATAAGTTTGCTCTTGCAGACTATCCAACAGTTCTTTTATTTCGTTGGGTCTATTGTATACGGGAATGATAAAAGAAAACGATAAGTCCATTATTACTTTCCTTTAATGAATAGGCTCCAATGAAATTGGAATGTAAAAATCTTAATTAAAACTTCTCTATAACTTCTTGACTAACTCCTGTATTGGAGAAACCACCGTCATGAAACAAGTTCTGCATAGTTACTTTTCTCGTAAGGTCAGAGAATAAGGTTACCGTATAATCCGCACAATCTTGAGCTGTCGCATTTCCTAGCGGTGACATTTTTTCAGCGTAACTAATAAAACCATCAAAACCTTTTACTCCTTGCCCTGCAGTTGTTGCAGTTGGCGACTGAGAAATAGTATTTACACGAACTTTCTTTTCTTTGCCAAAGAAATATCCAAAACTACGTGCAATAGATTCTAAATACGCTTTGTTATCTGCCATATCATTATAATCCGGGAATGTTCTTTGTGCCGCCATATAAGTTAAGGCAACCACACTACCCCACTCGTTCATAGCATCCGCTTTATAGAGTGATTGTAATACTTTATGGAAAGAAAGTGCCGAAACATCCCATCCCTTTGCAGTAAAATCATAATTCTCATCAGTATAAGCACGTCCTTTTCGCACGTTTACCGACATACCTATAGAATGTAATACAAAATCAATTTTACCTCCTAAAATCTCAACTGATTTTGCTATTAAATTATCTAAATCTTCTACACTAGTGGCATCCGCAGGTATTATTTGAGAACCGGTTTTCTTTGCCAATTCGTCTATTTGACCCATTCTCATGGCTATTGGGGCATTTGTTAAAACAAAGGTACCTCCCTCGTCGTGTACCGATTGTGCTGTTTTCCATGCAATAGAATTTTCATCTAATGCTCCAAAAATAATTCCCCTTTTTCCTTTTAATAAGTTATATCCCATGATAGTTGATTCTATAGTTTGATTTAATATTCAAATATATCTAAAATATGTTAAGATTGAATTGAAGTAGGCCGTAAAAACCCTTAATTTAAAAGTTGTCGTGCATGAGCTAAAGCAGAATCAGACAAGTCTTTTCCGCCTAACATATGAGCTAATTCAACCACTCTTTCTTCATTGGTTAATTTTTTTAAATTAGTCATTGTACGCTCTTCTCCTTCTGTTTTATAGACTTTAAAATGATTATTCCCTTTTGATGCTACTTGCGGAAGGTGTGTTATTGAAAAAACCTGTAAATCGGCACTCATATCTTTCATAATATCTGCCATACGGTTAGATATTTCTCCCGAAACGCCCGTGTCTATTTCATCAAACATAATAGTTGGCAGTTTTTCGTATTTGGCCAAAATAGCTTTAATAACCAACATAATCCTAGATAATTCACCACCCGAAGCTACTTTTTTTAATTCACCATAATGACCTCCTTTATTCGCAGTAAATAAGAAAGAAAGCTCGTCCATACCGGTATTAGTAAAAACATCTATTGTACTTAATTTTATTTCAAAAGATGCACTTGGCATACCCAGTAAGGACAAATCTGATTCCAATTTCTTTTTTAATTCTGGTATTACTTCATTTCTCTTTTCACGTAATACAACGGATTGTTCTTCTAACACAGATTCCATTTCCTGTATTTCACGGGTCTTTAATGATATTTTCTCGTCTAAATGTGCTGTTTCGAAAACTTTATCAGCAAGTTCATTTTTAATTGTTATCAATTCAGAAATATCACCAACATTATGTTTTTTTAATAAGTTGTAAACTAATTGCAATTTACCATTAACTTCTTCTAGCAATTCCGGATTTGCTTCTACCCCATCCTGAAGTTGTTGTACATCTGAACTTATATCGTCTAATTCTATTAAAACTGACTGCACACGTTGATACAATTCTTTATAGCTAGAACCAAAATCAACCAATTTTGCCAATGACTGCCTCATTTCAGTTACCAAAGGTAACACACCAATTTGTTCATCATTAAACAATTGATCTCCTTTAGATAATTGCTCCATTATAAGTTCAACATTGTTTAATTGCTCATATTCCTCTTCAAGCTCCTCTATCATACCAATTTTCAATGGTGCTTTCTCTAATTCTTCCAGTAAAAAAGAATTATAATCTTGTTCTTTATTTGCTGTATTTTGAACTTCTATTAAATTTTCTAGCTCTTTTTGAGCCTTACGATAGGTTTTTAAACCTTTTCTATAATCTACTAATCTACTTTGATTGTTAGCCAATGCATCCACCAACTTCAATTGAAAGTCATTCTCTGTAAGTTGCAAGGTTTGATGCTGTGAATGAATATCTATTAAATTTTCACCTAAACGAGATAGCACATCTAAAGTTACCGGTGTGTCATTAATAAAAGCCCTAGATTTTCCACTGGGTAAAATTTCTCTTCTAATGACCGTATTTACATCATAATCCAAATCATTATCCACAAAGAAGTTCTGGAGTCCGTAGGGTTCAATTTTGAAAATTCCTTCTATTATACATTTTTCCTCTTTAACCCGTAAAGAAGATAAATCTGCACGTTTACCCAAAACTAAAGATAGACCGCCAAGTAAAATTGATTTACCTGCGCCAGTTTCACCTGTAATTACAGTAAATCCTTTATCGAAGTCTACCTCTAGACTATCAATCAATGCATAATTAGTAATGGTAAGGGTGGAAAGCACGCTTCAGAATTTTAGATGTACAAAGGTAATCTATATTCCGTTTTTAAAAAAGGCTTAAAATTTAATATCGTTCCATGTAGAAGCGTACAATGGTGCAATTTTATTTAGGGTTTCCTTCAATTTTACGATATCGACCTTTGGCCCATCTGAAAATATATTTTGTATTTCTTCAGATTTTGCGTCAAAGAAAGTAGAAATTAAAAATGCATTTGGCCTTCTATTGATCATGGTCTGGAAAAGATTCATAGTACCCGCAATAATCTGTTTGCCCGTACTATTATTATCAGACATAATATCCAATCCTTTTCTATGATAATTATACATGGCAATTCGGTATTCTCTATACGTATTTGACAATAGATTGTCTACTAACTCAAATCTACTTCGGTTAGAATCTGAAGATTGGCTCCAACCTGCAGAATTACTTCCTTGTGCCAAGGTTACTATATTCTGAGCTTTTCTGTAAAAATCAGTACCACCTTCTAAGGAAAAAGTATCCGCATCAAGACCTAAAATAATATAAACATAGTACGACAGTACACTTACCAAATTAGATTCGAATTGATTATCGTTAAATATTAAAGGCTGAAATTCAATATATTGGAAATTAAATTGGTTGTCCTTATAATTAAAAACTGGCGTAGAATACGATGTATTGTAAACGGGTCTTGAAGATTGAATTTGAATATTACCCTTAAATCGGTTGGATTCGTATTCGGTAATAGTAATAAACATTTGCGAATTAATACGCTCGTTTTCTTTATAAACCCTATTGGTCCACTTTGTTTTATTTACAAAATCGTTTAACGAACGTTCCAATGTTTTAAATACCTGAAGGTCTCCTTGAGATAATTGGTCTGAATTAACAGTAACTGTACAAGTCAATTCCTGAGCTCTTGTAAGAGTACCAGCAAGGCATATCATTAGAAGAATAAAAAAATTACGCATAACGTCTTTTAATAATTTCATTAAAGATGTCCACGGCAACTTCTGCCTTGGTCTTTAGTTCAAACGTTGTTATCGTTGAATTGGTATCTATAAAAGAAATTTTATTGGTAGAACCGCCAAAACCAGCACCTTTATCTTGCATGGAATTTAAGACAATGGCATCTAAATTTTTACGTTTTAGTTTACCTATGGCATTTTCGACTTCATTTTCGGTTTCTAAGGCAAATCCTACTAAATATTGATTTTTCTTATGTTGACCAAATGTCATCAGTATATCTTTATTTTTAACTAGCGCAATATTAAAAGTTTCATCAGATTTCTTAATCTTCTGTTCAGCAACTGATTTAGGCCTGTAATCCGCAACTGCGGCCGCACAAATTACGATGTCCGAATTATCGTAATACATTTGAGCACTATGATACATATCGTCCGCAGAAACAACTTTTACCACATGAATATTATCATGGTTTATAGTAAGATGGGTGGGCCCAGTGACCAAATAAACGTCTGCTCCAAAATTCGCCGCTGTTTTAGCTAGTTCAAAACCCATTAAACCTGAAGAATGGTTTCCTATAAAGCGAACAGGATCTATAGCTTCGTATGTTGGCCCCGCGGTAATCAATACTTTTTTACCCAATAATGGTAATCCTTCCGTAAGTTGTTTTTTTATGAAATTTATGATTTCCTCAGGTTCAGCCATTCTGCCTTCACCATGTAATCCGCTAGCAAGCTCTCCACTTGTAGCTGGTATAATTTTATTACCAAAAGATATTAGTGCGGCTAAGGAATTTTTAGTACTTGGATGCTTATACATATCCAAATCCATTGCTGGAGCTATAAAAACCGGACATTTAGCCGATAAATATGTCGCCATTAAAATGTTATCACAGTTACCTGTTGCCATTTTAGACATGGTATTGGCCGTTGCTGGGGCAATAACAATTAGATCCGCCCAAAGTCCCATTTCTACATGATTGTTCCAATCTATTGTGTTTTCCTCAGTCTTTACAAAATCTAGTACAACCGGATTTTTTGCTAAGGTAGCTAGGGTAAGTGGGGACACAAAAGAGCTGGCACTATCGGTAAGTATAACCTTAACGTTAGCGCCAGCTTTTATAAATAAACGTACTAAGAATGTTGTTTTATAAGCAGCAATTCCTCCGGTAATTCCTAAAAGAATGTTCTTGCCGTTTAACATATTTCTTATGCGTCTTTTGCTGTATTTCTATGGTAGATTTTATCCATTAACCATTCTTCAACCGCCATAGCATGTGGCTTTGGTAGTTTCTCATAAAACTTAGATACTTCGATTTGTTCTTTGTTTTCAAAAACTTCTTCTAAACTATCGCTATATGTGGCAAACTCTTCTAATTTCTCTAAAAGTTCTTTTTTAATTTCAGAGTTAATCTGAACAGCACGTTTTGAAGCAATAGAAATAGCCTCGTAGATATTTTCTGTAGGCTTATCGAACTCGTTACGGTTAATAGTAACAGTTGATACTGCTGCCTTAGAGTTTTTTAAATCGTTCATATTCATAATAAATTTATTTATTTTGATTCAACTATTTGAGGTTCCAAACGTTGTAATTCTTTGTTTATTTTCTCGATTAAGTTAGTAGCTTCTTTATCGAATTTAGATTCTGGATACTTCTTTTTAAGAGTATTGTAAGCTGCTTTTGCCGTTTTTAATCGTTCTGTCTTTAAACTTTCAAAACTGTTCATTGCCATATGCGTTAAGGCATCTAATTTAACAAACATAGCTTCTTCCCTGTATTTTGAACCAGGATTATCTGAAACAAAATTATCACTTGCAGCAACTGCGGACTTAAGCATGTCGTAGTTGAATTCGCCTAACTTATTATATTGCTTTACTATTTCAAAGGCCTTTTTCTCTTTCTTATCCGTAAGCTCTTGCGCCATAGCATTTGCTTCAGCAAAATACTCAGATTCAGAATAGGTATTAATGAAATTCTGTAATTTCAATAATGCTTTATCTGTTTCTGTTTGATCTAAAGAGTAATCTGGTGATAATTTATAATAGCTTTTAGCTCCTAAAAAAGAAGCTTCAACTACCTTATCACTTTTTGGATACGATTTTATAAAACGTTCTAATTGGTATCCGGCCATATTAAAATCTCCTCGTTGAAAATAACTATTCGATAAAAAGAACATTACTCGTTCCCCTTGTGGCTTGCCTACATACTTTGGTGCAATTTGCTCATACAATCGGTTGGCTCTTTTAAAATCACCTTCTTCGTAGTACTTTTCAGCTAAATCATACTTGGCTTTAACATCATCGTTCTTAAGCACCTTTTGGTACTCACTACAAGATTGTAAAGCTATGGCAATCAATAGAATTGGAAATATTCGCCTCATTTTAAAAAACATTTTGCAAAATTAGTAATTATCAATGGATATAAAAAACATTTTAAATCAATAAAAATACAGGCTATATGTGGGATCAAAGTCCTTTTTGGCGAAGATTTAACGAACATTTATGCGGGTACTCTAATCATAGATTCCATAAAAGAAACAATTCTATGCTTTAAGGCATCGGTTGCCGTTATCAATGGCAATCTTACAAAAGGTTTGGCCAATCCTAAATATTCAATAATAACTTTTATACCAGCAGGATTTCCTTCTTCAAAAATCAACTTCATCCCTTCTTGCATTTTATAATGATAGCTATAGGCTACTTCGGTGTTACCATTTAACCCTTCGTGCACCATTTTAGAAAACTCCTCTGGCAAACCTTGACCTATGACCGAAATAACTCCATCACCACCTGCTACTATTGTAGGCAAAGCAGTAATGTCATCGCCAGAAAGTATTAAAAAGTCCTTTGGTTTTTTAGAAATTAATTCTAACACTTGAGACATATCACCACAAGCTTCTTTAACCGCTACTATATTCCCAAAAGTTTTCGCTAAACGCACCACAGTTTCTGGAAGCATATTACTTCCTGTTCTTCCCGGTACATTATAGATAATTAATGGTAATGGCGATACTTCTGAAAGTGCCTTAAAATGCTGAAATATGCCTTCTTGGGTAGGACGATTGTAGTATGGAGAAACGGACAATATGGCCGTATAAGCAGATAAGTCCGTTGTCTTAATTTCCTCTACTAAAGCCATTGTATTATTCCCTCCAATACCTATTACTAAAGGCAAAATACCCGCATTTGCCTCTTCTACGGTATGCATTACCAATTGTTTTTCGGCTTTTGACAAGGTAACAGACTCTGCCGTGGTACCAAGCACTACTAAATAATCAATATTACCTTCAATATTAAAGGCTACAACTCTTTTAAGAGCTTCCACATCTACAGAACCGTCTTTTCTAAAAGGTGTTATCAATGCTACACCTGCACCTTGTAATTCTTTCATATTTAAATCTCTTTAAAAATGCCTAAGTACTTTTTTAATTCTTTCTTAAATACCATAAAGTCGTTTAACGGTGTATCTATCATTAAATCATTATATGTAGGACCAACATCTTTAAATCCTACTTTTAAACGAGCTTTAGTCTTCAGTGACAATAAGTTCAATAACAGGTTATCTTCTTCATAATAATTTACCAGAAGGTCATATTCGCGACCTAAAAATTCTAGAGCGTAACTGTTTTCTATTTCTCCTTTCCACCCTAAATCTTTATCTGAAAAGACAGGAGTGGCATAGGGAGAGTTCTTGTCATAATACCGTTTATACCCAATAATTTTAACCGCATTAGGATGTAGTGAAAATTCTTCTTGAAACTGATAAAACACCTCGGTCTTTTCAAACTTGTCCAAATCAACAATACAACCTACAGAACGTATACCTTTATTACCTCGAGCTACAGAAACTGGCGTCAACACCAACTGTTTTAATATTTTACGGCCAGATTTCCGCTTCAACTTGTCCTTAATTCCTTTTAAAAACATGTATTTTTACATTTACACAAATGTAAATAATATCCCTGCAACTCTATGGCGAAGTTAAAACACTTTGGTTATTTAAAAATACAACATTATGTTATATTTGTAACATTATTTTATTTAGGATCCTGCAATACTGAAACAGAACAGGTTACAAAATTGACTGGCAAGCAAATAGCTATTGACAGTTCGTATCAAATTGTTGATAGTATACAGAAATTTATTCAACCTTATCATGATCGTGTTGAGGGAATTTTAGATAGCGTAGTTGCTTATGCTCCATACACTATATCTAAAACAGATGGCATTTACAATACTACCGCCGGCAATCTAATGGCCGATATTGTGCTAAGCGAAACCAATTCTGTTTTCAAAAAAAGAACAGGTAATTCAATAGATTTAGTACTCCTGAACCACGGCGGTATTCGTGCTATTATATCTAAAGGAAATGTCACTGCAAGAACTGCTTATGAAGTTATGCCCTTTGAAAATACGGTAGTCGTAGTTGAGTTAAAGGGAAAGTCGCTTTTAAAAATGGTAGACTATTTAATTAAATCGAAAAGAGCACACCCAGTTGCCGGGGTTCAAATTATTTTAAATAAAGATACTACCGTCAATACATTTACAATAGGTGGTAAACCTTTAGACATCGATAAATCTTATTTTGTTGCAACCTCGGATTATTTAGTGAAGGGTGGTGATAATATGAATTTTTTTAAAGATGCCCTTTCTATAACCGAAACTAACTATAAAATACGAAATACCATGATAGATTTCTTTTCTAAAATAGATACGCTATCACCAAAAATAGATTTAAGATATTATCAATTACAGTAAGATGGATAGAAGGAAGTTTATAAGAAATACTGCTGCAACATCAAGTCTATTAACCCTAGGAGGCTTATCTTTAAATTCTTGCGATTCGCCCAGAAATAAGCATATTACTATTTTGCACACAAATGATGTTCATAGCCATGTGGATGCTTTCCCAAATGACCATGCCGATTTTCCTGGTTTAGGGGGATTAGCTCGAAGAGCCGGATTGGTGCATAGTATTAGACAAGAAAACCCAAATACATTGCTTTTTGATGCCGGTGATATTTTCCAAGGTACTCCCTACTTCAATTTTTATGGAGGTGAGTTAGAATTTAAGCTAATGAGTATGCTCAATTATGATGCGACCACTATAGGTAATCATGATTTTGATAATGGTATTGATGGTCTTTTAGCGCAAATGCCCTATGCAAAATTTAATTTCTTGAGTGCTAACTACGATTTTTCCAATACGGTTTTAGACGGATTAACAAAGCCATATAAAATTTATGAAAAAGATGGAATTAAAGTTGGTGTCTATGGTTTAGGGATTCAATTAGACGGTTTAGTAACAAAACAATTGTATAAAGAAACCGTTTTTATTAACCCATTTGAAGTCGCTATAGATATGGAAACCAAACTTAAAGAAGTGGAAAAATGTGATTTAGTCATATGCCTGTCGCATTTAGGTTATGAGTATAATTTAGAACAAAAGCCGGATGATTTAAAACTGGCAAAAAAAACCAAACACACCGATTTAATTATTGGTGGCCATACTCATACATTCTTAGACAAACCTACCGTTGTTACTAACGGCGCTGGTAGAGATATTCTGGTAAACCAAGTGGGTTGTTTTGGTGTTAATCTTGGACGAATAGATTTTTATTTCAATAACGAAACCACGGTAGCAGATGGCTATACCATTAAAGTCTAATTTTAATACTACAAATGAGCCATATAAAAAGAACAACAAGTAGCAATGAGCATTTTCTAGAATTGGTTGCCATGCTAGATGCCGACTTAGCTATTCGTGACGGCGAAGAAAATGCATTCTACGCCCAATTCAATGGTGTTGTTCATTTAAAACATTGTGTAGTCCTATACATAAATAAAGTGCCGGTAGCTTGCGGAGCATTTAAAATTTTCAACAAGGATTCTGTAGAAGTAAAAAGAATGTTTGTTTTACCAAATTTTCGTGGAAAAGGTTTGGCATCTTTAATTTTACAAGAATTAGAAAAATGGGCTTTAGAAGAAAAGTTCACCTATAGTATTCTTGAAACCGGACTACGCCAACCTGAGGCCATAGCACTTTACAAAAAGAATAATTACAAAATTACTACTAACTACCCGCCATACGAGAACATAGCCAACAGTGTTTGTTTTAAAAAGTTGTTATAAAAAAGCCGGAATTATAAATTACATTACACCCACAAATTGATATAATTATTACTTAAAAGTAAAATTCATACTTTATAAAAGACCATCACCGATAAACCTTAATTAATCAACTTAATTTTAGCGGTAATTCAGTAAGTCTTTCTCCAGTAAGTCTGCGTACAGCATTACCTATAGCCGCCGCTATAGGCCCTAATGGGGGTTCACCCACTGGTCCAGGTTTGTTAACACCTTGCAGCAATACAACATCAATTTCTTTTGGGGAATGTTTCATTAAGGCCATTTCATAAGGACCATAGATAGTAGGTAATAATTCTCCGTTTTCAACATACATTTGCTCAAACATAGATGCACTGATTCCCATTATTACACAACCCTCACATTGTGCTCTTACTTGATCCGGATTAACTGCAATACCCGGGTCTAAGGCAACCGTTACCTTATGCACTTTAATTTCATTATTTTCAATAGAAACTTCTACTACATGTGCGCATGGCGTTCCCGCATCAACTGAAGCAGCAAATCCCATGGCACGCCCATTAAGTACATCATCAGTGTATGCTGCTTTTTCACCTGCAGCTTGTATTACATCTTTTAACCTTGTACCGGCTTCATCATCATTTATGTGCGCTAAACGAAAATCTACCGGATTCTTATTTGCCTTTAAGGCCATCTCATCTATAAAACTTTCAATAGCGAATGTATTTGCCAATAATCCTAGACTTCGCCACCAGCTTGTAGCAAAAGGTAATTTTACATACCAATATACTGTTCTATGATTGGGCACTTTTGTATATTGAATAAAAGCGCCTCGAATTGCACCTACATCTGCTCCTAAAATTTTTGGAAGTATAGCAGGCAGCAAGGCCGAATTATTGCCGACATCACCCGATACAAAATGATGCTCTAACCCTACTAGCATTCCATCCTCTCCTAATTTCCCCTTTATCCTATGATGTGTTGGAGGGCGAAACATATCGTGTTGAAACTCTTCTTTTCGGCTAAAGAAATACTTAACTGGCCTACCAACAGCTTTTGACATTACGGCTGCCTGGATTGCATGCGGTGTGTGTAATCGTCTACCAAAACCTCCACCAAGATAAGTTGGTATAACATTTACATTTTCTTCATCAAAACCTAAACGTTGCGCTACTTCTTTTCTTGTAATACCTATTACTTGGGTAGCTATTTTTATAATTGCCTTATCACCTTCAACTGAAGCCAAAACACCATTTGGTTCAATTTGGGCATGGGCCCCTATTGGTGTTCTAAATTCTAAAGAATAAACATCTTCTTCATCCTTTAGTGCATCACCCTCTTTTTGAATAATACTAGAAACACCATTGCCTACAGTCATTATTTTGGTTATGTCTGCCGTATTTAAACTTGCTGGTGCATCCCAGACCACCTCAATGGCATGTTTTGCATTTTCTGCTTCAATTAACGAAGTAGCAACTACGCCTACAAAATCTTCCTCATGCACTATTTTAACCACGCCCGGCATATTCTCTGCCTTTTTTGTATCAGCACTGATAAATTTTGCTCCAATTTTAGTTGGGCGTACTACACAGCCGTATAACATATTTGCCATTTGTGCATCCATACCAAAAACAGGATCTCCATACACCTTGGCCTTTAAATCAACCCTAGGAATAGGTTTGCCTATATATTTAAAACCGCTAAATTCTTTTAACGGCGGCACATCTGGTATGTTCCAATCGGTTACTCCTTCAACTACATTGGAATAGGTCAATGATTTACCATTAGCTGAAACAACTCCATTTTCAACTGAAATATTTTTAATTTCTACCCCTAACTTTTTTGCTGCTTCATGTTTAACCATTTCTCTCATGGTAGCAGCCATTTCCCGTAATGGTTGCCAAAGGCTGGCTATAGAAGTACTACCACCAGTGCCAAAACTATCAATATTACCAGATGCAGAAGAAGCATGGACTACTTCTATTTTATCAATATCAACTTCTAATTCATCTGCTGCCATTTGCGCTAGCCCTGTAAAAATTCCTTGGCCCATTTCAACTTTTGGAGAGTATAAAAGTATAACGTTATCTTTTGTTATTTCGAACCATAGCATTGGGTTACTTGTTTCTCCCATATACGTTAAATCCATAGAATTCACCATCCCTAACACGGACCTTCTAATAGGGTTTCTAAGCAAATATGTTCCTAATGCAAAAACACCTACAGTGCCTAAACCACCTCGTATTAAAAACCTTCTTCTTGACCCAGTTTTTCTATTGTTATCACTTTTGCTCATGATACTATGAATTTTGGATTTCAGAACTAATTTCAGGAGTATTTAACTTGGCAGCAAGGTGTATTGCTTTTCGCATTCTATAATAAGTTCCACAACGACATACATTAATAATATTATTATCAATATCTTCATCCGTTGGATTAGGCACTTTATTTAGCAAAGCAGCAGTTGCCATAATAAAACCAGTTTGACAATATCCACATTGTGGTACAATTTCATCTATCCATGCTTGCTGTACCGGATGCGGGTTTTCTGGCGTTCCCAACCCTTCAATAGTAGTTACATTTTTACCTTCCACAAACTTTACGGCATAAGAGCAAGACCGAATCGCTTGCCCGTCTACATGTAAAGTACATGCTCCACAAGCTGCTTTTCCACAACCAAATTTTGTTCCTTTTAGATTTAAAACATCCCTTACCACCCATAGCAGCGGTGTGTTTTCATCGGTAATTTCAATTGATTGCTGCTTGCCATTAATATTAAAGGTAATATTCATTTATATGTTTTATGAAGTTTAAGTAAATAGCTCGTTAAATAGGCTAATTTACATATCCAAGTTTTACTAAGGTTTTGGTATTACCGCCCCAGCAGCAAACCAATTTTTTACAGCCATAATATAGTCTTCTTTTGTTAAAGGTGGTTTTTCGCGTGGTACACCATCAGCATCTACACCAGGGTTAAATGCCCAAAGCACTAATTCATCTTCTGTTAAATGGTGTAAAATATCTTCTGCGCTTCGGTTGCCATTTCTAATTGGATCCATCATAGATTCTGCGATTTCAACTCTAGAAAGTCCTTCCCACATCATACTTGCAGGAGCTAAACTCCAATGTGGTGCGCCCGGCACACCAGAATATTCATTGTTTTCAGATTGATGACAGGTGGTACATTTTGTTGCTTGAAATCCTAAATTTTCCTCACCTCTTTTCATATCAAAATAATGAGGATGGCTATCTTCACCTTGCTTTGGCACATTATCATTAGGATGACAGTTAACACATCGCTTATGACTTAATACATCCATCATTTTATTAAAATCATCATTAGCTGTAACCTTCTTTAAATCTAAAGATTCATATTCCTCAAAACTAATTCTATTACTATTAACGGCCATTGCAATTCCAGTTACCAATACCGAGCTAAATAGTATCCAAAAACTCTTTTTCATTATTTTAGTTTAAACTTAAAATAGGTAAAAAAATCATTATAAATTAATTTTTAATTCATAAAGTTATAGTGTTAAACTAATTCCGTTTGCTATTTAATTCCCTTTTTTCGATAATTAATAAGTTAACAATAGAACCTTCGTAATTACACAAAATAATAAAATTTTAATTTCAACTTACATTGTGCTTAGCTTAAGCAATTTCAGTACTTTAACTGCGCTATATTTAAAATAATAACAAACAAATTAAATTGAATGAAAATAATAGGAATTGGAAAGAATTATGTAGTCGATAAATCTGAAATCGACGGCCTAAAAAATGATGTGCAAATCATTTTTACAAAGCCAGACTCTTCTTTAGTCACAGATAGCAAAGATGTGGAATATCCATCTATCACAAATCAGTTAATCTATGAAGTTGAATTGGTAGTTAAAATTGGAAAAACCGCTAAAAATGTTTCTCTAAAAGAAGCAAATTCATACATCTCCGAAATAGGAATTGGTATTGACTATACTGCAAAAGATGTGCTTACGGCGAGTAGAGAAAAAAAAGGTCCATGGGCTTTGTCCAAAGGTTTTGACGGTGCATCACCCATTTCCGGTTTTAAGCCGATATCTAACTTTCCTGATTTAGACAATATCAATTTTGATTTAGTTATCAATGGCGAAAAGAAGCAAGTTGGTAACACAAGCTTTATCATTTATACCTTTGCAGAAATTATAAGCTTTGTTTCTAAATTTATGACATTAAATCCTGGTGATATGATATTTACCGGAACACCAGCAGTAGGTGCCGGAGAAACATTTAAAGGAGACCACTTACAAGCTTCTATTGAAGGTGAATTGCTTTTAGACTTTAAAATGATATAGTACATTATTTCACTCTTATTTTTTACTCGGAATTCAATTTTATTGAATTCCGATTTTTTTTATTTATTTCCGAACTAAATTTTAAATACTTTATTTTAAAAAATTGTAACATTTTCTAATTTCATCAATCTTTAAAGAAACCTTTAAAATGAGAAATCTATTTATAACAATACTTACAATTATAAGCTTCTCTGCAAATTCTCAAAACAAACAAGAATATTTAAGGAACAACCGCTTTGATTTATTTACAGCTGAGTTTCAGTTTCCTGAAAAAGACTTTTCTATTATTGGGTTTGGCGCATACCACGGTAGTGCAAAAATAGAAGATGCTGAAATCACTTTATTAAAGTCTTTAAATTATAGTCAATCAATTAAATATTATTTACCCGAAACCGATTACAGTATTGCCCATTATTTTAATACGTACTTAAAGACCGGAGACACCCTTTTACTTAAAGATTTGGTTACTATATCAGGCATACGGGTGCCCCAAGAACGAACTATTGAAGTCTATAACAAATGGAAAAGATTAAAAAAACTAAACGACGACCTACCAAAAAAAAATAAGCTAACGATTGTAGGTATTGACATACAAGTAAATTACAAGTATGTTTCCAAGCATATTCTAGAATTACTAAAAGAATCTAAAAACGAAAGACCAGCCATTAAAGAAATTCGACAAATGGTGAATTCCGATACTACAAGCTACAGTTTAGGAAATCTAAGTTATGCTCATAAGATTTTGAAATTTTTTGTTAAGGATTATGAAACAAATAAAGTTGAATATCAAAAGTTTATTAGAAATGAGATTGAACTAATTCACATAATTAAAAACCTAAAAATTTCATTTGATTTTTCGAATGAATACCGCAATAGGGATAATGTAATGTACGAGAACTACCTAGCTCTAGATTCAATCTATAATTTTAGGAACAATGCGCAATTCTTAAGAATGGGGTTTTCACATATTGAAAAATCTAGAGAAGGACCAAATGGATACGCATATTTTTTCACCCGATTAATTGAAAACAAAATATTTGAGAGAAATAAAGTTTTAACAATTATAGGGTATTATACGAACAGTGAGGTTTTATGGGACGAATTGTATGACGATGCAGGAAACTATACTGGTTACACTGTTGAAGGTGGCTTTGGAATTGGTGATTACGAGAAAGAATTTTTTAGAGGAATACAAGATTTAAAGGATACAAAAATTTCTGACAGAACACTTTTTAAACTAAACAACATAAAATCGCCATACACTATAAACGAACCCGATTTAATTGAAGTGATTATGGAAGGTGAAAAGTCTAACGGTGATGCTGTAAAAGAAATGTCAACTTTAGATTTTTTAGATTATGCGCTATTACTCTCCAATTCTAAAGCTAGTACACCTATTTATGAACTAAAATGATAGGTTCCATTGTAAATTAGTCTGAAATAAGTATAAAAATAAGATATGTTGTAAATTTGAATGTTTTATTATTTTTTATAAAACGCTCAAAAAAATGAATTTTATATTCTTATTAATAGCAATTTTTGGATTTATTATTACGGTTTTGCTATTATTGAAAAAAAATGTCAATAAATTACCTCAGCAGTTTCTTGCCCTTTTTTACTTTATTTATTCCATTTACGCCTTACAAACTTTCATTGTTACAGATGGATTACTAGCTCAATTTAGATGGTTCTATTTTTGGCCACTTCTTCTTTATAGTATAATTACTATACCTGTTTACTTCTATTTTAAAACTATTATGGAAGATAAGTTTAAATGGAAATGGCAATACCTATTGCTATTCGTTCCTTTTATTCTAAGTCTAATAGATTTAGTGATTGTATTTAGTAAACCAGCCACTGATTATAATCAGATAATCGATAAGGCCATTGCTTTTCCTGAATTGCGGTTTAACGCTCACTATGGTGTACTTAGATTAAACGAGCATTATAGCTTAAGGCATTTATGGCTCTTGGTTTATCTGCTTTCTTTAGGCTCCGTGTTAAAGCGCTTTTTAGCATTAAACCAAAAAGACCAACTTAAGGTTAAACTCAATAGATGGTTGCTTCTATTTTATACAGCATTAATATTAATGGCAGTGATTACGCTATTTTTTGGAATTGAAAGGCTTTTAGGATCAAACATATTATATGTAACCGCCAAAAGTTTACATAGCCTACAAATAATTTTATTCTTAGTCTTATTGGTTATTAGTATTGTTCCTTTATACTTCCCGTCTATTCTCTACGGATTTCCAAAAAATCAATTCGTAGTTTCATCCACAACTTCAAATAATTCTGCCTTATCCGAGCAGTTATATGGATTGGATAATCAAGAACTGAATAATACATTAATACAACTAGAGAAACAGGAAGTATTTTTAAAACAAGGTTTTAATTTACAGGCGTGTGCTGAACTTTTACAGGTACCACCTTATCATGCTGCCTATTTTTTCTATCAAACCAAAGGAGTCAGCTTTACAACTTACCGAAATAAGATTAGAGTAAATAAAGCAAAACAGCTAATTGATACCGGTTTCCTAAAATCAAACGATCAAAATGCTCTTATTTCTGCATGTGGTTTCAATAACAATAGTGATTTCATAAAAACTTTTGAGAGAATATCGGGTTATAGTTTAGAAGCTTATAAAGCTAAATAATTTTGTGAGCAATATTTATTTCGCTATTATATAATCTACGATTGACTTTAACTCCTCATCTAGAGTAATTGTTGGATATTCCTTTTTCGCCAAACGATACCAATATCCTGCATTAAAACGGTCGCCTTCCTTTCTGTGTAAATAGGCATGTAACCAACTACCCAAGGTATTGTGCATATCTTGAGCTATATTATGGGAAGACTCCCAATCTCCTTTTGCATCATACCAAGCAGCTTTTAGCCCGTCCGTCCATTCTTCTGGCACTTGAGACAACTCTAAACTCTTTTCGAATTCTGGATAAGTCTTCGGTATCATTTTACTACGCGTTTTATTAGCTTCTCTACGGTTAATCCTTGCCCTATAATGGAGAATACCACTACAATGTACGTAATCACCAAAAATGCATCTCTATGCATCTCATCAGATAAACCTAATGCCAGTGCTATGGATATACCACCACGCAATCCACCCCAGGTCATTACCAAATTAGTTTTCGGAATAAAATCTAATTTTTTTTCAAAGAATTTAATGGGAATCAATAATGATAAATAACGACAAATAAGTACTAACGGAATTGCCAATAATCCGGCAATTACATATTCTGTTTTAAAGGATAACACGAGCATTTCCATCCCTATCAAAACAAATAGAAGTGTATTCAAAAGAATATCTAAAAGCTCCCAAAATTTATCTACATAGGTTTCCGTTGTTTCTGACATGGCAGAATTACGAACGGTATCATTACCCACCACTAAACCAGCTGCTACCATTGCCAAAGGAGCCGATAAATGAAATTTTTGAGCAATTAATGTACCCACCATAACCGTTGCCAAGGTGATGATTACTTCTATGTCATAATCATCAATAGAACGCATCAACTTATATGTTCCCCAACCAAGAGCAAGACCAAGAGCTAAACCACCAATAACCTCAATACCAAAAAGCTCTATAATATCTAAAGGAGTTACTGGCACCTCAGTGGCTGAAGCCAATTGAAAGATTGTTAAGAATACCACGACCCCTACTCCGTCATTGAACAACGACTCCCCTACTATTTTAGTTTCTAACTTTTTAGGTGCTCCCGCTTTCTTCAAAATTCCTAAAACTGCGATAGGATCTGTGGGTGATATTAAAGACCCGAACAGCAGACAATAAATAAAAGAGATATTCATACCCAACAACTGCAATAAATAGTACATACCCGTACCCACTAGAAAAGTGGAAACTAACACACCTAGTGTTGAGAAGACCAGTATAGGCCAACGTTGTACTTTTAATTGTTCAAAATTGGTATGAAGTGCTCCTGCGAATAACAGAAAACTCAACATAATATCTAGAAGTACAGATTTAAAATCTATTTGAGTAATAATATATCGTTCGGCATTTATCAAGGTATCGTCTACATAGCCTATAACAAAAACGACCAAGGTAAAAACAATAGTAATCAGCATTAAACCAATACTGTTCGGCAATTTTAAAAATCGGGCATTTATGTAACCAAAAATTGCCGAAAGAAATACTAGTACTGAAATTATTGTAAAAACATCCATAATTGTTTATCCTAACATATTTATAAAATCTTGCTCACTAATAATAGGAATTTCTAAGCTCTCCGCCTTGGTACGCTTACTTGGTCCCATTTTATCACCTGCAACTAAAAAAGAAGTTTTTGAAGATATCGAAGAACCAACCTTGCCGCCATTATCTTCGATTTTCTTTTTAAGCTCGTCTCTACTCAAAATCTCGAACACACCAGAAACCACAAAGGTTTTACCCGAAAGCATATCGGTCTGGTTTTGTAATTTCTCTGCAGATATTTCTAATTGCACTCCGTAGCTACGTAATCTTTCAATAGCATCAATATTCCTTTTGTTTGCAAAAAAGTCGATTACGCTTTGTGCTATACGCTCCCCTATTTCATCTACCGATGTTAAGTGCTCTAACGTAGCTTCTTTCAAGGCATCTATATTCTTATACGCCTTTGCCAATTTCTTTGCTACCGTCTCCCCTACAAAGCGAATACCCAACGCAAACAATACACGCTCAAAAGGTACTTGTACCGATTCTGATACTCCTTTTACTAAATTCTCGGCAGACTTCTCAGCCATACGTTCCAAAGGCAACACATCTTCTTTAGTGAGTTTATACAAATCGGCATAATCATCTATTAAACCTTCTTTAAATAGCAGCTCTACCGTCTCACCACCCAATCCTTCTATATCCATTGCCTTTCTCGATATAAAATGCTGTATACGCCCTGTTATCTGTGGCGGACAACCATATTCGTTAGGGCAATAATGTTTGGCATCACCTTCTGTTCTAGTAAGCTCTGTTCCACATTCGGGACACTGATGTATGTACTCCGTTGGTTCTGAACCTGTTGGTCTTTTGGATAAATCAACGGCTATAATCTTCGGAATGATTTCTCCTCCTTTTTCTACAAAAACAGTGTCACCAACTCTAATATCAAGTTTAGCTATTTGGTCCGCATTATGTAGCGATGCTCTCTTTACCGTTGTACCCGCTAATAACACAGGCTCTAAATTTGCCACGGGAGTTATTGCCCCTGTACGCCCAACTTGATATGTAATTTCATTAAGCGTAGTAAAAACTTGCTCCGCCTTAAACTTATATGCCATTGCCCATCTAGGCGCTTTGGCGGTAAATCCTAATTCTTCTTGATTCTGAAGACTATTTACTTTTATTACTACTCCGTCCGTCTCATAAGGCAATTCATGGCGTTTTACGTCCCACTCTTCTACAAATGCCATAACTTCATCTGTGGTCTGGCAAAGCTTTGCTACTGTTGGCACTTTAAAACCCCATTCACGGGCTTTTTCCAACATATGATATTGAGAGTCGATATTCAGGTTTCTACCAACAATACTGTACAATAAACAATCTAAAGGTCTTTGCGCCACCATACTACTATCCTGAAGTTTTAAACTACCTGACGCTGTATTTCTTGGGTTCATATAGGGCTCTTCGCCATTGGCAATCCGTTCTTCATTCATTTTTATGAATCCGTCAAACGGCAATACAATTTCTCCACGAATATCAAACTTATCCGGGTAATCTCCCTTTAGTTGAAGTGGAACCGACTTAATGGTTTTAATATTATTTGTGACATCATCTCCTTGTATTCCGTCTCCTCGTGTAACTGCTTTTACCAATTTCCCTTGTTCATAAGTAATGCTGATAGATGCACCGTCATATTTTAACTCGCACGTAAAAGCTACAGGCACATCACCTAAATTACGCTGAATACGTTTCTCCCAATCTTCTAAATCTTCTTTAGAGTACGAATTATCCAAGGAATACATTCTGTGTTCATGAACTACCGTTGCAAAATTTTTGGTAATCATGCCACCAACTCGCAAAGACGGTGAACTGGCATCATAGAATTCTGGATGCTTTGCTTCCAACTCCTGTAATTCTTTCAATTTCATATCAAAATCATAATCAGAAATGGTCGGGTTATCCAACACGTAGTAATTATGATTATGCTCGCGTAATTCTTTTCTTAGTGCTTCTATTTTTGATTTCATATTCCCTAAAGCTGCTCTTTATTTATCCATTTTGGTGTCGGTAACGGTATATAGTTTTCCATTTTTTCTAACAATGCATCTATTTCTTCATCTACCAAAATAGTATTTATATGTTCTTGTTTTACAAATCCTTCGCTGACCATGTCGTGCATCATCTTTAACAGCGAATCGTAAAATCCGTTTGTATTGAGTATTCCTATCGGATATTGATGCAGCCCCAATTGCGACCAGGTCAACATTTCAAAAAACTCCTCTAGTGTTCCGAAACCGCCAGGTAGCATTAGTATTCCGTCAGATAGGTCATGCATTTTCAATTTACGCTCATGCATATTTTGGGTCACAATCAATTTTGTTAATCCTTCATGAACCACTTCTTTCTTTCTCAAGAATACGGGAATGACACCGACTACCTTTCCGCCATTGTTCAATACTCCCATAGCTACTTTACCCATGATGCCTATTTTGGCTCCACCATACACCAGCTCAATAGTTTTCTTTGCGAAAGTCTCTCCCAATTCATACGCCTTCGAACCATATTCAGAATTGACACCTTCGCTGCTACCGCAAAACACTACAATACTTTTCATTTTTTTGTTCCTTTTATCATTCGGTCATTACCAAACATATCTTTCCTTAACTCTATAGTCTTAAAATTAGAGTCTAATAATAACTGCTTAGTTTCTTCTCCTAAATACTGATTGATTTCTAAATACAAACAACCATTTTTATTCAAATGGTCTGCTGCAAAATTAACCACAACGTTATAAAATTTTAACGGGTCATTATCAGGTACAAAAAGTGCTAAACTAGGTTCATGGTCTATAACATTTTTTTTCATTTCTGCTTTTTCTAATTCTCTCACGTACGGCGGATTAGAAATAATGATATCAAATTTCTGATTTAATTCTTTTACTGAGGTTCCATTTTTTAAAGAGAATATATCTGCCTGTATAAACTCGACACTGGCATTCAGCAATCCGTTATTTTCCTTAGCTACTTCTAAGGCGTCCGAAGAAATATCTAACCCAAAAACTTTTGCATCCGTCAGGTTTTTATCCAAAGAAATCGGAATACACCCGCTTCCTGTACCCATATCTAAAATGGTCAACGTTTTAGCTGCAGTTTTAAAATCATCTAAAATCCAACGGACCAATTCTTCGGTTTCTGGTCTGGGTATCAATACATTTTTATTAACCTTAAAATCCAGGTCCATAAAATATGCTGTGCCTATAATATGTTGTATAGGTTTTTCTAATTTTAATTTTGATAAGGCATTGAAAATAATAGTCTCCTGCTCTTTATCAATAACTAACTCTGGCTGAATAGCTAATACAAAGCGTTCTAAATCAAAATAGTGCTCAATAAGCAAATAGAAGAAACTATTGACTTCTTCTTTCCCGTAAAGAACATCTAACTCGGTATGAAAAATATTTTTAATCTCCCTTAAAAGCACAACTACAAGGTTTTAAGCATGAAAACGGGACAAGAATAATGACCTGTATCGCCCATTCTGGCATCTATGTATTCAAAACCCATTTTCGTATATAATTTTTGGGCAGCCTCCATATATGGCATGGTCTCTAAATAACAGGCATCAAAACCATATTCTTTGGCACGCTCTATGCAAACTGTAATCATTTTATGACCTACACCTTTACCCCTAGCTGCCTCCAAAAAGTACATTTTCTGAAGTTCGCATACATTTCCCTCATAATTATCCAATTGAGCAACACCTGCACAACCTAATATTAAACCATTTTCTTCTATTACAAAATAAGTAGCCTTTGGTTTATCATAATGCTCAAACATTTTATCTAATGAAGGATCCGCATAAGCTGTACCCACTTTTGGCACCCCTAAATCCGTTAATACTTGCCGTATAACTTTAGCTACGTGTGGGTTATCTTCCTTTCTGATTTCCCGAATAATTACATTTTCCATAGAAACAAGACAATAGGTATTAAAGTATTATTTTTGAGGTGTGAAGATACGGGATATGCATATAAAGGTAAAGTTTGATGTTCAATAATAATCTAGCCCGTAATAAAAAAATGCCGTTACAATTAGATGATCTTTCTATTGATGAAAACTATATGCTTCGTTGCGTACAAATAGCAAATAACGGACTAGGCATTACCGCACCCAACCCAATGGTAGGCGCTTTAATTGTTTGTGATAATACTATTATTGGCGAAGGATTTACCAGTGCTTATGGTGGTTCTCACGCTGAGGTTAATGCTATAAATTCTGTTAAGAACTCCTCATTATTAAAATCATCTACCCTTTATGTGACTTTAGAACCTTGTTCCCATTACGGAAAAACGCCACCTTGTGCAGACTTGATTATAAAAATGGGAATCCCTAGAGTTGTCATAGGAATTAAAGATCCACATGAAAAAGTAGCCGGTAACGGAATTAAGAAACTTGAAGAAGCAGGTTGTGAAGTTAAGATCGGTGTTTTACAAAAAGAATGCCTAGAACACCATAAACGTTTTCTTACATTTTTTACTAAAAGACGACCCTATATCATTTTAAAATGGGCAGAAACGGCTGACGGATTTATTGCTCCCGAACCTACCAAACGCGAAGAAGAAAAAAAACCCTATTGGATTACCAATACCAAATCGAGACAATTAGTGCACAAATGGCGAAGTGAAGAAGCAGGAATTTTAGCTGGCACTAAAACAGTTTTGGCCGATAATCCACAATTAAACTTAAGAGATTGGGCTGGCAAAGCACCTACACGCATTGTTTTAGATAGAAGCTTGAAGATTCCTTCTGATTTTCATGTGTTTGATTGTAAACAAAAAACCATAATCTGCACAGAAATTACTGATCGCAAAGCAGATATAGAAGGAATAACTTATAAAATCATCAATTTTAATTCTGATGTACCGCAACAGCTGTGTAACATGATGTATGAAGAACAAATACAAAGCGTCATAATCGAAGGTGGATCACAAACACTACAAAGTTTTATTGAAGCTAACCTGTGGGATGAAGCTCGAATTTTTAGAGGCGCGAACTCTTTTACCAAAGGTATAGCCGCACCAAAAATTGTAGGCCACACCCAACAACAAATTCAAATTTTAACCGATCAACTAACCATAGTACGAAATGATTAAAAACATCATATTTGATTTTGGTGACATATTCATCAATCTAGATAAACAAGCTCCTTTATTAGAAATGGCCAAATTCGGATTCACTGAATTAACTCCGGAATTAGATACCATCTTTAAAGAATATGAAATGGGCTTAATGGAGTCCGACGAATTTGTGAATCAACTACAGGCAATTTTTACAAGTGCAACTAAAGAACAAATTAAAGACGCATGGAATTCAATTATCCTAGATTTCCCTGAAGAACGATTAAAGTTCATCGAAAAATTAAAGAACGACAACCAATATCGATTGTTCTTATTAAGCAACACCAATAATTTGCATATAGATAAAGTAAAAGAGTCTATGGGAATAGACCGGTTTAACAGGTTTAAAAACTGCTTTGAAGTTTTCTATCTGTCCCAAGAAATGAAAATGCGTAAACCTAATGCAGATATTTATGAATTTGTTTTAAAAGAAAATAATTTAATTGCTGATGAGACTTTTTTCATTGATGATTCAAAAGAGAATGCAGATAGCGCTTCTAAACTTGGAATTCACTGTTGGAACCTGCAAGTAGGCAAAGAAGATGTACTCGAAACTTTAAGGCATCTCTAAATGTTGTATTTAGCACTTAGCATTCTATTTTCAAGTTTAATTTTCGTCATTTTTAAATTATATGTCAAATATGAAGTTCAAACGATATATGCAATAATCACCAATTATTTTATTGCTTGTACTGTTGGACTAATCTACTATAAAGCGCCAATAGACCTTGCCGTCATACCTCAAAAAAGTTGGTTTTGGGGAAGCATTGCCCTAGGTCTTCTTTTTATACTTATATTTAATTTGATGGCTGCAACCTCGCAGAAGTTAGGTGTATCTGTTGCTTCTGTCGCCACCAAAATGTCACTTACCATACCGGTTTTATTCGGAGTGTTTTATTATAAAGAATCTCTTGGAGCTTTAGAAATCATAGGAATTGTACTTGCCTTGTTTGCCGTTTATTTTACATCGTTAAAGGAAAAGAAGATAAAAGCGGAGAAATGGGCTTTTGCCTTACCTGTCTTAGTTTTTATTGGTTCGGGTACCATTGATACCAGCATAAAATATTTTCAAGATGCACATATGCCAGAAGATGAATATGCACTATTCTCTGCTACGGTTTTTGCATCCGCAGGAATATTCGGTTTATTTTTCATCGGATTCAAATCTACCCAACAGCGATTAAAAGTAAATTTTAAAAATTTAATTGGCGGTGTATGCTTGGGAATACCTAATTATTTTTCCATCTACTTTTTATTAAAAGCGCTACAACATCCTACTTGGAACAGTGCATCGGTTTTTACTATCAACAATGTGGCAATAGTAATGTTCTCAACTTTATTGGGCATTTTACTTTTTTCAGAACGCTTAACGGTCAAAAACTGGTTGGGAATAGGATTGGCTATATTTAGTATTATTCTGGTCGCATTTGGTCAGCAATTAAGGACTTTCCTTTAAATTAAACCTTCTAATGGATACCTACAGAACTATCTCTAAACCATCTGAGCCTATTATGTTCAAAGAGCGAAAGAGCAAGTTTTATTGCTATTGCTTTCCGGTTTCTGATGAAGACACTATTAAAGAACATATCGAAGCGTTAAGAAAAGAGTACCCAACCGCAAATCATGTATGTTACGCTTGGCAAATGGGTGTTGAGACCAAATCATATAGAGCAAATGACGATGGCGAACCAAACAACTCTGCCGGCATGCCCATTTATGGTCAACTACAATCTTTTGACGTAACTAATACCTTGGTGGCCGTAGTTCGTGTTTTCGGCGGTACAAAATTAGGTATTGGGGGATTAATAAGTGCGTACAAAGAAGCAGCTAAGTTAGCTTTAGAAAATGCTGCTATAATTACCAAAGTCCTACAACAACAATTATCAGTTACTTTTGAATATTCAGAAATGGATATTGTTATGCGTTTGGTAAAAAAACATCAATTGAATATAGTATCGCAAGATTTACATCTTAAATGTAAAATGATTCTGTCTATCAATAAAAGTGATTTCATGAAAACATTGAAACTTTTAAAGGCTCATCATAAACTGGATATAAAGGAAATTGTGTAGTTTCTAATACTTCAATTTATCTAAAAGTAATTGAGGACATTTAGTCGGTCTTTTACGTTTCATATCCATAAAAACCAAAACCGTATTTGCCGTAGCCAATAATTCTCCTGCTTCATTCGTAATTTCATAATCAAATTCTATTCGTACCGCAGGTTTTTTGTTCAAAATAACTTTAACAGTTATTAAATCGTCATACAAAGCTGGCTTCAAATATTTTATCGATAAACTGATTACCGGAAGCATTATTCCGCCTTCCTCCATGTTTTTGTAAGAAATACCCAACGCTCTTAACCATTCTACTCTTGCTAATTCTAAATATTGAGCATAGTTACCATGATAGACAACCCCCATCTGGTCAGTTTCACTGTATCTAATTCTAAAAGAAATTTCGTTTGTACGCATTTAATTGAAGTAAAAAGTATATATTTAAAAGCTCCCCTATTGAGTAAACGAACATGAGAAAAAAAAAGGTCAAATTCAATGACAATCGATTTTTTTTTTCAATAAATTGTTCACATATTTGTCCCAGTTGAATGAGAACCTATAATGATTTTTATAATCACCTATAGCTCAACGCTAACCATTAAAAGTGTATAATTTATT